>NZ_FUYP01000007.1 GCF_900168005.1 Sphingopyxis flava
GAAGCCGCATATCCGCCTCCAGCCGATACGCCGTCGCCGTGCTGAACGCCGCACACGCCGCCGCTGAACGCGGCGACATTGTCTGTCTCATCTTCTGCGGGTGAATGATATTCCTCATGGATGATCCCGCCAGCCGCCGTCATCCACTGCACGTCGCCCGGGCCAATGACGCCGCCATTGCCAGCGGAATCCCGATGCTCGACCTCGCCATCATATACGATGGTGACGGTCTCGAAGCCGCGATGCGGGTGCTGACCGACGCCGCGTCGGTCCGTGGTCGGCTCGAAATACTGCGGACCCGCATAGTCGAGCAGCAGAAACGGACTGACGTGCCCGCCCAGCGAATTGTAGGAAAAGAGCGAACGAACGGGGAAGCCGTCGCCTACCCAATGGCCGCGATTGTTGCCGTAACGCCCGAGGATTTGTTTGGTCATGCTTTGTCTCCGTCGCGAGGCGCTCCTTGGCTTCCTCGCTGTTACGCCGAAAATAGATCTGCGACCTCGGGGCCGGAAGATTGTAAATCCCGTCGCTGCGTTCTACTTTATTACTTCGTCCAGACGGTCGATCACGGCGGCTTCGCGGCCGCCGGACGCGCGCTCGGCATTCAGAAATCCAAACTCAGCCGCCGCATCCTGCTGCTGGAGGAGCGCCTGGGTGTGCGCTTGCTCAACCGCTCGTCGCGCCATTTTTCCGTCACCGAGATTGGCCGCGAGTTCCATGATCGCTGCGTCGCCATGCTGGTCGAAGCCGAGGCCGCCGAACAGGTGATCGCGCAGGTCCGCGCCGAACCGCGCGGCGTCGTTAGGGTAAGCTGCCCGGTTGCGCTCGCCAACTTCCAGTTCGGCGCGCTGATCGCCCGGTTCATGCTCGAGAACCCCGCCGTCGAGGTGCATCTGGAAAGCAGCAACCGACGCGTCGACGTGATCGCCGAGGGCTTCGATATCGCGATCCGTGTTCGCTTCCCGCCGCTGGAGCCGACCGATCTCGTCATGCGCCGCCTTGATGAAAGCACGCAGCATCTGGTCGCTAGCCCGGCGCTGGTTACGGAGACGCTGTCATCGCCAGGCGATCTTGCTGGGCTGCCGAGCCTCGATCTCGGCCCCCCGCATCGCGAGCATTGTTGGCGGCTTGGCCATGACGATGGTCAGGAGGCGGTCATTCCGCACCGGCCGCGTCTCGTTACTGATGACATGGCGGCATTGCGCGAAGCCGCGATGGCTGGCGTGGGCGTCGTTCAGCTTCCTACGATGATGATCTGGAGAGATATAGCAGCCGGGCGGCTTGTCCATGTGCTGCCGGCCTGGCGGCCTCGCGCCGGCATTGTCCATGCGGTGTTTCCTTCGCGGCGAGGCCTGCTGCCCTCCATTCGTGCCCTGCTCGACTTTCTCGATCGCGAATGCGCGATGCAGCGCCGCGCCGCCGGTAACATAGCGTCATAGCGTTCCGCTTGACTCGCGAAGAGTTGAAAATCGGAGCTCCGGGACTTCAAAGGGCGATTATCGGTCAGCTGAGCTTCGTCACTCTGGGCGCCCGCTCTTAAAGGAACCGTTTCCGGCCTCTTGCGGGCGAACAAGGTCAGCCGCAGGCGGTTCGTCAATCAGAGATAGATGCTTTGATGTTCGGACGAGAAACCAACAATCGCGAGCGATGCCAAAGGGCTGTTTCCGCCTCTGTAGACCGGCGGCCGAGATCAGTTGCTCGCTGAGGATATAATCGTCCCCGTGCGCGACCCCGAACTCGCCGTCCGATCCGAAAGTCAGCTGCGATAGTAAGGGAACGGTCGCGCCGCGAAGAGGGCCGTGCACCCGGCAAAGCGCGCTTGGCTTCCAACTGGCAAAGGAGACGGAGAACGATGTCCGCGATACGAGTATGTCCGGAATCAAATGTCGCCCATCTTCGGGGAACGACGGCGCGCAGCTTCAATTTGAGGCGTTCCCGCCATGCATCGTCAACCGGGGGCATCGCAGCCTTGCTGCGATAACCGGCCGCCGTCGCCTCCGCCATATCTTCGCAGCAGCGGCGCGTCGTCTCATCCGGATAGGGCGTCATATCATCCAATCTGAAGCCGGTATTCCGCCGCGCCCAGCGCCGTCTGGAGTGAGCCAGGCCAGGATCTATAATGTGGCAAGAGGTCATCGACACAGCCGATTGGTGCCCGAACCTGCTGCGCACTTGGTGTGTAGACTGCGCGCTCGACGTTGACTGCGCGAGACAGCTCGCCGCGGGTTGAAGAGCTTCTACTCCAAACAACGCGGCACGACGAGCCGAACCGCGGGATTGGGGCGCGATCGAGGGATGTGGGTCCCGCCAGGAGCGGGGTGTCGCCGACATGGCGAGTCCCGGTTTGCTCTGCAAGCCCAACCCACTCTTCAAGCGAAAAGCGGAATGAAAAGGGAAGGCCGCATAATTTTTGCCGCGCTGTCTTGGATCTGAAGAGCTTCGGCAAGGCCTCCGCGCGGTCGCGAGACCGTCCCGGGAGAGGCGGCCTGTCCTTATCTTCAAGGTCATCGGGCGCGACAGCCCCGTTGAGGCTGACGTGCTGAATAATCTCCCAACTCGCCGATTCGTCTGGGATCTGGTTTGCAAACACGCTTCTCAAAGCGTGCCATTTCCGCCGGGGGAACCGGTCGCTCCTTTTCTCCTGCCCGCAGCCATCCTCTGGTTCCAGCGGCCGGAACCCTTTTTCTTCCCCTGCGCTATGGAAGCGATGGAACTCAATCCGCCGACATTGGTGCACTGGGTCGATTTCGACCTGCTGTCGCGACTGGGCGTCGCGGCGCTTCTGGGCTTGTTTCTGGGGCTCGACCGCGAGATTCGTGGCCATGCAGCCGGGCTTCGCACACACGGGCTTATCTGCTTTTCTGCCGCGATGATGACGGTATCGGTGCTTGCGCTCTATGGCCAACTGGGCAGCGGGGACCGGATGGACCCGCTCCGTATCTTCGAGGCGACCGGGGGGTTCATCGGTATTATCGGTGCCGGGCTGATCGTATTCAGTCGCGGCGAAGTGCATAATTTGACGACCGCCGCGCATCTGTGGCTGGCGGCCGTGATCGGCATTGCGTGCGGCGCAGCGCAGTGGCCGCTGGTGGTGATCGGCTGCTTCATCAGCCTTGTCATGCTGACCCTTCTGCGCATCGCTGAGCGCCGATGGGAAGGGTGCGAGGGTGAATCGGGTCGGTCGCCTGATCAAAAGTGACCGGTTTTCAACAGCTAAAATTCAAATGCGACGAGCCGCGGAAATCCGTGCGTTCCAGCTTGCAGCCCCGTCGCACTCATCATATAAATAGGGGTCTGCGAAGCGGGGGGAAGCGCGCCACGGACGCGCTCGAAAAAATAGCCGCACGCACCGGGTCGCGCGTCGGAAACGGACGTTAGCTTGGGGCTTTCCATCCACGGCATCAAGCGCCGCGCGACTTGTACCTATTCCGCTCCTTCATCCCCTCGTCGCGCGCATCTGTTGAGACCACATTAACCATTGTCGGGCATAGCGCTTACAATCAATGATTGTGGGGCGCCGATGAAACATGATCCGATCCGTCCAGCGGAACAATTGCTCGATCAGTCGGTTGCGAGCGATTGCGGGGAGCTCGCTGTCGGGTGCAGCGACGCCGCTGGACGCATCAAGCGCGCGACCGACCAGATGGACCGCCAGATCGCCGAACTGGGCCGGCTTGAGGAATATGTCGTCGCGCTCGAGGCCGATCAGCGCCAGATCGCCGATTCGACCGACGAAGCGAAGCTGCTTTCGGCGCGCGCCTGCGAGCAGCTCGATGCCGGTGCCGACCGCGTCAACGCCGCGGTCACCGAATTTCGCTCGGTGATCGACCTTGTCGCGCGGCTCGGCCAGCATGTCACCAATTTCGCCGCGGTGATGGAGCAGGTGCAGCAGGTGAGTCAGTCGATCGAGTCGATCGCCAAGACCACGAACATGCTCGCGCTCAATGCCGCGATCGAGGCCGAGCGTGCGGGCGACGCAGGCCGAACCTTTGCAGTTGTTGCCGCTGAAGTGAAGAAGCTTGCGCAGAACACGCGCGGTGCGACCGATGAAATCCGCCGCTCGATCGGCAGCCTTGCGAGCGAAGCGAGCGGTCTGGTCGCCGAAATCCAGTCAGGGGTCGAGCAATCGAGCCGTGCTGAAGCCCAATTCGAGACGATTACCGATGCACTTCATGACGCGACCCACCTTGTTGCGCTTCTTGACGACCAGAGCGACCGCATCGCGCAGTCGAGCGCGATGGTGCACGCGAATGGTGCGCGCGTCCGCGAGGCGCTTGACCGCGTCGTGACGTCGGTGCGCGACAATAGCGCCACGCTGGAGGGAACGCGCGACTCCATTCTCTCAATGGAGAATGTGTCGAACCGGATGTTCAATGCGGTGATTTCGGCGGGCGTGTCGCCGCGCGATTCGGCGGTCGCCGAACTCGCGGCGAAGGTGCGCGACGAGTTCGTGGCGCTTGCGGAAAATGCGCTTGCGCGCGGCGAACTGTCGATGGAGCAATTGTTCGACACCGACTACGTCCGCGTTCCAGGATCGAACCCGGAACGCTTCCGTACGACGCTGAGCGACTGGGCCGACCGCCACTGGCGTCCGCTTTTCGATCGTATCGTCACCGAGCATCCCGAGGTGCGCATGTCGTCGGCCGGCGACATGAACGGCTTTCTGCCGACCCACATCACCGACTGCTCGCGCGCGCCCACGGGCGATATCGAGCACGACACCGCGCATTGCCGCAACGGCCGCATTCTTTTCGATGAGACCGACGCTGCGGCCAAGCGCAGCAATGCCCCCTTCTTCATGGCGGTCTATCGCCAGGAGGGCGATGGCACCAACTATGTGACGGTGCGCAACGTCTATATGCCCGCGGTGATCAACGGCCGCCGCTGGGGCGACGTCGAGGTCGCTTATCAGCTCTGAGGCGCTGGCGGCGCTGGGGGCTGCTGCGGATACTGCTCCAACGCCGGATCGAGAAGCGCCCAAGGCGGCGCCTCGCTTGTCCAGATGGCTATCGTGGGTCTGAGCCCGTGCGCCTCGTCGAGTACGCCGAGGCGCACCGCCCGCATGTCCGGCCGGGCCGAGGAACCGCCCAGGATCGGCGTACCGCATGCCGGGCAATGGGTGCGGGTCAGTATGTTCCCGCTGTCGGCGACATAGTCGTGGCTCGCCGTTGGTCCTTCGATGCCGATGTCGGCGGCCCGGAAAACGGCATTGTGCGTTGGTCCGCCCGCTGCAATCTGCTGGCAATGCCGGCACCAGCATTGCCGCACGGCGAGCGGCTTGCCGAGGATGCGGATTTCGACCGCCCCGCACGCGCAGCGGCCGCTATATTCCATCGCGTCAGGCGCCCTGCCGGCGCGCCATGAATGCGAGCTTTTCGAACAGCATCACATCCTGCTCATTCTTGAGAAGCGCGCCGTGAAGCGGCGGAATGGCCTTGCCGACGTCGCGGTTCTGCAGGACCTCAAGCGGCATATCCTCGGCGAGAAGCAGCTTCAGCCAGTCGATCAGTTCGCTCGTCGACGGCTTTTTCTTGAGCCCCGGCACCTCGCGGACGTCGTAGAAAATGTCCATCGCCCGGCTGACCAGCGTCTTCTGGATGCCGGGGAAGTGAACCTCCACGATCTCGGCCATCGTGTCGCGGTCGGGAAATTTGATATAATGGAAGAAGCAGCGGCGCAAAAAGGCGTCAGGCAATTCCTTCTCATTGTTCGAGGTGATCACGACGATTGGGCGCTCCTTCGCGCTGATCGTCTCGTCGGTCTCATAGACGTGGAACGCCATGCGATCGAGTTCCTGGAGCAGGTCGTTCGGAAACTCGATGTCAGCCTTGTCGATTTCGTCGATCAGGAGCACGGGCAGCTTCGGGGAGGTGAAGGCTTCCCATAGCTTGCCCTTCTTGATGTAGTTGCGGATGTCGTGGACGCGTTCCTCGCCAAGCTGCCCATCGCGCAGCCGCGCGACCGCATCATATTCGTAAAGGCCCTGCTGCGCCTTGGTCGTCGACTTGATGTTCCAGGTAATGAGCGGGGCGTCGAAGGCCTTGGCGATTTCCTCTGCGAGCACGGTCTTGCCGGTGCCGGGCTCGCCCTTCACCAGCAGCGGACGGCGCAACATCGTCGCGGCATTGACCGCGACCTTGAGATCGTCGGTGGCGATATAGGCGCTGGTTCCTTCGAAACGCATCGTCGCGCAGCCTTTCCCTTAACGTGAACGTCAACTGGGATCGGCATAGCGGGGGTGAAGGGGAGGTGCAAGCGGTTGGCGTCGGAGCGCACTGCTGCGCGGAACCCCATGGCTGGTCGAGGCTTCCTGCCGCCCGGGCGTGGCTCAAGCGTGCGTGCGGCTTTCGGCCCGCGCGGCAAGCAGGTCCCAAAGGCCGCTATGCTGGGTAATAAGCTGCTGTGCGCCAAAGGCGATCGCCCGTTCGGCCGCCGGCGTATCGGCCACAAGATTGGCGAGCCGCGCCGTATCGCGCAGGTCGGGGAGGGTGCAGCGGCGGGCGGGGAGGTCGAGCCGCTGCGCGCTGATATCGAGCAGGACGCGGATCGTCCGCCAATCGAGCGTCAGCGCCACCGCAGCGCCGACCGCACAGCCGTGACGATCGGATTCGGCGAGCATGTCGAGAGCGCGGCGCTGCGCGGCCACCGCCGCCTCGCATTGATCCTGGCCATGGGTGCTCGGCATCGGGCCTGCCGCCGCGGCAATCGCGGAGAGAACGCTGCGCTCTTCGGCGAAGGCTTGCGCCGCTTCGTCCATCCAGCGGCGCGAAGCCGGGTCGACCGCCTTTCGTGCCGCACTGTCGATCACGCCCGGATAGCGACCGTGAAGCAAGCAAAGGAAATGCACGGCGTCGGCAAGATTGCGCATGGCCTCCGGACCCGTAGCGAGCGCCCCCGACCTCACATAGGGATGCGCGCCGGTGCCATCGCTTGCAACGAGCGTGTCGAGCAGCTCGGCAACGCTGCGCGCCTGGGTCCGGGGCTGGGTCGACTGGCTCAACAGCTCATCC
Organism: Sphingopyxis flava; assembly: GCF_900168005.1. Classification (GTDB taxonomy): domain Bacteria; phylum Pseudomonadota; class Alphaproteobacteria; order Sphingomonadales; family Sphingomonadaceae; genus Sphingopyxis; species Sphingopyxis flava. Next base: position 7,011 of record NZ_FUYP01000007.1, read on the forward strand.
TTGCTTGTCACGCAGAGGCAGGGCCTCTTCCTTTCGCGATCTCACCGCGTGGTCCTGTCATAGAATAACGTCGTAAACGGAGCGTTTATGAGCGGTCCGGAAATGCGGTGAAGCGTTTGCCTTCACGGCGTCTCGAAGCGGGACGGTGCAAAAAGCAAAAGACCGGCAGGCCCACAAGGGGCGCGCCGGTCCCTTCATGCGGCCCGTGGATGGCGGGGCCGCGGGGGCCGGGGCGGCAAGCGGGGAGAGGGAAGCCCGCCGCGCCCGGCTTGAAGTCAGGCGGCGAGCGCCAGGCCCGCGTCTTCCTCGATCGGATACTGCGGCTGTGCCGTCACCGCGGCAGGCGCTGCCACCGTGCGCGGATGGATCAGCCGCGAGGCAAGGACAATGGCGCCGAGCAGGGCATAGGCTGCAAAAGTCTCAATCGGAAAAAAGAAGAGCGGCGCGACGAAGGCAAGGCGCAGCCAAAGCGGATTGAAGCCAAAGTCCTGGCCCACGGCCTCGCAGATCCCGAAAAACGTGTCGCGGCGGCGGAAGAGATTGGTGGTTTCGCTGTCCATTTTATTGTCTTTCCTCTTGGCTGCGGGGTATTCCCCGATGCTCATATCCCGAGCTTCGCAAGGGGCGTGCCAAATTCGCTAATGCCTGATTTTCCGTCCGATTGACTTTCGGGACACCCTGTGGGCGGCGGAACCTCGGGGGAAATTTTCCTATCGATCGGGAAACTACGCCATCAGTCCTGTAATTTTTTCATGGCTAGAGCCTTGGGCAGGGGGAGAAGATGCCGCCGCGCGCGGGCGAGGGCGATCTTCTTAAATCCACCGTTGGGCAAAGCGGCGACCGGTTAGACCGGCCGCCGTTACTGTTCGATGAATGGCGGACGCGATCCCTCATTCCCGCTCAAGCGAGTGCGGGCGAAAGAGGCTTCTGATCCGCGATCAGCGGAAGGAAGAGGGCGTCTCGGCCCGCACGGCACGAACAAAAGGCCGGAAGGGGCGGCTACTGGTCGAGGAAGCTGCGCATCTTTCGGCTGCGGCTTGGATGCTTCAGCTTGCGGAGCGCCTTCGCCTCGATCTGGCGGATGCGCTCGCGCGTGACGCTGAACTGCTGACCGACTTCCTCGAGCGTATGGTCGGTGTTCATGCCGATGCCAAAGCGCATGCGCAGAACGCGTTCCTCGCGGGGCGTCAGCGATGCGAGAACGCGGGTCACCGTTTCCTTGAGGTTCGACTGCACCGCCGCATCGACCGGAATGACGGCATTCTTGTCCTCGATGAAATCGCCAAGGTGGCTGTCTTCCTCGTCCCCGATCGGAGTTTCAAGGCTGATCGGCTCCTTGGCGATCTTCATCACCTTGCGGACCTTTTCGAGCGGCATCGACAGGCGCTCGGCCATTTCCTCAGGCGTCGGCTCGCGGCCCGATTCATGGAGGAACTGGCGGCTGCACCGCACCAGCTTGTTGATCGTCTCGATCATATGGACCGGGATGCGGATCGTGCGAGCCTGGTCCGCAATCGAGCGGGTGATTGCCTGCCGGATCCACCAGGTGGCGTAGGTCGAGAATTTGTAACCGCGGCGATACTCGAATTTATCGACCGCCTTCATGAGCCCGATATTGCCTTCCTGGATGAGATCGAGGAACTGCAGGCCGCGGTTCGTATATTTCTTCGCGATCGAGATCACGAGGCGCAGGTTCGCCTCGACCATTTCCTTCTTGGCGATACGCGCCTCGCGCTCGCCTTTCTGGACCATGTTCACGACGCGGCGAAACTCGGTCAGGCTCATGCCCGCCGCCTGCGCGATCTCTGAAATCTCAACGCGAATGCGATCGACGGCGGCCGCCTCATTCTCGGCAAAGGCGGCCCATTTCTTGTCGATCTTGCCGACCTCGTCGAGCCAATTTTCTTCGAGCTCGCGTCCGACATAATGATCGAGGAAGGATTTGCGCGGCACTTTGTGGCGCTCGGCGAGGCGCAGCATCTGCCCGCCCAGCGCGGTCAGGCGCCGGTTGTAGCTGTAAAGCTGGTCGACCAGATATTCGATCTTGGTGCCGTGGAACTGCACGCTCTCGACCTGCGCGGTGAGTTCCTCGCGCAGCTTGTGATATTTCTTCTCCGACGTGGAGGGAAATTCCTCGCCCGCCGACAGCGATTCAAGACGCGCCTCCTGTAGCTTCTGGAACGCCTTGAAGCTCTTGGTGATCGCGGCGAATTTCTCAAGCGCGTCGGGTTTCAGCAATTCTTCCATGGCCGCGAGGCTCAGCGTATTGTCCTCGTCGTCATCCTCGAAGCTTTCGCGCTTCTTGGCGGAGCCGCCGTCTTCGTCATCTTCGTCGGCTTCGGGCTCTTCCTCGACCTCATCCTCGTCCTTGAACGAGACGCCGGCGGTCTTCTCGCTGATCTCGCCGTCGTCCTCTTCCTCATTTTCGAGATTTTCAGGAGCGGGATCCTTGGTCAGCATCGCTTCCAGATCAACGATCTCGCGCAGCTGCATGTCGCCATTGTTGAGCGCGTTCGACCATTCGATGATCGCATTGAAGGTCAGCGGGCTCTCGCAAAGCCCAAGGATCATGGTGTCGCGGCCCGCCTCGATGCGCTTTGCAATCGCAATCTCGCCCTCGCGGCTCAAGAGCTCGACCGCCCCCATTTCGCGCAGGTACATGCGAACCGGATCGTCGGTGCGATCGACCGTTTCCTTTTTCTTTTCGATCGCGGGGTTGGAGACCGAGCCCGTGCCGGCGCTGACGTCGACCTCCTCATCGGCGTCCTGCTCGGCCTCTTCCTGCACATCCTCGTCGCTCTCGACGATGTTGATGCCCATGTCGCTGATCGCCGACATGATGTCCTCGATCTGCTCCGACGACATCTCATCCTGCGGCAGCGCCGCGTTCAGTTCGTCATAGGTCAGGTAGCCGCGCTTCTTGCCGCGCGCGATCAGCTTTTTGACGTCGGCTTCGTTAAGGTCAATCAGCGGAGCGTCGGTTTCGGCGGTGTTCTTGGTGGCCATCTATCAATCCTGCCTGCGGGCAAATAAGTGGGTCGTCAGTCCCGGCTGCTGTCGGACAGCGCGGCCAGGCGGCGGGTCAAATCCTCGTCCATCGCGCGCAGTTTCTGCTGGCGCGCCAAACCTTCGTCATCCATGGTGCGCTGGAAATCCGCGGTCGCCTCGGCAAGCCGGGCACGAATTTCGGGCTGCGTCACCAGCACGCCGATATATTCATCGAGATCGCGAAGCGCGGTTTCACGCGCCTCGGCGGCCTCTTCGCCGTCTTCCAGCCGTCGGTTGAACGAGAAGTGCATTCCGTCGGCTCTGAGCAACGTCATCGCCCTATTATACACTTTCATGGGCTCCAATATGGCAAGCAAGCCCTCGCAATCAAGCCCTTCCTGGGCGTTTGCGATGTCAAGCATCACGTCCAGCAATTCCGCGTCGGCGGGATTGCCGATCGCGAGCCGCGCCAGAGCCTCATCGTGGCGCCTCAGCGCCGCGGGATAGCGCAGCAATCCGCCGAGCAGCGCTGCCATATAGGGGGCGCCGATTCCGGCTGCCCCGATCGAACGCGTCTCGGCGCCCGGCGGTTGCAATCTGGGATCGGGCGCAAAGCGCCGCGTGCCTCGCTGAGGCGGCGCCCAAGGCACGCGCGAGCTGCGCTCGGGGCGCGCTCGGGCGAACAGGGCGTCGAGGCGCTCGCGGAAGGCCTCGCGGTAATGATGACGCACATCGGCATCTTCGATCGCGTCGGCATGGCCAAGCAAGCGGGTCTTGAGCGCGGCGCGTTCCTCGGGCGTCACGAGCGGTCCTGCTCCGACCTCATGCGCCCACAGCTGCTCGACCAGCGGCTGGGCATCACCGAGCAACGCTGCAAATGCATCGGCACCGCGCGCGCGGACGATATCGTCCGGGTCCTGCCCCGCGGGCAGCGTCGCGAAGGCGAGGCTGAAGCCGGGGCGGAGCAGCGGGAGAGCACGCGCCGCGGCGCGCATCGCCGCCTTCTGACCCGCTGCATCGCCGTCGAAGCAAAGGATCGGCACCGGAACCATTCGCCATAGCATCGCGAGCTGATTTTCGGTTAGCGCGGTGCCAAGCGGCGCGACCACGTCGGCAACCCCCGCCTCAGCGAGCGCAATCACGTCCATATAGCCTTCGACGACGAGGATCCGGTTCGTCTGCCGCGAGGCGGGCGATGCCTTGTCGAGATTGAAGAGGGTACGGCCCTTGTCGAACAGCGGCGTGTCGGGGGAGTTGAGATATTTGGGCTCGCCGTCTCCCAGAATGCGTCCGCCAAAGGCAATCACCCGTCCGCGCGCGTCGCGGATCGGGATCATCAGCCGCCCGCGAAAGCGGTCGTAAGGCTCCTTGTCGTCGACGGCGATCAGCATGCCGGCCTCGACCAGCATGGCGGTGGGAAATTTCCCCAGGGCCTCCTTGAGCGCGCTGCGGCTGTCGGGGGCGAGGCCGAAACCGAAGGCGGTGCGCGTCGCATCGGAAATGCCGCGCTTTTTCAAATATTCGCGCGCCGGCGCGCCGTTGCTGCTCGAAAGCTGCTGGGCAAACCACGCGGCCGCGGCATGCGTCACGTCGCGCAGGCTCGCTTGCGCCTCCGCCTTCTTCGCTGCGCGGGGATCGGGAGCGGGGACGTCCATTCCGGCCTCTGCGGCCAGCTCCTTCACCGCATCCATGAACGACAGTCCGCGCTGATCGGTCATCCAGCGGATCGCGTCGCCATGCGCTCCGCAGCCAAAACAGTGGTAAAAGCCCTTTTCGTCGTTGATCGTGAAGCTTGGCGTCTTCTCGTTATGAAAGGGGCAGCACGCCTTATACTCACGGCCCGCGCGCGTGATTTTCACCGTGCGGCCGATCAGCGTCGACAGCGTGACACGCGATCGCAGTTCATCGAGCCATTGCGGGGTGAGGGTCATGATCTCGATATGCCCACCCCGGACCCCGCCGGCAAGCGGGGTGCGGAAAGAGGGTTCAGCCGAGCGCGGCCTTCACCCAGCCGCTCGCCTTGCTCATGTCGAGCTCGGATCCGTGCCGCTCCTTCACAGCCGCCATCACGCGGCCCATGTCCTTGAGGCTGGTCGCGCCGAGTTCGGCGACAATCGCCTTGATTGCGGCGGTCGCGTCGGCTTCGGAAAGCTGGGCGGGGAGGAATTCCTCGATGACCGCGACCTCGGCCGCCTCGGCGTCGGCGAGTTCCTGCCGCCCCCCCTGTTCATACATGGTGATCGATTCGCGGCGCTGCTTGACCATTTTCTGAAGCACATCGGTGACGAGCACATCGTCGGCGGGCGCGGTGCCGGTGCGCAGTTCGATGTCACGATCCTTGATCTTGGCCAGCATCAGCCGGATCGTGCCCAAACGCGCCTTGTCGCCCGCTTTCATCGCGGCAACCTGCGCAGCCTTGATGTCATCGCGAATCATGCGTGTCCTCTTTGCGCTGCCATGTGGGAAAGAAGCACTCTTAGCGGGAAGTTTCCAAATCCGATAGCTTGTGAATCACTTTTTTGACGCCTAGTTGGTCGGCCGTTTAGCCTTCCCTCCGGAGCAATATAAATGGCACCAGCCAACCCATCCGTCGCGCCCAGAATCCAGCCTTCGGGCGCGACCGGCGTTCTTGTCCTCGCCGATGGCACGATCCTGTGGGGTATCGGCTATGGCGCGGCCGGCGCAGCGGTTGGCGAAATCTGCTTCAACACCTCGATGACGGGCTATCAGGAAATTCTGACCGACCCCAGTTATGCGGGACAGATCGTCACTTTCACCTTCCCCCACATCGGCAATGTCGGGGCGAACCCTGAGGATATGGAGCGCGGCGTGCACGGCGCGCTCGGTGCGATCACGCGCGAGCTTCCAACGAGCCCCAGCAATTTCCGCAGCGTCCAGACGCTTCCTGCATGGATGGCCGAGCAGGGGGTGATCGGGCTCGCGGGCATCGACACGCGTGCGCTTACTCGCCGCATTCGCGACGCCGGTGCTCCGAACGGAGCGATCGCGCACAACGCGCAGGGCAAGTTCGATATCGACGAATTGCTCGCGATGGCGCGAAGCTGGTCGGGGCTCGAGGGGCTCGACCTTGCAAAGGATGTCAGCCGCACCGACACCGGCGCCTGGACCGGCGGCGCGTGGACGCTCGGACATGGCTATGCGAAGGCCGGGGGCGGCGCGCGGCCGCATGTCGTTGCGATCGACTATGGCGCGAAGGACAATATTTTCCGCAACCTTGTAAAGGCCGGTGCGCGCGTCACCGTGGTGCCTGCAACCGCGACTCTCGATGAGGTGCTGAGCCAGGATCCCGACGGCGTGTTCCTCTCGAACGGCCCCGGCGACCCGGCTGCAACGGGCGATTATGCGGTGCCCGTGATCAAGGGTCTGCTCGAGCGCGACATTCCGCTCTTCGGCATCTGTCTTGGCCACCAGATGCTGGGGCTCGCGGTCGGCGCAAAGACGGTGAAGATGCACCAGGGCCACCGCGGCGCCAATCATCCGGTCCAGCGCGCCGACGACGGCGTGGTTGAAATTACCAGCATGAACCATGGCTTTGCGATCGATGCCGCGACGCTGCCCGAAGGGGTGGTTGAAACGCACAAGAGCCTGTTCGACGGATCGAACTGCGGCATCGCGATCACCGGCAAAAAGGCGTTCAGCGTGCAATATCATCCCGAGGCCAGCCCGGGGCCGCAGGACAGCTTCTATCTGTTCGAAAAATTCGTGGGCGGCCTGAAATGAGCATGGACGATGAACTCGGTGCGCTGGCCGCTGATGCCGCAGCGCACCCGGAACGCTGGGGCGAGGGCGTGCGGCTCCACATCACCTGTGCCCGGCGCTTGCCCTATGAGGCGGTGCAGCTCGCCCACGCGCGCGGCTTTGCCGAGGCACGCGGGGTCGGGCGCCACCACCTGATATTCGAATATGAAGATGTCGTCCCCGATGCGGCATGGATCGCATCAATCGTCCGTCCCGTGCTCGCTTTCATTGCCCAGGTTGGCGGGACGAACCCGCAGATCGGCGTCGATCGGAACGGGCAGTGAGCCCGGGCACCGCGCTCGCTCAGTCGCGTCCCGCCGGGGCGGGGAAGGAGGCGCGAGGCGGCAAGGCCGCGCCGCTGCCCTCGCCGTCTTTTCACCGCCGCGGCGGGGCCGCATCGCGGCCGGCGCACCATTCTCGCCCGGCCTTCGCCTGCCGCCCTTTTGACATCCTCACCCTTTCCTTCCCCTTGCGGGGAAGCCTTTTGAAGATAGCTGCCTGAAATGCCCAAAAGAACCGACATTCAATCCATCCTCGTCATCGGCGCAGGCCCGATCGTTATCGGTCAGGCGTGCGAGTTCGACTATTCGGGGACGCAGGCGATCAAGGCGCTGAAGGAGGAGGGCTACCGGATCGTCCTCGTCAACTCCAATCCGGCGACGATCATGACCGATCCCGACCTTGCCGACGCGACCTATGTCGAACCGATCACGCCGGAAATCGTGGCAAAGATCATCGAAAAGGAGCGTCCCGACGCCGTGCTGCCGACAATGGGCGGACAGACCGCGCTCAACACTGCGCTCGCGCTTGCGCAGGACGGTACGCTCGCAAAGTTCGGGGTCGAGATGATCGGCGCCGATGCCGAGGCGATCGACAAGGCCGAGGACCGGCAGAAATTCCGTGACGCGATGGACAAGATCGGTCTCGAAAGCGCGCGCTCGGGCGTCGCGCACACGCTCGAGGAAGCGCTGAAGATTCTTGAGCGCACCGGCCTTCCCGCGATTATCCGGCCCTCCTTCACGCTCGGCGGTACCGGCGGCGGCATCGCGTACAACCGCGAGGAATTCGAGCAGATCGTCCGCGGCGGCCTGATCGCGTCGCCGACCACCGAAGTCCTGATCGAGGAATCGCTCCTCGGCTGGAAGGAATATGAGATGGAGGTGGTGCGCGACCGCAAGGACAATTGCATCATCATCTGCTCGATCGAGAATGTCGATCCGATGGGGGTGCACACCGGCGACAGCATCACCGTCGCGCCGGCGCTGACGCTGACCGACAAGGAATATCAGATCATGCGCAACGCCAGCATCGCGGTGCTGCGCGAGATTGGGGTCGAGACGGGCGGGTCGAACGTCCAGTTCGCGGTCAATCCCAAGGACGGCCGCCTGATCGTGATCGAAATGAACCCGCGCGTGTCGCGCTCCTCGGCGCTTGCGTCGAAGGCGACGGGCTTCCCGATTGCGAAGGTCGCGGCAAAGCTTGCGGTCGGCTACACGCTCGACGAGATCATGAACGACATCACCGGTGTCACGCCCGCGTCGTTCGAACCCACGATTGACTATGTTGTTACCAAGATTCCGCGCTTCGCCTTCGAGAAATTCAAGGGCGCTGAGCCGGCGCTGTCGACCACGATGAAATCGGTCGGCGAGGTCATGGCGATCGGCCGCACGATCCACGAGAGCCTGCAAAAGGCGCTGCGCGGGCTCGAAACCGGATTGAGCGGCTTCAACGTCGTCGACCGGTTGAAAGGCGCATCGCACGACCAGCTCCGCAACGAGCTCGCCCAGCCTACCCCCGACCGGCTGCTCAACACCGCGCAGGCGATCCGCGAGGGTCTGCCGCTTAAAGAGATCAACCGCGTTGCAGGCTATGACATCTGGTTCCTCGAACGCATCGCAGAGATTGTCGCGGCGGAAGAGAGTGTGTGCCGCAACGGCCTGCCGCGCGATGCCGAGGGATTGCGGCGATTGAAGGCGATGGGCTTTTCGGACAAGCGCCTCGCCTATCTTGCGCTCCAGTCGGCGAATCTGCAGCCGGGCACAAGGCGTGCGACCGCGCACGGCAGCGGGCTTATCCACGATGCCGTCAAGGCGATGACCGGCGGCGTGACCGAGGCCGAGGTGCGCGCGCTGCGCCACCGCCTCGGCGTGCGCCCGGTGTTCAAGACGATCGACACATGCGCAGCGGAGTTTCAGGCGCGAACGCCCTATCTCTATTCGACCTATGAAGCGCCGACTTTCGGCGAGGCGGAATGCGAAGCGAACCCGAGCGAGCGCAAGAAAATCGTCATTCTCGGCGGCGGACCTAACCGGATCGGGCAGGGAATCGAGTTCGACTATTGCTGCTGTCACGCCTGCTTTGCTCTGGATGAGGCGGGCTATGAAACGATCATGGTCAACTGCAATCCCGAGACGGTGTCGACCGACTATGACACCTCCGAGCGCCTCTATTTCGAGCCGCTGACCGCCGAAGATGTCCTTGAGATCCTGCATGTCGAGCAGTCGAAGGGCGAGCTTGTCGGGGTGATCGTCCAGTTTGGCGGTCAGACGCCGCTCAAGCTTGCGCAGGCGCTCTCTGACGCGGGCATACCGATCCTCGGCACCTCTCCCGACGCAATCGACCTTGCCGAGGACCGCGAGCGTTTCGCCGCACTCGTGAACAAGCTCGGTCTGAAGCAGCCCGCAAACGGCATCGCGCGCAGCCGCGAGGAAGCCGTCGCGGTCGCGGCGCGTATCGGTTATCCTGTGCTCACGCGCCCCTCCTATGTGCTCGGCGGCCGCGCAATGGAGATCGTCGACGATCAGGCGCAGCTTGAGCATTATATCGAAACCGCGGTGCAGGTTTCGGGCGACAGTCCGGTCCTGATTGACCGCTATCTGCGCGATGCGATCGAGGTTGACGTCGACGCGCTGTGCGACGGCACCGACGTCGTCGTTGCAGGTGTCCTCCAGCATATTGAGGAAGCCGGCGTCCATTCGGGCGACAGCGCCTGCTCGATCCCGCCCTATAGCCTGCCGGCGTCCGTCGTGGCCGAGATCGAGCGGCAAGCCGATGCGCTTGCGCGCGCGCTCGAGGTGCGGGGGCTGATGAACATCCAGTTCGCCGTGCAGGGGGACGAGGTCTATCTTATCGAGGTCAATCCTCGCGCGAGCCGGACCGTCCCGTTTGTCGCGAAGGCGGTGGGCTCGCCGATCGCGAAGATCGCGGCGCGCGTCATGGCGGGCGAGCGCCTCGCCGACCTGCCGAAGATCAACCGCAATATTCCGCATGTCGCGGTGAAGGAAGCGGTCTTCCCCTTCTCGCGTTTCCCCGGCACAGATCCGGTGCTCAGCCCCGAGATGAAATCGACGGGCGAAGTGATGGGAATCGACAGCGATTTCAATCTGGCCTTTGCCAAGGCACAGCTTGGCGCGGGCGACCGGCTGCCGACCGGGGGGCGATTGTTCGTGTCGGTCAAGGACAGCGACAAGCCGCGGATCATCGAGTCTGTCCGGCGGCTTGCGGACTGGGGATGGCAAGTGATTGCGACCGGCGGGACCGCCGACTATCTCGCAGGCCAGGGGATCGCTGTCGAGCGCGTCAACAAGGTTGCCGAGGGGCGGCCGCACATCGTCGACCGCATCAAGGACGGCGACGTGCAGCTGATCTTCAACACGACCGAAGGGTGGCAGAGCCTGCAGGACTCGCAATCGATCCGCGCCTCGGCGCTTGCGGCCGATATCGCCTATTACACGACTGCGGCCGGAAGCGACGCTGCGACCCAGGCCATCGGCGCACTGCGCGCGCATAGTCTTGAAGTGAAGCCTCTTCAGGACTATTATTGAGACACCGCTCCCATCCCCGACATTGACGGAAACAGCGGCGCAGCCGCCCGGCGAACTTCGCTGGCGCTGGATTATTGACAAAGGACAACAGGATAATGGCAAGCGTTGAAAAGGTACCGATGCTGGCAGAAGGCTATGAGAAGCTAAGCGCGCAACTCGCCGCTCTCAAAGCCGAGCGACCGCAGATCGTCGATGCGATCGAGGAAGCGCGCGCGCATGGCGACCTGTCGGAAAATGCCGAATATCACGCCGCCAAGGAGCGCCAGGGGCAGGTCGAAGCCTCGATCGGCGATCTCGAAGACCGGCTGTCGCGCGCCCAGATCATCGACCCGACGACGTTGTCGGGAGACCGCATCGTGTTTGGCGCGACGGTCACCCTCGTCGACGAGGACGACAAGCCGGTGAAATACCAGATTGTCGGGCAGGCGGAAGCGGACGCCAAGGAAGGCAAGATCAGCTACAACTCGCCGCTCGGCCGCGCGCTGATCGGCCGCCGCGTCGACGACGAGGTGGAAGTCACTGTGCCCTCGGGCGACAAATATTATCTGGTGACCAAGATCGAGTTCATCTGAGCGACGTCGGACCCCGCGCGATGAACCGGCAACAGGCGCCCCTGACGACGGGCTTTGCCCTCTTCTGCGTCGCCGTCGCGGTCATTCTCGCGGTGACCGGATACGAGCATCAGGCGTTCGTCGGCGCAGGCTTCATTCCGGCGCGCTTCGGCGCCGAGCTGGTCGCGCCGCCGGGGGTGATGCTGCCCTTCTTTCTGACGCCGCTGAGTTCGGCCTTTCTGCACGGCGGGGTTCTGCACCTTGCCTTCAACCTCGTCGTGCTCTTGTTCATCGGCCGCCAGCTCGAACCGCCGCTGGGTTCGGCGGCGACCGCCGCGCTGCTGGCCGCGGGTGCCTATGCGGGGTCTTTCGCGCAATGGCTTGCGGATCCGGGCTCGACAGTCCCCGTGGTCGGCGCGAGCGGAGCCATCTCCTCGCTGATCGCGGTCTTCGCGCTGATTTTCAGCCGCTCCGAAGCGCCGGCGATTGGCCCGATCCCGAGCCACTGGGTACGCGCGCTCTGGCTCGCCGCGGCGTGGATCGGCGTCCAGCTTCTGCTCGGCTTTGCAGGCGGCGCGGGCTTCGGTTCGATTGCGATCTGGGCGCATGTTGGCGGCTTCATCGCCGGACTGCTGATGGCGCGCCCCCTGCTCCGGTGGCGGTTCGGGGGGCGGTAGAGAATTCGGCCTCCCGCTTTTATGGGAGGGGGGCCGGGGCACCCAGCAACCCGCCCGCGAGCAGCATCGCGACCCTCACGTCGATCCCGCAGCCCTCGGCGCGCTTTTCGGACACAAAGGACTCGATCTTGGCCAGCGGCACGCGGTGGACGATGATGTCTTCGTTATCGACCCCGCCGCCCGGGCCGACCTTCGTGAGCCCCGTCGCGACGAGCAAGGTAAAGCTTTCGCTCACCATGCCCGGGGAGCTGAAGAATTCGCCGACCATCTGCCAATGCGAAGCGCGGTAACCCGTTTCCTCTTCAAGTTCGCGTTCGGCGGCGGTTTCGGAGGCTTCGCCGGCGCAATCGTCACCGACCAGCCCTGCGGGGAGTTCAAGGCAGTTGCGACCAAGCGGCACGCGATATTGCTCGACCAGGATCACATGACGCCCGTCCGGTGCCTCGTCGATGGGGAGGATTACCGCGGCATGAATGCCGCGCGAGCGCGACACATATTCCCACATTCCCTGCTGCCTGACGGTGATGAAGCGGCCTTCCCAGCGTGTCTCTATGGGGGTGCCGGGGGCAGGGCGGGTCATGGCAATTCCTTTCAGGAGGGAATGACGCTCATCCGGCTCGATACGGGCCTGCCGGCGAGAGGGGGGGCAAGCCCCGCGCTGCGCTTTGGCGAGCAAGGGGGAGCGGAAGGCGGCTAAATTTCGATCAGGCGGTCGGGCAGTTCGTTGGGATTGTCTTCGCCCTTCGGGAAATGTTCGGCAAGGACGATCCCCATCCGGCGCACTGCCTCGGCCATGCCCGCGCCCGGCTTGCCTTGGCGAACCTGCTCGATCAGCGCTTCCATCGCGTCGCCCCACACCGCCGGCGCGACCTTGGCGGCGATGGCGTCGTCGGCAACGATGTCGGCCCGATGCTCGCGCAGGCTCACATAGAGGAGCACGCCGGTACGCCCCAGCGTCTTCGCCTCGGCGCCGACCTTGAAGAGGTCGACCGCGCGGACCCGGACGCGCGCCGCGAGAATCGCGCGCGGCGTGAGCGCGATCCGTAGCGGCCGCCAGAGCAGGATCAGCCACACGCCGATCCATTTGAGGACGCCGATCGCGATCACTGTCCCCAGCCACTGGTTCGCGGTCAGCTCGTGCCCCCAGCCGCCCGTCAATCGGTCGTAGAGGCCCTGGTAAAATTCGGGGAAAAGCGCGATCACCGACATGGCAAGAAAGGCGAGGACGCTCGCCCAGACGAGCGCGACATCATCATAATCGTTCGACTGCCCCGCAATGACGGTGACGATCTCGCCGCTCGTATGCGCCTCGGCTGCAGCGACCGCGGCGGTAACGAGGCCATGGTCGGCTTCGCTGACGTGACTGACTTTCATGGCCTTCTTCCCCTACCAGCCACCCGAAGCGCCGCCACCGCCGAAGCTGCCGCCGCCCCCGGAAAAACCACCGAAGCCGCCGCCTCCGCCGCCCCAGCTGCCGCCGCCCCACGACGAGCCCCCGCCGCTACCGCCGCCCCAGTCGTCATGGCCCCAGATGATGATCGGGGCGCCGCCCCACGGCCGGTGCCGACGGTGGCGCTTTCCGCGCCGGCCGAAGCTACTCAGCATCGGCAGAATGAAGAAGAAAAAGACGATGAAGCCGACGAAGATCAGCCCGCCGATATCGCCATCGTCGGCGCGGTCGCGCTCGGCCTGGTCGGCTGCCGCGGCGCGCGCCGCGGCTTCTTCGGGCGGAAGCTCGACCTGCTCTGCGATCGCATCGACGCCGGCCTGGATACCGCCGGGATAATCGCCCTGCTTGAACCTCGGCGTCACCTGATCGCGGATGATCCGGCCGGCGAGTGCGTCGGTCAGCACCGGTTCGAGACCGTAGCCGACAGCAATGTGCATCCGCCGCTCGTTCGGGGCGATCAGGAAGACGACGCCGTCGTCGGCCTCCTTGTCGCCGATCCCCCAGGCGCGGCCGAGCTGATAGCCATAATCGGCGACGTCGCGGCCCTCGAGGCTGTTGACCGTCGCGACCACGAGTTGGTGCCCGCTCGTCCTTTCGAGCTCTTCGAGCTGCGCATTGAGCGCGGCTTCGCGGTCGGCCGGAATGATCCCGGCCTCATCGACGACGCGCGCTGTGAGCTTCGGGAAATTTTGCGCGGCCGCCGGGGAGGCGGCAAGCGCCAGACCAAGGGCCCAGCCGAGCAGCAGCGCTCTCATCGCGTTTCTCCCGTCTGCGCGGCAATCGCCTCGACCCCGTCGAAGAGACCGCCGGCATAATCACCCTTTGCGAAATAGGGGGTCATCCGCTGGACGATCTTCAAAGCCTTGGCGTCGGTCAATATTGTCTCCATCCCGCTCCCCGTCGCGATGCGCATTTGCCGTTCGCTGGGCGCAATCAGGATCAGGATTCCGTCGTTGCGGTCGCTGTCGCCGATCCCCCACCGATTGCCGAGGCAGGTGCCGAAATTGTCGACCCGCGCGCCGCTGAGGCTCGCTGCCGTGACCACGACCATCTGGTGCTGTGTCGCCTTCTCGTAGCGCGCCAGGCGATCGGCAAGGCGCGCCTCCGTGCGCGAATCGAGCAGGTCTGCCGCGTCGGTGACCCGGCCCTGGGATGCCAGCTGCGGCACGCCCTTGCACGCGGCGCTCTCGCGCGCGGCGCCTGCCTTGCACCCGCCAGCGGCCAGCAGGATCGCGAATGGAAGGGCAAGGGCGGCGCGGCGCATCCTATTGCCCGAAGTCGACCTTCGGCGCCTCGTTCGCGTTGGGGCTGATCGCCTTGTAGGGCGTCATCGGCTTTGCGCCGTGGACGATCTTCGCGCCGATGATGTCGGGGAAGGTGCGGATCGTCGTATTATAGTCCTGGACCGCGCTGTTATAGTCCTGGATCGAGATGTTGATGCGGTTCTCGGTGCCTTCGAGCTGCGTCATGAGGTCCGCAAAGCGCGCCTGGCTCTTGAGGTCGGGATATTGTTCGACCGTGACGAGCAGACGGCCCAATGCGCTCGACACATTGCCTTGCGCCTGCTGAAACGCCTGCACCTTGGCAGGGTCATCAAGGTCGTCGGTCGAGAGCTTGACCTGCGTCGCCGAGGCGCGCGCCTGGATCACGCCTTCGAGCGTCGACTGCTCGATCTTCGCGGCGCCCTTCGCCGTTTCGACGAGGTTGGGGATCAGGTCGGCACGCCGCTGATAGGCTGCCTCGACATTCGCCCACTTGGCCTTGGCGGCCTCTTCCTTGGTAGGAACGCTGTTTATGCCGCAGGCGGACAGGCTCATCGCGGCGACCGGCACGATCATCCAGCGGGCGGAACGAAAGCTCATGGATCAGTCTCCCTCCAGCGGCGTTTTGCCGCAACAACACACATAATAGGAAGCCGCTTGCCTTTGCGCAATCGCCGCGGCACCAATTGGCGCTCCGCCCAATTTGCCGGGGAGTGTGAACATGTTGAACGAATTCAAGGAATTTATAGCCAAGGGCAATGTCATGGACCTCGCGGTCGGTGTCATTATCGGCGGCGCCTTTGCCACCATCACCACGTCACTGACCGAAGACCTGATCATGCCGTTCGTTGGCTGGTTGTTCGGCGGGGTGGATTTCTCGAGCAAGTTTATCCTGCTCGGAGGCGTTCCCGAAGGCGTTGCGGCCACCGATTATGCCAAGCTCAAGGAAGCGGGCGTCGCGATGATCGGCTACGGCGCCTTCATCACCGCGGTGATCAATTTCCTGATCCTCGCCTTCATCATCTTCCTGCTCGTCAAATGGGTGAACCGCGTCATGCGCCGTGGCCCCGACGCGCCTGCGGGTCCGAGCGAAGTCGATCTGCTCACCGAAATTCGTGATGAACTGCGAAAAAAATAAGGGAGTTGAGCCTCTTTCGAGATGAAAATCCCGCGTGCGCCCTTTCCAAGTGCGGGCGGGTTTCCTATATCGGTTGAGCCGGTTTCGATCGGCTATGAGGATAAATGGTGTCGTGGAATAGACACAGCGGACCCGGGGGCAGTACCCGGCGGCTCCACCACAAACCCGCACGCTTTCGAAGGGGTGCGCGGGCTTCTGACGGGGCCGAACCAGGATCGACGTGTGTTCAAAGACGGTGCTTTCTTCCGGGCTGAGTAACCCGTTAAAGGCTCAAAACCAATAAGTGCTAACGATAACGAAGCACTCGCTCTTGCTGCCTAACCGATAAGCCTCACGGCCTAAGGTTAGACAAATAGAACGCGGTTCGGACCGAACCGGGCAACAGAATCGGATACCAGCGGCTGGGGACGAGCCGGGCAACAGAATCGTCCCACCTTCCCATTATTCATCAAACGGGCGCCGGGACCGACCGCGTTTCCTATCTTGCATCAATAGCCAGGCGGATCGCTCGCGGGGAAGGATTCGTCGCTTGCCTGGTCCACCTCATCCCACGCACGAACTGCGGGATCGCGCATCGCATCGGGTCCCGCCGAACGCGTCTGGGCGAAATTCTCAGGATCGGTTTCGGCGCTTGAGAAGGCGGCCGCATGGCCATCGTGACGCGCGCGGCGCCGCCAACGCCATAGAGCAAAGACCCCCGCGCCCGCGGCGAGCGTCGCGGTGAGAACGGGGAGGGCGAAGCGGCGAATAGCTGGCTGCATGGGGGCCCTTTCAGCGAAGGTGGCGCCGGATTATCGCGCCGATTCCTACCGCGTCAATCCTTTCGCAGGGGCCGCGCGAGTCGCGGCTTGCCTTCATCGGGTTTCTCATCGAAACTCGTTAGCGAATCCGGCACAGCGACCGGCCAAGGCATCGAGGAGACGAGGATGGCGAAGGACATGCCCGGCGAGCCGGTAGTGCCGCTCGATCCTGCCTGGCCCAAGATGTCACTGGACGAGGCGACCGCCGTGCTCACCGCGCCGGGCGCGCGGTTCGAAATGGATACGGCTGTGATCCGCGGAAATGTGACGCGCGTCTGGAAAAATGCGCCGCACGATCTCGGTGCGCTTCTCGACCTTTCGCGAACGCATGGCGAGCAGCTCTTCACCATTCTCGACACCGAGCGCGTAAGCTTCGAGGCGAACTACCGCGCCGCCTCCGCTTTTGCCCAGACGCTCATGAGCTTTGGGGTCGGCAAGGGTGACCGGGTTGCTTTCGCGATGCGCAACCTGCCCGAGTGGCCGATGATCTTCTTTGCGGTCACATCGATCGGTGCGATCGCGGTGCCGCTTAACGCCTGGTGGACCGGCGGCGAGCTTGCTTACGGAATCCAGGATTCAGAAGCGAAGATACTGATCGTCGATGTGGAGCGCTACGAGCGGGTCCGCGAGCATCTTGCCGCGCTGCCGGCGGTCGAGCGGCTCATCGTCGCGCGCGCGGGCGCGCCGATAGCGGGCATGATGGCGCTTGAAGATATGGTGGGCGACCCCAAGGGCTGGGCCGGGCTACCGGACGCGGAGCGTCCCCGCGCTGATCTTGCAAGCGACGATGATGCGGCGATCTTCTATACCAGCGGGACGACCGGCCAGCCCAAAGGGGCGCTGGGCACCCACCGCAACCTCGTCACCAACATATTGTCGGGCGGTTTTTCCGCAGCGCGCAGCTTCCTGCGCCGCGGCGAGCCGGTGCCCGAACCGACTCCGCGCACGACGCTGACCGTCATTCCGCTGTTTCATGTCACTGCCTGTTCGGCGACGCTGATGGGCGCGATGGCGGCGGGCAACACCCTGATCTTCATGCGCAAATGGGACGCGGCCCGTGCGATGGAAATCATCGAGCGCGAGAAGGTCAGTGTGACCGGCGGCGTCCCGACAATCGCCTGGCAGCTCATCGAACATCCGGACCGCGCCAAATATGACCTCTCGTCGCTGGAAGCGATCGCCTATGGCGGCGCGCCCTCGGCGCCCGAACTTGTAAAGCGCATCTACGAAGAGTTTGGCGCGCTGCCAGGCAATGGCTGGGGGATGACCGAAACGATGGCGACGGTCACTTCGCACGGCGCTGAGGATTATCTCGCGCGCCCGACGAGCGCCGGCCCGCCGGTCCCCGTCGCCGACCTCGAGATCCGCGCCGAGGACGGCGTAAGCGTGTTGCCGGTGGGCACGGTGGGTGAGCTTTGGGCGCGCGGGCCGATGATCGTGAAAGGCTATTGGAACAAGCCAGATGCCACCGCCGAAACCTTTGTCGGCGGTTGGGTGCGCACCGGCGATCTTGCCAGGCTCGACGACGAGGGTTTCCTCTATATTGTCGACCGCGCGAAGGATATGGTGCTGCGCGGGGGCGAGAATATCTACTCATCAGAGGTCGAGAACGCCCTCTACGAGCATCCGGCGGTGACCGACTGTGCGGTCATTGGCATCCCGCACCGCACGCTCGGCGAGGAGCCCGCGGCGGTTGTCCACCTCGCCCCCGGCGCGCACGCGAGCGAGGCCGAACTGCAGGACTGGGTGCGCGCGCGACTTGCGGCGTTCAAGGTGCCGGTCGCCATCCACTTTGTTCCCGAAACACTGCCGCGTAACGCCAATGGAAAGATATTGAAGAAGGATCTGAAGACGCTGTTCGCGGATCGGGAGATGGCGGCTTAGGAAGTATCCCCGTTCAGCGCGCCGGATAAACGCTATGATTCCCCTTGTCGCTTGATAAAAGCGTGCGGGAGCTGAAGGGGGCCGCGTTTTGGAATTGCTGGCGTTTCTGGCGCTTATCATCTTCTTTGTCCTGTTGATGGACGCACGAAGCCGCCTGAAGCGGGCGGAGGCGACGCTGCAGGAAGCCGCGAAGCGGATCGGCGCGCTGCAGCGCCACACCGGGTTGCTCCCGCCGAAGGCCGAGGAACCACCGCCTCCCGATACGTCGCTCCGCACGGAACCGCCCGAACCCGTTTATCCGCGGGCGGCGGTCGCAGGCGCGCCGATGCCATCGGTTGCCAAGGATGTCCGCGAGGAGGTTCCCAAGACTCATTCGCAAGGCAGGCCCCCAGCCGCACCGCGCCCTACGCCTAAATCGCAAATCGGATCCGAAGCGGCCCCGCCGCGGCGCATAGCGTCGCGGTTCGAAGATCTGTTCGGCAAGACTCTGCCGATCTGGGCCGGCGGGGTCACGCTCGCGATCGCAGGGGTTCTCATCGTCCGCTACGCAATGGACGCGGGCTTCTTCGCGCGGGTCTTTACCCCCGGCGTCCAGATCGCCGCAGGGCTCCTCTTTGGTCTCGTGCTGATCGGGGGCGCCGAATATGCGCGGCGAAACGACGCGCGCCTGCGCGACGTGCGCGTGCCGCAGGCGCTGGCGGGCGCCGGCGTGGCGACGCTTTATGCCGCGATCATGGTGGCCGCCAACATCTATCTGCTCATCGGACCACTGCTGGCCTTTGCGGCGCTTGCGCTCGTCACCGCCGCTTCGCTTGGGCTGTCGCTTCGCTTTGGTCCGCCAAGCGCAGCGCTTGGCCTTTCCGGCGGCCTTGCTGCGCCTGCGCTCGTCGGCGCCCTCGCGCCCGATGTGCCGCTGATCGCGGTGTATCTCGCGCTGACGATCGCGGCGCTCGCCGGGGTCGCGCGGATACGGCGCTGGCCGTGGCTGGCACTCGCCGCGCTGATCGGCGGTGCAGCATGGGGGCTGTGGATGGTGCTCACCCAGCGCGCCCTCGATGCGCTTGGCTCCTTGTCGATCGGCGGGTTCGTCCTGTTGCTCGCGATTGCGATCCCGATGCTGTCGTTTGAGGGACCGCGGGCCGCGCTGCTGCGCACGGCGTCGGCGATCGTCGGCGCCCTCCAGTTGGCCCTGCTCGTTGGTTATGGCGGGTTTGCACCGCTTCATTGGGGCCTTTTCGTGCTGATTGCTGCATCGGCGCAGTGGCTCGCTTGGCGCGAGGCGGGCTTTGCAATCGTCCCGACGATCAGCGCCGCCTTGTCGCTGTTGCTGCTCGCGGCATGGCCGGACGCAGCGCCTTTCTGGTTCACCCTCATTGGCCCGGCGCTCCTCGCCGTTCACGCCCTTCCGCTCCTCGCCCGCCTCTGGGGTGGGCCAGGGATGCTGCGGCGCGCGCTCGAGCTGTGCGCGATCGCGATCGCAATGCCTGCGCTAACCAAATGGCAGCTCTGGGGTATCGGCGATGCAGCACTTGCGCTCGTTGCGCTCGGCGGCGCGGCACTCGCGGGAGTGGGGATGGCGCGTGGCTGGCGCCTCGAGGCGCGCCTCGCCGACAGAAGCTTTTCCTTTCTGACCGCCGCCGCCGGAGCGCTTCTCGCGCTGGCGATCCTCCTTCTCCTGCCGCGCTGGATGGCGCCGCTCGCCATCGGTCTGGTCGCGGGAGCAATGCTCTTTTTTGGCAAGACGGCTGGCGATCGGCGGATCGAGCCTGTGGCGACAGTCTTTCTCGGCGCGGCGATGCTCGCTCTTCTCGCGGCGCCGCTGGCATTCGCGGAACTGCCGCGGCTCGTCGAGGGCGCGAGCGGCGGCGCGGGGCAAGCCTTCCTGCGCTGGGCGGGCGTCGGCGCGGTCGCCGCCTTGTTCGCGGTGCGCGGCGAGGGGGCGATCGTCCGGCGCCTTAGTCAGTTCACCGCAGCGCTGCTTGCCTATGGCGCCTTCGCCCAGATCGCCTCGGCGGACTGGCTGATGCTGGTCCCCGCGCTCGGCGGCGGTGCGGCCCTGCTGACGGCGCGGCGCGTTCCGCTTGCGCGCGTCGATACAGCGGCGCTTGGTTTTGCGGCTCTGAGCCTTGGCTGGGCCGTTTGGCCGATCGGCGCGTGGTCGTCCGCGGCGCTGCTCTCGCTCGCCGGGCAGCCGATGCCCATTAATGCCGCCAGGCTCCCTGCCGACGGGCTGGTGCTGCGGCTCTTCCTTCCCGCGCTGGCGTTCGGCGTGCCGCTCTGGTGGGTCCGCGGTGCCTTGCCGCGCTGGTCGCTGCTGGCCGCGCTCTGCGCCTGCATCATCGTCGGCGGCGTCGCGGTCCACAGTCTATATCGCCTCGGCTTCGCGGCGCTCGCCGGCGGCGACTTTGTCGCGACCGGAATCGCGCAGCGCCTCCTATGGGAGGCGCTTCTGATTGGCGGCGGCTGGCTCGCGAGAGAGCGTGGGATGTTGGCGCTCGCGCGGCCGCTCGTGATCGCGGGCACGCTCCATGCGTTTGTCTATGGCCTTCTCCTCCATAACCCGCTCTGGGCCGGCCAGGCGGTTGGCGGCTGGCCTCTCATCAATCTCCTTGCGCTGCTGTTCTTCATGGCGGGGGCTGGGGCGGTGCTCGCGCCGCGGCTCTTCCCTTCCGCCTCTGCTTCGCTCGAGCGCGGGGTTCAGATCGTCCTGATGCTGCTCGTCGCGGGATTCGCCTGGGCAACATTGCGCCAAATTTTCCACGGTAGCCTGCTCGTCGAGCCAGGCGTCGCGCCCGCGGAGAATATCCTGCGATCGCTGCTCATCCTCGCGCTCGCGATCGGCTTCCTCCTGTGGGGAATCCGCACCGCGCGCCATGACTGGCGCATCGCTTCGCTCTTGCTGATGCTCGGGGCGGTGGGCAAGGTGTTCCTGTTCGACGTCTCTGGGCTTGAGGGGCTGCTGCGCATCGGCTCGTTCGTGGCGCTCGGCTTCAGTCTGATCGGCATCGGCTGGCTCTACAGCCGTCAGCTGGCGGGCGCCTCGTCCCCGCAGAGAGGTAATCCATGATCCGTTCGCCGCTTTTTCCTGCCTTGGCCCTCACGGTGCTGGCGAGCGCCGCCGCATGCAGCAACGGCGATGTGCCGGTGGAGCGGCAGGCGGCCGCGGGCGCGCGTCATTGCCCGGCGATCGGCGACGCCCCGGTTCATCTGCCCGGCGGCAGCTTCGCCATGGGTGAGGACGATGTCTATGCCGAGGAGGGGCCGGTGCGGCAGACGCGGGTTGATGGCTTCTGGATTGACCGGCACGAGGTCACCAACCGCCAGTTCGCCGCCTTCGTAAAGGCGACCGGTTACATCACCGTCGCCGAAAAGCCGGTCGACCCCAAGCAGTTCCAGGTTCCGGCCGACCAGATTCCGCCCGATATGCTGAAACCGGGTTCCGCAGTCTTCACCCCACCCGAATTCCCGTCGAACAATTACAATGACTGGTGGAAATATGTCCCCGGCGCAAACTGGAAGAAGCCCTATGGCCCGGACGGTCCCGACTGGGTACCGAACGAGCCCGTCGTCCACCTCGCCTGGGACGATATGGTCGCATACGCCAAATGGGCGGGCGGGCGCATCCCAACCGAGGCCGAGTGGGAATATGCGGCGAGTGCGGGCAAGCCCTCGCGCAACGTCCAGCCCACCGAGGCGAACAGCTGGCAGGGCTCCTTTCCCAACTACAACGCCGAAGCCGACGGCTTCAAAGGCGTCGCGCCCGTTGGCTGCTATCAACCCAATGCGAACGGCCTTTACGACATGGTCGGCAATGTGTGGGAGGTCACGTCCGATTTCTTCCGCCCTGGCCACGACCCCGCGGACCGCGACAATCCGAAGGGCCCCGACGAAGACCAGGCCTATGACCCCTTCAACCCCGGCATGCCCTCGCGCACCGTGAAGGGGGGCAGCTATCTCTGCGCGCCCAATTATTGCCAGCGCTACCGTCCTGCCTCGCGTCAGGGGCGGGATCCGGGCCTCGGTACCAGCAATGTGGGTTTTCGCCTTGTCTACGACGGGCCGCCGGCGCGGCCCGTCAACCAGTGATCGCGGGCAGGTCGAGCCCTTGCTCGCGTGCGCAGGCGATGGCTTCGGCATAGCCTGCATCGGCGTGGCGCATCACGCCGGTCGCGGGGTCGTTCCACAGAACGCGGCCGAGGCGCTCGGCAGCCTCATCGCTGCCGTCGGCGACGATCACCATGCCAGCGTGCTGCGAATAGCCCATGCCGACACCCCCGCCGTGGTGGAGCGACACCCAGGTTGCGCCGCTCGCCGTGTTGAGCAGCGCGTTGAGAAGCGGCCAGTCGCTGACCGCATCGCTGCCGTCGCGCATCGCCTCGGTTTCGCGGTTGGGGCTCGCAACCGATCCCGAATCGAGATGATCGCGGCCGATCACGACGGGCGCCTTGAGTTCGCCCTTTGCGACCATCTCGTTGAACGCGAGGCCGAGCCGGTGGCGCTCGCCGAGCCCCACCCAGCAGATGCGCGCGGGCAGGCCCTGAAACTGGATGCGCTCGCGCGCCATGTCGAGCCAGCGGTGGAGATGCGCATTGTCGGGGAGGAGCTGCTTCACCATGGCGTCGGTCTTGTAGATATCTTCCGGATCGCCCGACAGCGCGGCCCACCGAAAGGGGCCGACGCCGCGACAGAAAAGCGGGCGGATATAGGCAGGAACGAAGCCGGGAAAAGCGAAGGCGTCGGTGACGCCCTCATCAAAGGCAAGCTGGCGGATATTATTGCCATAATCCACCGTCGGCACGCCGGCCTTCCAGAAGGCGAGCATCGCGCGCACATGCACCGCCATCGAAGCGCGCGCTGCGCGGTCGACCGATTGCGGGTCGCTCTCGCGCTTCGCGAACCATTCCTCAAGGCTCCAGCCCTGCGGCAGATAGCCATTGATCGGATCGTGGGCCGAAGTCTGATCGGTCACCAGGTCGGGGCGCACGGCGCGGCGCACAAGTTCAGGATAGACATCGGCGGCGTTGGCGCAGAGCCCCACCGAGATCGGTTCTTTGGTCCGCTCGATCATTTCTAGCGCCTCGTCGAGGCTTTTCGCCTCGACATCGAGATAGCCGGTCTCGAGCCGCATCGCGATCCGGCTCGGCTGGCATTCGATTGCAAGGCAGCTCGCGCCGGCCATCACCGCCGCGAGCGGCTGTGCGCCGCCCATGCCGCCCAGCCCGGCGGTCAGGATCCAGCGGCCTGAAAGGTCGCCGCCATAATGCTGGCGCCCTGCCTCGACGAAGGTTTCGTAAGTACCCTGAACGATCCCCTGGCTGCCGATATAGATCCAGCTTCCCGCGGTCATCTGACCGTACATCATCAGGCCCTTCTTATCGAGCTCGTGGAAATGATCCCATGTCGCCCATTTGGGGACGAGGTTCGAATTGGCGAGCAGCACACGCGGGGCGTTGCGGTGCGTCCTGAACACGCCCACCGGCTTTCCCGACTGGATAAGGAGCGTTTCATCGTCCTCAAGGCGCCTCAGCACCTCGATGATGCGGTCGAAGCACTCCCAGTCGCGCGCTGCGCGGCCGATGCCGCCATAGACCACCAGCTCGTGCGGTGCCTCGGCAACACGCGGGTCGAGATTGTTCATCAGCATGCGCAGCGGCGCCTCGCTCAGCCAGCTCTTGGCATTGAGCTCGGGACCGGTTGGCGCCGCGATGCGGCGCTGATTGTCGAGGCGGGTCATGGCCGTCCTTTCGCAAAGGCGAGCGCGGCTGCGAGGAGCTGACGCAGCACGGGTCGGATGGGGGGATGGGGATCGATCGGAGGCGGCCAATCGAGCTCGGAGAGTATCTCCGGCTCGGCCATATAGCCTCGCATCGCGAGCTCCATCTGGATCGCGTGAACGCCGTCTTCGGGGCGGCCGTAATGGCGGGTCGTCCAGCCCCCCTTGAAGCGTCCGTTGACGACATGGCTTTTGCCGCTTGCCGCACAGATATTCGCGATCGCGGCTTCAAGCTCCTCGGCGCAGGTCACGCCGCCGTTGGTGCCGATGTTGAACTGCGGCAGCTCGCCCTCGAAAAGGCGCGGCACGCGGCTGCGTATCGAATGCGCGTCATAGAGGACGACGCGGCCATGCGCATCGCGCAAGCGCGCGAGCTCGGCCGATAGCGCCTCATGATAGGGTCGGTGATATTGCTGAAGGCGCCGGGTGATCTCGGCTTCATCGGGGACGCCGAAACGATGGAGCGGAGCGCCGTCGAAGGTCGTGCTCGGACAAAGCTCGGTCGTCGCCTGGCCGGGGTAGAGCGACGCGCCCGAGGGATCCCGGTTCATGTCGACGATGCTGCGCGAGATATCGTTCGCAATGAGCGTCGCGCCCATGTCGGCCGCGAAGGCGTAGAGGTCTTCGATCCACCAGTCGGTGTCGAACAGCGCGCGCGCGGGCGAGATGAACTGGTCGTCGAGTCCGGCGAGGTCGGTGCCGCCGTGCGCGAAGGCGACGACGAGCGGCTCGGTGCCGCGCCGGATCCTAGGCCCGTTCATGGCGCGACCCCGGGGAGATCGAGCGCTGTGACGAGGGCGCCCGAACGCACGAGCGCAATCGCGGCCTCCATGTCGGGTGCCATGTAGCGATCGCCCTTCAGGGTCGGCACGGCAGCGCGCAGCCGCTCCCGCACGGCCTCGATCGGGGGGCTCGACGCGAGCCCGGCGTGGAAATCGCAGCCCTGCGCGCCGGCGAGCAACTCGATGCCGAGGATCGCGTCGACATTCGAGGCCATAGCCTCGAGCCGACGCGCGCCGTGCGCTGCCATACTGACATGATCCTCCTGATTGGCCGAAGTCGGGATCGAATCGATGCTCGCGGGCATTGCGCGCTGCTTGTTCTCGGAAACCAGCGCCGCGGCGGTGACCTGCGGGATCATGAAGCCCGAATGGAGCCCGGGTTCGGGAGTCAGAAAGGCGGGCAGGCCTGAGAGCGCCGGGTCGACCAGCATGGCAATGCGCCGCTCGGCGAGGCTGCCGATCTCGCACAAAGCCAATGCGATCATGTCCGCGGCGAAGGCCACGGGCTCGGCGTGAAAGTTCCCGCCCGATAGCGCTTCGTCGGTTTCAGCGAAGATCAGCGGATTGTCCGATACGCCATTGGCCTCGATCGTGAGCGTCGCGGCCGCCTGCCGCAGCAGGTCGAGCACGGCGCCCATCACCTGCGGCTGGCAGCGCAGACAATAGGGGTCCTGGACGCGCAGGTCATCGACGCGGTGCGACGCGCGGATCGCCGAGCCTTCCATCAGCGCGCGCAGCGCCGCTGCGGTCTCGATCTGACCCTTGTGACCGCGAAGTTCGTGGATGCGCGCGTCGAAGGGTGCGTCGGATCCCTTGGCGGCCTCGGTCGAGAGAATTCCGGTGACGAGCGCGCTGCGATAGAGACGCTCGGCCTCGATGAGCGCGTGGAGCGCATAGGCGGTCGAGAATTGCGTGCCGTTGAGCATCGCGAGCCCTTCCTTGGGGCCGAGGGCGACGGGCGCGAGCCCGGCGTCCGCGAGCGCTGCTTCGGCCGGACGCCGCTCGCCCTTCACGAACACCTCGCCCACCCCGATCATCGCTGCGGTCATATGGGCGAGGGGAGCGAGGTCGCCCGAGGCGCCGACCGACCCCTGCGCCGGAACCAGGGGGATCAGGTCGCGGTGCAGCATCGCCTCAAGCAGGGCGACGGTGGCGGGGCGGACGCCCGAGGCGCCGCGCGCGAGGCTTGCAAGTTTCAGTCCCATCATGAGCCGTACGACCGGAACCGGCGCAGGATCACCCACGCCTGCAGCGTGACTGAGGACAATATTGCGCTGAAGCGCGGTCAGATCGGCGTCGTCGATGCGCACGCTCGCGAGCTTTCCAAAGCCCGTGTTGATCCCGTAGACGGGCGTGTGATGCGCAAGGATGCGGGTCACTGCAGCGGCGCTTTCGGCGATCAGAGGAGCGGTTGCGGGATCGAGGGTCGCGGGCGTTCCGCCCCGCAGGTCGCGCCACGCCGCGATCGTCATATGTCCCGGCTCGATGATCATTGTGCGTCCTTGATGCGCTGATGAAGCGGGTTGAGGCCGATGCGGTAAACGAGCTCGGCGGGGTCGGCGGTGTTCCAGATCGCAAGGTCACAGGCCTTGCCGGCCTCGAGCGTCCCGATCTCGGCCGACAGGCCGAGCGCTGCCGCAGCGTTGACGGTGACCCCGCGCAGTGCTTCTGTCACGGTCAGTCCGAACAGCGTCGCACCCATGTTGAGCATCAACAGAAGCGAGCTTGTCGGCGAGGTGCCGGGGTTGCAGTCGGTCGCGAGCGCGATCCGCACCCCGTGGCGCCGCATGGCCCCGACGGGGGGCAGACGCGTCTCGCGCATGAAATAATAGGCGCCGGGCAAGAGCACCGCGACCGTCCCAGCCGCCGCCATCGCACGAACGTCCTCGTCGCTTGCATGTTCAAGATGGTCGGCCGAGAGTGCGCCGCGCCGCGCGGCGAGTGCGCTGCCATGGAGCGCCGACAATTGCTCGGCGTGGATCTTGACCGCCAGGTCATGGACTTCGGCCGCTGCGAACACCCGCTCGCACTGGGCGGGCGAGAAACCGATCCCTTCGCAAAAGGCGTCGACCGCGCTCGCGAGCGGCGCCGCGGCGGGAATCATCTCGCGGACGACGAGGTCGATGTAGCCGTCGCTGTCATCCGCATATTCGGGAGGCAGCGCGTGGGCGCCGAGGAAGGTCGGCGCGAGGCGGATCCGGCGCGCACGGGCGAGTGCGTGAGCGGCGCGGAGCATCTTGAGCTCGCTCGCGGTATCGAGGCCATAACCCGACTTGATCTCGATCGTCGTCACCCCCTCGGCGATCAGCGCATCAAGGCGAGGGAGCGCCGTCTCAACCAGTTGGGCCTCGCTTGCCGCACGCGTCGCGCGCATTGTCGAGACAATGCCCCCGCCCGCACGGGCAATATCCTCATAGCTCGCGCCCTCAAGCCGCATCGCCCATTCGCTCGCGCGGCTTCCGGCGTGGATGAGATGGGTGTGGCAGTCGATCAGTCCCGGCGTGATCAGCCGTCCTTCGCAATCGAGCGTTCGCGCCGCGCCCGCGGGCGCCTCCTTCGCAGGCCCCGCATAGACGATGCGGCCATCGTGCGCCGCGACAACGCCATCGTCGACCAGGCCGAGGTCGTCGCCGGTCATCGTCGCGAGTCGGGCATTTTTCCAGCAAAGGTCCATCTGGACAGTGTCGTGCAAGCCGGTCATTATGTCTAGACATAATATGAAGGACTCGCATGACGGCATATTGGTTCGAACGCGCCTTTATCGGCGATCGCTGGCAAGCCGAGGTACGGCTCACCGTCGCCGAAGGCCGCGTCGCGTCGATCGAAACCGGCGTCGCGGCGCAGCGCGGCGACGAACGCCACCAGGCGGCTCTGCCCGGCTTGTGCAACGTTCACAGCCACGGCTTTCAGCGCGGTATGGCTGGCCTTTCTGAGCGGCAGAGCCGCGCAGATGACAATTTTTGGAGCTGGCGCGAAATCATGTATCGCTTCCTCGACCGGCTCACGCCCGAGGACGTCGCCGCGATCACCGCGCAGGCTTATGCCGAGATGCTCGAAACCGGCTTCACTCGCGTTGGCGAATTCCATTATCTTCACCATGATCCAGCAGGTGCGCCCTATGCCGATCGTGCCGAAATGGCGGGCGCGATCGCAGCGGCGCGCGCGGCGAGCGGGATCGGGCTGACACTGCTGCCGGTCTTCTATGCGCACGGCGGCTTCGGCGGGGCACCGCCGGCCCCGGGCCAAAGGCGCTTCCTCTCGAGCATCGACGAATTTGCCGCGCTCTTCGATGCGGCGCGCGGCAAGCTTTCCGGCGATGATCGGATCGGAATTGCGCCGCATTCGCTGCGTGCGGTGACGCCGGAGGAGCTCGCAGCGCTGCTCGTCCTGTCGCCGACGGGTCCGGTCCATATCCACGCAGCCGAGCAGTTGAAGGAGGTCGAGGACTGCGCCGCGTGGAGCGGCGCGCGCCCGGTCGAATGGCTGCTCGCCAATGCAGGCGTCGACGAGCGCTGGTGCCTTGTTCACGCGACGCATCTGACCAGCCCCGAAATCCGCGCGCTCGCGCAAAGCGGCGCGGTTGCGGGGCTGTGTCCGGTGACCGAGGCCAATCTTGGCGACGGCATATTTCCCGGGGCCAGCTATCTCGCGGCGGGCGGACATTTCGGGTTCGGTACCGACAGCAATATCCTTATCGATGCGGCGCAGGAGCTGCGCGCACTTGAATATTCGCAGCGCCTCGCGCACCGGGCGCGCGCCTTGCTTGCGGACGCGGACATGCCCTTCGTCGGCATGCATCTGTTTGTCCGGGCGCTCCACGGCGGCGCGCAGGCGCTGGGCGGATCGGGGGGACTTGCCATTGGCGAAGCGGCGGACATGGTGTCGCTCGATATGGATCACCCCGCCTTTGCCGGCGCTGATGATGCCACTCTTATAGACCGCTGGATATTTGCGGCGCGCGCCGGGGCTATCGACTGCGTCTGGCGCGCTGGCGTCAAGCGCGTCGAGGCAGGGCGGCACCTCGATGCGGAGGCCATCGCTGCCAGCTATCGCTCTTGCCTTGCGCGACTTCTTGCATGAATCCCGCAAGGCGGATCCGCGACGAGATTGCAGCCTCGATCCGCTCGGGCACCTGGCGGCCGGGCCACCGCATCCCGACCGAGCAGGAGCTTGCCGCGCACTATGGCTGCGCGCGCGCAACGGTCAGCAAGGCGCTCAGCGAACTTGCAGCGTCGGGGCTGATCGAAAGGCGTCGCAAGGCCGGATCCTTCGTCGCCCACCCGCCGGTTCATTCGGCGGTGATGACCGTCCCCGACCTCAGCGAGCTGGTTGCGTCGCGCGGGGAGGCCTATCGCTGGCAAGCTCTAACCATCGAACGCGCGGCGGGCGACGGCGACCTTTCGAGGCCAGCGCTGGCGATCGAGGGCATCCATTTCGCCGGCGATCATCCGTTCGCGCTCGAACAGCGGCGCATCGCGCTCGGCGAGGTCGCTGGCGCGGCGGACGCCGATTTCGAGGCGCAGGCTCCGGGAACGTGGCTGCTCGCGCATATCCCGTGGACCGAGGGGCGCCACGTCATCCGGGCGGTGACGCCCACGCGCAAGGAGGCAAGATTGCTCGGGATAAGCCCTTCTCTTGCTTGCCTTGAACTCGATCGCACAACCTGGCGCGCCGCGCGGATCGTCACCCGCGTCCGTCAGCTCTTTCGGGGGGATCGTTTCGATCTGATCGCCGAATTCCGTCCGGGCCCTGAAAGCGCAAGGCCTGGCTGATTGCCTTTGCATTCTCAACTAAATTTGCCGAACGTCCCGATCACTTCTGCGAGTGGCTGGCTCGCCGCGGCCTCGGCTGCGAAGGCGCGTTTGTCACTCGCGCCGTCTATGGGCGCTACCTGCGCGAGGCGCTCGGCGCGGCGATGGAGCGTTACGGCCGCCGGCTGAAGCTTGTAGATGACGAGGTGCTCGACATCGAGGAGCGGGGCGGCCGCGTGACGCTTGGTCTCGTCAATGGCGGACGGATCGAGGCCGATTGCGCAGTGCTCGCGGTCGGCAATCTGCCGCCGCACGATCCTCCTGCGGTTGCGGACGGGCGGCTGCCGGCCCGCATCTATGTCGGCGATCCCTGGGCGACGCCTTTCGAGGAAGGGCTTGCGCCTGGCGCCCCGGTTCTGGTGATCGGAACGGGGCTGACGGCGCTCGACGTTATCCTGCGGCTCGTCAGCCACGGTTTCGATGGTCCGATCGTGGCCATGTCGCGGCGGGGCCTCCGCCCGCATCGCCACGTCGAGAATTTGCCGCGACCGAAACCCGTTCTGGCCAAGCCTGCGCCCGAACTCTCCGCGCTCGTCCGTTGGGCGCGGCGCGCAGCGCGCACTACCGACTGGCGGCTGGTCGTGGATTCGCTGCGTCCGATCACCCAGATGATGTGGGCGTCGGCCGATGGACCGAAGCGCGCGCGCTTTCTGAGGCACCTGCGTCCCTTCTGGGACGTGCATCGTCACCGCCTGGCCCCATCGGTTGCCGACCGGATCGACGCTCTCGTCGCCTCAGGTCAGCTATGCTTCGAGCCCGGAAAGATCGCGAAAGTCTCGGCGACTGAGAGTGGGGCAGCGGTGGAGTGGCGTCCGCGCGGGTCGGACGAGCTCAAGATCCTCCATGTCGCGCGTATGATCAATTGCACCGGGCCGCAGGGCGATTTGCTGCGCTCATCCGATCCGCTCGTCCGGCGAATGCTCGCGGCGCGGCGCATTCGGCCCAATGCGCTGCGGCTCGGTCTCGATATCGACCGCGAAGGCCATGTCATCGACGGCCACGGGCGGGCTTCGGAGCATATTCTGGCGATCGGGCCTATGACGCGAGGCGATCATTGGGAAGTGGTCGCGGTCCCCGATATTCGCGTCCAGGTGAGCGCGCTTGCGCGGCGGCTGGTGAATGCGCATTGGATAGCCGGCGAGGAGCTCTGAGCTGGATCGAAAACCCCAGGACGCGGCGCTGACACCCTTTGTCCCCCGTCCGCCGCGCTTGGCAGCCGCGACGGGGGACGAGGTTCTATGTGCACAAATAGAACATTTAGAGAACAAATTCGCCACGTCAACCCCCGATGCCAGCGTTGTCGCATCCCCTTTGTAGGAAAGCTTGTCCACCTCCGGTTGACGTAAAGGTAAACTTGTCTATCCGGCTTGATAGAGATCGGGGCGCGACAGGCTCCGGCAGGAGAAGGGAAAGCGCAGGCGATGTTCGACAATATGGCGCTGCCGCTGATGTGCGCCCCGATGAGCTTTGCCTCGTCGCCTGTCCTCGCCGAGGCCTGCTGCAAGGCGGGAGTGATCGGCGGCTGGCAGGGCGGGACCTATACGCCGCTTGAGGAATTCGAACGCTATCTTGAGGGTCTTGCCGACATTGGCGGCGCGCCGCCGATCGTCAATCTGCCCGCGCGCATCGCAGGCGAGGAGACGGGGGAGCCCAAGCTTGCGCTTCTCGAAAAGCACCGCGCCCCGCTCGTCCTTTGCAGCCTCGGCAATCCGGCAGCGCTGATCGAGCGCGTCCACGGCTGGGGCGGCAAGGTCGTGCAGGATGTGACGACAATGCGCCATGCCGAAAAGGCGATCGAGGCCGGCGCGGACGGGCTGATGCTGACGTGCGCGGGCGCGGGAGGCCACACCGGATTTCTGACCCCCCTGGCGTTCGTTCCGGCCGTTCGCCGCATCTATGATGGTCCGCTGATTGTCGCGGGAGGCATTGCCGACGGCGCGGGTATTGCAGCCGTGCTTGCGCTCGGCGGCGACATTGCTTGCATGGGGACCCGGTTCATCGCGACTCCCGAGAGCGGCGTTGTAGACGGGCATCGCGCGATGATTCCCTCGACCGGGATCGACGAGATCGTCCTTGCATCGGCGATGAACGGCGTTCCTGCCAACTGGATGCGTCCCTCGATCGAAGCGGTGGGGCTCGACTATCGGACGCTCCCCAAGGAGCGCACCGCCATGCCCGAGGGCGTGCTGCCGTGGCGCGATATCTGGAGCGCCGGGCAGAGCGTTGCCTTGATCGACGCAGTCGAATCTGTTGCCGATCTCGTCGCGCGTCTGACGGCGGAGTTTGAACAGGCCGGGATCGGCATCGACTGGCGCGCGCGTCTTGCACGCCTCAAGTGAATGGAGCCTTGAAAGAAACATGAGCAATGTCCCGCAATTTGATCTCTCCGGCCGCGTCGCGCTGGTGACCGGCGCCTCTTCGGGCCTCGGTGCAGGTTTTGCAAAAGTGCTTGCGGCCGCGGGAGCGAAGGTGGTTCTTGCAGCGCGCCGCGCGGACAAGCTCGCCGAGCAGGTAGCCGAGATCGTGGCCGCGGGCGGCGAGGCGGTCGCCGTCGCGCTCGACGTGACCGACGAAGCATCGACCAAGGCGGCGTACGACGCTGCCGAGGCCGCCTTCGGTCCGGTCGACACGATCGTCGCAAACGCGGGCGTTGCGACCGAGAAACTGGCGCTCGGCCTGTCGGCGGACGAGGTCGACGGTCTGCTCGCGGCGAATGTCCGCGGCGTTTTCCTCACCGTGACCGAGGGCGCGCGGCGACTTGAAGCTGCGGGAAGCCGCGAAAAGCAGCACGGCCGCATTGTCATCATCGGGTCGATCACGGCCGACAAGGTTTTTCCTGCAACCTCGGTCTATGGTGCGACCAAGGCCGCGGCGCGCCACATGGGCAAAGCCTTTGCGCGCGAATGGGCGCGGCGCGGGATCAATGTGAACATCATCCAGCCTGGCTATTTCGAGTCCGAGATGACTGCCGACCTGTTTGCCAGCGAGGCGGGGAGCAAATTCGTTGCCACCTTCCCGCGCCAGCGCTTGCGGCCGCCGAGCGATCTCCACGCGCCGCTGCTGCTTCTTTGCTCGGACGCGGCGCAGGGCATCACCGGCGCGGTAATTACCGTCGATGATGGACAGACGCTATGAGCTGCGAACTTCTGATCGAAACCCGCGGGCAGATCGAGATTGCCACGCTCAACCGGCCCGAGCGTCTCAACGCCCTCAATGAGGGGCTGGTCGACGAACTCAACGCCTATTTTGGTGCGCTCGCCGAGCGCAAGGAGATACGCGTGGTGATCCTGCGCGGGGCAGGACGCGGCTTTTGCGCCGGACTCGACATCCAGGAGGATCGCTCGTCGGACGAAACCCCGGTGCTTCGCACACTGCGCACCCAGACGAGCATCGGCAATATCTACCGCAAGATGCGCGCCTGCCCGCAGCCGATCGTCGCGCTCGGTCATGGGGCCGCTGCAGGGGGCGGTCTGTCGCTGCTGCTCGCGTCAGACGTGCGCTACGCTGCGCCTTCCTTCCGCTGCAACGCCGCCTATATCCGCATCGGCCTCGGCGGCTGCGACATGGCGTCCAGCTATTTCCTTCCCCGCCTCGTCGGCGCCAGCCTGGCCTCGGAAATGATCCTGACCGGGCGCTTTATCGATGCCGAGCGCGCGCTTGGCGCTGGGCTGATCAGCGAGATCGTCGACGAGGACAAGCTGCTTGATCGCGGTCTCGCGCTCGCGGACGAAATGCTGGCGACCAGCCCCTGGGGGCTTCGGCTTTCCAAGCAGGCGCTCAATCTCAATATCGACGCGCCGAGTCTTGAGGCAGCGATGGCGATCGAGGACCGTCAGCAGGTGATATTATCCGCGACCGAGGACCATAAAGAGGCGCTCGCTGCCTTCCTCGGCAAACGCACGCCCAGCTACCGCGAGCGCTAGGTTCGGGGCGTCAGCGCGCACTCGCCGCCATGATCGTGCCCCCATCGGGGCCGATCGCGGCGAGCGCCCACCCGTCCTCTGCCGGGCGGCCGACGAGATAAAGCGGTTCGCCGGCAAAGGCTGGCGCCTGCGCGCGCATCGTGAACGCGGCGAGCGCGTTCGCGCCAAGCTCGCGCTGTGCGAGATCGAGGAGCAGGGTTGCGGTCAGCGGACCGTGAACGACGAGACCGCGATAGCCTTCCGCCTCGGTCGCATAGGGCCGGTCGTAATGGATGCGGTGGCTGTTGAAGGTGAGCGCGGAATAGCGAAACAGCATCGCCTCGGTTGGGACGATTGTCCGTTGCCATGTCCAATCCGAAAGGTCTGGCGCCTCGGCGGCGGGAGCGGAGGCAGGGGAGGCCGGCAGCGCCCCGGCGGCCGCAGCCTCGCGAAACACGATTGTCTGTCGTTCGCGGACCGCGGTGACGCCGTCGGCCAGCGTGTCATGGTCGACCTCGACAAATACGAGCTCGCCGCTGCCCCCCCTCTTCTCCCGGATCGTTGCTATGGTCGAGCGCCGGATGACCGATGCTCCTGCCCGGATCGGTGCCAGGAAGCTTACGTCGCTTGCCGCCCACATCCGGCGGGGGAGGGCAATCGGCGGCATGAAGCTGCCCTCGGCATCGACGCGCAGCGGATGGCCATCAGCGCCGAGCGCGGCGGTCGGAGCGTCGGGGAGGCAAAGGCACCAGTGAATCGCCTGCGCCGCCGTCTCGCCAGTTTCGGCACTGTCGATGGTCGCGCGGAACCGAGCCAGCGCGGCGGGGGTCAGCCGATCCTCTTGTTCGAAACTCCGCCCGATCCACCGGTCCCAGTTGCTCATGCCATCTCCATCGCTTCTGTCCTCAGGCGCAAAGCACGGAAACGGCCTTCCTGCCAAGGCGCGATTGACTTAAGAATATATTGACATATCCTGTGCCAATATATTGTCGGGGAGATCGGGTCATGCCGTCGACGTTCGCATGGGGGGTGAACCGGCGGCGGGGCGCGCGGCGCGCGGCAGCACTGGCATTGGGCATTTCGCTTCTTGTCTCGCCGCTCGCCGCCGCCCCAGCTCCGGCGCCTGCGGGTCACCCCAACATCGTCCTCCTTGTCGCCGATGACTGGGGCTTTTCGGACGTTGGCTCGTTCGGGGCAGGCTATGCAACGCCCAATATCGACGCGCTCGCCCGCGCAGGCGTGCGATTCTCGAATTTCCACGTCTCGGGCTCCTGCTCGCCGACGCGCGCGATGCTGCAGACAGGGGTCATGAATCACCGCAGCGGGCTCGGCAACATGCCTGAGACGATCCCCCCCGAGCATGTAGGAAAGCCCGGCTATGACACGGTGATGAACCACCGCGTGGTGACGATCGCCGAGATGCTGGGCGCAGCGGGCTATCGCACCTACTTCACGGGAAAATGGCATCTCGGCAGCGATGCCACGCGCTTGCCCGGCGCGCGCGGATACGACCGGGCTTTCAGCCTCGCCGATGCGGGCGCCGACAATTTCGAGCAGCGCCCGATCGAGGGCATGTATGACGAGGCGCGCTGGACCGAGGATGGCAAGCCTGCGACGCTGCCCAAGAATTATTATTCCTCGCGCTTCGTCGTCGACAAGATGATCGACTATATCGACAGCGGCGCGGCGAGCGGCCGACCCTTCCTTGCGTCCGTGAATTTCCTGGCCAATCATATTCCGGTGCAGGCGCCCGACAGCGACATTGCGCGCTATTCGGCGATGTATCACGATGGTTGGACCGCGCTTCGCGAAGCCCGCGCAAGGCGTGCAGCGGAGCTCGGTATCGTCCCGGCGGGCGCGCCGAGGGTGACCATGGCGACGACCCCCGACTGGTCGAAGCTGAG
This sequence comes from Sphingopyxis flava, assembly GCF_900168005.1. Lineage (GTDB taxonomy): Bacteria > Pseudomonadota > Alphaproteobacteria > Sphingomonadales > Sphingomonadaceae > Sphingopyxis > Sphingopyxis flava. The sequence continues at coordinate 42,516 of NZ_FUYP01000007.1, forward strand.
CAAGGATGAGCGCAAGGCGGCGGCGCGGGTGATGCAGGCCTATGCGGGCATGGCGAGTGCGATGGACCGCGAGGTGGGCCGGCTGGTCGCCCATCTGAAGGCGACCGGCCAATATGAGAATACGGTCTTTGTCTTTCTTTCGGACAATGGGCCCGAGCCGACCGATCCCTATAACCGGCTGCGGAACCGCATTTTCCTGAACCTCGCCTATGACACGTCCTTCGCCAATATCGGCCGCCGCAACAGTCTGAGCGCCATCGGCCCCGGCTGGGCGAGCGCCGCGGCCTCGCCGCTGTCGGGCTACAAGTTCAGTGCCGCCGAGGGCGGTCTGCGCGTGCCGCTGATCATCGCCTGGCCCGGCAATGGAAGGGTGCGCGCGAGCGTCATCAGCAATGGCTTTGCGCATGTCACCGACATTGTGCCCACCCTTGCCGAGCTTGCTGGCGTTCCGCTCCACGGCGGGACTTGGAACGGGCGCGCGGTCGAACCCGTTGCGGGACGCAGCCTCGTTCCGATGCTGGAAGGCATGGATGGCAGTGTTCACGGCGATGCTCCGCTCGGCTATGAGCTGTCGGGAAATGCGGCGCTGTTCCGGGGCGATTACAAGCTGGTGCGCAATCTGCCGCCGACCGGCGATGGCCAGTGGCGGCTCTACAATATCCGGACCGACCCCGGCGAGACGCAGGACCTTGCGGCCGCCATGCCCGATCGCTTCGCCGCGATGCAGGCCGATTACCGCAGCTTCGCGAAGGAGAATGGCGTTCTTGACATGCCGCCGGGCTACACCGCCGACGCGCAGATCAACCGCTATGCGTGGGAACAGCAGGGCCGGAAGCGTGCGATCCAGGCGGGGGCGGTTCTCGCGGCTATCGTTGCGGTGTTGATCGCGTTGATCCGGGTCTGGCGCCGGCGGAGAAAGGCCCCGAAGCGCTAAAACTCCGGCATCGCGGCAATCAGCGCCGCGACCATATGGGTCAGCACCGATCCCGCATCCTCGCGCGTCAGCGCCTGGTCCCGGCGGAGCGCCCGCCAGGTCTGGAAGGACAAGGCCGCGATCAGCGCCTCGACCCGGATGCGGTCGGTCTGAACGCTGTCGGGGAGCAAACGCAGCACCAGATCGCGCTCGAGCCGCACCACGCGCGAATATTCCGCCATGAGAAAGGGCGATTGATAGCGCTTGATGTTCGCAGCAAGGCGGAACGGCAGCATGGTTTCGAAAACCTGGATGCGCCGCTGGCTAAGGTCGCGCAGGTTCGCCCGCCAGTCGCCACCGTCATATGGCGCCGTGACGATCGGCATGACCCGCTCGGCAATCGTCGCTGAAATCTCGCTGTAGAGCGAGTCCATGTCGTCGAAGTGGCGAAAGACGGTGCGCAGACCGACGCCCGCTTCCTCGGCGACGCGCGCCGCGCTTGGCATCGGGTCGCCCGCCTCGATCAGCGTCAGCATCGCGCCGACGATGCGGCGCCGGCTGGTCATGCTGCGCAAGCGGCGCCCGTCGAGTGGTTTTGGCGCCGCTGCCACGGATTTCGCCCTGATCGTCATCACCTTTACGCAGACCCGAGTTGAAGCGCCGGGTCAAGCCCGATGCCGAAGCGGCTTGCACCCATTCTAATATAATGACACATATAGTTATAAGGACGGCCCAGAACTCCTAGACTTTCGACGCAATTTGTCCCGGTGTGCCACCGAGGTGTGCCAGTGCACAGCCCACTGGCGCACTTTGGCGCACTGTGGCGCACACATTGTCACGATATGATGCGCCGCATTTATTACTGTTTCCGAGGTAGACCAGGTGGACACTCGTATGCTCTGGGACCTCAGCGCGGACGCGCGCGGGGGTTTGAACATACGCAATACCTGGCTGACCTGAGGATGGGTGGGCAACCCTCAGCAAGAGTGACAAAACGCCCACATACAATACATCAAAATTCGCCCTGATGTTAATTTAGGCTCACTACGCGGGGAGGGCGCTAGCCCTACCCTATAGATACATAAGGATAACATAAGGAACCCATATCGTGCTCTCAGTGATACCTTCCGCGCTCGCGCGTGTGCTCCTTCTGATCCTTCCTGTTTTCCTTGTGATCCTAGGCGTGGTGACTGGAGCGCACATTGGTGAGTGGATGGCCGGCTGGTTCGTCGGTTCGCTTCTTTGGCTGGGCCTCTTGGACAGAGCCGCCATCACCCCACAGAAAGGAGACAAGAATGAGTGACGCTCGTGAGCTAATCCGACGCCAGCTTGTACTTGAAGATGAAGCCCATACCCTGGGCGCAGCCCGCTACAGACAGACTAGACCCATGCCGTGGAAGGACGAAACGGGCCTCGCTGATGAGGAGGCAAACCTCCCACCGGGCCAGCAACTCATTAAGTTCGCCACAGAGCCGACCGCTGCCCTCATTGCTGAGAGGGTCGAGGCTGCCCGAGAGGGTGCTGCTGGTCGTCGTCTGTCGGCAGTAAAATGGTTGGAGCTGGCCTCGCCCGAAGAGGTCGCGTACATCGCCGCCCGCGTTGCAGTCAATTCGGCGGCGCGAGTGGACAGCTTCCAAACCACGGCGGCGCTCGCCGGGGACGCGATCATAAATCATGTGGAGATGTTGCTCTTCCAAGAGAAGAACCCAGCGGGATACGTGGGTCTGATCCGAGCGAACTACCGCCGCACTCGCGGCTCAGCCAAGCGTAAGGAGGCCCTGCGAAAGCTATTGGCCAATGAGGAGGCGCGAATAGCAATTCCCAAAGCTGAGAAAATCCAGCTTGGGGCCTTTGCGTTGGAGGCACTTGTGGACGCCACCGGTCTCTTCTCACTCGACCGCGTTCCTGACCACAGAGGGGACCGCGTGTATCGCATTCAGCCCACTGAAGCGGTTGAGGCGTGGTTGGAGAAGCAACACGCGCGGTGCGAGCTCCTAGAGCCACTGCACATGCCCATGATTGTCAGGCCCAAACGCTGGCGGTCCCTGACCGTAGGTGGATACCTGACGTCGCCTGGGCATAACCCTACTGCGTTCATCAAGGCGCCCCGTAATGGCGGTCCTGGTGGGGACGCTGCGGCAACTCGGGACTACCTACGCCAACTAGCGAACCAGGACCTCAGCGAAGTGTACAAGGCGGTCAACCATATCCAAGAGACCGCCTGGGCGATTAATAAGCCCATCCTGGCTATCGTCCGTGAGGTGTGGGACAGTGGCGGGTCGCTTGCGGGTCTTCCGCCTCGGCTGGACAAACCGCTGCCGGCTCGTCCACATGACATTGACACCAATGAGGAGGCGCTGGCGATCTGGAAAAGAGATGCGGCGCGCGTCTACGAGGAGAATGCAGCCAACCGCTCGCAGCGCTTCGGTGTTCAGCAACGCCTTTGGATGGCCGAACGGTTCGCCAACGAGGACGCTATATGGTTCCCACACTCCCTGGACTTCCGTGGTCGCGTCTACCCGACACCTGCCGTGGGGTTCTCCCCGCAGTCCGACGACCTCGGCAAGGCACTCCTAAAGTTCGCCGTAGGTAAACCTGTCGGCCCCACTGGTGGGTACTGGCTGGCTATCCATCTGGCTAACCTCTTCGGGGTGGATAAGGTGTCCTTCGGTGAGCGCGTCGAGTGGGTAGGGGAACATGCTGCCCAGATCATCGACAGCGCGCTTAACCCGCTCGACGGTGAACGGTTCTGGACTACCGCAGACAGCCCATGGATGGCCCTGGCGGCCTGCATGGAGTATGTCGGGTTCCTGGATCAGGGTGAGGACTTCATCTCGCACCTGCCGATCCCGCTCGACGGTAGCAACTCCGGCCTGCAACACTTCAGTGCTCTATTGCGGGACCCTGAAGGCGCCGCTGCTGTCAATCTGGTACCCTCAGGGGAACCCCAGGACGTCTACTCCGTGGTGGCCGAGAGAGCGCAGGCCGTGGTGGACGCGGATGATGATCCCGACGCCGCGCCGTGGAAGAACGGCAAGGTGACCCGAAAGGTCTCCAAGCGCCCGACCATGACCTACGTGTACAGCGCGACCCGCTTTGGGATGCAGGACATGGTGTGGCAGACTCTCCAAGAGATCGATGCTGCTAACGCCGCGCGAGGTGAACAGCCGCACCTGGAGGGGGCAGACAACTATGAGGCCGCGCGCTATCTGAGCCATGTGCTCTATGGCGCTATCGGTAACGTGGTTTCTGCTGCCCAAGGCGCCATGGACTGGCTCCGAGAGGTGGCCAAGGTGGCGTCTGACGCCGGCCAGGCCATCCAATGGACCGCACCTGACGGGCTCCTAGTCCGCCAGTCGTACCGCAATGTCTATGGCAAGCGGATTAAGGTGCACTGGCAGGGCCGCCGCCTTCAAGTTACGTTGGCCGTCCTGGGGTCCGCACTGGACACCCGAGGGCAGACTAACGGGATCGCCCCAAACTTCGTGCACTCACTCGACGCTGCGCATTTGCGCGCCGTCGCGCGCGCTGCAAAGCGGGCGGGGATCGACAGCTTGGCCGTCATTCATGACAGCTTCGGCACACATGTAGCTGACACGGACAAACTCGTCCGGCTGCTGCGTGACACGTTTGTTGCACAATATGAGGATGACATACTGATGGATTTCTACAATGAGGTAGTGGCGCAACTGCCCCCAGCATGGGCCAGAGAGGTTCCGCCGCCGCCACAGAAAGGAGACCTGGACCTGAATGAGGTCCGCCACTCGTCATATCTGTTTGCATAATAGTCATCATAAGAGGACAATCCTTCTGAGTTAATTAGGGCTCACTACTCGGAGACCTGAACCATTTTCTGGGCCCGCCTGTGAAGAGAGTTTATGACAATACACCCCTCGTGGGAGGCCAAGCCGGCCTCCATTCGTTTCGCCCTGGCCGCCTCGGCGGTCGTAGGTGATATCCGAGAACCCGCGGTGGCCATTCTGGATCGCCTCCAGCGATACCCAGCGGCCAAGCAGATCGAAGCCGCTATGGCTGCCGCGGTGGTTCTCGCAACCTCGGTGGGACTCGACGCCCACGACCTAGTGACCAGAGCCAAGCGGCAACTGGTCGATCTTGAAGCAACCGAGACGTCCTTCCTGGCCCTCGCTGATTACGCGAAGGGAGAGCTGAAGTGATTGAGCGCCTTCTACGCCGCGCGCGGGTCGAGCGTCAGCGTTATGGTGAGGTGTCGGTGGACACTTTGGCCCTCCTGGATGCCGAGGGGTATCTCTTGGAGTACCTAGAGGACGACCTTGAGAGCGGCGCTTAAGGAGTTTCGTCGTCGATCCGCGCTCAGCCTGGACGGGCCTTACGCCACCGACATGCGGGAGCTGACGGTCGGCCAGCCCGCCCCGCCACCCAAACCGCCACAACGATCCGCCTGGCAGCGTAAAGGACCCTTGGTTCAGCTAGAGCCATGCCCGTTCTGTGGCGGCGAAGCGGAGGTTTACAGCGTTGCCGGCTCCTACGGCTATTACGCCTCCAAGACGGGGGTGCGGTGCACAGATGAGCACTGCCACGTGCGTCCATGGGTCGCGTTCGATGATGAAGAGTACGACTGGAATGTGCGCAAACATGTTGCCGTCAACTCTTTGGAGAAGGCGGTCCAAGCCTGGAATACCCGCATTCCCCTTAACAAAATTCCTAACACAAGGAGCACCTAATCTAAATGCTACGTGCCCGTAACGATTACCCCCTGATGCACACGCCCCGCGGCGTTGCCATCTGGCCGGCGCTCAATGAGCCGGACTTCAAGTACAAGAAAGAATTTGGCGAATACCATGCTCGCATCCGGCTGGAGCCGGGAGCACCTGGGCTCGCGGAGCTCATTGAAGCCGCCGAGGCTATCCGTGATGAAGCCTATGACGCCAAGGTCGAGGAGCTGACCCGCCAGAAGAAGGGTGCGCTGCTGAAGCAGCTTACCAAAGCTGACGTCATCAAGCCCGAGATCAATCAAGAGGACGGCGAAGAGACCGGCTTCCTGGTACTCCGCGCTGCCGCTTCGGCGGGCGGTAAGAAGAAGGACGGCTCGACCTTCACCAAGCGTCCCCACCTTTTCAACTCGCAGGGTCGCCCGTTGAAGAACCCGCCGCCCATCGGCAGTGGATCAGAGCTGATCCTGAGCGTACGCCCCATGGATTATGAGACCGATGGCGGGAAGACTATCGGTGCACGTTTCGAGCTTGAAGCGGTCCAGGTTCTCAAGGCCGTCTCCTTCGGTGAGCGGTCGGCTTCGGATTATGGCTTCTCTGCCGTCGAGGATGCTGATGTGGTCGAGGACCAGGAAGGCAACGCCTACGGCTTCCAGAACCAGGGCGGTGACGCTGATGAAGGTCCCGACGATTTCTAAGGAAATCGCGGACGTCACCTGTCTGACGTGGAAGTAACCCACAGCTTCTTCCTCCCAGTCACTCCTAAAGCCACCCAACGGTCCCGCTGCACTTGCCGGGGCCGTTACCCATCGGTTTACACCGACCCGGCCTATAAGGAGTGGCGCGCGGGGGTCGTCGAGGCGCTCAATAAGCTCGCACAGTACGAGGACTTTTCGCCCTACCGCGAGCAGAATGTCCGCTTTGAGATGGAGGTCGTGGTCACCAAGCCACGCACATCGAAGCGCACCCGCCCTCGCGGGGACGCCGACAACTACGAAAAAGGTGTCTGGGACGCCATCACCGCTTCGGGACACTGGTGGGCTGACGACGATCAGATCGTCGAGAACCGCACAGTGAAGCGTTGGGCTCAGCCCGACGAACCCGAAGGGTATCATATAAGGATTACATTCCTATGAGGAAGATCACCGATATTGTGATCCACTGTTCAGCCACCCCCGAAGGCAAGGATTTCGGCGCGGCGAGTATCGACCGCTGGCACAAGGAGAGAGGGTGGGCCGGGATCGGCTACCACTATGTGGTCAAACGGGACGGTACGATTGAGCCGGGACGACCGCTGGAGAAGGCGGGAGCGCACGTCGCGGGCCATAACGCCAACTCGGTCGGCATCGTCTACATCGGCGGGCTGGCCAAGGACGGCAAGAAGGCCAAGGACACCCGGACCCCCGAGCAGAAGACCGCACTGCGGACAATCGTAGCAGAGATGCGCCGTCGCTTCCCTGAGGCGCGCGTTCTCGGACACCGGGACTTCCCCGGCGTTCGCAAGGACTGCCCCTCGTTTGACGTGAGGACCCAACTGTGAACGACCCAATCGTCCTTCTTCTCGCCGCTTTGGCGGTTCTGATCCCCGTCGCGGTGTGGCCCGTCGCGGTGTGGGGTGGACTGCGTTTAGTCGAGAAAATCCTCGACGAGATCGCAGACACGAGTGGTCTGTAACTGGAGCAGCTATGAGCACTCTCTTAGAGTACGCAGCCGCCTTCCTTGGCGGCGTCGTGGTGACACTCGGCGTCCTCGGCTTCATGCTTTGGCGTACAGCTAGAAACCTGAGGCTCTGGTGATGCGTCGTCGATCCACATGGGTTGAGATCGTCGCGTCTCACCTGGCCGTCCGTGGTCATATCTCCGAAGGTTCGGCGCTGATCGAGTACGGACGCTTCCGTCTTGGTGACGCGATTTACCGCCTACGCAACGAGAAGGCGCACCTCCTGCCGGAAGGCATGGAGATCGTGACCATCCACAAACAAGATACGCAAGGAAATCGCTATGGCGAATATCACCTCGTCCCGCAGGGGACGCAAAGGACCGCGAACCAAATCATTCAAGCCCGATCCGAAGCGGCTGAGGCCGCTGCGCTATAAGACCGCCCTCGGGCTGGCCTTTGAGGGGCTCATGGAGCGGCTGGGTATCAACAGTCCGCCCGCCCCCACCAAGGTGATTGCCGCCTGGGAAGGGACGCGGTGAGGCTTGGTTTTGGAATTGTATAACCCTGAGCGGCTCGCAAAGTTAATCAATGCGGGCCGCGCGGCGGACCTGATTGTCCGCGTTGCCGAGCTTGAGACCCTCCGCAAAGAGGCTGAGGCCTCTCGCCCGCTCCTACTGAACTTCCCAGGAAACCCGGAGCCGGTCGGCGTTCCTAACACCATCGCCGGCACGGTCATCGGAGCCATCATAGCCGCCTTGGAGAAATCCCTGGAGGATACACTAGCTGAAACACGAAACTGATAGCGCGTTGCTCCACAAGGGGCCGTGCGATTTCTGTGGAAGCTCTGACGCCAGAGCCCATTATGACGATGGCCATAGTTTTTGTTTCGCCTGCCCTGAAGAGACCGCGTATCAGCCCGCAGATGACCAGCAGCGCGAGGCGTCAGCGCCTTTGCCCAGCGATCTACTCCGAGGAGACCACGCGCCTCTCCGCGCTCGCGGCCTGACCCTAAAGACCGTCGAGCAATACGACTATCGGGTCGGGACACACAACGGCGAGACAGTGCAAATTGCCCCCTACCACGACGCCTCGGGGCGGGTGGTGGCGCAGAAGGTTCGCCCTCGCGACAAGAGCAAGATGCACTGGCGTGGCAAAAAGAAGTCGGCGCTGCCACTCTTCGGCCAGTCTAAGTGGAAAGCCGGTGGCCGGATGATCGTGGTCACCGAAGGCGAGCTGGACGCGATGAGTGCGGCGCAAGCCATGGGGAACACCTGGCCTGCCGTATCCATCCCTGACGGCGCCCATAGCGCTGCCAAGGCGGTCGCCAAGGCGGCTGACTGGTTGGAGAGCTTTGAGCGGGTCGTGTTCATGTTTGACATGGACGACGATGGCCAGGAGGCGGCTGTAGAGGCTGCTGCGATCATCACCCCCGGCAAGGCCTATATCGCTTCGCTTCCCCTCAAGGACGCCAGTGATATGCTCCAGGCGGGCCGCGCGAAGGAGATCGTCAACGCTGCGTGGAATGCCCGAGAGTACCGCCCTGACGGTATCCTCGACGTGGCCGCGCTGCGTGAGAAGGCGATCCTTCCTCCGTCATATGGCCTGCCGTTTCCCTTCCCGTCGCTCACTAAGGCGACTTATGGGATACGTCGCGGGGAGCTCATCGGCTACGGCGCGGGGGTCGGGACCGGTAAGACGACGCTGTTCAAGCAGCTCATGCTTACCACGATGTTCCCCGACATGATCGAGCCGCATGATGACCTGCCGGTGACCCTTACAGGGCCGCGCAAGGTTGGGGCGATCCTCCTGGAGGAAAACCCGGTCAAAACTTTGCGGACCCTGGCGGGCATGAGGATTGGCGTTCGCGTCCACGTCCCTGGCGTGGAGTTTGATGAGGCCGCCCTCCGTCACGCTATCGACGAGATGGACGGGCTCTTCTTTCCCTACAATCACTTTGGGGCGAAGGACTGGGCCAGCGTCAAAGAGCGCATCCGCTACATGGTGTTGGGCTTGGGCATCAAGGATATCTTCCTGGACCACCTGACCGCACTCATCGCGCACGAAGAGGACGACCGCAAGGCGCTCGACGCCATCATGTCGGACCTCGCGTCGATGGTGGAGCAGTACGACTTCACGCTGCATTTCATCTCACACCTTACCACTCCGAAGGGCACCGCCCACGAGGAAGGCGGGCGTGTGTTGGAAAAGCACTTCACCGGGTCACGGGCAATCGCTCGCTGGGCCCACAATCTTTACGCGCTGGAGCGCGATAAACAGGACCCCGACAGCCCCACGATCTTCCGCATCCTGAAGGAGCGCGAGACCGGTGACGCCACTGGCGTGACCTTCGGGCTGGCCTACGACCGAGACACCGGTCTGTTGCGAGAGGTCGAGCTAGAGGAGAATAGATTTGGGTTCACCGACCAATCCGCTGGAGGGTCAACCGAAGACGAGGATTTCTAAAGCCGCGGACCACGCTGATGACTGCGACTGGCATCTGGACCAATACCCCTGGGAGTGCACCTGTGGTGCCGCGTGGGCGGAATACAGACCACGCCGAGACGGAGAACCGCCTGCGGATTACGTTCCCGGCAGTATGGTCGATGTTCGTAAAAACCGGCTCACCAGGGACTGGGTACGCATTAGTTGGGAACCTTATTGGAACTCGCGCGCCGTCTATCGTTACCAGCCCGCCCCTCCGAAAGGCACAGTGGGTGTGGACGCGCTTCGCGAACAAATTGACCCGTCAATTACTGACTGGGGCGAGCCGCTGCCCGCTTCTCCGAAAGGCACAGTGGGTCTGGACGGCTCAATCAGCGGGCGGCGCGCGAGCGTTGTGATCATGGATGATATTGAGGCAGATAACCGCTCATCGCTTCCTGAGGATGACGGTGACCGCCTAGCTTACCCGATGTTCGACGGGCTACTGGCCTACTTCCCCAACGCCCTCGCAGAGGTCGCCATGGTGTCCATGATTGGAAACCAGCAGCACAATCCTGGCCAGCCCATGCACTGGGCGCGAGGCAAGTCTACTGACCACGCCAACAAGGCCGTCCGCCATCTGGTTGACCACGGCAAGCGTGACGCCCGCGGCGTCCGCCACACGGCTCGTGCTGCCTGGCGCATCCTGGCGCTCCTCCAAGAGGAGATCGAGCGGGACGAAGGCCGGCCCCTGTCTCGTGCATCGCGCGCCCCGGAGCCTGATGAAGCGTGATGCTCTACCTCGCTCTCGCGGGGGCGAGCTTCGTCTTCGTGTTCCTGAAGGCCTTCCAGCAACGGAATGTCGCCTTCGATAACTACATCGCAGTGATGCCCATCAGCATCATGATGGCCTCCGTAGAGGTCTTCACGATCACCAAGGTGGCCGCCGCAGGGTGGCAGATAGGCGTGGTCCTATCTGTTGGCACGGCCAGCGCTTTGGGCGCCATCTCCGCGATGCACCTCCACAAATGGCTCTTTGCCGATGGCGGCCCGCGCCGCTTCTTCAACAAGGAAAAGACTGAATGAACATTCGGGGTATCATTTCCCGCATCATCGCCGCCGTCCTCGGCTTCATCCGCCCCTCGGTCGCGAAGATCGTCAAGCAGTTTGAGGCCATCCAAGCGCGGCTGGATAAGCTGATTGCGCTGCACGAGCATAAGCTCGACCGCATCGACATTGATCTTGAGGCCTCAAAGGCCCGAGCGCGCGCCGCCGCAGAGCGTGAAGAAGAGCGCCGCTTCGGACTGTATCAGGACCGTGACCGGCGCGTCAGTGAGCTCGAACGAGCCCAGCGCGTTCGCGATAAGATCAACAGCCTCATTAGTTGATCCCTGTCCCCGCCATATTTGGATGAACTAGAGGGGGAAAGCTCCGCGGAATTAACCTTTCGCCGCGTCGAGCCGGGGCCCCTCTGCCCACATTCCTACAGATTGGAGGTCGGATGCTAGTCTTCGACACCGAAGGTGATGGGTTCGTGGAGGACATGTCTAAGCTCCATTGCTTGAACATTATCGACCGAACCACCGGAGCACGGCTCCGCTTCAATGACCACCCTGAACTAGCCGCACGTCCCCCTGACGGTTCCCTTGAGGAAGGCGCAAGGCTCCTTATGGAAGCCGAGGAGATCGGCGGTCACAACATCATCGCCCATGATATTCCAGCCATCCAGAAGATTTTCCCTTGGTTCGCCCCTAAGGGCCGCGTGAAGGACAGCTTAGTCTACTCGCGCGTTATCTGGACGGACCTCAAGGATATCGACTTCAAGGCTATACGGCGCCGCAAGCGCCCGCCTGAGTTTGAGAAGCGTCACCTGATAGGGCGACACTCGCTGGAAGCCTGGGGTTATCGTTTGATGGCCTATAAGGGTGACTATGGCCCGATGATGGAAGAGCGCGGGAAGGCGTTAGGCCTGACCGGCGATGACCTTCTGGCCTACGTCTGGGGCACCTTCAACCCCGAGATGGATGATTATTGCGAACAGGACTGCGAGGTCACGGTCAAGCTCTTTGAGAAGATCGAAGACACCGGCTACTCTGAGGAGAGCCTGGAGCTAGAGACCCAGGTAGCCAAGATCATCGACATGCAGAGGGCCTATGGGGTCCTCATCGACGTGCCTGCCGCGGAGCGGCTGGCCGGAGAGATGACCGCGGCGCTAGCCTCGCTGGACGAGCAGCTTCGTGCGGCTTTTCTGCCATGGTATGCGCCGGTCGTCGAGAAGGGGCGGGTGGCTGTCCGTCAGCCCTCTCGTCGCTCCTGGATCAAGGGCGTAACGTCCGACGACGAGATCGTGAAGTTCCCTGTAGACGCGGGCGCAAGCTACTGCCCGGTGAAGCTGGTGGAGTTCAAGGCGTCGTCCCGCGACCACATCGCTGACAGGCTGAAGAAGCTCTACAGTTGGCAACCCCAGGAGTTCACGCCATCGGGCAAGCCGAAGGTGGACGAAACCACCCTAGACGGCCTCGACTTCCCACAGAAGCGGCTCCTGCTGGACTATCTAGTGATAGCCAAAAGCCTGGGGACGCTGGCTACCGGGGACAAGTCGATCCTGAAGTTCGTTGGCAAAGACGGGCGGATGCACCCGAAGGTCAACTCCAACGGGGCGGTGACGGGCCGCATGACGCACTATGACCCCAACGTAAACTTCCCCAAGGTGAAACCAGGGGAAGACGGTAAGCCTCTCCTCGGGGTGGCAGGCGGCTTCGGTGTCGAGCTGCGGTCGCTAGTGACCGTCCCCAAGGGCCGAAAACTTGTTGGCGTAGACGCCGAGGGCTTAGAGGACCGGATGCTCGCCCACCACATGGGTCGGTATGATGGCGGGGCGTACACCGATACCCTTCTAAATGGTGACAAGAAGAAGGGGACCGATAACCACTCGATCACGACGCGGCTCATTGGGCTGAACCTCCGCGATAGCGGCAAGCGCTGGCGCTATGCCTACCTCTACGGCGCCGGCAACTGGAAGCTGGGTGCTATCCAGTATGACGACATGACTGAAGAGCAGCGCGAAGCGTTCAACGCCAAGTACCCTCCCGGCAAGCCGAGGAATGACGCCCTCACGCGCTTGGGCGCGGCGGGCAGGAAGAAGATCGAAGTCGGCTTCCCAGCCCTCGGAGCCCTTCAGGCCAAAATCCAGGAGAAGGCGCGGTCTGGATCGCTTCGCGGTCTGGACGGGCGCAAGCTGCACGTTCGCGGACAGCACTCGGCGCTCAACACACTCCTCCAGGGAGGTGGCGCCATTGTGATGAAGAAGGCGCTGGTCCTGGCTTACGAGGCCTTCACGGCCAAGGGTTGGGAGTTCGGGCGCGACTACGCATTCGTGCTCAACGTCCATGACGAGTTCCAGATTGAAGCAGAGGAGCATATTGCGAAAGAGATCGGGGCGATTGCCGCCGATGCCATCAGGCAAGCCGGCGAAGCCTTCAACCTCCGCTGCCCGCTCGCGGGTAGCCAAGATATCGGGGACAACTGGGCTCTTACGCATTGACCTTATGATACAACATAGAAGTGGCGGCTGACGAATGCGTCGAGTGAAATCACGCCTACGCCTGGAGCCCAGTGTTAAGCAAAAAACGAGAGCTTCAGTAAAACGCGCGACTCCCCAAAAGCCACGCAAGGTCTACGAGAAAGACCCCAGAGCTGACCTTTTCTGGAACGCCAAGCGCCGAGCCCGAAAGGCCGGCATCCCCTTCACCATAACCATGGATGACATTGTGATCCCGAGCCACTGCCCAGTGCTCGGTATCCCGGTCTTTCGCATGACGGGCTCGAAAGGGGGCGGGGATAACTCGCCCTCACTCGACAAGATCAACCCCAACCTGGGGTACGTGAAGGGAAACGTGATCGTCATTTCAGGGCGGGCGAACCGGCTGAAGGCCGACGCCTCAATCAAGGAGCTGCGCGATATCGCCAGCTTCTACGCAACGCTGCGCCGCGGGGTCCGCGTGACCGGCGCTAAGGAGATTACATGACAACGCGAGCTGAAGTCTACGCAGCCCTCGATACGGAGCGCGCCTATCAGGACGCCTTATGGACACCAGAGACCACGATTAGTGGCGGGCTGCATACAGTCACCGAGTGGCTTGTCTACATGGACAGTTATCTTCGGGAGGCGTTTGACCAAGTTTCACGCGGCCCAGACCCTGCGGCAACGCTGGCGGCGCTAAACACCGTCAGGAAAATAACAGCCATGGGTGTCGCGTGTATGGAGCAAAATGGTGCTCCGGTTAGGAAATCGTGATGCCTGACCTCCCCTACCGCAAGGTGGCCGGGATTTCCCTTTTCGTGATCGGGGCTTTGGCCCTGTTGTGGTTCTTCTTCATCCGCCCAGAGGCGGCCCTGAAGGACGCAGCGATTAACCGCGCGGACCGTACAGTGGCCGAGGCCCAAACCGAGGCGGCCAAGGATACCGTCCGCATCATAGTGGACCATAACGCCACCGTAGAGACCATCCAAAGTAGAACCGAGGTTACCAATCGTGACATTCAATCCGCTCCGGGAGCTGCGCAGGAAATTGATCCTGCTGTTCACGCTGCCGGTATTCGCGCTCTCTGCCTGCACCACGGTCGTGACGAGCCTACATGCGCCGTCCTGCTTCACCGAGATGGTGGAAGCGAGCGGGCTCCAGGAGCCGACACCTCACGCGCCGTTACCCAGTGAGCCCTCAGTGGGCGCCTGGGTTACCTACGGGAACACTGAGGGCGGCCAGCTAGATATCGCCAACGCTGACAAGGTGGCCATCGTCGGGATTGGCAAGACGTGTGACCGGTGGGCCAACGAGGCCAAGAAGAAGCTGGAGAAGCGTGGTCTCTTTAAGAGGATATTTGGATGAGCCGAGCATCATATATCTATCTACTTGGCCCTGATGGATACGGGGACCACTACGGGTTCACGGTAAAGCACGAAGCGCAGGCCTTCGCCCGCCGCGCAATGCTTGACGGGTATAATCTTCCCGATGTTGTATCACGCATTCCTGATGGTGGTTCACGCACAGGCAGGGCCCCGAAGACCATGACCTTAGAAGAGTTTATCAACTCTTGAGCCTCACCCTCCTAATCGACGCCGACCTAATCGCCTACGTTGCCTCAGCGGCCACACAAAAGGCCTACGACTTTGGCGATACGGTCGCCGTCTGGCATGACTTTGAGGAAGCCAAGACCGCAGCCGACTGGGAAATCCAGAAGATCATCTCCAGGTTGGACCCGGATGACGTGACCTTGTGTTTCTCGGACGACTTCAACTCATTCCGCAAGGATCGGATTGACCCGACCTATAAGGGAAACCGGGTGGGCGAGAGGCCTGAGGAGCTCTACCCGCTCAAGGAGTGGCTTAAGGGAACCTACGAGAGCGCTTATCGGCCCGCACTGGAAGCCGATGACGTCATGGGGATCATCGCTACGGACCCTTCGCGATCCGATGAGCGCATCATTGTGTCAGCCGACAAGGACATGATGACCATCCCCGGTCTCCTGTATCGCCCGCAACTGGACACAGACCTGCGCCGGAAACCCCCTATCCTGACCATAACCCCCCTTGAGGCTATCCGCTTCCATTTCTGGCAGGCCATCGTGGGGGACCAGACTGACGGCTATCCTGGCGCCCGAGGTGTCGGCAAGCTGTCCCCCTGGGCCCAGGACGTGCTTGAGGCCGAGAGTGAAGAGGAGGCCTGGGATGAGGTCCTAGGCGCTTTCTCGTCTGTAGGGCTGACCGAAGAGGACGCCGTGCGGCAGGCCCGCCTGGCCCGCATCCTACAGCATCAGGACTATGACGGAACCCGCCCGATCCTCTGGCTTCCGCCTTATATTCCAGAGGTTTGTTAATTTAGTCTCCCTACTCGGAGACCCAGAAGCTCCCCGTTCTACAAACGGTATAACAAGAAAACTCCGAGGCCTCCTGCCGTCTGCCGCAGGGGGCCTTTTTTCGTTCCCAGCCTGTGGGTGAAATTAAATCCAAGGACGCGGGTTACAGACACCTTCCCGACCGATGTGACGGACATGAATGACACTCATGGCGGGTTAATCGGTCAATTATGATGCGTTGAGGATACTTAATGAGCACAATTGCCCAGTACACTGGGGATGGCGCGACCAAGCAATTTGATATTACTTTCAGCTACAGAGATAGTGAAACTGTAAAGGTTAGCGTTGACGGTGTGGCGACAGCTTACACTTTCGTCAACCCCAGTCGCGTTGAGCTTGACGTCGCGCCGAGCTCGGGGGCTGAAGTCCGGGTCTACCGTGAGACTAACGTCGCCACTCCTGTGGTGGATTTTGAAGATGGCGCAATCATCCGCGCCTCCGACCTTGATGAAGCTGTCGGCCAGGTCCGTGACAGAGCGGAAGAGCTTGGCAGCGAGACTTCGGCGCTCAGTGCTCGGGCACTATTGATGCCCGCAGGTGAGACCGCAGCCACCCTCCCAGACCAAGCATCGCGGAGCGGTAAGTTTCTAGGCTTTAGTCCAATTGATGGCGCTCCCGTGGCTGCCGAAGGTACGAATACAGCCGATTTGCTTCGGCCTGACCTCGCTTCCACCGACAGTGATAAGGGTGCTGCGTTGGTCGGCGTTGAAGGCGGCGGCACAGTTCAGGACGCATTATCCGGTCTCCCCGATAGTCTGCACTATCAGGCGCCGACGAGTTCGAACGTCTCCGGTTTTGATATGGATTTCCGCGCAGGCCAAGGAGGAACATCGCCCGTAGCCGGTACAATCCACGACTACACCGACGCTAGTCGGACGTGGCAGCTCGATAAAGTCGGCGGCAGCATCGGTACGGGTGGCTATGTGCTGGGGCTTCGGCGCGCGAATAATCATATTCGCCGCCCCGACAAGCCAGGGACCTATATCAGCGAGGCAGGCTTCCTGCGCTGCTCCTACGACCGGTTCACCCAGACCGCCGAAGTCACCGGCTCGATCAGTGGCAATGTCCTCACGGTCACGGACGTGGCCTCAGGCGCGCTCGCGGTTGGTAGTTTCGTTGAGGGCTCCGGGGTTGAAGAAGGGACGACGATTGCCGCGCTTGGCACCGGCACCGGAGGGACTGGTACCTACACTGTTGCGGTTCGGGGAAATTCCGCCGCCACACAGACGGTCGCAAGCACGACGCTGACCGGTAAGACGAAATCGGAAGTTTTGGCATTCTACGTTGATCAGACTGGCGGCTTCGGCTGGTCTACCGATCCGGCCAAGATGACGACAGCAAAGGCTAACGGAGCGAGCTACGCTTTCCAGTTGACCGCCAGCAACGAGCAGCAGTTCCTCCTATCGCTGACCTCGGCATCAGGTCAGGTGCTGACAATCCAGGACGCGGTAAGCGGGACGCGCACCGACTTCGTTAGTCCGGCTGGCCAGACCAGCGGAATGCGCTTTCAGGCAACGGCGGGCGGGATCGACCTCGCGCCTGCGACGAACCAGCCGATCACTATGCGAGGCCGCGCTGTCCCCGACGCCAACAACAGCTACTACCTCGGGACGTCAGCGGCAAACTGGCTGCGCGTCTATGCAGATGCTTACTATGTCGGCGGCACGAAGGTACTGGGGGCGCAGCAGGCCGCCATTGCGGACAGTGCTGGAGGCGACGAGCAGACTAAGATCAACGAGATACTCGCAGCAATGCGCGCGCACGGACTGATCGCAGCAACATGATCGCCAATTCAAACCCCCTGAGAAAGTCTAGTGACAAAGTTACCGCTAACAACGCCAGAGCTCATTGACTTTCTCGATGAGCTCATACCGGAGCCGGCGCCCCTCCCTGGGGACAGCCATGAAGCCGTCATGTACGGCGCAGGCCGTCGCTCTGTGGTGCGGCAGTTGCGGGCTTTGCAGGAGGGCGGCGTTCCCGAACCATTAAAACAGAAACGAGGTGCAGGGCGTGTGCATCGTTAAGACGCCAAAAATCAAGGAGTCCACCACTCCTGGGAAAGACAAGCCTCTTCCGATCCTGCGTAACACGTTGCTCGACGGTATCGACCCTTCGACGCAAGCACTAAGGATCGGGCGGAACAATCTCAGGATTGACCGTGCCCCGCCCACCGCCTCCACGGCATTGCGGATAGCGAGTGGCCCAGAAGGCTGACGGGCTGAGGTCAGGTGAGGCGAAAACCCGATATGAGCAGCTAAAGAGGGCGCGTGAGAATGTTCTTACGCAGGCTCGCGAAGCTGCACGTCTCACCATTCCGGGGCTCGTCCCCGCGGAGGGGGCTACAGACCCCCACCAAGTTTCAGAGCAGCCGTACACCGCCAATGGCGCGCGTTTCGTCAACAACCTCTCAGCTAAACTGCTGCTGGCACTGTTCCCCCCTGAGCGACCATTCTTCCGTCTCGATATTGGCCCTGACGTGGCCGAGGAGATGGGGGCGGCTTATGGAGAGGCCCAGGAGAAGCTGGCGGATATCTCACGGCGAGCCATGGTGCTTGCCGAGGATAGCGCCTCGCGCACAATCTGGATGGAAACCCTCCGTCACCTTGTTGTGGCAGGGAACGCCCTTGTGTATCAACCCGATGATGGGACGCAGATGCGCATGTGGCGCATTGACCAGTTTGTGGTGGTTCGCGGTCGTGATGGTCTCCTCCAGGAGGCGGTCATCAATGACAAAATCTACCCCAGCGAGCTCAGTGAAGAGGTCCGCGCGGCCTGCAACGTCAAGTACGATCCCAGCAAGCCGGACCAGAACGATCCTGTAGACCTATACACCCATATCTACCTCAACGGTGACCGTATGGAACACTATGAGGAGATCAATGGGATTGAGGTCCCCGAAAGCCGCGGCTCGGTGGAGCGCAAGAGCGGCGGATGGCAGGCCCTTCGGTGGCAGGCTGTCCCTGGGTCAGATTACGGTCGTGCCTATGTGACCGAGTACGCTGGCGACTTCCTAAGCCTGGAAGACGCCCACAGCTCCATCCTGAAGTTCGCCATTGAGGCTGCCCGCATCCTCCGCTTCGTGGACCCCAACGCGGGCATCGACGTTGAAGAGGTGACGCGCGCTGAGAGCGGCGATTTCCTGACAGGCATGATTGATCGTGTCCAGACGCTTCAGCTCGACAAGAACCAGGACTTCCAGATCGTCTGGAACCAGGCACAGAGCATCGAGCGCAGGCTCAGCCAAGCATTCCTGATTGCCTCTAACGCCATCCGCGATGCGGAGCGTGTGACGGCAGAGGAAATCCGAGCCATCGCGCAGGAGCTGGAAGACAGCCTCGGCGGGACCTACACGGTCCTCTCTGCTGAGGTTCAGCGGCCTTACGCGAGCCGCCTTCTCTATATCCTGTCGAAACAGAAGAAGGCACCTAAGCTCCCAGAAAGCGTCTCAGTGGTCATCGTGACGGGCTTCAACGCCCTCGGACAGAACCACGAGAGTGCGGCCCTCAAGGGCTGGCTAATGGACGTCAGGGATGCGCTAGGCGAGGCATGGATCAGTCAGAACCTGGATGGCCAGGCTGTCGCATTACGCCTCGGTGTAGGCCGTGGTGTGGTTGACGTAAGCAAGCTCATCAAAGCTGCTGAAGATGTGGCTGAGGACGCCCAGGCGGGCGCCTTGACACAGGCCGGTATCAGTGCCGCCCCTCAGATTGCCAAAGGTGTAATCGACGCGGCATCGGCGGCTAATCAAGAAGGAACCTAATGAGCAAGAAACCCAGCCAGACGGCGCCCGCAGAGGCGCCTGAGGCTCCCACAGAGGCTGCCTCCGAGGTAGCCCCTGAGGTTGCCCCTGAGGCCAGCCCCGAGGCTCCCGCAGAGGATACCCAGGAAGACGCCGCAGAGGCACCTGAGGCCGCCCCAGAGAGCACAGGACGTGTCGTAGAGGATCACACCGAGGAACCCTTCCCGGAAAGCGAAAGCTCGCCCTACGACCGCAAGCCCAAGGTCGAACGCACCGAACGTAACGGGCGTGTCATTGAGACCTATCTGTAAGGGAGCCGCCAATTGGCAGACGAATTGAACAATGAGGAAGGCCAGAAGCCCGCAGCGGGTGAAGGCCTTAGCGATGAAGTTGCGCGCCTTGCGGCTATTGGCCGTGGCGAGCTCGACCCTAACGCTTCCGTAGAGGACCCAGACGACTCCCAGAAGGGAGTTCCTGAGCGCCCTGCGGACGTCCCTGAGAAATTCTGGGATGCTGAGAAGGGCGAGATGCGCGCAGACGCTATCCTCAAGAGCTATCTGGAGCTCGAAAAGAAGTCCAAGAAGGCAGCCGAAGAGGCCGCCGCCAAGGAGAAAGCGGAGAAGGATAAGGGCAAGAAGGGTGAAGGCGAGGGCGAAGAGCCCGCTGCGCTCGACCCTGGTCTCCTCACGTCCGCGCAGGAAGAGTGGGCCACCTCGGGTGACCTCTCGGAAGAGACCCGCGAGAAGATTATAGCGGGCGGCATTCCTGAAGAGCTCCTGGACACCTACTTGGAGGGCGTTAAGGCTCTCTCCGCATCTCTCACTGCCAAGGTCTATGAGGCCGCTGGCGGGGAGGAAGATTACAAGGCCGCGGTTGAATGGGCACGTGAGAATTGGACTGACGCGAAGGTCACCAAGTTCGACGCGGCGCTGGATGACCCCGATCTTATGCCGGTGATGGTCAACGCTCTGATGAGTGACTACCGCGCAGTTTCGCCCGGTGAGGGCAAGCTGACGCGCCAGCAAGGTGGGGCGCCTACGGGCGACCTCTACTATGATGCCGAAGAGTTCACCAAGGACTTGGCGGCGGCTGATGCAAAGAATGATGCTCTCGCGCGCCGTAAAGCCGTCGAGAAGCTCCAACGGTCCAAGAAGGCTGGCACCCTGAAGCACGTAACTCCGCGCTCCGGGGCTGCCAAACTTCTAGGCTAATAGAACACCCGAGGCCGTCAGATACGGCACACTACGGGTTCAGACCATCGCGAGGTCTGACAGCGCACAGGGGCGCCCGCTGGTCACTACGGCGCCCCACACTACCCGAATACCAAAGACAATCCCCGTACCGGGACCGGCTGAGGCCGACAATCCCAACGCCAGCGGTGGACCTGAGGAAAGGGACACAAGAAACCCAACCTCCAATAATGATAAGGAAAAATGGCTAATAGCAACCCTTCCCGCCCCGGTCTTCGTGAGGGCGGATCGGACGCGCTTGAGCTGATGCTCGACGTCCGCGGTGGTGAAGTTCTCACCGCGTACAACGCAGCGGTCGTGATGCACGATAAGCACAAGACCCAGTCGCTCAAGGGCGCCAAGTCGGTGAAGTTCCCGGCATTCTGGAACGCCACCGCCGAATATCACACCCCTGGCGTTGAAATCCTCGGTGGGTCGATCCCGTCGCAGGATATCACCGTCACTCCTGACGACAAGCTCATCAGCGCGGTCTTCGTGGCTGACGTCGATGAAGCGCTGTTCGATGTTGATGTTCGTTCTCCGTATACCGAAGCCATCGGTCGCGAGCTCGCAGAGCACTATGACCGCAACGTGATGCGCGCCATTCTGGTCGCTTCGCGCGCGGGTGCGCTCTTTACGGGTGACCAGGGCGGCGGCTCGCTCACTGACGCTAACTTTGCATCGAGCGCTACGGCGCTGTTCGATGGCATCAGCGAAGCCAAGGAGCTCATGGACACCAAGCGTGTCCCTGTGGACAGCCAGCCGGTCTATGGGGTTCTCCCCACGGCCCAGTGGTACATCATGGCTCGCTCGGATCGGAACCTGAACCGCGACTATAACGGCGGCCAGTCGGATATTCGCCGTCACGTCTTGACGACTATTGACGATGTTCAGATCACCAAGTCGAACGTCGCCAACGGTGTGTTTGGCGTCAACAGCTCGTCGGATACGAAAATCCCGAGCTATTACCGCATCAATGCCGCCAACTCGCGCGGTATTGTCTTTACCCCCTATGCAGCCGCCTCGGTTGTGGTGCAGGACCTTGGCTTCCAGATGGTTGACCAGCCCGAGAAGCAGGGTGTCCTTCTTATTGGACGCCGCATGGTCGGCACCCGCGCTCTGCGCTCCAAGGCCGCTGTTGAGCTGAAGATCGCGTAAGTCATGGCTAATGTGACCACTCTCCGCGACGACAGCCTTCCCATCCTGTCGAGCGCCGCGGCGCGCATCTCCAAGGTCGTGAGCCTTGCGAGCGATGCCGCCGATAGCGGTGACACGATTGAAATCTTCGGATTTCCGACGACTGCGCGTGGGAAGATCGTTGACGCGCAACTCAGGGTCTCGGCCACGCTAGGTGCGAGCTGCACTGTTCAGCTTCGCGTTAATCGTGGCGGGTCCAGCACGGCGATCACCGCAGCTACGACTGCGGGCGGTGCGTCGAAAGTTACGGGCGTCGCTCAGGCGAGCGTACCGTTTGAAATCCAGGGCGGCGATATCGTCGAGCTGGTTGTGGCTGGTGCAGACATTGCTGCTGCCGCCACGGCATCGGTCGATCTTCTGATCGCCTAAAAGCACCCAGCGGGGGATGGCTACGGCTGTCCCCCGTTTTTTCATTTTTTGGGAGACCTACACCTTGTCAACCCTCCTCGCTCCCTCAACGGAGCTTGAGGCCGTCAACCGCATGTTGGGCAGCATCGGGCAGACGCCGGTAAACACCCTTGAGGTCTCCGGCATTCCAGACGTTACGCGCGCGCTTCGGTTCCTCAGGGAAACCCTGAAGGACCTTGAGGCTGCCGGATGGTCCTGGAACACTGACCGCAATTATCAACTTCAGCCGGACCCTGACGGCTACATAGCGATCCCCACAGGTGCACTTGAGGTGGACCCTGAGGACGTCTCGTTAAACGTCTCGATCCGCCGCAACCCTGAAACCGGCGACCTGTCGCTCTATGACGCCGACGAGCAGACCTTCGTGTTTGAGGAGCCTGTAGAGGTCTCCGTCATCTGGGGCTTCCCATTCGAGGACGTGCCTCAGGCAGCGCGCACCTACGTGGCCATCGCAGCCTCGCGCAAATTCCAAGCCCAGACGGTCTCGTCCTCGTCGCTCGATAAGTTCAACGAAATGGACGAGCAGCGCGCCTGGAACCTCCTCAAACGGATGGAGCGCCGGGTTCGTGACACCAACGTATTCCGCGTCAACGCTTCTGCACAGCGGGCGATGCGCCGTCGCTTCTAAGGATATCCATGTCACTCACTACCAGGACGATTTCCTCGTTGCTTAACGGGGTCTCGCGCCAGCCTGCGATCCTCAGGTCTCAGGACCAGACAGAAGATGAGATCAACACCTGGGGCGATATTGCCAGAGGCCTAGGGCGTCGCCCGCCCACCAAGCATATTGCGGACCTGGGCGTGTCTGACGCAGAGGGCTCCTTCATCCACCACATCAACCGAGACACGAGCGAGCGCTACGTGGTCATCATCAAGGACGGAGACCTACGGGTCTTTGACGCCACCGATGGTGCCGAAAAGACGGTCGCGTTCCCGTTCGGTAAAGCCTATCTGGCGGGCGTTGAGGGCGCCTTCAAGGCTGTCACGGTCGCTGACTTCACGTTCATCGTAAACTCCTCCATCACCCCGGCATTAGGTGCCGTAGGTGACGATGAGGAAACCCCTCCCGCCTACTACCTCCCCGGAGGTTACCGCGTGTGGGGCGAGGGAATGGGCATCTAATGGCTATTACCAATCCCTCAGGTCTCGATGACGGTTACAATAACGATACCGTAGGTGGCGGCTCCGGTGCCGCGGGTAATTCTCCCGGAGGTAACACAGGGGGCTCAGGAACTACCCCTTACGTCCCCGGAGGCACCAATGGCCTCACCGGGTGTAAGCAGAACCCCGCCGCAGGAGAGACACTGGCCGGAACCGTCCAGCGCTATGAGAACCTCCCTGAGACTGTCCCCTCCGGGGGCGTCTACCAGGTGATGGGCTCCGTGGAGAGCAACTTCACGTCCTACTACGTGCGCGGTGATGGTACTACCTGGAATGAGGCGGTCCGTCCCGGTCTCAAGAACCTCATCGACCCCCTAACGATGCCACACGCCCTCGTGCGTAAGGCTGATGGAACCTTTGAATTCGCCCCGTTCTGCTGGAAGCCCCGGCAGGTGGGCGACACCGTGACCAACCCGGCGCCGTTCTTCATCGGGCGGCCCATCCGGGACGTGTTCTTCTACCAGAACCGCCTAGGGTTCCTCACTGACGAGAGCGTCGTGTTCTCGGCTGCGGGGGATTATGGGGAGTTCTGGCGTAGGACGGTTCTCGACTACATCGACAGCGACCCCATAACGGTCTCAGCTACGTCCAATGACGTGGCCCTGCTGGACTTCGCAGCCACCTTCAATGATGGCATCGTGTTGTTCTCGGGCCAGAAGCAATTCTCCCTATCTAACGGGGAGGCCGGCACCACGGCTACCAGCCTGGAGATCAACCCGGTGACCAGCTACAAGCTGGCCCAGGGTGTCCGTCCGGTTCCCAATGGGGAGACCGTAATCTTCGCCACCGAACAAGGCGGCTACACTGCGATCCAGGAGTACACGCGCCTAGACGGGCGTGACGCCACGGATGCCGCGGAGATCACCGCCCACGTCCCAGGGTTCATCCCACAGGGTGTCTCAAAGATCATCCCGGCCCCAGAGCTAAACACCATCGCCCTCGTGATGGCCAACTCGGACAACCCTGAGCGGCTCTACATCTACCAGTACTACTGGGATGGGGACCGTAAGATCATCTCTGCGTGGCGTCGGTGGAGCCTTGCGGGCGCTCAAGTGCTCTCAGGGACGGCTGTGGACGGCAAGCTGTTGCTTGTGGTCCGGCGCAATAACAAGGCCTACCTGGAGAGTATCGACCTCCAGCCAACGGCTGTGTCAGAAGCCCAGGAGCATCTAATCTATCTGGATCGTCAGGTGACGCTCTCGGGCGTCTATGATGCCGAGACGGATACCACCACCTTTACGTTCCCATACGAGCCCGAGCCTTCGCTCCTTCGCATGGTCCGAACGCTGGGCGATGCGTACCCTGAGAGTATCATCCAGGGTGCATCCATCACAGTCGATGGGTCTACGGTTACGGTTGCAGGTGACGAGAGCCACGCCTCGGTGACCGCGGGCGAAGCCTACAAGACTGCCATGAGGTTCTCTCAGCAGTTTCCCCTAGACTACCAAGGGAAACCCCTAACGTCCGGCAGGCTCCAGCTAAGGACCTTTATGGTGACCTTTGTAGACACCCCGTTCTTCACCGCTGAGGTGCAGCCTTATGGGCTGTATGCCAACATCGCGGATGAGGATAAGCGGCACGTCTATCAGATCACTGGGCAGCGTTTGGGCGAGGCCCAGATGCTCACCGGCAGTCTCAGTTACTACTCAGGAAGCCAGCCCTTTTCGGTGGAGGCAGACGCCTCCCAGGCACTCATCACCCTCATCAATGACACCCCCTTCTCCTCGTTCTTCGTGAGCGCGGAATGGGAGGGGCTCTATTATTCGAGGGCTCGTTGAGTGCCCGCGCAGTTCCCTTCAGCGCTCTCCCTGACGATACCCTGGCGGAAGCCATAAGGTACGTTGGGGAGAACCTGAGGGAAGCCGATGTGGCCGAGATTAGGGCCACCATGGTCGGGGACCCGGCTGAGATCCTCCAGGCGTCTGCCATGGGCTCTACTCTAGGGTGGGTCATGGTGAACGCTACGGGTCTCCCTGTGGCTCTCTTTGGTGTGGCACCGCACGGCATCCCTGGCGTAGGTGTGCCCTGGATGGTCGCCACCCCGGAGGCCCTCAAGGAGCGGCTCTCCTGGGCACGGCAGACGCGCCGGCACGTAGATGAGATGCTTGAGGTCTTCCCGACCCTAACGAACCACATAGACGCCCGTAACGATGCCTCATTGGATTGGCTCCTATGGGCGGGGTTCGACCTAATCGACGCCAAGTCAAACCACGGCCCCGAGGGTCGGCTGTTTCTCCAGTTTATGAAAGCAAGATAACCAGCATGTGCATTCCAGCGGTAGCCGCCGCGGCGCTCGTTGCCGCTGGCACCACGGCTGTCAGCGTTGTGGCTAACAACCAGGCGGCCAAGGCTGCGAACAAGGCGTTGAACCAGCAGAACATCGCCAGAAAGAAAGAGATTGACCGCGCCGCAACGGCTGAGATCAATGATCGACTGCGCGAGATGCGGCGAGAACAAGCCAGGATCGTGGTCGCAGCCGGTGAGAGCGGGCTGAGCTTGAATAGTACGTCCGTTGAAGCCCTGCTGCTTGATAGCATGATGCAGGCCGAGCTCGCCAACGATACCTCCCTGGCAAACCGAGAGAGCCGTAAGCTCGCCTCAGATGCTGAAACCCAATCCCGTATGCAGGCCAAGACGACGCTGCTGGGGGCGGGGCTCCAGATTGGACTGGCTGGCGGGTCCGCGGCCCTTGGCGCATCAGGTCGTCAGCGCGCGGCCACCAACGCCGGTAACTAAGGATAACCAATGGCAGACCTAGCGAAACGCGAAGCACCCATTATGGCCCGCCGTCGCGGCACAGATAACCGCGACTTCACACTACCCTCCCAGCGAGAAACACGGCGTCCCCGTAATGAGATCAACGCCCCGCTGGTAGGTCGCAACTCAAGTGAGGCCCAGCGGCTCGCTGATATCCTGGGCGTAGCTGAGCAAGCCGGCAATCAGGCGGTCTCCTATATCGAGCAGCTTGAGGGCGAGAAGCGTGATGAGCTGCGGGCCCAGGGGCGGGCTGCGGCCCTAAGTGGCCAGGAAGCTGACCCTAAGCTCGCCAAGGCGCGGGCCTATGCGCAAGGCTACTACACCATTGGCGCCCAGCGCGCGGTCCTCGAAATGTCGGATCGCGTCCGTGAGAAGCTAGATGCTCTCCTCTTTGATGAAGAGAACCCAGCAACCCCCGAGGACGTCATGTCCCTCCTTGAAGGGGAATTTGGCTCCCTCGCAGTAAACGAGGACGGCACTCCACGTGACTTCGGGGACCCCATGGCCAACCGTGCGGTTCTCGCAGGGATGGAGAAAATCCGCAACGAGGTGGTGCCGCAGGCGCTCAACTACATTGCCAAGCGGCAGAACGAAAAGGCCATCGACAATATCGCCTATGTGGCGGCCCGAGGGGAAATCCCAGGGTTCCTTGTGGAAGCCGATACCTCTAGCATAAAGGCTGTCCCTCTCCCGCCCTCAGAGGCCCGTCAGGACGGCACAGAGCCCGCCGCAGCCCCACAGATAGGGGCACAGACGCGAGGCCTCCTGAAGCCGTTCGCGGGCTTTAACGCCACCCCTACGTCCAAGATAGGGGCTCCTCGTGGCGGCGGTAGGTCACACAATGGCGAGGACTTCCCGACGCCTGTGGGTACCCCTGTGGTGGCCCCTATGGGCGGCAAGGTGGTCAAGGTGTACACCAACAAGACTGGCGGTAAGCAAGTCCTGGTCCAGATGGACAATGGCGATACGGTTGGCTTTGCTCACTTGAGCAAGTTCTCTGTGAAGCCAGGTCAGCGCGTAGAACGCGGTCAGGAGCTGGCGCTCTCGGGTAACTCCGGGGCGAGCACTGGCCCCCACGTCCACATGACGGTCACCGTAGATGGCCAGAAGGTCTCACCGTCCAGGTACTTCAATGACAACCTCGCGGCAGACGCAGGTGTCCCTGGAGCCAACGAGGACCCGAATTTCAGGCCTGCGACGTTCCGTGAGCGACTAGATCCCCCGAAGGTCGATTTTGAAGTGCTCGTCAAACAGCGCCCTCCCGGCGTGTCCATGACGGACTTCAAGAAGGGCATTATCGGCTCCTTCATTGACCGCGCGTGGGACGATGGCAACACCGGGCTGTTGCTCGGTCTGGCCCAGTCTATGCGCGCGGACGGTACGCCGTCCTTCAACTCCGCGGAGCGAGCTGCGCTTCGTGAGGCGGCGCGCCAGATCGGTGACCGAAAGCTGCTTGAAGCCGAGCGTGAGAAGAGGCGGGTCTATGACGAGAACCTGGATGCGTTCGCTGAGGCCGCGGTCGAGGGCAAGGATTGGTCGGATCAGCGCATCCGTGATCTAGTGGAGCAGGGGGTCTTCGATCCCCAAGTTGCCATGAGGATCATCGAAGGGCGCGAGAACGAGCGCATTGCCGATGAGCGGTATCTGCGCTCAGAGGAACGCGCAGCCCGTCAGGAAGCTGACCTCTATTATGACCAGCAGACGGCGGCCTTGGAGCGCGAGCGCGCCCTGGGCATCCC
The DNA here is from genome assembly GCF_900168005.1 of Sphingopyxis flava. GTDB lineage: Bacteria > Pseudomonadota > Alphaproteobacteria > Sphingomonadales > Sphingomonadaceae > Sphingopyxis > Sphingopyxis flava. The sequence continues at coordinate 70,345 of NZ_FUYP01000007.1, forward strand.
GAGCGAGGGTGGTGGGGATTATGAGGCGGATAAGGCTCGGCTTGATGCCGGGTACTTTGGCCCGCCAGAGGACCCCAAGTCCATCCTGAGGTTCCGCCGAGCGCGGGCCGCAGCGCGGGCCATGGTCGAGGAAACCACCAAGCGCACCCCTGCGGGTGTCGAGGTGGGCGCCATGATCGACAAGGAGTTCCCACAGAATATGGGCTCCGGCTGGATCGGCGCTCGTTTGAAGGGTGACGCTCTGGCTCGCCGTAATCGGTTCGTCCAGTTCTATGAGAGCCATATCCAGGCGGGCAAGGACCCCCACACGGCCTACCGTCTGGCACACGAGGACCTTGAACGGGTGGATCAGCGCAGAATGCGTGAGCTACGCGCCCGCGCGAGGCAATAACTTAGCAGGAGAAAGCGATGCCCCTCACTCCCGAGGAGCAGAGAGAGCTCGAATATCTGGAGGGTCTGTACGGCCCCCAGACGGCTGAAGAGAAGGGCGCCGAGAGGGCGGACACCTTCCGCAAGGTGGCCAGCAAGCCACGACAGGCAAACCCTACCCGGCCATTCTCGACTATCCGCGCCATCGGCGGGGGCATTCGCATTGCTGCGCAAGGCCTATTTGATACCTGGATGGACCAGGAGGTGGCAAAATACTCAGGCAGTCGCCTCCTGGAGACCCACACCGGCAACAATATCGTTGGATCGGCGCTCGGTAATAACTTCCTGGGCTCCACCCTGGTTACAGCTTTGGGCGTTCTCCGCGAGAGCACTACAGATAAGCCTCTGCCCAAGTATCGCCCTATCGTACTCCCGAAGTTCAAGGGGGAAGATGAGGCTGGTTGGGCTGAAAACGCAGTCCGCTCAATAACCTCCTTCGCGGTCCCATATGTTGGCTTCCTGAAGGCCACCTCAGCCCTCCGTGGCGCGAGCCTTCTGGGTCGGCTGGGGCAGAATATAGCTGCCGGGGCGGCGGCGGACTTCGTCCAGTACGATCCCCTGGGCGGGAACATGGCGAATGTCCTGCGTGATGGTTTCGGGCTCGATAATGCGATGCTCGATAGCCTCGCTTCGGAAGAAGATGATGCTGCGATGCTTCAGCGGTTCAAGGCCGCGGCGGCTGGCGCCCCTCTCGGGGTCGCTGGTGACCTCTTCTTTGAGGCTGGCGGTCGCCTCCTGAAGGCATACCGCGGTTGGAAGGGCACTGTTGATGAGGCCGCGGCAATCGTGGAGAACGCGAAGCGTGGCCCAATCGTCCTCGACGAACCCAAAGCCCTCACAGTCGCTACCCGCGAGGTCACTGAAACCGGTGACACCGCTGCGGCAGGCGCTCGCAGGGCTGCGGATGATGGGGAAATCCCTGTGGTCGAGGCTGATGAGGTTCTGGACCCGGTGGAGGCCGAGCTTGGCTTCAAGTCCCGCGAATTCGACGACTTCGATGACGTGCTGGACTTCCTCAAGTCCAAAGCTGGGCAGGCCGATCTAAGCGACGAAGCCCTAGAGCGGCTCGCGAAGAACCTTCTGGAGGGCGATCCTGAGAACGCGCTGGCGCGTCTTGGCATTGATCCTCTGAAGATCGACTTCTCCAAGTGGGATGACGCGGCTGTGCTAGGTCGCCTCCACAAAGGCCTGGCCGAGGTCTATGAAACCCTGGCCTCACGGCTGGGGCGGTCCAATATTCGGGTCTCTGAGCTCGCCATCGTGCGCGGCGCAGAGGCGTTGGGCTCCGATCCAGGGGTCCTAAAGTCCCTCTACCGCGCCACAGAGAACCTCCCAGAACTCCTGATGGGCGCCCGACTGTTCGTAGGGGCTCACTCAGCGAAACTCCTGTCCACCGCACAGGCCGCCCTGGCGGACCTTAAGGCCGGCAGAGGCACCTCAGAGGCCTGGGATGCGTTCCTGGAGGCCTTCTCCCGCCACGCCTACTACATGGGCTCCATTAGGGGCGCGGGGAGTGAGGTCGCGCGGGCCCTAAGGTCCCTGCAAATCACCCCTAGCGCCGGCAGGCGTGAGGCACAGCGGTCCCTGGCGGACGCAGAGGCGTCTGAGGCCGCGCTCCAGGCGAGCGAAGGCTCGCTATTCGGTGACGCCGCGGAGACCTTTGCGGAAACGCTGGTGACAGACGCGGACAAGATCGCCGCCCTGACGCGCCTTATCGAACTCAGGGGTGACGCAGGTGAACTTTCGCGCTCCGTGCGGCAACTCATGGCCGGATCGGGCAAGAGGATCACTGAGGCCTATAAGGAAACCGTAGGTAACCTCTTCACGACCGCTACAGGTGTGGCCAACACGCTCTCCGGGGTGTCCTTCCTGGCCCTCAATGGGATCGGTAAGGCCGCTGCGGCGGTCGCGAGGCTACCTAGCCTCGCTGTGGGGGGCCGGCAGGCCTTTCAGGCTCGTAGGGCTCTCTATGAGGCCTGGGCGTACAATGAAGCGCTGGTCTCCGGCTGGGGCACTGCCTTCCGGCAAACCTGGAAACTCCTCCAGAGGGAGGGTCTCTCCGAAGCGGCTATCAACCTGGACGGGTTGGGACTGAATAAGCTGGCGGCAAGGGCCGCGAGCAAGTCTGCGGACGCCGCGAGCAGTATGGTCGAACACTTTGAGCGCGCTGACGTGGTGCACACCAAGCGGTTCGCCCTCACTACGGCAGAAACGAGAGCCCTGACCAAATGGGCCGAGGAGAATGCCGGCCTGAAAGTGTTTGAGCTCGGCCTCAAGGGGCTCATTCGCGCAACTAGCGCCGCAGTTAATGCTGCGGGCTCCGCTTCGCGCGCTGGCACCACTCTCCTGATTAACGCTCCTGACCAGCTCGTCGGCACCGTAGGTGCTCAGGCGGGCGCCAAGGCGCGGGCAGTCCAGCTAGCAGCCGCCGAGGCCGCTGAGATGGGGCTGGAGGGCAAGCAGCTTGGGGAATACCTCAAGGCGCGCACTGTGCAGCTCTATGGCGATGGCCCTGAGCACTGGGGCCCTGAGGCGGCGCTGAATGGCGAACGCCACGCTATGGCGCGCGCAGGGGAAACTGAGGCCAGGATGGTCTTGTTTCAGGATGATCTAGAGACAGATGGCTTCCGAGCCATCAGCGGTCTGGTCGCCCGTAGTGGTGGGATCGTCACCTCGACGATCCTCCCATTCTTCAGGACCCCCGCACGTATCATAGAGCGCACTGCAATTGACTTTACGCCTCTCGGCCTGGTCAAGGCCCGCATCCGTAAGGCTATCGCAGCCGGTGGATCGCAGCGTGATGAGGCGCTGGCGCGCATGTCGCTCTCAGCCGTCCTCATGGTCGCCGCATTCAACCTTGCGGACCAGGAGGCTGACGGCGGGCGCACCATTGTGGGCAATGACGGCGGCTTTAGGAGCACCGCAAGGGATGCAAAGCGCCCAGCGTACTCCATAAAGATCGGTGACGACGCCATAGAGTTCAACAGGCTCGACCCTCTGGGTACCCTGCTGGGCCTAGCGGCTGACCTTAGGGAGTTCTATGACGCCTTGGAGGATGCACCGCAGCGCGACAGCGTGATGAGCGAGGCGCTCGACGCCATCTTCTGGTCGATCACCCGGAATATCCTAAGCAAGTCCTGGATGGCCTCGCTGGATGGGCTGGTCGATATCGCTACGGCGAAGGAGGCGGGCGAAGCTGACGACGCTTGGCGGCGCCTGGCTGTCAATGCCGCGGGCCGTCTGGTCCCTGCGGCTGGCGTCCAGAAGTCCGCCGAGGCTATCGAGGACGGCACCATGCGGGAAGCCCGCACGTTCGTTGATGGGCTCCTTAGGGCGTCCATTGGGGCGGATACGCTCCCGATTAAGCGTGACTTCCTGGGCAGGCCCATCAAGCAGACAGAGACAGAGAGGCTGATCGGCCTCAAAGGCGGCATCCAGGCATGGGAAGGCGATGATCCTCTCAATGCCGAGATGGCCAAACTGTCGCTGAGTACTGCGAAACCCGCGTGGACGCAGGACGGCGTGACGCTCAACCCGACCCAATACTCTCGCTTCCTGGAAATCCGGGGGCAAGAGACAGTCGATCCAGCCACCGGGCTGACGATGCAGCAAGCCTTGGAGCAGCTTATCCAGATTGATGGATATGACGAGCTCCCCAGGGCCGCCAAGATCGAAGCCTGGAGGGAAGTCATCCACGGCTATACGGCCCTTGCGAAGGGGCAGATGGTCGATGAGTTTCCAGAGCTGGGCCGTGAGTGGCTCAAGACGCACATCTGGGCTGAGGCTGCGAAGCAAGGGTGGCAACCTGAGCAGCGCGACCGCGAGCTGGCGAAGCTCAAAGCGGCCCTCGGACTATAACAAGAACCAGGGGAGGGGGCTAAGAACCCTCTCCCCTCTAACCCATTGAGATTGAATGAAATGAAACTCGAAACCAGCGCCTTCCTGGAGGCGGCCTGGGACTTTATCAAGGCAATTCTCCCCGGTGGTTTCGGGGCGGCGGTGGCGGTGGCTATGGATCGCACGGCAACTTTGGGCCGGCGCTTCGTTCAGTTCGCCGTTGGTATCATTGTCTCCTACTATGTGGGCGCTGCGATCATCGAATTGACCAGCTTCGGGCCCATGGTCCGCCAAGGCATCTCCTTCACGGTCGGCATGGTCGCTTACCAGAGTGTCCCCGAGTTCACCTCGGCTACCGCAAAGACCCTTGCGGACGTCCCGCGGGACCTGTGGGCGTGGGTCAAGAAGAAAATCGGAGCCTGACGTGAGCCGCGCGAGCGAAAATGCCCTCGATAAACTCCACGAGCTGGTCGCAGAGACCCTCATGGCGGGCCTTAAGGCGGAACAAGTCTCCCCACAGATGATCGCGCAGGCCATCAAGTTCCTTAAGGACAACGGAGTGGATGCCCCGGCGTCCTCCAAGCGTGTCTCCAACCTGGAGCAAGCACTCATGGAGCTCGATCCAGACGACTTTGAGCTGCGCGCAGGGCTCCAATAAGCACTTGCCTCTATTTTGCCCTCAGGAGCCCGTAGAGACCACATGACGTCTCCAGGCTACTACCCTAGCGCGGCACCCTGTGATCGCGCTGTAGGGCCCCTCTGAGGGCAAAATAGAGCATATAGGGACTATCATCTTACCGTGACTGACCAAAGCCTGACCGCCGAGGGGCGGTTGAAGGCCTCCTTCACCCTCTTCCTGATATATGTCTGGGTAAGGGTCCTTCGGCTACCAAGACCCACCCGCGTCCAGCTCGACATTGCTGACTATCTGGCCAATGGCCCGAGGCGCCGGTTCATTGCCGCCTTCCGCGGGGTCGGGAAAACGTTTCTTTCGGCGGCCTATATCGTGTGGCGGCTGTGGAATAACCCGGACGCCAAGATCATGGTGGTCTCGGCCAACGAGCGCTTCGCGGCGAAGATCGCTGCATTCATCCACACGATCATCAATGCTGAGGACGTAGTGTCCCTGGAGCCGGTCCCCTGGTCCGAGCTCAAGGCGCGCGCCAAGCAGAAGAACTCCACCATGGAGTTCGACGTAGGGCCCGCAATGCCCGATAAGGATTACTCAGTGTCCGCCTTCGGGATCACTGGGCAGATCACTGGTGGCCGCGCTGACCTCATCCTCTTCGATGACATTGAGGTTCCCAATAACTCCGAGACGGAAGCCATGCGTGAGAAGCTGGTGGACCGTGCTGCGGAGGCTGCGGCCATTCTGAAGCCTGACGGTGAGGTCGTGTACCTCGGGACCTTCCAGTCCATGGCGTCGATCTACCGCAACCTGCGCTCTAAGGGCTATGGGATGCGGCTGTGGCCGGCGCGCTACCCCACCAAGGACAAGCTGCACCTCTATGAGGACACCCTGGCGCCCCTCCTGAAGGAGGACATTGCCCAGGACCCAGGGCTGATGACGCCTGGGGCTTCTAGCCTCGGAGGCGCCCCCACGGACCCCGCACGGTTCACTGAGCTAGACCTCATGGAACGTGAAGTAGAGTGGGGTTCCGGTGGGTTCCAACTCCAGTTCATGCTCGATACGTCCCTCGTGGACGCCGATAGGTTCCCCCTAAAGACCCGCGATCTAATCATTATGGACACCGCAAGGGACGTAGCGCCCATGAGGGTGGCCTGGGGGTCTGCACCTGAGCAACTCGTAAAGGACATGGATAACATAGGGTTCGATGGGGACCGCATGTTCCGGCCCATCTACAAATCCCAGGAGTGGGTGCCATACACCGGCTCCGTCCTGGAGATCGACCCCTCGGGTACGGGTACCGATGAGACTGCATATGTGATCACAAAGTTCCTAAATGGTCACGTATATGTGAGAAAATGGGGAGGCTATGTGGATGGCCACTCAGACGCCACCCTACGGGCCCTTGCAGAGATCGCTAAGGAGGAGGAGGTCAACCTTATCCGGGTTGAGGCCAACTTCGGTGACGGCATGTTCTCCCGTCTCCTGGAGCCTCACCTCCGCAAGATCGGCTACATCGTCCCCATAGAGGACCATAAGGTCCACGGAAAGAAGGAAGAGAGGATCATCGCAACGGTTCGCCCCGCATTGCAGGCGCACCGGATCGTAATGGACACCTCGCTGGTTCGTCAGGACCTGGAGGAGGCCCGCTCAGGGTCCCATGAGGGCCAGGGCGTCTCCAAGGCGGAACGCTCGGGGCTGTACCAGCTCACCCATATGTCAGCCGCTAAGGGCGCCCTGAGGAAGGACGACCGGATAGACGTGCTGAGCAACGCCCTGGCATACTGGGCGGAGTATATGGGGGCGGATGCTGAGGAGGCGGAGCGTAGAGCGGAGGCTAAGGCGACCGCTGAGTTTGAGAAGGCCCTCTTCGGGTCAGCCATCCTCCCCATCCACACCCGACCTACCCATAGAGCCCGCGGCAGGGGGAGACGGAGATGATCCGGTACCTCCTGTGCTTGGGACTGGCTATTGGGTTCCTGGTATGGGGCCTCGCCATTGGGAGCTCCTGGCAGGGGATCATGATTATCCTTGCTGGGTGGCTCTCTGGGAGGCTGTGGCCCCGCAGTGTCCGCAATACGACACATTCTTCGGACACCGACCACACCTTACATTTTGGGCTGAGGATAAACTCATAGTATAGGTCAGGGGTATCATAGGGGTACCTTAGGGGCACATCGGGGTACGTCAGGTGTACCTTATGTGTAGTATATGTATATAGACCCATAAACTATCACATAAACTATCACATAAGGTATCACTTAACGTATAACATAAAGATAACATAAGGGCCCCTCCGATTAGTGAGCCCTAATTGACAGACCACCCTTGTAAGCCGCCCTATAGCTGGTCTTAGGGCCTTGGGCCCCTGGGTGGTCTCGTACCCAGGTACGGCGCCTGGGTGCCATCTGGTCTTCCTGAGCGGGACATTATGTGTACCATAGGGTGTCCGTGGGCCTCAATCTTCCTGAGCGGTAAATTTGCCCTCAGAGGGCCCTTACAGCGCAGAGAGGGTCTCCAGGCTACTGCCCTACCAGGGGTGTCCGTAATGGCTCTCTACGGGCTCCTGAGGGCAAAATAGAGCATATTGAGATGATGGTCTCCCTATGATGAGGGACCGGATCGTTTTTGGTGCATAAATCTGAGGGCCCATATACGCGGGGCCATCTCGGGCGTTCCCCCCCTTGGGGGTGGCCGGGCCGCGGGCCTCCGCTGGCGCATTTGCTTGGCACGACTAGGCGCGGCGGGGCGCTTTTCTGCGCGTTTAATGGCACAATGGGGGCGATTATGGCGCACGAGGTGGGCTCGAAGGGCGCACGAGGTGGGCTCGAAGGGTGCACGAGGTGCCGCCGGGATTGGATCGGCTGCCCGTCTGCCTCCCCCTGATTTTTTTCGATTGCCTATAGCCTGCGTCCCCATATCGCGCCCCTAGCGTTCCCTAGGGAAAACCCGTCATCACAAGAGGACAATCATCATGGGTTGACAATGGGCTCCAACAGGTCCAGATTAATGGCTGTCAACGGCTTCCAGCCACCGACGCCCGCCGACCGGTCCCGCAAACGGGGCATAGGTTACGGGAACCGCATGGACACCATCGCTAGGCGATGCTCTGCCAGTAAGGCGCTTCCCTACGGACCTAGCAGGAAGGCAAGGCTAACCGCGTTTAGCAGTCAGTAGCTCCGGCTCGCGGCGTAAGACTAAACCGGCGAGGTCTCAGGCATCAGGGCCAACGGCCTGTTGACACAAATCATGGCCCGCCGCGCCCAACGGCAAGCGGACCTAGGGTAACCGCCAAGGCTACCTGATAGGTGAATTGACACCTAACCGGCCCTGATTGCCGCCTTGGCCTAGTTAGCGGATTGGTGGAACCATCGCTGACGTCCCCTAGCGCGGTAAGAGACGACCGCGCCAGCTCGAAGTCACAGTAGGGTGGCAATGGGGGTGTCTGTCGAGTAGGCCCATGTTTGCGACGCTAGAGGACCGACTACAGACGTCACGGCGGGCGCGGAGCCATGCCAATGTCATTGCGGGTCCTTGCTTCCCTTAGGGGTTCGCCGTGTGGCGGTAATTGCAAACGAAAAGGGAAATCCCTGTCCTACGCGATAGCAAGCTAATGGGGGCAGGGGGTTTCCATGACGGCACATAATCAGCCCTTGGCGCTAACTAGACGAACTCCAAACTTGGGTAGGATTAGCTGACCATGCCGCGCGGTTATGTGCCGTCATGTGAACCTTATGTTCCCTGATAGTCATCATAGGAGGACGTTATGGCTGTCGAGACAATCGACGTAACGCCCACATGGTCCGGCATCCTGCCCGCTCTCCTAGCGGCGCATGAGAACGGCACCTTTGAGGGGCGCAAGATCGCGCAAGCCGAATTGGAGCGCATGGCGGCCATTGCTGACAAGTATGTCGCTGAGCACAAGGAGGATTGAGCTATGGCGCATCCTGCCTACGCAATCGGCTGGTCCGATTGGATACGCCGCGAGCAGCCTAATGCTCGTTATGTTTACTCGCCGGATCAAATGACGCGCTATGCGTACTCGAAAGGGTACGAGGATGCGGCGCGCCGGGATCGCAAGGCTTATGGGAGGGTGGCGCGATGACTGGCAACCCGTTCAAGCCCGGTGACAGGGTTTCTGGCACCTTCTGGGGCGAGCCCTTCACCGGAGACGTTATCGAAGTGCGCTCTGATCGCCTCCTGTGGGTGCGCCGTGATGGCCGGACGCATCAGGAATGGTTTCACACCGGAAGCCTCACGAAAATTGAGGAGGGCGGACAATGAGCACCTACGCAATCGCCGGGGGTTACAGTTTCACGCCTATGCGCGTCGGTGTCCTCCTAACGTCCCCTAGAGGAGACGAGATGTTTTTCCAGCCCGGTGACGCCGCGGCGCACCTCTTGGATACGATAGAGGCACTTGACGAGATCGAGGACGATGATCTTCGCGCGTGGCTCTCGGAGATCGTTTTGGGAGATTATTTTCCCTAAAGGCATCATAGGAGGACGTTATGCCTAAGAAATTGGGGCTCACCAAGGATGAGCTTATTGCGCTGAACCCATGCTCTCTGGAGGATCGTCTTGCGCTGTTTGGGAAGCGGGACCGGCTAACGGTTCGGCAAGCCATTAGAGCTGGCGCCACGGTTTCCGATATTCTGTGGGTCGCGCGCCGCCTGAACCTGCGAGATAAGATAGTTGCGTTCGCCGAGCGCGTGGTTGACGAAGTAGCACATTTGAAGGACCGCAGGGCCACCGCCTACGCCGCGGCCTACGCCGCCTACGCCGCCGCCTACGCCGCCGACGCCGCCGCCTACGCCGCCGACGCCGATCTCGCCCCCGCCGATGCCGAAGCCGCCGACGCCGCCTACGCCGCCCGCAAGGCCGCCTACGCCGCCGCCAAGGCCGCCGCCAACGCCGCCGACGCCGACACTGCCAGCGCCTGCGTCTGGCGACAGGCTCGGCAAGACATGATCGCGCGCCAGAAGCAGCTCCTTATCGAAATTTTCGGCTAGATCATCATAGGAGGACGATTGTGCCCTTGCGTTTTTCCAATAGGCACGATATGATGACCGTCATCACAGGATAACTAATACCTGACGTGCCGGTGAGAGACCGGCAGTTGGGATGAGGGGTCGGGCGTGTCCTCCCCGTCGCCAGACGGCTCGACCCCTCAAATGATCCTCTCACCACAGGAGGTTTGCGTGGAATACACACATATCAGCCGCATCTATTTTGGCATGGCTATCCCGTCCGGTGGCGCAGTCTCAAAAGAAGACTGGGCTGCATTTGAGGCCGAGAATATCGCGGCCTACTTTCCAGACGGATACACCGTCCTGCCTGCTGAGGGCGCATGGCGCGACACCGACACCGGCCAAACGATACATGAGCCGACTATTGTCGTTGAGGTGGCGCATGATGGGTCGGCACAGACGCAGGCGGCCATCCGAATAGTCGCCACGATCTATAAGACCCTGTTTCACCAGCAAGCGGTCATGGTCCAGACGGCGCGCGCCGAGGTGGGTTTCATCTGAGGTCATCATAAAGAGACAGTCTCGATATCAGGGCTTGGCTGCGGTCGAGCCCTCTTACCGACACTGTTGTCGGGCTCAGAATATAGGAGTGAATTGCATGACTACCATTACCCTCGCTGACGCCACGACCGGTGTCGGCTCAATCTCAAAGATCGACCAGTTTGCCAATGTCAGTGACGAAGGCGTGAAAGCTAAGGATCGTTATGCGCTCCATGTGGTCGATCCTTTCGTTCGGGACTTCCTCGGTGTTCGTTCGGAACGGATCGACGCGGCTGTTCGCGGGGCTGGCGTGGACCCGGAACGCGTTTTCTATGAGATCATCCGCTTGGGTGAAGAAGACTACGCGTCTGCCAAGGATGAAGACGGTTTGCCGCTGGATTTGGCTGACAGGGCTGAGGAAATCTGGGTCGCCGCGTTCGGTGACGATAACGATCCTGAAGGCGTCCACCTGAAAGACGTCAACTTCATCCGCGTTGCATAACACCGGGAATGTTAGGGGTGGGCGTTGGTTGTCTGGGTTGTCCACCCCTTTCATTCACGATGTAGGGAATATCACTATGGCAAGAGAGATGGATCAGTATGACGCGGTGATGATCGCTGAGGGCGTCATAGAGGTGCCTGAGGAGCGCTACCTGCAAGCGTGGCAACAGCTCCACGATACCGGGCTCGCGTATCAACTTCAGGGCTGGTTCGGGCGCATGGCGCAGGCTTTGATACAGGAGGGCAAAATCAATGGATAATGTGATTGAGAAGGCACCGCATGAGTGCGCTGACGTGCCGCTTTGTCCGGCCTTCAACCAACTTATCCTCGCCATCGCGCGGGACCTCATGCCTGAAGGCTGGGACGTGATCCCCGATGCGCCAGATAGCTTAGAAGAGCTGCGCGAGTACTACGTAAAGCATGGTCGCGTGGCGGTAAATGTCGAGAGCCGCCACGGCTGCACAGTTGGTGACCCTGAAGTGCACTATGCATTCCGTGCGTGGCACGATCTGATCCACGTCTGCAACCCGAACGAGGCGGCATTCACTCTCGACGGTGAGAAGTACGCAGCCAACGCGCACCGAGAGGAAATCTATCGTCGCCTTGGCTACACGCCGGAGGCCACCTTCTTTGGCGCGCTCATCGAGATCGAGATCGTGGCACAGAACGCGCATGTGCTGCGGCTTGGCTACTGGCCGGAGGACCCGCGCGCTTTCGCGCTTCGCTGGCTCCATGATCGTGGTTTTGAGGCGCCGCGCAGCATCGCAGCATAGGAGCAGGCCGATGGAAATCTTGGTGATCGGACAGGATGACGCCGCAACGTGCCCGGTATGTGGAAAGCGGCTGGACGTATGCGACAGACCCATAAGCCACGACGCTGGCGGCCCTGTTTACGCCGGCACGTGCCCTGAGCACGGCGCCTTTAACTGGCAAGTCGAGGAAGAGGAATAACACGATGCCTCGTATCGCAACTGTCATTAACAGCTTTATCCATGATTTTGGAGCGGGAACAAATAACCTGACTGTCAACGTCCCTGCTGGCGCTGTCTGCCATTGGCACGAAGAAAATCAGTGCTGGTATGTTGATGCGACACAAGTTGAAGCGTTCGCCCGCCACGATGCGATCTACAGAGGGATTCCGGTCTCTTTGGACAATTTGGCGCTGGATCGCCGCTCTTGATGATCGGACAGGATGACGGCGCCTTTAACTGGCAAGTCGAGGAAGAGGAATAACACGATGGATTTTCAGACAGCAAAGCGGGCTATCCTGGCCGCCGCCGCATCCTGCGGCTGTAGCGTGGTTGAGGCTGGCTCCATAACGATCAGTCCTGGGCCCTGTCACGGCGGACGCATCGCCCTCGCATCGGTTCGTGGCGCAGATGGGAGGGAAATCCTGCGCGTTTACACAGATGACGATGTGCGCGCGCTGGTCGCCAGCCAACCCATCGCCGCCGAGTTCGCGGCTAACGTCAGGCGGTCCCTAGCGGCGGCCTAGTAGCTCACGATCATCATAGGAGGACCATCACCATGTTGAGCGTTGCCAAACCTGCGGCATTACCGCCGCGCTATGTCGGGCCCGGAAAGCTGATCGCGCCGGGGAGCGGTATCATCAAAACCAAGAAGGCGTTGAAAGACGCAGGGTTCGAGGTGCTCGGCATGGGGGCACATCAAGTAGCGCTGGCGAAGCCTCGCGGGCGCCGTGTTGTCAAGTTCGCGGCGGGCTACGCTACGGGGGCTTGGTCTGCGATAGAGATGTTCAAGGCGCACCCTGAGATTGACGAGTTCCCACGCATCTTTGGGGTTGCCGAGTTGCGTGGTGGGGTTTGGGCTGTTGAGATGGAGAGGCTGGTGCCTGACGGAAACGGAGGTCAAGGCTGGGAAATTGACGGCGAGATGGATTCCGGCGCGTGGGAAGACGTGGCCGACATATGGGGTCACCACATCGCGAATGCTTTTGAGGAACACTGGGATGGCTTTATCGACCTGCACCACCAAAACTGGATGCTTCGCGGCGACACTCCGGTCATTATCGACCCCTTCAATAGCTGGGATGGGATAGACGAACCTGCGACAGCTCGCGCGTTGACCACGCTTGGTACTCGTCGTGGGTCATATCGTGGGTCGCCGGAGACTTTCTGGCGCGGTATCCATTAATCACCATAAGGAGACCATCATCATGGCAAAAAGCGAAGTCAGGCTGACCACCGAGGACGGTGGCCGCCTAGTGCTGGGCATCCTTTGGGAGGCCCTACGGAACAATAACTACCCTAAGGCCACCAAGGAGCAACTCTTGGGGACGATACGATCCATTGAGGCGGATCATGGGTTGGAACCAAGGAGATATAATCATGGGCAGTGAAGCATACGAGAAGATCAAGGCTGGGCTGGAGGAGGCGCTGGTGCTGGCCGAGGCTGAGCAAGAAAAGGAAGCGCGAGAGTTAGCTACCAGCGAGGGCTTCACCTATTGGCCAGGAGGCGTGAACCCACCGGCTGACTGGGATGGTGGGGAGCTTTTGTTTCGTTCCGGGGTCACTTGGCGCCGTCCTCGCCGCGCGAGCGTTAAGTGGTCGCACGAGAGTAGCGGACTTCCACGATACGCACACATCATAGGGTACCACAAGAAACCCGGTGAGCCCCTATGGGAGCCCCTGTCAAGCGCGGAGAACTACGCCATACGTCAGGCACTTTGGCGGCTTGTGAAAGACGACTATACCGGCCTCGCCCGTACAGCCGATAAACTCTACGATGCGCTCACCAACGGCGGGCGCCGCCTCGGCGTCACCTGCGACCCTGTCTAAGGATCATCATAACGGGAGTATCATCATGTCGCCCCTTATCCAATTCATGATCACCCTCGCGGTGGCCATGATGCTCCTCTCAGTGGCCGGCGCGGCTTTCGTAAGGTGGCTCGCGTATCGCTGCGGGGAGACGCTCTGATGTTGTCCGCTCTGCGTGAAACACTGGCCGCCATAGCGGCTGTCTTTGAGGTCCTCCAGCAGATCGCGCTGGTCATCGGCGGCATCGCCGTGGGCGCGGTCCTGATCTGGGTCATGCTGTGCCTTGGGGTGATCCTCAAGGGGATTTATGGAAAGTAGGAGAAGAGCTGTGCTTAACAAACAGGAGGTCTTTGACCTCGTGCTTAATCACCTGCGTCAGCAGGGCAGACCCGCGCTTAGGATACACGGCCTTTGCGCTTACCGCGCGCCTGACGGGGCCAAATGTGCCATCGGCGCTCTCATCGCAGACGAGTATTATGATCCGGGGATGGAAGGCTTCGGCGTCACTGACAAGTTTAATAAGGGTCGCACTAGCCCGGTAATTAATGCGCTGCGGCGGAGTGGCTGGGCGGTGGAAACTGAGCAAGACTTCGACTTTCTCCACCATCTCCAGACCTTCCTACATGACCGTCCGTCAGCCGAGGATGCCTTTATGGTGGAAGTGGAGCGAGCAGCCACCGAGATAGCCGCGACATACGGGCTTACATACGTCGCCCCAGGGAGCCCGCAATGAGCGCCTTAGGCTCCGGCTGGGATAGTGCCCATCGTAAACTAAAGGAGACCGAGGCGGCACTTGAGGTCGCACTCAGTGCCCTCAGGAAGATACGCCTAGGGCACCCTTGTGATCTGCCGCATGTCATCGCGCAGGTGGCCCTGGAGGAGGTCGCCGGGGCGCGCCCGTCCGGCTCGCTCATCCTAAAGTGACAGTCTCGATATCAGGGCTTGGCTGCGGTCGAGCCCTCTTACCGACACTGTTGTCGGGACAAGTGAAAGGTAACTGAAATGAACGTCAATACGCTTACGGCCTCTGTGCTTACGCCTTACGGCGCCGATCCCATCGGCACCAAGCGGCCCATGCTGGATTTCCAGGACCCCGCCAATGCGGATAAAATCCTTCCCTCCTACAAGCGCGCTGGGAATCCCATCTCCAGCCTCTTGGGGGTGCCGCCTTTTGGTTCGCAAGACCCGCGTGCCGCTGCATATGAGTTCCGCCGTGAAGTCATCACCTTCATCGCGGCTGACGATGACGGCACAGGTGGCGAGGCCTGGGCTGCTTTCTGGGACGAAGACGGAAACGTCCCGGACGAGAACGGCGAGCTCTCGCATGAAAACGTAACGATGACCCGCATCGCCTGAGCCATGTGGTTGGGGGCAAAACCTTGGGCCAGACACTACCTGCGCCCAAGGCTGTCCCATTTTGGAATAGGTAACCGATTGCAAGCACCGACAAAATAGGTATGATGATTATCTATACGTAGGGAAAATATAACTAGGGTTGCAATATCGGCCACTATGGCTATGTTGTGTGCCGCACTACGCGCTTGAGCGTAGTCTAGCGGCGCTCTATGGGGGACAGGAGCATCGGATTATGGAAGGGATTGTGTATCATGACTATGGAGACGCGAACCCCGCGAGCAGAAGCGAAGAGGCCAAAAGAGAACATGACGAAACAAAACGGGCTCTACGAATACGTAAAGCCATTGGCCAGCTTATCGGCTGGAATGCTTTACCTGGCCCAGGCGGGCCACGAGAAGCTCACCATAAACCAGGCAGTGTTCTTTCTTCTGGTGGCCGCTGCTGATGCTCGCGGGTCGCCGTTGACGCTTCAGGAAATCCTGGAGAACTCTGACGGCGCACTTAGCCCTGGCATTAAGAATAGCTATAAGGCTCTTCTTGAGGTCAACACGCGCACAAGTAACGAGCGCTATGCTCTCGGCTGGATCACCCGCGAGGTCGATCCTAACGACGAGCGTCAGAAGTATCTCCGGCTCACCAAGAAGGGCCGCGAGGTAGCGATGGCGGTCATGTTGGCCACCGGCCAACTCAAGCCTAGACACATGGGAGCAGAACATGAGCTTACCTGAGCTTAAGCGTAAGCCCTCGGGCGTCTACTACCTCGACCTCCGTTCGCAAGGCCTTGGCCGTGTGTCCCTCCAGACACGCGACCGGGCCACTGCGGTTGAGAAGCGGAGGGACATTGTCCTCGGTGTCGAGCCCATTAAGCCTGCCGTAAAGTCACCTCAAGGTGAAAGTGTGTATACCATGCGCGAGTTGCTAGAGCGCGCTGAGGTGACGATCTGGCGGGATGCGAAGGGCCAGGCGGGCGTTAGGTCGAACGTCAAGATACTCAGTGATCTTGTCGGCCACGAACCTGTGTCCGCCATGACCTTCACGCGGCTGGAGAAGCTGGTGGAGGACATGCGCGCGCTGGACTATGCGCCTGCCACCATCAAGCGCAAGATGGCTATGATTGGACGCGCGCTGAAGGCGGCCACCGAGTGGACCGACCCGAGCGGCAAGCCCATCCTGGACCGGCTGCCGAAGATGCCCACCATCTACGTCCGTAACCAGAAGGATCGCATCCTCTCCTATGCTGAGGAGGAGGCAGTCTTCGCTGCCATCGAGAAGCGGCGCCAGGAACAGCCTACCAGGCCGTGGGCCCGCTTCGCAGCGCTTATCCGCTTCCTCCTGGACACAGGAGCTCGCCTTGGTGAGGCGACTGGGATCGGGCCCGATAATGTCACGACCGTCAAGGACGACATGGGTAGCGATGTGCGTCTGGTTACGTTCGCGCGCTATCGCACCAAGAACGATAAGCCTCGGTCGGTCCCTCTGACCGCGGCGGCTGCGGCGGCCCTCGATAGTCGTCAGGACGATCTTGGTATAGACCCGGAGACCGGTCAGTGGATTTATTTCCCCTTCAGGCAGAACGGCGCCTGGTACATGTGGGGCAACATCAAGGACGATCTAGCTGAGCTCGGCTTCAATCTCTCGGACGTCACCCTGCACACCATGCGCCACACCTGTCTGACGCGACTAGCACAAGGGGGTATGGACCTCCTGCGGTTGCAGATGTGGGCGGGCCACTCGGACCCGAAGATCACCGTGGACCGGTACCTGCACCTGCGTCCTGCACAGCTACTTGGCGGGCTGGATATTCTCCAAAATTCCAATGACACTAATCATGTTATGGGGAACATCACTTTAGCTGGTGCTAACCGCGCCGAAAACCAGCCACTGCGCCATTGAAAAATGTTGGAGTTCTGGGCAACTTGTGACACATATAGTGCCATAAGTTTTCGGTACATGATCGTGCGGGGCGAGGGATCGATGAAGAAAAGATGGATCGTGCTCGGCCTCGCCGCCCTGCTCGGTGCGGGCGCCTATCAGGCGTTTGAGGCGAACAAATATCGTCTGCCGGGCCTCATTGCCGACTGGCGCGATCCGGTGCAGCCCAACCGGCCCGTCGTCTGGCAACAGGGTCCGGGAGTGCCCGCCGAGGCTATACAGCCTCCGAACATCATCCTCATCGTCGCGGACGATCTCGGCTGGAATGACATCAGTCTTCACGGCGGGGGCGTCGCGGGCGGGAGGGTTGAGACCCCGAACATCGATGCCATTGCGCGCGAGGGGGTGGAATTCACGACAGCCTATGCCGCCAACGCGACCTGTTCGCCGTCGCGCGCAGCGATGATGACCGGGCGTTATCCGACGCGCTTCGGCTTTGAATATACGGCGGTTCCGGTCGAGTTCGCCGAGAATCTGACCCACGGCAGCGGAATCGGCCCGCTGAAACCGGTCTTTCACCAGGAGCTCATCACCCCCGATATTCCCGATTATCCCGATATGGGCGTGCCGCCGGGCGAAATTACGATCGCGGAGGCCGTGAAAGCGGCGGGCTATCACACGATCCACATCGGCAAATGGCATCTGGGCGAAGCGCCGCGGCTTCAGCCGCAGGCCCAAGGTTTCGACGAAAGCCTCGCGGTGCTCGCAGGCGGCGCCAAATTCCTGCCCGACGACGACCCCGACGCGGTCAACGCCAAGCTGCCGTGGGACCCGATCGACCGCTTCATCTGGGCCAATCTGCGCCACGCGGTAAGCTTCAATGGCAGCGAGCGCTTTCACCCCAAAGGGCATATGACCGATTATTTCGCGGAGGAGGCGATCAAGGCCATCCGGGCGAACAGAAACCGTCCCTTCTTCCTCTATCTCGCCTTCAACGCGCCCCACACGCCGCTCCAGGCGACGAAGGCGGATTATGCGAGGCTGTCGCAGATCAAGGACGAGAAGACGCGCGTTTATGGCGCAATGATCGCGCAGCTCGACCGCCGTATCGGCGACGTGATGGCCGAACTCAAGCGCGCGGGGATCGACGACAATACGCTCGTCATCTTCACCAGCGACAATGGCGGTGCCTGGTATAACGGCATCCCCGACCTCAACGCGCCCTACCGCGGGTGGAAGGCGACCTTCTTCGAGGGCGGCATCCGCACCCCCCTGTTCATGCGCTGGCCGGGCCGCATCGCTCCCGGTACCGCGCGCGCCGACTTGACAGGCCATATCGACATTTTCGCGACGATTGCAGCGGCAGCCGGGGCAAAGATGCCAACCGACCGGGTGATGGATGGTGAGAATATTCTCGCGGGGCCTGCGGCGCGCGAGGCCCTCTATTGGCGGTCGGGCGACTATCGCGCCGTGCGTGCAGGCGACTGGAAGCTTCAAGTGACGAAGCGGCCCGAAAAAGTCCGTCTCTACAATCTGGCAACCGACCCTACCGAACAGCACGACCTTGCAGCGGAAGAGCCCGAGCGCGTCGCGCAGCTTCGCGCGATGATCCTGGCGCAGAACAAGGGCATGGCAAAGCCGATCTGGCCAGGTCTTGTCGAAGGGCCGATCCGTATTGACGTCCCGATGAATGCGCCGTGGAAAGACGGCCAGGCTTATGTCTACTGGACGAACTAGGCGAACGCTTGGACGCGCGGTCCGGCCGCTGCCGGCTTTAGGCTTGCGCGCGGTCCTGCTCCTCTTTTTCGTAGAGCAAACTGTTGCCATTTAGTCACAAAGGCTTGGCGAAATCTCTGCGTTTCCGCGCATCGCGTTGACCTTGGCGGGCGGCGTATTACATCCCTCAGTCACTGGTGAAGCATCTCCTCCTGAGGCCACAGGGCCCCGGGCTTCGCCGGCTGGAGAGATTTGATGACTTTGCGCAACCTTTTGCTGGGCGCCACCATGCTTTGCGCCGCAACGCCCCCTGCTTTCGCTTTCGCCCAGGACAGCGCCCCCGCCGGCGACGCCGCGGCGCCCGCCGATACGGTCGATACCGTCGATTATGGGAACGACATCATCGTTACCGCCTCGAAGCGGTCGCAGACGCTGCAGGACACGCCGGTCGCCGTCTCGGTGACCTCGGCTGCGGACCTTGAAAATTCGCAGATCCGCGACCTCATCGATCTGCAAAGTTCGGTCCCCAGCCTCCGCGTCGGGCAGCTTCAGTCGAGCGCCAACACCAATTTCATCATCCGCGGTTTCGGCAACGGCGCGAACAACCCGGGCATCGAGCCCTCGGTCGGCGTCTTCATCGACGGTGTTTACCGTTCGCGCTCGGCCGCCCAGATCGGCGACCTGCCGAATGTCGAGCGCATCGAGGTCCTTCGCGGTCCGCAATCGACGCTGTTCGGAAAGAATGCCTCCGCGGGGGTGATCAGCATCATTACGCGCAAACCGCAGTTCGAATTCGGCGGCTCGCTCGAGGCGAGCTATGGCAATTATGACGCGGTTGTCATCAAGGGCGACATAACCGGACCGATCAGCGACACGATCGCTTTTTCGATCGGCGGCAATTACAACCGCCGCGACGGCTACGCGCGCGACCTCAACCTCGACGCCGACGTCAACGATCGCAACCGCTGGGGTGTCCGCGGCCAACTGCTGTTCGAGCCGACCGACGCGCTCTCGATCCGCCTGATCGGCGATTATGACAAGATCGACGAAAATTGCTGCATCGCCGGCAACGTCGTCGCCGGCCCGACCGTCGCGATCACCAACGCGCTGGTGGGCGGTCGCAGCGTCGACGCGAACAACCCTTTCTCGTACGACGTCTACAACAATTTCCTGTCGACCAACCTGATCAAGAATTACGGCGGGTCGGCCCAGATTGACTATGACCTTGGCAATATGGCGCTGACCTCGATCACCGCGTACCGCGAGGTTCGTGCCGACGCCAACCAGGATTCGGACTTCACGAGCGCCGACCTCATTGGCCAGAAGTCGGACGATACCGCGATCAACACCTTCACGCAGGAACTGCGTCTGGCGTCGGATTTCGACGGCCCGCTCAACTTCCTGGTCGGCGGCTATTATTTCCACGAGAAGATCGACCAGCACAGCCAGATCTATTTCGGCGACGACTTCCGCCCTTATGGCAATGCGCTGATCCAGACGGCCAGCGGCGGTGCCCTCAGCGTTCCGGTGCTCGAGGGCACGCTCGGCGCTCTTGAGGGCGACCCCGCGAAATATGCCGGCTCCTTCTTCCGCGCCGGCGACGGCATGGACGAATATTACCGCATGAAGAACACCGCCTGGTCGATCTTCGGCACGGTCGACTTCGAAGTCACCGACCGCCTGACCGTCACGTTCGGCGGTAACTATACGAAGGACAAGAAAAGGTTCGCGACCGACGTCACCAGCACCGACGTCTTCTCGGGCATCGACCTCGACGCTGCCGCCTACGCGCCGTTCCGCAATACGCTGCTCTTCCAGGGCGGTCTGGCCCAGCAGGTCGGCGAAGTGCTGGGTCTGGGGCGGTCGGCAACTGCGGGTGAAATCGGTGCCTTCGCCGGTGCCAACCCGGCCGTCTTCGGTGCGATCTCGACGGCCGTGCAGGCCTTTGCCAATGCCAACCAGAATAACCCCGCGGCAAACCCGCTGAATCCGCTGAAGGCGTTCCAGTTCCTGCCGCCGTTTCTCAATCTTCCCAACGCGGTCGAACCCGGCAAGACCAACGACAGCGACTTCGCGTGGAGCGCGCGCGCGGCCTATGAGCTGACCGACACGGTCAACGTCTATGCGACCTATGCGACCGGCTTCAAGGCGAGCTCGGTGAACCTGTCGCGCGACAGCCGTCCGCTGGCGTCTGACCTGCCCGCGATCCTCGCGGGCGGCCTCGGAACGCCGAACCTCGTTGCCGGCACGCGCTTTGCCGGTCCTGAAGAATCCGAAGTCTATGAATTCGGGCTCAAGGGTCAGTGGTCCGTCGCGGCCGTCAACCTCGCGGTGTTCAAGCAGTCGATCAAGGGCTTCCAGTCGAACATCTTCACCGGCACCGGCTTCGCGCTCGCCAATGCGGGCAAGCAGTCCACCTGGGGCGTCGAGTTCGACGGGTCGGTGCGTCCGGTCGACGGGCTCAACCTCACGCTCGCGGTGACCTGGCTCGACCCCAAGTACGACAGTTTCACCGGTTCGGCCTTCGGCGATATTTCGGGTACCAAGCCTTCGGGCATTCCCGAGCTGTCGGCGGCGATGGGGGCGACCTATACCGCCCGGGTCGGCAACGGAAACCGAGCCATCTTCCACGTCGACTATCTTTACGAAAGCCCGACGCGCCTGGTCGACGGCCTGCAGGGCTTCCCGGCTGGATTCTCCGACCAGTTCAAGCGTGAGGTGAACCAGCTCAACGCGTCGTTCACCTTCGCACTGAACAACGGGCTCGAGCTCGGTGTCTGGGGCCGCAACCTCACCAATGCGCGCTATCTGACGACGATCTTCCCCGCTGTCGCCCAGTCGGGCAGCGTTTCGGGTTATCCCAACCAGCCGCGCACCTATGGTGTGACCGGTCGCTTCAAATTCTGATGGCAACGGGCGGCGACCCTTCGCTGCCCATCGTCAAGGCAAAGAAAAACCCCGGTCCCTCCGTCGAGGGGCCGGGGTCTTTCTTTGGGGCTGTCCCTTCAGATCAGAAGCGCACCCCCGCCGCGATGCCGTAGCGCCGCGGTTCGAGCGTGAAGATGTTGGTGTAGTTACCCGACGACTGGTCGGTGATGTAAAGGCCGGTGACGCTGTTCGCGTCGAAGATGTTCTGGATGAACCCCTTCACGAACCATTTGTCGTCGGCCCCATTCAGCTGCAGCTGCGCATTGACCTGGGCATAGCCTTTGATCTTATTGACGTTGCCGTTGAAGATGCTGCCGTAGCTGTCGCCCGTGTAAGCAAGGTCGAAGCGCGGGACGAGGGTCATGTCGCCCAGATGCGCGGTATATTGGATGCCCGCGCTGAACTTGTAATTCGGCGCCTGCGGCAGCTTGTTGCCATTGATATTGACGGGAATGCCGGCCGAGAAATAGTCGATACCCCCAAACAAGGCCGGATCGAGATCGCCCGCTGCGAAGGCGCCGCTCGCAGCCGCTTCCAATATGCCGCAAACGCTATATGCGCCGGTCGAGGCGATCCCGCTGTTGGCCCCGAAGCCGGTCGTTCCCTGCAGCCCCGCACCCGGACGGATGTCATTGCCGTTGTAGACGCCGTTCTGGTCAAGATCGATGCCACTGTTGATCACCGCATTGACCGTGTTCACAAAGGCATTGACCCCCGCGGCATTGCCGGACGATGAGCCCACCGCGCAGTTGGCGGCGTTGGTGATGTCCTTGATGATGACCGCATCGCTGCGGCCGCCGCCAAAGTCACGCGGGTTGCTGGTGAACTTGTCGCTCGACACCTTGGTGTGCAGATAGCTGAAGCCCAGGTTGACGACCCAGTCAGGATCGGGCCGGATCATGGCTTCGGCCTCGAAGCCGTAGATGTCGGCGTCGACATTATCGTTGACCGCAGTGCGGGCGACAATCTTGCTGAGCTGCAGATCCTTGTACTTGTAATAGAAGGCCGTGAGGTTGAGCTGCAGCGCGCCATTGCCAAAGGCGTTCTTCGACCCGATTTCAAAAGCGTCGACCTGCTCGGGCGAGAAGGATTCCGGCACCGCGAACACGGGTTGCAGTGGCGGGTTGATGCCGCCTGATTTGTAGCCGCGTGAGTAGGAGGCGTAGAGGAGATTGTCCTCGGTCACCTTGAAGTCGATCACCGCGCGGCCGGTCCATTCGTTGAACTTGACCGTGCGGCCCTGGATGATCTGGTTTCCGGGCGTGCCGGGGTCGGCATCGAAGCTCCCCACGAACGGTGAATCGAACGCGGTGCCGGTCTGTCCGAAGGGCACGAGGAAGCTCGCAAGCGTCGAGCGCGCGAGCACGCTCTTCTTGTCATTGTTGTAGCGCAGGCCGGCGGTCAGTTTCAGCCGGTCGTTCACCTCGAAATAGGCTTCGCCGAAGAGACCGTAGGATTTGATCTTCAAATCGTCGGTGTTGTTGCGGAAGAAGGGCGTGCCGAGATAGGAGGGCGGCAGCCCGGCCGCATAGGCGCTGAACGCTCCGAGGACACCCGTCAGATAGTCGATCGGGAAGGCGTTCACATAATAGCTGTTCTCGGTCAGGTGATAGTTGGCATAGATGCCGCCGAGCAGGAAGTTGAACGGCCCATCGAGGTCGCTGGTCAGGATCGCCTCGGTCGACCAGCTGCTATTATACTGGTTTGACCGATCGAACTGGAGCGATTGGTCGGAACAGATGCTATTGCCGCCAAAGCTGCCGAAGCCCGCATCATCCGAAAGCGAGGTGCACAGCTGTCCGGTCGGCCCGTTAGGGATGATCGATGCCGCCACCGGCGCGAGATAGGCCGAGATACCGGGAATGAGACCGTCGAGCGCTCCGCTTGCACCCAGTTGAAGGAAATTGAGGCCGCTCGCATAGAGCGACCGGTCGCCGACATTGCTGTTATAGTCCTGCTGGGCTTCGAGCTTCACCTTCTGATACTGACCTGAGACCTGCAGCGAGACGGGGCCGAAATTATGTTCGATCTGGCCCTGCAGGATGAGCTCGCTGGTGAAATAGCTCGGCGTATAGGCGGTGTTCACGACCCGGGAATCGGCCGGAATCGTCGTATTGGCGTAGACATCGGGACCATAGAGGCTGCCGAGCGCGAAAATCGTCGGGATGCCGCGGATTGCCAGGAACTCGCGTGACGTCAGCGCCGCGGTAAAGGTTGCGTTGCCATTGAACGGCGAATTGTCGAGCCGGGTGTTGAGGCAGCCCAGAATACCGGTCGGGTCGCGCTGGCAAAGCTGCTTCTGGATGCGGGTGCGCTTGTCCTTTTCGCGGAAATAGGACGCCATCAGGTCGATCGTCGTGTCAGGGGTCGCCTCCCAGCGCAGCGAGCCGCGCACCGAATAGAGGTCGCGGTCATCGATACGGGTGTTGAGGAACGTGTTCTTCGTATAGCCGTCCCGATTGAGATAGATGCCGGCGACGCGAAAACCCGCGGTGTCACCCAGCGGGATGTTGATCATCGCCTTGCCCTTCATCGAGTCATAATTGCCATATTCGGCTTCGGCCGACCCTTCGAAGGTTCCGAGCCTCGGCTTGGCGGTGATGACGTTCACCACGCCCGAGGTTGCGTTACGGCCGAACAATGTGCCTTGTGGGCCGCGCAGCACTTCGACGCGCTCAAGATCGAAGAATTCGGTTTCGAAAAGGCGGGTCGAAAAGAGCGGGTCGCCGTTGAGATGGATAGCCGTCGCGCTGTCGCAGGTTGTGCCGACGCAAAGGTCGCCGATGCCGCGGATGGTGAAGCTCGCGCCGGTGAAGTTGGTCTTGGTGAAGGTAACATTCGGCAGCGTCAGTTGCAGGTCAGACGGTGTCTTGATCTGCTGCGCCTCCAGCGCTTCGGACGAAAAGGCGCTGACGGCGATCGGCACGTCCTGCAGACGTTCCGACTGGCGCTGCGCGGTTACGACGATCTCGCCGCCGAATGCATCGCGCGTATCATTGTTCGAATCCTGGGCAAACGCCGGTGTCGTAACCGCCATCGCCAGTACCGAGGTTCCGATCAGTGCCTTGAACTTCATCTATTGCCTCCCTTTTTCAATCCCGCGAGGTGCAGGACCGCCCAACGTCAATTTGTGGTAAGGGGAAGGGGCGTGACCGGGCACAGCAAAGCGCACCGGATCCGTTCGACCCGGTGTTGGCCTATATCCCACCTGCCAGCTAAGCTGGTCATCGTCCTCTCCCACCGGCGTCGGGGAATACGCCGGCCTCTCCGGATTACGGCCCGCTTGGGCGAGCTCTGTAATGCGTCAAAGGTGCGCCGAGTTTACGAAAGCGTCAAGTCACTTGTTCGCCAAGGTAAAGAGGCAGAATATCGCGCAACTCCAACGAATAAAAAGGTCCCGATTCCGCAACGTAAACTTGCCCTGAGGGCCGAAATTCTTGTGCTCCCGGCCTTGCGCAAGGGCGCCGATTGGGCCGGTATGTGCGACATGAAAGCAACAGTAAAATGGGGGCAGCCACGCAGGCTGTGGGCCTCGGTGACGATGGCCAGGTCGCGATTTTTCCGGAACAGGCCGCACGGGACCTCGCATCGAAGGGCCGCCTCGCTTCTGCAGGGACGAGGTCGCAGAACACCGGATGCGCGCGAAGGTGCCTTGCACCTCCGGAAACCTGTCGTGAACTCATTGGATGGATTGCGGGAGCAGCGGCTCGCAGTCGGCGGCCACAATGGTAGTATGAGCGAGCAATTCGGGCGCGAAACTGATCGGTGGGAGCGGGGCGTCGACGGCGGATTGACATGGACCTGACCGAGCAGATGGCGCCCCCGCGCCCTTCGGCGGCCCTCCGCTGTCCGGTTAGCTTTCCTGGGCCTGTACCAGATAATTTTCTCGCAGCACATGTTTGCGGATCTTGCCCGAGGGATCGCGCTCCAGCCTCGCCACGCTGACAATGTGCCGCGGAACCTTGTAGCTCGCGATGGCCTTGCGAAGTTCGCCCCGCAGGGCTTCGCCATCGAGGCGGTCCCCCACCACAACGGCGACCAGCGCCTCGCCGAACTCCGGGTCGGGAATGCCGAAGGCTGCGCAATCTTCGATGCCCGGTAAGGAGAAGAGCGCCTTTTCCACTTCCGCAGGATAGATATTGACGCCGCCGGATACGACCATGTCGCGGGCTCGGCCCGCTCGGCTCGCGTCGATGTCCTGCCGGTTCACGGCCCCCGTTTTCCCGGGAGAAGAACTCGAGGTGCACATCTGGCTGGCGGGGAGCGACGCGCTTTCCTTCCGGGTCATGGTACCCGCCCGCGCCCTGGTGGTCATCGACCGCGGGCACGCACGGATTGCTCCGCCGGCATAGCCCGCCCGTCGTCCATCGCAGGGTGCGGGCACGCATCGCCTTCCCATGGCTGCAGGCTTCAAAGATGACGAAAAAGGGCAATCGAACGGTAACGATGGCGGGCGCATATGGGCCGGTCCTGGAGACCGGTCGGGCCGCGGGCTGGCAAAGCCCGCAGGCCGTTCGCCATCTGGTTTCCTGTGCCGCGACGATTGTGCACGCGCAATGCCGGCTCCAGGGCCGAGACAAGCGTTCTTCAGCAGCGTTATGATGGGATTACCGCCGCGGTGCGGTTCCCCTGCCGGCGGCGCGGGACTTCAGGTGCCAAGGCGTTCCCCGCCGATCGTGAGCCGCCGAAAGACGAGAGTATCGCGGGGCTCCAAAAGATCAGATTTGCGATTTTTCCGCAACGTAAACTTGCCCTGCTGGTCGAATTTCTTGTGGTCCTGGCCTTGCGCAACGCGCCGATTGGGCCGACATGTGCCGCATGAATGCAACAGGGAAAGCGGGGTAATGATAGAGGATGTCGAACTGGGTGAGGATGGCAAGATCGCCGTTCCGGATCACGTCGCAGAGGCTGTTCGCACGCTGATCGAATGGGCCGGCGACGATCCCACGCGCGAAGGATTGTTTGATACCCCGAAGCGCGTCGCGCGCGCGTGGAAGGAATATTGCCAGGGCTATGGCGAGGACCCCTCGGCCCATTTGTCGCGCACGTTCCAGGAAGTCGGCGGCTATGACGAGATCGTCCTGCTTCGCGATATACCGTTCCAGTCGCACTGCGAACATCATATGGCGCCGATCACCGGCAAGGCGTCGATCGCTTACCTGCCCAAGGACCGCGTCGTCGGCATTTCCAAGCTCGCACGCGTCCTCAATGGCTTTGCAAAGCGGCTGCAGGTGCAGGAGCGGCTGACCGCAGAGGTCGCGCAGTGCATCTGGGAAAATCTTCATCCGCAAGGCGTTGCCGTCGTGATCGAAGCGCAGCACGGCTGCATGACCGGCCGCGGCGTTCGCACGCCCGGGGTTGGCATGGTCACCAGCCGTCTCCTCGGCTGCTTCCTCGATGACGAGCGCAGCCGCAAGGAAGTGCTGAGCTTGATGGGCTATTGAGCGCCGAGGCGAGGAAGCGCGGCCCCCATCCATGGGCGGATCTTTCGGCGGCGCGCTTTGGTCGCGCCAAAGGTGTCGGCCTGATGGGCGCGGCCCGTTCAGGCCGGGCTTTGCGGCCAGAATATCTCTCCGCCCTGAGCGCAAAGAAAAAGGCCCCGGAAACGCAGGGTTTCCGGAGCCTTTTTTTCGTCTCGCAAGAGAAGAAGCTTAAGCTTCTTCGCCTTCGTCGGCAGCCGGAGCTTCCTCGGCGGCGGTTTCCGACGGCGCCGCAGCGTCTTCGAACTCGTCTTCGCTGTCGGGTTCGAGCGCAACCGCAGCAGCGGCAGCCTGTTCTTCCTCGAACATGGCGGCGATGACGTCGATGCCCTGGCTCTGCATTTCAGCCTCGTCAGGCGAGCGCGCGACGTTGACGCCGACGGTCACCACGACTTCGGGGTGCAGCTTCACCTTGACGTCGACGAGGCCGAGCGACTTGATCGGGCGCTCGAGCTCGACCATCGCCTTGGTGACGCCCTCGACGCCGTCTTCGGTCAGCGCCTCGACGATGTCGCGCACCGAAACCGAACCATAAAGCTGGCCGGTGTTCGACGCCTGGCGGATGAGGACGACCTGCTTGCCGTCGATGTCCTTGGCGCGGCCTTCGGCAGCGCCGCGCCGCTCGGCGTTGTCCGCCTCGATCTTGGCGCGATTTGCCTCGAACAGCTTCCGGTTAGCCTCGTTTGCACGAAGCGCCTTGTTGTTCGGGAGCAGATAATTGCGGGCAAAGCCGTTCTTGACGGTGACGACGTCGCCGATACCGCCCAGTTTCTCGATGCGCTCGAGCAGGATGATTTCCATGACGCTGCCCTCCTTACTTCACGATGTAGGGGAGCAGGCCGATGTGGCGGGCGCGCTTGATCGCCTTCGCCAGCTCGCGCTGCTTCTTGGTGGACACCGCGGTGATCCGCGACGGGACGATCTTGCCGCGCTCCGACAGATAGCCCTGGAGCAGACGAACGTCCTTGTAATCGATGACCGGCGCGTCCTTCGCGCTGAAGGGGCAGGTCTTGCGGCGACGGAAAAAGGGTCGTGCCATTGTGCTGTTCCTTATTCTTCGCCGTCGCGGTCACGGCCACGGCCGCCGCGGCGTTCCTGCTTGCGCATCATCACCGAGGGACCCTTTTCGAGTTCGTCGACCTTGATGGTGAGCCAGCGGATGATATCTTCGTTGATCGCTGCCTGACGCTCGATCTCTGCGATGGCTTCGCCCGAGACTTCGGCCGACAGCATCACATAGTGACCCTTGCGGTTCTTCTGGATCTTGTAGGCGAGCTGCTTGAGGCCCCAGGTCTCGGTCTTGTGGACCGTGCCCTTATATTCGCCAATGACGTTGGTGACGGTTTCCGCCAGCGCATCGACCTGAGCCTGGCTCAGATCCTGACGCGCAATAAAGACATGCTCGTAAAACGGCATGATTTGCGTCCTTCGATTTGGCCGATCGCTGATTTCGCGCCAATCGCGAAACCCCTCCGGCTGTCGTCCGGCTTTGCGTACCAGTGCAAAGCAAACGGGGCGAACGGCACAAGGCCTCGCCCCGAATGCGGGCGCCTATACAGATTCGCGCGGAGAAATCAAGCGCGGGCGAGCTTTTCGAGGAGTTCGTGCCCGAAGTCGGTGAGCGTGTCGTCGCGTGCGCCGAGGATCAGGATGCGGTCGCCCCGCCTCGCCTCGCCGAGCATCGCCGCGCCGCATTCTTCGCGGGTGGCAAGATGCACGGCGTCGCGTCCGTCTCCCACGATGTCGGCGACGAGCGCCTCGCTGCCGGCGCTGCGCTCGACGGTGCCGCCAAAATAGACGGGATCGCTGACAAAGAGCCTGTCCTTCTCCCGCATCCCCTTGACAAAGCTCGCGGCGAGTTCCTTGCCCATCTGGCGCAGCGGCCCATAGCCGTGCGGCTGGAAGAAGAGGAGCACGCGCCCTGGCAGTTCCGCCGCAGCGGCGAGGGTCGCAGCCACCTTGTCGGGATTGTGCGCAAAATCGTCGATCACGGTGACGCCGCCTGCCTGCCCGAGCACCTCATAGCGCCGCGCGAGGCCCGCAAAATCGGCGAGCGCGGCGACCGACTGGGCGAGGGGAATATTGACCGCGCGCGCCGCGGCGATCGCGGCAAGTGCGTTGGCGGCATTGTGGCGGCCGGGCATCCGCAGCCGGACCTCGTGGCTGTCCCCGGCGAAATGCACATGGAAACGGCATCCATCGGCGAGCGGTTCGAAACCGCTCCCCCTCACCGCCGCCGCGTCGGAGAAACCGAAGCGCAGCACATTGCCTCCGCCAAGCAGCGGGGCGGATTCAGGATCGTCAGCGTTGATGACCGCGACCCGCGCCTTCGCCGCAAAATCGCCGAACAGCTGGTGCAGTTCAGCAAGGCTCTTGTGGTCGAGACTGATATTGGTGACCACTGCGACGTCGGGGCGATAGAGCGCGATCGAACCGTCGCTCTCGTCGACTTCGCTGACATAGGTCCCCGTGTCGCCGACCAGCGCGCTTGCAAAGGGGGTGTCGGGACGCGCAAAATTGCGCATCACCGCGCCGTTCATCACCGTAGGTTTGCGACCGGCGCTTTCGAGGATCCAGCCGATCATGCCGGTGACGGTCGACTTGCCGCTCGTCCCGCCGATGCCGATCGCGCGTTCCGCCTCGTTGAACAGCGCGGCGTTGAGATCGGCCCGGGTGAGGCGCGCAAGGCCGAGCGCCTTTGCTGCCGCGACGTCGGGAACATTGTCCTCGACCGCGGCCGAGGCGACGAGCGTCTGCCCGGCGGCGATGCCGCTCCCGTCCTGCGGAAAGAGCGCGATGCCGCGGCTTTCGATCCAGCCGAACTTTGTGGCCGAGCGGCCCTGGTCACGGCTCCGGTCGGAACCTGCGACCGAAGCACCGCGCGCAGCCACGATCATTGCCAGCGGCAGCATGCCCGACCCGCCGATGCCGCAGAAGAAATAGGATTTGTTTTCGGCCATCGCGCGGCGTTATGGCTTTGGCGATGGCTTTGCAACCAGCGCGGCAACCTTCATCTGTCCGCATCGTGCAGCATCCTCGGCAAACCGTTACGCCTCGATGCGCGGGGCGGAGCGAGTATAAAGGTTAACGTCATGCGGATCGGTATTGTCGCCCCCTCCACTCCGATCCTGCCAGACGACGCCGAAGCCGTGCGCGCGATTGCCGCGATCGGCTATCCGGGCGTCGAACTCATTTTTGACGAACAATGTTTCGCGGTGCACGGCCATTTCGCGGGCGAAGACGGGCATCGCTTCGCCGCCCTGGTCGAAATGGCGAACCGCCCCGACATTGATGCGCTCTGGTTCGCGCGCGGCGGCTATGGCGCGTGCCGCATCGCTGCGGATGCGGTCGCCGCGATGACCCCCGCGGCGCGCGGCAAGGCATTTCTCGGCTATTCCGACCAGGGCAATCTTCTCGCCTGTCTCTACCGCGAGGGCTTCGATCATGTCGCGCACGGACCGATGGTCGCCGATATCCGCCGTGAGGGGGGCGAGGGCGCAGTACAGCGCGCGCTCGACTGGCTCGTCGCGCGCGATCCGGCAGCGTGCGAGCCCGGGCTCGAGCATGGCGCACGCCACGCCGCGTTCAATCTGATGACATTGTCGATGCTGCTCGGCACGCCCCTCGAGCCTGACCTTTCCGGCCATGTGCTGCTCGTCGAAGAGGTGAGCGAATATCTTTACGCCTTCGACCGCGCCTTCTTCCATGTCGCGAGCGTGCTCGCGCCGCGCGGGCTTGCGGGTCTTCGCCTTGGCCGCGTCAGCGACATTCCAAAGAATGACCGCCCCTTCGGCCTCGAGGCGGAGGATATTGCGCGCGGCTGGTGCGCGCGCACCGGCATCTCCTGGCTCGGCCGCGCTGATATCGGCCACGATGCGGCGAACAAGGTCGTGCCCTTCGGCTTGCATCGCGCCAGGTGAGGGAATAGGCGCGGGCCGGATAAAGAACAGGCAGGGGACGCAATATGCGTGCATTCATTTTTCCGGGTCAGGGCAGCCAGACGGTCGGCATGGGCAAAGCGCTTGCCGACGCGTCGCCGGCGGCGCGCGAGGTGTTCGAGGAGGTCGATGAGGCGCTCGGCCAGAAGCTCTTCAAGCTGATGAGCGAGGGGCCCGAGGACGAACTCACCCTCACCGAAAACGCTCAGCCCGCGATCATGGCAAACGCGATCGCAACATTGCGCGTGCTCGAAAAGGAAGGCGGGGCGACGCTTGCCGCCAATGCCGATTATGTCGCGGGCCACAGCCTCGGCGAATATAGCGCGCTCTGCGCAGCCGGGGCATTCGACCTTGCAACAACCGCGCGCCTTCTCAAGACCAGGGGGCAGGCGATGCAGAGGGCGGTTCCGGTCGGCGTTGGCGCGATGGCGGCGCTGCTCGGCGCCGATATCGAGACCGCGCAAAAGCTTGCGGATGCAGCGGCCGAGGGCGAGGTCTGCACCGTCGCCAACGACAACGACCCCTCGCAGGTCGTGATCTCGGGCCACA
The DNA here is from genome assembly GCF_900168005.1 of Sphingopyxis flava. Lineage (GTDB taxonomy): Bacteria > Pseudomonadota > Alphaproteobacteria > Sphingomonadales > Sphingomonadaceae > Sphingopyxis > Sphingopyxis flava. The sequence goes on from NZ_FUYP01000007.1 coordinate 101,866, forward strand.
GGGGCGCGGTTGAGCGCGCCGTGGCACTCGTCAAGGATTACGGCATAAAGCGGGGCGTGCTGCTGCCCGTCTCCGCGCCCTTCCACTGTCCGCTGATGCAGGCCGCTGCCGACGCAATGGCCGAGGCGCTCGGCGCGAATCCGCCTGCCGCGCCGCTCGTCCCGGTGATCGCGAATGTGACGGCAAGCCCCGCAAGCGATGCCGACACAATCCGCGACCTTCTGGTCGCCCAGGTGACTGGCCGCGTTCGCTGGCGCGAAAGCGTCGGCGCGATGGAAGCGATCGGCGTTGGACAGTTCGTCGAACTCGGCGGCAAGATTCTCTCGCCCATGGTCAAGCGCAGCGCGTCGGGCGAGGTCGGAACGGTGAGCGTGATCTCGATGGACGATATCGAAGCGCTGCTGAAGGCGCTTTGAGGCTTTTTTTCCGATTTCAGGAGAGTAGAATGTTCGACCTAACCGGCATGACCGCGCTCGTTACCGGCGCTTCGGGCGGCATCGGATCCGCGATCGCTGCGGCGCTTGCTGCGCAAGGCGCGCGGCTCGCCGTGTCGGGGTCCAATGCCGACAAGCTCAATACCTTTCGCGAAATGCTCGGCGGGGATCATGTGGCACTGCCGTGCGATCTCGGCGACGCTGCCGCGGTCGATGCGCTGGTGCCTTCGGCGCTCGAGGCGCTCGGCGGCACGCTCGACATTCTCGTCAACAATGCCGGCGTGACGCGCGACAATCTGATCCTGCGGATGAAGGACGAGGAATGGTCGGATGTCATCCGTATCAACCTCGAGGCCAATTTCCGCCTGGCGCGCGCCGCAGCCAAGCCGATGATGAAGGCGCGCTTCGGTCGCATCATCTCGATCACCAGCGTCGTCGGCGCGACGGGCAACCCCGGGCAAGCCAATTATGCTGCTTCGAAGGCTGGCGTCACTGGCATGACCAAGGCGCTTGCGCAGGAGCTTGCGAGCCGAAATGTGACCGTCAATTGCGTCGCACCCGGCTTTATCGCGACCGCGATGACCGAAGTCCTGCCCGACGCGCAGAAGGAAGCGCTCAATCAGCGCATTCCCGCGGGCCGGATGGGCGAGGGCAGCGATATCGCCGCTGCTGTCGTCTATCTCGCGTCCAAGGAGGCCGGTTATGTGACCGGCCAGACGATCCATGTGAACGGCGGGATGGCGATGCTCTCCTGAATGCAAGCGAGCCGGGCCCGGCAGGGCCCGGCCCGATCCTCGCGGGCGCGCAGAGGAGGGGTTAGAAGCTCGCGCGCGCCGTGACGCGGAAATCGCGCCCGGCCAGCGGCACATAATCCTTGGTGAAGCTCGCATGGCGGCGCGCCTCGACGTCGAAGATATTGTTCGCCGACAGGCTGAGCGTCAGATTCTGCGCGTCGCGAAGCGGGCGCCAGTTCAGCGATGCATTGACGAGTGTAAAGCCCTTGGTCGGGGTTTCAAATTGCGCGACCCGGCGCTGACCATCGGTCCACTCGACCTCGATGCGCGCATCGAGACTTTCGCTTTGCGCCTCCATGCCCCCGAGCACGCGCAGGGGAGGTATCCGCGGCACGTTGCGGTCGAGCCCGGCGCCCTTGATCCTGGCGCGCGTCATGTCGGCGGTGACGTCGCCGACGATGTTGAACCCGCCGAGCTGCGCGAGCCGCGCGCCCGCCTCCGCCTCGAACCCCCAGACGCGCGCGGCGCGCTGGAAATATCGGAAGACGGGAAGCTCGTCCTCCTCGGCGCCGGTGGCCGCCGAATAGATGAAATTGTCGAACCAGTTCGCATAGCCCGTCAGGCTGAGATTGAAGGCACCGGTCTTGAGCTTGAACGAGGCCTCGGTCCCCCAGTTCGATTCACGCTTGAGGTCGGGGTTGCCGAGCTCGAAGCTCTGCGTTGCGATGTGGGGGCCGTTCGACAAGAGTTCCTCGGCTGACGGCGCCCGCACGGCGCGTGAGGCCGACAGTCCGAACTTTGCGCCCTCGAAAATCTCATAGGTGAGACCAAGTGCGCCCGAGACGCTGCCGAAACTTCGTTCAAATCCCAGCGCCGGCGCCCGGACACTGGTCTTCTCGTAGCGAGCAGCCGCCTCAAGACCGAGCGGGCCGGAGCTATATTCCTGCAGCGTGAACAGCGCGAACTGGTCGGTGAGGGTGCGCGGTACGAATGCCTCCGCGCCGACCGCATCGAGATCGCGGTGGCTATACTGGACGCCGCTCGCGCCGCGCCAGCCGCCGCGGTCGCTTTGCGCCAGTTCGATCCGGCCTTCGACGCCCTGGTTGGTGAAGATGGTGCCCACCTCGTCGCCTTCAAACTCGGTGTGCCTATAATCGGCAAAGCCTGCACGGATGCGCAGCTTGTCGAACAAGCCATCACCCAGTTCCACTTCGCCGCGCAGGTCGGCGCGCCATTGCTTCATGCCGATGGTAACGGGGCCTTCGCCATGGTCGTGGCCGCCGTCTTCGCCTTCGCCTTGATGATCGTGGGCTGTAGCGGGGCGCTCGGGGACGCCGTAGAGGGTGTCGAAATAGCCAAGGGAAATGCCAAGCTGCCCGCCATCGTTGATGAGCGCCAGCCCGCCGCCCGCGGTCCAGGTCCGGCTCTGCGTATTGTCGATCCTGCCGCGCCTTCCCGCCTCTGCCGATCGTTCGGCGGCTTCGTCGGCATGTCCCTCCTCGAGCTCTTCTGCTGCAAGTTCGAGAAGAGCGCTTCGAATTCCGGGTCCGTAGACGAAGCCGCCGCTGCGCATGTCGCCCGTCTTGCGCCAGCTTGCGTCGACGTGCGCGACGATCTGCGGGGTGAGCGCGATGTCGAGCGAACTCCCGATATTCCGGTCGTCCGCCGCACTCGCATAGCCGCCGATCGCGTCGACATGGACGTGGTCCGCGGGCACTTTGCGCGGAATCCTGCGGTCGAACAGATTGACCGCCCCGCCGATGGCCTGGCTGCCGAACAGGAGGACGGCAGGCCCGCGCAGGATTTCGACGCGCTCCACGGTCAGCGGGTCGACGGTCACTGCATGGTCGGCGGAAGTGTTCGACGCGTCGATCGACCCGATCCCGTCGGTCAGAACCTTGACGCGCTCGCCTGCAAAGCCGCGAAGGACAGGGCGCGAGGCGCCGGGTGAGAAGCTGGTGGCCGAGACGCCCGGCTGACGGGTAAGCGTGTCGCCGATCTGGCCGCGCATATCGCGCGCGAGCTCGTCACCTTCGAGCACCGATACATTGCCGAGAATGTCGAGGCTGCGAACATAAGGGGCGGTGACGACGATCGCGTCGCCCGTATGGACATCGTCGTCAATTCCTGTCTCCTGCGCAAGAGCGGGGGCAGCAAGGAGGAGGGCGAGGGTCAGAAAGGAGGCGGGGAGAAGGCGCATGCGGGAAGGATTCCTGTGTTTACTGGCTTTCGCTGGGGGGTGCCCAGTAATGATATATTGTTACAGGCACAACCCCTCGGTTTGGTTTTGACCTGCCGTTCGTCCCTGCTTGCGGCGCGCTCGTCGACAAAGGCAAGTCTCGGCGGGGGCAAGCGAAGCTGTCTTGCGATGGATGGGGTGCGGGCTTAGATCAGGGACATGATCATTGCGGAAAACAGCCTGGACCTGATTGGTCACACGCCGCTGGTGCTCCTCAAGGGACCGAGCGAAGCGACCGGATGCGAAATCTGGGGCAAGTGCGAATATGCCAATCCGGGCGGATCGGTGAAGGATCGCGCCGCCCTTTATATCGTGCGCGACGCCGAAGCGAATGGAAGCCTGCGGCCCGGCGGGACAATCGTCGAGGGGACGGCGGGGAACACGGGCATCGGCCTTGCGCTCGTTGCCAACGCGCTTGGCTACAAGACGATCATCGTCATGCCCGACAATCAGAGCGCTGAGAAGATGGCGACGATCCGCGCGCTCGGCGCCGAACTCGTCCTCGTGCCGCCCGCGCCCTTCGCGAACCCAGGTCATTTCGTCCACACCTCGCGCCGCATTGCCGAGGAAACCGACAATGCGATCTGGGCCAACCAGTTCGACAATATCGCAAACCGCAAGGCGCATATCTTCGGCACGGCCGAGGAGATATGGGAGCAGATGGGCGGGCGCATCGACGGCTTCACCTGCGCTGCCGGGACCGGCGGAACGATTGCCGGGACGGGTCTCGGGCTGAAGGCGAAGAATGAAAAGATCACCGTGGCCCTCACCGATCCGCACGGCGCAGGCCTTTACAACTATTACAAGTGCGGCGAGCTGAAACCTGTGGGATCGAGCGTCGCCGAGGGGATCGGCCAGAACCGCATCACCGCCAATCTCGAAGGCGCGCCGATCGATACGCAATTTCGCATCTCCGATATCGAAGGGCTCGCTGTCGTGCGGCAACTGCTCAACGAAGAGGGGCTGTGCCTTGGCCTTTCGTCGGGCATCAACGTCGCGGGCGCGATGGCCCTTGCGCGCCAGCTCGGACCTGGCAAGCGCATCGCAACCATCCTTTGCGACAGCGGGTTTCGCTATCTCTCGACGCTCTACAACCCCGAGTGGCTGGCGAGCAAGGGACTGGCGGAGGATCAGGCGTGAGGCGAGCGGGCATTTTGACCGAAACCCCTGCGAAGGCGCCCGCCGCGGCGGCGACGCCCGAGCATGATACGATGCGGCGGCTGCAGATTGGCGTCGCGGGCCTCGTCATCGTGCTGTTGCTCGTCGGTCTCGCCGGGCTGATCGGCGAGCGGGCGCGCGAAAAGGCGGCGGCCGACGCGCCCGTGTCCACCGAGGTCAAGATGCCGGGCGACCCCTCGAAGGCACCGAGCGCGCCGCTTGAGGAACTCGGCGTCCAGCCGGTGTCGAAGGACGAGAATGAGGCGGTCGCGGTGAAGATTCCGCAGACGGTTCCGACCGTCCCCGACCTGCAGCCCGACCCCGAATTGCAGCGCGCGCGCCAAGCCAAGCAGTGATTGCGCGCCTGCGCCCGCTTTGCATTGCGGCGCTGCTTCTTTTGCTGACCTGGCTAGCGGGCAGCCAGCGCGCGCTCGGCCGTGTCGATCCGGCGCTGGCGCTGCCGCTCCTTCCCTTGCCGATGCTGCTGCTCGCCCTGTGGCAGCGCGATGATCCGCCCGGCCTCAAGAAGCGCACGATCATTGCGGTGCTGATTGCCATTGCGGTCGGGCAGGGCACGCTCGCCGCGCTCCTGGCCGGGCGCCCGGGACTGGGCCAGATCGCGCTCATTCTTGCCGCAAGCTGCGTGGCCAGCTTCTTGTTCGAGGCGACCATGCGGCGGCGCAAATCGAGGCGCTTCCTTCGGGTCCTGGTCGCCGTGCTCGCGGCCGCGGTCTGGTTTGTCGCCAGCCATGCCCTTCTTGCGCGCCTCTACCGCGCGCCAGCGCCCCTGACGGGGGCGCCGGTCGTCACCATGCTCACCGGCCTTCCGCTCCGCTGGGCAGGAGATGATTTGCCTGAGATGATCGCGGCCGGCGCGCAGGACGATCCCGCGCTTTCACGGATCGAAGCGGACGGACCGGTCCTGCTCGTGGACAGTCTTGCCGACCATGTTCCGCGCCCGGGGGGCACGCTTCTGCTTGCACACCCGCGTGCGCTCGCCCCGCGCGAGCTTGTCGCGGTCGATGCTTTCGTGCGCGGAGGCGGCCGCGCGGTGATCCTCGCCGACGCGCTCTCGGGCTGGCCGGCCCGACACCCGCTCGGCGATCCGCGCAATCCGCCGGTAACCAGCCTTCTGACGCCTTTGCTCGATCATTGGGGCATAACGCTGGGCGCTGCGCCCGTCGGCGAGCGAGCCGCCGAGGCTCATGATGTGGACGGCCGCAGGCTCCGGCTCTTCAGCGCCGGGCGCTTTGAACGTCTTCCGCCCGGCTGCGCGACTTTTGCAGGAGAGCGCATCGCGCAATGCCGGATCGGCGCGGGCGAGGCCTGGCTGGTCGGCGACGCCGACCTGCTTTTCGCGCCCTTGTGGCAGCCGGCGGTCCGAGGTGCAGACCATCTTCGGCGCGCCGACACGATGGAGTGGCTGGCCGCGCACCTGCGCGGGGAGGATGCGGCCGCCGCACTGCTCAACCCGATCTGGGTCCGCGCGCCTCGATCCTGAAACTTGCTTTCCGCGTCGCGGGGAAGCGCCCCGCAGGACGCTGGAGCCCTTCATGCGCCGTCTTTTCTTCTCGGCCGAGCGCAGGGGATGGCTTTGCTCCAAGGCGTCTCGGCCGCGCCCCCGGCAAAGCTGGGTGCCCGCGTCCCGGCCCATCCGGCCCGGTCGGCTCAAGCCTCCCGCGCCGCGGTTTGCGACCCGGAACGATCCCCCGCGGCCCCGTTTCCATTTAATATTGCGGCAAATTGGGGCCGGATTCCCCAATTCACCCTAATTTTCCCCTTTCCACCCCGATCCATAGTTGATAGGCAGGAATCGGAGAGGGGCAATCTCCGCCTGAGTCTTTCGCTTCGGAATCCTGCGATTCCGGCGACAGGGAAGTATTGCCCGGTGGCGCGAGGAAACGGGGGCGACAGCGATGGCGATTGTGACGCCCGGCCGGTACTCGGGCACCAATTTCGCCGCGATCGACGGCAAGGGACGCATCGCCGTGCCCTCGCAATTCCGCAACAATGTGCCCCTCAATGCGGACGGTCAGCGCGTGCTATGGGTAGGTTTCCACGAGAAACTGCCCTGTCTGGTCGCTTATGGACACGACCAATATGATCGCCTCTCCGACGAGATCGAGCGCGATCGCGCGGCAGCGCTCGCGCGCAATCTCGACTTTGACGAGGATGAGGCGTTCAAGCAGCGCTTCAGCTACACCGAGGCCTATACGCTCGACGACAGCGGGCGCTTCCTTCCCAATTTCACTGCGCGCGACCGCGTCGGCGATGCCGGCGCGACCGCCTTTGTGGGTTCTGGACGGCGCTTCGAAATCTGGTGGCTGCCGACGCTTGCGGACTGCGCCGAGGCGGATCCGGTGCTCCGGCGTCTCGCCGCCAATTGGGCCGAGACGAAAGGGAAGGGACGCAAATGAGCGAGCTTCCCCGCGATCCCCGTCACGACCCGGTGCTTCGCGAAGAGGTGATCGCCGCGCTGGCGATCACGCCCGGCGAGCGCCACGCCGATGCGACCTTCGGTGCCGGGGGCTACACCCGCGCAATGCTCGCCGCCGGTGCCGCGGTGGTCGCCTGCGATCGCGACCCCGACGCGATCGCCGAGGGGCAGGCGCTGGTCGCCGAGGCAGGCGGCAAGCTGACGCTGGTTCACGGGCGCTTCGGTGAGATCGACCGGCTGCTCGGCGAGCGCGGGATCGAGGCGGTCGACGGCATCGTCTTCGACATCGGCGTTTCCTCGATGCAGCTCGACCGTGACGAACGCGGCTTCTCCTTTCAGAAGGACGGCCCGCTCGACATGCGCATGGCGCAGGAAGGCGAAAGTGCTGCCGACTGGCTCAACCGTGCGGACGAAGCCGAGATCGCCGACGTCCTTTACCATTACGGCGACGAGCGCCAGTCGCGCCGCGTGGCGCGCGCGATCGTCGCCGCGCGGCCCTTGTCGCGCACCGGCGAACTGGCCAGCGTCATCCGCAAGGCGCTGCGCCATCCTCCCGGGGCTCCCAAGGACCCTGCGACGAAAAGCTTTCAGGCGATCCGCATTCACATAAACGCCGAACTTGACGAGCTTAAGGCGGGGCTTGAGGCGGCCGAGCGGCTGCTGCGCCCGGGCGGCCGCCTCGCGGTGGTCAGCTTCCACAGCACCGAAGATCGGATCGTGAAATCTTTCCTGCGCGAACGCAGCGGTGGCGATGTCCGCGCTTCGCGCCACCGGCCCGCGCTCGCCCCTCCGGCGCGGGCCGCAACTTTCCACCCCCCGGCCCGCAAGGTGCGTCCGGGCAAGGCCGAGGAGGCGCGCAACCCGCGTGCCCGGTCGGCCACATTGCGTAGCGCGGTCCGCACTGCCGCTCCCGCCTGGTCGGGCGGCACGACGACAAAGGAGGCAATCTCATGCTGATGGCGGCTCGCAAGCTCCAGGGAATCGGCCTGGTGCTTCTAGTTCTGATCTTCGCAATGATGCTCTACCCTGTATCGCTCAAGGTGGCGGCGACGCGCAGCGAGCTTGCGCAGATCAACAAGCAGATCGCGAGTGCACGTGACAATATCCGCTACCTCGAATCCGAGCTCGCGGTGCGTGCCTCGATGCGCCAGCTCGAGCAGTGGAATGCGGAAAGCTTCGGCTATTCGGCGCCGACCGCCGAACAATATCTCTCAAGCGAACGCCAGCTCGCGTCGCTCGACCGTCTGCCGCGCGCGAAAGGTGCGAATGATGTCGCGCCGGTGCTGATGGCGATGGTGAGCCCCGTCGCCGCGCCTGCTTCCGCCGAGCCCGCGCCTGCCGCCGCCGAGCCCGCGCCTGCCGCGACCGCGGCGGCCGTGAAGCCTGCTCCTAAAAAGGCAGCGGCGACCAAGGCGGCAGCGCCCAAGCCGATCCAGCTTGCCCAGGCGGACACTCAAGCGGCTGTCCGCGCCGACACGTCGCCCCGCCTGGCTCATAGCCGCCGGCAGGAACAGCTGCGCTTGATCGAAGATCAGCTCCTCTCTGATTCGACCCTCGCGGCGCTGAAGCGCGGCGCGGCGGCGGAAGCTGCGGGGGGCCGGTAAGGCGCAATGAACACGCTGGTCGTCCGTCCGGCAAGGGTTCGAACCGCGGGGGTGCGGCAGCAGATTTTGCTGACCGCGCAGCAGCGGCTGATGATCCTGATGCTGCTTTTCATGGCGGCCCTTTTTCTCATTTCGCTGCGGCTTCTCTATTTTGCCCTGTTCGACACCGGCTCGGGGCATGGCTCGGCCTCGACCGCCTTCGTGCCCGCGCGCGCCGACATCGTCGACCGCAACGGTGTGCCGCTCGCGCGCACGATCGACGGCTACTCGATCCGGGTCGTGCCCGAAAAGCTGCTCAACGACCCTGAATATCTGGCGGGCGAACTGCACCGCATCTTTCCCGACATGCCGCGCGAGGATCTGCTTGCCAAGCTGACCGGACCGCGCCCCACCTATATCCGTCGCCGCGCGCTGCCCGACCAGGTCGCCGCCGTAAACGCGATCGGCGACATCGGCTTCGACTTCCCGCGCGAGAAGGAGCGCCTCTATCCGCAGCTGACCTTGGCGGCGCATGTTCTCGGCTTCACCAATGCCGATGGCCAGGGCGTCACTGGAGTCGAGGGCGCGTTCGAGAACCGGCTGACCGACAAGGCAACCCGGGGAGAGCCGCTTGCGCTGTCCATCGATGCGCGCGTCCAGGGCGTGCTCGAAAGCGAATTGGGCTCGGCTGTGACCAATTTGGAAGCGGTCGGCGGGGCGGGCATCATCCTCGATGTCCATACGGGCGAAGTGCTGGCGATGACTTCGCTGCCTACCTATAATCCGAACAAGCTGGTCGGCGGCAATATGGCCGCACGCCGCAACGCGGTGACCTATAATCTTTACGAACTGGGCTCGACCTTCAAGCCGCTGACCGTCGGCGCGGCCATCGACAATGGTGTCGTGACGAGCATGGCAAAGCGGTACGATGCGACCAAGCCGCTGGCGATTGCAGGTTTCCGGATCCGCGATTCGCACATGATGAACCGCTGGCTCAACGTGCCGGAAACGCTCATCCACAGCTCGAACATCGTGACCGCGCAGATCGGCGACGAGCTTGGCCGCGAGAAGATGGAGGAATTGTTCCGCAACCTCGAATTCGACGGGCGCCCGAAAATCGAACTCAAGGAACGCGCCTTTCCGCTGTGGCCGAGGGACTGGGGACGCGTCACGACGATGACGGCAAGCTACGGCCACGGTATCGCGGTGACCCCGCTGCATCTTGCCAGCGCCTATGCCGCGCTGGTCAATGGCGGCATCTACCGCCCCGCAACCGTGCTCAAGCTCGGCGACAAGACCCCGCCGCAAGGACGCCGCGTGTTCAAGGCATCGACCAGCGCCCGGATGCGCCAGCTTTTGCGTCTGATCGTGTCCGACGGCACCGGGCGCCGGGCCGACGCGCCGGGCTTTCGTGTCGGCGGCAAGACGGGCAGCGCCGAAAAGCCGGGCGCGGGCGGCTATCGGCGTCACTCGCTCGTCTCGACCTTTGCCGCCGCCTTCCCGATGGACAAGCCGCGCTATGTCGTGCTCGTGATGATCGACGAACCCAAGGGCAACGCCTTCAGCTTTGGCCAGCGCACCGCGGGCTATACGGCAGCGCCGGTGGTGAAGCAGGTCGTAACGCGCGCGGGTCCGATGCTTGGCGTCTTTCCTGACGAGAGCCGCGACGTCGACGTGTCCGAGCTCACTCCACTTCTCTGGAAGAACGGGAAAGCGGACTGATGCGTCTCGCGGCGCTGATCGACTCTCCGGCTCCCCTCAACGCCGACCCTGTGGTCACCGGCCTCGCCATCGACCATCGCAAGGTCGCGCCGGGCACGATCTTCGGGGCCTTTGCGGGCGCGAAATTCAACGGCGAGGATTTCATTCGCGCCGCTGTCGAAGCCGGCGCGGTCGCTGTCGTTGCGCGGCCCGAAGCCCGCGTCGAGGGCGCCGTGCACATCGCTGACGCCAATCCGCGCCGCGCCTTTGCGCAAATCGCTGCCCGCTTCTTCCGCCGCTTTCCCGCGACCTGCGTCGCGGTCACCGGCACCAACGGCAAGACCTCTACGGTCGAGATGACGCGCCAGCTCTGGCGGATGGCCGGCTTCAATGCCGCCTCGGTGGGCACGCTCGGCATCACGACTTCGAACGAGCGCGCCTCGACCGGACACACGACGCCTGACATCGTCACCTTCCTCTCCAACATGTCGGGGCTCGCCGCCGAGGGGGTGACGCATGCTGCGTTCGAGGCCTCGAGCCACGGCCTCGACCAGTATCGCACCGAGGGGCTGCCGGTGAAGGCGGCCGCCTTTACCAATCTCAGCCATGATCACCTCGATTATCATGGCACGATGGAGGCTTATCTCGCGGCCAAGCTCCGGCTCTTTTCGGAGGTGCTCGAGGCGAGCGGAACGGCGGTCGTCTGGACCGACGATGCCTATTCGAAGAGGGTGGTCGATGCGGCGCGCGCGCGCGGCGCGGCGCTGATGACGGTGGGCGCCGAAGGCGACGCGCTTCGCCTCATGTCGCGCGAGCCGACGCAGCTCGGGCAGTCGCTTGTCATTGCGGCGGGCGATCTCACGCAGAAAGTCAGCCTGCCGCTCATCGGAGCCTATCAGGTTGCCAATGCGCTTGTCGCTGCCGGCCTCGTCATCGCGACCGGTGGCGACACGCAGCGCACGCTTGCCAATCTTGCGCGGCTTCAGCCGGTGCGCGGGCGCCTTGAGCGTGCGACCATCACCCGCGCGGGCGCGCCGGTCTATGTCGATTATGCACATACCCCCGATGCGATCGAGGCCGCGCTCGACGCGCTGCGCCCGCATGCGCGCGGCCGCCTGATCCTGGTCTTCGGCGCCGGCGGCGACCGGGACAAGGACAAACGCCCTGAAATGGGCCGGATCGCTGCCAGAAAAGCGGATCTCCTCATCATCACCGACGACAATCCCCGCGGCGAGGATCCTGCGCTGATCCGGGCCGCCATCGCTAAAGCGGCGCCAGGGGCCGAGGTGATCGGCGACCGCCGCGCCGCGATTTCCGCCGCGATCGCGCAGGCGGGCGCCGACGACATTATCTGCATCGCGGGAAAGGGGCACGAGCAGGGCCAGATCGTGGGGGCAGGCGCCGACATGCGCGTCATCCCGTTCGACGATGTCGATGTCGCCCGGGAAGCGGCAGCATGACGCCGCTCTGGACCGCGCGCGCGATTGCGGCCGCAACGGGCGGTACGGCGAGCGGTGACTTCACCGTGCAGGGCGTTGCGTTCGATTCGCGCGAAGTTACGAAAGGTGACCTGTTCATCGCCATGAGGGGCGAGGAGACCGACGGCCACAAATTCATCGAAAAGGCGATCGCTGCGGGGGCCGCCGGAATCGTCTGCGAGACCGCGGTCGACCATCCCCATGTCCAGGTCACCGATAGCGTTGCTGCGCTGAACGCCCTTGGCGCCGCGTCGCGGGCGCGCTGTCATGGCCGGGTCATCGGCGTCACCGGCTCGGCGGGCAAGACCGGGACCAAGGAGGCGCTTTTCGCCGCCCTCGATCGCTTCCGTCCCGGCAAGGCGCACCGCTCGGTCAAGAGCTACAATAATCATGTGGGAGTGCCGCTCAGCCTCGCGCGCATGCCGTCGACCGCCGATTACGGCATTTTCGAAATGGGGATGAACCATGCAGGCGAGCTTGCGGCGCTGACCCGCATGGTGCGGCCGCACGTCGCCATTGTCACCACGATCGCGCCTGCGCATATGGAATATTTCGGCAGCGAAGAAGCGATCGCGGATGCGAAGGGCGAAATTTTCGAAGGGCTTGAGCCCGGCGGCACAGCGATCCTTCCCTTCGACAGTGTGCATTACGACCGGCTGCGCGCAAAGGCGCAAATGCACGCCGCGCATGTCGTGAGCTTCGGTCTCGGCGAGGGCGCCGACGTGCGGGCGGTCGACTGGCTGTCCGACGGGCAGGGCGGATCGCTGGTTACCGCGCAGGTGCAGGACGCGCTGCTCTGCTTCACCATCGCGCAGGCAGGCGCGCACTGGGTTTCCAATGCGCTCGCGGTGCTGGCCGCGGTCAAGGCGGTCGGCGGCGATCTTCCCGCCGCGGGCCTTGCTTTTGCCGAAATGGCAGGCCTTGCCGGACGCGGCGCGCGGCATCGCATCGCTGCGCAGGGCGGCACGATCCTCCTCATCGACGAAAGCTACAATGCCAATCCCGCATCGATGGCGGCGACCATCGGCCAGCTCGGGGACGAATCTGCCGGTCGCAAGGTGGCGATTCTCGGCGCGATGAAGGAGCTCGGCGCGGGCGCAGAGGCCTATCACGCCGGCCTTGCCGATCCGCTCGTCGCAGCCGGAGTGCAGTTCGCCCTGCTCGTGGGCGAAGAGATGGCCCCGCTCGCCAAAGCACTTGAGGGGCGCATCGATTTCGAGCATGTGCCCGGCCATTCGGCCGCGGCCGCGCGGCTCCGGGACGTGATCCGCGCCGGCGACGTCGTGCTGGTCAAGGGATCGAACAGTGTCGGCCTGTCGCACGTCGTGACGGCGCTGACCAACGGGGATTATTGATGCTGTACTGGCTGGCGGAATGGCTTGGCTTTCCGGGGGCGCTCAACCTTATTCGCTACCTGAGCTTCCGCTCGGGAGCCGCGGTGGCGACCGCGCTGATCATCGGGCTGTGGATCGGTCCCCGCTTCATCCTGATGCTGCGGATGCGGCAGGGAAAGGGGCAGCCGATCCGTGACGACGGGCCGCAGAGTCATCTTGCCAAAAAGGGCACGCCGACGATGGGCGGGCTGATGATCCTCATTGCGCTGATGATATCGGCACTGCTCTGGATGGATCTGTCGAACCGTTTCGTCTGGGCGTGCATCTTCGTCTCCGGCGGATTTGCCGTCGTCGGTTTTCTCGACGATCTCGACAAGGTGACCAAGGCGAGCCACAGGGGGATTCCGGGGCGGGTCAGGCTGCTGCTCGAATTTGCAATCGCCGGCATTGCGGTTCTGCTGATCGTCTCGCGGACCGGCACCGACCTTTATCTGCCCTTCTTCAATGACATCTATGTTCCGCTGGGTCCGCTCTACTATGTCTTTGCGATGGTGCTGATCGTCGGTTTCGGCAATGCGGTGAACCTGACCGACGGGCTCGATGGGCTTGCGACCTTTCCGGTCATCATTGCAAGCCTCGCCTTCCTCGTCATCGTCTATCTCTCGGGCAACGCAAAATTTGCAGCCTATCTCGGCATTCCGCATGTGCCGGGCGCGGGCGAGCTTGCGATTTTTGCCGCCTCGATCATCGGAGCCTGCCTCGCCTTCCTGTGGTTCAATGCGCCTCCCGCCGCCGTCTTCATGGGCGATACCGGCTCGCTTGCACTGGGCGGGGCGCTCGCGACCATTGCGGTGACCGCGCAGCACGAGCTGGTGCTCGTCCTCGTCGGGGGGCTCTTCGTCGTCGAGGCGCTCTCGGTGATCATCCAGGTCTTCTGGTACAAAAGGACCGGCAGGCGGGTCTTCCGCATGGCGCCCATCCATCATCATTTCGAACAGCTCGGATGGCCCGAATCCACCGTCGTCATCCGCTTCTGGATCGTCTCGATCGTCCTCGCGCTCGCGGGGCTCGCGACGCTCAAGCTGCGGTGATTACCGCGCGCGCCTTTGCCGGTCGCCGCTACGCGGTGCTGGGACTGGCGCGCTCGGGGCTGGCGACCGTCGAGGCGCTTGTCGCTAGCGGCGCCGGGGTCACCGCCTGGGACATGCGCGAGGATGCGCGCGACGCGGCGATGGCGCTGGGCGCGGACATCGGCGATCCGCTGGAAATTGATCTTGTCGGCTTCGCCGGCGTCGTCGTCTCGCCGGGCGTGCCGCTCAACCGCCACCCGATCACTGCCCATGCGCGTGCGGCGCACGTGCCGGTGATCGGTGACATTGAACTATTCGCCGAGGCGCGCGCGGATCTTCCCCCGCACCGGGTCGTCGGCATTACCGGCACCAACGGCAAGTCGACGGTCACCGCGCTTGTTACCCATATGCTCGAAAGCGCGGGCGTGCCCGCGTTGATGGGGGGCAATATCGGTCTGCCGATCCTCGCCCGCGATCCGCTTCCCGAAGGCGGGGTCTATGTTCTCGAGTTGTCGAGCTATCAGATCGACCTCGCGCACAGTCTCGCAGCGGACGTTGCAGTGCTCACCAACATCACGCCCGACCATCTCGACCGCTATGATGACTTTGCAGGCTATGCAGCGTCAAAGGCCCGTCTGTTCAGCCTTCAGCACAAGGATCAGGTCGCGATCGTTGCGATCGACGATGACCGGTCGAAGAGTATCGCAAGTCACATCAGCCACCGACTTTTCCGCGTTTCGGCGAAGGACGTCGACCCTGCCGACCAGGCGCGCTGGCCTGCGCTGCAGGGGCCGCATAATGCGCAAAACGCGGTGTGCGCGATCGCGGTGTGCCGCGTGCTGGGGCTCGATGACACGGCGATCGAACAGGGGCTTGCAACATATCACGCGCTCCCGCATCGGATGGAATTGGTCGGCGAAGTCGCTGGCGTCCGCTGGTTCAATGACAGCAAGGCGACCAACGCGGCTTCCGCTGCACCGGCGCTGGCGGCGTTTCCGCCGGCGCCGGACCAGCGTCTGCACTGGATCGCTGGTGGGCAGGCAAAGGGGGACGGGCTCGAGGCGTGCCGCCCCTGGTTCGGCCATGTCAAACGCGCCTATCTGATCGGCGAGGCGATGGAGGGCTTTGCGGCGGAAATCGGCGATGCCATCCCCGTCGACCGCGCCGGCGATCTTGCCACAGCGGTCGCCCATGCGGCTGCATCGGCCGAGAGCGGGGACATTGTCCTGCTTTCGCCGGCCTGCGCCTCATTCGACCAGTTTCTCGATTATGCGGCGCGCGGCGACCAGTTCCGCAGCCTCGTGCGGGGGCTTTCCGCATGAAGGGGGGGATCGATCATATGGACAGGGCAGGCGAGCGGCCAATTATCGCGACCACGCGCAGCGTCAAGCGCCGCGGCCCGCGCCTCAGCCGCGCCGACCGCACGCCGCTTGGCCTGTGGTTCTGGGAAATCGACCGGGTGCTGCTGCTGCTCGTCTCGATGCTGATCGCGATCGGTCTCGTCGCGGTCGCCGCGGCCTCCCCTGTCGCGGCGCAGAAGCTCTCGACGACCACCGCGAGCCTTGATCCACTCTATTATTTCTATCGCCAGCTGATGTGGGTGATTGTCGGCGTGCCGGTCATGCTCGGCATCTCGATGCTGCCCAAGCCGCAGGCGCGGCGCTTCGCCATCTATGGGACGATGATCTTTCTCGCGCTGCTCTTTCTCGTTCCGCTGATCGGCACCTCGGTGAACGGCGCGCAGCGCTGGATCGGGAGCGGCATGTTCCGACTCCAGCCCTCGGAGTTTCTGAAGCCCTTTTTCGCGGTCTCGCTTGCGTGGGTCCTCTCGCTTCGTCTTCACGACCAGAGCTTGCCCGTTGTACCCTTGTCTTTCGTTCTGACCGGCGTCATCGCGGTGCTTCTCATGGCGCAGCCCGACCTTGGCCAGACGATCATCTTCGCAGCAAGCTGGTTCGTGCTTGTGCTCGTGGCCGGCCTTTCGATGCGGATCATGGCGGGGCTTGGCGTCGCAGGGCTCATCGGGCTCGTTCTTGCCTATTTCTTCTATCCGGTGGCGCAGCAGCGCATCAACATCTGGCTCTTTGCCGAGGGCGACAGTTTCCAAGTCGACAAGGCCCATGCGACGCTCACCGCGGGCGGGCTGATCGGCACCGGCCCGGGCGCGGGGCTTGCCAAATTCCAGCTTCCCGAGGCGCATACCGACTATATCTTCTCGGTGATCGGCGAGGAGTTCGGGATCATCGCGTGCATCGCGATCGCAGTGCTCTATCTCGCAATCATCGTCCGCGTGCTTGTCCGCCTGCTCGACGAGGAAGACAGTTTTCTCATTCTTGCGGTCTGCGGGCTCGTCGCACAGTTCGGGGGGCAAGCGGTGATCAACATGGCGGTTAACACCCAGCTCTTCCCGTCAAAGGGCATGACGCTGCCCTTCATCAGCTATGGCGGCTCGTCGATGCTCGCCCTATCGATCGGTATGGGTTTGCTCTTGTCGCTGACCCGGCGAAACCCCTATGCGGCGCGCGTGTCGATGACCCGCAACTGGAACCGTAAATGACCGCGACGCGCCACTTCCTCCTCGCCGCCGGCGGCACCGGCGGGCATATGCTGCCTGCCTATGCACTGGCAGGAGAACTGATCGCGCGCGGTCACCGCGTCGCGCTGGTGAGCGACGATCGCGGTCTCAAAATCCCAGGCGCGCCAGACGAGGTTGAAACCCATGTCCTGCCGGCCGGGCGCGTCGCGGGTGGCCCTGTCGGCTGGGTCAAGGCTGCGCTCGCAATACGCAAGGGGCGCCGGCAGGCGATCGAACTCATCCGCGCCTTCGACCCCGCTGTCGTCGTCGGCTTCGGCGGCTATCCGTCGCTCCCGAGCCTGCTTGCTGCGCGCGCGACCAGGACGCCGAGCCTGGTTCACGAACAAAATGCGGTGCTCGGCCGCACCAACCGGCTGATGGCGCCGCGCGTCGATGCCATCGCTGTTGCCTATCGCAATATCTACCGCTTTCCCGAAAAATGCGAGCTGAAGCGCCATCTTACCGGCAATCCGGTGCGCGAAGAGATCGTCGCGATCCGCGAGGAGGGGTTCCCGCCGCTGCCCGAGGACGGCATTTTCCGGCTGCTCGTGGTTGGCGGCAGCCTCGGCGCGACGGTCTTGAGCGAGGTGGTGCCGGCCGCGGTGGCGATGCTGCCGCGTGCGCTGCTCGATCGCCTGCAGGTCGTCCAGCAGGCCCGCGAGACCGATCTCGACGCGGTGCGCGCCAAATATGCCGAACTCGGCGTTGCGGCCGAATGCGCGCCCTATATCGCTGACTTTCCCGACCGGCTGCGCTGGGCGCACCTTGTCATTGCACGCGCGGGGGCCTCGACGGTGGCCGAACTCGCCTGTGCCGGACGCCCCGCAATCTTCGTCCCCTATCCGCACGCGATGGACGACCACCAACGCTTCAATGTCGCCGATCTTGTGGAGGCGGGCGGCGCGCAGTCCTTTGCCCAGGCGGACTTCACCCCCGCCAATGTCGCAAAGCAGCTGCAGCGCATGGCGCTTGAGCCCGGCGCCATCGAGGCGGCGGCGGACAATGCGGCGCGCTGCGGCCTGCCCAACGCGACGCGCGATCTTGCCGACCTGGTCGAAAGCTTCGCGCCGCCGCCGCTCATGGATGTGATCCGCGTCGGGGCCAGCACGAAGCGCGCGGCAGCAAGCGGCGTCGCGGCGGCGCGGCGGGAGGCCCGTTGATGCGCGGCGTTGCGACCGATATCGGCGTCATCCATTTCATCGGCATCGGCGGCATCGGCATGTCGGGCATCGCCGAGGTGATGCACAACCTCGGCTATCAGGTCCAGGGGAGCGACATTGCCGAAAGCTATGTCGTCGAGGGTCTTCGCAAGCGCGGGATCAAGGTCGCGATCGGCCATGCGGCCGAGAATGTCGAGGGGGTGGCGGTCGTCGTCACCTCGACCGCGGTCAAGCGCGGCAATCCCGAGGTCGAGGCCGCGCTCGCGCACCGCATCCCGATCGTGCGCCGGGCCGAGATGCTCGCCGAGCTGATGCGCCTCAAATCGACCGTCGCCATCGCGGGCACGCACGGCAAGACGACCACGACCAGCCTGGTCGCTGCCCTGCTCGATGCCGGCGGGATCGACCCGACGGTTATCAATGGCGGCATCATCAACAATTATGGTTCGAACGCGCGGCTCGGCGCGTCGGACTGGATGGTGGTCGAGGCGGACGAGAGCGACGGCAGTTTCCTGCGTCTCGATGGCACGATCGCGGTCGTCACCAACATCGACCCTGAACATCTCGACCATTATGGGAGCTTTGACGCAATCAAGGCGGCCTTCGTCGAGTTCATCGAAAATGTGCCTTTCTATGGCGCCGCGATGCTCTGTCTTGATCACCCCGAGGTACAAGCGATCATCCCGCGCATCCGCGATCGCCGTATCGTGACCTATGGCTTTTCGGCCCAGGCCGATGTGCGCGGTACCAATGTGACGCCGGGTCCCGACGGCAACCGCTTCGACGTCGTCGTGCGCGAGCGCGAGGGTGTGAGCCGGACGATCGAGAATATTCAATTGCCGATGTCGGGACGCCACAATGTCCAGAATGCGCTCGCGGCGATTGCGGTCGCGCTGCATATGGGCGTGAGTGACGCGACGATCGCCGCGGGCTTTAGCGGGTTTACCGGGGTCAAGCGCCGCTTCACCCGGGTAGGCGAAATCGCGGCGGATGGCGGCGTCATCACGGTCATCGATGATTATGCCCATCATCCGGTCGAAATTCGCGCCGTCCTTTCCGCCGCGCGCGAAGGGGCAGGGGCGGGGCGCGTCATCGCCGTCGTCCAGCCGCATCGCTTCACCCGCCTGCGCGATCACATGGACGAGTTCCAGCAGGCCTTCAACGACGCCGACATGGTCCTCGCGCTTCCCGTCTATGCGGCAGGCGAGACCCCCATCGAGGAGGTGTCATCGGCTGTCCTCGTGGCGGGACTGCGCGACCGCGGCCACCGCCACGCGGCGACCGTTGCCGATGCGGCTGCGCTCGCTGCGGCCGTCGCCGCTGCGATCCGTTCGGGCGCCATCGGTGCGGGCGACCGGATCATCTGCCTTGGCGCCGGCGATATTACCAAGGTCGCGGCAGGTCTCGCGGCCGCGGTGGAGGCGGCATGAACGCCGCCGTCCTTCCTGCCGTCCGCGGCAAGCTGACCGCAAAAGCCCCGCTTGCGCCGCTCGTCTGGTTCAAGTCCGGCGGCCCTGCCGACTGGCTGTTCGAGCCGAAGGACGCTGAGGATCTTGCCGATTTTCTGCGCGATCTCGACCCCGCGGTCCCGGTGATGGCGCTTGGGCTCGGCTCGAACCTCATCATTCGCGACGGCGGCTTTCCGGGCGTGGTCGTCCGTCTTGGAAAGGCCTTTGCCAAGGTCGAGCCGCTCGATGCCGTGACGCTGCGGTGCGGCGGCGGGGCGTCGGGCATTCTCGTTTCTTCGACAGCGCGCGATGCGGGGATTGCGGGATTTGAGTTCCTGCGCTCGATCCCTGGCACCGTCGGCGGCTTTGTCCGCATGAACGGCGGCGCCTATGGCAGCGAGGTCAAGGATATATTGGTCGAGGCCGATGTTGTGCTGCGCACCGGAGAGCGCCGCACGCTCGCGACTGCCAGGCTTGGCTACACCTATCGCCATAGCGAGCTTCCCGAGGGGGCGGTGGTTATTGGGGCGACCTTTCGCGGCCGGCCCGGTGAACCTGCCGACATTCAGGCCGAGATGGACCGCATCTCGGCGAGCCGCGAGGCGGCGCAGCCGCTGCGATCGAAGACCGGCGGTTCGACCTTCAAGAATCCCGAGGGCCGCAAGGCCTGGCAGCTCGTCGATGAGGCGGGATGCCGCGGCCTCAGGGTCGGCGGCGCCGAGGTCAGCGAGAAGCACACCAATTTCCTCATCAACACCGGCAGCGCGACGAGCGGGGACATCGAGAGGCTCGGCGAGGAAGTGCGCCGGCGCGTCAAGGCGAAGAGCGGTATCGAACTGGAATGGGAGATTCAGCGCGTGGGGAAGGCGGAATGAGCCGGGGGCCGTGGCATGTCGCCGTCCTGATGGGCGGCTGGTCGGCCGAGCGCGAGGTTTCCTTGATGAGCGGCAATGGCGTCGCCGACGCGCTCGAAAGCCGCGGACACAAGGTCACGCGTATCGACATGGACCGCGACGTGGCGCGCAAGCTCGCCGAGGCGAAGCCCGACATCGTGTTCAACGCCCTTCATGGCGTCCCGGGAGAAGATGGGACCGTCCAGGGCATGCTCGATCTCATGGGGATCAAATACACGCATAGCGGGCTTGTCACCTCGGTCATCGCGATCGACAAGGAATTGACGAAGCAGGCGCTCGTGCCGCATGGCATCCCCATGCCGGCGGGGACCATGGTGGACAGCGAAAGCCTGTTTGCAAGCGATCCCCTGCCGCGTCCCTATGTGCTGAAGCCGGTGAACGAAGGATCGTCGGTCGGGGTCGCGATCGTCCGGGACGACAGCAATTACGGCAACCCGATCGCGCGCGGCGCCGTGGGGCCGTGGCGCGAGTTCGACCGTCTGCTTGCCGAGCCCTTCATCAAGGGACGCGAGTTGACTGTCGCGGTGCTCGGCGATCAGGCGCTCGGCGTCACCGAGCTGCGCGTCAAATCGGGTTTCTACGACTATGACGCCAAATATACCGATGGACTCACCGAGCATGTCTGCCCCGCCGATGTACCCGACAATATTGCCGAGCGGATGAAGCAGCTCGCGGTCGAGGCGCACCGTCTCTTGGGCTGCAAGGGTGCCTCGCGCTCCGATTTCCGCTGGGACGATGAGCAGGGCCTTGCCGGCATCTTCCTGCTCGAGGTCAATACCCAGCCGGGCATGACCCCGCTCAGCCTTGTCCCTGAACAGGCCCGGGCTATCGGCATCGACTATGCCGAACTCGTCGAACGCATCGTGGAGGAAGCGTTATGAGCAGCACGCGGATCAAGCGCGCGAAGGCGCCGCCGCGCCGCCCCGCGCGCGCGCCGAAGAAGCGCCGGAGGGTCAAGACCTCGCGCATCGACGCGGTCATCAACGCGCTGCCGATCAGTCCGCCGACACTGCAGCGCATCGCCAACTGGACCATCGGTCTCAGCCTCGCCGGCGTCCTTGCGCTTGCCGCGCACGCAACCGGGGTCACGGCGAAAGTTCAGGAGGAATGGGCGCAAGCGGTCGGCCGCGCGGGTTTCCAGGTCAAGAAGGTCGAGGTCGTCGGTGCCGAACGGATCGACCGGCTCAAGGTCTATGACATCGCACTTGCGCAAAAGGATCGCTCGATGGCGGCGGTCGACCTTGAGGATGTTCGCCGCGACCTCATGAAATATGGCTGGATCAAGGATGCTCGCGTATCGCGCCGGCTGCCCGATACGCTCGTCGTCGACATCGTCGAGCGCACCCCGGCGGCAATCTGGCAGAATGGCGGGCGCCTGTCGCTGATCGACGAGAAGGGCGTGGTGCTCGAGGCGGTGAGCGTCGCGACGATGCCTGACCTCCCGCTCGTCATCGGGCCGAAGGCAAATCAGCGCTCGCAGGATCTTGACCGCCTGCTCGCCGAGGCGAGCAGTCTCAAGGAGCTTCTCGCGGGTGCGACCTGGGTCGGCAATCGCCGCTGGGATTTGCGTTTCCGCAGCGGGGAAACGCTGTCGCTGCCCGAGGGCGAGGCCGAGGCGAAAGAAGCGCTGGCCAAGTTCGCGCACATGGACGGCGCCAACCGCCTCCTGGGGCGCGGCATATTGCGTTTCGACATGCGCGATCCGGCCAGGTTCGTGCTACGCCTGCCGCACGAGGGTCAGGTGGCGCCCGCAAAGCTCGACGCCGCGCGCGAGGCGGCCGACACCCTCGCCGTGAGCAATGCTAACGAAGGATAGGGACCCAATAATATGGCGCCGCCGCGCATCGAGAAGATCATCACCGCGCTCGACGTCGGGTCGTGGAAGGTCTGCGCGCTGATCGCGGGCCAGGCCGCCGACGGACAACTGCACGTTCTTGGCACCGGCCAGCGCGAGAGCCGCGGCGTCCAGCGCGGCTATGTTGCCGATATGGAACAGACCGAACATGTCGTGCGCGAGGCGATCGAGCAGGCCGAGCGTATTGCGGGGCTCAACATCGACGATGTCTGGGTAGCCTTCTCGGCAGGCGGCCTTGTCAGTGACGTCGCGCCGATCGAAAGCGAATTGGGCGGCCACCGGATCGAGAAGGAGGATGTCGACGATCTCCTCGCGGCGGGGCGCGCAGGCATTGACCCTGAAGGCCGCATGATCCTCCACGCCCAGCCCGCGCTCTACACGATCGACGGTCTTACCGGCGTCAAGAATCCGATCGGGCTTCACGCCGACCGCCTCGGCGTCGACATCCATATTATCATGGCCGACGGTGCGCCGGTGCGCAACCTCGAGGCGGCAGTGCGGCAGGCGCATCTCGACGTGAACGCGGTGGTGGCATCGCCGATCGCGGCGGGGCTCGCCTGCCTCTCCGACGAGGAGCGCGATCTTGGCGTCGCTCTGGTGGAGCTTGGCGCAGCGGTGACGACCGTCTCGCTTTATGCCGGGGGGATGCTCGTCGAAATGGCGTCGCTGCCCTTTGGCGCGAGTGACATCACGGACGATATTGCATCGGCATTCGGGATAAGGCGGAGCCAGGCGCAGCGGCTCCAGAGCTTCTATGGTTCGGCCTCGGCGAGCCCGCGCGACAATAATGAGATCATCGAGCTCGATCCGGGGGCGCCCGCGGGCAGCGAATCCCCGCGTATCACGCGCGCGCAGCTCGTGTCCGTCATCCGCCAGCGCCTCGATGCGATGATGGGCGAGATTGGCCGGACGCTCAAGGACCTTCATTTCGTCGGCCCCATCGGCCGCCAGGTCGTGCTCGTCGGCGGCGGCGCCGACTTGAAAGGCATCGCCGACTACACGCAAAGCGCGCTCGGCCGCGCCGCGCGCATCGGGCGACCGCGGGGCTTGCACGGCCTGCCCGATGCCCATTCGGGACCGGCTTTCGCGACGCTCGCGGGTCTGGTTCTCTATGCAGCGTCCGATCCGGTCGACCTTCGAGATCTGCCGATGATGGCGCAGGATGTCTATCGCCCCAAGGGTGCGTCGATCCTGCAGCGGCTGGTCACGGCATTGAAAAGCAGCTTTTGATAGGCGCGACGTGAAAAGGTTAATTTTTTGGGTGATTCCAGCGTCACAATAGTGCAATGCGGTCGCAGGAATCCGGGCGGCGGGACCACCGCCTGTTTGGGTCGCATGGTGAGGCTAGCGGCTGAGGTTCGCCGCTGCAGGGAGATAAGTTGATGAGCATCGATATTGGTCCGCCACAGGTCGATGAATTGAAGCCGCGCATTGCGGTCATCGGCGTCGGCGGCGCGGGGGGCAATGCCATCGCCAACATGATCGCCGCCCGGGTCGAGGGTGTCGATTTCGTGGTTGCGAACACCGACGCGCAGGCGCTCAACGCCTCGCCCGCCGAGCGGCGCATTCAGCTTGGGACGCAGATCACGCAGGGCCTCGGCGCAGGGTCGCGGCCCGAGGTTGGGCGCGCTGCTGCCGAGGAGAGTATCGCGCAGGTCGAAGAGGCGCTGAACGGCGCGCACATGTGTTTCGTCGCGGCGGGCATGGGCGGCGGCACCGGCACCGGTGCAGCGCCGGTCATCGCCAAGGCGGCACGCGACCGCGGCATTCTCACCGTCGGCGTCGTGACCAAGCCCTTCACCTTCGAAGGCCAGCGCCGCATGCGCTCCGCCGAGGCGGGCATTGCCGAGCTCCAGGATCATGTCGACACGCTGATCGTCATTCCGAACCAGAATCTCTTCCTTGTCGCCAATCCGAACACGACCTTCAAGGAAGCGTTCAGCATGGCGGACGAGGTGCTCCAGCAGGGCGTGCGCGGCATCACCGACCTCATGGTCATGCCCGGCCTCATCAACCTCGACTTCGCCGACGTGCGCAGCGTGATGCGCGAGATGGGCAAGGCGATGATGGGCACTGGCGAGGCCGAAGGCGATGGCCGCGCGCTCGAAGCGGCGCAGAAAGCGATCGCCAACCCGCTGCTCGACGGTGTGTCGATGGCGGGCGCCAAGGGCGTGATCGTCTCGATCGTCGGCGGCGAGGACATGCGCCTCATGGAAGTCGACGAGGCCGCGAACCATATCCGCGAGCTGGTCGATCCCGATGCGAACATCATCTGGGGCAGCGCCTTCAACGAGAATCTGGAAGGCAAGATCCGCGTCTCGGTCGTCGCAACCGGTATCGACGGCACGGGCGATCCCGCGGCGGCAGCGCCCGCAACCCGCAGTTTCTCCTTCGCCCCCGCGCGCACGGCGGCGCCGGCGCCTGCTCCCGCCCCGATCGCCGAAGAGGTGATCGAGCCGGTAGCCGAGGAGGCGCCCGCGGCCGAGCCAGTGGCTGACAGCGATCCGGCACCGGGCTTTTCGCTCGGCGGACAGGCCGAGCCCGGGGCGCCGCAGGCGATGCCAGAGGAAGAGCCGATGGAGCTTTCCCAGGTTGCAGCGACCTATGACGACACGGCCGATGAACTCGTTCTTGGCGAACCTGCAGCTGCGGCGGCCGAGTATCGGCCGGCGCCTGCCGCGCCTGCGCCGATTGCCGAGGAAGCACCGCCGCGTCCGATCGGCGGCGGAACCCTGTTCGAGCGCATGTCGCGCCTTTCGCGCGGAGCAGTCGCCCCCGAGGGCGACGGCGCTGCTGCGGACAAGGACGAGGGGGTCGATATTCCGCGCTTCCTGGGCCGACAGAACAACCAGTAACAGGGCTCTTGGGCCGCCGCACACGGGCGGGGCGGCCCGGAAACGGGATGATGGGCCCATGTGGCGATTGCAGATGACCGGGCGACATGGCGCATTCGCGCTGCTGTTGCTGTCGGCGGTCGCTACAACGCCGTCGCAGGCGATGCAGGCGGCACAGCCTGACCCTGCCACGCGCGCCGCCATGGAAAGGCGCACCGCTGCGCGCACGATGCTCTCGTCGGCGCTCGCGCGCATTGCCGCCAATTCCACCGATGCCAAGGCGCTCCTTGATGCCGGGCGCGCCTCGATCGCGCTCGAGGATTACCGCGCCGCACTCGGTTTCCTCGTCCGCGCTGAACAGGCGGCGCCGCGCGACGGTGCGGTCAAGGCCGCACTCGGATCGGCGATGGTCCATATGGAAAACCCGACGCGCGCGCTCGACTATTTCGGCGAGGCGCAATTGCTCGGGGCTCCCGAACGGCTGTTCCTCGCCGACCGGGGGCTCGCCCGGGACCTTCTTGGCCAGCAGGATGCCGCGCAGCGCGATTATCAGCTGGCGCTGTCGATCGCGACCGATGACGAAGTGACCCGGCGCTATGCGCTGTCGCTCGGGATCAGCGGCGAGCCCGATCGCGCGATCCAGATGCTCGGGCCCCAGCTCCGCCAGTCGGACCGCGGTGCGTGGCGGCTGCGCGCGATGATCCTGGCGATGAACGGCCGCGACAAGGAGGCGACCGACATCGTCAATGCGACGATGCCGGCCGCGCTCGCGCAGAATATTCTACCCTATCTGATCCGCATGGACCGCCTCAATCCTGCGCAGCAGGCAGCAGCCGCCCATTTCGGGCGCTTTCCGGCGGGAGAGCTCGGACCTGCGCGCAAAGCCGTGCAGGTGGCCTCGGCGCCAGCGCGGGCCGCCGCGGCATCTCCCCGGCGCGGATCGGGGAGCCGCCGTGCTGCCGCCAGGGAACCTATGCCAGCACCAGCGCCGGCGCCTGCAGCTGTTCGCAGCCCGGCCCCCGCCCCAGCGCCGACGCCGGCCCCCGCAGCCAAGCCGGCGCCCAAACCCGCGCCAACGCCGACACCCGCGCCCGCCGCTGCACAGCCGCAGCCTCAGGCGGTGAGACCGGCCCCCGCCGCAGCGTCGCCAGCACCGACCCAGGCGCCGCCAGGGCGAAGTGCTGCATCCCGGCCCGCTCCGATCGGCGTCGCGATCCGGCGCGATAGCGGGCCCGTCGGCCCCGGCTTTTCGATTGCCGACGTTGGAAAGAGCACCGCGCCCGCCGCCGCAGCTTCCGCGGCCGCCGCCGCGTCTCCGTCTCCTGCCTCCGCTGCCCCGGCAGCGGCGCCGCTTGCTTCGCTCGCCGATATCGTCAGTTCGATCGAAATTCCTCCCGAAGAAATGGCGCGGCCCGACAATGCGGTCGGAGCCGCGACGCTCGCCAAGCTCCTTGAGGACAAGCGAAAGGCCGAAGCTGCCGAAGAGGCGAAGCGCGCGAAGGAAGCGGCCGCCGCCAAGGCGAAGGCCGAGGCCGACGCGAAGGCCAAGGCCGAGGCCGAAAAGAAAAAGGCGAACCCTGCGCGCATCTGGGTGCAAATCGCGACCGGGGCGAACCTCAAGGCCCTGGCGTTCGATTACAACCGCTTCGCAAAGCGCAACGCTGCGCTCTTCCAGGGCAAGTCGGGGTCGACCGCCGAATGGGGCCAGACCCGCCGCTTGCTCGTTGGTCCGTTCAAGGACCGCAAGGCGGCGCAGGACTGGCTCGCCGACTATAAGAAGGCGGGCGGCGACGGCTTCCTCTTCGCCAGCGAGGCGGGCGAAGCCGTCGAACCGATCAAGTGAGCAACATCGCGCCCTGCGCCAGCGACCCGGCGCATTCGCGCGGCCGCTATCATGACGAGCCCGGACGGGTCGTGCGCGGGCCGCGCGACGCTTTCCAGCGCGACCGCGACCGCATCATCCATTCGATCGCCTTTCGCCGGCTGCGCCACAAGACGCAGGTATTTGTTGCGCCCGACGGCGATCATTACCGCGTTCGGCTGACCCACAGCATCGAAGTGGCACAAATCGGTCGCGGCATCGCTCGCGCGCTCGGGCTCAACGAGGATCTGACCGAGGCCCTCTGCCTTGCGCACGATATCGGTCATCCGCCTTTCGGCCATGCCGGAGAGCATGCGCTGAAAGCAGCGATGCAGGCGCATGGCGGGTTCGACCATAATGGCCATACGCTGCGCACGCTCGCGCGCCTTGAATGCCCCTATCCCCGCTTTGATGGCCTCAACCTCAGCTGGGAGACGCTCGAAGGGCTCGCCAAGCACAATGGGCCCGTGCGCCATCCGGGCTGGGCGCTCGCGGATATTGACGCTGAGTTTCCGCTCGAGCTTGCGACCCACGCGAGTCTCGAAGCGCAGGTCGCCGCGGTCGCCGACGACATCGCCTATGACAATCACGATATCGACGATGGGCTGCGCGCGGGTCTGCTCGATCTCGACCAGCTGATGGGGCAGCCCTTTGTCGCGGCCAATTTTGCGGGTGTGGAGCAGCGATTCCCCGGCGCCCCGCGCGAGAGGATGCTGCGCGAACTGGTGCGTGACCAGATAGGGGTGATGGTCAATGACGTGATCGCCGCAACCGCCGCCAATGTGGCGGATGCGGGCGTGGAAAGCGCGGCCGAGGTTCGCGCGGCGGGCCGCACCTTGGGCGGCTTTTCGCCGGAACTTGCGCGGCAGGAGCGCGATCTCAAGCGCTTCATGTACGCCAATCTCTATCACCACCCCTCGCAGCTCGCAGCAGCCGACGCCGCGCGGCAGGTCGTGAGCCGCCTCTTTGCCGCCTATGCTGATGATCCGCGCCGCATGGGCGATGACTGGGCTGCGCGCCTTCCCGGTACGCAAACCGCGATCGTGCGCTACATCGGCGACTATATCGCCGGCATGACCGATCGCTTTGCCGTAGACCGCTATGCGGAGATATTTGGCCGCGAGGCGGTCCCCGAGGCGCTGCGCCATGTGTGAGGCGCGCGCCGATTGCTGTTGCAGCCTTGGAGATACGCATGTGCCATTAGCGCGCGGGGCTGATAGAGAAGCGCGATGAGAGAGGATCATCCGAAAATTCTGCTGGTCGGTGCGACCGGCCTCGTCGGACGCAGCTTTGTCCACGAGGCGGGTGAGCTGTCGCTCACCATCCTTGCGCGCCGCGACCCGGGCGATCTGCCCGACCGCCACCTTCGGCTCGTCGCGCCGGGCGAACGCTGGGCGGACATGATCGCGGGCGAGCAGCCCGAAGTGCTGGTCTCCTGCCTTGGGACCACCATTCGCGCGGCGGGCTCGCAACCGGCGTTTCGCGCGGTCGATCACGACCTCATCCTCTCCGCCGCGCGCGGCGCGCGGGAGGGCGGCGCGGCGCGAATGATCGTTGTGAGCTCGGTTGGCGCGTCGGCCAGGAGCCGCAATTTCTATTTGAGAACCAAGGGCGAAACCGAAGACGGCCTGCGCGCTCTCGGTTTCGACCGGCTCGATATGATCCGTCCCGGTCTGCTCACCGGCAAGCGGCCGGGCCCGGCGCGACTAGGGGAGGGCATTGCGATCGCGGCGGCGCCCCTGTTCGACGCGCTGCTTGTCGGATCGCTTCGCCGCTATCGCTCGATTCCCGCCGAAATCGTAGCCAAAGCGATCGTCACGCTCGCGTCCCGCCGTGAAAGCGGCTCCTATGTTCACGAAAACGACGCCATCCGCGCGCTCGCCGATTGACTCTGAGAAAGCGCGCCGCCAAGGCTCAGCCGTCTGCCGGGACCCGCAGGGGATTCGGCCGGCCGCGCGGGAGAGCGCGCGGCGCGGAGCGATCCGCGCCTCGCCACCGAAGGAGCAACCGCCCCGGAAACTCTCAGGTTCGCAGGACCGCGCAGGCTGGAACGGACACTCTGGAAAGCGTTTCGGCCGTGCCGGAACCACCGAAGGGGTAACCTTGGGGGCGCATCCCCCGAGGGAAAACTCTCAGGTTCCCGTGACAGAGGGGGCATGGCGACGCGGCGGCACGAGGCCGCGCCTCGCTGTGTCAACGACGGGAGACTGATATGACGACAAGCGAACAGACGGGCGAAGAGACCGCCCCTATCGGCACCCTGCCGCTCGATGCCTGGCACCGGGCAAAGGGTGCACGGATGGTGGAATTTGCCGGCTACTGGATGCCCATCCAGTATGAAGGCATCATGGCCGAGCATCTGTGGACGCGCACGAATGCGGGGCTGTTCGACGTCAGCCATATGGGACAGCTTCTGCTGAGCGGCGAAGGCGCCGCCGAGGCGCTCGAAGCGCTCGTTCCCGGCGATATTTCGGCGCTGAAACCCGGCCGGATGCGCTACTCGCTGCTGCTCGCCGACGATGGCGGGATTCTTGACGACCTCATGATCACCGGCGGCGAGCAGGGTCTCTACATGGTCGTCAACGGCGCGGTGAAATGGGACGATATCGCCCATCTGCGCGAGCATCTGCCCGACGAGATCGGGCTCAACCATATGGATGAGCAGGCGCTCCTCGCGCTGCAGGGGCCTGAGGCCGCCGCGGCGCTCGAGCGGCTGGTTCCGGGCGTCGGCGCGCTGGTGTTCATGCAGGCGGACGCCTTCGACTGGAACGGCGTGCCGCTTGGTATCAGCCGGTCGGGCTATACGGGCGAGGACGGGTTCGAGATTTCGGTGCCCGCGGCGCATGCCGGCGTGCTTGCCGACGCGCTGTGCGCGATGGACGAGGTAAAGCCCATCGGCCTTGGTGCGCGCGATTCGCTGCGGCTCGAGGCGGGGCTCCCGCTTTACGGGCATGACCTCGACCCTGCGACCGATCCCGTCGAGGGCGATCTTGCCTTTGCAATTTCCAAGCGCCGGCGAGAGGAAGGCAGCTTTCCGGGTGCCGCGCGCATCCTCGGCCATCTGGCCGACGGCGCTCCGCGCAAGCGCGTCGGGCTGCTCGTCGACGGCAAGCTGCCCGTCCGCGAGGGCTCCAAGCTTTTCGACGGCAACAGCGAAGTCGGCGTCGTGACCTCGGGCGGTTTCGCGCCGAGCCTCGGCGCGCCGATCGCAATGGGCTATGTGCCCACCGGCCTCTCCGCGACCGGCACGGCGCTTGCTGCCGAGGTGCGGGGGAAGCGCGTGCCCGTGACGGTCGCCGCCATGCCATTCGTTCCGCACAAATATGTCCGTAAACAGGGAGGCTGACGATGCCGCGTTACTATACCGAAGAACATGAATGGGTTGACGTCGATGGCGAGGTCGCGACGGTCGGGATCACCGACTTTGCACAAGGCCAGCTTGGTGACATCGTCTTTGTTGAAGTGCCCGACACCGGTACCGAACTCAGCGCGGGCGGCGACGCGGCGGTGGTCGAATCGGTGAAGGCAGCGAGCGACGTCTACGCCCCTGTCGACGGCGTGGTGACCGAGGGCAACAGCCAGCTCGAAGAAGACCCCGCGCTCGTCAATAGCGACCCTGAAGGCGAAGGCTGGTTCTTCCGCATGACGCTGTCCGACAAGAGCCAGCTCAACGGTCTGATGAACGCTGCCGCCTACAAGGAATTCTGCGACAGCCTGTAAGTCATGCCCCTCCCGTCGCGGGAGGGGGGAGATAGGTTCATGACGTCTCTCGCCATCCTCTCGGTCGGGCCGGCGGCATGACTGCCGCAGCACCCGCTCCTGCCGATTGCCGGCCGATGATTGCGACCGCGATCTATGCGGGCGCGCAGGGCGGCTATGTGCGCGCGGCGCTCGCGCTGGCGATGGCGGGGGCCGCACGCGCGCTGCCCCTCCGCTTCGAATTCATCCTGCATGAGGCGCAGGTCCACCGGGCGCGCGACTTGCTGGCCAACATCTTCCTTAAGAGCGACTGCACGCATCTGCTCTTTATCGACGACGATGTGGATTTTGCCGCCGACGATGTGTTCGCGATGCTCGCCGCGATGGCGGAGCGTCCCGACTGCGCGATCCTCGGCGCGCCGGTGCCGCGCCGCGTCGTGAACTGGGCGCAGGTGGCGCGCGCTGCGGGACAAGGGCTCGCGCGGAGCAACCCCGGCGATCTTGCAGCCTTTGCCGGCGATTTTGCGCTGAGTTTCCTCAACCCCGCGCAGTCGTTCAAGCTGAATGAACTGGTCGAGCTGACGCAGCTAGGCGCCGCCTTCATGCTGGTGCGGCGCGACGTGATCGAAACACTCTGCGCGCGGCACGGCGATCTCGCCTTCCGCGTCGACGCGCGCGATCGCGAAAATGCCCGCGTTGGCGAAGAGGTGCACAGCCTGTTTATGCCGATGATCGAGCCTGAGGGCCGCCGGCAACTCTCCGAGGATTATGCCTTCTGCTACCGCGCGCGTGCTGCAGGTTTCAGGATCTGGCTCGCTCCCTGGGTCCGCACCGCGCACAGCGGCCCTGCGACCTTTCGCGGATCGCTTGCCGATCTCGCGCCGCTTTTTTCCGATAACCCCGTTTCTTCGCCGGAGTAATTCATGCGCTACCTGCCTCTCA
Organism: Sphingopyxis flava; assembly: GCF_900168005.1. Taxonomy (GTDB): domain Bacteria; phylum Pseudomonadota; class Alphaproteobacteria; order Sphingomonadales; family Sphingomonadaceae; genus Sphingopyxis; species Sphingopyxis flava. Next base: position 133,322 of record NZ_FUYP01000007.1, read on the forward strand.
CTCCCGCCGACCGCAGCGCGATGCTCGCGGCGGTCGGCGCGTCGTCGATCGACGATCTGTTCGTCGACGTCCCTGAAGCGGCCCAGCTTGCAGGACCCATTGCCCAGCTGCCGATGCACGCCAGCGAGCTTGCGGTCGAGCGGCATATGGCGGCCCTTGCGCAGCAGAATCGCGCCGCGGGCGAGGGACCCTTCTTCCTCGGCGCAGGCGCCTATCGCCACCATGTGCCCGCGAGCGTCGACCATCTCATCCAGCGCGGCGAGTTCCTGACCGCCTATACACCCTATCAGCCCGAGATTGCGCAGGGCACGCTCCAGATGCTGTTCGAGTTTCAGACGCAGGTCGCGCGCCTCTTCGGCACCGACGTTGCCAATGCCTCGATGTACGATGGTTCGACCGCCTGCTGGGAAGCGATCGTGATGGCGCGGCGGGTGACGCGGCGCGGCAAGGCCCTGCTCTCGACGGGGCTGCATCCCCATTATCGCAGCGTTGCGCGCACGATGGCGAAATATACCGGTGACGTCCTCGTTGACGGCGACCCGAGCCTCGATGCCGCCACCGACTGGAGCGCGCTCGCCGCGGCGGTCGACACGGAGACGAGCTGCGTCGTCGTCCAATATCCCGATATTCTTGGCCGCCTCGACGACATGCGCGCGCTTGCTGGTGCGTGTGAGGCAGCCGGTGCGCTTCTGATTGCGGTGGTGACCGAGCCGGTCGCGCTTGGCCTCATCCTGGCGCCAGGCGAGATGGGCGCCGACATCGTGGTTGGCGAAGGGCAGTCGATCGGCGTTGGCCTTCAGTTCGGGGGTCCCTATGTCGGGCTTTTCGCCTGCAAGGCCAAATATGTCCGTCAGATGCCGGGGCGCCTGTGCGGCGAGACGCTCGACGCCAATGGCAAGCGCGGCTTCGTGCTGACCTTGTCGACCCGCGAGCAGCATATCCGGCGCGAAAAGGCGACGAGCAATATCTGCACAAACTCCGGATTATGCGCGCTCGCTTTCAGCATCCACATGACCTTGCTCGGCGAAGCGGGCCTGCGCCGCCTCGCGGCGATCAACCACGGCCGGGCCAAGGCCGCGGCGGCCGCGCTTGCGAAAGTGCCGGGCGTCTCGGTCATGAACAGCGGTTTCTTCAACGAATTCACCCTTGTCCTTCCAAAGGCGGCGCGACCCGTCGTGCACGAGCTTGCCGAGAGGGGCGTCCTGGGAGGCGTGTCGCTCGGCCGCCTTTATCCGGGCAATGAGGGCCTCGCGAACGGTCTCGTCGTTGCCGTGACCGAAACCGTGACCGAAGCGGATATCGCCGCCTTTGCCGCGGCGCTGAAGGAGGTGCTGGCATGACCGCGCTCAACCGCGCCGGGTGGCGCCCCGAAATGAACGCCGGCGGCGCCGACGACAATGTGACCTTCACCGGCAACCGCGCGCTGATGCTCGAAGAGCCCTTGGTCTTCGAGATCGGCTCGAGCGAGACCACCGGGGTCGATTTTGACGAAGAGGCGCCCGCTGCCGACTTCGGCGCGCTCGCGCGTTCGGCGCCGATCGGCCTGCCGGGGCTCAGCGAGGGCGAAGCCGTGCGTCATTACACGCGCCTCAGCCGCCAGAATTATGCCATCGACCTTGGCCTCTTCCCGCTCGGCAGCTGCACGATGAAGCACAACCCGCGCCTTAACGAAAAGGTCGCCCGGATGCCGGGCTTTGCCGATGCGCACCCGCTGCAGCCCCAGGAGACAGTGCAGGGCGCCTATGCCGTAATCCACGATCTTGCCGAGTGGCTCGTCACGCTCACCGGCATGCACAGCATCGCCATGTCGCCCAAGGCCGGCGCGCATGGCGAGCTTTGCGGCATCTTGTGCATCAAGGCAGCGCTCCAGGCGCGCGGCGAAGACCGGAGGGTGCTCCTCGTCCCGGAAAGCGCGCATGGTACCAATCCTGCGACGGCGGCTTTTGCAGGCTTCAGCGTGGAGGATATTCCCGCGACCCGCGAGGGCCGCGTCGACCTTGCTGCGCTCAAAGCCCGGCTCGGCCCCGATGTTGCCGGGGTCATGATTACCAACCCCAACACCTGCGGCCTGTTCGAGCGCGATCTCAAGGCAATTTCGGACGCGGTCCACGCGGCGGGCGGCTATGTCTATTGCGACGGCGCCAATTTCAACGCGATCGTCGGGCGTGTGCGCCCTGGCGACCTCGGCGTCGATGCGATGCACATCAACCTGCACAAGACCTTCTCGACCCCGCATGGCGGCGGCGGCCCGGGCTCGGGCCCCGTGGTGCTGTCGGAGGCGCTCGCGCCTTTTGCGCCGCTGCCTTTCGTTGCGAAGGAAGGCGGCCGGTTCCGGCTGATCGAAGAGGAAAGCGCGGGCGAGGATCATCCCGAAAGCTTTGGCCGCATGACCGCTTTTCACGGCCAGATGGGCATGTTCACGCGCGCGCTCGCCTATATCCTCAGCCACGGCGCCGACGGACTGCGCCAGGTCGCCGAGGATGCGGTGCTCAATGCCAATTATATGCTGCGGGGCCTTGAGGATGTGCTCGACGCGCCATTTGCGGCGTCGGGCCCGTGCATGCACGAGGCATTGTTCAGCGACAAGGGGCTCGCCGAGGGCTTCACGACGCTCGACATCGCCAAGGGGCTGATCGACGAGGGCTACCACCCGATGACGGTCTATTTTCCGCTCGTTGTCCACGGCGCGATGCTGGTCGAACCGACCGAGACCGAATCGAAGGCGGTGCTCGATCAGTTCATCGGCGCGCTGCGCAGCATCGCGATGCGGGCAAAGAATGGTGACCCGGCGCTTAAATCGGCGCCGCATTTCGCCCCGCGCGCGCGGCTCGACGAGACGATGGCGGCGCGCAAGCCCATACTCGCCTGGAACGAAGCTGCAGTGGCGCCCGGCACGCCCTCGATGAGCGAGATCGGTGGGAGCTGAGCGGCGCGCGGGATACGCGTCCCCCCGATTTCGCTCATGCGAACAAGTCGGGGGACGCGTCTCGGCCTTACGCTGTAATGGGCGCTGTGCGGACTTTGCGCGGCGCGATAGGACCGCTAGGTCAGAATGTGCGTTCGCCAGGGCGCAAGCGCGCCGCGGCCTCTCGCGGCCGAGCGAGGGAGGGAGCCTAAATGAGCTGGAACAGCCTTTATCTTGTCACCAATTATTGGGCGCTCGCGGGCTGGCTGGCGCTCGCCTTCGCGCCGCGCAGCCCGCGCATCCTCTCGGCGATCCTTTATGCAGGCGTTGCGCTGCTTTGTCTCGTCTACACGGTATTGATCGCTGGCTTCCTTGCCGGCGGCATCGACCCCGGCGGGGCAGGGAGCGGCGATTTCTCCTCGCTGGCCGGGGTGATGAAGCTCTTCGATGCCCCCGGCGGCGCGGCTCTCGGCTGGACGCATTATCTCGCCTTTGACCTCTTCACCGGCATGTGGATCGCGCGCGATGCCGACCAGAAGGGCTTCAGCCGGATCGTCCAGCTTCCTTTCCTGTTCCTGACGCTCATGGCGGGACCGGTGGGCCTGCTTGCGTGGCTCATCGTTCGCGAACGGCGGGCCCGGGCGCTCGCCAAGGCGCAATGAGCCCGGGGCCCTGGAGGCCGGAGGAAGGCGGCTCCGGGGCGAAGCGTCACGCGCCGGCGACGCTGCGCAATCGCGATGCGATCGTCGGCGTTCTTGCCGAATGGCTACCGCGCGCGGGCCTTGTGCTCGAAGTCGCGAGCGGGTCGGGCGAGCATATTGTCCACTTCGCCGCGGCTTTCCCTGCGCTCGATTGGCAGCCGAGCGACCCAGACGAGGCCGCGCTCGCCTCGATTGCGGCATGGAGCGCCGAGGCGAGGCTTGCGAACCTCGCCCCGCCCATCCGGCTTGATGCGGCCGCTCCCGACTGGCCGCTCGATCGCGCCGACGCGCTTCTCTGCATCAACATGGTCCATATCAGCCCGTGGTGCGCGACGCTCGGGCTTTTCGCCGGAGCGGCGCGTCTCCTCGCGCGCGGCGCGCCGCTCATTCTCTATGGCCCCTATATCGAGGCGGGCGTGCCCACCGCGCCGAGCAATCTCGCCTTCGACGCGAGCCTTCGCGCGCGCGACGCCGAATGGGGGCTGCGCGCTCTCGAGGCGGTAAAAGCCGCAGCGCTCGAGGCCGGCTTCGCCTTCGCCGCGCGGCAGGCGATGCCCGCCAACAATCTGATGCTCCTTTTACGTCGCATCTGACGTCCGCCTGCCCGCGGCCGGCGCTGTGCGCTTAGCTTGCGAAGGGTGGCGCTTGCCAAGGCTGCTACTCCGTTGTTATCAAAACTGAGAATGGCGCAAAAGCGCCTCCCGGGAGAGAAATGAGCATGAGCGACATCGCGGACCTTCTAACCTTCGACCAGTTCATCACCCATTGGGCGAAGGAGCGGCCTGATCGCGTCGCGATGCGCGAGGACGACCGGGTGATGACCTATGGCGATCTTGATGAGCGGACCGCGCGCGTCGCGAGCGCGCTTCTGGCCGCGGGGCTTCAGAAGGGTGACCGGATTGCCTGGATCGGGAAGAACAGCGATCTTTATTTCACCCTCTTTTACGGCGCGGCGCGCGCGGGGATCGTGATGGCGCCGATCAGCTGGCGCCTGGCGCCCGCCGAATGGGCGTTCATCGTCAATGACACGCGTGCGAAGATCGTCTTCACCGGCCCTGGCTTCGAGGCGGCGGCGGATCAGCTTGCAGCCAAGCTCGATCATGCGCCCCGGATCATCGGCGCCGAGGCGGCGCGCGCGATGATCGACGACGCAACGCGTACCGACTTCGCGCCGTCGGGGCCCGACGATGCCGTGCTCCAGCTCTACACATCGGGCACGACCGGGAACCCCAAGGGCGCGGTGCTCACCAACACCAATCTTTTCGCGCTGCGCAAGAATTCCGCCAATCTCGACATGCCCTACACCCAGTGGGAAGACGACGAGGCGGTGCTCGTCGCGATGCCCTGCGCCCATATCGGGGGAACCGGGCTTGGTATCATGGCGCTCGCCGCGGGACTTCCGGGCGTGGTGCTCGCCGAATTCAATCCCGACGGCGTGTTCGACGCCGTCGAGCATCATGGCGTCACGCGCTTTTTCATCGTTCCCGCCGCGCTCCAGATGCTGCTCCTTCATCCGCGCTGCGCGAGCGTCGATTACAGCCGCCTCAAATATATTCTCTATGGCGCTGCGCCGATTCCGCTCGACCTTTTGCGCCAGTGCATCAAGATGTTCGGTGCGCAGTTCATCCAGGCCTATGGGATGACCGAGACGACGGGCACCATCTGCATGCTTCCGCCCGAGGACCATGATCCGGAAGGCAACAAGCGAATGCGCTCGGCGGGCAAGCCGCTTCCCGGCGTCGAGATCAAGATCCTCGGCCCTGACGGCAAGGAGGTGCCAACCGGCGAGGTGGGTGAGGTCGTCACCCGCTCGTCGAACAATATGCAGGGCTATTGGAACCTACCTGACGCGACCGCCAAGACGATGACCGCCGACGGCTGGATCCATACAGGCGACGCGGGGTACATGGACGAGGACGGCTATCTTTATATTCATGACCGGATGAAGGACATGATCATCTCGGGCGGGGAGAATGTTTACCCGGCGGAGGTTGAAAGCGCGATCTACGGTCACCCCGCGGTGCAGGAAGTCGCCGTGATCGGCATTCCCGACGCGAAATGGGGAGAGACCGTGAAGGCCGTCGTCGTTCCGAAGCCCGGCATGGCGGTCGAAGAGGACGACATCATCGCCTGGACCCGCGAGCGCATCGCCGCCTTCAAGGCGCCGCGCAGCGTCGACGTGATCGAGGCCCTGCCGCGCAACGCCTCGGGAAAGATCCTACGCAAGGACCTGCGCGCGCCTTATTGGGAGGGCTATGAGCGGATGGTGAACTAGCGCCGGCTGCGGCCCGTCACCTGTCCCATCGGGCCGGTCCAGGATGAAGGCATTACGCCGTCGCCGCGCGGGCCCGTCCCCGTCATGCCGACCCTTCGCATTTTTCGCTGTCCTGCAAAGGAGCGCCGCGATAGCGTGGATCGATGATGATTGCGCGCACTCCCGTCCCTGTCCCTGCGACCAGCAGGCCATATTCTTTCAGCACGATGATGATAGCTTTGGGGCATGCGAGCTCCGGTGCATCGGGACGTTCGGCGTGCTGAGCGTCGAAACTTGCGCGGCGGTGCCATGGCCCGAGAATCTCGACTGGGAGGCGCGCGCCGCCGAGGCTGCCGCAGCCGCGCTTGCGCTCACCCCCTATGCGCCGCTTGCCGATGCGGCGCCGCTCGTGGAGATAGCCGTGCGGCTCACCGACGATGCCGAGGTGCAAGCGCTCAACCGCGACTTTCGGGGCAAGGACAAGCCGACCAACGTGCTCTCCTTTCCTCAAGTGCAAGCCGACCTCCTGCCAAGCCTATCGAACAGCGACGATGGCGAGATCTTGCTCGGCGATATCGTGCTCGCGCGCGAGACCTGCGCGCGCGAGGCGGAGGAAAAGGGAATTCCGCTTGCCGATCATGCGACGCACCTCATCGTCCACGGAACGCTCCACCTCATCGGCTACGACCATATGGACGATGTGAGCGCGACCGCGATGGAGGCGCTGGAGGTGAAAGCGCTTGCGTCGCTGGGCATCGGCAATCCATATGGCGGCGAGCAATAGGAAGGATCAAAGCGCATCATGCCCGACGAGCAGGGATCTTCGAACCGATCGGAAGAGGACAGTAGATCCGGCCTGTTGGCCGGGCTCAAGGCATTGTTGTTCGGGGGCGACAAGGAACCGTCGCTGCGCGAACAGATCGAAGACGTCATCGACGAGGCCGAGGAGGATGGAGCCGAACGCCGGGGCAGCAGCATTGTCGGCGACCTTTCGCCGATCGAACGCAAGATGCTCCGCAACCTCCTTCATTTCGGGGAGCAGACGGTTGACGACGTCGCCGTCCCGCGCGCCGACATCATCGCGATCAACGAGAGCGCGCCTTTCGAGGATATTGTTGCGCTCTTTGCAGAGGCGGGGCACAGCCGCCTTCCGGTCTACCGCGAAACACTCGACGAGGTCGTGGGGATGATCCACGTCAAGGACGTCTTCGCGGTGCTTGCCGATGGACGCACGCCGCCGCCGCTCCTCGACCTCATCCGACAGCCACTTTACGTCCCGCAGTCTATGGGCGTGCTCGACCTGCTCGCCGACATGCGCGCGCAGCGCACCCATCTTGCGATCGTGATCGACGAATATTCGGGCACCGAGGGGCTCGTGACGATCGAGGACCTGGTCGAGGAAATCGTCGGTGAGATCGAGGACGAGCATGACGACGAGCCGGTCACTCTCTTTGCGCCGGGCGACAATGGCTGCTGGGAGGCCGACGCGCGCGCCGAGCTCGATGATATCGGCGAGGCGATCGATCCGCGGCTTGCCGAGATCGAGGAGGATGTCGACACTGTCGGCGGCCTCGCCGCGGTGCTCGCGGGTCATGTGCCCGAAGTCGGCGAGATCCTTGTCCACCCGAGCGGATGGCGGATCGAGGTGACCGAAGCAGATGAACGCCGCGTCCACCACTTGCGTCTCCACCCGCCGCTCGAGGTCGACCTTGAGGCCTCGTCGGACCGCGGAGAGCCCTTCTAGGGACCGCGCGGCGCCGTTGCCTTTGGCGGGCGATGCGATTAGCGCAGGCGCAATGGACGTTTCCGATCTTCGCATCGCGCTGTTCAGCGGCAATTACAACATGACCGTCGATGGGGCGAACAAGGCGCTCAACCGCCTTGTCGGCTATCTCCTGAGCGCGGGCGCGGCGGTGCGCGTCTATTCGCCCACTGTCGAAAATCCCGACTTTGCGCCGACCGGCGAACTCGTCAGCGTGCCGTCCATCGCGATACCTGGGCGCAGCGAATATCGCATCCCGCTTTCGCTCTCCGCCCGTCTGCGCGAGGATCTGGCGATGTTCGCGCCGAATATCCTCCATATCTCAAGCCCCGACCGCGTCTCGCGGCAGGCCGCCGCCTGGGCGCGGCGGCGGCGGATCCCCGTTGCCTGTTCGGTCCACACGCGCTTCGAGACCTATTTTCGCTACTATAACCTCTCCTTCCTCGAACCGCTCGTCGTCGCCTGGCTGCGGCGCCTCTATCGCCGCTGCGACGCGCTCATCGCCCCTTCGGAAAGCTTCGCGCAGGTGCTGCGCGAACAGCGGATGAACTATGATATCGGAATCTGGACCCGGGGGGTCGAGCGCGACATCTTTCACCCCGGGCGCCGGGATGCGATGTGGCGCCAATCGTGGGGCATCGCCGAGGAGGTGCCCGTCATCGCCTTTCTCGGCCGGCTGGTGATGGAAAAGGGGCTCGACGTTTTTGCCGACACGATCGACGTCCTGCGCCGCCGCGGCGTGCCGCACGAAGTGGTGGTGATCGGCGAGGGCCCCGCGGGCGACTGGTTCGAATCGCGGCTGCCGCACGCCAAATTCGTGGGCTTCCAGGGCGGGGAGAACCTCGCACGTGCCCTCGCATCATGCGACATGCTGTTCAACCCTTCGGTCACCGAAACCTTTGGAAATGTCACGCTCGAGGCAATGGCATGCGGCCTTCCGGTGGTCGCGGCACGTGCAACGGGCAGCGCGAGCATCGTCAAGCACGGGCAGACGGGCTATCTCGTCGCGCCGGGCGCGATCGGCCTGTTTGCCGATGATCTTGAACATTATTGCCGCGATCCCGCGCTGCGCGGCGCCCACGGGGCAGCGGCGCTCGCGGAAAGCCGCTCCTATCAGTGGGATGCGATCAACCAGGCGGTTGCCGACACCTATTTGCGCCTGATCCGCCAGAAGCAGCGGCGGGCCTGAAACCATGGCCGGGGATCTGTTTGGGGACGATGTGCCGGCGTCATCCTCGGGCAGCGCGCCCGGACCCGTCCCGCTGGCTGAGCGGCTACGGCCGAAGCGCCTCGGCGATGTCGTCGGGCAGGAGCAGCTGACCGGCCCGGACGGCGCGATCGGCCGCATGGTCGGGGCAGGACAATTGTCGTCGATCATCCTGTGGGGGCCGCCCGGCACCGGCAAGACCACGATCGCGCGTCTGCTCGCCGAAGCGGTCGGAATGCGCTTTGCTCCGCTGTCGGCGGTCTTTTCCGGAGTCGCAGATCTCAAAAAGGCCTTCGCCGATGCCGAGAAGATGGCCGCCGCTGGCCAGCGCACATTGCTTTTCGTCGACGAGATCCACCGCTTCAATCGCGCCCAGCAGGACGGCTTTCTTCCCTTCGTCGAGCGCGGGACAGTGGTGCTTGTCGGAGCGACGACCGAAAACCCGAGCTTTGCGCTCAACGCCGCGCTGCTGAGCCGCGCGCAGGTTCTCGTGCTGCACCGGCTCGATGAGGCTGCGCTTGCGACATTGGTCGACCGGGCCGAGGCCGAGGTTGGGCGGGCGCTCCCGGTCACGGACGAGGCGCGCACGGCGTTGGTCGCGAGCGCCGACGGCGACGGGCGCTTTCTTCTCAACCAGGTCGAGACCTTATTTGCCGCGGCGATCGACGCGCCGTTGGATGCCGCCGAGCTTGCGCAATTTCTTCACCGCCGGATGCCCGTCTACGACAAGGACCGTGACGGACATTACAATCTTATCTCGGCGCTGCACAAGGCGATGCGCGGCTCGGACCCGCAGGCCTCGCTCTACTGGCTCGCGCGCATGCTCGTTGCAGGGGAGGAGCCGCTCTATGTGCTCCGCCGCATCACCCGCTTTGCAAGCGAAGATATCGGACTTGCGGACCCGCAGGCCCTCGTCCAGTGCATTGCGGCGAAGGACGCCTATCAGTTCCTCGGCTCTCCCGAAGGCGAGCTCGCGATCGTGCAGGCGTGCCTCTACTGCGCAACCGCGCCCAAGTCGAACGCCGCCTATGCGGCGCAAAAGGCGGCCTGGGCAGCGGCGCGCGAAACCGGAAGCCTCGCGCCGCCTGCAAACATACTCAACGCCCCGACGAAACTGATGAAGGACCTGGGCTATGGCGCCGGCTACAGCTACGACCATGACGCGCCGGAGGGCTTTTCGGGCGACAATTACTGGCCCGGCGAGATGAGTCCCGCGATCTTCTACCGTCCCGTTGATCGCGGCTTTGAAAAGCGCATCGCCGAGCGGATCGCATGGTGGGATGCGAGACGGCAGGGGGGCGCAAAGAGAGATTGAGGCCGCGGTTCGGTAGCGGGAGCGACGCCGTCGCCTTCGCCTGCACGCTGCCACGTCGCCATGGCGCCCTTCTGCGGACACGCCCGCGATCCCAAATGCGTGGGAGCGCTCATCCAGCGCGCCTGGTGCGACCGCGCGAACAATGCGTAGCGCGCCGCCTTCGGCCCCAAGCCTTAGCCTGGATAGCGTTCGAAGCTCGGCATCTCATCCAGCCTTTCCATCCAGCCGATGCGCTCAGCGGTCTGAATCTGTACCTGGGCCGGGATCAGATCGGGATTGTCGAGCGTCGCGGTCTGGACGTCGATCTGGCCGGGAAAGACCTGCTCGTTCGTGTAGAAAAGCCCCGTCCCGCATTTACCGCAGAAATGGCGGCGGCCATGTTCGGACGAAGCGTAAATCTTGGGCGCGCCGCTCACCTCGACCGCGTCCTCGCTGACCATCGCCCATCCAACCAGCGGCGCTCCTGCGTGCCGGCGGCAATCCTGGCAATGGCAGAGTGCATGATGCGCGACGAGGGTGGGCATCGAGTATCGGATGGCGCCGCAGTGGCACTGGCCGGTGGCGCGGGTCGGGGAATCAGTCATGGCATTCTCCCTCGGGAGATAGAGAACATAACATAAACATCTGAATTTGGCAACGCGCGTTTCGCGGGCGAGCAAGGTCACTGGTTAACCAGAAATTAGCTCTGTCCGTGCAGGTAGAAAGGATGCGGACAGCGCAACATGGCCTAAGTGCTCCAAGGGGGAACGTGATCGCGGGAGAAGGTCTGTTTCGCGTCACCTTCAGGCGGATCGCCGCTCTGACGATTCTTGCCTTCGTCGTTTCCGCGCTGCTCGGACCCGCGACAGACCTCAGCCTCTTCTTACTCCACCGCCAAGACCGGTGGCTGCTGCTCAGCGGCAGTTTGCTCTTTGCAATATGCAGTTGGAAGTTGCCCATGCGGCGGGCGCCCCTCGAGGGCTCATGGCGTATCGCGCTGGCAGGCACGACGGGTATGGCGCTGATGACGTGGGCCGGCCACTACTGGATATTGTCCGCCTATGACATGAGCCGCGACGAGCAGATGGCGGTCTTCGATGCTGCTGTCTTTGCGCGCGGAGCTTTCGCGGCGTCTCTCCCGGAGATGTGGGGACATCATTCCGACCTGCTCAACACGATGTTTATGTATAAGGCGGACCCACGCGCCGCTTGGATCTCAGACTATCTCCCATTAAATGCCGCCTTTCGCGCGCTCATCGGATTATTAGCGACCCCGACGCTCTCCGGCCCACTGATGACCCTCGTGGGCGGCCTTGCCCTTTGGAGCTGCACGCGGCGAATATGGCCGGACGATCGCGAGCCTGCGATGATCGGTCTGCTTCTCTATGCCGGATCGGCGCAGATCCTCGCTAACGGGATGACGGCTTACGCGATGCCTGGGCACCTGGCACTGAATCTCGTCTGGCTGCGCTTGTTTCTGCATAAGACGTGGTGGGCGGATTTCATGGCGCTTCTTGTCGGATTTCTGGCCGTCGGGCTCCATCAGCCTATCATGCATCCCATTTTCGCCGCGCCGATCCTGTCGCTGCTGTTGCTTGAGAAAAGCTGGCGGCGGGCAGCATTCTTTTTCGGCGGTTACCTTACAATCGGTGGTTTCTGGTATCTTTGGCCGTCATGGATGGCGTCACTCGTGCAAATCGATCCGTCGGGTTTTGGGGGAGGCAGCGCGGACTATTTGAACCGCCTCACCTCTGCGCTGGAAAGGGGGGGCGATTTGAGAGCTGCTGACATGATGGCCAATCTCTTGCGCTTTGTCGCTTGGCAGCATCTGCTGCTGATCCCCTTGGCGATCGCCGGACTTGGCGCCATGCGTGGTGAACGGTTGCCCGCGGCGCTGGCAGGGGGCATCGTCCTGACCATAACCGTCATGGCGATCATTCTTCCCTATCAGGGGCACGGCTTCGGCTACCGCTATCTTCATGGCCTTATCGGAAATTTCATTCTTCTCGCGCTCTTCGGCTGGAGGTCGCTGGGCGAGGCTTTGCCGCGCTGGCGACCGCTGTTGATCCGCACGAGCCTCGCAGGTCTGGTGATCTTGCTGCCCGTGCAGATGTGGATGGCGCACGCCTTCTACGCCGCTCCGGCCCACGTTTCCGAGCAGGTTGACCAGGTAGACGCCGATTATGCTGTCATCAGCGCAAGCGACGCTCCTTTCGCCGCCGACCTCGTTATCAATCCGCCGTATCTCGACAAACGGCCGCTGCGTTTGCTGCGCGAAGCGATCGACCCTGAGGCGGCGCTGGCGATATGCGCAAGCCAGCCCTCGATTGCGCTAATCAGTGCCAGCATGACCGAACCGATGGCGGCCTATTATGGTTTTGGTCGCGGAAAGGCTGACGACGCCGCCGAACGAGAGGTCGCGCAGATGCTTCGTCGCGCCGGATGCAAGATAGGGGGATGAACATTTCAGGATTTTAGCGGCTCTATGCGCGGGGCCGCAGGACTTCTTCGATCAGTGCGGCATATTGCCTCGCCGTGGCCGCCAAGCTGAAATGAGCGATGACCGCTTCGCGGAGGGCGATCGGATCGGATTCTTCCTGAAGGACGTTAGTGACAGCCGCCTTCCATTGAAAAACTATGGCATCGGGCCAGTCGAGGTCGATGGGCAGGACTGCTGCGAGGGGCAGTCGGGGGTGGGCTGCCTGCCGGCTCGCGATCACGGGGGTTCCGCACGCCAAACTCTCAGGGACGACAAGGGGTGTGCCCTCGCTGTGGGCGGGAACGATGACAACGCGCGCACGCGCATAAAGCCGAGCGATCTCACCTGTATCAGGCCGTTCCACTGCTTCAATATTGCTTTGCTTCGCCTGGTTTGGGACGGCCGGGCCGAAGCCTGCGCAGACGAAACGGCACTCAGGCATCAGGGGAGCGAGACGTTCCACGAGACCGACACCCTTCTTGTCGACGAATCGGCCGACGAACAAAATATCGATGTCCCGTTTCACGTCCTGAAGGGTGAATTGAGAGGTGTCGATACCATTCTCGATGACCTTGATATCGCGTCCGCTTGCAAGATGCGACAAACTGTCCCGCTTGGCCCCCGTGACAGCCACCGAGCGGGTGGCAGACCGTAGCGATGGTCCCACAACCAGAAAGTTCGCTATGGATTGTGCGACCCGCATGAACACTGATGGACTGTGAACCCAGCCGCTGTGCTTGATGAGGATGGTGGGTTTGCCTCGCCGCGCGGCGACCCATTGGGCGAGCAAGTTTGTGAGATAGAGGTTGTCGTGCAGAACCACGACATCGGCTGTCCGCACGGCTTTCGCGAGCGCATGCAAGTCTGCAGGATGGGGAAAGAGGAAGGGAAGACCGCTCAGGCGCTCGGCGAGGCCGCTCGCGCGTAACGCCAGCGTTCGATACCCCGGTCGGTCTGGTGGTGGACCATGCGCGGCCAGCGTCACGGAGAATCGCCCGTCCTCCGCCAATCGTCTGGCAAGGTCATCGGCGACGCGCTCGAGACCGCCGCCATGATCGATGAAATGGCTGGAGATCATCAGCAATTTGGGCATATGCCTCTATTGGCTCTGTTGGTGAAAATGGGAAGCAATTGTTGTGGGGGCATTCCGGCTTTGCAATTAATGCCGCCATCGTGGCCCGAAAGGCTCCAAGGGCGGCGCTGGGGAGGGGCGGCCGCGACTCTCCTCCTCGCGGTTCTCCTTGTCTGGCTTGCGATGCGCTTTGGCGACCTTCGCTGGCACGATGTTGACGGACTGGTTCGCGAACATGGTCTGATATTGGGCGCTATCGCCATCGTTTCGATCGGGGGCCAATCGGTGGTCGGCGCGGTAAAATGGCGTTTGCTGCAGCGACATTTCGTTCAAGTTGACAGGCGCGAGCCCTCGCTCGCTATGCTGACCTTCTATTCGGCCCTGACCGCGCTCGCGGCGCAGGTGATACCGACTTTTCTCGCCAGCGGGGCAGTTCGCGGCGCCGTCACCCGCCTCCATCTCGAGGGCAGCTTCCTCCAAGGTGCCGGCGTGACCATTTACGACCAGCTATTCGACGTAGCGATCCTTGCCCTATGCTCGGTTGCAGCCCTGTCGCTGTTTCTCGTTGGTGTAGACCCCCCGGCGATCATCGCTATCGTCGCGCTGGCCTTGGCCCTCCTCTTGCTCGGGGCTTCGCCGCTTTTCCGGTCGGTGCCCCCATTGTCCGCAGCGCTCCGATTTCTACCGGCCCGCGTCCCCGGTGTGGGGAGGGTTCGGCAAGCTTTGGAATTCGCCCGCGAAAAAGGGCTGGACAAGCCTGACACGACAGTGCGGCTCCTCTCGCTGAGCATCCTGCGCTATCTGTTTGTCGCTCTCCGTTCGGTTGCGGCAGTGCTCCTGGTCGCGACCGGTCTCAACTGGGCCTCGGCGTCGTTTGGCTTTGCAGTCGTCCAGGGGTCAGCGCTCGCCGCGCTGACCCCTGGCAATTTGGGCATCACCGAATGGGGCTGGGCCGCGATTGCGGAGTTGCTCCACCTTCCTGGGGGATCGGTAATCGTCGCGATCCTGGTTCTGCGTATCGTGAACATTCCCGCCACGCTAGCGGTCATGCTCTTGAGTGCCATGGGTCTATCGGGCCGTCGGGCCGCAGCCGACTTGCCCTAGCCGGCTGTCCTTTGCGTGCGGTCCCGGGACCTGGAAATAGTGCAGCAGCTTAACCTCTTTCCGTCCGCGCGTGACTGTGTCGAGAATTAGCCCGCTGAACAGGCTGAGCGAAGCGAGGATCATGGTTCCGGTCGCCAGGACCGCTGTGGGGAGGCGGGGGACGCTGTGGCTGCGCATATATTCGACGATAACCGGGTAACCGAGCACCAATGACAGGCAGAAGAGCGCGAGCGAGATCGAACCGAAGAGGAAGAAAGGCCGTTCCTGCTTGAGTAGCGTGACGATCGTCCAGAGGATGCGAACCCCGTCGGAGACTGTCTGCAGCTTGCTTTCCGATCCCTCGATACGGTCTTTGAAGCGCGTCGGCATCTCGCTGGTCGGCATACCGAGTTGTAATGCATGGATTGTGAGCTCGGTCTCGATCTCGAATCCCTGCGACATCTGAGGGAAGGATTTCACAAAGCGGCGCGAGAATGCGCGGTAGCCGCTGAGCATGTCGCTGAAACTGCCACCGAATATCGCACGCACGAGGCGGGTCAGCATCCGGTTGCCAAACTCGTGCGCAGGGCGATACGCTGTGCCACTCACATCGGTGCGCGTTCCCACCACCATGTCGAGACCATCGTCAAGGAGGCGAGTGAGAAGCTGAGGTGCGGCCGCTGCGTCGTATGTCTCGTCCGCATCGCACATGATATAGATATCCGCTTCGATATCGGCGAACATGCGGCGCACGACATAGCCTTTGCCCTGACGAGGCTCGCTTCGCACGATGGCCCCGGCGGCGCGGGCAATCGCTGCTGAATTGTCGCGGCTGTTGTTGTCGTAGACATAAATATCGGCGTCGGGCAGCGCGGCGCGAAACCGCTCGACGACCGCGCGGATGGCCAGACCCTCATTATAGCAAGGCAGTAGAACGGCGACGGTCGGCGGTTCGCCGGGCTGCTCGACCCGGTGCGCCGCTTCGAACGGCCCGACGCGTATATACATGACAATACCCCCAACGAACCCCGCCAACTTGTTGCGGAAAGCTAGAGGGAATTGGTTAAGAACGGCTTAGGAAGCGGCGATAACGGTTCGTCGCGGTCCGCCAGGCGTTTAGTCCCCCAGGTCGACGCCGTTGGCTTCTGCCCAAGCCTGATACTGACTGCGCGGGTTTGCCGCAGGCCGTGCCAATATCGCAGGCATATCCTGGCGGAGCGCGGCGAGGTTGAGCGAGCGGATCATCGCTTTTGCGGGGCCGACACCCGCGGGCGTGATCGACAATCGGTCGATGCCGAGGCCGAGAAGGGCCATCGCCTCCAAGGGGCGCCCTGCCATTTCGCCGCACACGCCGAGGGTCACCTTGCTGCCCTCGACCAGCTTCACCACGCGCGCAAGATAGCGCATCACCGTCGGCGACAACCAGTCGTAACGTTCCGCAAGCCGCGGATGCGCGCGGTCGGCCGCGAAGAGGAACTGGGTGAGATCGTTGGTGCCGATCGACAGGAAATCGAGGTGCGGCAGCATCAGGTCGAGCGTCTCAACGAGCCCCGGCACTTCGAGCATCGCGCCATAGCGGATCGCTGCCGGCAGCTTCTTGCCGCGGCTTGCGAGCCAGGCGCGCTGGCCGATGAAGAGGGAGCGCGCCGCTTCATATTCCCAAGGCTCCGAAACCATCGGGAACATAACATGGAGCGTGCGTCCCGCGGCCGCCTCCATCAGCGCGCGGGCCTGCACCTTCAAGAGCCCTTCGCGATCGAGCGCGAGGCGCAGCGCGCGCCAGCCCATCGCGGGGTTTTCCTCAAGCGCATTCTCGTCGACATTCATATAAGGCAGCGCCTTGTCGCCGCCGATGTCAACTGTGCGGAAGATCACCGGACGGTCGCCCGCGGCGTCGAGCACGTCGCGGTAGAGACGCTGCTGCCGCTCGCGCTGGGGTAGCGTTGCCGACACGAGGAACTGGAATTCGGTGCGGAACAGCCCGATGCCGCGCGCCCCGGTGAGATCAAGCGCGGCGACATCTTCGCGCAAGCCCGCATTGATCATCAGCTCGATCGAGACGCCATCCCTGGTCACCGCGGGCAGGTCGCGAAGCGCCGCGAGATTGGCGCGGCGCTTCTGCGAGATTTCAAGCTTGGCGTCGAACGCGTCGAGCAGCGCCTGCGTCGGGCGCACCTGCAGCGTGCCGGCGCCAGCGTCGAGGAGCAGCATATCGCCTTCGCGGATCGATGTGCGCACGTCGCGTACGCGGCCGAGCACCGGCACACCCATTGCGCGCGCGACGATTATGACGTGCGCGGTGAGCGATCCTTCTTCGAGAACGACCCCCTTCAGGCGGCGGCGGTCATATTCGAGAAGCTCAGCCGGACCGAGGTTGCGCGCGATGAGGATCGAATCCTGCCGAAGACCCATTTGCGCCGCAGTGCCCATCTGCCCCGACACGATGCGGATCAGCCGGTTCGAAAGATCCTCAAGATCGTGCATGCGGTCGCGCAGCAAGGGGTCATCGATCTGGCGCATGCGCATGCGCGTGCGCTGCTGCACGCGCTCGATCGCAGCCTCGGCGGTGAGGCCGCTGTCGATCGCCTCGTTGATGCGCCGCGACCAGCCCTCGTCATAGGCGAACATCTTGTAGGTCTCGAGCACCTCCTCATGTTCGCCGCCGATGCCGAATTCCGCCTGGCTTGCCATGCGGTCGATCTGCTCGCGCATCTTGTCGAAAGCTGCGTAGACGCGGTGGCGTTCGGCCTCGATATCGTCAGCGACCGTGTGCTCGATGGTGATCCGCGGCTGGTGGAAGACCGCGATGCCCTGACCCATGCCGTCGACGAGCTTCTGGCCGGTCAGCCGCTGCGTCGACTGATCGGCAGCCGCGGCGTCGATCCGTGCGGTGGTGTCGATGAGATCGGCATTGGCGATGAGCTCGGAGAGCACCATCGCGACCGTCTGGAGCGTCTCGATTTCGATCTCTTCGTAGCGCCGCGGGTCGCTGTGCTGGACGCAGAGCACCCCCACGGCCTGCTCGCGGCGGATGATCGGGACCCCGGCAAAACTGTGGAACAATTCCTCGCCCGTCTCGGGGCGATAGGAAAAGTCGGGATGCGCCGCAGCCTCGTCGAGATTGAGCGTTTCGATATGCTCCGCGATCGTGCCGACCAGCCCCTCTCCGAGCGCGAGGCGCGTGACGTGCACGGCTTCCTGCTTGAGGCCGCGCGTCGCATAAAGCTCGAGCGACCCGTCGCGTAGAAGGTAAATCGAACAGACTTCGCTGTGGAGGCATTCGCCGATGATGCCGACGACCTGGTTGAGCTTGCTCTGCGCGTTGGTCCGCGCTGCCATGACCTCGTGGAGCCGGGTCAGAATGGTGCGGGCTGACTGTGCGGCGGTCGAGGGCGGGGGCGGGGCGTTGGTCATATAAGCGCCCTGCTAACAGATGCTTTCGCCCAGCGCCATCGCCCGCCGCGCTAATTCGATCAGCTATTCATGACGCGCGCGGGCGGTCAGCGGGCGGGATCCACCGGTCCCGCCGCGGCCGCCGGCGGGGCGGGGTCCGAGGGCCCTATAGGGGCAGGTCCCACCGGAGCAGTCCCTAGAGGGGCTGCGGGGCCTGCCGCGGCCGGTGCCGTCGTTGTCGGCGGGGTGTAGTAAAGCGTTGCGACCGGGGGCACCCCATATTTTGCGTCCCAGGCGGCGAGATCCGCCTGATATTTGGCATAGGCCTCGTAGAAATCGAGGAAGGGCTCGTCGAGCCGGGCGAGCTGCGCCGGCGCCTGGTCGATGAGCTGCGCGCTCGGCGTGGTCGAGACGATCTGCGCGACCTCGTTGGCGCGGGCGCAGAAATCGCGCTGGGCGGGCGGCTGAGCGAAATAATTGAAGAGCTGCGTCGACAGCTTGTCGCGCGCCGCCGTCCCGTTGGTTCCCATTTCCTTGCCAAGCTGCTTGATCACGTTCGCCTCGGTCGAGCGGATCGTTTTGGCGTGGTTTTTGATGATATTGTTGTAGGCGGCGACGAGGGGCGCTTCCTCGAGCCCCCGGCACCCGATCGCAGCGACATTGAGTGCGATCTTGACTTGCCAGAAGGCGCGGTCGCCGGTGACATTGCTATTCGCCGTGATGAACCGGCCGTCGAGCCCGCGCATCGGGAGGATCTGGGTCGCCGAGGCCTGGTTCGGGGGCACCGGACGCGGAGGCACGATGATGACCGGCGGCTCGGGTGGCGGCGGCGGCGGCGGCGGGGGTGGCTTGGGAGCGCAGGCGGCGACGCTAGCGAGCAGCCCTATGGCAATGATCTTACGCGACAAATTCATCATACTCTCCCCACCCGCATAATATGCGGCATCAACCCCGAGCGTGCAAGGCGGCTTCGGCCTGCCCTACCAACGCCGCGATGATGGCGGCGGCGCTCTCTTCCTGAGTTACCATACCGACAGATTGCCCTGCCATTAACGAGCCGCCCTCGACGTCGCCGTCGATCACCGCGCGGCGGAGCGCGCCCGCCCAATAATGTTCGATCTGGAGCTGCGCCTCGTTCATGTCGACCTTCCCCGCATCGAGGAGGTTTGCAACCTCGCGCTGCTTTGCCGTGAAAGCCTCGGTCCCGCTGTTCTTGAGCGCGCGCACCGGGATTACGGGCAGCCGCGGGTCGATCTGCACGCTCGCGACCGCGTCGCGCGCCGAGGCGCGGATGAAGGCCTTCTTGAAAGCGGGATGCGCAATGCTCTCGGTGGCGCAGACGAAGCGCGTGCCAAGCTGAACCCCCGAGGCGCCCATTTCGAGGTAGGCGGCGATCGCCTCCCCCCGGCCGATGCCCCCGGCGACGAAGATGGGAAGCTCGGACGCGAGTTCGGGCAGGATTTCCTGTGCGAGCACGCTTGTCGAGACAGGCCCGATGTGGCCGCCTGCTTCCATGCCCTCGATCACCAGCGCGTCGACGCCCGATCGCATCAGCTTCTTTGCAAGCGCAAGCGTCGGCGCAAAGCAGATGACCTTGGCGCCCGAGGCCTTGATCGCCTCGAGGCTGCCCTTGGGCGGTAGGCCTCCGGCGAGCACGACATGGCCGACGCCTTGCCTTGCGCACACGTCAATGAGCTCGAAGAGCTGCGGGTGCATGGTGATGAGGTTGACCCCGAAATTGCGCGTTGCGAGCGTCTTTGTCGCTGCAATTTCGGCGTCGAGAAGTTCGGGCGTCATCGCGCCGCAGGCAATGACGCCAAAGCCGCCTGCATTGCTGATCGCGCTTACGAGATGTCGCTCCGAGACCCAGCTCATGGCGCCGCATAA
The DNA here is from genome assembly GCF_900168005.1 of Sphingopyxis flava. Lineage (GTDB taxonomy): Bacteria > Pseudomonadota > Alphaproteobacteria > Sphingomonadales > Sphingomonadaceae > Sphingopyxis > Sphingopyxis flava. The sequence goes on from NZ_FUYP01000007.1 coordinate 153,359, forward strand.
AATGGCATAATCGCAGCCCAGAAGCTCGGTCCCGCGCGCCATTAGTTCTGTCATTTTGCTCATCATGAGCGCCTTTGCCAGCACATGCGCGCGGGCGCAATGGATTGCGCAGGCGAGGGCGGCGTGAGCGCGCAAAACCCGGTCGCTCGGCTCGGCGCGGCAATCCGTCCTTTGGGCGCAGAAAGCAAAACAATCATTGTCAACTAAAACAGTTGGAATATGCTTTTGCGGCGAATCCACGAAAGGAAAGGATGTCCCATGTCCACGAACGATCAGGACGCGAGCAGGCGCGATGCGCTGCCGCGTGCGATCCAGACCGTGCTCGAGGCGCTCGACAAGCTGCGCTTTGGCGCCATCCAGCTCACCGTTCACGAAGGAAAGCTTGTGCAGGTCGATGTGACCGAGCGCCATCGCTACCCGAACTGACACTCTAGCTCCCGATGGGGGCCCGTCCCCCTTTACCGGCCGCAGACCGGACCACCGGATGTGGCAATTTCCATGCAACAGGAATTGCCATGACTGCCAAATATCCTTCTACGCGCCGGCGCATCCCGGCGACTTCGTTGACCTTGTCGTTGATCCTGGCTTTTGCGGCGCAGCCCGCCGCGGCCGAGGACGCAGGCGCCGATACCGCTCCAACCTCTGCCCATGCCGGCACCGCCCCTCAGGTCGAGGGAGGCAGCTATGGCGGCGACATCGTTGTCACCGCGCGCCGCCGCGCCGAAACCGCCCAGGACGTGCCGATCGCCATTTCGGTGGTCGCGGGCGACCAGATCGACAATACCGGCAGCTTCAACGTCGGGCGGCTCCAGCAGCTTGCGCCGACGCTGCAATTTTACTCATCGAACCCGCGCAATTCGGCGGTCAACATCCGGGGCATCGGGGCGCCGTTCGGCCTCACCAACGACGGGATCGAGCAGGGCGTCGGTATCTATGTCGATGACGTCTATTATGCGCGCGTTGCCTCGGCGACCTTCGACTTTCTCGATGTCGCACAGATCGAGGTGCTGCGCGGGCCGCAAGGAACGCTCTACGGCAAAAATACCACCGCGGGTGCGATCAACATAACGACCAACCAGCCGACCTTTGATTTCGAGGGCAAGGCTGAGCTGAGCATCGGCAATCTCAATTTCAAGCAGGCAAAGGCCGCCGTTTCGGGTCCGCTCTCGGACAATCTCGCGGCGCGCGTTGCCATCTCGGCGACCAGCCGCCGGGGCACCCTCTATAATGTCACCACCGACCGCTGGATCCAGAGCCAGGACAATATTGGTCTGCGCGGCCAGTTGCTGTGGCGACCGACCGACAATCTCGACATCACATTGACCGGCGACTGGAACAAGCAGGACGCGGTGTGCTGCGGATCGGTCTTTGTGGCGGTCGGAGAGACGCAGCGCCCGCTCAATCGCCAATATGCCGCGCTCGCAGCAGCGCAGGGCTATGTCGTCCCCAGCACCAACCCTTACGACCGGCTGACCGACCTCGATGCCAATCTCAATGCCGGCAATCAGATCGGCGGGGTCGCGCTGCGCGTGAAGTGGGACGTGGGGCCGGGCACGCTGACCTCGGTCACTGCGTGGCGCTATTGGGACTGGCAGCCCGAAAATGACCGCGACTTCACCGGTCTGCCCGTTGTCACCAAATCGCAGAACCCGTCGCAGCAGAACCAATATACCCAGGAACTGCGCTACAATCATTCGGGCAGCCGCTTTGATTTCGTCGTCGGCGGCTTTGCCTTTTATCAGCGGATCGACACGCAAGGGACCGAGCAGCATGGGCCGGCGTCGAGCCGCTGGACGCTCAATCCGACGAGCGCGCTCTCGAACGACCCCTCGGTGCTCGATGGCCTCACCGCGATCAACACCCAGTATCTGAAGAATACGAGCCTCGCGCTCTTCGGGCAGTTGAGCTGGAAGATCAGCGACAGCTTCACGATCCAGCCCGGCGTGCGGCTGAACTATGACAAGAAGGACGGCTATTATCAGCGGCTCGTCTATGCCGGCGACGGCTCTGCGGTCACTGCCGAGCTCACCGACGCGGTATCGGTCGCGCGGCTTGGGGTGTTCAGACCGCAGGAATATTCGCCCTCGTTCAGCGACTGGAACTTCAGCTACGATCTAACCGCGACCTTCAAAGCCGCGCCCGATATCCTTCTTTATGCGACCTACGCAAAGACGTTCAAATCGGGCGGCATCAACCAGAATGGCGTACCGAGCGGCGCCGATGGCAATCCGCTGCTTGCCGCCGCGACGATCAAGCCTGAATCGGTCCAGCATTATGAGGCGGGTGCGAAAGCGGAATTCTGGGACCGGCGCGGGACGTTCAACCTCTCGATCTTCCGCACCGACATCAAGGATTATCAGGCCAATGTGAACAATGGCCAGTTCGGTGTGCTGCGCGGCTATCTTGCCAATGCGGGCAAGGTCCGCACGCAGGGGGTCGAGGCGGATTTCTCGATCCGGCCGAGCGAACGCTTCCGCGCCTACGCCAATGGGGCCTATACCGATGCCAAATATGTCCGCTTCATCGACGCGCCCTGCCCGCCTGAACTGTCAGGCGGCAGCAACAGTCCGCCGAACTGCGATATTTCAGGCCAGCGGCTGCCCGGCGTTTCGAAATGGGCCTTTTCCTTCGGTGCCGAGGTGAATGCACCGGCGAAATTGCTGGCGCAGGACGGCGAAGTCTATTTCGGCTATGACGGCAGCTACCGATCGAACTATTCATCGAACGCCTCGCCTTCGGCCTATACGTGGATCGACGGCTATTCGCTCTCGAACTTCCGCGCAGGCTTCCGAACCGAGGATGGCCTCGATATCTACGCCTGGGTCAGGAACGCGTTCGACAAAAAATATCTCGAGCAATTGTTTGTCGGCCCGGGGAACACGGGTCTCATCACCGGCCTTCCGGGCGACCCGCGCACCTGGGGGGGAACGATCAAGGCGCGCTTCTAAGCGAGGCCGCAAAAAAGGGGAGCCGTCCCGGCCGGGGCGGCTCCCTATTTGTTTGCAGCCGGGCAGCCGGCCGCTCAAGGGGCGGCGATCCTGCCCGTCGCGGGGAGCTGTGCTGTTCTTCTGCTGAGCGCCCCGCCATCCTGCTCCTGCAATCCAATTCCCGCGGACGGGTCTCGCGCTGATTCTGTCGCCTGGCCGGGCGCGCTTGCGCGCTCCCCCATTGATCGGCCCGGTCAATCACTCAATCCATCTTATTCGGTTTTTCGGAAGCGCCGGCTCAGGCCTATCCTCGCCTTCCAAAGCGAAAGGATGGTCTTGTCGACTCACGCCTTGCCGAGCCGACGCCGCCTCTGCGGCCACCGCCCCCCGCGCTCTTGCGCGGGAGGGCCTGCTTCACGCCATCCCCATCAACGATAGCGAGAGAGGAGAGACTGTATGAACGACCCAACCCCCATCGAATATGCGACGGGCTGTCCGGCCGGCAAAAGCCGGTTCCGCGGCCTTCTGGGCCGCACCAACAAGGATTGGTGGCCCGACGCCCTCCCGGTCGACATCCTGCACCAGGGCGGGGTCTCGCCCGACCCTCTGGGTCCGGATTTCGACTATGCCGCCGCATTCAACTCGCTCGACTATCAGGCGCTCAAGGACGATCTCAAAGCCTTGATGACCGACAGCAAGCCGTGGTGGCCCGCCGACTATGGGCATTATGGTCCCTTCTTCATTCGCATGGCGTGGCACGCTGCGGGCACCTATCGCACCGCTGACGGCCGCGGGGGAGCGAACAGCGGGCAGCAGCGCTTTGCTCCGCTCAACAGCTGGCCCGACAATGGCAATCTCGACAAGGCGCGCCGCCTCCTTTGGCCGATCAAGCAGAAATATGGCAACAAGATCAGCTGGGCGGACCTCTTCATCCTCACCGGAAATGTCGCGATCGAATCGATGGGCGGTCCGGTGTTCGGTTTCGGGGGCGGCCGCAAGGATGTCTTCGAGCCCGAGCGCGACATCTACTGGGGCGCCGAGGAGCAGTGGGTGAATGAGGGCGTCCAGACTCGCATCGACCCCGACAAGCAGCTCGATCTTGAACATCCGCTTGCCGCGATCCAGATGGGCCTCATCTACGTCAATCCCGAAGGGCCCGGCGGAAACCCCGATCCGCTGCAATCGGCGCGCGATATCAAGATCACCTTTGAGCGCATGGCGATGAGCCCTGAAGAGACGGTGGCGCTGACCGCTGGCGGACATACCTTCGGCAAGGCGCACGGCGCAGGCGATGCAAGCCTTGTCGGCGCGGCACCCGAAGGCGCGGACATCACGCTGATGGGTCTTGGCTGGTCGTCGACCTTCGAAACCGGGGTCGGCGCTCATGCGATCACGAGCGGGATCGAGGGGGCGTGGGTGAACACACCCACTGAATGGTCGGAGAATTATTTCCGCCTGCTCCTCGACTATGATTATGAGCTCGTTCGAAGCCCCGCGGGCGCGCAGCAGTGGCAGCCGATCAATCAGAAGGAAGAGGATATGGCCCCCGACGCCCATAACCCGGGCAAGAAGGTGCCGACGATGATGACCACCGCCGACATGGCGCTCAAAATGGATCCTGAGCTACGGCAATATTCGGAGAAATTCCGCAATGATCATGAGGCGTTCAAGGACGCTTTTGCACGCGCCTGGTTCAAGCTTTGTCACCGCGACATGGGCCCCAAGGTGCGCTATCTCGGGCCCGAGGTGCCCGACGAGGATCTGATCTGGCAGGATCCGGTTCCAGCCGGAACCATGCCCTCCGATGCCGAGGTTCTAGCGTTCAAGAGCGCGATACTGGGCTCGGGGCTTGCGATCAGCGAACTCGTGAAAGCGGCCTGGGCCTCGGCCTCGACCTTCCGCAAGAGCGATTTTCGCGGCGGGGCCAATGGCGCGAGGGTGCGCTTGGCGCCGCAAAAGGACTGGGCGGTCAATGATCCGGAAGAGCTTGCCAAGGTGCTCGCCAAGATCGATGAACTGCGCGGGTCGCTCTCGATGGCCGACGCGATCGTCCTGGCAGGCTCCGCGGCGGTCGAAAAGGCGGCGCGCGATGCGGGCTATGCGATCGACGTGCCCTTCACGGGCGGGCGGGGCGATGCGAGTCAGGAGTGGACCGACGTCGAGAGCTTCGAGGTCATGGAACCGCAGGCCGATGGCTTTCGCAACTATCTGAAATCGCGGCACAGCGTGCGCACCGAGGAGCTTCTGCTCGATCGTGCTTCGCTGCTCGGCCTCTCGGCGTCCGAAATGACCGTGCTGCTGGGCGGCCTCCGGGTGCTGGGCGCGAACCAGGGAGGGAGCCGGAATGGCGTGCTCACCAACCGGGTCGGCCAGCTTACCAATGATTTCTTCGTCAACCTCCTCGACATGGACACGATCTGGGAGGTCGTGGACACGAGCGGGGACGAGGAGTTCATTGGCTACGACCGCGCTGGACGCGAGGAGCGCTGGCGCGCCACGCGCACCGACCTCATCTTCGGTTCCAACTCGCAGCTTCGCGCGACGGCGGAAGTTTATGCCGAGAAGGGACATGAGGAGAAGTTCGTGCGCGACTTCGTCAAGGCTTGGGTGAAGGTAATGAACGCCGATCGCTTCGACATCGCGTGACCGGCGGCGCGGGGAGCCGCCCGGCTCGCGGCTTGCGCGCTCGCGCCGCCAATAGGGCGCGAGCTTGAAGAGGCATGAAAACCGCCGCGTCGTCCCTGAGGGGCGGCGCGGCTTTTTCTCTTTGAGCGTACCAACCGCCCCGAGATCTCCTTAAATGTTTACACTGTAAAGTTTGCCTTGACCCGCCATCCTCTCGATGTTTACAATGATAACATTGACGCAGAAAGGACGGATCCATGAAACCCTTGCTCTATGCAATCGGCCCGCTGCTTTTCGATTCGCTCGGCGTGATCGTCTTTGCGGTGCTGCTCGCACTCCACCTCGATCTCGTCACCGCGACGATCGCCGGCACCGCAGCGGCGTGCGGCGTCGTCTTGTTCGAGATCGCGCGCGGCCGCGCTGTCGCCGCGCTCCAGTGGATCAGCCTTGCGATGGTGCTCTTTTCTGCCGCTGCGACCATGCTCACCGGCGATCCTCGCTTCGTGATGGTGAAGCCCTCGATCGTCTATCTGATCGTTGGCGCAGCGATGCTGCGTCGCGGCTGGATGAACCGGTATGTCCCGCCCGCCGATCTGCCGCTCGTCGGCGATGTGATGGAGCGCTTCGGCTTCATCTGGGCCGGGATGATGTTCGCGACCGCGGCCGCGAACCTCGTCATCGCATATGTGTTCACGCCCTGGTGGCCGGCCTTCATCGGCATTGTCCCGCTCGCCTCGAAGGCGCTGCTCTTTGCGGTGCATTTCACGATCGTCCAGCTCGTCGGCCGCGCGCGGACGCGCCGGGCGAGCAAGCTTGAGATTTGCGCAGCCCAATAGTTGCCCGCGCCGCTTCCCCTCCGGCCGGCGAGAAGCTAGGCTTTGCGAAAGAGAGGATGAAGGGGGAAGGGACTTTGAAGACATTGGGCTTTTGGGCCGCGCTGGCGATCGCTCTTTTGCTAGGGACGGCGCCGGCGCGGGCCGAATGGGTCGAGGCCCGTACGCATCATTTTGTCCTGGTGACCGACAGCGACAAGGCGGCGGCGCGCGCATTTGCAGCCCGCCTCGAACAGTTCGACGCTGCGCTGCGCCAGCTCTACGGTATCGCGGATATCCCCGATCTTCATAGCCGGCCGGTCACCATCTATGCGCTCGCCCCAGAGCAATTCTTCAAGGTCTGCCGCTGTCCCGGCGTGCTCGGCTATTATTCGCGCCCGCTCACCGGGCCGCGGATCATCGCGATCAGCGATCCCAAGGCGGATCGCAAGCTCAAGCTCGGGGATCTGCACTCGCAGGCGCTCATGCTGCATGAATATAGTCACCATTTCATGTTGACCAATTTCCCCGGCGCCTATCCCTATTGGTATGTCGAGGGCTTTGCCGAGTTCAACGCCAACGTCGATTTCCAGGAAGATGGATCGATCGTGCTTGGATATCCCGCCAATTATCGCGGGTCGGCGCTGCTGGGCGGTTCGAGCCTGCCGCTGCGGCGTCTCATTGCGCCCGAGCAATTTGGCTATGGCGAGAACGTCAATCTGAACTATGGCCGCGCCTGGCTCCCCACCCATTATCTGATGCTGCGTCCGCAGCGCGCGGGCCAGCTTGACCGCTACCTTGCCGGCATTCGGGCGGGTCAATCGAGCTTTACGGCCGCCAAGGAGGCATTCGGGGACTTCGCGGCGCTCGACGATGAGCTCGACGCCTATATGAAAGGCGATCTTGCGCCGCCGCTGCGCATTCCGGCTGCAGCGGCGGCGGCAGAGGTTCGGATCCGGTCGCTCTCGGCGGGCGAAGCCGATTTGCTCGAGCTCTGGCTCACCATGAAGGATGGGATCGCCAAAGGCTATCGCAAGGGATTTTCCCTCAAGGCCGAACGCGGCGCGGGCAAGCATCCGGATGATGCCGCCGCGCAGGTAATGGCGGCCGAAGTCAGCTTCATGGCCGAACGCTTTGCCGAGGCCGAAGCGATGGCAGACCGGGCGCTCGAGCTTGAGCCCAAATCCGACCGGGCCATGCTGCTCAAGGGGCGGCTCGCTGTCCAGAAAGCTCTTGGGGCCGCGCCCGGCGATCTTGCCGGATGGAGCGCAGGACGCGAGTGGTTCGTGCGCGCCAACCGCGCGAACCCGCAATCGGTCGAGGCCTTTTATCGCTATTTCGGAAGCTATGCCTGGGCCGGTGCAAAAGCGCCCGGCGGCGCGATCCAGGGATTGATGCGGGCATCAGTCCTTGCTCCTGAAAGCGAGCAGGTCGCGGTTTCGCTCGCGCTTCAAAAGTTGCGCGAGGGGGAGGGCCGGGCGGCGCGGTCGCTCCTGATACCTCTCGCGTCCGCGCCCCATCGTCCCCGCGACGACAATGTCGCGCAGAAGATCATCGATCAGATCGACGCAGGCGAGACGAAGGAGGCGGCCGCAGCGCTTCTTCTCCTCGAAGCCAAGGTGCGCGGTCCCTATTGAGGGGCTTGCCTCAGTCGGCGGCGTCTAGGCCATAGGCGGTATGGAGGACGCGCACGGCGAGTTCGATTTCGTCCTGGTCGATCAGTACGCTGACCTTGATTTCGCTGGTCGAGATCGCCTGGATGTTGATGCCGCGGTCCGCGAGCGCGCGGAACATCGTGCTCGCGACGCCCGCGTGGCTCTTCATTCCGACGCCGACGACGCTGATCTTGGCGACCTTGTCGTCGCTCAATATCCGGTTGAAGCCGATCTTCTCTTTCGCGCCTTCGAGAAGGTCGATCGAGCGCAGGAGGTCGGTGGCGGGGACGGTGAAGGTCACGTCGGTCTCGCCCTTGTCGCGGCCGACGTTCTGGATGATCATGTCGACGTTGATCCCGGCGGCCGCGAGCGGACCGAAGATGTTGGCGACGCCGCCCGGCTTGTCGGGCACCCGCGTGACGATGATCTTGGCTTCATTCTTGTCGTGGGCGATGCCGGTGATCAGCTGCCGTTCCATCTGATGTTCCTCTATTTCCTCGTCACTGACGATCATCGTGCCGCGCTTTGGCGCCTCGTCGCCCTCGACGAAGCTCGAGAGCACCTGCACCCGGACGCCTTCCTTCATTGCAAGCCCGACCGAACGCGTCTGGAGAACCTTGGCGCCGACGCTCGCGAGTTCGAGCATCTCTTCATAGGTCACATAGTCGAGCTTTCTCGCGCGCGCGACGATGCGGGGGTCGGTCGTATATACACCGTCGACGTCGGTGTAGATGTCGCAGCGATCGGCCTTCAGCGCCGCGGCGACGGCGACCGCGCTCGTGTCCGATCCGCCGCGGCCGAGCGTCGAGACGCGCCCGTCCTCCATCAGACCCTGAAAGCCCGGTATCACGGCAACTTCGCCCTTGGACATGGATGCGGAGAGCGCGGCCGTGTCGATGTTTGAGATGCGCGCGCGGGCGTGCGCTTCCTCGGTACGGATCGGAAGCTGCCAGCCGAGCCAGCTGCGGGCCGGTGTCCCCATTGCCTGGAGCGTGAGCGCAAGGAGCCCCGAGGTCACCTGCTCGCCGCTCGCGACCACGACGTCATATTCGGCAGGATCATAGCGGGGGTTCGCCTCGCGGCAGAAATTCACCAGCCGGTCGGTCTCGCCCGCCATCGCCGAGACGACGACTGCCACCTCATTGCCGTGCGCCACCTCGCGCGAGACGAGCTTCGCCACGGTGCGAATCCGCTCGGTGCCCGCCATCGACGTGCCCCCGAATTTCATCACGATCCGCGCCATGTCGCCCCGCTTTCCTGTGCTGGTTTCCGCCGCAACTTTTCGAAGATTTCCGCGGCGCGCCGCTGTTACGGAAGGGGGGGCAATATGGCAAGGCGATGATCCTCCCGCCGCGATATATTTTCTTGTGCCAGGCCAAAGAAAGGCGCGAATGGAAGCTGCTGCGACGCGCGGGGCGGCAATTTTCTTGCGCGAGGCTCCGCTCGGTGCCACATCATTTGCCATGACTGCCGCGACGATCAACCCGCGTGAGGCTGCCCATTTCGGCGCGCTCGCTGCCGACTGGTGGAACCCCAAGGGGTCCTCGGCAATGCTCCACAGGCTGAACCCGGTTCGCCTCGCCTATATCCGCGACCAGATCGACGCTCACTGGCATGTCGACGCGCGCGAACGCCATCCGCTTCAAGGCCGCCGCGCGCTCGACGTCGGCTGCGGCGCGGGGCTGCTCGCCGAGCCGCTCGCTCGCCTCGGCGCCGCGGTGACGGGCGTCGATGCAGCGCCCGAAAATATCGCGGCCGCGCGCGAGCATGCAGCGGGGCAGGGGCTTGCCATCACTTATTTCGCTGGCGAACTGACAAGCCTTCCCCCGCAGACATTCGACCTTGTGACCGCGATGGAGGTCATCGAGCATGTCGCCGACCCCGCCGCCTTTGTGGCCGGGCTCGCCGCGCGGCTTGCGGGCGATGGGCTGATGATCCTCTCGACGCCCAATCGCACGGCGGCCTCGAAGCTCCTCCTGGTCGAAGCCGCCGAGCGCATCGGCGCTGTTCCCCGCGGGACGCACGACTGGGACGCATTCTTGAAGCCTGAGGAACTCACCGCGCTGCTTGAAGGCGCGGGGCTCAAGGTCGTCGATCGCACCGGGCTTTCGCCATCGCCAGCAAGAGGGTTCAAGCTTGGCGGAAGCGAGGCGCTCAACTATCTGATCGCCGCGCGGCACGCATGACGAGCGGCGGACGCGACCCGCGCGTCGACGCCTATATCGCCAAAGCCGAGCCCTTTGCGCGAGCCATCCTCACCCATGTGCGCGCGCTCGTGCACGCGCATGCTCCTCGCGCCGAGGAGACGCTGAAATGGGGGGTGCCGCATTTTGTGCTCGGCGAACAGAATCTCGCGGCGATGGCGGCGTTCAAGAGCCACGCAAGCTTCGGCTTCTGGCGGGACGAGGAGGTGACGGGCGCCGCGCGCAAGGAGGGGGCGATGGGAAGTTTCGGCCGACTTGCGTCGCTTGCCGACCTCCCCGATGATGAGGTGCTCGCAGCCATGATCGCAAAAGCGGTCGCGCTCGCGGCCGGGGGCCAACCCAAGCGGGCAAGGTCGGCGCCCAAGGCGGCGCTCGACCTGCCACAGGATCTCGGCGCAGCCCTCAAGGCGCACGCGGCGGCTGCGGCGCATTGGGACGCTTTTTCGCCGGGCAAGCGGCGCGACTATATCGAATGGGTACTCGAGGCCAAGCGTGAGGAGACACGCGCGCGCCGGATCGAAACGATTGTCCAGCAGGTCGCCGAGGGCAAGGACCGGAACTGGAAATACAGGAACCGCTGAGCCGACAAGCCGGCCGCGCATGTCGCCCGCGGGCGATCGATGCCGGGAGACAAGCCTTCCTTTTCGACGCTGCGCTGCAATCACCCCCGCCCCCGCGCGGAGGCGGGCCAAGGTCCGTCTAGAAATCGACGTCCTCATAATATTTGGGCGGACTGACGATCTCCATTCGCTCGGCAAGCAGCGGGCGAAAGCTCGGGCGAGATTTGAGGCCCGAATACCAGCCCTTGGTCTGCTCGTGCCCGGTCCAGTCGATCCCGCCAAGATAGTCGGCAACCGAGATGTGCGCTGCGGCGGCGAGGTCGGCTAGGCTCATCGTCGCGCCGGCAAGCCAGGTGCGGTGGTCGATCAGATAATCGACATAGTCGAGATGATTGTTCGCCGCCTTCATCGCCTCACGGAGCGCACCCGCGTCGGGCGGCTGGCGGTGCACAATGCGTTTTTGCATCCGCTCGAAGAGAAGCGGGCCGGTGACTTCATAATAGAAGTCCTGATCGAACCAGGCGACGAGACGGCGGATTTCGGCGCGGTTTGCCGCGGTGCCGTTGATCATCGCCTTCGTCTCGACGGTCTCCTCGAAATATTCCGCGATCGCCGCGCTGTCGATCAGGACCTGGCCGCGCTCCTGGTCGACCATGACCGGCGTGCGGCCCGCCGGGTTGAGGTCGATGAACTCGTCGCGGCGCTCCCAGGGCGACTCGCGCACCAGCTCATAGCCCACGCCCTTTTCGCCGAGCAGAAGCCGGATCTTGCGCGAAAAGGGGCATAGAGGAAATTGATAGAGTTGCCACATGGGATCGGCATAGCGGCACGAGGGCCGGGGGTGCAACGACTATGGCGCGGTCCGGTCTGGACGAGGAACATTTATGCACCGCTATGCCGCGCTCGACATAGAGGAAATTATGCCGAGCGGCCGACTATGCCGAGTGGGCGCGAGGCGCCCCCGTTTTCGAGCAAGTTTGCGATGCTCGGCTCGGCATTTTCCTCCTCACGCGGATCCCGTGCGTGGCGGAACTGCGATGATTACTGATGCTCATTTGGGCGCAAGCCGGGCGGTCAGGGCCTGAGAGCGGCCCCTTCGGCGACAGGCCCATCTTCTATGTCGATTGGCTTCGGCAGCGTGGTTACATCCGAGTGGTTTGCCATCGGGCTTTGAGCCTCGCGCGTGATTTTCCGATATGGTTTGACGCCACCCGCGCCAGCCGCGGTGACATCCGGGAGGAACTCGTCACAGGATATCTCGCCGAGCGGTCGCGGCACCGTCCGAGATACCGAGGGGATTCCTTGGCGGTGGCCCGGTCGTTGTCGGTGCGCGAGACGAACGCGATAGCGCCCGCGGCGGATACGCCCCGGGATCCACGCGAGGATATTTTTCAGGCCTACAGCCTGTACATGGAACGCGTTCGTGGCCTCGCGCCAACATGCATTGCAAGCCACATCGGGTTTCTTCGTCCATTCCTGCGCGAGTTGAGGATCGCCCCTTCCTCGGCGGGCTATAGCCCCGCCTTCTGGCGCAAGCCATCGAGCCATTCGCGCGACACCGTCTCCACTATGTCGCGCAAGCGTGTCACTGCTGCCCGGATCGCCTGTAGATCGTCGCCGTCGATGGCATATGCAGCCGAGTAGCGCGCCTCGACATAGGCGCGTTTCGCCAGCTCGAAGCGCCGGCGATCGACCTTCGTCGCCCTCGGCCAGGCTTCGACGAGCCGCGGCTCCCGGTCCTCGGCCAGCGAACGCAAGAACTTCAGATTATGCGAGCGCGGAACGTACAGACAGCGAGCGAGAAGATAGCAGATGTATGCACGCTCAGCTGCCTGATGCAGAGTGAATGCGGCAAGGTTCGGGTTGCTTCTTTTGCGGTAAAGCTCGGCACCCGCGAGAAGATCATCGATGGCGTGGTACCATTGATTGAAATAGCCGCTCGCCATCTCATAGGCATCGGCCGCCGTCAGTGGCATCGGGGCGGCGAGTTCGCTGCCGGGAAGATCGTACAGAATGACCCCATCGCGCGCGATGTCGACCCAAAAATATTCGCCGCGCTTCAGCGCCCGGTTTACCTCGTCGAGGGTGTGGACGATGATGTTCACCGGTCGCGCGATCGCGGTATCGCGCAGGATCTTGTCCTCCGCAACATACCAATATTCCGCGATTTCGGTGAGGTCTTCGTGGCTGACGATGATCAGCAGGTCATAGTCCGATTGATAGCCGTTCTCGGGATCGTCGACCCAGTCACCGCGACTATAACTGCCGAAGAGGACAATCTTCCGGACCTTCCCGTTCTTCTTCCACGGCTGCGTCGCGCGCGAAGTCGCAACGGCAAATTCGTCCATCAAAATTCGGGTCGCCAGCGCCAGTTCTTCCTGCTGCGCCAGCGGGAGATGATCGACATCGCTCTTCATGTCCTAGAGTCTCGCCATCTTCATGTCCGGTGGCAAGGCCTCATTGCGGTCGGGCGGTGTCGATTACCCGAGATCGGATGCCAAAGACTATGCCGAGCCGATCACCGCCAAGTTGCTTGAAAACGGGGCCGTCTCGCGCCCGCTCGGCATAGTCGGCCGGTCGGCATAAGCAGCGCGCCGACACGCGCGCGCCTCGCGCGCGGGAGGGCCCAAGGCGCTCAGCGCCGCGCGTCTTCGCGTTCGCGTTCCCACTGCGCGGCCATGTCGCGCGCCATATCCGTGAGCACGGGCGCATAAGCTGCGACTGCGGCCGCCATATGCCCGGCCATGCGGGTGCCGGCGCGTACGTCGCGGCCGAGGCGCTCGCCATAATCGGGATCGCGCCCTGCAAGTTCGCCGAGCGTCGCGTCGGGCGGGATGTAAGCGGCGTCCGCTTCGGGGTCGACGCGTGCCACGGCTTCGGCGAGCGGGCCGACGTTGAGCCGCATCAGCGCGCCGACGAGCGCGGCGACCGTATCGGCCATCTGGTCCTGCGCCGCAGGGTCATTGAGGACCGCGAGCGCGTCTCCGTCGGCAGCCGCGGCAGGAAGGGGCGCAGCAAGCATGATGAGGGGGAGGGCAGCGAGGGACAGGCGGCGGGTCATGTCATCATCCTTCCAAAGGGACGCGGAAGACAAGCGAAGCTGCGCCCTATAGACGGACGACGCTTTCGCTGCGCTGAACGCTGCCGGCAGTGCGACGGACCGCGCCGCGTCTGCGCCGAACTCCGCGCCGCGCCGGGCGGCGCGGCGCAGTTCCTGGGCTATTCGGCGGCGACGACGGTATCGATCTTTGCGTCGCTCAGCGGATGGGCGAGGCGGGGGAGCATTTCCTTGGGGCAGATCTGCCAGAACTGGTCCTTGCGGATATCCCAGTCCGCTAGGATCTCGGCCGACCATTTGCTGCCCGTCGCCTGCGCATGGTCGGCGATCAGATCTTTGAGGACCTTTTCCCAATGCGCACTTTCGAGGCGCTGCCAGACGATCGATTCGCCATTCGCCCGGCGCTCGAAGCTTTCGTCGGTATCGAGCACAAACGCCATGCCGCCGGTCATGCCTGCGCCGAAGTTCGAGCCGACGGGGCCAAGGATCACGGCTGTGCCGCCGGTCATATATTCGCAGCCGTTCGCGCCGCAGCCTTCGATAACGACATTGGCGCCCGAATTGCGCACGGCAAAGCGTTCGCCCGCCTGGCCTGCCGCGAGCAGCGTACCCGCGGTCGCGCCATAAAGGACGGTATTGCCAACGATGCTGTTGTGCTGACTGACGAGCGGGCTCGACACGGTGGGCCGCACGATGATGCGGCCGCCCGAGAGCCCCTTGCCGACATAGTCATTGGCATCGCCGAACACTTCGAGCGTGATGCCCTGGCAGAGGAACGCGCCGAGCGACTGTCCCGCGGTGCCGCGCAGGCGGATCTCGATATGACCCTGCGCTAGCCCCGTCATACCGAAGCGCTGCGTGACCTCGGCCGAGAGGCGCGTGCCGACGGCGCGGTGCGTGTTGCGAACATTGTAGGTGAGCTGCATTCGCTCGCCGCGCTCGAAGAGCGGCCGTGCATCGTTGAGGATCTGCGCGTCGAGGCTGTCGGGAACAGGGTTGCGGAAATGCGGCCCCTGCGAGCGGCGTTCCTCGTCGGGCGCGTCGACCTTGGCGAGGATCGGATTGAGGTCGAGATCGTCAAGATGCTCGGCCCCGCGGCTGACCTGGCGGAGGAGCTCGGTGCGGCCGATGACCTCGTCAAGGCTCCGACAGCCGAGCTTGGCGAGGATTTCGCGCACCTCTTCGGCGATGAAGGTCATGAGGTTGATGACCTTCTCGGGCGTGCCGGTGAACTTGGCGCGGAGCTTCTCATCCTGCGTGCAGACGCCGACCGGGCAGGTGTTCGAATGGCATTGGCGCACCATGATGCACCCCATCGCGACGAGGCTCAAAGTGCCGATGCCATATTCCTCGGCGCCAAGGATTGCCGCGATCACGATGTCGCGCCCGGTCTTGAGACCGCCGTCGGTGCGCAGCCGGATCCGATGGCGCAGGCCATTGAGCGTCAGCACCTGGTTGACTTCGCTCAGCCCCATCTCCCATGGCGTGCCGGCATATTTGACGCTCGTCTGGGGCGAAGCGCCGGTGCCGCCGGTGTTGCCTGAGACAAGGATCACGTCGGCATGCGCCTTGGCGACGCCCGCTGCAACGGTGCCGATGCCCGCCGAGCTCACGAGCTTCACGCAGACGCGCGCGCGCGGATTGATCTGTTTCAGATCATAGATCAGCTGCGCCAGATCCTCGATCGAATAGATGTCATGGTGCGGCGGCGGGCTGATCAGCATGACGCCGGGCGTCGCGTGGCGGAGGCGAGCGATGAATTCGGTGACCTTGAACCCCGGAAGCTGGCCGCCTTCGCCGGGCTTGGCGCCCTGTGCGACCTTGATCTCGATCTCGTCGCAGGCGCCAAGATATTCGGCGGTGACGCCGAAGCGGCCGCTCGCGATCTGCTTGATATTGCTGTTCGCATTGTCGCCATTGGCATAGGGGCGGTAGCGCTCGCTTGCTTCGCCGCCTTCGCCCGACACGGCCTTCGCGCCGATGCGGTTCATCGCGATCGCGAGCGTTTCATGGGCTTCAGGCGACAGGGCGCCGAGCGACATGCCGGGGGTGACGAAGCGCTTGCGGATCTCGGTGATCGCCTCGACGCTGTCGAGCGGCACGCCTTGCGCGGGATAATTGAATTCCATCAAGTCGCGCAGATAGACGGGCGGCAGGTCGGCGACCCCGCGCGCGAACTGGAGATAGGTCGAATAGCTGTCGGTCGCGACCGCGGTCTGCAAAAGATGCATCAACTGCGCCGAATAGGCGTGCGTCTCGCCGCCCGCGCGCTGGCGGTAGAAGCCGCCGACGGGGAGCGTCGTCACGCGCGTGTCGAACGCCGCCTCGTGCTTGTCGGTCGCGTTGATGAAGAGCGACTGATAGCCTTCGCCCGAAATCTTCGCCGGCATGCCGGGAAAGAGGTCGTTGACGAGCGCGCGCGAGAGGCCGACGGCCTCGAAATTATAGCCGCCGCGATAGCTGGAGATCACCGCGATCCCCATCTTTGCCATGATCTTGAGGAGGCCGTCGTCGATCGCCTTGCGGAAGCGATTGCGGCACTCGGCAAGACTGAGCTCGCCGAACAGCCCGCGCGCCTGACGATCAGCGATCGTCGCTTCGGCGAGATAGGCGTGCACGGTGGTTGCGCCAACGCCGATCAGCACCGCGAAACTGTGGGTGTCGAGCACCTCGGCCGAGCGGACATTGATCGAGGCGTAGCTGCGCAGCCCCTTGCGCACGAGGTGCGTATGGACTGCGGCGGCCGCGAGCACCATCGCGACACCAACGCGCTCGGGGCCGATATTCTGGTCGGAAAGGAAGAGCTCGCTGCGCCCGGCGCGCACCGCATCTTCCGCCTCGCGGCGGATGCGCGCGATCGCGTCGCGGAGCGCCGACGCATCGCCTCCGACCGGGAAGGTGCAGTCGATGTCGGCAACCGCGTCGCCGAAATAGGCGCGAAGCCGATCCCAGTCGTCGCCGACGAGCACCGGCGAACCCATGACGAGAACATGCTCGCTCTGCCCCTTCTCATCGAGGATGTTGGCAAGGTTTGCAAAGCGCGTCTTGAGACTCATCACATGCCGCTCGCGCAAGCTGTCGATCGGCGGGTTGGTGACCTGGCTGAAATTCTGGCGGAAAAATTGCGCGACGTGGCGCGGCTTGTCCGAGATGACCGCGAGCGGCGTGTCGTCGCCCATCGATCCGACGGCTTCCTTCGCATCCTCGACCATCGGCGAGAGGATGAGTTCCATATCCTCCATGGTGAGCCCGGCTGCAACCTGGCGGCGCAGGAGTTCATGGCGGTCCCACTCGGCAAGGCTCGACTTCCCCCCCTTGGGCAGGTCGGCCATCGTGCGAAAACCCTTGACGCGCGCCGCATAATCCTGCGCGCTCGCGATCTTGTCCTTGATGGCGCGGTCGTCGTAGAGCGTGCCTTCATCGAGATCGACGGCGATCATCTGCCCAGGGCCAAGGCGGCCCTTCTTGCGGATGCTCGCTTCGGGAAGCAGCACCATTCCGCTTTCGGAGCCGACGACGAGCAGATTGTCGGCGGTGAGCGTGTAGCGCAGCGGACGAAGTGCGTTGCGGTCCATCCCTGCAACGGCCCAGCGGCCATCGGTCATCGCGAGCGCGGCAGGACCGTCCCACGCCTCCATGACGCTTGCAAGATAGGCGTACATCGCCTTGTGCGCTTCGGGAGCGTCCGGGTCGCTCTCCCACGCCTCGGGGACGAGGATCAGCTTGGCGGTCGGGGCATCGCGCCCCGCGCGGCACAAGGTCTCGAACACAGCATCGAGCGCCGCCGTATCCGACGCGCCCGCCGGGATCACCGGCTTGATATCTTCCGAATGCTCGCCGAAGGCGAGGCTCGCCATCTTGATCTCGTGGCTCTTCATCCAGTTCCGGTTGCCGCGGATCGTGTTGATCTCGCCATTGTGTGCGAGGCAGCGGAAGGGCTGGGCCAGCCACCATTGCGGGAAGGTGTTGGTCGAATAGCGCTGGTGAAAGATCGCGACCCGGCTCTCGAACAGCTTGCTCGTGAGATCGGGATAGAAGTCGGCGAGGCTCTCGGCGAGAAACAGGCCCTTGTAGATGATCGAGCGCGCCGAGAGGCTACAGACATAGAAATCGGCGATTTGCGCTGCGACGACCTTCTTCTCGATGCGGCGGCGCACGAGGTAGAGCTGCTTTTCAAACTCGTCGATCGACTGTTCGCCGGGCAGCGGCCCCGCGATCATGATCTGCTCGATCTCGGGGCGCGTGCGCTGCGCCTTGTCGCCGATCACCGAGACGTCGACCGGCACCTGGCGCCAGCCATAGATGGTGTAGCCCGCCTCGATGATCTCGGTCTCGACGATCGTGCGGCATTCCTCCTGCGCGGAAAGATCGGTGCGCGGCAGAAAGATCATGCCGACGGCGAGACGGTTCGGGCGCACCTTGTGGCCCGATGCCGCGATCGCATCGTCGAAGAAGCGCTCGGGAAGATCGACATGAATCCCCGCCCCGTCACCGGTCTTGCCGTCGGCATCGACTGCGCCGCGGTGCCACACCGCGCGCAGCGCCTCGATCGCCGCCTCGACGACGCGGCGCGATGCCTTGCCGTCGGTCGCTGCAACCATGCCGACGCCGCAGGCATCGGATTCAAGGTCGGGGCGATAAAGGCCTTCGGCAGCAAGCCGGGCATGTTCAGGTGTGGGAAAATGGGTCATGCTATTGTTCCTGGCGGGATCCTCGCCCCCGGCGGTGACCGGGCGGGCGAGCGCTCCTTAGTCTGTCGGTGGCAGTTTCTTACGGGCCTTGGCGACCGCCTCCTCCTGCGCTTCGAAGGCGGCGGTGGAGGCGTTATTGGCGGCCTCCTCGAGCGCTTCGACCCGCTGGCGGTCGGCATCGGACCAATTGTCGCGGTCATAGGCGGGATCGTAATAGGCGTCGGCGGCCGCAGCCGCTGCGGCGTCGGCGGCCTCCTCTGCAACATCGTAAGCGCCATTGGCTTCAGCCTCCGCAGCGGCCGAAGCCTCATCCCACGCCGCCTCGTCGCCAGCCTCGCCAATCATCGCGTCCGCGGTTTCCATCTCGCCGCTCATCAAGTCGCGGTTGTCCTTGAGCGTCTGGACATTGACCTTCATGAGCTTTGCAAGCTTCTTCATCTCGGCGTCGCTGAGGTCGGCGAGACCCTTTTCCTTGGGCAGATCCTTGAACTGCCCCTCGATGGCCGGCGCACGGTCGAGGAATTTGGTGACCATGGGCGGGATCGCCTTCACCACCGCAAGCATGACTTCCGGATCGGCCTGAAGCGCGAGCGCTTCACCCGAATAGGATTTGCCCGTCGGGGTGGCGAAGAAGCTGTTGAGTTCGCTGAGCTGGTCGGCCGAGAATTTGCGGGCATAGGCCTTGGCGAGCCCTGCGCGCATCGGCGCCTCGATATCGGCAAGTGCCTCGCTGACGAGCGGCTGGACGACCTTGATGGCCTGCTCCTCGCGCTCCTTGCGGTGCGGGTCGAAGATGTCGGCGGCGGCATTTTTGGTAGCCTCGTCGAGCGCTGCGATCTTTTCGCTGTCGATCCCTGTCTTGATCGAGAGCATCAGGTCGGAGTTGCTGCCGGTTTCCGCGAGCAAGGTGCGCAGCATTTTCCCGTAAAGATTGTCCATCATCTTTTCGAGACTGCCGTTCGGGATCAGCGCGGCGGTCGTGCCCTCGGCGAGCGTCAGCCGCGCCGGGTCGATCGGCGGGAGGTCGCTCGTGTCGAACATCTTCTCGATGATCGCGATCGCCGCGTCCATTTCCTGCTGCATCTTCGCCTTGGAATCGGCGAGCGATGCTTCGCTCCCGGCGCCCGCCTCCCAGACCGCCTCATCGGCAAGTGCTTCGGCCGCGGGCGCTTCCTGCGCCGCGGCGGAAACGGGCGCGACGAGAATCGTGCCGGCAAGCAAGATGGATTTCCAGGTCGACATAGGTGTTTCCTTCCCCCTGTTGGTCAGGCAGCCTTCCTCTCGCTTTTGGCTTTCGCCTTCAACCATTTCGACATCGCCTCGCTGACGTCGCGCCCGTCGCGAATGCCCCAGACGACGAGGCTCGCGCCGCGCACGATGTCGCCTGCGGCAAAGACCCCCGGAAGGCTGGTCATCATCGTCTGGTGATCGACGCGCAGCGTGCCCCAGCGCGTGACGCTGAGATCGGGCGAACCGAAGAGCTGCGGCAGTTCCTCAGGATCAAAGCCCAAGGCCTTGATCACCATGTCGGCGGGAAGGTCGAATGCGCGGCCGGGGTCGGGTTCAGGGCTGCGGCGGCCGCTCGCATCCGGAGCGCCGAGGCGCATGCCCTTGACCGCCACTTCCTTGACCGAGCTGTCGGCGGTGAAGCGCTCGGGAGCAGAGAGCCAGACGAACTCGACGCCTTCCTCTTCGGCATTGGCAACCTCGCGCTGCGAGCCCGGCATATTGTCGCGGTCGCGGCGATAGAGGCACTTGACCGATCTTGCGCCCTGGCGCACCGCGGTGCGCACGCAGTCCATGGCGGTGTCGCCGCCGCCAATCACGACGACATGCTTGCCCGCGGCGTTGAGGCGGCCGTCCTCGAATTCTGGGACGGCATCGCCAAAGCCCTTGCGATTGGAAGCGATGAGATAGTCGAGCGCGGCGATGACGCCCGCGGCTTCATTGCCGGGCACATTGATCTCGCGCGCCTTGTAGACGCCGGTTGCGATCAGGATCGCGTCGTGCTTCGCGCGGAGCGCATCGAGCGTCGCATCGCGGCCGACCTCGAAGCCGAGGTGGAAATGAATCCCGCTCGCTGCGAGCCGCTCGACGCGGCGCATCACCACGTCCTTTTCGAGCTTGAAGCCCGGGATGCCGTAGGTGAGGAGCCCGCCAGCCCGGTCGTGGCGGTCGTAAACATGCACCTCATGCCCTTCGACACGCAGATATTCGGCTGCCGTAAGCCCCGCGGGACCCGCACCAATGATTCCGATCGATTGTCCTGTCGCAGGACCGGGGTAGATCGGCTCGACCCAGCCTTCGGCCCAGGCCGTATCGGTGATATATTTCTCGACGCTGCCGATCGTCACTGCACCGTGGCCCGAAAATTCGATCACGCAGTTCCCTTCGCAGAGGCGATCCTGCGGACATATGCGGCCGCAGATCTCGGGCATCGTCGAGGTCGCGTTGGAAAGCTCATAGGCTTCGCGCAGTCGCCCCTCCGCGGTGAGGCGCAGCCAGTCCGGGATATGGTTGTGCAGCGGGCAGTGAACCGAGCAATAGGGGACGCCGCACTGCGAACAGCGCGCGGCCTGTGCGTCGGCGTCCGGCGCCGCGTAGCGTTCGGCAATTTCCTTGAAATCGCGCGCGCGCTCTTCGGGCGAGCGCTTGTCGGGGTAGGATTGTTCGCGCCCCACAAACTGGAGCATGCGTTCGGCTGCCATGCATATTCCCTTCGTTGGGAGCCGGATGCATGCTCAGCCGGGGTCTGTCACGGGAGAAATGAGATATAGGTCATAATAGCTGACCTTAAAATATCGAAATTTAGTCTCTCCCGAGGCGTACGAAATATTCTTTCGCGATTTAGTATCGTTTCGGACCTATCTCAGCGCCAGCCATATAAGCGCGGCACCGCCAATGATGATCCGGTACCAGGCAAAGGGCGCGAAGCCGTAGCGTGTCACCACGGCCAGAAACGCCTTGATCACTGCCCAAGCGACGATGAAGGACACGAGCGCCCCCACGCCGATGAGGCCAAGATCGCCGCTTGTAATCGCGTCGCGGTGCTTGAAGAGCTGCAGCACGGTCGCACCGCTTAGCGTCGGCAATGCGAGGAAGAAGCTGAACTCGGCGGCGGTCTTGCGGTCGACGCCGAGCGACATCGCGCCCATGATCGTCGCGCCCGAGCGGCTGACGCCGGGGATCATCGCGAGGCACTGGACGAGACCCACGAGAATCGACTGGCGCGTCGTCAGAGCGGCGACTCCGCCGCTTTCGCGCGGCTTGGCAAAGCGTTCGACGAGGAGAATGGCAAAGCCGCCGATGACCAGCGCCCAGGCGACGACAACCGCATTTTCGAGCAATAGCTCGATCTGGTCGCCGAAGGCGAGCCCGAGGACCACGGCGGGGAAGAAGGCGAGGAGCAGGTTGCGAACAAAGGCGATCGCGACCGGATCGCGCCGGAAGAAGCCCACGAACATGTCCCAGAAAAGGTGGCGATAGAGAACGACGATCGCGAGGATCGCACCAGGCTGTATGGCGATGTTGAACACCGCCCATTTGGAGGCATCATAGCCGAGCAGTTCGGTAGCGAGGATCAGATGCCCCGTTGAGGAGACGGGCAGGAATTCGGTGAGCCCCTCGACGATGCCGAGGATGATTGCGGTCAGCCAGATCAATGAAAGCTTCCTTTGGCGGCGGGGGAGCGGACGGGGCAGGGCAGGGGCATGCGCGAATGTCCTGATGGGGAGACTATGCGAAAGGGCGCCCGACATGTGCCGGACGCCCTGTCCTTGAACGTTCTTAGGCCGCAGCCTTCGCTTTTGCCAAGCTTTGGGATGACGGCAAAACGCCGCTTCGCCTCACTGCGCCGCAATTCCCGCGAAGCGCCCATGACGGCGATATTGGACGAGCCAGCCTTCGGCGACGGAATCAAGCGATGCCGGCGCGATCCCTAACGCGGAAAAGCCTTCAGCCCCGGGCGCCACGACATTGTCCGATTGCAGCATCAGCCATTGATCTTTCGTGATCGGCGCGCCGGGCAACCAGCCAAACCCGCTTGCAAGCGCAGAGGCGATCGCGTCGGGCAGCTCGACGAACAGGCGCTTGCGCCCGGTCGCTTCGGCGATCCAGTGCATGAGCGCCGCCATCGAGAGTATCTGCGGCCCGCCGAGCTCGAAAATGCGGCCCGAGACTGAGGCGTCGAGCGCCGAGACAACCGCGTCCGCGACGTCGCCGACATAGACAGGTTGAAACTTTGCAGCGGGCGCAATCACGGGGATGACCGGCGACAGGCGGATCATCGCGGCAAAGCGATTGATGAACTGATCCTCGCGGCCGAAGACGACCGAGGGACGAAGAATGACGGTGCCGGGGAAGGCCCCGCGTACAGCGGCCTCGCCCTCGGCCTTACTCCGCCCATAGACCGACGGGCTATCGGGATCCGCGCCAATGGCTGAGAGGTGAACGAGCGTGCGGGCGCCGGCCGACTGAACCGCTGCTGCGACGTTGCCCGCGCCAGCGGCCTGCACGGCCCGCATGTCGTCGAAGCTCCCCGCGAGGTTGATCACGGCGTCGCTTCCCGCAACCGCGCGCGCGGCGCTCGTCGTGTCGCGGACATCGCATGCAACGAACTGCGTCTGGCCTAGTCCGCCGAGCGGCTTGAGATATGTTGCGGATCGGGGTGCGCGCTGCGCGATGCGAACGCGGGCCCCGCGGGAGAGCAGCCTTTGCACGACGTAGCGGCCGATGAAGCCGCCGCCGCCCAGCACCGTGATCAATTGCCCGTCGAGGTTCCGCATATCATCCATCCGTGATTCTGTTCCGGCGCTGCGCGCCGCGCGGCCTCCCCATGCCGCGAAGCGCCGTGCGGGGCAAGGGGCGGCGCCCGCCATGCCGGTGCGAAATGGTCGCCCTGAAAGAAAATATCCTGCATCACACCTCCGTGCGGTTGACAAGCGACAGGCCACGCCGCTAAGCGCCCGCTCCTACCCCGTGCCCAGATGGCGGAATTGGTAGACGCACCAGCTTCAGGTGCTGGCGATCGCAAGGTCGTGGAGGTTCGAGTCCTCTTCTGGGCACCATTTGTTCTCATCAGAACGTTCCAAAACATTGGGCTCTTCCCCGTGAACGGGGGATGAGGGTGGATCAGACCCGATTGATGACGCCATTCCAACCGCAAAGAGCGAGCACGCGCAAGCGGTAGTTGTGAAAGTTGCGGAAGCCGAACGCGCGGCGCGAGATCATCTCCATCTTTGTGTGAAAGCCCTCGGTGATTCCATTGTTCCTGGAAAAGCGCCACATGCGCGCGACGGGCTCGAGCCAGCTGGTCAGGGTATCGGCGAGGGACTTGAGGGGGCTGGCGGCGAACTGATCGATCAGCCTGAGCAGGTCGGGGATAAG
>NZ_FUYP01000021.1 GCF_900168005.1 Sphingopyxis flava
CCATGGGCATGCTCAACCACCATTTCGCAGCAGCCGCCTGATCGGCGCAGAGCGACAGCCTACCTCTGACTGCCGCCAATCTTTGCAACAGAGCCGTTATCTGCTCGAATTAAGCGCGTCCATCGGTGAAAATGATACGGCGAACAGTCCAATAATCGATTGCAACCGAGGCCAGGTCGCTTTGAAGCGGCGCTTTATCCTGTCCGCCGGCTAATGCTGGTTCGTAGCGCCATTCGCCATTTGCCTGCCGACCGCTCGCCCGGACCTGGTTTGGCGATCGGTGCGCCGCGCGAGATGATTCAGCCCGGTGCGGTAGGCCCGAAGTGCGCCCGGCGCTTCGAATGATCAGTCCCTGATGTCATTGCCTGATTGGCAGGTCGCGTTACCCCCACACCGCGACCTGCCGCTGGCCCCCTTGCCTCGAAATAGGACAGGATGGTTAACAGCAATTTAACGTCGCGAGCCGGCGGCAATGCGATCGTGAACCTCTCCGGGATTCTCCTCCCCCCAACGCTGCGCCCGTCCAATCCATTTCCAGACGGCGCCTCAACCCTCCTGCATCCCTCCCTCATCCGCGCCAAAATAGTTTTCGAGACGCGCGGCCGTGTCGGGCGTCAGTTCGACAAACTGGCGCCTGCCATCGTCGGGATCGTCTATCTTCACGAGCAGCTTTGCCTCGCAAAGCTTGTTGACCAGCCGCAGCGCAGTGCTGGGAGGCGCGGTCGAAGCGAGGCAAAGGGCGCTCGTTGCCACCTTCTTGCCCTCGCTTTCGTGAATGAAGAGGTCGATCAGCATGTCCCAGGCCGGTTCGCCGAAGAGCTTTGGCGACCCGATCAGCTCTCGGCGGAACTGGCGGCGCTTATAGGCTCGGCGCGCATTTGCGAGCGCGGTTGACGCACTTTGCTGTTGTCCGCCGCCTCCCGACCCGGGATTGTCGCGCAGAACATGGGCGCAGGCGGGCGCACGATCAGATCCTATGCGCCCGCTCGCTGCGACGCGCTGGGCGTGGGTCGCCGTGACGACAATATGATCGACGATCTCGATATCGAGCGATCGACCAAGGTCGGAAAGCCTGCGCGTCGCGACGATGTCGTTTTCGCTCGGGGTCGCGTCGCCGCTCGGGTGATTGTGGACGAGAATGAGTCCGGTGGCGCCGTGCTCGATCGCGCGCCGAAAGATCGTTCTGGGATAAAGCTCGAGCTGCCGGACGGACCCATGGTGCAATTGCTCGTCCGCGATCAGGCGGTAGGAAGCGTCCAGGAAAAGGATGCGCAGCACCTCGTCCGGCAGCGATCCCATCGAGGCCATGAGATATTGGCCGAGCTTGGGGCAGGCAGGGTCGACCGGCTGCGTTGTCAGGTCGGCCTGCAGACCCTCAAGGAACATGTCCCGGGCGCCGAGCAGGATATCCGCGATCGAAGGGTGGTGACCCAGAACCCGCTCGAGCGCTTCTGGCGTTTGGGCCAGGATCCGTCCGATGCTGCGGAATTCCTGCAGCAGCGCGGCGGCTAGCCGCTCACCGTCATTCGGCTCGATGGACGCCAGAAAACGTGCCAGGACGGATCGCTGCCGCTGCGCCGCAAGCGCTGCTGGTGCCGCCAGGTTGCGAGGATGAGAAGGGGCGGGAGCAGCCAGGACGAAGCGACCTGCATCGTGAGATAGGCAATCGGGTTCATCGAGACGTCGAGCGCCCGGCTGATGTGCGCCAGCAGCGGCAGGACATGGAGGACGGCAACGATCATGGGCCAGAAGCGATGCGCCAGAAGCGCCAAGGCGATGGTCGCCGCCGAACCAATCAGGTCGATCACCAGGTAACCCAGGTCGACCGAATGATATTCCACCTGACCTGTCGAGACCAGCAGGCGATCGAGCAGGACCATCAGGATGGCAATCCCCACCATGACCCGCTCCGGAGCACCGCCCCGCCAGGCGGCGTAGCCGAGAGCCACCAACAGAAGGGCGATGAAGATTGCTATGCGCATCGTTCCCGCTTTTCATGCCAGTCGCTCCCGGTCAATCGCCGTCAGGCTACGGCCGCGAGATGCGGGGTCGTTTCCGCCGAGCCGGAGGGGCAATCGCGCAGATCGTAACTGCCCATTTCCTTGCCGATTTCGAGCAGGTCGCCATGGATCCGCAGGACGTCGCTGCTCACATCGACAAGCGACATCTGCGCCTTGGCGAGGCGCAGGATGGTCGCCTGGCCGGTCTTCGCGGGCGCACCGCTTTCGCGCCGCGCGGTCACCATGCTCGTCATCAGCGACGACAGGGCGATGATGGCGTCGTCGACCTTGGATTCAGCAGTCGGCACGTCGCGCTGCAGGCGGGCGGCCATCAGAGGTATGGATTGAGGCATAAGTTCTCCTTTGCCGGGCGCGCACCCGCGCGCCGGCGAACCGTGGGTCAAGTTGAACAGGTTCAGTTGGAGACGAGCCGCGTCAGCGCTTCCGCGATGCCGAGCCCCAGGAAAACGACGATGACCAAGGCGACGAGAATTCCCACCATGATCATGACGCGCGCCTGAATGCTGTGATCGTGTCTCCATCCGTCCCGGAACGGCAGGAAGAAGTCCCTCGATCCCTGGCCGGCGCCGAAGGTGGGCGCCGCACTGTCGCTCAGCTTCAGGACCGGTTCGGGATCGCCGTCCGGAAAGTCGGATGGCACCAGCGTCGGCGGCGAGGGAACCTGCACCGAGTCATATGTGATCCGGTCATATAGCTGTTTGAGACGCGCGTAGATGAGAGCTGCCTCGTCGCGATTGGCCGCGCCGAGGATGATCCGGGCAGCGGTGATGCGCTGGTCCACGGTCGGCTTGGAAATTCCGAGGATCCGAGCGATCTCTTTCGAGGTCTTACGCTCGATGAGCAGGTCGAGACAGGCGCGCTGCTTTTCGGTCAGGCGCAGCCAGCGTGCCAGGTCGTCATCTTCGTGCATCGTCATCGACATCACCGTCTTCGTTCTCGCCGAGGAGCGATCATAGGGGTGGCGCGAGGCTGCGCGGTCCCGCTGACGGCTTCGGGCAGGCCCGTCCGGAAGGATGCGTTCGACAAGACATGGCGGCGACGTAATCCGATTTTGCTCCTGATCGCCACCCCTTGGCATGTGAGCAAAGCCATGATGGCTCGTGCGGGTGCGCAAGAGACCGAGAACGCGCCATCGGCGGTGAGGCCTGACAAGCGGCTCCCCCGATGCACAGGCGGAAAGACCTTTTGTCGGCCATTCATCGGCTATTTCTTCCCGCCGCAAAGGCTATGGGTCGACTATTCAAGATTCCCCCCTTCGAATTCTCGGGCAATGCGACCGTCCCGGTTCGCATCATTGACGATAGTCAAGTTGCGAACAAGATTTGCTGTAGCCTCTCCAGCTACGCTCCCCAAAGCGGGTCTGGTCTCGCCGTCACCGCAAAAAGTCACGGATTGCACGGGCTGAAACACAGGTCGCGCGGGCAATCGCCGAACCTTTCATCAATCCTGTTGCAAGCGGGCGACGCCTTTATCTACTGGCGAAGGATTTGCTTTGGGGGGCCATCGTGGTGCGTTGTTTGTTGTGGGGAGTGGTGGGTCTGGCCGCTCTGTCTTGGAGTGGCTTTGCGCGTGCGCAGGAGCGCCATGTCGGCACCTACTCCGAAATCATCGTGACAGGGGAGAAAGCACGGAGATCCCTGCAGGACACGCCCAGCAGCGTGGCCGTGACCACCGCTCGGCGCATCGAGGAGGAGAATCTGTTATCACTCCAGGAGGTGTACGCGCGCACGGCGAATGTGACGGAGACGTTCAGCGCCGGCGGGTTCACTATCCGAGGCATCGCCGACCGCGGGATCATGGGCGGCGAGGGGGCAGCTCTCGCCACGATATTTGTCGATGGAGCTGCCGTGCCGGCCGCCATGGTTCATGCGTCGCCGGCGGATATGTGGGACGTCCGCCAGGTCGAGATTATGCGAGGCCCACAGTCGACCTTGCTAGGGCTGAACGCCCTGGCCGGGGCGGTCATCATGCGGACAGCCGAACCGACAATGGAATGGGAGCTGCGCGCTCGCGCCATGATAACGGACGCCGATGAGACGCAGTTCGCCGCCGCGCTGGGCGGTCCGATCGTATCCGGAGAGCTCGCATTCCGCGTCAGCGTGGAAAAGCGAGACGCCGACGGATTTACCTGGAATCCGACACGGCGCGCGCACGAGAATCCTCTTGATACGACCCAGGTCCGAGCAAAGCTCTTGTGGACGCCGACGGCCGTTCCGGGCTTCGAGGCGCGGTTCGGCTACACGCGCTATGACCGCTACAGCGGCTATTCGTTCAGCTTCACCGATACGTCTGTGCCCGACTTTTTCGACCGTCGGTGGAACTTCTCCGACAGTCCTAACGACAGTGAGGCGAGCACCGATATCGCGACCGCGGATCTGCGCTTCGATTTGGGCGCAGGTCTCTCCCTGACGGCGATCACGGCCTTCAATGAGATTAGCGAGTTCAATCGCTCCGACAACGACATGACGGCCGCCGATGGGGGCGCCTACGACCAGCAGAATCGCTATCGGACGTTCTCCCAGGAACTCCGGCTGAACTATGAGGGGGATCGCCTCAGCGGATTGATGGGGGCATTCTTCTACGATCGAAGGAACCGAAGCGCGACGGCGAGCGATGACAGCGTTCCGACGCCGGTCGACACGATAAGCGCATTGCTGCGAAGCAGTGGCATCGACGCGCCGACTGCGCAGTTGGTTGCCGGACTCTACAGCCGGGCGCTGGCAGCGATTCCGGTCGATTTCTCAGCGGATGCCTCTGGTCACGTGCGATCTTATGCCCTGTTCGGCGATGTTCAATTCAGGCTGACCGAGAGGCTCATGTTCACCGTGGGGTTTCGCTACGACCACGAAACGAACAGCTTGGGCATCGATCAGACCGCGCGGTTCGCGGGGGCCTATCCTGATCCGAGGGCTTTCGGCTCCACCGGGTCGCCGCTGTACCGCGCGGTGGTTGCAATCAACCAGGGCGTTGCCGGCATCGTAGCCCAAGCGAGCGGTTCGGCCGCCGCTACCGATCGGACCTTCGATGCGTTCTTGCCGAAGGCGGGGATCCAAATGGCCTGGACGCCGAACCTCAAGACTGGTTTCACGGTCCAACGAGGCTATCGGTCAGGCGGCTCGAGCGGCAATATCGCGCGTTCGGCGACCTTTTCCTACGATCCTGAATTCACCTGGAACTACGAGCTGTCGCTGCGTTCCGCGTGGCTCGATGGGCGGCTGACATTGAATGCCAACGCCTTCTATGTCGACTGGAAGGATCAGCAGGTTTCAGCGAACTTCGGCATGAGCATATACGACACGCATATCGTCAATGCCGGCTCGTCCCATCTCTATGGGTTCGAGATCGAGGCGACGCACAGCCCCAGCGGCGCTTTCGACTGGTACGCCTCGGTGGGCTACTCGCGCACGAGGTTCGATGAATTTGCCACGACGGTCGGCAGCGTGACGGACTATGACGGCCTTGAATTCGCTCATGCTCCGCGCTGGACGCTCGCCGGCGGCGTCAACATTCGTCCCGTCGATCGAGTGGCCATTAACTTGAACGCCAGCCATCGTTCAGCGGTTTTTACCGAGGTTCGCCTACCACAAAGCGCATCGCGGGCCAGCGGACGCACGCTGGTGAACGCGCGGGTCGCCTATGAGACAGGGCACTGGACGATGTCCGCTTTTGCCAGCAACCTTTTCGACGATCGATATTATCACTATCGCCTCGACGGGCTACCGCGTGCGGTCCTTGGAAACCCGCGCGTGCTGGGGATCGCGCTCGAGGCGCGGTGGTGATTTTGCGGCATGAGTAATGCCATAGATCGACAACCGGTCGTGGTACACGGCAGACGTACCGTTTGCTCTAGGCCGAACATCTGGATCCCCGCGCGCTGCCTCATCATCCCCTGCGCTCTGACGGCGGAATCGACGTTCAGCGCCTCGATGCTGACGGGGCCGGACATGTGCAGATAAGGCTTTACGCGAGCGGCGCGGGCAGCGTTGATCTGCTGCGCCGCCAGTTCCGGCTTCCAAACGGTCTTATTGCCAACGGAGTGGCCGAAATACGTCCCCTTGCCATCAAGGAGGTTTTCATAGCTCTGCGCGTGGCGAAGCTGTCTGACGTCGCGCGCCTCAAGCCTTGCGGTAACTTCCTCAGCGGTGAAGCGTCCATTTGATGCCTTGACCGATAATTCAATCTGGGCGGCGCGATTTTATATAGGGCATCGCGCTGGTAGCTGCACCGATCGTCGTCACTTCAAGGCCCCCGGCGAAAATAGTCTACCCGTGAACAATGCGACCGCGCGGGGCGATACTTAAGGTCCGGTCTCTCGCCGGCTCAAATCCCACGCCGTTTCACCTGAAATTAACCATGTCCTGCAATCGTCCGCGATTGGCTTGGCGGAAAGGGCGTTCTCGTGCGAATTGAAACAGCGAACAACTATCTGGCCGCGAGTCAGCGTCCATCATCGGCCGATCGCACCAGCTCGTCCTCATTCTCGGCGGCTCTCTCCACCGCGCCGGCAAGCACCGCTCAAACCGGGCCAGGCAGCGCCGCGCCGCCTGATTTCACCAGCATGACGCGCCAGGAGCTGTTCGACTGGATGAACGGCAAGATCAAAAGAGGCGAAATGTCGCTGGATGACAGCTCGGCGTTTCTCGGAATGACGGTGAAGATACCCGTTGGGACAGGGCAGGGCGCACCGATCGCGCTCGATGATTGGGAACGGGTCAACTTCGTGCAGCTCGCGCGGGACGGCATTGCAGGCGCCCAATCCCGAAACGACGCCATGACCCTGGCGATGCTACAGAGCGCCATGCAGATGATGCAAGGCGACCACGGCGCGAATATCAGCCGCCACGCCTGATCCTGCCGGCTCAAATCAACACCCGCTCCACTTCGTCCAGCGTCACGTCATCGGATCGCCGGTGGTAGAGCTGCGTCGTGCGGGTGGAGCTGTGGTTCGCCATAGTCGCGGCCGTCTCCAAGGTGCCGCCGTTCTTCAAATAGGTCGTGATGCCGGTCGCGCGGAACGAGTGGTTGCCGATCGCGGTGCCGATGCCCGCCGCGGTCGCGCGGCGGCGCACCATCAAGAAAGCATTGGCTTGGGCGAGGGGGGCATCGCTTAGGCGCTTAGTGCCGCGCGCGATCGTGCGGAACAGCGGCCCCCTGGCGCGCTCGCGCAAGCCGCAGCCGTCGATATAGGCGAGCAGATATTCCTCAAGGTTGTGGTGGCACGGCATTTCGTGCCGCTTGCCGCCCTTTTCGTGCAGGCGGACCCATAGGCGGCGGTTCTGGACGAAAGCATCGTCAACGGTCATGGCGACGGCCGCGCCGATCCGCGCGAAGCTATAGACCATGAGGCCGATAAGCGCGCGGTCGCGCAAGCCGGCATGGGTGGCAACGTCTATGGTGTCGAGTATCTGGCGCGCCTCGTCGGGGGCGAGAACGGGCGTCTTGCCGCGCCGCGCGCTGTGCGCCGGCCCGCGCACCGACGCGGCGGGGTTCACCGGCACGGCCTGGCCTGTCACCAGCCAGTCGAACAGGCGGCGCACGCCGGCGAGCTGCTGCTTGACGCTGGGCGGGGCCAGCTCGCCGCCTAGCGCCTCGATCCAGTCCGCGAAGTGGAGCGGCTGCACCTGGGCGAGCGAGGCGACACCGCGCGCCTCACACCAGGCCAGGAACTCGCCCGCCGCGCGCATATAGGCGCGGCGCGTGTGGGGATTGCGGATCGCAACGGCGAAGAACTCAAGGAATCGAAGCTGCGCGCGCTCGTCGGCCGCCGCGATCAACGCCGGCAGCGCCAGCGCAGCGACGATGCAGGCGAGGCCAGGGGGGCGAGCTGATTCATCGCGCGCGCTCCTGGCGGGCCGCGTCGATCGCCCGCTCGATCGCGCCGCGCGCCATCGGACTGTTCGACCAGCAGCTTGCGCCCAGCATCGCCGCGATGCGCCGGCACACCTCGTCCGCGCCCTGGCACGCCAGGGCTTCCATGCTGGCGATGCCAAGCGTTTCCAGGCGCTCAAGAACCGTGGGGCCGACGCCTTTCACGGCCAGCAGCACGGCGCGGTCCTCGGCGCTGAACCGGGCAGGGGAGGGCGCGGTCATTGCGCCGCCCTCTGCCACCGCGCCGGTTCGGGACGCGGCTTGGCGATCCATTGCTCTATTTTGGCGCAGACTTCTTCGTGCGGAATCCCCGGCCGCGGATCATCTATCGCGGCCTGAATACGACGCCGCAGCAACTCGTCGCGTAGATCGCCGTGCGGCTCCATTTCGATGAAGTTCTGGACGGTCAGGAACACCGCCTCGGAAGGATCGGCAAACCTGCCCCGTTCGATCTGCTCCAACAGCCAGTCGGCCTGATCTTTGGTAAGATACGCCTCGAAGCGCAAGCCCCCGGCGCGGGCCTGGTCGCGCAGCGCCGCCGCTTGGGCGCGCTCGGCCGCGTTGTCGTCCAGAAGCTCGTCGTCGGTCATATCGCCTCCCATTGATGGCGGTGGATCTCCGGCACGTTTAAACGGCCTCGGCCGGGTCGCCACGATAGCGCACCCAAAGGTCGCCCATCGCGTCGCGGTAGCCCCAGGCATCGGCGTAGGTCGTCGACTCCTGCGCCAGATAGGCCATGATCGTAAGCATATCCTCGGCAATAACGGCATCGACGTTGCACAAGTGGATGATCGGGAAATGCCCGCACTCGTCGCCGTTCCACCAGGCCAGGAGAAAATCCGCGACCTTCCATGATGCGCCGGTCTCGGCCGCGCGCGTCGGCGGCATGGCGATGGCGAGCAAGCGGCCGATCGCCGCGCCGGCCTCATCGAAGCTGACGTGCAGAATGACTGGGCGGCGCTGCGGGGGTGTCGTGGCCGAAGTGCCGGGGATCATTTCGGTAACCCGTTTTCGTCGTAGAGCAATTCGGCATGGTCAACATAGGGACGCTTCACATGCGCCGCGGCGCGGTCGGCGATAGTCAGCAGCTCGGCGCTGCGCCCACGCCGGGATGGCCTCATGCCAGCCATGAACGCTTCGTCCATCGGCGGATTGTCGGGTAGTTCATCGGTCATAGGGCCTCCATATCGGCGGCAAGCCATCTGCCTACAGATCGAGCTGCGAATGGGAGCCGAGACGGGCGAGGATCAGCCGGTCATCGTCAATGAGCCGGTAGATCAACACCAGGTCGGGCTTTACATGGCAGTCCCGATAGTCCTTCCAGTTGCCGGTCAAGGCATGATCCCGGTGCCGCGCTTCCAGCGGCGCATCCGTAGCCAGCGCCTCGATAATCCGCCGCAAATCGGTATCCAGCACATTGCGGCGCGGCCCTTTCGCCTCGCGCTTGAAGTCCCGGCGAAACGCCGTGGTGCGCTCAATCGTCCGCATGAAGATCGGCGAACAGCGCATCCACGGACGCAAACCGCTCGAGGCCGCCGCGCTCGACCTCGGCGAAGGCGGCCAGCGTTTCCGCGTTGGGCTGGAACAGCGCCGCCGGAATCTCCTTGTCCTGCGCGATCCGGGTCATCAACACGCGCACCACGTCGCTGACCGTCAGGCCCGAAGCCCGAATAACCTGACTGGCCGCATCCTGAATGTCGCCAGGAACGCGAGCCTGCACCATACGGCTTGCCGCCATGATAAACTCCTGCATCTGAAATCTGTATTTCAGTGTAATACACTTTGGGTGAAATTGCTAGAGGTGAATCCGGTTGCTGCATCGCACCCTGACATTGAGAGGCGTCCTCGCCGGCTTCGAGCTTCGCCAACCAGGCATCGGCTTCCTCAAGCGTCAGATGCAGGCCCGTCTGCTGATATTCGTCCCACACCCGTATGGCGTCCTGGCGGAATGCCTCGCGCTTTTCCTCACGTTCGACATACTGTGCGATGGCTTCGCGCATGATCCAATGCGAGCTGCGTCGACGCACTTCGGCCAGGTGCTGGACGCGCCCCTTAAGGGCGTCATCGAGTATGATTGATGTTGGCGCCACCATAGCGCGACCTCCGTAGCACCAGGCATACCTTGCGCTAAGCTACCTTATCTGGGCTGCGCCGACCAATTCTAGCGTCGACCGCGACGGCGAGTTCGATGTGTCCGCGTCAGTCTGGCTATGTCCGCTGTCAGGCTTCGTCAGGATGTTAGGGCCGGGGATTTCGGATGCTTTTCGGACCACATTCCCAGAAGGCGAGCACGTTTGCGGAATTCGTGCCCACCGAGGGTGATAGCTTTGCGCCACTCTCCGCGCCCCTTCCCTAAGCTGCCGACGCCCGCCAACCCTCAAGGTGCAGCTCGCAAGGGCAGAGGCGTTCTGCGCCAGATCACATAGCCGAATATTTCGCGCCGGTGGGCGCGCAGCTTGGGCCAAGGCCATCTCGTCTCGTGCCACCAGGCAATTCCGTGGCGATGGTCGTGCGCCTCGAGCCAGTCGCGGATCGCGGCGGGCGGCTCCGGCAGCTCCTGACCAGATTTCTCTTCGATGCGGTAGGACAGGAAAAAGGCGAGCCAGATGGCTATGGCCGCAACAGGAGCCGCGGTCCAAAGCGGAACCTCTAGGATGAAGCCCAAATAGGGCGCGAGCGCGGTCGGCTCGAGCCATAGCATCCCATGAAACACGGCGATCGTTTCAGCGATCAGCATGAGCAGCATGCCGAGGTGCCGCACGAGCTGTCCGTGGTTGCCGGGCCGGCATCGGGCACGCTGATAGGCGATGATGGTGGCATCGATCTGGCGGGCGCCGTCGCCAGGATCGTCGGGATTGAGGTGAGCGGCGAGCGCCGCATAATCGGCGGACCGGTCCTGCACAGCGTTATCCTCCAGACAGAATGCCATGAACGGGCGATGAGAAAGCGGCAGGCGCCATCGGTCCGAGGCCGCTCTCTCGAAACGGAACGAGAGGGGCCGGTCACAAGCCGAACGCCTTCCGCACGAGCGGCGCGATCCGCGCCTCTTCCACGTCGTCCGGAGAGACGCACAGAACCGGGGCGATCTGCTGCATGCGGGGGTGGGTCACGGCTTTCGCGGCGAGATAGGTTTCATCGGTGGATCCCATTGCCTCGACGATGATCTCCCGCGTTTCGCCGGTGCTGCGCGAGCGCGCTTCCAACAGAAAATCCGGGCGGCATGATCCGATTGGCGTGAGCGTGTCGAACACGGGCTTTTCGAGGAGAAGGTCGAGCCCTGCGCGATCGAAGGACCAGCGCAGCCGCAGCAGGTCACGCAGCACCGCGCGCTCGAACTCGGAATCGACAGGGATGAAGCGCTTTCCCGAGTAGATCGGCTGGGCATAGCCGCGAAGCGGCGCATAGCCATGCGCTTCGGGATATTGGCCCGCCACGACGATCGTCAGATAGGGGCCCTTGATCGTGTTCCCGCGGATCGAGGGGGACTGGACGCGGTTCGCCAGCACGACAGGATCGCTCCCGGCGACATGGATCGTCGAACCTTCGAACTTCTGCGTGAAGAGCGCGAGGAAGCCCTGGGGCGCATGCCCGGGCGGCCAGACTCGGGAGAGCTCGCGCAAGCGGGCATAGATGCGCTTGCTGTGGAGCGCCTGTGCATGCGTCCAGAGGGCACGGCCGAGCTCGATGCCCGGTGCGATTTCGACGCGCTGCGCCGCGATGGCCAGCGTCTTGAACTCGTCGCTGATCGAATGTTCCGGGTTCTCGTCGGAGAGGCAGAGCGTACGATTGAGACCGGAGAGGTTGATAAGACGCCAGAGCAATCGGGCGAGCCTTGGCACCGAGGCCTGGCGCGTTCTGTCGTCGCTGCTTTCCTCTTCGGGACGCTGCGCCAGCTTCTCGGGCGCCGGGCGCAGCACCTCGAAATAGCCGGTCGGCGGATCGGCCGGGCTCTCCTGCGTTCGCACTTCGCTCAGCCGGTTGGTGGCCTGATCGCGGAAGAACGGGCAGTCCGCCCTGTGTTCGGGACGGTTAACGCTGGTGAGACGGCGCAGATAGTAGGTTTCTGCTTCCGACAGGAACGCCGGCGTCAGGATCGGGGGCGGAGCGTCGGCCGACAAACAGTCGCAGGCGATCCACCTCTCGCCGATGCGCGCCTGCTGGACAAGCATGATCCCCGCTTCCTCGTCGGCGCGCGAACCCTGTCCGACATACCAGCGGACGAGAGCCTCTCGGACGGGCGCGGGAAGCGCAATTCTCCCTGCGCGGGTCCCGTCCGTATTGCGCGGGATCAGCCACATCGGCGCCTCCTGATCTTGATTTTTGAGGCTGACACTGCTCGGGCACGCGGATTGACAACCCGGCGGCCGCTGATCTTCCCTTGGCCTGTTTCGGTAGCAGGGAGGGTGCAATGAGGGCGTTGGGGATCGGTTTCGGCATTGTGGCGCTGGTCGTGTCGGGGGGCGCGGCAGCCCAGGGGAAAGAGGCCAAGCCCGCGCGCAGAGTGCAGCTCATCACGATGACCGCGCCCGGGCCGGAGAGCCGGCCGGATGCAGCCGCCGAACCCCCGAGCGTGCCCAACCCGGTGTCGACCGGTGCCCGTCCGCCGGACTTTCGGGTGCATGACCTCAGCCGCCGGTGGGTGGAATTCCAGATGGCGAACAGCTTCACGAACAGCGGCGTTGCGCTCGAGCAGGCAGCAAGCGGAAGCGCCGGGAGTGAAGGCTCGGCCGCCTCCGCCGAATGGTTGCCGCCGGCGCCTGCCATCCCCGTTCCTGCGTGGATGCGCGGCGGCGCGAGCTTCGATTTCGCGGCCAATCGCTTCGAGCCAGGCTGCGGCGTCCTTCCCTATCGGCCGACAGGATTCTTGAGGGCGGACGCTGAGAGCAGGCGCGCCAGCTATTATCAGCTGATGAGCGGGATCGCGTGCGAATACGGCATTCCGGTCGGGTTGTTCGATGCGATGATCATTCGCGAAAGCCGCTATCGCACCGATGCGCTGTCGCCCAAGAACGCCTTCGGCCTGACCCAGCTGATGCCCGGGACGGCTGCCTCGCTGGGAGTGAACCGCTATAGCGTCGAGGATAATCTGCGCGGCGGAGCGAGATATCTTCGCCAGCAACTCGACAGGTTCGGCCATTATCATCTGGCGCTTGCCGCATACAATGCCGGGCCTGGCCGCGTCCGTGGCGGGCTCGTGCCGCGCATCGCCGAGACGCAGGCCTATGTCGACAATGTCCTCATGAACTGGGCGCGCTTGAGCGGCGTCTACCGGCAAGCAACCGTGCTGCCGCGCCAGACCGCAAGCGTCTTCCCGCCTCGGTCGGTGCCGCCCGCGCGCGTCGCGAGCGTCTCGCTCTTCTAGGAGCGCGGCGGGGAAGGGCCCGGCGCCGAATCCGGTCGGGCTAGATCCGGAAGTCATCGCTCTCGGCCAGGCGTGCACGGCGGGCCAGCTTGGCGCTCACCTCGTCCAGCAGTTTCCGGACGACGGCTCGCCTGACCGGCACCGCCCATTCCGGGCGGACTTCCGAGCCATCGATGCCTTCGAGTTCTTCGAGCAGAACGATCAGGCCTTCCGGCATGTCGACGAATGCGTCGCAGATCATTGTGAAGAGCACGTCATGGCGCTCGATCAGGGGCTGCGGGATCGTCCCGCTTGCCTTGATGCGCACATAGGCCGCGACGATGTCGGTTCCGAGCGCGTGCAGGATGATCTGAAGCTCGTCCACAGTCATGGGCGACCGCTTCGTGGGGTCGCTGTGCAGCAGCAGTCCCAGGCGCGTCTTGCTGATGCCGGTGAGGGCGGCGAGCTTGCGTTGCGGGATGTCCTTTCGGTCCATCATGCACCGAATGAGCGGTACGAAATCGCGCAGGATCGTTTCGTCATCCGGCTCGAGCACGAACTATGATCCAGCTGTGGCGCGAGACGACATTAGCCCCCGAACCTCCCCGTTAGGGGACAAGGCAAACACGGTGAATCCCGCTTTGCAAGCGTCGTTGGAGCCAGAGTGAGCGCAATATTCCAGCGCAGATACCGCGATATAGCTCGCGAAGATCGGGCGATTTCCTAGTTTAGCCGCGTGCTCGTGCGCCCCGGTTCGCCCCCGTCAAGGCGCTGCTCAAGCGACAACCGGTCCAGTATCTGCGAGGTCTTGAGCTCGACGACATAGTCGAACAGCAGCGCCGAAAGCGCGTCGCCGATCGTCAGTGTGGTGTCGAGGCGGCGGCCGAGAGCCTGCCGCATTTCCTCAAGCGCCTGGGCATTCGCATCAGAGAGCGGAAGCCGGATTTTCACGTCGCCATGGGTCGGAATCGCCGCGAAATGCTCGCGCATCGTGCGCACTTCATGCCTGCCCGCGGCACCCGGTTCGGCGAGCCGCGCCGCGACCAGCGATACGAGCGTCTGATGCTCGTTCGTCTCATTGGAGAATAGGCGCAGGCACTCGGTGGTCAGCCGAAAGAGATATCCGGAGACATCGAGCACAAAGCCTTCGTGTTCGGCGGCCGTCGTCCCCACGTCGAGATGAATCCTTCTTCCTGAAAGGCAGCATGGCGCTGACTACTGCGACGGAGCCTGGAGTCTCGATGGTTAATATCTGCTGAGTCGTAGCCCCGAGTCTACCGGGACGCCACCAGCGCCGCAATTTCCGGGGCAAGTTGTCCCGCATTCCGGGCCAGTCTGCCCCGTAATCCGGGGCGCCATGCCCCGAATGAGCGGGCAGGCCGCCCGGCGTTCGGGGGCAGGGCCTCGATCGGCGAAAGATTCTTCCCCCGTCACCCCGGCTGCCCGTGACGACCCGGCCGCGGGTTGGTCAGCTTTCCCTGGGCGCGGTTCTCGTCGCGTCTCCAATTGAAGGGAACCCAACATGCAGTCAGTCCTGAAAGAGACCGGGCGCGCAGAGTTGGCGATCGTCGTGATCGCCGCCCTCCTGTTCGCCTCCTTCTGGTTCGCCGGTCCGGCATTCGCCGGCGCCGACACGACCTTCGACACGGCGCTCAACAAGTTCACCGATTTCCTCGAGGGCTCGGGCGGCAAGATCATCACGGTGCTTTCGCTCGCGGGCGGCATCGTCGCGCTCGCCTCCGGTCGCTTCTCCATGGGCCAGATCGCCATCCCGGTCGGTGTCGGCGTCGGCGCCGGCACGGGCATTCCCATCGTCACGTCGACGGTCACCGCGACGATCTGATCATTCCTGCGGTCGGGCGAAGTAGCAGCTTTGACCGACCCAAGGAGAGGGTGGTGCAATGGCGGCGGATAAGTACGTCATCCCGACTCATCTGGATGATCCCGAGCTGATCGGGCTGTGGACCCTGGATGAGTTCCTGGCGATGGTCATCCCCTTCGTCTGGGGGATTCTGTCTCAGCACATCCTCATCGGCATGTTGCTTTCGGGTGCGGGCTGGTGGGGTCTCAGAAAAGCGAAGGCAGGCCGGGCGACGTCATGGCTTCTCCATCTGGCCTACTGGTTTCTTCCGGCCGGCTTCACCGGTCTGAGAGCCACGCCACCCTCGTACCTTCGATTGATGGCGGGGTGATATGGAACTTTCCTACAGCCATTCGCACAGCCAGCGGGTCTTGCGGCAGCGGAATCTGCTCGCGATCGTCGCCGTCGGCCTCTGCGCACTGACGATCCTGCTGCTTATCTTCACGGTGTCGCGGGACCGCGAAATCGTGCTGCAGCCGATCCTGCGATCGCCGGTCACGGTAAGCTCCGCCGGGGTCAGCCGCGAATATCTCGAGATGATCACGCGCGACACGGTGGTGCTCACCCTCAATCGCAGCCCGCAGAACCTCGAATACTGGATGAACGCGGTGCTCGATATCACGGCGCCGGCCTCCCAGGGCAAGGTCAAGGCGGACCTGCTCAAGATCGTGAACGAACAGCGTGGATCTTCGATTTCGCAGTTCTTCACGATCGAAAAGATGGAGCTCGACACGAAGGGGCTGCGCTCGGAGGTGACGGGCAGTCTGCATACGATCGTCGGCAATCGGGTCATCTCGAACGAGCGGCGGACCTTTCGGTACGACTGGGAATATTCCGGCCTGTCCCTGAAGCTGATCGGCTTCGGCATGGTGACGGCCGAGCAGGGGAAGGATCAATGATGTCCGTCTATGTCGTCGGCAGTGCCGCTGCGGGCACCGCCTTCCTCTCGCGCGTCAACTGTCATCTGAGCCGTTGCACGGGCGCTGCGCTGATAGGCATTGCCGTTCTGCTGAGCGCGCAGCCCGCCTGGGCCGATCAGACCATCATGGCGGCGGACAGCAGCCAGGTCGACTGCCAGGCGTCCGCCAAGGACCTGACGCGTATCAGCCTGGTCGAAGACGAGTTCGCGTCGGTCTCCAAGATCTCCACCGGCAATCCGACCGATGACTTCTCGGTCGTCAACGAGCCGGTCCGCGGCGACATCTACCTGTCCGTTCCCGACGGATTTGCCCGCCCGGCGCTCTCCTTCTTCGCCACGAGCAAGCGCGGCTATGTCTACAAGTTCGTCTGCCGGATCGGCGGCGACCAGGCCGCCCAGGTCTTCGTCTCCAATCCGGCGATCGCAAACGAACGCGCAGCGGAGAACGGTCCGGCCGAGAGGCTCGGGACCCACGATGCCGCGGTCGAGCTGGTGCAGGCGATGTATTCGAATGCGGTCGCCGACGGCTACGAGATGCGCCAGCGCGCCTTGCGGCCGGTCTATGTTGGCACCCTCAAGGTGCAGATGATCGCGGAATATCGCGGTTCGGAGCTCAGCGGCAAGGTCCTGCGCATCGAGAACAAGGGTCCGTCAGAGGTCGAGCTGACCGAAGCGATGGTCGCTCCAGCGAGCGCCCTGGCCGTGTCGATCGCCGAGAGCAAGCTCGCTCCGGGCAAGGTCACCACCGCCTACCTCGTGTCCCAGAACGGAAGGTGAGGACATGGCATTATTCGATTTCCTGAATCGCAAGCGTCCCGCTCTTGATGGGGCTTCGGACGAGGGCGTATCTCCTGTCGCCAGCGATCTCACCGCGAACGAAGCCGTTCGCCGCAAGCAGCGCCTGCTGCTGGCCGGGGTGGCGGGCGCCGGCCTGATCCTCTCCTCGTTCTGGATCTTCAGCGGCGATGAGAAGGGCGACAAGCTCGCCGACGACGGCACGAGCGAGGTCACCGTTTCGACCAAGGACCTGGTGAACCGCAATCTCTCGCAGCAGGAGTGGATGGCGCTCTCGGAGAACCGCTTCCAGTCCACCGAAAATCAGTTGAAGTCGATCGACGGCCAGAACCGCCGGCTGGAGATGCTGACCGCCCAGGTGGAGGCGCTCAAGGGCCAGAACCAGGCAATGCAGGCCGACGGCCAGCGCGTGCTGTCGGCCTATCAAGCCGAGAACGAGCAGCTGCGGCGGCAGATCAATGCGCGCCCGGCCGCCACGCCGCCCGCGCCCGGCCCGGCGGCGCTCTACGGCCCGAACGGACCGCAGGCTTACCAGCGTCCCGACGGTGCCCCAGGCGCCGCGGCGCGC
Organism: Sphingopyxis flava; assembly: GCF_900168005.1. Taxonomy (GTDB): domain Bacteria; phylum Pseudomonadota; class Alphaproteobacteria; order Sphingomonadales; family Sphingomonadaceae; genus Sphingopyxis; species Sphingopyxis flava. Next base: position 17,374 of record NZ_FUYP01000021.1, read on the forward strand.
GGACCGGTGGGCACCGCAAGCGAGGTGAAGCTTGTCAGCTTCAACACGGCGGAGACGGGGAACGCCACGCGGGTCGCCAAAGGCAACACCACCTACACGGACAGCGTCAATTATTTGCCGCCGAACAGCTTCGCGAGGGCGAAGGTGATCGTCGGCGTCGACGCGAGCGCCGGCGTGAACAGCCAGACCGACCCGCTTCCGGTGGTGCTCCGCGTTACGGGGCCCGCGCGTTCGGTCTATCAGAACGGCCGGCTGCTTACGACCAAGATCGAAGGCTGTCTCATCAACGGCGCGGCGCGCGGCGATCTTTCGAGCGAGAAAGTCTACGTCAAGCTGCAAAAGATGACCTGCCCGCAGCCGGGCGGCCGCTACGCCGTGTCGGAGGTGAAGGGATTCATTGCCTTCGGCGGCAAGACCGGCGTGCGGGGAAGGGTGGTGTCCCGCGAGGGCTCGCTCGTCACCCAGGCGTTCCTGGCCGGGCTCGCCGGCGGCTTCGGCCGCGGCTTCTCCGCGAATGCCAACAGCGTGTTCCAGGGAACGAACATCACCACGAACGGGCAGCGCGACAAGCTTTCGACGGGCGAAATCCTCGAAGGCGGCTTTGGCGAAGGCGTCGCGCAGTCGGGCGACATGGTGTCGAAATATCTGATCGAGCGCGCCGAGCAATATCAGCCGGTGATCGAAATGCCGACCGGGATCGATGTCGAAATTGTTTTCTTGGAGGGTGTCTATGTCCGCAATTGATCGTGTCCGCTCGCTCACTCGGCGATCGCGCCTTCTGGTTGCGACCGGCGCGGCCCTGAGCGTCGCGGGCATCGCGCTGGCCGCAGATGTGGGCAGCGCCGAAAGCCAGGTGCAGGCGCTCCTGAAGGCGCGGTTACCCAAGACTGCCGTGAGTGCGATCGACTGCGGCAAAATTGCGGGCCTGTGCGAGATCACCGCGGGCGAGAACCTATTCTATGTCGACACCAGCGCCCGCTATCTGGTGATCGGGCGCGTCTATGACATGCAGACCCGTCAGGACATAACGGCGGCGCGCCTGCTCGAGATGAACCCCGACATGCTGGTCGGCTCCTCCGCGCGGGCAAACGCGCTTGCCGCCGGCGGCGAGGAGGAGGCGGGCCAGCAGCTGGCGGCAGCACCTGCACGGCTCGAGCGGCCGGCAAGTCCCGCCAAGGCGCGAACGCTTTCGCTCTCGAGCCTGCCGAAGGATGGCGCGATCGTCTGGGGGAATCCGGCGGGCCCGACCGTCACGGTCTTTTCGGATTTTCGCTGCGGCTATTGCCGGGCGCTGACTGGCGTTCTCAAGGACATGAACGTGCGCGTGGTCGAGCGGCCGATCTCGGTGCTGGGAAGCCGGGATCTCGCCGACCGGGTTTACTGCGCCAAGAACCGCGAGGCTGCGCTCCATGCCGCCTATGCCGGGCAGCCGATAAAGGGCGAGGCTTCGTGCAACACGGCCGGCCTCGATGCGAACGAGGCCTTCGCGCAGCGGAACGGCCTCAATGGCACTCCCGTCATCGTGCGTAGCGATGGCGCGATGATCGAAGGATATCGCCCCCGGGCTTTCCTTGAAGCATGGCTTCGGGAGGCGCGGTCATGAGAAACGCTGCGTTGCATAGCCCCTGGCGCCGTCTCGGCGCGCCGCTGCTGCTTTCGACCGCTCTTGCGCTTGGAGGTTGCGCAGCGCTCGGCGGAAATGTGCGCGGCGACTTTTCCTGCGCTGCTCCTGATGGCGTCTGCGCGCCGAGCGCAACGATCGATGACCGCGCGCTTGCCATGATTACGGCAGATGCAGCTGAAGGGGTCGCGCTTCCGGCTGACGCTGCCCCGCGTTCCACCAGGGATCGGAGCCGTCTTGGCTCATCGAGGCGGACCGCCGCCACTGTCCCCGCCGATCCAGCCCGGACGCGCGAGAAGGTGCTCAGGATCGTCTTCCAGCCCTCCATCGACGAGCGCGGCCGCCTGCATGAGAAAAGCGCCATACATGCGGTCGTCGCGAGCGGTGAATGGCAGCAGAGCCTTGCGCAGACCGTCCCATCCAATGCGCGTCTGGACTACGCGCTAGGGGTCCCGGAGAGTCTGGCCGATGCCGTCGACCGCGTCGACCCGCCGGGTGGGTCGCCTGGTGTTGGGGATCCTGCTGCGCCGGATCCCGATGCCGTCGCTGCCGCGCGTGCGAGGAGAGGCGACCCGCTCGAGACAATCAAGGCGGATGTCGCCGCGCGGCTCGCGCAAAAGCAAAAAAGCCCAGCAGCCGCAGCCCCCGCGGATGGTGTTGCCCACGCACCATCCGTAACCGCCTCGCCGGCGCCCTTGTCCCCCTCTGGGGCGCCGGCGGGCGGCCATGCGAGGGAGCCGGCGGCTTCTGCGGCGCCGCCGACGACGATCTCTGCGGCGGGCGAAAAGGCCGTCGAACGGGTGAAAAGCGATCCCGCCTATCGGCAGATTGCCGGGTCCGCTGCGAAGGATGCGCGTGATGCCGCCGCTGATGGCACTCCCGTCGCCTCGAAGCCGAACCTATCTGCGCCGACCGTTCGCGCCGCGGACTTCCCCGCCTCAGTGCCGGAGGATCATTGAGATGGCGGGGAAGGGCGGCTTCTTCGAGAGCCTTCTTTCAGGGATCCTCGGCGACAGCCAGCGTCCCGATGCGGATCGGCCGGAGCTTGGCGTGCCCATGCTGGCCGACTGGCTCCCTTATCGCAGCTTCGACGCAAAGACGGGCGTGTTCTACAACAGCGCGTCGCGGGGCTTTGTGATCGAGGCAGCTCCCTTGATCGGTGCAGACGAACGGACAGGGGAGATCCTCACCCAGTTCCTTTCCGAAGCGATCCCCGCGCCGGGATGCCTGCAATTCCACCAGTGGATGAGTCCGCGCGTGTCCGAGCGTCTCTCGCGCTGGTATCTTCCGCGCTACTCGGCTCGCGGCGTCTACGAGCGCATGGCGAAGCACCGCATCGACTTCCTGACCGACGGGGTGTGGCGCTCGCTCTCCGCGGATGCGCCATTCTCGCTGCGGAACCACCGTGTGGCGATCTCCTACTCGACCCCGGAATCCTCGAGCGTGTCTGTCGAGGAAATCGTGGCGGTGATGGACGGTCTGATCTCGGCCCTCGCATCGATCAATGTGCCGGCCCGCAAGATGGATCCGACCGACCTCATCGGGTGGATCGACGACATAACCTCGCCGACCACTGCGGCGGGGGAGGACGTCGTCAACTACAATCCGCTCGATCCGATTGCGGACCAGGCGGTGCGCCGGGATGTGGAGCTTCACATCGAGCCCGATCGCATGCTGCTCAGAACCGAGCGATTTCGGCCAACCGGGGCGACGGTGGACGAGGCGCCCGAGATCGGTGAGATTCTGCCGGACGTCTTCGACGTTCGCTCATTCTCGGTCCGGAACCTGCCGAGCCGCTGGGCGCCGTGGGATGTCGCCCGGCTCATTGGCGACATGTTCACCGACAAGCTCAGGATGCCATGTCCGGTCGCGACAAATCTGTGCGTCGAGTTCCCCGATCCGCTGGCATCGTCGAACAAGGCGAGCTTCAAGTTCATGCGCACCACGAGCCTTGCGGACTCCAAGTCGGCGCGCTTCCTGCCGCAGCTGCGCGAGCAAAGCCAGGAATGGCGTTACGTCAACGACGAGCTGCGCCAGGGGCGCAAGCTGGTGCGTGTCTTCTTCAGCGTGACCTCCTTCTCGCCGAAGGGCAGGGGGGACGCCAACGAACGCGTGCTCAAATCGGTTTATCGCGCAGCGGGCTGGGACCTGCTCGACGATCGGTACCTGCAGGTGATGGGCCTTTTGTGCGCCATGCCCATGACAATGGCGAACGGGCTTGCACGCGACCTCGAGCGCATGAAGCGGATGCGCACATTGCTCACGACAACGGCGGCGAACCTGGCCCCGATCCAGGGCGAGTATCTCGGCGGCCAGGTGCCGCATCTCATGCTCATCGGTCGGCGTGGACAACCCTTCTTCTGGAGTCCGTTCGAGAATGCGGCGGGCAACCACAATGTCGCCGTCTTCGGCAAATCGGGGTCGGGCAAATCCGTGACGCTGCAGGAGCTCTGTGCCTCCCTTTGCGGTGCCGGCGCGCGCGTCGTCGTGATCGACGACGGTCGCTCCTTCGAGCACTCCGCCAAGCTCCAGGGCGGCGCGTTCGTCGAATTTACGATGTCGTCCGGCTTCTGCCTCAACCCCTTCAGCATGATCGATGAGGAGCTGGCCCGCAGCGACGAGGATTACCTGCTCGACTGCATGGCGATGCTCAAAGCCATCGTGAACCAGATGTCGCGCCACATCGACCGGCTGAACGATACCGAGCGTGGCCTCATCGACGGGGCCGTTAACAGCGTCTGGAGCGAAAAGGGACGCCAGGGCTCGATCGACGACGTGATCGCTGCGCTCGAAGCCACCGGAAATGGCCTTGCCATGGATCTTGGCATCGCCATGCGCCCCTTTTCGTCGGCAGGGACGTACGGGCGATTTTTCCAGGGCGAGGTATCGTTCGAACTGTCGGCGCAGCTCACGGTGTTCGAGCTCTCCGACCTTTCATCCCGCGAGGAACTGCGCAGCGTCGTGCTGACCGCGATCATGTTCATGTCGCAGCAGATGATGCGCAAAGTCGATCGTTCGGTCCCGAAGGCGCTGCTTCTGGATGAAGCGTGGCAGATGCTGCGCGGCGGTGCGATGGCCGATTTCATCGAGACCTATGCTCGCACCTGCCGGAAATATGGCGCGGCGCTGGTGACGGCGACGCAGTCCCTGAACGATTACTATAAGTCGGCCGGGTCCGTCGCGGCGCTGGAGAACTCCGACTGGTTCGTCATTCTCCAGCAGAAGCCCGAGACAATCGCGGACTTCAAGAAGCACGACCGCTTTGAGATGGACGACTATACCGACGCGCTGCTGCGGTCCTTGAAGATCAACGGCCGCGAATATTCCGACATCCTTATCAAGGGCCCCGAGACCCTGGCCGTCGGCAGGCTGGTGCTCGATCCGTTCTCGGCCACCGTCTATTCGTCGAGCCCGGCTATCTACGCGGCGATCGAGGCGCTGGTCGCGCGAGGGCTAAGCATGGATGAGGCGATCGAACGGGTCGCCTTCCCCGGCAATCCGGAAAAGTGGGCGTCGCACGAGCAAGTCGACGTTGCCGAGGCGGCGGAGTAGGCCATGGATGCCGCAGCGCACAGGAGGAATGGCGCGGACATCGCGGTCGGGCGACAGCCCGCCCTGCGGAGCTTGCTCCATTTCTATCTGCACTTGATCGGCTTCACGGCATCGACGCTCTTGCTGACCTGGGGGCTGTTCGCGCTCTTCTTCGTGGCGCTCGGGGGTTTCTCGCTCGATGGGCTCATGCACCAGCTCAACAATTTGACGGCCCGCTACGTCGCCGCGTCTCCTGACCGCATCGCGTCATTCAAGAACATCTTCATCGCCGCACATCTCCTGATTGCCGCCGGACTGATCGTTCTGCGCCGCGAGAAGATCGTGCCTGCGGCCCTGCCCGAAGGAAAAGCTGATCATGGCTGAACAGACCGAGCTCGACCTGCCGTCCCCTGCGCCCCAACCGGCGGCCGCAGCGAAGCGCGCAATTTTCGCGGGCTTCTCGTCCGTTCAGATCGTCGCGGGCCTTCTGGTCATTGGTGTCCTGATATGGGGGATGTGGGTCACAAAGGCGCTGATCACGCCCAAGCAGGAGCGGATCGTTTCCGCGCGGCTGTCCTCGATCGTCGGCGAGTATGTCCAGGCACAAGCGCGCTCCACCTCTCCGCCGGCGCAAGTCGAGGCGGAGATGCGCAAGTTCATGGCATCGCTGGACAAGGAGCTCGAGCGGCGAAGCTCGGGCGGTGAGATCGTGCTCGTCGGGGAAGCCGTTCTCACGAAGAATGTCCCCGACATCACCGACAAGCTGAAGGAGGCGGTCTATGCATCCGGCGTTGCTCGGCCGAAGCAAGCATCGGCTCTGGAGCTTCAGCAGCTCGAGCAGCAGGCCATGCTCGCGGCACAGCCGCAGCAGCCCATGACGGCGCAGCCCGCGGCGCCGGTCGGATACCCGGATCCCATGGCACCGGCGCCTATGATGCCCGGGGCGCCGGCCGCGTCAGCGCCCCAGTACGAGCCGCCGGCTGCCACCGTTTCAACCTTTGGAGGTCCCGATGGCAGCGGCGGTCAATGACGCGGCGAAGCGGGGCTGGCGACCGAACCCGAAGCTTTGGCTTCTGCTTGGCGCCTTCGTCGGCGGAAGCGTTGCCCTGACAGGGCTGGCAGATTGGAGCGACGACCACCTTTTCCTCGTCAATACGACGGACTCCCTGCCGAACTGGGCCTTCCTCATCGAGCGGGGCCGCCTGCCTGCCAAGGGAGAGTTCATATTTTTCGATCCGCCGGCGAGCGCGCTGTTGCGCCGCCATTTTGGCGCCAGGCCAAGGATGTTTGGAAAGAAGGTCTATGCTGTCGCGGGAGACGTGATCGCGCATGACGGCATGACGGTAACGATCAACGGCGTTCCGACTGTTCGCATGAAGCCCTTCACCAAGGCGGGCGAACGCCTTGTGCCCGGTGCGACGGGGGTCGTGCCCCCAGGCTGCTATTTCGCGGCGACGCCGCACAAGGACGGCTTCGACAGTCGCTATGCCGAGATCGGCTTTGTTTGCGGCCGGCAAGTCATCGGAACCGGGGAGCCGATCCTGTGAAAGCTGTTCTGACAAGCGGTGCCGGCATCGCTTCATTCGCGGCGGCCATGCTCCTCATCGGCCCTATCCCTGGCGAAGCCAGGGATTATGGCCATGTCGGCCAGGTCTTTCCCATCATCGAGCCGGATCTGCTGGCGACGATCGAGGCGCGGCTGCGGCGGGCGGAGGGCAGCGGCGAGCTTGCCCGCATGAACGAGCAGTTTGCCAGAAGGGTCGAACAGAGAGTTCGCCGGCCCAAGCCTGTCGACGGGATCACTCCGGCGCGCATGGCGCGAAGCTGGGATTATGATCCGACCATCGCGATCGAGCGCGACATTCGGGACCAGAAGGGTAATCTGATTGCGGGTGCCGGTCATCGCATCAATCCGCTCGATTTCGTCGAGATAAAGCAGGACCTCGTCTTCGTCGACGGCGACGATGCGACGCAACTCGCGTGGGCGACCTCGCGCTATACGGATCTCAAGGCCAAGATCATCTTCGTCAACGGTTCGCCGATCGATGCGATGACGGCGAAGAAGCGGCGCTTCTATTTCGACCAGGAAGGCAAGCTCACTGCAACGTTCGGGATCGAGCATACGCCTGCGGTGGTCAGCCAAAACGGCAGGACGATGCGCGTTTCCGAGATCGTGCTGAAGCCAGGGAAGTCCGGCTGATGGCGCTGTGGCTCGACATGCTCCGAACGCCGATGGCGGCGCCCGAGACGGCGAGGCTAAGGACCATGCGCCTGTCCTGGCTCGCTCTCTGCGTCACCCTGGCCGGCGCAGTGACTCTTCTCGACCAGCTGCGCGGTCGCATCGGCCGAGCCGCGCCCTGTTTGATCGCCGTGCTGCTCGCCACAGCGCTCGTGGTCACGGTCCTTTACCTTCGGGCGAAGCGGCGCGCCGACGCGGCGTATCTCGATCAACTGGCGGAGAGAGAATGATGCGCGGACTTCGACCGATTTTCGGCACGTTTCTCGTCGTCCTGTTCGCCATCATGCTGGCGCCACGCGCCGAGGCTGCCGGTCCCACCTGCAATGGGAAGTTCGTCAACCCGATTACCGACGTCTGCTGGTCATGCCTGTTTCCGCTGTCGGTGGGCGGATTGAAGATCTGGCCGAGCGGCCGACCCGACACGAAGAACCCGGCGTCTCCCATATGCGCCTGTGCAGATCCTCTACCGCGCATCGGCATTTCCGTGGGCTTCTGGGAGCCTGCCCGCCTGGCGGACGTCACCATGAAGCCCTGGTGTTTTCCCAATCTTGGCGGAGTGCGCATCGCTCCGGGCTTCGATATCGGTCAGGGCTATCTGGCCGGCCCTTCGATGGTCGGCGGCAGGTCGCAGAGCACGGCCAAATGGCATGTGCATTGGTATGTCTATCCGCTGCTCTACTGGATGGAGATCCTTACGGATTTCGTCTGCTTCGAGCAGGCGAGCTTCGACATCGCCTATATGACCGAGGTCGATCCGCTCTGGCAGGATGACTCGCTTGCGGCGCTCATCAACCCCGAAGCGATCATTTTCGCAAATCCGCTCGCCAAGGCAGCCTGTGCGGGCGACTGCGTCGCCGGCACGGTGAACCTGCCGCTCGACCAGCTATTCTGGTGCGCAGGTTGTCAGGGGTCCATGTATCCCCTGAACGGGAACATCCCGGCGTCGATCGGCCATGTCCAGTCCTCGCGGCTCGCATTGTCGCGCTTTGCCTACAAGATGCACCGGCAGGCGCTCGCCTGGGGCACGATGGGCTCGGAAGGGCTGTGCAAGAAGTACCTCATGCCAGTCATGCGCAAACAGCAGTACCGGTTTCAGATGACCAATCCGATTCCGACGGTGAGCGGGCGCTTCGCCTGCTCGGCGATCGGAGCTTCGACAATGCCGCCGGATGCCGGTCGTGCCTATCCCGCGGGGGGCGAGGACATGGGCTATCTGGTCTGGCGCAAGCGCAACTGCTGCGTGCTGTGAAGGAGGGAGCGATGCGACTTCTCATCTTGGGCGCCGTTGGCCTCGTCGCAGCCGCCAGCATGACCGCTCTCCTGGCCCAGACCGTCGATGGCATCGATGTTCAGGCCATCAAGAAGCGATCGGCGGACCTTCAGGCGGATGCCGAGGCGTTCGTCGATCAGATCAAGGACCGCGGTGACGCGTTTCGGGAAGAGGCGGTTACCGTTCGTGACAGCGGCATGGAAAACATGCGGCGCGTCGCGGCGACGGATCTGCCGAAAGGACCTGCAGGGGCTGTCGACTTCGATGAAATCGTGCAGGGTGCTGCGACGAACGCCAAAGTCGGCGGCGGGGAGGCGCCGCAGCTCATCGCGTTCGCCAGCCTCTCGATGCCCCCCAAGGCGCTTCGCCAGCTTATCGAGGACACGGCGAGGGCAGGGGGCGTCGTCGTTTTCCGCGGCTTTCCGAACAATTCGATGAAGGAGTTCTCGCAGGCTCTGGGCAAGATCGTCGACCGGGAGGACGATTTCGCCAACATCGGCATCGACCCGAGACTGTTCCGCGCCTTCGACGTACAGGCGGTGCCGACCTACGTCGCGGTCTCATCGGATTTCGACCTTTGCGCCGGCTTTTCATGCCGAACCAAGGTCCCGCCTCACGACCGGATGATCGGCAATGTGACCGTCGAATATGCGCTGTCGTCGTTCGCCGAGGGCAACGGTCCGGGCGCGCGCGTGGCGGCGGTGGGTCTCTCCAATCTAAGGAGAGCGTTGCCGTGAGCGTCCGCTTCTCGCTGATGCTGCTTATCGCGGGTCTTGCCGCCGCCTCCCCCGCTTCTGCCCAGATGTCGGTCGAGGAGGCCCGCCAGGAAGGGCGCTCGCTCGCCAATGAGAAACGGCAGGATACGACGCTGGTGCCGACCGACAATGCCCGCGCGGAAGCGGTGCCGGGCTATGGCGGCACGGCGCTGCCGCAAGGCGCCTATTTCGACGATCCGGAAAGAATGGAAGCGGAAGCCGCGGCGACAAAGGCGTCGAACGAGCAGTATCGCATCACCACGGACGCGGACCGGACACGGCCGACGTTCAGCAATTCCGAGATCCTCGAGACAACCGCTCGCGCCACGACCGTCGAGAATGATCCATCGGCCTACCTCGCCGGGGAGAGCATGGGGGGCAGCTCCGGCTCGTGCGTCCCGCTCCCGCCGGGCTCAGGATCTGAGGGCTATTACGAGGCGACCTGCAACAGCGGCACCAAGGTCGAGGACAGGCCCGAGACCTGCACCATCCGCATGGTGCCCGAGGTGCAAACCGTCGATAGCTACAAATACTATGTGGTGCCCGACAGCGCATATGGAACCCCGTTCGCGCGCTATGCCGCCATTGCCCCTCATATTTCCTCAGGAGTCTGCAAGCCGACAGGCGTTCGGAAACAGGCCTGCGCTGCCCATCGCGACTATGGCTGGCCCTGGCCTGACAACAAATATTGCGATGATTATTATGCGACGGAATATGAATGCACGGCGGATTTGCCGGTCGCGCTCAGCGTCAGCCCGCTCACCGGGGCGTCGTGGCATGCAAAGGGCAGCACGAGCACTGTCGTAACAAGAAGGGTCGACAGCTGCGGCAGTCTTGCCGGCGATGAGATGTGTTCGTTGCAGCCTGGCGGGGATGTTTGCACGGAAGGACCTGAAACGCGGATCATCGACGGCGTTCCGGTGACGCAAGCCTGCTGGGCGTGGAAACGCGACTATGTGTGTCATCGCTTCACGCCGGCAAACGATTGCGGCGATCTAGAAGCGAACGGAAGCTGCTCCTTTCTGCGCACCGAATGCCTCGACGAGGAGCGGGATGGCGCCTGCAAGGTTGAGGAGCGGGTCTACCGCTGCCCGACACCCGGCAGCGCGGTGACCGATGCACCGCAATATATCTGCGGAGACGACGTCTATTGCATCAATGGCGACTGCGAGCCGATCGTGCGCGAGGCGTCGACCGAGTTCAAGGATGCGCTGGTCGCTCTTCACTCCATCGACCAGGCCGGCAAGGAGTTCGACGAGAACAACTTCACGGTTTTCCAGGGCACGCGAGAGACCTGCCACAAGCCGGTATTCGGGCTGATCAACTGCTGTGCCGGCAAGGTGTCCGGCTTGTTGAGCGTGGGCGCGGGCGCAGCCGCGCTTGCCGGCGGCCCAGGCGCGATCGCGGCCCTCGCCACGCCGTTCCTCGCGCTCTTCGCATGCTCTCAGGACGAGATGAAGCTCGACATCAAGGATCGTATGGGCTTCTGCCACAAGGTCGGCACTTACTGTTCGTCGAGCTTTCTCGGAATCTGCAAGACCCGGCGAACGGCCTATTGCTGCTTTGAAAGCAAGCTCAGCCGCATCCTGCAGGAGCAGGGACGAATTCAGCTCAGCAAGCCCTGGGGCGCTCCCAAGAAGGAGCAGTGCCTTGGCTTTACGATCGAGGAATTCGCCAGGCTCGACCTTTCCCTCATGGATTTCACCGAGGTCTATGCCGAGTTCGTCGATGCCGCGCGGCTTCCGGACGAAGTCGAGACGATGACCCAGATCCAGCTGAAAATTCAGGGGTACTATGACCTGCACGGCAAATAGCATGGTCAAGGACGCGATGCGCAGCGTTTCGGTGGAATCGACCGGCGCGGCGCCTACGGACGTCTCCGCCGCGGCCGACCTTTCCCGTTCCCTCCCGCGCATGAGGCTCGTGGGTGAGAGCATCTATCAGAAAGGAAGTTTGTCCATGCATCCAATCATGGCGGCGCCGCTTCTGGCGCTTTCGCTCGCTGGCCTGGCTGTTCCCGCGGCGGCCCAGCCGCGCGATGGAGCGTCGGATGGCGTCGAGCGGGCCGATGCCGGCGATGACTTTTACTGTGCAGAACGCAGGCTCGGTCAATGGTTCTATTGCAGCAAGCCGCGAGCGACGGAGCCGGAGAAGCAAGCCGTCCCGGTCCCGTCGAGCGCGGTCGAGCGCATGTCCGCCATCACCCGCCAGCTCGACGAGCTCAAGGCACGGGCGATCCTCGATCCGACCGAGGAAAATGTCATCGCTTACGTCCGATTTCAGCGCGAGCAGCTCGACCGTGCTTCGACCTTCTCAGACACCTGGCAGCGCGCGCTGTGGCAGAACCCCGATCTCGACTACACGCTGCAGCGGCCTGTTTCGACGGTGGGCAAGCGAGCCTGGCTCGATAACCGGCGCGCCGATCGCGATGCGGTTATGGCGAACCTTAGCCAACGCTACGGGCTCTTCTACTTTTATGCGCAGAGCTGCGGCGCATGCGACCTGTTTTCACCGATCCTGCGATCGGTGGCCGACAGTCACGGCATGGCGGTGATGGCGGTTTCGATGGACGGCGGGCCGAGCCGCGATTTTCCAAATTATGTCGTCGATGCGGGCCAGCGCGCGCGCATGGGCGTCCCGGGTAACGAGACGCCGGCGCTCGTACTGTTCGACACCGTCACCAAACGCACGATTCCGGTGGGATATGGGATTCTCAGCGCCGACGAGATCATGGATCGCATTTTCGCGCTGACGAACACCAAGGTGGGGAGCGACTTCTGATGGAACAGGTTCGCCGTCGCGGCTTGATCGGCCGTGTGCTTCGCTCGTCCGCTGCCTGGGCGGGAATATTGGCTATGGCCAATCTCGCGTGCACCGGGACCGCCCGGGCCGACGTCGCCTCCGAGATGAACAGCTTCTTTTCGGACGTGGGCGGCGCGGCGAACGTCACCGGCCCATCGGCGTTTCAGGGTCAATCGGCGGGCTATTACTCGCTGGGTAATGTCTGGACCCGCTTCCCGCAGAAAAGCGTCCAGCCGTTCAATCTTCAGCTTCCGAGCGCGCGTGCGGGATGTGGAGGTATCGACCTCTTCAGTGGGAGCTTCTCCTTCATCAATGCCAGCGAGATCATCGCGATGCTGAAGGCGACCGCCAACAATGCGCTCGGCTTTGCCTTCAAGCTCGCCATCGATTCTGTTTCGCCGGAGATCGGCAAGGTGATGGACGAGTTCAGCCAGAAGGCGCAGCTCCTCAATCAGATGAACATCTCGAGCTGCGAGACGGCGCAGGCGCTGGTCGGCGGAATCTGGCCGCAGATGGAGACCACGCGCGCGACGATCTGCGAAGCCGTCGGCAACAGCCAGGGCGTATTCTCGGACTGGGCGGCAGCCCGCCAGGGTTGCAACAACGGCAACAGGCGGGATTCGACCATCGCGGGAAACACAGACGCGTCGATGAAAGACCAGCTGGTCGGAGAACCGCATAACTACACATGGGAGGCCCTTAAGAAATCGGCGAAGTTCGGCGCATTCGACAAGACATTCTCCGAATATATCATGACGCTGGTGGGAACGGTCGTGACCACGCCGTCGACCGATCCGAGCGTGGGCGGGAAGGTCGTGATGTTCGGACCTGCCGAAGAAGCGGTCGTCACTGCGTTGCTCGATGGCACGGCCGACGCGCCGCCCGTCAAGATACTGAAGTGCAACGACGAGAATTGCTACGATGTGGGGGAGCAGACGCTCTCCGTCCCCGCTTCGTCCGCGCTGCGGCCGCGGATCGCCACGATGATCAGGTCGATGAGCGACAAGATCCGCTCCGATACTCCGCTGGACGCCGCCGAGAAGCAGCTCCTCAACCTCGCCACGGTTCCGATCTATAAGATCCTGGGAGTTCAGGCCTATGCGCATTATGCGTTGACGGAAGGCGAGATCGAGACGCTGTCCGAGATCGTCGCCGTCGACCTGCTTTCGGCGATGCTCGACAATATGCTCGACCGGGTCGAGCAGGCGAAGGTTCATTATCAGACCTTCGATCAAGAGACCGCGACGCAGTGGAAACAGCAAATCGCGTCTACCCGGGCGAAATTCAGCCAACGGGACGTCCGGCTGAACAACAAGCTCCAGGTGACGATGCAGATCATCAACCGAAGCATTATGCTGGAATCGACGCTCCAGAATTCCATGACGCCCGGTATGGCGGCCGCGCTGAACTTTTCGCGCGGCCTCAACGCACAGGGTCTGAACTAGGCGCGGGGGCAGACCGATGCTTGAGGTCTTCACGGTTGGTGGCGGCGAGTATCTCGTAAACATCTTCAACGCAGTCGCGGCGTGGTCGGGAGGCGGTGGCTATCGCTCGCTCATCCGCGTCGTCATGGTCATGGGCCTCATCTATTCGCTGCTCGTGGTGGCCTTCACGCTCAACTATAAGGCGTGGCTGAACTGGTTCCTGCAAGCGACGGCCATTTATCTTTGCCTGATGGTCCCGACGGTGGACATCAAGGTAACGGATCGCATCAACCCGGGCCTGACGCCATCGACGGTCGACAATGTACCGATGGGATTGGGGGTGCTTGCGAGCTTCACGACACAGGTGGGCGATTGGCTGACGCGGACGGCCGAGACCGTCTTCGTCATGCCGAGCGAGCTCAACTACTCGACGAACGGCATGGTGTATGGCGCGCGACTGTTCGATGCGACGCGCAACTTCATCATTCGCGATGCGGAGTTCTCGACCAACCTCGAAAACCATTTCAAGAACTGCCTGTTCGGCGATGTGATGCTTTATCAGAAGTCGCTGACCAATCTTGCGAAGGCGCCCGATCTCTGGGCTGCGGTCGGGCCGGGCTCGGAAGCCCGATCGCAGCAATGGCTTGAGCGACAAGGTGACGGAACGGTTAACAGCTTCATCATCACTTGCCGGCAGGCGTACCAGGCGCTCGACGCGCAATGGGGTCCAATGATCGAGGCCAACGCGCCTCTTTGGGGCAAGGAGGTCTATCCCAAGCTCAGCAACGCTCTGGCGGCGGACAAGCTCAAACACGACGTTCCCATCGTCAGTGCGGCCTTCACGGGCACGAGCAACAACTTTGCTGAGGTGATGCGCCAGAACACAGCAATCAATGCTTTCATGCAGGCCCGAAATTCGATGTCCGGCGGGACGGGCGCCGCAGAGATCGACACCTTCGCGCAGACCCGTGCCGACATTCAGGCGCGCAACACCTATAATTCGATCGCTCAGCAGGCGATGGCATGGGTTCCGATTTTGAACATCGTGCTGACGGTGGTCTTCTTCGCCATGTTCCCGGTCGTTTTCCCGCTCTTCCTGATGCCTCAGACGGGCGTCTCGACGCTGAAGGGCTATGTGACAGGGTTCTTCTATCTCGCCGCATGGGGGCCGCTTTACGTCATCCTTCACATGATCTGCATGACGCGGGCGACGTCGGCAGCGACAGGCGTCGCGGAAGGCGGCGTTACGCTCGCAAGCTATGCGGGGATCGGGGCGGTGAATGGCGAGACCGCCACGATCGCTGGCTTCATGCTTATGAGCGTGCCCTTTCTCGCGGCAGGCCTCGCGCGCGGCGCGATGTCGATTGCCGGGCATTCCATGTCCATGCTCGCGCCGGCGCAGAACGCTGCGGAAGCGGCGGCGCTGGAACAGACGACCGGCAACTATTCGTATGGCAACGTGAGCTGGGCGAATGCCACGTCGAACATGCGGCAGGCCGATCAATGGTCGACGGCGCCCACCTATATGGGCGGCGGCGCCAGCTTCGGGTGGCGTCAGGACAATGGCGCCATGGTGACGGGGTTCGGCAACGGCCAGGAGGTATATGATACATCCGCGGCCATCTCGCGCCTTGGGTTCACGCCGACGATGACATCGGGATCGGTCGCTGAATGGCGCGAAATGGCCAGCGAGGCGCATCGCCAGGCGCGTGCCTATGAGAATGCCGCCAACGAGATTCTGACCGCGACCCATGCGAACCGCAGCACGTTCGGAAGCTCAACCGAGCATACGCGGGGTTGGGAATCGAGCAGCGGCAATCAGGCGAATGCCTCTGTAGAGCAGTTCGATCGGCGCACGGGCAGCAGTACCCAGGGCCTGGAAGAGCGATCGACGATTTCGCAAAGCGAGCGCGTTTCGGGGCGGCACGATCGCCAAGCGCAGATATCCGATCAGATCGGTGGAGCACTTTCGGCCGGCCTTGGCGGCCGCCGCGGTGGCGGCAACGGAGGCTCGGGTGGGCGCGGGCTGCCGGGGCTCGGAATCAATGTGTCCAAGTCGGGTAGCCAGATGGACACCATGAATTGGACGACGGACGATTCTCGGAGCAGTGAGAGCGGCAACACCTCGTCAAGCGGGGTTCGTGACGAGCATGCGAACGGTAGCGGCGCTTCGACGTCGGAAGGCACCTATGCTCGGAGCGGTGTCTTCGCCCGTGGCTCAAGGACGGATTCGTCGTCGGTCAGCACCGAAGATTCCCTGGCTCTGGCGAAATCCTATTCGGAAACCGCGCGACGGCTCGATGAGCTGTCGCAGCAGCTCTCGCGCGACGCGAGCTATGCGGAGACGCATGGAATGCAATTGAGCGAGAACCTGAGTCAGGATCTCGCCCAATGGTATCGCCACCAGCAGGTCGCAAATCCGGGGCTCGACGCGCCGGAGCTCTGGGCGACCGACTTGACCGATCAGCAGCGAGCGGTTCGGCAGGAGATGATCACGCGCTGGATGGACGAAAAGCAGGCGTCGATCCGGTCCGAGATCGAGGGCAGGCTCCATGCGCCCGATCTCGTCGATGTGCACCATCCCTCCGTCGATAGCGCTGCCGACGTTCGGGCGGCCTACCAGCCTCGCGGGCTAGCCGGAGTGCCGGCCGGTCCCGGAGGCGGCCAGTCATCGACGGCAGCGGACATAATCGAAGAGGGCAGGGCGGATATCGACCTGACGCGTGAGGCTGCCCAATCCATGCGCGGTCAACGCATCCAAGGCGCGGTCGATGTTCAAAGCGAGGTAAACCGGGGCAGGGACCATGGCTTCTTCCATGATCCCAAGCTGCGAGAATGAGGAGCTTTAGACGAACAGGACGAAATAGCCGACGCAGCCAGCCATGAGCAGATAGGCCAATGCATAGCCGATGCGACCGCCGAGCGTAGGATTGCCATCGTGATCGACAGCCGTCCCTATTTCGCAATATTCCTCGTCAACATGCGTGCAGACCGGCGTGCCCGAAGCCTTGGTCCTATTATAGGTTTCGATGTCGAATTTCACGGTTCGCATGGTGAACTCCCAGGAAGTTCACTAGCATGTTCAATCTTTGTTCACAAGGGGCGGCACTGTCCGAACGGCCATACGGCGCGCCGCTTTGCCCGATTAGGAATGGTCAAACGCAAGGTTGCGCGGAGGGGGTTCGAGATGAAATGGATGGCAGTTGTCATTGCCGGTAGCGCCCTCCTGGCCCAAGGTGGCCTTGCGACGGCAAAGGAGAGTGCGCTGCCACCACGGGAGTGCGCCGCCAAGGCACAGGCGGCGGCGATGAAACTCCGGGATATGGCCTCTGCGATCGAAGCGGAGGCTGCTTATGCCGAGCGGCACGGCGGGGCGTTTTCGCCCGAGCTCACCCAGGAATTCGTTCAATGGTATCGCGCGCAGAGCGCGAAAGCCGGAAGCGAATTGCCGGATCTGGGAAAGACGGATCTCACAGTTGATGAGGCTCGGGCGCGGCAAGCGGCGGTTGACCGCTTTCAGCGGGAGAGAAGCGACCGCCAAAATGCCATGGTTGCCGCGATCCATCGCGAGGCTGCGAGGGGATGTCCGGTGCTTGATCGCCCCGCGTCAAGATAGCAGGGATCGTGGACCAAGCGGCCGATCTCAGTGCTGCAGCTCGTGTTCAGGCCCCGCTTTGCGTCTTCGCAGGGTCAACCCAGGCGAGTGCCTCGGCGCGCTGATCGGGCTCGAACACGCGGTAGCTGATGAACGGGAGAATTGCGCTTTCAAGGCGGCTGGCCAAGCGAATCCAGGCCTGATCTGCAACGATGGCAACGCGTCCGAAGCGGTTGAGCTTCCCGAAGAGGGGCATTGCCCGGGCGGTGTAAGCGGGCAAGCCCGACAATTCGATGCCGTCGATCGTCCGCGTCTCAACGAACATATGCACCTTTTCGTGTCGCGCCATCGCGCTGTCCAATCGGGTCATGATCGCGTCAAGATCCGAGCCGGTGATCTTGCCTGAGACTGCGAGGGCGAGCACGTCGTCCGAACTGTCGATAAACTCGTGCATTCTGATCTCCTGCCAGCACCATCCTACGAAATTTCTCGACCGAAGCTACCCTGATTCCGGTCCGGTCAGAAATGGGAGATAGTCGATGTAGCAGGCCCGCTTGCATTCGAGAGATGTGCGAGCAAGGGCGGGAAGGCCATGCCCTCCCGCCCAGGAGGTCAGTAATCCATCGCCGGCATCGGCGCGGCCTTATCTTCCTTTGGAAGCTCGGCCACGAGCGCCTCGGTAGTGATGAGCAGCGAGGCGACCGAGGCGGCGTCCTGGAGGGCGGTACGCACGACCTTGGCCGGATCGATGACGCCCGACTTCACCAGGTCTTCATATTCGCCGGTGGCGGCGTTGAAGCCCCAGTTGTAGTCGCTGCTTTCCAGAAGCTTGCCCACGATGAAGGCGCCGTCCTCGCCCGCATTGTCGGCGATCTGCCGCGCCGGCGAGCGCAGAGCCCGCCTGACGATGTCGATGCCGGACTGCTGGTCGTCGTTGGCCGCCTTGAGACCGTCGAGTGCCTTCAGCGCGCGGAGCAGAGCGATGCCGCCGCCCGGCAGGATGCCTTCCTCGACCGCGGCGCGAGTGGCGTGGAGCGCGTCATCGACACGATCCTTCTTTTCCTTGACCTCGACTTCGGTCGCACCGCCGACGCGAATGACCGCGACGCCGCCTGCTAGCTTGGCTACGCGCTCCTGCAGCTTTTCGCGGTCATAGTCGCTGGTCGTGGTCTCGATCTGAGCACGGATCTGCGCGACCCGGGCATCGATGTCCGAGCGTGCGCCTGCGCCATCGACGACGGTGGTGTTGTCCTTGTCGATGATGATCTTCTTGGCGCGGCCGAGCATCCCCAGCGTTACGTTTTCCAGCTTCGTGCCGAGTTCCTCGCTGACCACATTGCCGGCGGTGAGGATTGCGATATCCTCGAGCATCGCTTTGCGGCGATCGCCGAAGCCAGGCGCCTTGACGGCCGCGACCTTGAGCCCACCGCGGAGCTTGTTGACGACGAGCGTGGCCAGCGCCTCGCCTTCGACGTCCTCGGCGATAATGAGAAGCGGCCGGCCCGACTGAACCACCTGCTCCAGCAGCGGAATGAGGGCCTGCAGGTTGGACAGCTTCTTCTCGTGGATGAGAATATAGGGGTCCTCGAGCTCGACCTTGAGCTTCTCGGCGTTGGTCACGAAATAGGGCGAGAGATAGCCGCGATCGAACTGCATGCCCTCGACCGTTTCGAGCTCGGTCGCGAGGCTCTTCGCCTCCTCGACTGTGATGACGCCCTCATTGCCGACCTTCTCCATGGCTTCAGCGAGAATGCGGCCGACTTCAGCATCGCCATTGGCCGATATGGTGGCGACCTGGGCGATCTCGCTGTTGGCGCTGACCTTCTTGGCATGCGCAGCGAGATCCTGGACCACGGCGCCGACCGCCAGATCGATGCCGCGCTTCAGGTCCATCGGGTTCATGCCGGCGGCCACCGCCTTCGAGCCCTCGCGCACGATCGACTGGGCGAGCACAGTGGCCGTGGTGGTTCCGTCACCCGCCTTGTCGTTCTGCTTCGAGGCCACTTCGCGCAGCATCTGCGCGCCCATGTTCTCGAACTTGTCCTTGAGCTCGATCTCCTTGGCGACGGTGACGCCGTCCTTGGTAATGCGCGGAGCGCCGAAGCTCTTCTCGATCACGACATTGCGGCCCTTGGGACCGAGCGTGACCTTTACTGCATTCGCAAGCGTATCCACGCCGCGCAGCATGCGATCACGCGCGTCCGACGCAAATTTCACTTCCTTGGCAGCCATCTTGGCTTAACTCCTTTCCTTGTTCCTTCCTGAATGCTTGAGGAATGGCGGTCCTGCTAGGCCGCCTGCTTGAGCGGGACGACATTGTCGATCACGCCGAGGATGTCGCTTTCCTTCATGATGAGCAGGTCCTCGCCGTCGATCTTGACCTCGGTCCCCGACCATTTGCCGAAAAGGACCCGGTCGCCGGCTTTCACGGCGAGTTCGATGAGATTGCCGTTGTCATCGCGCGCGCCGAGACCGACGGCGACGACTTCGCCTTCCTGCGGCTTTTCCTTGGCGGTGTCGGGGATGATGATGCCGCCCGAGGTTTTTTCCTCGGCTTCAATGCGGCGGACGACCACACGGTCGTGCAAGGGGCGGAAATGCATGCATAACCTCCGGATGCAAAACAATATGTGATGGCCCTCTCGTTCATCTGAACGACAGGCTTTCCGAAGCTAGGAAAGGAGATTTTTCCGTTCAAGGGGTGCAACGAAAAATATTGGCACTCTGCGCGAGTGAGTGCCAATTGCCCTGATTTCAGTGCCTTGGTCATCGCGAATGCCCTCTTGACGCGACTCACGCGCGCACCAAGATTTGCAGCGGTGGACGTGGCGCCACGAACAACAATGGAGCGACGAGAAGGAAAGGAGGCACAGCAATGTCGCAACCATTTTCCCGTTTTCTTCATCCCTTTGAAGTTGCCCGGCATCCGAGCCTGGAACCGGAAGTGAAGCGCGCAATTCTGGCGTCCTGGGCGTCCGACAGGTCCGCGGTCAGAAACCAGCCTGGCTTGCGCAAGCCCCCTGGAGCAAGGCGTCCCATCCCAGTCGACGAAATTCTTGCGGCGATGCACACGCTTGATCAGGGCCATGAGCGGCCGCAGCCGTCGCCGTGATCGACCGGGGATTTATTGCGCAGCTGCGCGGCTATGGCCTGACGACTGCGGAAATCCACTATTATCGTCCGGACGCGCCTTCGCTTCTCCAGCTATTCGTCTGGCAGGAATATGATCTCGCTCCAGACTTTCCCGTGCTGTTCGATTTTCTCGACCACTGGCGTCGCGAGATCGAGGCGGCGCTCCATTCTGTGCGCATAGCCCATGAAGGGCTGATACGCCCTACGGAATGGAACGCCGTCGACGGCGTGATTTCGATTCAGTGAATCAAGGGGTGTTCAAGCGGATGCGACGCGGCCGCAAGGATGGTGCGCGCGTGCGCCTGCCGTTCGACGATATCATGGAGTTCGCGATCGCGTTGCTATCCATCAGTCCGCAGGAGCTCGAGGCGCTGCGCTGGACTTTTGCCGATCGTAAGCGGCTGCTCGATCATCTGCTTGCATCGGGCCGAGCCGCACAGGGTGTCGATCCCGAACGGTTGGGCATGCTACCGATCGAGATTAGCATTCCCAGAGACGATCTGACGAAGATGCAGCAATTCGCCGTTCGCGAACTTCCAAAGGCCGCGAGCAAAGCAGCAGTGATCGACCGTGTTCTCACCGCCCTCGACCTGGCAGCGCACCGCCAGGACCGTGAAGCCAGGTGACGGTCTGGTAACCAGACCCGTTTCCGCCCGCTAATCGAGAAATTGGCTCATGGTGCTTCCTGAAATTCCGGGGCAGGAGCTTCGGAGCGCCGGTGGCCGGGAGCAGAGCGCCCCCGGCCTATCTCATGACGCCGCACCGCCATTGATCGGAATTCGGCGCACACTCTCGTCGGGCTTATCGGAGCGTGGCACTGTCACAGTCAGGACGCCGTTCTTGAACGTTGCGCTCGCCCTGTCGTGTTCGACACCGTTCGGAAGGCTGATCCGACGTTCGAAGCGGCCATAGCTTCGTTCAGAATAGCCGCGGTCCTTGTCCTCGACCTCGGCCTTCTTCTCGCCGCGAAGAGTGAGCGCGCCGTCCTCGACCAGCACCTCCACATTCTTCTCATCCAGGCCGGGAAGTTCGGCCGTTACACGGATTTCCTTGTCCGTCTCGCCGAGCTCTAGGTGAGGCCAGCCGGCGCGCCGATCAAACCCGGCAAAGGCGGGCATGTTGAAGCCACGCAAGACGTCGTCGAAGAGACGGTTCACCTCGCGGTGAAGCGATTGCAGCGGATGAGTGTCCCGGTCCTGTTCGGCGCTGACCGAGACAGGCAGCCGGTTTTCCTGCCGGCTCCAGGGAATGAGATCACGAAAAGCCATGATAAGCATCTCCTTTCTGGCTGGATCCTGTCGATACCTGCCGGCACCTGCCGGCCGCCGCTGGCGGGAGGGACGAAAGCGGCGCCGGCAGGCCGGCGGCGGGATCAGGCAACTTCGCTCGCCTTCTCCTTCGCCTCGCCGATTTGGCGACCGTCCGGGGCTCCGCCGCCGATTTCGATTCGGCGCGGCTTCATTGCTTCAGGAACGACACGCCGGAGTTCGATCGAGAGCAGTCCATGTTCGAAGCTCGCCGCTCCGACCTCGATGAAGTCGGCAAGCTGGAAGCGTCGCTCGAACGATCGAGACGCGATGCCTCGGTGGAGATACTCTCCCTTGTCCGCATCATCGGCGCGCTTGCCGGTCACGGTGAGCTGGTTCTGCTGCGCCACGATCTCGATGTCGTCGGGTCTGAACCCTGCGATCGCCAAGGTGATGCGGAAGCTGTCATCGCCAAGCTTCACAATATCGAAGAGCGGATAGCCGTCGTCCTCGCGTGCTCCCGCCTCAAGCAGGTTGAAAAGACGGTCAAAGCCGACCGTTGATCGCCTGTACGGCGTAAAGTCGAAGTTGGTTCTCATTTCCAAATCCTCCAACGAAGCAATTTGGGCATGAGAAGCGTCGGTATGCGAGAGCCGACGCCCTCTATGTCCATCCGGACCCGGATGGCGTCCGGTATTGCAGAGCTAGTGAGGCCAAAGTTCGATTCAAGAGCCTGATCGCACGTTGGCGGTACCTCTGATCGAACCGCGCTGGCTTCCACGAAAAAGCGGATATTGAACCCGCTGCAGGCGGAGACGGAACCGCATCGCGATGGGGTAGCGAGGATAGTGACGCGAGCCTGCCTCTCGCGATGGGCCTGGTTATGCAATTGCGGGGATTGTTCGACCGTCAGCTATTACCGTTTGCGCGAGCCAAGCGATGAAGCTGCCGTCCCTCCAGTTCCGGTGCGTTACCACGAACCCGGGAGATGTACGCTCGGCCTGGCACCGCGTGGCCTCACGCGTCGCATCGATCGCCAGCCGCATGCGCCGGCCACCTACCGCGTTCGAGATGACCAATTCAATCAGGGTTCGTTCGTCGTCTGCACCCGGTCGGACGCGGTGGATCGCACATTCGACGCCGTGGGCATCCAGCGCCGCTTGAAGATGCTCGAGAGCGCGGAGCACATCCCGATCGAGTTCCGAACGAACGAGGATGAACCGTCGAGCATGGAAGATCGGGGCTGCGTACGCTTCGATCGCTGCGGCGCGACCGTCCGGCTCGCCTTCGAAGGCAACGAGCGCGAGGTAAGGACCCTCGATGTCGCTTTCGGTGCCGACCGTTCCTGTCACACGCAGCGGCGACATATTGGGGCCATAGAGCAATGGCGGCCGGACATCGGTGGCATAGAGGACGGCGAAACCGTGTATGGAATGCCCGTTGCGTGCGGTGCGCAGAAGGGAGGCGGCGGCCTCGCCATTATGTAGAGCGACCGGGTGCGTCCAGAAGTGTTCGGCAAGGCCCACGCCGGGAGCCACTTCGAAGCCGGCAGCGGCCGTCTTCAACGCTCCGAACAGGTCAACGATAGAGGGCTGATCGGGTGCGCGGGCGGGGGCTGGAATTTCATTGCAGCCCGCAGCGTCGATGAGTTCCTCCAGCAGGTTCGCCATGGAGTGGCGCGAGGATGCGGCCGCATGCCCGGGCAGCGGCGGCAGGTCGAGATCCGTTGTGAGCCGGAACAATGGGCGAGCGACCGGCGCGGCTATGGAGGCAGCGGAGGAGCGAAACTGGTCCAGATCCATCGCCACGCTCTAGCACAGCTTCATCCGCGCGTGAGAGAGGGAAGCGCCGAACAATGACAACTACGTCACTTTACCTTGCCCAGCGGTAAAGTGACACTGGTGGCAAAATCGCCAAATGACCGTCTTTGTGAGTAATTGGGGGATTCACATGAGTCTAACTTTGTGCTTGATTCGTTCCATGTTTCAGCAGGACCTTTTCGCACCTCCGCCCGCCCGCCGGACAATCGGAATACCCGATATCGTCCGCACGATCGCCGAACATTCAGCGCGTCCGCGCTACACCTTCATGGTGCTCGACCTTATTTCGCGGGTCGCCCGGGCGAATGGGCAGGCCGGGCCGCTCGTGCGCGATGGCGAGGCTCTGGTACCGATCCGTGAATGGCTGGCGACCGCGATCGCGCCGAGCGGGGCGCGGTACCATCAGCGTCGCGCGACCGCCGGCAAGGTGCGGGCGGCGCTCGCCGCGAAGGGCGAGCTGCCGGCCGACACGGCTGAAGCTGAACGGATCGTGGAAGCGCAAGTCAGCGAGCGCATTCGGGATACGGGCATGACGGCGATCAGCCGGGCCGTGTCCGAGCTGGTGCGGGCGGGTCTTATCGAACGCCACTATCAGGGTTTCCTGGTGGATCATGAGAACCGCGGGGCGCAGCGACATGCGGTCTATACGATAACGCCCGCCGTCCGGGCCGCGCTGCATCCCAACGTCGCCACGAGTGAGCATCAGCGAGACTTCTACATTCGCGGAATGCACGGCCAGCCTCGCGCGGCGGTGTCATGATAGCGCTGGAGGTTTGCCGCTCAAGCGTGACCAGAAGTCGACGTCAGTTTTTCCAGTTTGGCGAGGAAAAAGCGCTCACTCCACAGATCAAGCGACCTGAGTTCGGCCGGCCGCAGGAAACGCCGCACGTCGTCAGCGGCGGCCTTCCAGTCGATCTTCGCAATCGTGCTGCCCAGCGCTTCGTTCAGCCAGGGCATGTCGACGGCGATGTGATTATCTCCCGCCCAGGGACCGGCCTGGATGAGGGCATTGCGCAGGAGGGCCAGATTGAGCGTTACTCCCTTGGCGACATACCAGGAGAAATCGAACCAGTCCCGACCCTTGAGGAAACCCCGGCATAGCAAGGCATGAATCTTGAGAGCGAAATTGGACGGCAGATCCTGGTGCCGAACTTCGTGGTCCGCTGGAAAATCGAGATAGCTGGACGCCTCGCCCGAACCCGCAGGTGGGTTGACGTCGATCTCTAGCTTGATCCGGATCGTCTTTGGCTTACCAGCGCCCGCAAAAGACAGGTCGAGTTGGCTCGCGATGGAATCGTTCTTGATCAGCGCCTGGCGGATAGCCGTGTCCATCTTCGCCCTGGGCAGAGCATCGAGCTTCAGCCCGAACTGGCCGAACACCTCGATCAGGGTCTTGAGATAAGGCGTCCAGTCGAAGTCTGGGTCGGCCTGGCGCAGCAGGAAGTCGAGATCTTCCGAGAAGCGCGGTAGGCTGTTCAGGATGCGCAGGGACGTGCCGCCCTGGAATAGCGCGACGTCGAAGAAGTCGCCGCGCCAAAGGGCATAGAGCGCGATTTCCTGGAGGATTTCCTTGACCGCATTCTCTTCCTCTAGCGCATTGGCGGGATCGTAGCGGCGCAGTTTCTCCTGGATGATGTCAATCATGTGCTGAGCGGACCTTCCTGGCCATGACAGTGCTTTCGAGCGCGGCGAGGAAGCTGTTCACGGCCTTGTGCTTGTAGACCGGTTTCAGCTTGGCGAAATCCTTCCGTCGGAGCCCGAGGAGCATGTCCTCGTCGATCCGCATGCCATGGGTCAGCCACTCGATGCCCGCCCACTGCTGCTTGCGCAGGGCAACGAGGTCCAACAAGGCCCGCAGCGGCTGTGCGACGAAGGCGATGAGCTTGCCCATCTGCACGCGATCGACGCCGGCCAGGAACTGATAATCCGCGATAGCGAGCGGATGAAAGCTGAACGTGCCGAAGTCTGTCGTTTCAAAGCGGAGCGTTTTGCGGCCAGGCGTCACTCCCGCGGTCACAAAGACCGCTTCGGGGATCCAGCCATGATGGGCGAGCGCGCTTTCGAAAGAGACATAGCTACCCGGCATCAGACCTTGCGCAATGGCGAAGGGATGGATGGTTTCGGCCCGATAGCGCTTAGCCAGCAGGTAGGTGCCGCGCTTCACGCGGAGCAGGGAACCATCCTTGAGCGCCCGATTGACCAGGCCGTAGCGCCGGGCGTCTCCGCCGCCCAGCAGATTGCCGAGCTGGCGTTCGCTGAGGATATGATCGGCCAGACCCGCTGCCGTGATCTGTTGCGCCAGGGAGGACATGAAATTCCCGATACTTCCAATGTATGAAAGTTTCCAGAATTTTCTGACGAAGGGCGGGAAGCAGCGGAGGCACCCAGCATTGCTTAGTCTGCCCTTGATCCTGTCCAGAATATCAAACAGGAGGTTATCGCCATGAGCAAGCCTGTTACGCTCAATGTTCGGATCAGGGGCGCACTAGGCGATTTCGTCATGGCACATGTCGGCGCCGAAGGCTCCTACGAAAATGTCAGCGAATATGTCCGCGACCTCATCCGCCGGGACAAGGAACGGCTCAAGCCGAGCAGTTTGGTCGCCTCAAGGCAGAGCTTACGCAGGCATTCAATGCGCCGGAGGGCGGCTGGGCGAAATTTATGCCTGTACGCGACCGCTGGGGCGAGGCCCAAGGCGGATGCCTACATTCGCGGCCTCTTCGACTGCTTCGATCGGATCGCTAGGCGCGAAACGCGATGGCGCGCCATTCCGGCAGAATTCGGGGTCGAGGGCTTTTTCGGCCGCCATGAGCATCACTATGTCTTTTGGCGTTTCTGTCGGATGGATCCGTCGGGCATCGTGACCGTCCTGCACGCGCGTCGATATCGCGCTCTGATCAGCATTATCGGAAAAGCTTGTAAAACAGCCCCAAAAACCGCCCTCCCCGCGCGATCTGTCACTTACCATAATTGATCGTTATGGTAAGAACAAGTGCGCGGAAACAGCAGGGAAGGGCCAAAATGACGATCGCGAAAATGGCAGCGAAATCACGCGGCACAAATGTGCCGCGCCTTGTGCCGCATGAGCACAATGCCCGGCGCAAGGGCGCGTAGCAACGATGGCCGAAAAACCCGCCAGCCGTTCCGACGCCGAAATCGTGGTGGTCCGGACCAACGATGCCGCGCTGCCGACGCGATCGCCAAACGCGGATCCCGAGACCGTCGACATGCGGCTGCTGCGCACGATCGCCAGCATCGTTCCAGCGGATCTGCCGCCGATCAGCCAACTCGGACTCGAGACGACGCTGGCGGCCATGGCCGACGCGACAAAGGCGGCGATCGCCGCCGATCTCGACTGCTGGAGCGGCTGGCGCGGTGAGGAAGGCCGCTCACCGCTGCCCGCCGATCCCGAAGATCTGGTTCGCTATGTGAATGCGCTCGATGGCAGGGGCAAGAAGCCCGCGACGCTCGCGCGCCGGATCGCTAGCCTCGGCACGGTCCACCGCATGATGGGATTGGCGGGCGAAGCCGCGCCTACCGACGCACCGATGGTGCGCGCGGCGCTCAAGGCCGTCCGCAGGCGCAGAGGAGCCTTGCAGCGCCAGGCAGCGCCATTGCGGCTCGGCAAGGCACTGGACAGCCATGTCACCAAGGGATTCACCCTCGCTGCGCTTCTCGATGCCTGCGGCGGCGACCTGCAGGGGCTGCGCGACGCTGCCCTGCTATCGCTCGGATATGACGCGGGGCTGCGCGTAAGCGAACTCACGGTGGTCGAAGCTGTGCATATCGATCCCCAGCAGGATGGTTCGGCGACGCTGTTCATCCCCTTCTCCAAGACCGACCAGGAAGGCGAAGGCGCCTGGGCATGGCTGTCGGCCGAGACCATGCGGCGGGTCGGCGCCTGGCTGGAAGCGAGCGGTATCGAGGAAGGCCCCCTGTTCCGCAGGGTCGGAGTCGATCGGCGGCGCGTACGCGCCAGCGATTCTGAAACGGCGCTCGCCCGAACGACCTATTCCATCGGAACGGCGCCGCTGACACGCCAGGGCGTCAACGGCATCTACCGACGCGTCGCGCTTGCAGCATTCGAACTGGGATTGGTGAGTCTCCCCGCCAGCGAGTTGACCGCCGCGGTGCAGGCATTGTCCACTCACTCCCTTCGCGTCGGCCTGACCCAGGACCTTTTTGCTGCCGGAGAGGACGGCGCGGGAATAGCCCAGGCGCTGCGCTGGAGCTCGCCCGCTACGGCATTACGCTATGGCCGCAAGCTCGCGGTTCGCAGCAATGTCGCCGCCCGGGTCCTATCGCGCGTGCGCCGCTGACCACACTTACGCGTCCGGAATCACAGAGCTTCGGGGCGCGACAACATCATACGCGTTTTGAGATTGCCATCGGGCCTCCGATGAAGGTCAATGATGTGGCCGGCCCGAGGTGCAAAGATCATGAGTTCAGCGGCTGTCTCGTAGGATGTATTCGACCCGAAATAGCGCACCGGTCCGTGCCACTTCTGACCTTCGATGAGCCGGAGCCGGAATGTGCCCTGCGGCACCGGCACGCGAATCCGGTCATTTTTCGAGACATAGATCGAAATGGCGTGTCGGCCGGTGGTCGGGTCGATGAGCTGCACGACGGCATTGCTGTCCGCCGTCTCGACGGTGAGGAAGCTGCTAACGGGTTCGTGCATCGCCCAACTCGCCACAGTTACCGACCCTGATTCCGGAAATGGCATCGCCGCCTCGCGATCCGGCAGCCAGCCCGCCCGTTGAGCTTCGCCGTAGAGGGGGATCAGAATGAGGAGGAGGCTCAGGGCAAAGGGAATATATCGAACAGGGCTGGAACGCCTGGAGCCCCGCCAGCGTCCGCGTTGATAGTCGAAGCTTCGAATGGCCGGGTCGAACCAGGCGCCCTCCACGCGCCCGGCTCGGTCATTCCAGCGCGTGCTTCCGCTCCGCGCGCGCTGCCGCTCGCGCATATAGTCTCGATCGTCGATGCCCATGCGCGGTTATCCTCCGATTGCCCGAGGGGGCGCGTCGCCGCGGCGCTGAGTGAATTCCATGACCGCCTCCTTCAGCCCCACCCATCCCGCCGGCCTTCGCCATTGTCGCGCAGGTTGCGCCCGTCGAGCGCCGATCGGCGGATGCTGAGCTCCACTTCCCCGCCTTTGCGGGTGATCTGCACATCGCGCGGATCGAGATTGTTGCGCCTGGCATAATCGTCAGCCGCCTTCTCGCTGCCGAACTTGCCGGCCTGCTCAAATTCCCATGCCATCGTTTCGTCTCCTTCCTTTCGCCCCCGGCGCCGCGCCGGCGGCTTCATGCTACAAATCGAGGCCGAGGCTGCGCTCGGGCAGCGGCGGCAATTGTTCCGCCCGGTCGGGCTTCGGTTCGGGCTTCGCTGCCTGGTCCTTTCCGACCGGCGCTGCGGCGCCGGCGTCAGGGAGCGGGGGCAGGTCGTCAGGCAGCGGCGGGAGATCGGACAGGTCGACGCCGTCGATCGGGCCGGGATTGAAATCCTCGCGCGCCTTCGCGCCCTTGGCCATGTTCCCATCTATGTCGAGGCGGCCGACGGTTTCGAGCGAAGAGGTCTTGTTGCCCGGGTTCATGTCGAGCTGCCGTGCCAGCTTCTCCTTGTCGTCAACGATCATCGTCAGGCCGTCGCGCACGCGCGTCACGAGGACATTGAACAGGCGCTGGTTGGACAGGAAACGCTCGAATGAGGACATGACGCCGATCGCCCTGTCGGTTGTGATGCCTTGCGCCATATGCATGTTCAGCGAGTAGGCGAGGTCGAGGCGCGAGAGCATCGGATCGCCCATCGGCAGGGTCAGTTGCTCCTTGCCCGCCGTCTCTACCGTGACGCCGGAGCCGTCGACGCTCACCACCCGGGCGAGGGTGGCGTTGTGAAGCCCGCGGCCCTTGTCGTTCGCGGTCCAGCGGATGCGGTCGCCCTCGTGGATATCGAGCGGCTTTTTCTCGGAGAGCTGGAGCCGGTCCCGCTGCTCTGCCGGCGACAGCTTCTGCGGATCGAAGCGGATCCTGCGCCGTCCGTCTGCGAGGTCGACCTTGCCACTGGCATGGACCTTGAGGACATCGTATCGCCCGGCCTGGATGCCGACATCCTGCGCCCCGCCCCGACCCACCTCGAGGGTCTGGCCGGGGCGATAGGTCGACGCATAGCGCAATTCCTCGCGCGTCGTATTCACTCGATCATAGACTGTGAGCTGGAGCGCCTCGCCCTTGACGCTTCCTTCGGCGATCAATCCGGCTTGAATGCGCTTGTTGATAGTCTCGCGCGCGTCTCTGCCTGATGCGAATACGGCGGTCGCCTCACGCTCTTCCGGTGAAAGGCCGAGCCAACTATCGGCCGCGGCGGCGGCCGGATCCTTCTCTTCCACGATATGCTCGCCGAGCACCTTCATGGCGGCGCCCGCCTTTCCCACGTTCGCGAGTTCGGCGACAACCTTCAGCTTCTGCTGCTCTTCGGTTAGCGGCTGGCCCGGCTTCCCGATGCGGATATTCTGGGTCATCCGCACCATCGTCGCGCCGGCAGCCTGGATCATGGCGAAGGCCTTGCCCCAGTCGATCGAGGAGAGCTGCTGCCTGTCGCCGACGAGGACGAGCTTGTCGACGCCCATCGCCGCGCTGATCTGGTGAAGCTTCAGCATATCGCTTGCCGAGACCATCGAGGTCTCGTCCACGAGGAGCATGGTGCCGGCGAGCCTTTCCCGCGCCGCTTCATAGCGCGGCGTGTTCCGTTCGGCGATGAAGCGCTCGTGGGCGAGGACAAAGGAGGCGATCGTCTGGGCCTGGATGCCGGCGCCCTCGGCGAGATCGCCGACCATTTTGTTCTGGAACGCGAGACCCCGGATCGTACGGCCTTCGGCCTCCGCGACGCGCGAGACCGCCTGCAGCATCGTGGACTTGCCCGTGCCCGCCTTTCCCTGGATCGTGATCGTGCGATCGTCAGAGGAGAGGATCAGGGTCGCGGCGGCAAGCTGCCCGGGATTGAGTGGATGCTCCGCGACTGCCTGAAGGCGCGCGGGCGCGTCGGCAGCAGACAGGACGGGATTTGCGGCGCCATTGCCTTCCTTCACCAGGTCGAGGATCTTCTCCTCGATGCGCAGCGCCTCCTGGGTCGTCACCATCTTGCCGTCGCGGTCCGTGGCATGGGCAGTTCCCATCACGATCTGCCGATTCTGGACGAGCTGATCGATCCGGCGCTCGACGCTTTCGACGGTGACGCCTTTGAGACCGAGATCGAGCGCAGTCTTCGACACCATATGAAGCGGCCAGGCCGCCTCGCGTTCGGACAGGATGCGGACGGCCGATGCGACCGCGAGTTGCGTGCGGGCCTCTTCGGGTGACTTGACCGCGCGCGCGAGCGCATGGTCGACTAACGGGTCGTGTGGGCGAAGGAAATCGCCGAGCCGGCTGCGCGCGAGATCGATGGCATCGACGATCGCGCGATAGCCGCGCTCGAGCGGCCCGACCGCGGTCATCATGCCAGCACGCGCTTCCGCGGCCGCGCGCAGGTCCTTTCCGTCGAAACCGAGCGCAGCGGCCCGCTCGATCCAGCTTTGCCTGAGCGCGCCGCGATCCTCGACGTCGAGCTTGGGATCGCGGGTATTGATCGTGATCTGGTCGCGGCCCTTGTGGGATGTTATGCCGGTTTCGGCCGCCTTGTTGAGAATGTCCTCGCGCCGTTGGCTGAACTCCTCACGCGCGGCCTTTGGCACGCCGACGATCTCGAAGGTTCCGTGCTTGCCGCGAAGCTCTACAGTGTAGCCGATCTTCTCGAGCGCCGTCCGCAGGTAGCTGTGGTAAATCGCGCCGATGATGCTGTTGTGGCTCCAGATCTTGTCGGCGTGAAGGGCTTGCCACTTGCCATCGGGCATCTGCGTCATGTTGCCGATCACAGCGTGAATATGGCCCTGCGGATCGAGCGCCCGGCTGGTATCGTGCTGGAAGAGCGCATAGACGAGATTGCCGGTCTGGACCGGAACCTTGCGGCCGTCGACGTCGCGCCGGCCTTCGGCAAGGTTCTTTTCGACCCAGGCCATCGTCTGCTTGACGGCCGCCATGTTGGCGGAGAGCACGCGCTTGTCGCCGGCGACATAGGCCATCACCGACGCGGACTTCGGCATCGAAAAGGTAAGGTCGAGGCCGTGCCGGCGGTTCTCGACCTGGGCGACCCCTTCCCCGCTCGGCAGGAACCCGTTTAGAATCCCTTCGAAGGCGTCCTTCGACACCTCGCCAGAGAGACCAGCGATGTCGGCCCCTTCCCCTGCCCAGGCGCTGACCTCGGACGAATCCTCGACGGTGTAATAGTCGTCCTTCGCGAAATAATTCGCGGACCCGGCGGCCGAGCGGATCGGGGCGACGGAGAGCATCAGATGCCCATATCGAGATCGTTGTCGTCACGGCCGGCCGAGAAGTCCTGACGCAGTTCGGCGAGCGTCTGATCCTCGACCTGGGGCGTCCCCTGACCCTGCCGATGGCCATCGCTCCGATCGTCGCGATCCCGCGCCGCAACAGCCTGCTCGTCTGATCGGGCCGGTGCCGCGGGCGCCTTTTCGGCGCTTTCACCCTTTACCGATCCCTGATCACCGCGGTCGTCCGTGCCCTGCGCCGCCCGTGCCGCCGCGTTCCCCTCTTCTTCTGCTTCCGCCGACAATATCCCGGCGGCCAAATCCCGCGCGAGATTGGGAGATTCCAGAATCTCGTCGATCACCAGCAACGAGCCGTCCCGCCCGCCGGCTTCCCCTGCCCCATCCTCCTCGAACGCCCCTTCTCCGCGCCTTGATCGAACGGGTTGAACATTGGCGCGAGGCATGAAGCCCTCGGCGACAACGGGGTATCGTTTCCATTCGAGCTTGATCCGTCCTGCGGGGAATCCGTCCGGATATTTGACATATCCGTGAAGCGCCGGAAGGTTGGTGATGTCGTCGGGAAGGACAAGCGGTTCGACCTGCTTTCGCGGAGTCAGCGTCGAAGCGTCGCGCGTGTTGTTATAGCCGTAAGAATAGGCCTCATCCATCTGGCGAACCTCACGGTTTCCGATGTAGAGGGAGCATTCTTCGGCGGTCTTATATTCGCCGGTGGCGAGGATCAGCTTGGTGCGTGCTAGCGAAGCAAGATTTCGAGCGCCTTCTTCGCCGTAGACCTCGACGAGCTTCGGAAAGCTGTGGAGGCCGAGGAGCATTGCTCCGCCAAAATTGCGTGCGGTCTGAAGTCCCTTCTCGATGGCCGGCAGACGGTGGAGCGCGGCGAGTTCGTCGAACACGAACCAGGTGCGCAGACTGTTCGTCCGCGGCATCGACATGAGGCTCGTGATGGACAGGTTCGTCCAGAGCGTCAGGAGCGGACGGTTCAGCTCCAGGTCCTCATAATCGGAGGTGATGAAGAGGATGGCGCCGGGCCTTTTGTCGGCCGTCATCCACCTGCGAATGGAGTAAGGCTCGCCCTCGTCGGGGAGGAACCGCAGGACCTGCGCATTGGTATTGAAGACAGCCCGGATCGATTCCGCCATCCGTGCAGCTTCCGGGGCGGTCAGCGGGTCCGCGATTGTGTTGGCCAGATAGCGGTGCACGCGCTTCAGGTCGGCCGTCATCAGATTGTCGGAGAGAGCGAGATTGGTCGTTTGGCCGCGCTCGCGGAGCTTGATGCACATTTCGATGAAGAGAGTGCGCGCGGCGAGCGCCCAGAAGGGCTCGGACGATCCGCCGTCGGACGGAACGAGAGAGGCAGCCGCTGCCGTGAAATGACTGTAGCTCGTGCAGTCGTTGAAGATGGTCCAGGCGGGACAGCGCTGGTCCATCGGGTTGAGGATCGTGTCGCGTTCCGGGTCGTAGAACGCTTCGACGTAGGCGCCCGTGAGGTCGAAAACGACGGCGTTGTCCTGGCGCTGGCGCATCTGCACAATCAGATCGCGAAGCTGTGTCGTTTTCCCGGCGCCGGTCGTTCCGAATAGCATCGCATGCGACTGCTCGAGCCGATGGGGGAAAGGGATGTCGGCGAGCTTGTAGGGATGGTGGATTCCGGCTGCCTTGCGCACGGCGAAGGGAAGCGCGAGGACGTCCCGCGGCGACTTCCCGGGAAAGAGTTCGACCGCCTCGGTTTCGAACTTCTCGCGATTATATTCATTGATCTCGTTGAGAAGGATATCGTGGTCGACAAGCATGGCGCCGCGTTCATGCCGTTCCTGAAGGATCGCGCGGCCGCGTCGATGCGAGATGTCGATGAACCAAATGGTCAACGGAATGGTGATGAAGGCCGAGATGAGGAACGCGCCCAACAGTCCTCTCATGGCGACGGTCCATGCCCTGATCACCTCGGGGATGTAGGGGACTGCCGGCATCACGGTGCGAAGGACGTCTCCGCTGGGAAGCGTGACGTTGACGCGCTTGTTCGGATCGAGGTCGATCCAGTTCCACAAGGCCGAATAGAGCTTCATTCCGATGAGCTGGACGCCGTGCTCGTCGAGCTTCACGGCGAGGATGAGGCAGAAGGCTATGAGGAAGACAAAAAACCATAGCAGGAAGGGCAGCTTCGCGCCCGAGAACCACATCAGCATCTCGTGCGTGAGGAGCTGGCTTCCGCGCGTGAAATTGCCTGAGTTGCGCTGCACATTTCCGCGCGCGCTGTGATGAATGAGGGGGATGTTGCGCCCGTTCGATCGAATGTCCTTACGCGCCATGGTAGGTCTCCAGACGCTTGTCGGTTTCAGCGAGGATGCGATCGCGATATTCGGGGAATTGCTCGCGGATGATGATGTCGAGAGCGAGGTGCTGAAACTCGTTGATCCGCGCGAGCCGCCGCTGGCTTCCAGCGAGAATCTGGCCGGCTCCAAGGAAGGCGTCGACCGCGTGCCGGATGAGGTCTGAGGCGGTGCATTCGCGCTCGGCCGCGATCGCGACTAGACGGTCATATTTGCTGCGGTCGAGCCTGACCGTGCAATGCTTGTTGGGGGTCATCAAAACCAGGCCTCCTAGCAGGGAGGCTGGTGGGGTCTCAGAAACCTGCCCGTCTTATAGTTCAGCCATGCCCGCATGGCAAGAATTCTCGATCTGGCGAGCGGCCCGTGTTCTCGCGTAACACACTGAAATGCCCGCAAAATAGCGGTTTGCGTGTGGGCGCCACATGCGTCCCACAGGCGAACACGCGCGGTTTTCGCCTCATCTTCTTGAAAACGCGAAGAAAGCTCCTGCACCCTGGTGCGTAGGGTGTGCTGCTCTGTACCAGGGCAGATCTCCACCCTCGGGTCGTCATGTGACACAGATGGTCTGGGATGAAAAATGCCTTCGGCGGGGCGCCTCGCCGTCCTTTGGACGGAACGGCGTGCAAGGCGTGATTACGCGAAGCGAGACTGCCAGTCTGCGCGTCTTAGCGTTGTGAACGACGCTGATGGGATTTGTTTGCACGAGGAAAAGTGCACCGAAAAACATCGGCGACGTTCCGCTTTCGAGGCCGGTCGCGAGAGGCTATAGTGTCGCGGTTCATAGCCCGATCAGCGTGAACCAAGAGGCCCTTCATGGCACGCACATTGGAACAGGAAAGAGCCGCGATCGAAAAGGATGTCCGCAAGCTCGAAGAGCGGCGGCAAAGACTGGAAGAGAAGGAACGCGAGGCAGCCATTCAGGCCATCGAGAAGACCGGTCTTCTCAAACTCGAGACAAAGCGGCTGGGGAACCTTCTCGGCCGGATTCGGAGCCTCGGGATAGACGAAGTGGAAAAGCGCCTGACGGCGTGAACAGCCCCCGCCGCGAGCATGCTCGCGGCACGGACATGGAGGGCTCGATGCCCTCCATGTCCGTTCTGACCCCACAGCAAAAAAAGGGAGAGGCGCAGACGCGCCCCTCCCCATCTGTCTCAGAATTCGTCAAGCCGTCCGCCCGGCACGCTGTGGACGATCCGGTCTATGATCGTCATCGGCAGCGCGCCGTAATCGCCCTCGTCGATGGTGATGTAGCCGGCCTCCTCGTCCGCCACGACATGCTGGTCGAAGTAGCTGTGAAGCGCGCGGCGTTGGCATTCGCGATGGCGGCGAAGAAGGCGGCGTTGTCGGCGGCGGCGCTGGTCGAGATGATCTGCATGATAGGCTCCTGTCGGTCTTGAATGACAGGAGCGGCGCGTCGGGCGGCCGAGGCCGGGTCAAGGATCGCGAAGCGACCGCGTGAGCGGCGGTGGGGGTCACGATTTTCTTCGGCGGCCGCCAACGCCGAAGGAGAAGCGCCGCGCTCGATCCGCCGAAGAAAATGGTGGGGCCCCACCGTCCTTGAGGCGGTCTCGGCCGTCCGACATAATGGGAAGTCTGTGAGAGATGTTTCCCCTCGTCGGGACGCTGCGGCAAGGCGTAGCGGCGTGCGGACCGACGGGTCCGCGCGGCACGCGAGCGAGCCGGAACGAGTTCGGCGATGGATGAGAAGAAGGGGCCGAGCGGATACCCGGCCCCGATGTCGTCAGGGATGCCGGCCGCAATGGCAAAAATGCTCATCGATGCCGCTGATCGAGCATAGGCCTGGACCGAAGCCGGCCGCCATGACCTCGGTATCGGCGATATAGCCAAGCTCGCTGGCGATCGTGATTGCCTGGGGCCGGAGCACCGGATCGAGCTTGTCGATGGCAGGCCCGAGCGCTTCTGTGAACCAGCGTTCGTACATTTGGTAGCTTCCTCCGGCGGTCTGGCGCATCATGGCTTTCGAAACGCGGCCCGCCTCGTCCCGAAACTGGGCCAGACTATCTGATTGGGCGGCTGCCGACAGCGGGTCATCTTGCGGAATGTGCGGCTGTGGTGGGCGGTGTTCGGCCGCGACCTGGTATGCCCTGCAGCAGTTCGAACAGCGGGCGCATTCATCGACCTCGTCATATTGCTCAGGATCGTAGAGCGTCGCGCAGTACGGGCAGATCGGAGCGTTGAACAGCGCCCGGAGATCGTCGGAAAGGTTGTCCATAAGAGCCTCCATCAGAATGATGCCGTGCTCCCCATCTCTCATCGATGAGGATGGGCTCAGCGGGACGCGGTGTTGAGGCGGTCAGGGACGGCATGGCCGCCGCGAAGCGGGCAGCGGGGGAACCGATTTTGTTGCCGGGTAGCGCAGCGGAGCGGCGGCAAAATCGGGGGGACCGCTGATCCTTGACGGCCGAGGAACACCCAGCGTCATGCTATGGCGATGAAGCCCCGTCTGATGCCGAGATGTGCGAACGCGTGCTTGCCTCCTGCCCGGCAAGTCGAGCGGGTAACCCGGCAGTAAATCCCCGGCGCTACTCCGGCGAACGGGGTGCCGCTTGGTTGGTCCTCGTCGCTGTGCTAGGCGCTTCGGCGTGCTGCAAAAACGGCAGCGCCGGGGCTTAAGAACCCTGTCGAGAACGGCACACGGTGTGATTTCACGCCGGGGTGCCTGCGC
>NZ_FUYP01000022.1 GCF_900168005.1 Sphingopyxis flava
TGCGCAGCTTCAAATCGGAATGCTGCGCGAGATCACGTCGGAATGCTGCGCACGATCAAATCGGAACACTGCGCGCGATGAACCCGGAATCCGCATTTTGCGGGATAAAAGCCACTCCGCATCACAGACCGATCGAAGGATGTTATTATCTCGGGAGGCGAGAATATCTCGTCTGTGGAGATCGAAGAGGTGTTGCACCGCCACCCCGCTGTCAGCGTTGCGGCCGTCGTCGCAAAGCCGAACGAGCGTTGGGGAGAAGTGCCTTGTGCATTCCTCGAGCTCCGCGATGGAATGGAGGTCGATGCTGCCTCTATGGCTCTTTTCTGCCGCAAGCATCTTGCAGGCTTTAAGGTGCCAAAGCATTTCGTATTCGGTACTATCCCAAAGACGGCTACAGGTAAGATGCAGAAGTTTGTGCTCCGAAAGATGGCAGTCGATTTCGACGTGGATTAAGATTACGCATCTACGCTCCGTCGCAAGAGACTGGGCGCCAACGGAAAAGGAGTAGAGCCCGGTCGTGTCCGTCAGCGCGGTGTCGTTTCGGCGGTGGCCTTCGTCATCGTCAGGCGGCTTTGGCGGTGATGTGCAGGGGCTGATTTTCCCCTCGATCATGGGTCGATTGAGTTCGGTCTTGCCTTCGATCTGCATGTATCGGTGCTGGTGCTGCGCAAGCGAGGTCTGAAAGCCGTCTTGTCAGGGTGATTTTTTGGCTTGGGATGCTTTGCCGGCAGCGCGACGCTTGGCGATGGCACCGATCCGGAGCTTTGCGTCGCGTTCGTCGATCACATCGGGATCGAAGGCTTTCCCGTAGCATCCGTGATGCCACTCGCAGGCGTCCTTGTGCTCTGGATGTCGGGGGTTGGCGATTGCGTCGAGGAACTTCTCGAACCCGGGCGTACCGCCGCAATCTTCAGGCGGAGCGCGGCGTTCGCCATCGACATATCGAGGATATTGGGCGCCGCGCTGCCCGGTCTCGACCTCTTCGATGGCGATGAGATGTTCCCAGTTATCGCCCATGTCGTAGGTATAGAGAAGTTGACGAACGCCGCGGTCGAGCAAGGTCCTGAGCTTGGCGTTTTTGGCGGCAAGCAGGCGGTCATCGTTCCAGTCGGGATCGAGCACGCCGTAACGCCGGTCCTCCGCCTCGAACTCCCAGAGGTGGTAATCGAGCCAGCCCATCGCGCCCTGGATCACATCATGGAGCATTTTGAGGCTGGCATCGACGGGCATCTCGACGCGGCGCCAAATGGGCGGGTCTGTGTCGGCGAGTGTGATGCGAATCCGGACGATCTGGTCGGTCATGCCGCCATGTTGACGGGCGCCCTTTGCGCTGTCCAGTTCCACGGCATGATCTCGTCCCACCGGGATGCGGGCCAGCCTGAAGCGACCTTCTCGATGATGCCGAGCGGGGGCGGGATGTCCTTGCTTTCGCGACTGGAAGAGGAGAGAGTGATCCTACTGCCGTGTTGCGGGGGGCGCTGATCGCCCCGCGTGTGACGTACCACGCCGCGCTCTTGGAACCGGAGGCAGTTGGTGCTTTGCTGCGGTCTATCGATGCATACACCGGAAACACGATTACGCGGCTCGGGTATCAAATTGCGCCTCATGTGATGGCCAGGCCCGGAGAGCTGCGTAAAGCCCTGTGGTCGGAGATCGACTTCGATAGTGCGGTATGGATTATCCCGGCGGAGCGCATGAAAATGCGCCGGCCGCATGCCGTAACTTTGTCGCGTCAGGTAGTGAGCCATTTGGGGGAGCTTCACGAGCTTACCGGACCAGAGGGTCTGTCTTTCCTGCCTTTCACACGTTTCGCCGCCCAATGAGCGAGAACACACTCAATCAGGCGTTCCGCCGCATGGGATATTCCACCGGGGAGGTGACGGCTCACGGCTTGCGCACCACCGCTTCGTCGCTCTTGAATGAAAGCGGCAAATGGCATCCCAATGCGATCGAGCGTTCACTGGCGCATGCGGACGCTAATGCCGTTCGCGGGACCTATAACCGAGGGCGATTGGGATGAACGGGTAGCGATGCATCAGTGGTGGAGCGATTATCTCGACGCCTTACGCGCGTCTGATGAAACCCAAATCTCGGCCCTAACCGCCAAATGAAACGCCTCCACTTGCAAAATTAGGCGTGTGTTCCTATGAATGGAAATGTAAATTTTCATTCTGGAGAATGTCATGGCAACGCGGCTGGCCTCACAGGCGGATCAGGGACGAGTTCTCTCGGAAGCGGTCGCGCGTGTAGCGACGTGCTGGAAACTGACGAACGAGCAGTTGGGCTCGGTGGTAGGCATTTCCGCAGCAACGGCCTCGCGGCTTCGTTCCGGCAGTTATCAACTTCAGCGAGCCGAGAAGGCATTCGAACTGGGGCAGTACCTCGTGCGCCTTTTTCGCAGCCTCGATGCGCTCATGGGAAGCGACGATGCGGCGTCGACGTCCTGGTTGAAGTCGGAAAACTTGGATCTTGGCGGCAGACCGATCGATCTGATCCGCACGATCCGCGGTCTGAACGATGTGGCCGACTATGTCGATGATTACCGCGCCCGCGTTTGAGCGAACGCCGAAGCCGGAGCATTTTCGCTCCTACAGTGGAAAGCTGTGGCGGATCGTCGAGGCGCAACATCGGATTTCGACCAACCGTCTGGCCGCTGGCGCCGACGATCAAGCGTTGCTCGAGCAGCTTGTGGAGGAAGTGAAACCGAACTTGCCGGTAGCGGCGCGACATCTCCACTATCTGCTCGCGACGCCGTTTCGCTACGGGCACAAGAGTAGCTCGAGATTTCGCCGCGCCGGCGAGAAGCCCGGCATCTTCTATGCCGCAGAGGCGATTGGCGCTGCGATTGCCGAGACAGCCTATTGGCGGCTGCGTTTCTACTCCCGGTCGCCTGGATTTCAGCCGCCGAGCACGACCGTGGAAAACTCGGCAATCAGTGTCTCGGTAGCGATGGATCGTCTGCTCGACCTGTGTGCAGACCCATTTGTTGCGGGCGCGTCGCTGTGGATGGCGCAGGACGACTATTCCGCTTGCCAGCAGTTTGCGTCTGAAGCGCGAGAGATTGACGCGCAGGCTATTCGCTATGCGTCCGTTCGAGATCCTGAGCATCGCGCGAACGTGGCCCTGCTTGACCCATCGGTCTTTCGTGACCCAGCGCCCGGCAACGCTCAAACTTGGCATATTCGCTACGAGCAAGGCGAGTTGATCGCTCTTCGCGCTTTTCCGTCGGAGGAGCGGTATAGGTTTCGGCCTTCAGACTTCGGCCTCTGACTAAGCTCTTTGACAAGCGAGTTGGGTCAGACGATCAGCGATTGCGGCGCAGTTATTTTGTCCTGATATAAACCCGAAGCTGGTCGCGCCTAATGTCGAAGGCGCCAGATTTTTCGATCAACAAGACGAGCTTGGCGCACCCGTAGCTGCGTGGATCGAAATCGGGCATCTCTGCCAGAAACCGGCTTCCAACCGCGCTTAGCGGGTACCAGCCATCCAGATCGTCGAGCTGGCCCAGCGCCGCGGTCAAGAAAGCATTTCACGACCGCAATATCGGTCAATTATCACACAAAGCCCTTCAATGCAGCGAATTGACGACCGTCCCGATCCCGTCGCCGGCACCGCGCGACTTCCTGCTCGATGCAGGCCAAGCTTCGCTCCCTGTAGCGTCAGGGCCCGAGCAAGTCGCTAAGATACATCCAGAACGGGTCCATTTCCCGCTCGTCATCATGTCGAGAGGGTCCGCCCTTCACCTCCCATGCTCGGGCGTCGCTTGGGAAAGGGAGGCTATTGTTCTCGCAGGGCGGAAGGCGACTTAAACCTGCGGTGGAAGTCGTCGAGATCGATGGTGAACTCGTCGCGCTTCAGAAAATCCTCGTCCGACAGGTGGGCCTGCTTGTCACGCGCCTTGTACCAGGCGCCATATTCGGGAATTTCCGAGGCGAACTTGCCGTAGTGGGTCGAATAGGTTCGCACTGCGATATGGGGCCGAGGTGTGTCCAGGCGGAAATTCAGCAGTCGCAGCCAGCCATCTCCGATGGCCGTGTGCGGAGCGGCCAGATCCACCACCGTCTGGCCGCGGCCCTGATAGTCGGCCATCATCTGGTAGACCGCGTTGCCGGCGCGGTTCTTATCGACACTGAATGCTTGGCCACCGACATGGCCGCTCAGCACGAGAAATATCTGATCGTGCCGGCTGATGAATTCCTCCCACATCATCCCCGGGTCATTGTCATGCGGGTCGAGACGGCTTTGCCGCGGGTTGGATTTCAGATTTCGCCTCCCGTCGCGACCAAGATAATCGTGAGTGGACACGATCGTGGGCAGGGCGGGAAAGCGTCCAATGACGCTTCTGGCCCACGCCAGTGATGCATCGGGCGCGTGATACTGCAGGCCGATGTGCAGAAACCGACATTGTCCCGCCGTGAAAAGCTGGGCGCTATCGGCACCG
Source organism: Sphingopyxis flava (assembly GCF_900168005.1). GTDB lineage: Bacteria > Pseudomonadota > Alphaproteobacteria > Sphingomonadales > Sphingomonadaceae > Sphingopyxis > Sphingopyxis flava. The sequence continues at coordinate 4,442 of NZ_FUYP01000022.1, forward strand.
CCATCGTGCGAGCCGACATACCAGGGTTGGCCCTTGAAGACCTGGGACTTTTCCGAAAAGGCCGACCGAAAGCCGTCAAGTCCGCCTACGTGGCGCACGCCGTTCTTCCCTCGCTCGGGTTGCGGCGGGAACGCAGGATCGGTCCACAGCGCGTCATAATCGTGATTGCCGGGGACGACCGAGAAGGGCACTTTGCCCGCGATGAGCTCATATCCTTTAACGGCTGTGGGAATTTCAAAGGCCTGGGTATGAACCTTGGGCGACATTGCGATTTCGGATCCACCGTTGGACATCCATTTGAGAACGGCGGTGAGAAAGTCGACCACGGTAGCGGCGGGATGAGCCCGCTGCGGGCGGCGTAAAAGTCGTCCACCTTTACCCTTTCTGGCGACAGGGAGGGCGGGAGGATTTTCACCGTGGATTTGTATCGGAAGGTTCGCCTGGCTTGTTCAGAAGGCATGAGCCAGCGCGAGGCTGCGCGTCAGTTTGGAGTTTCCCGCGACAGCGTTCGGAAGATGTTGGCGTTCTCGGTTCCGCCTGGATACCGGCGGACGGCGCCGGTGAAGCGGCCGAAGCTGGATGGGTTCACCGAGATCATCGATGGCTGGCTGGAGGGGGATCGCGAGGTCCATCGAAAGCAACGGCACACGGCGAAGCGGGTATTCGAGCGGCTTCGCGATGAGCATGGCTTCACCGGCGGCTATACGATCATCAAGGACTACATGCGGGAGCGCGAGCGGCGCGGCCGAGAGATGTTCGTGCCGCTGGCCCATCCGCCAGGACATGCCCAGGCCGACTTCGGCGAGGCTGTGGTCGTCATCGGCGGCGTCGAGCAGAAGGCGCACTTCTTCTTTATGGACTTGCCGCACAGTGATGCCTGCTTCGTGCGCGCCTATCCCGCGGCGACAGCGGAAGCCTGGGTAGACGGCCACGTCCACGCCTTCGCCTTCTTCGGCAGGGTTCCGGTATCGGTCCTCTACGACAACGATCGCTGTCTTGTTGCGAAGATCCTGGCGGACGGCACACGTCAGCGGGCCACGCTCTTCAGCGGGTTCCTGTCCCACTACCTGTTCCGAGACCGCTATGGCCGCCCCGGCAAGGGGAACGACAAGGGCAGCGCGGAAGGATTGGTCGGCTATTCCCGCCGCAACTTCATGGTCCCGGTCCCGCGGTTTGTGAGTTGGGCTTCGTTCAACGCCTATCTGGAGGAGCAGTGTCGCAAACGTCAGGCGGATGTTCTGCGCGGCCAGTCCGAGACCATCGGGGAACGCCTCGTGCGAGATCTGGTCGTGATGTCTGATCTGCCACCCGCGCCGTTTGATGCCTGCGACCAAGCCACCGGGCGAGTCAGTTCCCAAGCGCTGGTGCGCTACAAGACCAACGATTACTCGGTGCCGGTCGCCTACGGCCACCGCGATGTCTGGATCAGGGGCTATGTCGACGAGGTTGTGATCGGCTGCGGTGGGGAGCTCATCGCACGCCATCCCCGCTGCTATGACCGCGAGGACATGGTGTTCGATCCGGTGCATTACCTTCCGCTCATCGAGAGGAAGATCAATGCTTTGGAGCAGGCCGCGCCTCTTGCCGAATGGAACCTGCCGCCTGAGTTCGCAACCCTGCGCCGCCTGATGGAGGCGCGGATGATCAAGGCGGGACGCCGGGAATATGTGCAGGTTTTGCGCCTGCTGGAAACCTTCGACATCGATGATCTCCACGCGGCCGTGAAGAAGGCCCTGCAATTGGGCGCGGTCGGCTTCGATGCCGTGAAGCACCTCGCTCTCTGCCATGTTGAGAAACGGCCGCCGAAGCTGGACCTCGATGTCTATCCCTACCTGCCGCGGGCCAACGTGGGGACCACCTCGGCGGCAAGCTACATGTCTCTGCTGTCGGGAGACGCGGCATGACCGGTGCGCCGCAGATCCTGCTTGCTCATCACCTGAAGACGCTGAAGCTCCCGACCTTCTTGCGGGAGCACGAGAAGCTGGCGCGCCAATGTGCAGCCGAGGGCCTGGACCACGTCCAGTTCCTCGCCCGACTGGTCGAACTGGAACTGATCGACCGCGAGGGACGGATGATCGAACGCCGGATCAAGGTTGCAAAGTTCCCCGCCAAGAAGAGCCTGGACAGCTTCGACTTCAAGGCGATCCCGAAGCTCAACAAGATGCAGGTACTGGACCTCGCCCGTTGCGAATGGATCGAGCGGCGCGAAAACGTCATTGCGCTCGGACCGAGTGGCACGGGCAAGACGCATGTTGCTCTGGGGCTGGGACTGGCCGCTTGTCAGAAAGGAATGTCGGTCAGCTTCACTACGGCCGCGGCACTGGTCAACGAGTTGATGGAAGCCCGCGACGAGCGCCGCCTCCTGCGGCTCCAGAAGCAGCTGGCCTCGGTCAAACTGCTCATCATCGATGAACTGGGCTTCGTGCCTCTGTCAAAGACCGGCGCCGAGCTACTCTTCGAGATGATCTCGCAACGCTACGAGCGCGGCGCCACGCTCATCACCAGCAACCTGCCGTTCGACGAATGGACCGAGACCTTCGGAACAGAGCGGCTGACCGGCGCTCTGCTCGACCGCCTGACCCACCACGTCAACATCCTCGAGATGAATGGCGAGAGCTACAGGCTCGCGCAAAGTCGGGCCCGAAACGCCGGCCAGACCCCATAGAAAACCGCAACGCGCGCTTGAGCCCGCCGCTCGGGCTACGCCCTCCCGGCGGGCTCAAGCGCGCAAGAAAGTGGCCTGCTTTTGCGCCGCCCCGTGGCCGGTTTTTGCTCCGCCGTTGACAGTGGTGCCGCTTACAGGACTCGAACCTGTGGCCCCATCATTACGAATGATGTGCTCTACCAACTGAGCTAAAGCGGCAACGCCGGCGCCTCTAACAGCGGGTTTCGGCGATGACAAGCGCCCAGTCATATTTGTTGCAGGCTATGCGAGCGGCGGCGGCTATTTTGATTCCTATCAGACGGGGAAGGGCGGCCGCCCATGGCGCTCACCCCGCCATCGCGCTGTGCCGATCGTGCGCACGGCTCCGGTTTCGGGCCGGATCCGCTACGCGCCCGCCTCTGCATCGCCGAGCGCCTTCTTGAGCGTGGCCTTGATATTACGGAGCAGGCGGCGGAGGGCGATGATGACGATCACCCCGGCAATCGCCAGGAGAACAGCAATGACGATAGCAAGGGGAGGGTAGGCGATCGCGAGCGCGAGCAATCCGCCTGTGGCGACGTCTTCGCCGGCCGACACGACGGCGTTGCTGTAGGGTTCAGGGCTGACATTGACGACCGCGCGGGTGGTCGCTTTGGCGCCGTGGCTGAGCAGAGCGCCGCCTCCCCCGAGGAGAAAGGCGATCACCTGCCAGGCGGGGTCCGACGAGTCGACGAGCGCGAGCGCCAATAGCGCGCCGCCGAGGGGGCGCACGATGCTGTGAATGCCGTCCCAGATCGAATCGATCCAAGCGACCTTGTCGGCGAGGAATTCCGCAAGCGTGCCAGCCGCCGCCACGCCAAGCACCCATGGATTGGCAAGGATCTGCAGGGCCTTCAGATGTTCGGGAAGAGGTAGCCATCCAAAATACATCGCGATGCCTGTTGCGAGGATCGTCAGGTAGAGCCGCCATCCGGCGAGCAGGCTGAGGCTGCTTGCGACGCCCAAGATCTCGACAATAGTCATGAGCCTGCTCCCGGCTGTCTTTCGGCGCATCCTGCACCGCCGCGCCCACGCTCGCAATGCTGGATGACAATGCGGCGAACGGCGGTTATCGATATTCTCATGACAGATAACAATGTGCAGACCCACGCATCCCGAACGCCGCCCGCCAGCGCCATTCCCGCCGCGACCCTCGTGATCATGCGGCGTTCCGATAGCGAAGGGCCTGATGAGATACTGATGGTGAAGCGGTCCAACACGATGGCGTTCGCTGCCGGGGCCGTCGTATTCCCGGGGGGGCGGATCGATCCCGACGATTATCTCGTTGCGGCGCAGCATGGTTTTGCCGAGGGTGATGTCGAAGGGGCAGCGCGCGTCGCTGCGCTACGCGAAACGCTCGAAGAAACGGGGCTGGCGGTTGGCTGGCCGACGCTCGCCGATACGGAGGCTGATGAGGTGCGCCGCGCGCTTCTCGCCGAGGAGCGGCTTTCGGACATTTTGAGCGCGCGCGGCGACCAGCTTGCGCTCGACGCCCTCGTTCCGTTCGCCCGCTGGTGCCCGAATTTCAAGGAGGCAAGGACCTTCGACACACGCTTCTTTGCCGTCGAGGCACCCCCGCACGGACACGAGCTCACTGTCGAAGCGGCCGAGCATAGTCACATCTTCTGGGCCAGCGCCCGCGCGACGCTAATGATGGCCGACCGCGGCGAAGTGTCGATCATCTTTCCGACGCGCCGGAACCTTGAGCGCCTTGCACAGGTCAATGATTTTGCTTCCTTTTCTTTCCATGCGGCCGATTATCCCGTCGAACTCGTCACGCCCTGGATCGAGGAGCGCGGGGGCGAGCCTCATCTTTGCATCCCCGGGCATCTCGGCTATCCGGTCACGAGCGAACCCTTCGAACGCGTTCGCCGCGGGTGAAGCGGGACGCGATGCTTGCGCTTTTGTGCCGTATTAAGACTTTTTGAGCCAATTACCGCTACAGGGCGAAAGTCGTTGCAATTATTGGCGACCATGCATAGAAGAACCTGCGGAATCGGGATGGGGAGTGATTCTCCTTGGCTTGGTTCGAGAAGATTAAAGTCCAGTGGATGGAGAAAAAGATGAATCTGCTCAAGAAAGCTGCGATCTCCCTCGCGGCCACTTCGATGATTGCGGCCCCGGTCGCGGCATCGGCTGCTCCTGTTGTTGCGGACGCTGTGTCGCGCGTTGACGGCCAGAGCGAACTCGAAGGTAGCTCGGGCTGGCTCATCGGCCTCCTGGCGCTGATCGCTATCGTCGGCGGTATCATCATCGCTGCGGACAACGACAAGGACACGCCGACCAGCCCGTAATTTGGCTGCTTAGCAAGTTTCGAAGGGCTCCGGATATTTTCGGGGCCCTTTTTGTATTGGGGCTTCGGCTGCGTGATGGGAGCCTTGGTCTTGCAGGTCAGCGAGCCCGAATTGCCGAGCTATAATCGAATGTTTCGCATCGTCCGCGAGCGCGCGAGCGGGATCGCCCCGCGCGCCTTGTCCGGCGCTGCGAGGTCGATATCGGCGAAGGCCAAGGTGAAGCCGGATCCCGGCATATCGGCGCCTGCATCGACCAGGATCGAGCCCCAGGGTTCGGCAACGAGACTGTGGCCATAGGTGGCGCGGCCATCGGCATGTTTGCCGCATTGCGCCGCCGCGATGACAAAGGATCCGGTCTCGATCGCGCGCGCGCGCAAGAGCACGTGCCAATGGGCCTCGCCGGTCGGGACAGTGAAGGCTGCCGGCACGGCCATTATGTTGGCGCCCCGCTCGACGAGCGCATGGTACAGCTCAGGAAAGCGAAGGTCGTAGCAGACGCTGAGGCCGAGCATCCCGACCGGCGTTTCGACGACCGCCAGTACATCGCCGCCCGCATAGTTTGCTGACTCAGTCCAGCGTTCCCCTGTGGGGAGGTCGACATCGAACATGTGGATCTTGTCGTATCGTGCGCGGATAGAGCCGTCTGCCGCGATGACATGGCTGCGATTGACGCGGCGATCGCCGGTATCAGCAAGGAGCGGCATCGATCCTGTATGGAGCCAGAGGCCGCGGCGGCGCGCCATCTCCTGCAATGCTTCGGGCCAGCGGCTCTCGGCTTCGCGCGTAATATGGGCCGCCGATCGCCCGCGGTCGCGATCGAGAAGGATCGACATTTCGGGAAGAAACGCCATTACGGCGCCCCCCGACGCAGCCTTGGCGAGCGCGCGGTCGATGAGTGCAAGATTGGCGTCAGGATCGATGCCGCTGGTCATTTGGACCAGCGCGATGCGGGAGGTCGGTACGGAGGTTTCCATGCGGTATCGCTAGGCAGAAGCGGTTGGCCGCGCAAGCGCGTCCCGGCACCCACAGTTCAGTGGCCAGCAAGGTTCGAACGGGATAAGATCGGGTGATGTCCATTCTTCTCGCGTCGGCGCCGCTGCGTCTCGCCCGCTCGATCCTGTCGGCTGCCGCCTTTGCCCTTCTGCTCGCGCCGCCCATTGCTGACGCTCAGCAGGTTGCGCCCGCAGCGCTGGCAGCGCCCCAGAAGCCCGCTTCGCTCAAGCCCGCGGCTGAAAGCTGGCTTTACGAAGGCAGCGACATTCCCCGCGACGCGGGCTGGCTGTTCGGCGAGCTCCCCAACGGGCTGCGTTATGCGGTTCGGAGCAATGGCGTGCCCCCCGGGCAGGTGTCGATCCGGGTCCGGATGGACGTCGGCTCGCTTTTCGAGACCGAGAAGGAGCGCGGCTTTGCGCACCTGCTTGAGCATCTCACCTTCCGGGGCTCGGAACATATTCCCGATGGCGAGGCGAAGCGTATCTGGCAGCGCTTCGGCGTGACATTCGGGAGCGATTCGAACGCGCAGACAACACCGTCGCAGACGGTCTACCAGCTCGACCTGCCGAGCGTGACAGCGGCGAGCCTCGATGAAAGCATGAAATTGCTCGCAGGTATGGTACGCGAGCCGCGGATTTCGGACGCCGCGGTGACGGCGGAGCGCGGCGTCGTCATGTCCGAGCTCAGGGAATCGGACGGCCCGCAAAAGCGGATTGCCGATGCGACCACAGCGCATCTGTTCGCCGGGCAGCTGCTCAGCAACCGTTCGCCGATCGGCACGATCGAATCGCTGACTGCCGCGCGCGCCAACGCCGTCGCGGCGTTCCACAATCGCTGGTATCGGCCCGACCGGGCGGTTGTGGTCATCGTCGGCGATGGCGACCCGCTGGAGTTCGCAAGGCTGATCGAGAAATATTATGGCGACTGGGAGAGCAACGGCCCCAATCCCCACCAGCCCGACTTCGGAAAGCCCGACCCCAGCGCCCCCGTTGCGCGCATAATCGTCGAGCCCAATCAGCCGCTGTCCTTGACGCTTGCAACGGTCCGGCCCTGGATCAAGCGGGTTGATACGGTTGAAAATACCCGCCGGCTTTATCTCGAATTCCTTGCGGTCGCGCTCGTGAACCGCCGGCTTGAAAACCGGGCCCGCAGCGGCGGTTCCTACCTCGTTGCGAGTGTTGAGCAGGAATATATGAACCGCAGCGCCGACATCACCATGGCGCAGATCGTACCGCTCAGCGACTGGCAGGCGGCGCTTGCCGACGTGCGCGGCGTCATCGCCGATGCAATTAAGACGCCGCCCTCGCAGGCTGACATCGACCGCGAGGCGAACGAGATCGAGGCGTTCCTGCAAAAGGAACTCGAGAACGCGCGCAACGAACCCGGCGCGCGGCTTGCCGACGACCTCGTGCGCGCGGTCGACATCCATGAGGTGGTGACGAGTCCGCAGGCGCAGGTCGACATGTTCAAGGCGATCCGCGCCTCCGCGACGCCCGAGGTGATGCTTAACATCAGCCGGGCTATCTTCACTGGGCCAGCGACGCGGCTTGTCCTCACAACGCCGACGCCTATCGAGGGCGGCGAGGGCGCGCTGCTGGCAGCGCTCGCGCGGCCCGCGACGATCAAGGACGAGCGCCTCGCTGCGATCAAGGCGGACTTCAGCCAGCTTCCCCCGCTCGGCGCGCCGGGAACGATCGCCTCGAGCACGATGATCGCCGGACTGCGCGCAGAGCGGATCGAGTTTGCAAACGGCGTTACCGCGCTCGTGTCGAACAATCCGGTCGAGCCCGGCAAGGTGCGCGTCAACGTCCGCTTCGGAAGCGGCAATCGCAGCGTCGCTGCCGACGCTCCCAATCTTTTATGGACGGGTGACTATGCGCTCGTTGCAAGCGGGATCGGGCCCTGGGGTCAGAATGCGATCGACCAGCTCACCAACGGCCGTCAGATCCAGCTCAATTTCGCGGTCGATGACGATGCGTTCGAACTGTCGGCCGAGAGCAAGCCTGCAGACCTTGCCGACCAGTTGAAGCTTATTGCCGGGAAGCTCGCCTTCCCTCGTTGGGACGCAGCCCCCGTCGATCGGCTGCGCATTGGCTATCTCACGGGCTATGATCTTAATGATGCAACGCCCAATGCCGTGCTCGACCGAAACTTGCGCGGCTGGCTCGCGGGCGGCGACCGGCGCTGGGCGCCGCCCAGCCGAGAAGAGATCGAAGCGCTGACCCCGGCCGCCTTCAAGGCCTTCTGGGCGCCGCGTCTTGCGAGCGGGCCTATCGAGGTCCAGATCTTCGGCGATCTTTCCGCGGTCGACTACAAGCAGATATTGGCAAGCACCTTGGGCGCGCTGCCGCCGCGCTCGCCGCTTGCGCCAGCGGGCGGCGAGAAGGTTCGCTTCGCCAAGCATGTCACCGAGCCTGTCCTCGCTTATCACCGGGGCGAAAAAGGGCAGGCAGCCGCGATGACCGCCTGGCCGACAAGCGGGGGCCTTGGAGCCCCGCGCGACCAGCAGGGACTCCAGGTTCTTGCCAGCATCTTCAACGACCGGCTCTTCGACCGGCTCCGCGCCGAGCAGGGAGCCAGTTACGGCCCCGTTGTCGACAGCCATTGGCCCACCGCCTTCGAGAGCGGCGGCTATCTACTCGTCGGAAGCTTGCTCGCGCCTAAGGACATCGAGCGTTTCTACACGATTGCGCGCGAGATCGCGGCCGATCTTGTCGCCAACCCGGTGACCGCGGACGAACTTGCGCGCAACGCGGGGCCCATCCGCGAGCAGGTGGCGCGTGCTTCGACCGGTAATGTCTACTGGATGCACATGCTCGAGGGGGCGACGCGCGACCCGCGGATCGCCGCGGCGGCGCTTTCGATCCAGGACAATATCATGGGGGTCACGCCGGCAGACATTCAGCGGCTTGCCAAACAATATCTCGAGCCGGCGCGGCAATGGTCGCTTGCGATCCTGCCCAAGGGGATGACGCTTGCAGACGCATCCGCCATGGACAGGCCGTCTGCGGTATCGGCAGGCGGGCGATAAGCCGCTTCTAGCCGTCCTCGCCCGCGGGCGCTGGCGCTGATCGCACCCGCCGGATGCGCGGCTCACGGTCGAGATGGCTCTTCGTCATGATGTCGTGGCGCATCTTGGCGCGCACGTCGTGGATCGAGGCGATGACGGGTCCCATGGCGACGCCAAGGTCGATCAGCACCGCCTCGGCAAGCTGCAGCGAGCTTTCGAGCGTCTCGGGGACCGCGTCGGTGGCGCCCGCCTGATAGAGCGCGGCCGCGTGATCGGACCCGCGCGCGCGCGAAATGATCGGCAGCTCAGGGTATCGGCGGCGCAGCTGGCGCGTCATGCGCAGCTGCTGAACCGGGTCGTCCATCGTGAGCACTACCGCTTCGGCATTTTCGATTCCGAGCTTGTCGAGGCTGCCGGGGCGCGCGACGTCGGCATAGCGTGTCTCGAATCCATCGCGCCGGGCCTGAGCGACCGCATCGATGTCGGCATCGACCGCGACATAGGAACGCTGATGCTCGCGCAGGAGCTCCGCGACAACGCGCCCCACGCGGCCGAAACCGATGATGACGGTGCGCTTCGGCGGCGCATCGTCGGGCTCGGCCTCGACATTGCCCATTTCAATGCGCCGCGCGACGCTCCGGCCGATCCGCGCAAGAAGCGGCGTGATGGTGAGGCCGATCGCGGTGACAAGCTGCCAGAACTCGGCGGTCTGGCGGCTGATGAGCTGCGCCTGAAAGGCGGCCGCAAGTACGATGAGGGTGGTTTCCGAAGGGCTCGCCATCAAAAGCCCGACTTCGGCCGCGGTGCCGCGGCTCGCAGATCCTGAAAAGCGCAGCATTGTCGCGGTGACGATCGCCTTGATCGCGACGACGCAGACGACCGCGGCGAGGAGCGCGGGCCATTGCCCGGCAATCGACTTGAGGTTGAGCCCCATGCCGACGCTGATCAGAAAGACCCCGAGCGCGAGGCCCTTGAAGGGCGCGGTGATGGCCTCGACCTCGCCATGATATTCAGTCTCGGCGATCATCAGGCCCGCAAGGAGCGCGCCGACGATGGGTGAGAGGCCGACCGTCGCGGTCGCGAGCGCGGCGACGATGACGACGAGAAGGCTTGCAGCGAGGAAGAGTTCGGGGTCCTTTGCGCGCGCCGCCTGCGCGAAGATGCGCGGGAGGAGGAACCAGCCGCCGATCGCAAGCGCCGCGACGACGAGCACGCCCTGCCATAGCGTCGTCAGCAGGAGTTCAGCATTGTCGCCGCCGGCGGTCGGAGCGAAGGCGCCGAGGACGAAGATGATCGGGACGATCGCAAGATCCTCGAACAAGAGCATCGAGAAGGAGGCGCGGCCTACCGCCGATTTGGTCCCCGCGATGGGAAGGACGAGCGCGGTCGAGGAGAGGGCAAGCGCGGTGCCGAGGCCGAGGGCGGCCGGCAGGGACAAGGTCCCGATCATGTAAAGGAGGCCGCCGAGAATGGCGCCGCTGATTAAGAGTTCGGCCGCGCCAACCCCGAAAACGAGTTTGCGCAATTGCCAAAGGCGCCGGAATGAAAGCTCAAGACCGATCGAGAAGAGCAGGAGGATGATGCCGAACTCGCCGAAGAGTTCGATATCTTCGGCCGATCGGATCGTGATGTGGCGCAGCCAAGGATAGTCGCCGACGAGCGCGCCGAGCCCTGAGGGACCCACGAGCAGGCCGACGAGAATGAAGCCGATTACCGGAGTGATACGGAACCGGGCGAAGGCGGGGATCACGATCCCCGCGGCCCCCAAGACAACGAGCGCGCTCCCGAGACTGGATGCTTCCGTTTCGATGGACATGAAACGCTCTTAAGGAGCGCGGCGCAGCTTGGCTATGCCTTTGTCAATCAAAACGCTTGGCGCAAAAGAAAGGGGGAGCCGAGGCTCCCCCTGAGACGCCTTGGCTCAGGCGCCCATCTTCTGCTCGAGATTTTCAACGATCGCCTCGAAGAAGCCTTCGGTGGTCAGCCAATTTTGATCGGGACCGATCAAGAGGGCGAGGTCCTTGGTCATCTTGCCGCCCTCGACGGTCTCGACGCAGACCCTTTCAAGGTCGCTTGCGAACTTCACCAGTGCGGCATTGTCGTCGAGCTTGCCGCGGTGCTTGAGGCCGCCGGTCCAGGCAAAGATCGACGCAATCGGGTTGGTCGAGGTCGCCTTGCCCTGCTGGTGCATGCGGTAGTGGCGGGTAACCGTCCCGTGCGCGGCTTCCGATTCCACCGTCTGGCCGTCGGGGGTCATCAGCACGCTCGTCATAAGCCCAAGCGAGCCGAACCCCTGCGCGACCGTATCCGACTGGACGTCGCCATCGTAATTCTTGCAGGCCCAGACGAACTTGCCCGACCATTTGAGCGCCGAGGCGACCATGTCGTCGATGAGACGATGCTCATAGGTGATGCCGAGTTCGTCGAACTTCGCCTTGAATTCGGTCTGGTAGATTTCCTCGAAGAGATCCTTGAAGCGGCCGTCATAGGCCTTGAGGATCGTGTTTTTCGTCGAGAGATAGACGGGCCACTGGCGCGCAATGCCGTAGTTCAGGCTCGCGCGCGCGAAGTCGCGGATCGAATCGTCGAGGTTGTACATGCCCATCGCGACGCCCGACGAGGGGAACTGGAACACTTCCTCGTCGATCACGGTGCCGTCCTCGCCTTCGAACACGAGACGCAGCTTGCCGGGGCCCGGGACGCGGAAATCGGTCGCCTTATACTGGTCGCCGAACGCGTGACGGCCAACGACGATCGGGTCGGTCCAGCCGGGAACGAGACGGGGGACATTCTTCATCACGATCGGTTCGCGGAAGACGACGCCGCCAAGGATGTTGCGGATCGTGCCGTTCGGCGACTTCCACATCTTCTTGAGGCCGAATTCCTCGACGCGCGCTTCATCGGGGGTGATCGTTGCGCACTTCACGCCGACGCCATGCTTCTTGATCGCGTTCGCGGCCTCGACGGTGATCTTGTCGTCGGTGCGGTCGCGTTCCTCGATGCCGAGATCATAATAATGAAGGTCGATATCGAGATAGGGCAGGATGAGCCGCTCGCGAATCCACTGCCAGATGATCCGCGTCATTTCGTCGCCGTCGAGTTCGACGACGGGGTTGGCTACCTTGATCTTGCCCATATGCGTGCCTTTTCCTTGGGGAGTCGAATTGCAGCGGGCCTTAGGCAATGCCGTCCGATTGATCAACTCTCCTGACCCAGCGGCGCAGCGCGCCATCCGGGGGGGGCGAATGTCGGGGCACCGCCCGCGGGGCTTTCCTGGAAGTGACCGCGCCGCGAATTCGCGGCGCCGTGTGTCTTTTCAGGGTGGAACTCAGCCCTCGCCTTATTCATTGTCAGTGCCAAGGTCGCACCGTAGAAGAGCCCGCATGTCCACAACCATATCCTCGAACCGCCCCGGCGGCGGCATCAAGTGGCGCTGGCCTTCGATTCACCCCGAGGGGCGCAAATTTCTGTTGATCGCTGCGATCGTTACGCTGTGTTTCTGGCTGCTCGGCTGGGAAATCGCCGGCTGGCTGATGCTGGGGCTTACCATCTGGGTCGGCGCTTTTTTCCGCGATCCTGAACGCGTCACGCCGGTCGGCGCCGAATTTGTCATCGCGCCCGCCGACGGGCTGGTGACGCAGATCGCCGAAGTCGCACCGCCGCCCGAGATTGCGGGGCCCGATGGCCTCGGCGAGGCACCGCTGCTGCGCGTGTCAATCTTCATGAGTGTCTTTGACGTCCACATCAACCGCACGCCCGTCGCGGGCACGCTGCGCAAGCTTGCCTATATTCCGGGCCGTTTCGTCAATGCCGACCTCGACAAGGCAAGCGAGGATAATGAACGCCAGCACTTCCTCGTCGAACGTGCCGACGGCCTCCGTATCGGCTTCACCCAGATTGCGGGCCTCGTCGCGCGCCGGATCATGCCTTTCGTCAGCATGGGGACCGAGCTTTCGACCGGCCAGCGTGTCGGCCTCATCCGCTTCGGAAGCCGCGTCGACGTCTATCTGCCCGCGGGCACGACGCCGCAGGTGCTGCTCGGGCAGCGCACGCTGGCGGGGGAGACGATCATTGCACGGATCGGCGAGGGCTCGATCCTTGAGGGCGTCGGACAATAATGGCCGAAGCTGAGCTTATGTCCCCTTCAGAGCCGGGGCGCGGCATTCGCGGCATTCCGCTGCGCGCCTTTGCGCCCAATGCGATCACGGCGCTTGCGCTCTGCTTCGGGCTGACCGGGGTACGCTTCGCGATCGGCGGGGAGTGGGACAAGGCGCTCGCCGCGGTCATCTTTGCCGGGGTGCTCGACGGGATGGACGGGCGCATCGCCCGGCTCCTGCGGGCGCAGAGCAAGTTCGGCGCCGAACTCGACTCGCTTTCCGACGTGATTGCCTTCGGGGTGGCGCCGGCGATGATCCTGTTTCTCTGGTCGCTCGCTGACGCGCCGAAGTTCGGCTGGACGGCGGCGCTGGCGCTTGCCGTATGTTGCGCGCTTCGCCTTGCGCGCTTCAATTCGCGAATGGAGGCCGATTTCCAGCCGCACAAGTCAGCCGGCTTCAACACAGGCATTCCCGCCCCTGCCGGGGCGGGGCTCGCCTTCGTTCCCGTCTATCTTTGGCTCGTGACGGACCATGAGCTGTTCCGCGCCTGGTATGTCGTGATGCCCTGGGCGCTTGGCGTTGCCATGCTGATGATCTCGGCGATCCCGACCTACAGCTGGTCGTCGATCCGCCTGCGCCGCTCATGGCGGCTGTTCGCGCTTGCAGGTGTTGGACTTCTCGGCGCCGCACTTGTCACAGCGCCCTGGCCAACCTTGCTCGCGGTCTCGACTCTTTATCTTGTGCTCTTGCCATTCGGGATCGCAAGCTATGCGAAGGTCAGGCGGCGCGGCTCAGCGGCGAGCGAACAGGCATAGCGACCCCGACCGGACGCGGCGCATCGCGGCGAGCCTTCGCGCGGCGGAGCGCTGCCGCCCGCGTCACCGGACCGGTCTGCGGCCCCGCGTTGATCGGGAAGGCGCCTTCGCCAGCGAGCGCGGAAAGGATCGCCTCGCCATTCATCTTCAGCATCCCCAATATCACTGCGATGCCGAGCCCGGCGGCGATGGCGAAAAGGAGAGCAGCGGCGATCTGAAGCATGAGCCATGTCCTTCTTGAGGGCTTTTCAGGCGGCCCGCCCCTTCGACGATTCCGCACGGGCCTTGTTCCTGTGTTCTCTATTTGTTCTCAACGATATTGAGACGAACGGTTCTATATCATCGATGAAGCGAGTGTATTCGGCTTTTCGCCGTGGAAGGCGGGCAGCGCAATCCGGGGTGCCAAAGCTGTGCGCCGCGGGGCTTCGGGAGACGAGAGACGGCGAGTGCCCCCGCGCAAATCCGCTCTCTGCCCCTTGCCTTTCCTAGCAAACGCGGCTAACGGGCCGCCCATTCCACATGGAAGGCGCACATACCGGTGCCGGGCTATCCCTCAGCGGAGACCCTGGTTCTTGCCTTTCAGAGGACTAACCGGAAGGAGAAAGACTATGGCGACCCCTGTCGTCACGATGCAGAATCTTATCGAGGCCGGCGCGCACTTCGGCCACCAGACCCACCGTTGGAACCCGCGCATGAAGCCGTACATCTTCGGCGCGCGCAACGGCATCCACATTCTCGACCTCTCGCAGACCGTGCCGCTCTTCGCCCGCGCGCTCGACTTCATTTCGTCGACGGCTGCTGCGGGCGGCAAGGTGCTGTTCGTTGGCACCAAGCGCCAGGCGCAGGGCCCGATCGCTGACGCGGCGCGTGCGTCGGGCCAGCATTTCGTCAACCACCGCTGGCTGGGCGGCATGCTCACCAACTGGAAGACGATCTCGAACTCGATCAAGCGCCTGAAGTCGCTCGAGGAACAGCTTTCGGGCGACACCTCGGGTCTCACCAAGAAGGAAGTGCTCAACAAGACGCGCGAGCGCGACAAGCTCGAGCTCAGCCTTGGCGGCATCCGCGACATGGGCGGCATTCCCGACGTGATGTTCGTGATCGACGCGAACAAGGAAGAGCTCGCGATCAAGGAAGCCAATGTTCTTGGCATCCCGGTCGTTGCGATCCTCGACTCGAACGTTTCGCCCGACGGCATCGCCTTCCCTGTGCCCGCTAACGACGACGCAGCGCGCGCCATCCGCCTCTACTGCGATGCGGTCGCCCAGGCGGCGACCCGTGGCGGCCAGCAGGCCCGGGCGGACCGCGGCGAGGACCTCGGCGCGGCGGTCGAACCCGTCACCGAGCCCGCGCTCGCCGAAGAGGCTCCCGCCCCGGTGACCGAAGATGAGCAGGTTCCGGCCGAAGCTGCTGCCGAAACCGAACGTCAAAGCGACGCCTAAGGGCGCGCTGGCATGACGAGGCGGCGCGCAGCGATGCGCCGCGCGCCGCCTTGGTCATCATTTGACTTATTCCCCCGCCACGCATGCGGGGCAGATCGCAGGCTGCAACCGGGCCTGCCGTATTTGGAAAGGATATAACCATGGCTGAGATTACGGCCGCTCTCGTCAAGGAACTGCGCGACCGCACCGGCGCAGGCATGATGGACTGCAAAAGGGCGCTTGCTGAAAATAACGGCGACATCGAGGCGTCGATCGACTGGCTGCGCACCAAGGGCCTTGCTGCCGCCGCCAAGAAGGCCGGCCGCGTCGCCGCCGAAGGTCTCGTTGGCGTCGCCACCGACGGTACCAAGGGCGCGATGGTCGAGGTGAACAGCGAAACCGACTTCGTCGCCAAGAATGAGCAGTTCCAGGGTTTCGTCCGCGACGTGACGCAGGTTGCGCTTAGTGGAAGCATCAGCGACGCCGAAGCGCTCGGCGCCGCCGCCTATCCCTCGGGCGGTACGGTCACCGAGGCGCTGACCCAGAATATCGCCACGATCGGCGAGAATCAGTCGCTGCGCCGCGCTGCGATCCTCTCGGTCGGCTCGGGCGTCGTCACCGGCTATGTCCACAATGCGGCGGCCCCCGGCCTCGGCAAGATCGGCGTCCTCGTCGCGCTCGAGTCGAGCGCTGGCGCCGATGTGCTCGAACCGCTTGGCAAGCAGCTTGCGATGCATGTTGCGGCCGCGAACCCGCTCGCGCTCAACGGCGATGATCTCGACGCCGACCTCGTTGCGCGCGAACGCGCGATCGCCGAGGAAAAGGCCGCGCAGTCGGGCAAGCCCGCCGAGATCGTGTCGAAGATGGTCGACGGCACGATCGCGAAGTTCCGCAAGGAAAATGCGCTGCTGTCGCAGCCCTTCGTGATCGACGGAAAGACCCCGGTCGCCGAAGTCGTCGCCGCCGCCGGCAAGGACGTGGGCGCGACGATTACCCTGAAGGGCTTTGTGCGCTTCCAGCTCGGCGAAGGCATCGAGAAGGAAGAGAGCGACTTTGCAGCCGAAGTCGCCGCTGCCGCCGGCCGCTGATCGAAAAGCAAGGGCTGCCGCGCTGCCAGGCGCGGGAGCCTGCTTGGCAATGGCGCGCACTCTCACTAGGGTGCGCGCCATTCGCATATTGTGCCCCCATCGATAGAGGTTCCCCCATGGCATTGCCCGGCCTGAAACGCATCTTGCTCAAACTGTCGGGCGAGGCGCTGATGGGCTCCAGCGCTTTCGGGATCGACCCCGACACGGTCGCCAGCATGGCCGCCGAGGTGAAGGCGGCAAAGGACCGCGGACTCGAGATCTGCCTCGTCATCGGCGGCGGCAACATCTTCCGCGGCATGGCTGGTGCGGCCAAGGGCATGGACCGCGCTCAGGCCGATTATATGGGCATGCTCGCGACCGTCATGAACGCGCTCGCGATGCAGAATGCGCTCGAGCAGCTTGGTGTCCAGACGCGCGTCCAGTCCGCGATCGAGATGGACAAGGTGTGCGAGCCGGTGATCCGTCGCCGCGCCGAGCGCCATATGGAAAAGGGCCGCGTGGTGATCTTCGCCGCCGGCGTCGGCGCCCCCTATTTCACGACCGACAGCGGGGCTGCACTCCGCGCTGCAGAGATGAAATGCGATGCGCTTCTGAAAGGCACCAGCGTCGACGGGGTCTATAATGCCGACCCGAAGAAGGATACGTCCGCGACCCGCTACGACCGGCTGACCTATGACCGCGTCCTTGCCGACAATCTGAAGGTGATGGACGCGAGCGCGGTGGCGCTCTGCCGCGACAACCATATCCCGATCGTCGTGTTCAACATTCGCGAACCCGGCAATCTCGCGCGCGTCCTGGCTGGCGAAGGTGTCGCCACAGTGGTCGGCGACGCTGCCGGCAACGCCTAAGAGAGGAATGAAAAATGGCGAAATATGACAAGGCCGATCTTGAACGCCGCATGCACGGCGCGGTCGAATCGCTGAAGCATGATCTGGCGGGTCTGCGCACGGGCCGCGCGCATGCCGCCCTGCTCGATCCGGTGACGGTCGAGGTCTACGGCGCGCACATGCCGCTCAATCAGATTGCATCGATCAGCGCGCCCGAACCGCGCATGCTCACCGTGCAGGTGTGGGACAAGTCGAACGTCGGCCCCGCAGACAAGGCGATCCGCTCGGCGGGTCTTGGTCTCAATCCGATCGTCGATGGACAGATGCTGCGTCTTCCGATCCCTGAAATGACGCAGGAGCGACGTAAGGAGCTCTCGAAGCTCGCTGGCCAATATGCTGAAAAGGCGCGTGTTGCCGTGCGCAATGTCCGCCGTGACGGCATGGACAATCTGAAGGCCGACGAGAGCAAGAAGGAAATCAGCGAGGACGAGCGCAAGCGCCACGAGACCGAGGTGCAAAAGCTCACCGACGCGACGATCGCGGAGATCGACGCTGCGGCCTCGGCGAAGGAAAAGGAAATCCTGGGCTAGTGATTTTCCGGCGCCCGCCTTTTTGGGTACGCATCGCGCGAAGCCGAGACCCGCGTTGGACCAGTGCCAGGTCAAAGAACATCCCCGCGCCGCTCGGCGCGAAGGGGATTTGAGGCCGCGCGATGTCGACAACTGACCCTCGTGCCCGCCATGTCGCCATCATCATGGATGGCAATGGCCGCTGGGCCAAGAAGCGGCACCTGCCGCGCGTCGCCGGCCACCGCGCGGGCGTGGAGGCGGTGCGAAAGATCGTGCGCGCAGCGGGCGACCTTGGCCTTGAGGCGCTGACCCTTTACGCCTTTTCCTCGGAAAACTGGAAGCGGCCCGAAGAGGAAATCAACGACCTCATGGGGCTGATGAAGCGCTTCATCCTGAGCGATCTTGATGAATTTGCGGCCAATGATGTCCGGCTCAAGGTCATCGGCAATTGGCGCGCGCTCGCCCCCGATGTCGTGGGGCTCATCGAGAATGCGCTTTCGCGGACCGCGGGCAACAAGCGCACGACGCTCGCGGTGGCGCTCAACTACGGCGCGCAGGACGAACTCGTGCGCGCCGCGCGCGCTGCGGCGGGGGAGGGTGCGATCACCGCTGAGGCGATCGAGGCGCATCTCGACACGGCCGACCTGCCGCCGCTCGACCTCCTCATTCGCACCTCGGGCGAGGTGAGGCTCTCGAACTTTCTGCTGTGGCAGGCCGCCTATGCCGAGCTTTATTTCACCGACTGCCTGTGGCCCGACTTCGCTCCGGCCGATCTTGCGGCGGCGCTCGATCAATTTGCGCGGCGCGAACGCCGCTTTGGAGGTTTGTAGGATGGCGACGGCGGCAAAATCGGACCTTGGGCTGCGCATCGTATCGGCGCTTGTGCTGTTCGCGATTGCCGGCGCAGCGCTCTGGTTCGGCGGCTTTGCCTTTGCCCTGCTTCTGCTTGTCGGGGGCGCGCTCGTGCTCGTCGAATGGTTCGCGCTCGTGCGCGCGATGGCGCTTGGCAGCGGTGCCAGGGGAGCGCTGATGATCGCGGGGCCGTTTCTCGTGCTCGGCGCGATCGCGGGGCTCTGGTTCATTCGCGAGCGCCTCGGCGTCTCCGCGGCGCTCTGGGTGTTCGGCATGGTCTGGGCGACCGATATCGGGGCCTATTTCGCGGGGCGCGCCTTCGGCGGCGCACGCCTTGCGCCCAAGATCAGCCCGTCAAAGACCTGGTCGGGGCTGATCGGCGGCATGGTGGCAGCGCTCATCGCCAGCGCGACGATCGGCGACCGCGCCGGCATTATCGGGGTTCCGCTCTGGATCGGCCTCTTCATGGGGCTGCTCTCGCAGCTTGGCGATCTTGGCGAAAGCTGGATGAAGCGCCGCGCGGGCGTTAAGGATTCAGGCAAGCTCATCCCCGGGCACGGCGGCCTCTTCGATCGCGTCGACGGGCTGCTGCCGGTCGCGCTGCTCCTCGGCGCGCTTGCGCTGTTTGGGCATGTCACCGTCCGGGCGGCGATCTGAGATGAAGCGCCGTCTCTCGCTCTTCGGCGCCACGGGCTCGGTCGGGCGCTCGACGCTCGACCTCGTCCGCGCGGACGGCGAGGCGTGGTCGCTGTCGGTGCTCACCGCGAACAGCGACGTCGCTGAACTGGGAAGGCTTGCACGCGAGTTCCGCCCGACACGCGCAGTCATCGCCGATGAAGCGCGCTTTGGGGATCTCAAGGAGGCGCTCGCCGGCACCGGTATCGAGGTTGCGGCAGGCACCGAGGCTCTCGTTGAGGCGGCGAATGAGCCGACCGATCTTGTCATGGCGGCGATTGTCGGCTGCGCGGGGCTCGCCTCCACGATGGCGGCGCTCGAGGCCGGCCACGATGTCGCGCTCGCCAACAAGGAGGCACTTGTCTCCGCGGGCGAACTCATGACGGCCGCAGCGCGCGCGTCGGGGGCGACGATCCTGCCCGTCGATTCGGAACATAATGCGATCTTTCAGTGTCTCGCGGGCGGCCGTCTCAGCGAGGTACGGCGGATCAT
This sequence comes from Sphingopyxis flava, assembly GCF_900168005.1. Classification (GTDB taxonomy): domain Bacteria; phylum Pseudomonadota; class Alphaproteobacteria; order Sphingomonadales; family Sphingomonadaceae; genus Sphingopyxis; species Sphingopyxis flava. The sequence continues at coordinate 24,258 of NZ_FUYP01000022.1, forward strand.
CCTGACCGCGAGCGGGGGCCCCTTTCGCGCGATGAGCGCCGCCGAGATGGCGCATGTCACCCCCGCACAGGCGGTTGCGCACCCCAATTGGTCGATGGGCGCGAAGATCAGCGTCGATTCGGCAACGATGATGAACAAGGGCCTTGAACTTATTGAGGCGCATCATCTTTTTCCCATTGGCCTCGAGCGGATCGAGATCCTCGTTCACCCGCAGTCGGTAATCCATTCGATGGTGGAATATATCGATCGTTCGATCCTCGCTCAGCTTGGCTCGCCCGATATGCGCATCCCGATCAGCAGCGCGCTCGCCTGGCCGCGGCGCATGGAAACGCCGTGCGCTCCGCTCGATCTTGCCGCGATTGGCCGGCTCGATTTCGAGGCGCCCGACGAGGCGCGCTTTCCCGCAACCGCGCTCTGCCGCGCAGCGATTGCGGAGGGCGGGGCGCGCCCGGCGCAGCTCAATGCCGCGAACGAGGTCGCCGTCGGCGCCTTCCTTGCGGGGCGCATTTCCTTCCCTGCGATCATCGACACCGTACGCCGTGTGGTCGACGCTGCGGCCCCGGCCCGTCCGGGCTCGCTTCAGGACATATTCAGCGTCGATGCCGCATCGCGCGCGGCGGCGCAGCAATTTGTGGACCAATGTGAACATGTCTGACGTGCCTTTCTGGCTTTATGTCGTCGCCTTCCTCCTCGTGCTGGGACCGCTCGTCTTCGTGCATGAATATGGCCACTATATCGTTGGCCGCTGGTGCGGGGTGAAAGCCGAGACCTTTTCGATCGGCTTCGGCCGCCGGATTGTCGGGTGGCGTGATCGGCGCGGCACCGAATGGAAGATCGGCTGGCTCCCGCTTGGCGGCTATGTCCAGTTTGCAGGCGACCGCGACGCGGTCAGCCAGCCCGACGCCGAATGGCAAAATCTGCCTGACGCCGAGCGCCTGCAAAGCTTTCCTGCCCAGCCGGTCTGGAAGCGCGCGCTGATTGTCGCGGCGGGGCCTTTCACCAACTTTATCTTCGCGATCCTGATCCTCGCGGGCTTTGCGGCGCTGAGCGGCGTGCCCACCAATCCTCCGGTCGTCGGATCGGTGATAGCAGGCTCGGCCGCGGACGAGGCGGGCCTGCGTCCAGGAGACCGGATTGTCGCGGTCGACGGGCGGTCGATGGACCGCTTCATGGACATTCCGATGGCGGTTGCGCATCGGCCCGGCGAGACGATGGACATCCGTTTCGCGCGGGGCGGCAGCGAGCAGACGATCCGGCTGACGCCGCGGGCCGTCAAGGAACAGGACCGATTCGGCAATGTCTTCGAGCGCGGGCTGATCGGCATCGGGCCGGGCGAGGTCGTCTTCGAGAAGGTTCCGCTTCTCGAGGCGCCGCTCGTTGCGACGCGCCAGACAGGGCAGATCATCCGCCAGACCTGGGAGGTGCTCGGCCAGCTTCTCACGGGCAACCGGTCGATCAAGGATATGAGCGGGCTGGTGAAGATCGCGCAGGTGTCGGGCGAGGCTGCGAGCCTCGGCGCCCAGCAGCTTGTGTTCCTCGCCGCGCTCATTTCCATCAATCTGGGGTTCATAAACCTCTTGCCATTGCCCATGCTCGATGGTGGCCATCTGCTCTTTTACGGCTATGAAGCGCTCCGGCGGCGCCCGGCGTCGCTCGAAGTGCAGGAATGGGCATTCCGGTTCGGCTTTGCGGCGATCGTGACCTTGATGTTGGTCGTGACTTTCAACGATTTGGCCTCAATCGGGGTATGGGACGGGATCGCGCGCTTGATTGGATAGGCGGACTGGTGCAGGAGTGCGCGCCAACCCGCTGCTAAGCGGGTTGATCGCTTTCGGGTTATTTTGGCGGGATGAACAGCGTGGCTTCACACAATTTCAGGGCGCGGACGCAGCTGTCGGCACTCCTAATGGCAGGAACGATGCTGGCGTGGCCCGCCGCACCGCTTCTGGCCCAGGAAACCGCACCGACGCCGCCTCCCGCCGTGCCGACCCTGGCAGTGCCTGCGCCCGAGGCCGTCCCGACGGCCTCGACGATCCGGTCGATCACGGTCACTGGCAACCAGCGCCTTGAATCCCAGACGATCCTCTCATATCTCCGCCTGCGCGTTGGCCAGTCCTATGACCGCGCAACGCTCGACCAGGCGCTGAAGGATCTTGCAGCGACCGAGCTCTTCAAGGATTATCAGATCACCGACGACGCCGGCGCTCTGACGATCCAGGTCACCGAAAACCCGGTGATCAACCGCGTGATCCTCGAGGGGAACAAGCGGCTCAAGGAAGAGAAAATCCGCCCCGAGATCAGGCTTGCTCCGCGCCAGATCTTCACGCGTTCGAAGGTCCGCGCCGACGTCGCGCGCATCATCGAGCTCTACAAGCGCCAGGGCCGTTTCGCCGCGACCGTCGAACCCAAGATGGTGCAGCTCGACCAGAACCGCGTCGACGTGGTGTTCGAGATCAACGAGGGGCCGAAATCGAAGGTCCGCCAGATCAACATCATCGGCAACGAGAAGTTCAGCGACGGCGACATCAAGGACGAGATGGCGACAAAGGAGACGGGGCTTTTGACGATGCTGTCGTCGAACACCACCTACGACCCCGACCGCCTTGCCTACGACCAGCAGAAGGTGCGCCTCTTCTACCTGCAGAACGGCTATGCCGACTTCCGCGTGATTTCCGCGGTCGCAGAGCTTACGAGCAACAAGCAGGATTTCATCATCACCTATGTCGTCGAGGAAGGCGAGCGCTACAAGTTCGGCGAGGTGAACCTCGAGAGCAGCCTGCGCGACTTCAAGCCGGAAACGATGAAGACGATGCTGCCGATGAAGACCGGTGACTGGTACAATGCCAAGCAGGTCGAGGACACGGTCGAGCGCCTCAGCGAGACCGCCGGCCTGTTCGGCTATGCCTTTGCCGACATCAACCCCGAGTTCCGCCGCAACCCCGAAACGCGGACGATGGACATCACCTTCAACGTTGCCGAAAGCCCGCGAACCTACGTGGAGCGGATCGACGTCAATGGCAATACGCTGACCCAGGACAAGGTGGTCCGCCGCGAATTCCGCCTCAACGAAGGCGATGCGTTCAACAGCTTCGCGGTGAAGCGCACCGAGGGGCGCATCAACAGCCTTGGCTATTTCCAGGAAAATCTGGAGGTCCAGCGCAAGGAAGGCAGCGCGCCCGATCGCATCATCCTTGAAACCAATGTCGAGGAGAAGCCGACTGGTGAGCTCTCGCTTTCGGCGGGCTTCTCGTCGATCGAAAGCTTCCTCGTGCAGGCCTCGATCCGCCAGCGCAACTTCCGCGGCAAGGGGCAGCAGCTGCAGGCCTCGGTCAACTATTCAAGCTATTCGAAGTCGGTCGAACTCGGCTTTACCGAGCCCTATCTTTTCGACCGCAATATCTCGATCGGCGGCAGCGTCTATCGCCGCGATCTCAATTCGTTCAACTTCATCAACAACGACCGCCGCACGACCTTCGAGCAGACCACGACGGGTTTCCAGATCAATGTCGGCGTGCCGCTCACCGAATATATGTCGGCGTTTGGGCGCTACAGCCTCAATTTCGACGATGTGTCCCTCGATCGCAGCATCTATTATTTCGGCAACGAGTGCGACCCGCTGGTGGCGGGCCGCTATCTTTGCGACGCGATCGGCAAGCGGACGACTTCGCTCCTTGGACTTACGCTCGCCTATGATGATCGCGACAATCGCCTGCGTCCAACGCGCGGCCAGTCCTTGTCCTTCAGCCAGGATTTCGCGGGTCTTGGCGGCAGCGTCAAATATGTTCGCAGCCGTGCATCGGCGAGCAAGCACTTCAATCTCGGTAGCCGTTTCATTCTCAATCTTTCGGCGGAAGGCGGATACATCTATCCGCTCGGCGGCCGCCCCACGCCGTCGAGCGACAAGGTCCGCCTGACCGACCGCTTCTTCCTCGGCGAGCCCCAGATGCGCGGCTTCGACATTCGCGGCCTTGGGCCGCGCGTGATCCGCTACAGCAATGTCGATATCAGCGACCCCGCCAATCCGGTTCTCGACACGACGATCAACCGCAACCAGCTCATCGACGACGCGCTGGGCGGGCGCGCTTATTATCAGGGCCGCGTCGAGATCGACATTCCGCTCGGCTCGGGCGCGAAGGAAATGGGGCTGCGGCCTTCGGTCTTCCTCGACGTGGGCTCGGTCTTCAACGTTCGCCGCCCGCAGCTTACGACGCTTGCGGATTTCCGCGATCCGTCAGATGGCCTCACCAAATATCTGTGCCGCAATGCCTCGACAGGCACCCAGCAGTTCGGGACGCAGGCCACGGGCTCCGACGGTACACCGAGCGGCAGCTACAGTGTCTGCCCCGAAGGCTTTTCCTCGCTCGCCCCGTTCGAGGAACGCTTCTATGGTGACACCTGGATGCCCCGCGTGTCGATCGGTGCGGGCGTCAACTGGAATTCGCCTTTCGGTCCCTTCCGGATCGACTTCGCTTACGCCCTTCGCAAAGAAGAGGGCGATGATACGAAACGCTTCTCATTCAATGTAGGAACTCAATTCTGATGAAGAAAATTTTTGTCGCTTCGGCGCTGGCGCTTGCCGCGCTGTCGGTTTCGCCCATGACCGCAGCGCCCGCCGCTGCCCAATCGAAGACCGGGATCGGCATCGCCGACCTCGATGTGGCGACGACGCGCTCGAACGCCTACCAGACCGCGCTGAATCAGATCCGCACCACCTACAAGGCGCAGATCGATCAGGTCGAGGCGCGCGATCAGACGCTGGGCGCAGAGCTCAACGTGCTGCGCGCGAGGGCGAACGAAGAAGCCAAGAAGACCCCGCAGAACAAGGCGGCTCTCGATGCCGCGGTCAAGGCATTCCAGGACAAGTCGGCCGCAGCCCAGCGCGAGATCGCGCAGATGGCGCAGCCCTATGAACTCGCGCGCGCCTACGCGATCGACCAGATCACCGTGCGTCTCGACGATGCGGTCAAGGGCGCGATGACCAAGCGCAAGGTCGATCTGCTCCTCAACTATGACCAGCAGGTCGTTCTCGCGGCGCAGCCGCCGGTCGATATCACCGATGCGATCATCGCTGAACTCAACACGCTGGTGCCGAGCGTGTCGATCGCCGTTCCTGCCGGCTATCAGCCGGGTCAGCTGATGCAGCAGAAGAACCAGGCGCTCATTAACGCCGCCCGCGCGCAGCAGGGTCAGGCAGCACCGGCTGCGACGACGCCGGCGACCGGCACGCCGCCGACCACGCGCTAAGGCGATGGCAGAGGGAAGCGAGGATAAGGCTGCTCTGGGCCCGGCGGACATCCGCCGGGTCCTGGCGCTGCTGCCGCATCGCTATCCGATGCTGCTTGTCGACCGGGTGGTCGCGATGGAGAAGGACAGCTCGATCCACGCGATCAAGGCCGTGACGATGAACGAGCCCTTCTTTCAGGGACATTTTCCCGGCCGGCCGATCATGCCCGGTGTCCTCATCGTCGAGGCGCTGGCGCAGGCCGGCGGCGTCCTCGCGATTGAATCGCTGGGGCTCGCAGGCTCAGGCAAGCTGGTCTACTTCATGGGCATCGACGGGGTGAAATTCCGCAAGCCTGTCGAGCCCGGCCATCTTCTCGACCTCCACGTCACCATCCTTCAGGCGAAGCGGAACATCTGCAAGTTCGAAGGGCGCGCGATGCTGGATGGGCAGCTCGCGACCGAATGCCAGTTCACCGCGATGATCGCGGATCCGCCCGCGGATTAAGGCGCCCTTGCAAATTATTGCGTTCGCCGTTAGGGGACGCCGCTTCGCGGCCCCCCGACGGGAAAGCATCGACTCAGCGGCTGGTCGGAAACCAGCGGCACAGGAGCTTTAGAGATGAAAAAAGACATTCACCCCGACTATCACATGATCACGGTCAAGATGACCGATGGCACCGAGTATCAGACGCGCTCGACCTGGGGCAGCGAGGGCGATGTGATGACCCTCGAAATCGACCCCACCGCGCACCCGGCGTGGACCGGCGGTCAGGGCCGCATGCTCGACACGGGCGGCCAGGTTGCCAAGTTCAACAAGCGCTTCGGCGGCCTGACGCTCAAGCGCTGATTGCGCACTCCCGGGCTTGGCCGGGAGGAGCTATTCCAGAAGTTTTGCAAGCGCGCTTTGCCAGCCGGCAAGGCGCGCTTTGCGTATGTCTGCCTCCAGCGCGGGGGTGAAGCGCGTGGTCTGTCCGCGCATCGCCTGCGCCGCGCTTAGAAGATCGGGGTAGAGGCCCGCGCCGGTCGCGGCGAGCATGGCGGCGCCAAGCGCGGTGCTCTCGATGAAGTCGGGCCGCTCGACGGTGAGGTCCAGCATGTCGGCAAGATCCTGCGCCATCCAGTTGTTCGCCGCCATGCCGCCGTCGATCCTCAGGTCGGCCCAGTCGACGCCGTCGGCGGCAAAGGCGGTTTTGAGATCATGCGCCTGATAGGCCTGCGCCTCGAGCGCGGCGCGCGCCACATGCGCCTTGCTGCTCGCAAAGCTGAGCCCGGAGAGCGCGGCGAGCGCCCCGGGCTGCCAGTGCGGCGCCCCGAGGCCCGAGAGTGCGGGCACGAGATAGACGCCGCCATTGTCGTCGAGCGAGCGGGCGAGCCCTTCGCTCTCGCCCGCGCTTGCGAGAAGGCCGAGCCCGTCGCGGAGCCACTGGATAAGGCTGCCCGCGACGAACACCGAGCCTTCGAGCGCGTAGGATCGCACATCGCCTTCCTGGACGAGCACGGTGGAAAGAAGGCGGTTTGCCGAATAGGGCCGGCGCGTTCCGCTTGCCGAAAGGATGAAGGCGCCGGTGCCGAAAGTCGCCTTGGTCTGCCCGGGGGCAAGGCAGGCCTGGCCGATCGTCGCGGCTTGCTGGTCGCCCGCCATGCCGCAGATCGGAATCGCGCCGCCGAAGAGCGCGGGATCGGTCGTCCCGACGCTCGTCGTGCAGCCGGCGATTTCGGGAAGGAGCGCCATTGGAACGCCGAAAAGGTCGCAAAGTTCTGCATCCCAACCCCCTGCGCCGTCGATGGCCATCAGCAAGGTGCGCGAGGCATTGGTCGCATCGCTCACATGGACGCCGCCGGTCAGGCGATAGACAAGATAGGATTCGATCGTTCCTACCGCGAGACGGTCTCCTGCCTCGCAAAGCTGCGGCCAGTTTTTAAGCGCCCAGCCGATCTTGGTTCCAGAAAAATAGGGATCAAGAAGAAGGCCGCTTTTTGCCTGCACTGCCGCCTCATGGCCTCCCTCTTTCAGCGCCATGCAGTCGGCGGCGGTGCGCCGGTCCTGCCAGACGATCGCGGGGGCGAGGGGCTCGCCGGTCTTGCGGTCCCAGAACACCGCCGTTTCGCGCTGGTTGGTTATGCCGATCGCTGCGATCCGAGCCGCGCCGCCCGCCTTGTCGATCATCGCGCGGGTGCAGGCGAGGGTGGCCTTCCAGATTTCGGCCGCATCATGCTCGACTAGCCCGGGGCCCGGGTAATGCTGACGGAACTCGCGCTGCGCGCTGCCGAGGGGCGTGCCGTCGGCGGCAAAGAGCATCGTGCGGGTGGAGGTCGTGCCCTCGTCGATGACGATGATATTCTCGGTCACTCGCTGGTCCCCTCGTCGCGCCCTGCAGAGCCTGGTTGGGCCCCGCCTGTCTCTTCCCCCGCACGATGCAGAAAGAAGGGCCCCTCGACAAGGTCGGCGCGATATGGGGCGCAAATGTACAGACGATCGCATTGGACCGAGGATGGTGTGGCGAAGGCGCCGGGCCATCCGGAGCGCCTTCGCTTTCTCCTGCTTGAAATTTCCGGTCTGGCGGTTCGCGATACATTAGGGGGGGCTCAATGTTGCGGCTACTCGACCGAGTAGAATTATGACAATGATTTGCATGGGTTCCTGATATGTTCCATTTAGCCTCGCAGGCCGACCGTCATCGACTGTCTCCTTTCTGCGGACGAGCCACAGCGCGGCGGCGAACACTATCACCGCGCCGATGACGATGCCGATGTTGGCGCGACGGTTCGGGTACATCCGCCATATGAAACTGATCATGATGAGCGCCATGGTCGCGCCCATGACCACCGCCATCCAGGTTCGCGTCTGGCTGTATTCGACGTGCCCCAGCACGTACGTGTTTACATCAGTCCGAACATGACGATGGTCGATGTCGCGATCATGGCGGCGAAGCTGCGGTAGCTCATGCTCATGCCGCCGCGGTGTCCCGGATGTTTCGCTTCAGGTTCCAGCTTATTCATGGCGCGCTCCGATCTTCTCTGCAGCTTCAACGTGCGGACGCGGCTGAAGTGCTCAAGCCGCGATGCGAAGGCGCGGGAACGACATGACACCCGTTCGGATTGATCTCCAGTTGGAACTATTCGCCCCATGTGCCGGATCTCGAATACCTGAAGTATATAGTTGACTAGGCAATCACATCGGCATAGTTTCCTAGTCAACTAGAGGATCGCTATGCCTCCGACCCCACCCGTCTCGGACCTCACCGCGCACATTGGCTTCTGGATGCGCATGGTGTCCAACCACGTGTCACATGCCTTCGCGGCCAAGCTTGCCGACAGGCGAGTGACGGTCGCCGAATGGGCCCTGATGCGCGCGCTCTATGGCAAGGAGCCAATGCCGCCCAGCCGGCTCGCCGACGCGATGGGCATGTCGAGGGGCGCGATCACCAAGCTCGCCGACCGATTGATCGCGAAATCGCTGATCATGCGCGAAGCCAGTACGGCCGATGGTCGGGCACAGACGCTCGCGCTGACGGCACGCGGTAGCGCCCTCGTGCCGGATCTGGCCGCGCTCGCCGATCTCAATGATGCCGAATTCTTCGGATGCCTCACCCCGGACGAACGCGAAACGCTGGGACGTCTCCTGAAGAGCCTGGCCCAACGCGGCAACATGACCGCAACCCCGCCCGAATGATCGCGATCCACCTCACCCACGGAGACGCCACTATGAATGAACAGCAGAAAGCCACTGCCGGAACCTGCCTTGCGGCAGCCGACGGGAACACCATGACCTTTCCACAGATCGTGGGAACGTTGATGGAAGCCGGGTTCGAGAGCTATGCGATCGACTTCCGACGGGCGACCGCAACCTACTACCTGCCCGACGGAGAGAGCCTCGAGCTGCCCGCGCATCGGGTCGATGCCCCCGTTGCACCGGCGTTCGACACCGCGCGCATGCAGGCTGCGATCCGGGAAGCGCAGCAACAGGTCCCCGGCTACACCTACAGGGGCTTCTGCGAGAAGGCCGCCTTGTCGGGCTGCGCCGGCTACATCGTGTCGTTCTCCGGCCGTCGCGCCTTGTACATCGGGCGCACCGCCGAAATCCATGTTGAGCGCTTTCCAAATCAGTAGGCACGAGCCGCCGCCTGCCCAGATGGTGAGATGCGGATGGCAGTAACTTGCGGGAGCAATCGAATGGGTTTCAGACAATCCCGAGGCGATCGTGAGGATGAGCGCGGCCTAGGCGCCGTGGACAAATTCCGGTGAGCGCTGCTGCGCTCAGTCAGGGTTATTACGTTTAGCCGCTTTGACTGCCCAGCGCACGAGAAGGCCGACCCCGATGGCGACAATCGCGGTGGGCAGTAGGACTTGGGTTAGAAAGCCCTTCTTGCACGTGGTGTCCGGTGCGCAGTCGCCCAATGCATCGGCGAGTAGGAGGAACATGAAGACGGGCACGCCCAAGATAGCGGAGGCTATGCATCCCCAACGGCCTTCGACCGTCGCCCCGCCTTTATATCCGCCGTCGCTCATTGGCATTGGATAGCCCAATGCCCTGCCCACGCAAAGAAGCCCAACCATCTGGATCCAAGTACCCGATTGACGCGAGCCGGTGACATTGATTCAAGGCTGCTTTTTGGGAGGCAGGTTTGAGCCGGGGCGATCTGACTGAGACGGAATGGCGTGTTCTGAAGGGCTTGTTGCCAATCGAACCAGAAAATCGCGGCCGAGGCAGACGCCCCGAGCAGAACCGCTCCATCATCAACGGCATTCTCTGGCGGCTCCGATGCGGAGCGCCGTGGCGCGACGTGCCGCCTAAATATGGCAGTTGGAACACCATCTATCGGCGGTTTCGACGATGGAGCGAAGCCGGGGTCTGGGAAACGGTCGCCGTGACACTCGCCGAGGTCATGGCAGACAGCGGCCACTACAGCATCGACAGCACCACCGTTCGCGCCCATGTCTCGGCAGCGGGCGGAAAAGGGGGACTCATCGACGCGCTCTTGGCCGCTCGCGGGGCGGGTTCACCAGTAAACTTCACTGCCTGGCTGATGCCCATGGAAGACCGCTCGCCTTCCATCTGACGGTCGGCGAGGCAGCAGACTGCAAAGCCTATGACGCCCTGATCGGGCTGCCCGAGCGCGCGCCCAACGCCCTGCTTGCCGACAAGGGCTACGATGCCGATGCGATCCCCGCCGACCTTGCCGAACGGAAAATCGAAGCCGTCATTCCGGGTAAGTCAAACCGACGTGTGAAGATCAAGCATGACCGGACGCTCTACAAGCAGCGCAACCGGATCGAGAGGATGTTCGGTCACCTCAAGATCAACCGCGCAATCGCCACCCGCTACGATCAACTGGCGGAAAGCTTCCTTGGTATGGTCCACATCGCCACCGCCAGATACTGGATCAAATTTGTCCACGCCGCCTAAAAGCAAGCGCCGAAATCGGGCTGTCACGGGAAACTTCCAGTCAGTTTTAGCACAGCCTGGGGGTCTCCCCGCAGAAGGGGTCGGACGAGACGAAGGGCTCGGAGGCAGGGGAAGGCTTCCCCCCCATGTCATCGCGCCAATCTCATCGCAGGTGCGGCATAGTGCAAATCCGCAACCCCCGCGGATGTCAGAATTTCCGATGATACAATTCCTCGGATAATAGCGTCCATGTCCCGAGGGTTCGCATCGCTCCCGAAGTCACATCCAGCCGATGCGCCTCTTTGCTTAGAGAAGCGGGACAGCAAGCCCCAAGGGCGTGGTCTGCGTCGTGTGCCCATGCCTGGCTCGGCCGCGGACCTCATCTCAACTCTGTTTGCTAGTTTCTTAAAATGCGATGAAAGGGGTATAAAATGGCCCATCCGGCGCAACTCTAGGACGCACGCCAGTCAACTCGGAGACTTCGTTTCCAGCAGGGGTTTGTTGACAAAAACGCGCTAGAAGGGCAATTTACTACCCTCTATCTAGCAGAATCATAGACAAATGAAGCCTCGCCAGCACAAGACCGCCAGCTTCCTGTCGGCTCATCCGGTTTTCACGCGGGCTGAGTTTGCGGCGGCCTTCGGTCATCCGCCGAGCGCGGCCAATGTCACCAGCCTGCTCAGGCATCATCTGCGAGCCGGCAACATCAAACGGGTCAGCCGCGAGGTGTTTGCCGCGGTGCCGGCGCATCTGGCGGCGGAGCGGATGGTGATCGACCGCTTTGCCGCGGCGAGCAAGCTGCGCCCCGATGGCGTTCTGGGGTTTCACTCCGCGCTCGAGCTGCATGGCATAGCCTATTCGGAGTTCAGCGAGGTCCAGCTCATCAGCGCCGGGCGGGCCGAACGTGTGGACCTGCCGTTTGGCGCGTGTCGCTTCGTTGCTCCGCCGAAGGCGCTGGTGGTGGCCGGCCAGGCTGACTGCCTGACCATGACCATGGATCGGCAGGGGGTGGCGGTCCGTGTGACCGCCGTCGAACGCACGGTCGTCGATGTCCTGCACCGGCCGGATATCGCCGGCGGCGCCGAGGAGGTCCTGAAGTCGCTGGACCTGGTGCGCTATCTCGATCCGGCGAAGGTTGCCGACTATGTCGAGCTGCTAGACAACCGATCGCTCGCCTCCGTTGCTGGCTGGTGGCTCGAGAAGCGGCGTGATGCGTTCGGCGTCATCGACGATGTTCTGACACGCCTTCGGGCGCGGCTTCCGCGCTCGAAGCATTATGCGCTGGGCGCCGAACCCGGTCGCGCCGTACTCGTCGCGCCGTGGCGCGTACTTCTCCCGCCCCAGGCGGTTGACGCCGCTTTTGAGGGCGTGTGATGGTCGCGTCGCGAGAAACGCTTCAGGACATCGCGGCCGAGCGCCAGCTTCAGCCTGCGACGCTGGAGCGGGTGATCCGGCTGATCGACATTCTCGATGCCTTCGGCGCTGACCCGCTGATCGGGCCGCGGATCGCTTTGAAGGGCGGCACGGCGCTCAACGTCTTCCATTCCGATCTGGATCGCCTCTCGGTCGATATCGACGTCAACTATGTCGGCGCGCTCGACAAGGAGCAGATGGACGCGGACCGGCCGGGATTGGAAGACCGGATCGAGCGCTTGATGGAATCAAAAGGCTATGCCGCGCGGCGTGAGCCGTCCGAGCATGCCGGCGGCAAATGGATATACCGCTACGCTTCCGCGCTTGGCGGGGCGGGGACCCTCGAGATCGACATCAACTATCTCTATCGCGGCCCCCTCTACGGGGTGGACCGCATGCCGTCGGTGACGATCGGTTCTTACCAGGCCACGAATGTGCCGGTTCTCGATATCCACGAGATCATTGCCGGAAAGATGGTCGCACTGGTCACGCGGCGTACCGCACGCGATCTGTTCGATGCCCACCGGATCATCGCCATGCCGGGTCTCGACTGGGCGAAGATCAAGGCGGCGACCTTGATGATTGGCGCCAGCGCCAAGAGCTTCGACTGGCGCACGGCCTCGCCGGACGGGATCGGATGCGAGGTCGGCGACATCACCGGCAAGCTGACCATGTGCCTGCATGATCGGTATTTCGATGCCTTCGGTGGCCCCGCAGCCTGGACCGAGAGCGTCACGGCCGAGTGCCGAGAAAAGCTCGCGCCGCTGTTTCAGTTCGCGGCCGGGGAGAGAGCGTTTCTGGACGGCGTGCTTGATCGGGGTGAGATCGACGCGTCTGCTCTCGAGGCGCCGGAGACCGTGCGCGCCGCGATCGAAGCCAGTCCGGCTCTGCGGTGGAAAGCACAGAACGTCAAAGCCTGGAAGTCCGGCGAGAAAGCGCTGGCGCCAAGAGCGCGACGAGCGGGGCGGTCACGCGGCGAGGCCAAGTGAACACTGAAGCGGATAGGAAAATTCGTGGTGCCGCGCCTGCAAGCGGCCGGTTGGGAAGGCGCGCCGCACGCGATCAACGAGCAGCGAACCTTCACCGATGGCCGCGTGATCTTCGTCGGCGGCAAGGCGAAGCGCGGCCGCCAGAAGCGCGCCGACTATCCGATCGCGATCGCCGAGGCCAAGGCGGCCTAAAAATCCGCGACCGACGGCATGCAGCAGGCGAGGGACTATGCAGAAATTCTCGGTCCGAAATTTGCCTATCGCGTCCACCGCCTCCTCACGGACTATGATGCGGCGGGCATGGTGCGGCGCTCTCGGCGCGTGCGAGCCGCAAAGCGCCCGGGCGCGGCGCGAACGCCCTTCCGGAGATTTTGGCAGTATCTTGCAATCGGGTGCGACATCTGCCATATGATTGTGCAGCGCAGCATGGCGGGTACACCGCCGCAACACCGGCAGCGTGATTTTCCCGCCCGAGACAGGCGCGGGACGAGCCGGAAGCGCTTTTGTCCCCTGAGGCACCCTTTCACGCGGGTCGTTTCGAACCCGCCCGCCGCGTGCGGCCGTTCTTCGGCGCGTTCGCGGCCTGTATGTGAGTATGAAATAATATGGAATTCAAGGACTTCGGCCTCCACGCCGACATCGAGCGCGCGCTCGCGGCCAAGCGTTACAGCCAGCCGACCCCGATCCAGGAGCAGGCGATCCCCGTCCTGCTCAAGGGCCGCGACCTTTGCGGCATTGCGCAGACCGGCACCGGCAAGACCGCGGCCTTTTCGCTCCCCTCGCTCGACTATCTGCTGAGCAATCCCAAGCGACCCGCGCCGCGCGGCTGCCGCATGCTTGTTCTTTCGCCGACGCGCGAGCTTGCAGCGCAGATTGCGCAGAGCTGCCGTGATTATGGCCGCTTTACGAAATTCAGCGTCACGACCGTTTTCGGCGGCGTACCGATCAACCGGCAGATCCGCGACCTTGCGCAGGGCGTCGACATTCTCGTCGCCACGCCCGGCCGCCTGCTCGACCTCATTGACCAGCGTGCGCTTCGCCTTGCGGATGTCGAGATTTTCGTCCTCGACGAGGCCGACCAGATGATGGACATGGGCTTCATCCACTCGCTGCGCAGGATCGCCAAGCTTCTGCCGGAAGAGCGCCAGAATCTCTTCTTCTCGGCGACGATGCCCAAGGAGATTGCGGCGCTCGCGCAGCAGTTCCTCAATGATCCGGTCACCGTCTCGGTGGCGCCGCAGGCGACGACCGCCGAAAAGGTCCGCCAGCAGGTGACCTTTGTCGAGCAGAAGGAAAAGCAGGCGCTCCTCCACCATGTGCTGAAGAGTGAGGAAATCGACCGCGCGCTCATCTTCACGCGCACCAAGCATGGCGCCGATCGCGTCGTGCGCCACCTTGCGGGTGCCGGGATCCAGGCCTATGCCATCCACGGTAACAAGAGCCAGGCGCAGCGGACGACCGCGCTCCAGGCCTTCCGTTCGGGGCAGGTGCGCCTGCTCGTCGCGACCGACATCGCCGCGCGCGGCATCGATGTCTCGGGTGTGAGCCATGTGATCAATTTCGAGATCCCGAACGTGCCCGAGCAATATGTGCACCGCATCGGCCGCACCGCGCGCGCCGGGGCCGAGGGGCTTGCGATCAGTTTCGTCGCGCCCGACGAAAAGGCTTATCTGCGCGATATCGAACGGGTGACGCGCACCCGCGCCGAGCCCGTCAAGCTGCCCGACGGCTTTTCGGAAATGGTCCGCAATCTTCCCAAGCCGGCCCAGCCGCCGCGCAACACCGGCGGGAAGGGCCGCGATCCGCAGCGTCAGCGCGAAGAAGCGTTGCGCAGGAAGGGCGAGGGGCAGCGCGATGCAGCGCACCGCGGCCCGCGCCGCGAGGCGCAAGCCGGTGACGGCGCGCAGCAGCCGCAGCGCAAGCGGCGTTTTCGTCCGCGCCGCAGCGGCGTTGGCGCGCACAAGAGCGCGGTGACGCGGGTCGGATAATCCCTTCGCACCCGCTCCTTCCGCTCGCGGCCGAGCTTGCCCATTCCTCAGTCTTTCCCTAGCGTTACGCGAGTGAAAGAAGGGCCCGGGGGCAAACTCGGCCGCGAACGGGAGACGCGCATGGCCGGGCAGGACGCTGACGTAGCCACGACAAGCCGGCAGAGCGAACGCAAGGTCATCCTGGCCTCTTCGCTCGGCACGGTCTTCGAATGGTATGATTTCTACCTCTACGGTCTGCTCGCGACGATCATTTCGGCGCAGTTTTTCTCGGGCGTCAATGAGACCACGGGTTTTATCTTCGCGCTAGCAGCCTTTGCGGCCGGCTTTGCCGTGCGCCCGTTCGGTGCGCTCGTCTTCGGCCGGATCGGCGATCTTGTCGGGCGCAAATATACTTTCCTCGTGACGATGGGGCTGATGGGCCTCTCGACCTTTCTCGTCGGCGTCCTCCCGAGCTATGCGGCGGTGGGCGTCGCGGCGCCGATCCTGCTTGTTCTGCTCCGGCTCGTGCAGGGGCTTGCGCTCGGCGGCGAATATGGAGGCGCTGCGACCTATGTCGCTGAACATGCGCCCGAAGGGAAGCGGGGTCTCTTCACGAGCTTCATCCAGACCACCGCAACGCTTGGCCTCTTCGCCGCATTGCTCGTCGTCATCGCAACGCGCTTTCTCGTGGGCGAGGCGGCCTTCGCCGCCTGGGGGTGGCGCATTCCCTTCCTCATCTCGGTCATTCTCCTTGGCGTCTCGCTGTGGATTCGCCTCCAGCTGGAGGAAAGCCCCGTTTTCCGGCGAATGAAGGAAGAGGGGACGACCTCCAAGGCGCCGCTCACCGAAGCCTTTGGCCGCTGGTCGAACCTCAAATGGGTGCTCGTGGCGCTGCTCGGCGCGGTCGCGGGGCAGGCAGTCGTCTGGTACACCGGGCAGTTCTACGCGCTCTTTTTCCTCGAAAAGACGCTGAAGATCGATGGCGCGACCGCGAATATCCTGATCGCCATCGCGCTGGCGCTCGGCACGCCTTTCTTCATCGTCTTCGGCTGGCTGAGCGACCGGATCGGACGCAAGCCGATCATCCTTCTCGGCTGCGCGCTTGCGGCGCTCACCTATTTTCCGGCCTTCCAGATGCTG
The DNA here is from genome assembly GCF_900168005.1 of Sphingopyxis flava. Taxonomy (GTDB): domain Bacteria; phylum Pseudomonadota; class Alphaproteobacteria; order Sphingomonadales; family Sphingomonadaceae; genus Sphingopyxis; species Sphingopyxis flava. The sequence continues at coordinate 40,376 of NZ_FUYP01000022.1, forward strand.
ACAGCGGCCGGCAATCCGGCGATGGCGGCAGCCCAGGCGCGCGCTGCGGTCACGGTCACTGCCGATCCTGGCGTCTGCTCGTTCCAGTTCGACCCGGTCGGCAAGAACAAATTCGAGCGCACCGGCTGCGATATCGCCAAGGCCGCTCTCGCCAAGGCCGGGGTCAGCTATGACAGCGTGACGCGCGAGCGTATCACGGGCGCGCCCGCGCATGTCCGGATCGGCACACGCGAGCTTGTCGCGCCCGAACCGTGGCGGCTGGCGGAAGAGGCGCGCGGCGATGCCGCCGAAGCCTTTCGCCGCGAGCTTTCCGCTGCGACTGGAGAGGCGGGCTATCCTGCGGCCGCCGACCCCGATGCGATCGACAAGCCGCGCGTCGTTGCGATCCTCTTCTGGCTCGTCCTCCTCGTGACGATGGTCTATGGCCCGATCGCAGCGCTTCTCGTCGAACTTTTTCCAAGCCGCATCCGCTATTCGGCGATGTCGCTTCCCTATCATATCGGCAATGGCTGGTTCGGCGGCTTCCTGCCCACGACCGCCTTCGCGATGGTCGCAGCGACGGGGAACATCTATTATGGTCTTTGGTATCCGATCGGAGTTGCGCTGCTGACGCTGGTCGTGGGCTTGCTCTTCCTTCCCGAAACGTTCCGCCGCTCCATTCATTGAGCGCGCCGATTGACCCCGCCGGAGCGCCCGCTAGGGTCAAGCGACCGAGTTGGGGGAGGGTTTATGATCGACGATGATGATTTCGAGGACCCGCCGCTGCGGCGGCCGCTTCTGCGGCGCAAGCGCGTCCTGATCCCGCTCGGCCTGTTGCTCCTCGTGCTTGCGGCCTTTCTTGCGCTCAGAACGCCAGACACCGACCGCGATGCGATGATCGCCAAATATGGCGGCAGCGATGCCCAGTTTGCGCGTGGTCCTGCCGGCCAGCATATCCATTACCGCGATCAGGGCCGGCGCGACGGGCCGGTGATGCTGCTCCTCCACGGATCGAACAGCAGCCTTCATACGTGGGAGCCGCTCGTGAAGCAGCTGGGCGCAAGCTACCGCATCGTCACGCTTGATTTGCCCGGCCACGGTCTGACCGGCGCGACACCCGACAAGGATTATGGCGCCGAGGGGATGATGGCCGCGGTCGATGTCGTCGCAGCGCAGCTCGACCTTGATCATTTCATTCTCGGCGGAAATTCGATGGGGGGCTGGACCGCGTGGCGCTATGCGCTCGCCGAGCCCGGCCGCGTCGATGCGCTACTGCTGCTCGATGCGGCTGGCATGCCGCTACGCAAGGGCGAAAAGCGGCCGCCTTCGAATGTCGGCTTTCGCCTTCTCCAATATCCTTTCGGCCGCTGGCTCGCGGGCCAGATCACGCCGCGTGCGCTCGTTGAGAAATCGCTGCGCGGCTCGGTTGCGCGGCAGGAGATCGTCGATGACGCGATGGTCGACCGCTATTGGGAGCTGCTGCGCTTTCCAGGCAACCGCGAGGCGACGTCACTGCGGGCCCGCCTCGACCGCGAGCCCGCGATGGCCGACCGGATCGGCGAAATTCGCACGCCGACGCTGATCCTCTTCGGCACGGAGGACCGGCTGATCAATCCGAGCGCGGCAGAGACATTCCATGAGCGTATCGCGGGGTCGGAAGTTGTGCTCCTGGCCGGCATCGGGCATCTGCCGATGGAAGAGGCGCCCGAGGCGACCGCGGCTGCGATCGCCGACTTTCTCAAGCGGCGGCTTGCGCCGGCTTCGGCTGGTCCAGAAACGCTGTAATCCGTGCCGCGACCGCCGCAGCATGGGTGAAGGGAAAGAGGTGCGATCCCGGCATCGCCTCAAGGACGGCGCCGTCGATCAGCTCGGCGATCGCCTCCCCGTGGCACGCGGGTACAACCCCGTCGCGCTCGCCCATCAGAACCAGTGTCGGCAGCCTCTTCAGCGAGGGCAGCATCGGCGCGCTCGTCCAGCCCGCCATGGCCGCGGTCTGATAGGCGAGGCCGAGCGGGGTGGCAGTGGGAAGCTTGAGCCCGCTTGCGAGCATGTCGTCGTCGAGGAGCGCCGCCCAGCCTATCCCGGGGGCTGAGACCGTCGGCGTGGTCGCCATCAGGACCAAACGGCAGACGCGCCCGGGAAATTGAACCGCGATCTGCTGCGCCAGCGCGCCGCCCCAGCTGAAGCCTGCAAGATCGATTCTTTGCTGGCCGAAGCGGTCGGCAATCTCCATCACCGTCGCTGCCATTGTCGGCGCGGCATAGGGGAATAGCGCATCGGGCGACCCCCCGACGCCGGGCATATCGAGCGTCCACACCTCGCGCCCCGAAATCTGCGCAAGCAGCGGCGCCGCAGCGCCGATGTCGGCGCCGATGCCATTGAGGAAGACGAGCGGCGTTCCGCCCGCATCCACGCGCCAGCGCGCAACGCGCAGCGCGAGGCCAGAGACCCGCTGCATGCTAAGAGTGGGGGCGCCCGCAATCCTGCTCATCGCGGGGGGTGCCTTTGCATATCCGCGAGACGGTGGAAAGCCCGCGCGGCCTATGTCGGAGAATGAGTGGCCGCGGCTGCGCGCGCGGCCTGTTCGTAGCGCAGGCAGTCAAAAATCTTGGCGCCTGCCAGAAACACCGAGCCCGAGCAGGCGACGAGCAGCAATTTGCCGCCGATGCCGGGATACTGCTCGAGATAGGCCATGCCCCGCGCCATCGCGCCGACGCCGAGGGCGTAGATGATAAGGCACGCCTCGAACCGGGTCTTGATAACGAAGAGTCGTCCGATTTTTTTCCACATCATCGTCGGTCCAGCAAAAGCCATGCCACTCGCGCAAATCCGGGACCTGTGCTTTCGGGCATATGGTTACCCGTAAATTAATCCGACAATCGAGGGAAGGGGGAGGGGGCAGCAGGAGCATTTTGGGCGGCAGCATGCCCCCCCATTCGCCGCATTGCATGAGCCCGGCTTTGCTGTCATCGTGGCCGCCATAGCCGTCGGTGGGGAGATGCGTGTGCCAAGACCGCAGCCGCATTTGGAAGAGGTTCTCAAATCTGAACCCGGGCCGCATATCGCTGCGCTCTTCGATTTCGACGGTACGATCATCTCGGGCTATTCAGCGACCGCGATGCTGCGCGAGAAATTTCAGCGCCGCGAAATGTCGGTGGAGGAGATCGCCGAGACGGCGCAGCTTGTCGCGCAGCACAGCCTTGGCAATATCGGCTTTTCGGGCCTCATGAGCGCCGCTGCGAAATTCATGAAGGGGGTCGATGAGGAAAGTTTCGTCGTCTTTGGCGAGGAGCTCTACGAAAAGCATATCGCGCGCAAAATCTATCCTGAAACCCGCGCGATCATCGAGGCGCACAAGGCGAAGGGGCACCGCGTCGCGATCATTTCTTCGGCGACGATCTATCAGATCGCACCGACCGCGCGCGATCTTGGCATTGGCGACATCAAATGCTCAGCCTATGAGATAGAAGATGGCGTCTTCACGGGCGAGATCGTCCGGCCCCTTTGCTTTGGCGAAGGCAAGGTGCTCGCGGCCGAGGAACTCGCGGCCGACTATGGTCTCGATTTGGATCAGAGCTTTTTCTACTCGGACAGCGATGATGATATCGAACTGCTCGAGCGCGTCGGCAAGCCGCGCCCGCTCAATCCGAATTTGAAATTGAAGGCGATTGCCGCCGAGCGCGGCTGGCCGGTGCAACGTTTTGCAAGCCGCGGCACCCCCTCGTGGATCGACTATACGCGCACCCTCTACGCGACCGGCTCGCTCGTCGGCGCCTTTGCTGCAGGGCTCCCCATCTGGGCGCTGACGCGCTCGCAGCGCGAGGCGGTCAATTTCTCGATGGGCCTCTTTGGCGATTTTGCCACCGCGATCACCGGGGTCGAGCTCGAAGTCGAAGATGAGCGCCACCTCTGGGCAGCGCGGCCCTGCGTCTTTGTCTTCAATCATCAGAGCAAGGCGGACGTGATGATCCTCGCCAAGCTCATCCGCCGCGACATGGGGAGCGTCGGAAAAAAGGAGATCCGCGATATCCCCATCCTCGGCAAGCTGATGGAATGGGGCGGCACGGTCTTTATCGACCGCGCCGACGGCAAGAGCGCGATCCGGGCGATGGAGCCGCTGGTCGACGCGATCCGCCAGGATGGAAAGTCGATCTGCATCGCGCCCGAGGGCACGCGCACCCTCACCCCGAAACTGGGCCGCTTCAAGAAGGGGGCCTTTCATCTCGCGATGCAGGCCGGCGTGCCGATCGTCCCCATCGTCATCCACAATGCGACCGACGTCGCCCCCAAGAACGAGTTCGTGATGCGGCCCGCAACGGTGCGGGTCACCATATTGCCGCCGGTCGACACATCGCGCTGGAGCGCGAAGACGATCGGCGAGCACGTCCATGAGGTGCGGGGAATGTTCCTGCGCACGCTGGGGCAGAGCGAGGAGGATGCCGAGGAGATGGCCAAGCCCGCGCGGGCAAGGCCGGTGAAGAGTGCCGCCAGGAAAGAGGCAGCGCCGAGACCCGCGAAGACGCGGGCAGCGAAGAAAGCGGCAAAGGGGTGAGGGATCCTTCACCCGCTGTTCGCATCGCGCGAAGGCACGATGCCCCTCGCTAGCGCTCTTCTTCAGCGGCGCGCCGCTTCGCCCGGGGCGCGCCGGGACCGGGCGGGGGCAGGCTGAGCCGTGGCGGACGGAACGCCCCGCGCGCCAGCCGCCTCCAGGGTCGCCGCGACCGACCGTCTCTACATTATCGACGCGCGCAACCGGGTCGAGCGGCGGGTGCTCCTCGACTGGATCCATGCGACCGCGGGCGACCTCGGCGGCGACGAGGCGCCGCGGTGGGTGAGCCTCAGCATCGCCGATGGCGACCAGGCGCTCGATCTCGATGCGCTGAAGGGGCGGCTCGGCGAGGCCGCGGGCCGCGATGTCGTGCCGCTGCGTGTCGCGTGGCGCATCCCTCATTTCGAGCGCGACCGCGCGCTGAAATTTCGGCACCTGATCTTCGGCGACCCGCGCCAGCCAGGAGCGCTGCGCGCGCAGCTGATCCTGTGGCGCGACAGGCGCCGCGCGCAGATACTGGTCGGCGAGGCGGCAAGCGAGGACATGCTGAGGGCCCGGTTCCTGACCCAGGCAGGCGGCGGGGACGCGGAGGAGGGCGAGCGCGAATTTGCAGCCTTTGTCGCGCGCCAGGCGGGGCTCGCGCTCGACGTCGCCGAGCGCGGCATCCGGGGGACGCGCTACAAGGTCCCGCGCTTCGTCGCGGACAGCCTGCGCACCAGCCCGAAATTCCGCGCCGCGCTTGCCGACCTGGCTGAGCAACTCGGCCGTCCGGTTGGCGAGCTCTACCGCGAGGCCCGGCCGCTCATGAGGGAGGTGATCGCTGTCCCGGGCGCGCTCTTCCTCGACTTGCGCGCGCGCCTCGACCGCATGATGTTCGGCGGCTACGCGCCCGAAATGGAGGTCGATGCGGGCGAATTGGCCAAGCTCCGCTCGGCGCTGCGTGAGCATCCGACCTGCATCCTTTTCACCCACAAAACCTATATCGATGGCGCGACGCCGAGCCGTCTTGCCTATGAGAATGACCTCCCGATGCTTCACAGTTTCGGCGGCGCCAATCTCGATATCGCGGTGATGGGGCCTTTTTTCCGCCGCTCGGGAATGATCTTCATCCGCCGCAGCTTCCAGGACCAGCCGGTCTACAAACTGGTGCTGCGCCATTATATCGCCTGGCTGCTCACCAAGCGCTTTCCTTTGAGCTGGGCGTTCGAGGGCACGCGCTCGCGGCTCGGCAAGCTCATGCCGCCCAAATATGGCCTGATGAAATATGTCCTCGACGCAGCGCATGCGACGGGGACGGGCGACGTGCATTTCGTCCCCTTCGTCACCAGCTTCGATCTGATCCGCGATGTCGAGGAATATGCCGCCGAGCAGACAGGGCGCAGCAAGAAGCCCGAATCGCTCGCCTGGTTCCTCGGCTATATGCGCAGTCTCCGCGCGCCCTCGGGCCGCATCCGCATCGACATCGGCGAACCGGTGGTGATCGAGCGTGCGCCGGGGCCCGACGACCGGCGTGCGCTCGAGCGGATCGCCTTCTCGGTTGCGGTCGAGGCGAACCGGGTGACCCCGCTCACCGTCACTTCGGTTCTTTGCCTCATGCTGCTCGGCACCGCGCCGCGCGGGGTCACCGAGGCGGAGATGCACGCGACGATCGCGCGGGTCGTCGAATGGGCCCGCGCGCGCGCGATCCGCCTCAGCCGCGAGCTTGAAAGCGGCGATGAAGGCGCGCTCGCAGCAACGCTTGACACGCTCATGGCGGGCGGACTTTTGACCCGCTTCGATGGAGGGAGCGAGCCCGTCTATTCGATCCCGCCGGACCATCATCCCATGGCGAGCTACTACCGCAACATCATAGCGCATCATTTCCTCGACCGCGCGATGATCGAGCTTGCCTTGTTTGCACTGCGCGACGCGGACCGGGGCGATGTGACAGAGGCGTTCTGGGCGCGGGTCGACCGGCTGCGCGACCTCTTCAAATTCGAGTTCTTCTACCCGCCGCGCGATGTGCACCGCACCGCGCTCGAGGCGGAACTTGCGCGCATCGACCCCGCCTGGGCAAAGCGTCTCGCAAGCGGAGACCGCGGCGTCGCGCAGCTCATCCGCCGCTGCCAGCCGCTTGTCGGCCATGCAATCCTTCTGCCTTTTGCCGAGGCCTATTCGGTCGTTGCGGAGATTCTCGCGCGCGCCGCGCCCGGAGAGGCGGTCGACGAAAAGGCGCTGCTCGACGCAGCCCTGGTCGAGGGTCGCCAGGCCTGGCTGCTCCGCCGGATCAGCAGCGAAGCTGCGATCGGCAAATTGCTCTTTGCGAACGGTCTCGCTCTGATGCGGCATATGGGTCTTGCAGAGACTGCGGCCGCTGAGAGCCTCCCGGCGCGCCGTGCGCTGCTCGCCGAGCTTCGCGCCCTTGCCAATCTGATGGAATCGATGCGCCTTCAAACGCTCGCGCTCGCCGACCGCCTGCTGGGGCCGCCATGAGGATGATGGAAGAGAAGGAACGATGATGCTCAAGCAGCTCAGCGCGCAGGATGCCCAGTTCCTCTATACCCAGACCGCGAACAATCTCACCCATATCATGGGGGTCTATATCTACGACCCTTCGACCGCGCCGGGGGGCTTCGTCCGCTTCAAGGACATCATCCGCCACGTCGAAAGCCGTCTCGACACCTCGCCGCTCTTCCGGCGCCGCCTCCACCGATTGCCCTTCGATCTTGACCATCCCTATTGGGTCGAGGATGAGCATTTCGACATCGAGGCGCATATGAGCCACGCGCGGCTGCCGGAACCTGGCGACTGGCGCCAGTTCTGCATCGCGGTCGCGCGGTGGTTTTCGAAACCCATGGATATGAACCGGCCGCTCTGGGACATTTATGTCATCGAGGGGCTCGATCGTGTCGAGGGCATCCCCAAGGGCAGTTTCGCGATGCTCCACCGCGTTCACCATGCCGCGGTCGACGGCGCATCGGGGGCGCACGCCTTCATCGCGATGAGCGATATCGATGCCAGGGGAACGCCGGCAATCGCCGAGCCGCCGCCGCCCGAAGCGCTCGGGCGCCCGCCTTCGAGCGCCGAAACGCTCACGCGCGCCTGGTCGGCATCGATGCAGTCGCCGGTGAAGTTCATGAACGCGCTTTTGAAGGTCTCACCGGCCATCGTCGCCTCGGCGCGCAAGTCGATCGCAGAGGGCGGAATGGCCGCGGGCGTGCCGCAAACGCGCTTCAATGTGCCCGTGGGGCCGCACAAGATGTTCGATGGCACCAGCCTCGCGCTCGCCGACGTCGCCGAGGTGCGAAAGAAGGTGCCCGGCGCGACGGTTAACGACGTCGTGATCGCGGTGGTCGGCGGCGCGCTGCGCAAATATCTGGAAAGCCATGGGGAACTTCCTGACGAGAGCCTCGTCGCCGTCGCGCCGATCAACCTTCGCGGCAAGGCGAAAGGCGAAGGGAAGGGGGTCTCGAGCCCCGGCAACCAGGTCTCCGCGATGAGCGTGCCGGTGCGCACCGACATCGCCGATCCGCTCGCCCGGCTCGCGGCGATCCGCGGCTTTACCTGTGAGGCGAAGGAGGCGAAGGCGGGTGTCAGCGCGCGGCTGATGACCGATCTTTCTCAGCATATCCCCGGCGCGACGATGGCGGCGGTCGCGCGCATTCTCACCAGCGAACGTTTCGCGGTGCGCGGGACCAATCTTTTCATCTCGAACGTGCCAGGCGCGCACGTGCCGCTCTATCTCGCCGGCGCGCAGCTTGTCGCGCAATATGGCATGGCGCCGCTCGCCAACAATATGGGGCTCTTCATTGCAACGCCGAGCTACAATGGCCGGATCGCCTTCTCGATCATATCCGAGCGCGAGGTGATGCCCGACATCGCCTTTTTCCGCGGCTGTATCGAGGAAAGCTTTGCGGAGCTGATGGCAGCGCCGAAAGGGGAGGAGGCGAAAGCCGCTACGGCAAGGCCAAAAGCAAAGGGCAAGGCCGCTGCACCGGCAAAGCGCGCGCCCAAAGCCAGGGCGAAACCAGTTGCCAAAGAGAAGGCAAGGCGCAAAACTCGGGAAAAATAACCCTCTTCGAGGACGACCGGATGATTTTTTCCCCGACGCTGAGTGCCGACGCCGAACTGGCCAATGCGCCGGACTATGCCGCCTGGTCGAAAGCGGCGCGGACGCACGATGCGAAATCGGGAATGCAAGCGTGGCGCGAAGCCGACGCAAGCGAGCATTTCGACTATAAGGCAATCCGCGCCCGGCTCGAAAAGCTGCGTGCTCTCTCCGCGTCTGGCGACGTCAAGGGGCTGCTCTTCGTGCTCAACGAGGGCATCCACGGGAACATCGACGGCATGGGGCACGAGCGGCTTTACCAAAAGGCGCGTTTCGGGACGAAAATACTGATCGAGACCTATGTGGCTGAGGTCGTTGCCGCGCTCGGCAAGATCGCTTCCTCGCGCGCCATCCCGCGCGAAGAAAAGCGCGACTTTTTCCGCCGCGCCCAGCATTGCTACGGCCGCTCCGCGCTCCTGCTTTCAGGCTCGGGAAGCTATCTCTTCTTCCATGTGGGGGTGGTAAAGGCGCTCTGGGACGAAGGCGTGCTGCCCCATATCCTTGCCGGCTCGAGCGGCGGCTCGATCGTCGCGGCGATCGTCTCGACGCGCCCGGACTTCGAAGTCGGAGCGTTTCTCGCGAGCGACCGGCTTGCCAATCCTGCACGGGGCGCTGAAACCCGCCGTCTCGCCTCGGACGAGGTGCGCGCCCGGCTTGCCGAGCTTATTCCCGATCTCACCTTTCGCGAGGCATGGGAGCGGAGCGGCCGTCATCTCAACGTCTCGGTCGCACCGGCCGAAAAGCATCAGAACGGTCGCCTCCTCAACGCGATTACGGCGCCCAATGTGCTCATTCGCGAGGCGGTGCTTGCCTCCTGCGCCGTCCCCGGGGTTTTTCCGCCGGTGACGCTGATGGCGCGCGGCGAGGACGGCGCGCGCGTGCCCTATCAGCCCGACCGGCGCTGGGTCGACGGATCGGTGACGCATGACATTCCGACGAAGCGGCTCGAGCGCCTCTACGGCGTCAACCATCATATCGTCAGCCAGGCAAACCCGCTCGCGCTGCCGTTTGCGAGTGCCACCCGCAAGCAGATGGCGCCTATCGAGGCAATCCAGCACGCCTCGCTCGCGACCTTCAAAGTGTGGCTCAACGCCAATATGACGATCTTCCGCAAGCCGCTTGAACTGGTGCCGCCGCTCAACAGCCTCGCCAATCTCGCGCGGTCGGTGATCAACCAGGAATATACCGGCGATATCAACATCATTCGTCCGCCCAAATTCTGGTCGCCGACCAAGATCCTCTCCGACCTTGCGCAGGAAGATATCGACGAGCTGATCGACACTGGCATGCGCACCGCCTGGCCCAGGATCGAGATGGTGCGCACCCAGACCGCGATCAGCCGCGCGCTCGATGCGATCCTCGCGCGCGTCGACAAGGCAGGCGACGATGGCCCGGGACATCGCAGCTCGGCGCTGACGAAGGCAGCCGGCTGATCGTGGCGACCGGCGCGCTCGTCCTTCCCGAAGGCTCGGCGGGAGCGGGGGCGGCGCTCTCGGTCACCCATTGGCTTCCCGCCGAAGCGCCGAAAGCGGTCGTGCTACTCGCGCACGGCTATGCCGAACATGCCGGCCGTTATGCGCATGTCGCCGAGCGCCTCACGGACGCGGGCTACGCGATCTATGCGGTCGATCATTGGGGACATGGCAAGTCGGATGGGACGCGGGGCTTCGTACCGCGCTTTTCGGCCTTTATCGACGGCATGGCCGAGCTGCTGACACTCGTCGAGGTCCAGCATGGAGGCACGCCGCGCCTGCTCCTTGGACATAGTATGGGCGGGCTCATTGCGACGCTCTTTCTGATCGAGCGGCAGGACGCGTTCGTCGCCGCGGCGCTCTCGGGGCCGGCGATCGTCCCCGCCGCGCCGCCTTCGCGCATGACGATCTACCTCAGCCGCTTTTTGTCGCGCTTCTTCCCGCGGCTCGGCGTGCTGGCGCTCGATGCCGAGGGTGTGAGCCGCGACCCTGACGTGGTCGCGGCCTACCGCGCCGACCCGCTCGTCTACAAGGGCAAGATCGGCGCACGGCTCGGCAAGGAGTTCATGGACGCGATGGCAGCGGCGCAGGCGGACGCCGAGAAGATCACTCTGCCGATCCTGCTCCAGCACGGCGACGCCGACACGCTCACGGCGCCTTCCGGCTCACGCTATCTCTTCGAGCATGTATCCTCGGCAGACAAGACCCTCAAAATCTATCCAGGGCTTTTCCATGAAATCTACAACGAGCCGGAACGCGGCGAGGTACTCGATGATTTGATCGGCTGGTTCGATGCGCATGTCGTGAGGGCATGAGCGCACGCAAGCAAGAGGAGGGCGGGAGCGCGCCATGAAAATTCTGCTCGTTCTGATCTTTGCGCCTCTGATCGCGCTCATCCTTCTCTATTTTCTCTTCCCCGGCCGCCTTGTCGCCTTCGGGCGCTGGCTCCTTCGCAGGCGCGGCGGTCTCACGCTGAGACGCATTACCGTCGATGGCCGCGCCTGGCCCTATCTCGAAGGCGGCGACCCGGAAAAGCCGCTGCTGCTGCTTGTTCACGGTTTTGCGGGTGACAAGGATAATTGGTCGATGATCGCGCCCTATCTCACGCGCGACTATCATGTCATCGCACCCGATCTGCCAGGGTTCGGGGAGAATGAGCGCAACCCTCAGCTCGCCTATGACATCGCGGCGCAGACCGCCCGGCTCAAGGGATTTGCCGACGCCCTGGGGCTCCAATCCCCGCATCTTTGCGGAAACAGCATGGGGGGCTGGATCGCGCTGCGCTACGCCCTTGACTATCCCGATGCGCTCGCGAGCCTGATCCTGCTCAACAATGCCGGGGTAAAGGGCGCGAACGACAGCGATCTTGAAATACAGGCAGCCAGCGAAGACTATAATCCGCTCGTCCTGGCCAATCTCGAGGACGCCGACCGGCTGCTCGCGATGGTGACGCACAAGCCCCCCTTCATCCCGGCGCGGCTCAAGCCTGCGCTTTATGCCGATGCGCTCAAATATCGCGATCAGCTCGACGGCGTCTTCTGGGTCATTGCGACCGAGGCGCGCGACCATCCGCTCAACGACCGGCTCGGCGAGGTGCGAGCGCCGACGCTGATTCTCTGGGGCCGTCACGACCGGCTCATTGACGTGAGCTGCGTCCCCGTACTCGAAGCGGGCATTGCGGGCAGCCGCGCGCACATATTGGAGCATGTCGGCCACGTTCCCATGGTCGAGGACCCGAAAAGCACCGCCAGGATCATCAGGGACTTTCTGGAAGCGCTTTCCTAGGTTGTGTGGACGAATTTGATCAAGCAAAGTCCGGCGGCGAAACTGACGATGGACCGGAAATTCTGCGCGGTTTTTTCGCATCTGAGTGCGA
>NZ_FUYP01000009.1 GCF_900168005.1 Sphingopyxis flava
CGTCAACATCCTCGAGATGAATGGCGACAGCTATCGTCTCGCACAGAGCCGCATCAGAAAGACCGGCTGAAACGCTCCCTCAAAAAATCGCCGCGCCGGCCTGAGACCCCCGCTCGGGCTACGCCCTCCCGGCGGTCTCAGGCCGGCGCCATAGTGGCCGACTTTTGCTCCGCCCCGTGGCCGGCTTTTACTCCGCCGTTGACAGGATCGGTCATCCGGGAAATGGTCACCCCGAAACAGGAGTTGGCAGCATGAGCGCACCTACCACCATGCGGGTGTTCATCCCGCTCACCATCCGCAAGCGCAATGGGCGGCCGAAGATCGTGCCGCCGACGGACATCGTGCCGGACACCGGCGGCGCGAATGCGCATGTGCTGAAGGCGATCGCCAAGGCATGGAGTTGGCGACGCAAGCTGGAAAGCGGGGCGGCGGCGGCGATCCAGGATATTGCCGATGCTGAGGGCATCTCGGACCGCTATGTCGGCCGAATGCTGCGGCTGGCCTATCTGGCACCCGTCGTGCTGGAGAATCTGCTGATCAACCGCGTTCCGCCTGCCGTATCGATCAAGGATTTGACGATGGCGGCAGAGCTGCCGTGGGGTGAGCAGGATGAAGCCATCTTCTGGAATTAAGCCGACTTCGAGATTACTGCTAACCGACCAATTGGACTGGCCGGTTCCGATCAATCGGGACATAATCTCGAAGTCGATGTCTTCAATTATCAGTCGGCCAGTTCAGGCTTTGGCGACAACTCCTGCGGCGATTTGACTGACATTCCCGCAGCCTTAGCCACACCTTCGCCATAAGCCCGGTCGCAGCGGGTGCAGTTGTCGATGTGACGCTGCTTGACGAAGTCAGGGGCGTCGCCAAAGTTTCGAGCCGTGTTTTCGAAAAGCACCTGTTGCTGCGCTGGCGTCATTAAGTGGAACAGCTTGCGCGGTTGGCTATAATAGTCGTCGTCGTCCTCACGGAAATCGAACATCTCGGCATTGCCATCGATCCGCAGCGGCGGCTCGGCGAAGTCTGGCTGATCGACCCACTGGCCGAAGCTGTTCGGTTGGTAATGCGGCAGTCCGCCAAAATTGCCGTCCATCCGCCCCGCACCGTCACGGTGATTGCTCATGACAGGGCACTTGGCCGCATTGACCGGAACCTGGTGATAGTTGACGCCCAGACGGTACCGCTGTGAATCCGGGTAATTGATCAGGCGCGTCTGGAGCATTTTGTCAGGCGAAACGCTGATCCCAGGCACTAGGTTCGACGGTGAGAACGCGGCTTGCTCGACGTCCATGTGGTAGTTTTCGGGATTGCGGTTCAGTTCGAACTCGCCAACCTCGATCAGCGGATAATCCTTCTTGTACCAGACCTTGGTCAGATCAAATGGATGAACGCCGTATGTTTCCGCCTCCGCTTCGGGCATGATCTGCACATACATTTTCCAACGGGGGAAGTCGCCGCGTTCAATCGCTTCAAACAAATCGCGCTGATGGCTTTCGCGGTCATTCGCTACGACCGCCGCCGCTTCTGCATCGGTCAGGTTCTCAATTCCCTGCTGGGTCTGGAAATGAAGCTTGATCCAGAAACGCTCGCCAGCTTCATTCCAGAAACTGTAGGTGTGGCTGCTGAAACCGCGCATGTGGCGATAGCTTTTGGGAATACCGCGATCCGACATCACGACGGTGACCTGATGCAGCGCCTCGGGCAGAAGCGTCCAGAAATCCCAGTTGTTCGTCGGTGAGCGCATGTTGGTTCGCGGATCGCGTTTGACCGCCTTGTTGAGGTCGGGGAATTTCTTGGCATCGCGCAGGAAGAACACGGGGGTGTTGTTGCCCACCATGTCCCAGTTTCCCTCCTCGGTATAGAACTTGAGCGCAAAACCGCGAATGTCACGTTCAGCATCGGCTGCGCCGCGTTCGCCCGCTACAGTGCTGAAACGAGCAAACATTTCGGTCTTCTTGCCTACGGCGCTGAAAATCTTCGCGCGAGTATAGCGCGTGATGTCGTTCGTCACGGTGAACGTGCCGAACGCTCCGGAGCCCTTGGCATGCATTCGCCGTTCAGGAATAACTTCGCGCACGAAATTGGCGAGCTTCTCATTGAGCCAGACGTCCTGCACCAGCACCGGACCGCGCTTGCCGGCGGTCAGCGAGTTCTGGTTGTCGACAACCGGTGCACCGAACGCAGTCGTCAGGTGGGTAACCGGGCACTTGCCCTTATTGAGAATGTCATCAGACATAAAAAATCTCCTCTCCCCTTCATGCGGTTCAAGAAGACGGTGTAGGCTGGGGTGACATTCTTTCAAAGCGAATTAGGGCAGACGCATGGTTCCGGTGGTGGGAGAGTGCATGACTTGCATGTCACTCAACCGAACTTAAGGTTCTGATCACAAATGCCTACCGGCTAAGGACGTAAAAGGTTCGGTCCGCGTCAATGGTCAAGCGTATGGAAAGTATTGCTTTTTTTGACCGAACCTTTTCCGACGAGGTTCGGGTGAAAAGAGACAAAAGCCGGTCAGAGACCGAGTTTGGCCGCCCCGGCAGTCTCTGAGGTTCGGTCGCCATTGGCAAAACCGCGCGGAAGCTGGGGATTTTCTGGCCCCGTGAGGCCCATCTCATTGGTTCGCGATGACATGTTGGCGGACAGGGTGGGATTCGAACCCACGGTGAGCTTGCACCCACGGCGGTTTTCAAGACCGCTGCCTTAAACCACTCGGCCACCTGTCCTACGGTGCCCCCAATAGCGTTCGCCCGCGTCGCGGCAAGTCCAAAGCGGATCTCTTTCCATCGGGCGCGCAATTGAGTCGGCCTATCGTCGGCCGGGATAGCCAAGCTGCGGTCAGCTGTGTCACTCTTTGCTTGGAGCCTTGCGACATGTGGCTTTAAGGGGGTGGGATATGACGCACAGCACCAGTTTCAGAATCGGGCGGCTTGTCCATATGGTGGGGGTTCTGCTCTCCGCATGGATGCTCACCGCCTCGGCGCCGCTGCAGGCCCAGGGCAGCGGTGATACGGGCTTTGATGCCTATATCCAGTCGCTCTGGCCAAAGGCCGAGGCCCGGGGGGTGTCGCGGGCGACCTTCGACAGGGTGACCAGAGGGCTGCGTTACAATGCGCGGGTCGTCGCGCTCGATCGCGACAATCTGGGCGCACCGCCAACCCCCAACACGCCGATCCCGGCGTTCGCTCCATATAAGGCGAAACATGTCGACGCTGCGCGGATTAACGGGGGTCGCCGTGTACACGACCGGCTTTTGCCGCTCTTGTCGCGGATCGAGCAGCGCACCGGCGTGCCGACGAGCATCATGATCGCTATCTTCGGCCATGAGACCGCGTACGGCGCAGTGACCGGAAATTTCGATCTGCCCGAGGCGCTCGCGACGCTGGCCTACGAGGGGCGCCGCCGCAGTCTCTTCGAACCCGAATTCCTCGCGACGCTCGAGATGGTGGAAAGGGGCGTGCCGCGCGAGGTGCTGAAAGGAAGCTGGGCAGGGGCCTTCGGCTACCCGCAGTTCCTTCCTTCGGTGTACCTGCAAGTGGCCGAGGATGGGGATGGCGATGGGGTCGCGCGCATATGGTCGAGCGAGGCCGACGCCATTGAATCGATTGGCGCCTATCTTCGCCGCGCCGGCTGGCGCGCCGGCCAGCCCTGGGGCATCGCTGTCCGCGTCCCCGCCGGATACGACCGGACGCGCAACGCGACCCGTCTCCAACCGACGCGCTGCCCGCGTGTCTTTGCGCGCTACAGCCGCTGGCGCAGCATGGCCGAGTGGCGCGCCGACGGATTTCAGCCAGTCGGCGGGAGCTGGCCCGATGGACAGATCCAGGCAACTCTGCTCGAACCCGACGGACCCGGAAACACCGCCTATTTGCTGACGGGCAATTATCGTGCGATACTCGACTATAATTGTTCCAACTTTTACGCGCTTTCTGTGGGGTTGCTGGCGGATGAGATCGATCGTTAGGGGCGGGGTGCTGGTCGGAGCCGCGGCGATGCTCGCGGGGTGCGGAAGTTTTGATGGCAAGCGCGAGGGCGGCCGGGTGGCAGGCCCGGCACCCCTCGCGGCAGATACGCTCGCGCCCGACACCCCCGTGAAGATCGGCGCGCCTTATGTTGTCGATGGCGTGACCCACACCCCCGCCGACATCGCCGATTATGACGAGGTGGGTTACGCTGGCTGGTACGGCGACGAACTCGCGGGCAAGCCGACTGCAAACGGAGAGCTTTTCAACCCCGACGCGATCAGCGCTGCGCACAAGACGCTGCCGCTGCCCAGCTATGTCGAGGTCACGGCGCTCGATACCGGGCGTACAATCCTTGTTCGCGTCAACGACCGCGGGCCGATGGCGAACGACCGGTTGATCGATCTCTCGCGCGGCGCTGCCAAGCAGCTCGGTCTTGAGCCTGGAGTCGCCGGCGTGCGCGTGCGCCGCACCAGCCCGCCTGCGGCCGAGCGCGCACAGCTTCGCGCGGGCAAGGCGGTTCCCGAGCGCCTACCTACGCCGGGCGCGCTTCTCGCGATCCTGCGCAGCAAGCTGACGGGCAAACCATCGCCTGCTGCGATTGCCGCCGGCGTCGCGCAGCCCGCGCCCTCCGCCGCACCGCCGCGCACCAAGCCGGGCGATGACCGTTTTATCGTTGAGGGCCCAGGAGGCGAGGCCGCACCAACGGCTTCGGCTCCTCCAAAACCGCTCCCTGCCGGGGTAACGGGCCCCTACGCAGTCCAGGTCGCAGCCTTCAGCACCGAAGCTCGCGCCAATGCGACCGCAAAATCGGTCGGCGGTAGCGTCAGCAAGGCGGGCAATCTGTGGCGGGTCCGCATGGGCCCCTTCGCGGGCGAGGCCGAAGCCAAAGCCGCGCTTGGCAAAGCCCATGCAAAGGGGTTCCGCGACGCTGTCGTCGTGCGCGACCGCTGATGCGGCGGCGGACCACCCTCAAACGGAGCGCCGCGGCGCTCGGTCTCGCCGCGATGGCGCTCGCGATGGCGCCGTCCGGCACGCCCGCGGATGCCGCGGTGGGTGAAGCGCCCGTCAGTCGGCCGCTCTACACAACCGAGGCACCGATCGTGATGCTCAAGGATCTCGATTCGGGCGCAATCCTCTTTGAACGCGGCGCCGACAAGCGCTTCGCCCCTGCGTCGATGGCAAAGGTGATGACTGCCTATGTCGTGCTTGATCTCATCGCCAGCGGCCAACTGCCGCGGGACAAGCTCTTTACGGTCAGCGAGGCGACGTGGAAGAAGTGGAACGGCAGCAATGGCGGCTCGACCATGTTTCTGCGTGCGGGCGAGAAAATATCCGTTGATGAACTGCTCAAGGGATTGATCACCGTTTCGGGGAATGACGCCGCCGCAGTCCTGGCCGTTGAGATCGATGGAAGCGAAGAGGCATTTGTTCGCCGGATGAATGAGATGGCGGCCAGAATTGGAATGACCTCGAGCCGTTTCGGGACGCCGAGTGGTTGGCCCGACGGCGGCGTCACCAAGGTCAGTGCCGCCGATCTCATCACGCTTGCCGACCGGCTCATCCGCGATCATCCGGCGGGCTATGCGCGCTATTTCTCGATTCCCAAGCTCCAGCACGGCAAGGCGCCCGACGGCACGCCGATCGTGCAGCCGAACCGCAACCCGATACTGGGGCGCTTTGAAGGCGCCGACGGGCTCAAGACGGGTCACACGGCCGAGGCAGGCTATTGCTTCCTCGGCTCGGCCAAGCGCGGCGGCAGGCGGCTGATCATGGTGGTCGCAGGAATGAAGAGCGAAAAGGCGCGGCGCGATGAGGCGGAGCGGCTGATGACCTGGGGTTTCGAGGCATGGGAGGGGCGCGAGATCGTCACCGCCGGCGCGAAGGTCGGGCGGCTCGAGGTCGGGCAAGGGGACAAGCCCGTCGTCGCCGCTGAGGCCGCTATCCCCGTGCGCGTCACGGTTCCCAAGGGCTTCGCCGGTGGTTTTCGTGCGACGATGCGCGCACGGGCACCGCTCAAGGCGCCCGTTGCGCGCGGCAGCCGCATCGCGGAGCTCGTTGTAGCGCCCGACGGTCTGCCGCCGCAGGTGACACCGCTGCTTGCCGCGAACGATGTTGCAAAGGGCGGCTGGTACGACCGCGCGCGAACCGGCTTCTATCGGCTGACCGGCTGGTGAGCGGGCGCTTCATAACGCTCGAGGGCGGGGAGGGGAGCGGCAAATCGACCCAGATTCGGGCCCTCGCCGCGGCGCTCGAAGCGCGCGGGGTGGACGTTGTCACGACACGCGAGCCCGGCGGCAGCACGGGCGCCGAGGCTATCCGTACACTTCTGATGGAGGGCGCCGACGATCGCTGGAATGCGCGGGCCGAGGCGCTTTTGTTCGCCGCCGCGCGCGCCGACCATGTCGCGCGAACGATCCGTCCCGCGATCGCTCGGGGCGCATGGGTGCTTTGCGATCGCTTCGTCGATTCGAGCCGCGCTTATCAGGGCGGCGGCGGCGGCCTTACCGACGCCGATATTCTTGCGCTCCACCGTGTGGGGTCGGAAGGACTGCTTCCTGACCGCACATTCCTTCTCACGGTCAGTGCCGGCGAGGCCGCGCACCGTCTGTCGGTCCGCGACGCCGGGGGCGCGGATCGTATGGGGAGCAAGCCCGCCGACTATCAGGCCCGCCTTGCCGCACGCTTCGCCGAGATGGCAGCGGCGGAGCCCGCACGCTGGCGCGTGATCGACGCCGATGGCGCCAAAGAGACTGTAACCGCCGCGATCCTCGCCGCGCTCGCGGACTTCCTGCCATGATCGGCCAGAAGGAAGCCGAAAGCGCCTTTCTCGAGGCCTGGGCTGCAGGACGCCTCCATCACGCCTGGCTGCTCGCGGGACCGCAAGGCATGGGCAAGGCAGCCTTTGCGGGGCGCGCTGCGCGTTTTCTCGTCACTCATGGGAAGGAGAATAACGGGGGTGCGCCGCTGACCTTTGCAGATCCTGGCGATGCGGCCGCGGGCCGCCTCGTTGACGCGGGCAACCATCCCGAGATCCTCACCCTCGCGCGTGCGCCCAAGGAAAAGAGCAAGGAACTCGCGCGCAACATAACCATCGACCAGGTGCGCCAGATGATCCGCCGCCTTCACCTCTCGCTGTCGCTTGGGGAGTGGCGGGTGATCATTGTCGATGCTGTCGATGATCTGGAAACCGACGGCGCCAACGCCCTCCTCAAAACGCTCGAGGAACCCCCGGCGCAGACGCTCTTCCTTCTTGTCAGCCATTCGCCGGGCCGCCTCCTGCCGACGATCCGCTCGCGATGCAGAACATTGCGTTTTCAGCCCGTTGAGCGTGACGTCATGCAATCATGGCTCCACGCGAAGCGCCCGATGCTCGACGCCGCGGAGGTGCGCGCAATTGCGGGAGCGGCAGGCGGCGTACCAGGAAAAGCGCTCGCGCTGATCGACAGCGACGTCGCGGCGATGGAAAAGAAGCTTCTGGCCATCGCCACCTCGGGGGATCCGGGCAACCGCCTGCGCGAGGCGCTCGCGCGCGAGGTGGGGGGGACGAGCAACCGCGAGCGGCTCGAACTCGTCATCGACATCGTGCCTGGTCTCCTCACCCGGATCGCGCGCGAGCGCCCTATCACCGAGATCGCGCCCGTTCTTGCGCAGTGGGACCGCGTCCAGCGAACCGTCCGCGACGCGATCCGCGGTTCCTATGATGGTGCGATGGTCGGCTTTGAGATCGGCAATTGCCTCGCGGAATTGGCGCCGCGCGAAGGGACCCGCTAACGTCTTCCTGGAAAGGAGAGGGTTTAGGACACGCCCGCCCTTTCCCTTCTACCCGCCACCGGCTAAGGCGCGGGCATGTCCGAAGCCAAGCAACCCTTCTATATCACCACCGCGATCAGCTACCCCAATGGTCGTCCGCACATCGGCCATGCCTATGAAGCGATCGCAACCGACGTCATGGCGCGGTTTCAGCGCGCGCGCGGGCGCGACGTGCGCATGGTCACCGGAACCGACGAGCATGGTCTGAAAATGTATCAGACCGCGCGCGATCAGGGGCGGGCGACGATCGACCTCGCCAATGAAATGTCGGGGTATTTTCGTGCGATGTATGCCAAACTGAATATAAGTTATGACCATTTCATGCGCACCTCGGATCCCGCGCATCATGCGGCATCGCAGGCAATCTGGCGCGCGATGGCGGCGAACGGCGACCTCTATCTCGATCGCTACGAGGGCTGGTACTCGGTTCGCGACGAGGCCTTTTATGACGAAAGCGAGCTTCTCGAAGGGGAAGGGGGCGTAAAGCTCTCGCCGCAGCGAACACCGGTCGAATGGACCGTCGAGGAAAGCTGGTTCTTCCGCCTGTCGGCCTATGAGGATCGGCTTCTCGCCCTCTATCGCGACAACCCCGACTTCATCCGCCCGGAAAGCCGCCGCAACGAGGTGCTGCGCTTCGTCGAGGGCGGGCTCAAGGATCTCAGCGTCTCGCGCACCAGCTTCGACTGGGGCGTTCCTGTCCCGGATTCGCCGGGGCATGTCATGTATGTGTGGGTCGACGCCCTCACGACCTATTTGTCGGGGATCGGCTACCCCGATGCTGGGAGCGATTTTGCGCGCTTCTGGCCCGCCGACATCCATATGATCGGCAAGGATATCGTGCGTTTTCATACGGTTTACTGGCCGGCCTTCCTGATGAGCGCAGGACTGCCGCTGCCCAAGCAGGTGTTTGGCCATGGCTTCCTGCTGAACCGCGGCGAGAAGATGTCGAAGTCGCTCGGCAATGTCGTTGATCCGATGGAGCTGGCCGAGCGGTTCGGGGTCGACGCGCTGCGCTATTATCTGCTCCGCGAAGTCAGCTTCGGCCATGACGGCAGCTATTCGGCCGAGGCCATCGTGCGCACCGCGAACGCCGATCTTGCAAACAGCTTCGGCAATCTCGCGCAGCGAAGTCTTTCGATGATTTTCAAGAATTTGGGTGGAGATCTTTCGGCAGCCTATCAGGCTGCGGCGGAAGATGAAGCGCTGCTGGCGGAGATCAGGGACATGGCGCAGACGCGCCTTCCGCGCGAGTTCGAGCAGCTCGCTTTCTCGGTCGGGATCGAGGACTGGATCCGGGCCGTGTTTGCCTGCAATCAATATGTGGATGCAACCGCCCCCTGGGCGCTCCGCAAGAGCGATCCCGAGCGGATGCGCGCCGTCCTGATGACCTTGTTCCAGGCCGTGCGGACCCTCGCGATCGCGATCCGGCCTGTCGTGCCCGAGGCGGCCGACAAGTTGCTTGACCAGATGGGGATCGATGCCGACGCGCGCGATTTTGAAGCGCTCGCCGATACCGAGTGGTTCGCAAAGCTTGCGCGCAGCGGCTTCACTGTCGCCCAGCCGGTCCCGATCTTCCCGCGCCTCGAGCTCGCCGAAGGGGAAGGGGAGGAGGCGGCCGCCTGATGCTCGTCGATTCGCACTGCCACCTTAATTATAAAGGGCTCGCCGAGCAGCAAGGCGAGGTGCTCGCACGCGCGCGTGCGCGCGGCGTTACCGCGATGCTCAACATTGCGACGCGTGAGAATGAGTGGGATGAGGTGCTCGCCGCCGCCGAGACGAACGACGATGTCTGGGCCAGCGTCGGTATCCATCCGCACGACGCCGACCAGCATCCCCACGTCGACACGGCAAAACTCGCGGCGCGGGCCGCGCATCCGCGGGTGATCGGCATCGGCGAGACCGGGCTTGACTATTATTACGACAAGAGCGACCGGGCTCGGCAGCAGGACAGCTTTCGCGGCCATATCCATGCGTCGCAAGAGACCGGGCTCCCGATCATCGTCCACACCCGCGAGGCAGAGGCCGATACGCTGGCGCTGCTTAGTGAGGAGATGGCACGCACGCCCTATACCGGCGTCATCCACTGCTTCACCGCGAGCGACGATTTCGCGCGCAAGGCGCTCGATCTTGGCCTCTACATATCGATTTCGGGAATTGTGACGTTCAAGAACGCCGCTGACCTCCAGGCGACCGCGCGGTGGCTACCGATAGACCGGCTGCTCGTCGAAACCGACTCTCCTTTCCTTGCGCCTGTGCCGCACCGCGGCAAACCAGGGGAACCGGCCTTTGTGGCGGACACTCTGGCCTATCTTGCGGACCTGCGCGGCGATGACCCTGGCGAACTGGCCGAAGCCACAAGCCGGAATTTCTACCGTCTTTTCAGCAAGGCGGCAGCGTGACTTCAGAAGTCCAGGCACATTTTCCTCTGGCCCGCCTGATGCTTGTTGCAGCCATGGGGCGCGCGTTCGGAAATGAAGACCAGGGTTCGGCCGCCGGCAAGCTCAGGAAAAGCGGTTTCGTCGAGGCGCGTGAATCATGAAGCTGCGTGTTCTCGGTTGCGGAACCTCCTCGGGTGTGCCGCGGATCGGTAACGACTGGGGCCAATGCGAACCCGATAATCCCCGCAACCTGCGGAGCCGTGCCTCGATCCTTGTATCACTGGGCGGCTTTCGCCTCCTCGTCGACACGAGCCCCGACATGCGAATGCAGCTGCTCGACGCGGGCGTGGGAGAGGTCGATGCGGTCATCTGGACGCATGAGCACGCCGACCACACCCACGGCCTCGATGATCTGCGCCAGGTCATGCATCTGCGCGGCTCGGCGGTGCCCGCCTACGCGCGCGACCATGTGCTCGACATACTGAAATGGCGTTTCACCTATGCCTTTGCCGGAAACGCCGGCTATCCCGCGTCGGTCGACCCGATCGAGCTTCACGATCATCAATCGATCGGCCCGATCGAAGTGTCCGCGCTCGAAATGCCGCATGGCCCCATCAAGGCGACCGGACTGATCTTCAGCGATGGCGCGCACAAGATCGCATATGCAACTGATTTTTCACGGTTTACCGACGAGATGGTGGGTTTCTTCCAAGGCGTCGATCTTTTCGTGATCGACGCGCTGCGCCGCTATCCGCATCCGACCCATCCGCATCTCGCCATGACCCTTGAGGGACTCAAAAAGGTCGGCAGTCCGCGCGCCATCATTACGCATATGGACAACACGATGGACTATGACGACCTTGCAAGCGAATTGCCGCCGGGTGTCGAGCCGGGTTATGACGGGCTGGAGGTGCAGCTATGACAATGGAAACGGGCGCCGACATGCTGTGGTTCGCAATGGCGTTCACGCTGGTGGTCAGCGCGCTCGTCGCGCGCCAGCTAAAGCTTGCCGACTGGCTCAAGATGGGGCTCGCCTGGGCGGCGATCTTCGCGCTCGTGTTCATCGCGATCCGGACCTATCAGCTGGCCGCGGGATGAGAGGGCGCCGCGAGGGGCTTTCTGGTCCGGAGCCAAGATAATTTAACATAATATATATTATCGGATAAAGTCATGTCGAGCGATGTACCTGGTCCCCCCAGCTCCCCTGTCGACCGGTTGCTCGCGATCATGCGGCAATTGCGCAATCCTGATGGCGGCTGCGAGTGGGATCTTGCGCAGGACTTTGACACGATCGCGCCTTATACGATCGAGGAAGCCTATGAGGTTGCCGATGCAATCGCTGGCGGCGACCCTGATGCCATCTGCGACGAACTTGGCGACCTTTTGCTCCAGGTCGTCTTTCACGCTCAGATCGCCGCAGACAAGGGCCTGTTCACCTTCGACGATGTTGCGCGCGCGATTTCCGCCAAGATGGAGCGCCGTCATCCGCACATCTTCGGTGGCGTCACGGCGGCAGATGTGCGCGACCAATGGGAAGTCATCAAGGCGGCCGAGCGCGCGGCGGATGGCCCCAGGGGCGCGCTTGCCGGCGTCGCCATGTCCCTGCCTGCGCTCCTTCGCGCGCAAAAGCTCCAGGGCCGCGCGGCGCGCGTCGGGTTCGACTGGCCCGACACCAAGGGGCCGCGTGACAAGATCGCGGAGGAACTGGCCGAGGTTGCTGCCGCCGACAGCAATGCCGCCCGGCATGAAGAAGTCGGAGACCTTCTCTTTGCAGTCGTCAATTATGCCCGCAAGCTCGGGGTCGACGCCGAAGGCGCCCTGCGCGACGCCAATGTGAAGTTCGCACGGCGTTTCGCCGCCATGGAGGACCGCGCCGGCGGAAGTCTGCAAGGTCTCACGCTCGATGCGCAGGAAGCGCATTGGGTGGCCGTCAAGAAAAGCGAGCGAGCCTAGATCAGCCCTCGTTCGAAGGCCAAAGCCGCTCGAAGCGCGCCCGATCGGCGGGGTCGAGGCGCACAGTCAGCCGGTGTCCGCCCTCGACGACCTCCTCGGACAAAATGTCGCCGCGCGCGTGAAGCCATGCCATCGCCTCGCCCTGATCAAAGCGCAGGAACACGCAGGTCACTTCGTGCCGCGCCGTAAGGTCTGCTGCCATGAGCGCGCGCGCCGCTTCGATCCCTTCTCCGGTCTCGGCCGAGATCACCGCGACGTCACGCCGCCGCGCCGCCATTTCCAGGATCTGGCCACGGCGTTCGGGGCTTGCAGCATCGATCTTGTTCCAGATTTCGATCTGCGCGATGGCGTCTTGCGCGTCCCCTTCCCCATCCTGCGGCCCGTTCACGCCCAAGGAATCGAGGATGGCGACAACATCGGCATATTGCGCCTCACTGTCGGGATGAGTGATATCGCGGACATGGACGATGAGGTCCGCCGTGGTCACTTCCTCCAGCGTCGCGCGAAACGCTGCGACGAGTTCGGTGGGTAGATCAGACACGAAGCCCACAGTGTCCGACAGAATGGCCTTGTCGATCCCGGGCAGGCGAATTTCGCGCATCGTCGGGTCGAGCGTTGCGAACAGCATATCTTCCGCCATGACGTCACTTCCCGTCAGGCGGTTGAAAAATGTGGACTTTCCAGCGTTTGTATAGCCCACAAGCGCGATCACGGGCCACGGTGCGCGCTGGCGCTTTGCACGCTGCAACTGGCGGGTGCGGCGGGCATCCTCGAGGCTCCGCCGGATCCGCGCCATGCGGCTGCGGATCATCCGGCGGTCGGCCTCGATCTGCGTTTCGCCCGGTCCGCCGAGAAAGCCGAAGCCGCCGCGCTGGCGCTCAAGATGGGTCCAGCTGCGCACCAGCCGCCCTGCCTGGTAGTCGAGATGCGCAAGCTCGACCTGGAGCCGCCCCTCGGCGGTCGCGGCCCGCTCACCAAAGATCTCGAGGATCAACCCGGTTCGATCAATGACTTTGGCCCCGAGCTCGGTTTCGAGGTTCCGCTGCTGTATCGCCGTAAGGGCTGCATCGACAATGACGAGCTGCGCCCCATTTTCGCTGATATCAGGACGGATCGCCTCGATCTGCCCAAGCCCGATCAACGTCGCCGCGCGCGTTTGCCGCAACCTCAGCGGATGGACGGCCATGACCTCGATCCCGATCGCCACCGCGAGCCCGGTCGCCTCGGCGACGCGGGCCTCGAGGTCGCGCGACAGCCCCTGCCCGCGCCACTCGGGCACGACCAGCACGGCGCGCGCGCCGCGCGTCACTTCCACATCATCGGGGTTCATTTGGTCGGTCAGGCGTCGGCGCCGTCCCCGTCGCCATTGTCGGTCAGATTGACCGGCCCATTCGGCTGCACCGTCGAAATTGCATGTTTGTAGACAAGCTGCACCTGCCGCTCGCGCTCGAGCAGCATGCAAAAGAGGTCAAAGGCGACGATATCACCCTGGAGCATCACGCCGTTGACGAGAAACATCGTCACCGACTCGTCCGACCGGCGCACCGCATTCAGGAAGACATCCTGCAGCGCCTTGCCCTTGCTCGGCGGCGCATCGCGCACATCATCGCCGAGCGCGCCGAGGTCGAAATCGTGCGAGGGCATGATCGTCGAAATTGCATGCTTGTACACGAGCTGCGACTGGCCATCGCGGCGCAGGAGAAGCGAGAAATTGTCGAACCAGGTGATGATTCCCTGCAATTTCACACCCTTGACGAGGAACATCGTCACAGGCGTCTTGCTGCGGCGCAGGGCGTTGAGGAAGAGATCCTGAAGATTCTGGTTTTTATCGGACACATTGGCCTCCTGTTCTTGGCGGGGGATACCGCAAGGCGGGGCTTCGCGCCCCGTCCTGTTCCTTTTGGCGATCCGCAATATGCGGCAAAGCGCCCGGCAGGTCTAGCGCAAAGCCGTCACCCCTCGCTTTCAGGATTATCGGTCAATCCCAAAAGCTTCAGCTTGCGGTGCAAGGCCGAACGTTCCATGCCGATGAAGGTCGCGGTGCGCGAGATATTGCCCGAAAATCGGTTGATCTGGATGCGCAGATACTCGCGCTCGAAATTCTCGCGCGCTTCCTTGAGCGGAATGGCGGTGATCGACTCGGTGCCGGGCAGAATGTCTGTGCCGCCTCGAACCAGCTCGGCAGGCAACATGTCGACATCGATACGGCCGAGCCGGTCGCTCGGCGCGAGGATCATCACCCGCTCGATTATGTTGCGCAGCTCGCGCACATTGCCGGGCCAGTCGTGCGCCTGGAACGCGGCCATCGCCTCGGCACTGATCTCGGGCGGCGGTACCCGGCGGTCGGCCGCGTAGCGGCGTACGAAATGGTCGCACAGGCTCGCGATATCATCGCGCCGCTCGCGCAGCGGCGGGATGTGAACCGGGACGACGTTGAGGCGGTAATAGAGATCCTCGCGAAAGCGGCTTTCCGCAATCTCGCTCATCAGGTCACGCGCTGAGCCCGAAATGATGCGCACATCGACACGGATCATCGTACGCCCGCCAACCCGGGTGAAACTCTGATCGGTGAGGACGCGCAGTATCTTGCCCTGCGTCGTGATCGGCATGTCGGCGACCTCGTCGAGGAACAGCGTTCCGCCATGCGCCTGCTCCAGCAGGCCGACGCGGATCGCGCCGTCGTCGGACTCGGTTCCGAACAATTCTGCCTCGACCGTTACAGGGTCCATGCGCGCCGACGAAATGACGCGGAACGGCGCATTCTGTCGTCCGCTCCAGCCGTGGAGCACACGCGCGGCGACCTCCTTGCCGACGCCCGGCGCCCCCGTGATGAGCACCCGGCTCCCAGTGCCTGCAACGCGCTTCAGCGTCGCGCGGACATTGTTGATTGCAGCGCTCGTACCCGTGAGCTCGTCGGCAGGGCCGGCGCGCTCGCGTAGCCGCTCATACTCGAATTTGAGCCGCTCGCTCTCGGTCGCCCGCGCGACAAGGTGAAGCAATCGCTCCGCTTCGAAGGGCTTTTCGATGAAATCGAACGCGCCGCGGCGGATTGCAGCGACCGCCGTGTCGAGCCCGCCGTGGCCCGAAATCACGATAATCGGAAGCGTCGGATCGAAAGCCTTGATGGCCTCGACAAGCCCCAGACCGTCGAGGCGCGACCCTTGCAGCCAGACGTCGATCAGAGCGAGCGATGGGCGTCGCTGACGGATGGCCTCAAGCGCTGCATCACTGTCGGAGGCAGTGCGCGCCTCATAGCCTTCATCCTCCATGACGCCGGCCACCAGTTCGCAAATGTCGCGTTCGTCGTCGACGATCAAAATATCAAGCGCCATGGTCTTCCCTGTCCTGTCGATTCCTGATCCGGCCCGGGACCGATTCTCCCCGTCCCGCGCTCGCCTCTCCCCCCTTCCCTGCGAGGTGTCGCAGCCGGTCGGGGTGAAGGACCAGCGTCACGCATGTTCCCTGCCCTGCCGGATTGTCCGAAAACTCAAGCTCGCCAAAATGTTGCTCGACGATCTTCTTGACGATCGCGAGGCCAAGGCCGGTCCCGCCCTGACGCGTCGTCATATAGGGCTCCGCGATCGCATCGCGGGCTTCGGGAAGACCGATCCCGTCGTCCGCAATGCGGATGCGGATAGCATTCTCATCATCGATGTCGAGCGACGCCATGATGTGACCGACTGGCGAGCTTTCGGTCGTTTTTGCCTTTTCTTCAATTGCTTCTACAGCATTTTTTACAATATTCGTGAGTGCTTGCGACAAGAGGCGGCGATCGCAAACGAGCGGTTCGACCTCATCCGGCATGGCCACGGCAAAGGCGATGTCTGGCTTTGCGACTTCGAAGAGGAACACCGCCTGCTTCAAGATGTCGCGCACGTCCTCGACCCCGAAGGTTGGCTTTGGCATGCGCGCGAAGCTCGAGAATTCATCGACCATGCGGCGCATGTCGTGGACCTGGCGGATCACCGTATCGGTCAGCCGGCGAAATGTGGCCGCGTCCCCTTCCACCTTGTCGCCGAACCGGCGCTGCAGCCGCTCCGCGGCGAGCTGGATGGGAGTAAGCGGATTCTTGATCTCATGGGCGATCCGCCGCGCGACGTCGGACCAGGCGGCGCGGCGCTGGTCGGCAAGTTGCTGCGTGATGTCCTCGAAGCTGAGTACGAAGCCATCACCCTGCGCGACCGCCTTGGCAGCAAAGGTTGCAGGCTCGGCATCCTTGCGGGCGAGCTGGACGATCGCTTCGCGCTCATTGCTCGCGAGCAATTGCTCGAGCTCGGGCGCGACCTCCGCAAGCGATTTGCCCGTAAGGCTTTCCCCTGCTGTGCCGACCAACCGCTCGGCCGCCGCGTTGGCGAGGAGGATGCGGTGCTTGCGGTCGACCGACACGACCGCCGAGGTCACGCCGCTGAGAACCGCCTCGATGAAGACGCGCCGGGCCTCGAGCTGCTCGTTGACATTGACGAGCGCGCTCGTCTGCCCCTGCAATTGCTCGGTCATCCGGTTGAAGGCGCGCGTGAGGACGGCAATCTCGTCATTGCGCGCCGTGGGGGTAACACGCACCGAAAGGTCGCCGCCCGCGGCCGTGCGCGCTGCGCCCACGAGCGTTCCCAGGGGGCGGACAATCCGGTCGGCGACCACGATTGCGCCGATCACAGCGAGTGCAAGAAGCAGCAGGGAACCGAGATAGAGCGCACCGTGGAATTGCAGTTGCAATAGCTGCGAACGGTCGAAAAGCGCGTTGTAGTCGGCAAGCACGGTGCTCGCGCGATCGAACTGCTGCAGACCTATGGTATTGGCGTTCCGCGCAGCATAAAGATAAGCGTTGCTGCGGCCTGGAATTCGCGTTGCAGCTTCGATCCGGTCAGCCTGGCGCGTAATGACGACATCTTCTCCGCGATTAAGCCGATCGACAACTGCTGGCGTAATGCGCCCTTCCGCAGCGCGATTGTCAGGGTCGATCATCGTCGGCGTGCGGGCAATCCCGTCGGTACCGACTTCGATGATGGCAGACTCGCTCATCTCGCGCAGCACGACCTGCTGAAGATAGCGGTCGTTGAACGCTTCGCTGTCGATCGAAAATCGGTCGAGATAGCCGCTGATATCCTTCGCCATCACGACCGTGTTGGCGCCGAGCGATTTCTGGCTGTCCTCGTAGAAGGCCTTGGCGATGCCGGCGGCGTTCTCGAACATGCCGCGCGAGCGGTCGGAATACCAGAAATCGACCCCGAACTGGAAAAGCAGCGAGGCAAAGATCACGACAAGCAGGGTCGGCGCCGCTGCGATCAGCGAGAAGAGCGCGACGAGGCGCACATGAAGCCGCCCGCTGCCTCCCGCCATCGAATTGACCGCGCGTGCGCGCGCAACGCGGCTACCGATGAGGACGATCAACGCCATCGCGGGCACGAGATTGGCGACCATGATCGCGGCCACGAGGGCCGGCGTCAGCAGCCGCTCGCTTTGCGCATCCCCCGTGACAAAGATATAGGTTGCAACGCCAATGCTGACGATCAGTGCAAGGGTATAATATTCAGGCGCGGCAAAGCGCCACACGCCCGAGCGTGCCGTCTTGCCGTCGGAGTCAATATCGAGAGCCAGGGGAGCCGACTTCGCCATTGTTGCGTCGATACGACAAACCTGTTGCATAGAGAACACACAATATCGTGCCTCGCCACATTTCGCTGCATTTTCTCTCGCATTGTGCGCGGCCCGGCCCCCTCAGGGGTGAGCAGGGTCGATTGCGAGCTGTACGAGGCGCTTGCGAAGCGTGTTGCGGTTGATGCCAAGCCGCCGGGCAGCTTCGAGCTGGTTACCCCGAACCTCACGAAGGGTTCGGCGCAGCAGGGCGGCTTCGACGATTGCTTCGAGCCGCGCGTGGATATCGCCGTCGGCGCCGGCGCCGCCAAGCTGTTCGCGGGCCCAGTCATCGACTGCGCGGGCGATGAGATCGGCGGGCTCGGCAGGGCCGCGCTCGCCGCTCTCGTAAAGAACACCCTCGACGTCACGGACGGTGACGACAGCATCGCGCGACAGCACGGCGAGCCGCTGCACGACATTGCCGAGCTCGCGGACGTTACCCGGCCAGTCGTGGCGTTCGAGCATCTGCATGGCGGCGGGTGCGAACTCGCGGACCGGCAGGCCCGAATGCCGGCCTTCTTCGATGAAATGCCGCACGAGCGCCGGGATGTCGCTGCGCCGGTCGCGAAGCGGCGGCAGGGTAACCGGGATGACGTTGAGACGGTAGAAGAGGTCCTCGCGAAAACGCCCATCGGCAACAAGCGTGCGCATATCGCGGTGCGTGGCAGCAATGACGCGGACATCGGCCTTCAGCGACTGGCTACCGCCTACGGTCGAATATTCGCCCACTTGAAGCACGCGCAGCAGCCGCGTTTGTGCCTCGATCGGCATATCGCCGATCTCGTCGAGAAACAATGTACCTCCAGCTGCCTGCTCGAACCGCCCCGCGCTGCGGCTGTGCGCACCGGTGAAGGCGCCCTTCTCGTGCCCAAACAGCTCCGCCTCGATCAGCTCGCGCGGAATGGCCGCCATATTGATCGCCACAAACGGTCCTGCCCGCCGCAAGCCTGTCGCATGGATCGCGCGCGCGACGACTTCCTTGCCCGTCCCTGACTCCCCGAGGATCAGCACCGCCAGGTCGTTCGACGCGAGGCGGGCAATGGTGCGATAAACCGCCTGCATCGCCGGCGCCCGGCCAACGAGTCCGTGGCTGTCAGCCTGAACGGGGTCAGCTGCCGCGGCAGGCTCCGCGCGCCGTTCGAGCGCGGCGCGCACACTGGCGATGAGTTCGTCGAGGTCAAAGGGTTTGGGAAGATAATCGTAGCTGCCGATCCCCGTCGCCCGGACCGCGGTGTCGAGCGTGTTCTGCGCCGACAGCACGATGACCGGGGTGGCGGGGTCGACGCCGGCGCCTGGCAGCGAGTCGATGCCGTCGCCGTCGGGAAGGACAACATCGGTGATGATGAGATCGGCCCGATTTTCGGCAAGCCAGGCGTTGCGCTCCCCGACGCTCGTGACCGCCGCTAGGCGGCTGCATTCAGGAGCC
Source organism: Sphingopyxis flava (assembly GCF_900168005.1). GTDB lineage: Bacteria > Pseudomonadota > Alphaproteobacteria > Sphingomonadales > Sphingomonadaceae > Sphingopyxis > Sphingopyxis flava. The sequence continues at coordinate 19,164 of NZ_FUYP01000009.1, forward strand.
AGGGTTTCGCGAATGATCAGCGCGATAGCGGGATCATCCTCGACGAGCAGAACGGTCTTGCCGTCAGCCATGGCGCACCCCTTTCGGTGAAGGCGCGGCAGGGAGATGGACCCGGAACCGGGTCCAGTCGCCGTCGCGGACATGCTGGACGGTCCCGCCCATATCGCGGACCAGCTTGGCAACAAGCGCCAGGCCGAGCCCGCGTCCGTCGCGCTTGGTGGTCACGAAGGGGGCGAACAGATCACCGCGGATGTCGGAGGGGACGCCCGGACCATTGTCGCTGACGCTGACCTCGATCGGCAGCGCAATCCGCCCGCGGCCGTCACCCTTGTCGATCGAGAGGCCGTGACGATAGGCGGTCGCGATGCGGACCACGCCGTCGTCGCGCCCGCCCAATGCTTCGCAGGCGTTGGTGAGAAGGTTCAGCAGGATCTGAACCATGGCGTCATGATTGCCATGGACAAGCGGCAGCGAGGGATCGAAATCCTCGGAAAAGCTGACGCCGCGGTGCTGCCGCGCGCGCACTGCCTCGCTGGCTTGGTGAATGGGCTGATAGAGATTGATCGCTTCACAGGCGATCGGCTGACCGCGCGAGAAATGCTCCATCTGGTCGATCAGCGTCGTGATCCGATCGACTTCGGCGCAGATGAGGTTCGTGAAGCGCTCGCCGTCGGCATCGGCTTTGCGTGCGAGCAATTGCGCCGCGCCCTTGATCCCTGCCAGCGGATTCTTGATCTCATGGGCGAGCATCGAGGCGGCGGCCCCGGCAGCGCGGCCCGAACGACCGATCGCTCCGCCCATCAGCTCGGCCTCGCTTTGTGCAGGCACGAGCGCGAGGATGCGGTGGCCGCTCGTGCCATAAGGCACCATCTGCAAGTCAGCGAAGACCGACTTGCGATCGCCCACGGAAATTTCGGCGCGGTGCGCAAATAGCGCGGAGGTTGCAGGGTCGCTCATCCGCTGGCGATAGCTGCGATCCATGCCGATGACGTCATAGACCACCCTCCCGACCATCGCCGAGCGGCTCATGTTGCAAAGCTGCTCGGCAGCCGCGTTCACAAACAGGATGATGCCGCCGCGGTCGACCAAAAGCGTCGCCACGGGATGCGACTGGATGAGCTCGTGATGGTCGAAAATCGGAATGCTCGACGATGGCGCGTTCACGCCGCAACCTTGCTGAGGAAAGGGGTGTAGAAACGTTCAAGCGCGTCGAGCACCTCCCTGCTGCTGGGAATCTGATTGACCTTGTTGCGAAACTCGGCCGATCCCGGCAGCCCCTTGACGTACCAACCAAGATGCTTGCGCGCCATATTCACGCCGGTCATCTCGCCATAATGATCGATCATCGCCCTATAATGCGTTGTAATGATTGTATATTGCTCGTCGATTCCTGGGTCCGGACGCTCACCCTCGCCGCGCAGCGCAGCCATGACCTGCCCAAGCAGCCAGGGCCGGCCATAGGCGCCGCGGCCGATCATCACGCCGTCAGCGCCGCTCTGCGCCAGCGCGGCGCGCGCATCGCCGATCGAACAGATGTCGCCGTTGACGATTACCGGAATGGAGACCGCCTCCTTAACGCGGCGCACGAAACCCCAGTCGGCGATGCCGCGATACATCTGGTTTCGCGTCCGCCCGTGCACGGTGACGAGCTTTGCCCCGAGATCTTCTGCGATATGGGCAAGTTCCGGAGCATTCAGACTGTCGTGGTCCCACCCCATGCGCATCTTCACCGTCACCGGCACCGACACCGCTTTCACGCACGCATCGATCAGAGCGGCCGCGAGGGTGAGGTCACGCATCAGCGCCGATCCCGCGTCACCATTGGTCACCTTGCGCACCGGGCAGCCCATGTTGATGTCGATGATGGCCGCGCCGCGATCTTCGTTGAGCTTCGCCGCTTCGCCCATTTCATAAGGCGTGCAGCCGACGAGTTGCATCGACACCGGCTCCTCGACCGGGTCCCACGCGGCCTTCTGGATCGATTGGCGCGTTTCGCGGATTGCCGCCTGACTCGCAATCATTTCAGTCACATTGAGCCCCGAGCCGAAGCGGCGCACCATCTTGCGGAACGGGAGGTCGGTGACGCCCGTCATTGGCGCAAGGATCACGGGATCCGCAATGCTGATCGGGCCGATCTGGATGGGCGGCAGCGGCGCCATGGGAGGAGCTTTCGTCGAATTTGCCTAAAATTTAAGCACGCCCCTACACGTTAAGGTGCTTCCCCGCAAGCCGATGCTGCGCTAACCCGCGCGGCTTATGTCCGATTCCGCTCCTGTCCCACCCCTGCGCGTCACCGCAATTCTGCTCGCGGGCGGCCGGGGCACCCGCGCAGCTTTTGCGCAGCCCAAGCAGCTTCAGTCCCTTGGCGGCAAGCCGCTCCTCCGGTGGAGTCTTGACGCATTTGCGGCGCATCCGCGCGTATCGGGCGGCGTCCTTGTTGCCAGCGATGACGTCATGGCGGCCACAGCTGAGCTTCCGGAGGGATGGACTTTTGCGGCGGCCGGTGCCGAACGCCAGCGGTCGGTGGAAAATGGCCTCCTGGCGCTTGCCGATTGGGAGGACGATGCGCTCGTGCTCGTCCATGATGCGGCCCGGCCCGGGATCGAGGCGGCCGTCATCGACCGGCTCCTCGCCGCGCTCGCGACCGCTGAGGCCGCGATCCCCACCCTTCCCGTCCCCGACACGCTCGTTCACCAGGCAGGGGAAGAAGCAGGCAATGTGGTCGACCGGAGCGCCCTGGCGCGCGTTCAGACCCCGCAAGCCTTTCGCCTTGGCACGCTGCGCCGCGCCCACGCGGCGGCTGCAGGTGAGACCGCAACCGATGATGCGCAGCTCGTTCGGCGGCTCGGGATACCCGTCGTGGCGGTTGAGGGCGACGCACGGCTCCACAAGCTGACCTATGCCGCGGACCGGGCGATCCTAGAAGGACTGCTCGAGGCCCGCGCGATGACGCGAACCGCGGTTGGCATGGGCTACGATGTCCACCGTCTTGTTGCGGACAAGCCTCTCTGGCTAGGCGGCATAGAAATTGAGCATAGTCATGGGCTTGAAGGGCATAGTGATGCCGATGTCGCGCTTCATGCCCTGACCGACGCGATTCTCGGTGCGCTCGGCGATGGCGACATTGGCACTCATTTTCCGCCTTCCGATCCTGAGTGGCGCGGCGCGGCGTCATGGCGCTTCCTCGATTTTGCCGCACGCCGGGTCGAGGCTGTCGGGGGACGGATCGACCATGCCGACCTCACCATTATCGCTGAGGCCCCGAAGATCGGCCCGAATCGCGGACTGATACAGGCGCGCATCGCTGAAATTCTTGCGATTCCGCCCGCGCGCATTAGTGTGAAAGCGACCACGACAGAGCGGCTGGGCTTCACCGGTCGCCGGGAAGGGATTGCAGCGCAGGCCGTGGTTACCTTGCAGCTTCCGGAGACATGAGTTTGCCATCCAACGTCGAATCGCGTCTGGCCGCGCGCGAAGCTGCCGCTACGGCTGTCCTTGCCGCAAATCGCGCCGCTGAACGCCGTGTCGCCGTGGCTGAAAGCTGCACCGGCGGCATGGTCTGTGCCGCGTTGACCGACATTGCCGGAAGCAGCGATGTGTTTACTGCAGGGTTCATCACCTATTCCGGCGATGCCAAGAAGACCCAGCTCGAAGTGAGCGGCGATATCCTCGAAACCTTTGGCGAGGTCTCGCTCGCGACCGCCTGGGCGATGGCTGCCGGAGCGCTGGCGAAGAGTGATGCCGAGGTTGCGGTCGCAATCACCGGCATTGCAGGGCCGGGCGGCGGCTCGGAAAAAAAGCCCGTCGGCCAGGTCGTCTTTGCCCGTGCGCTGCGCGGACAGGACCCCGATGACTATTTCACGCAGCGCGTTCAATTCCAGTCGACCGACCGCGCCGCGATCCGCCATGCCGCCACACTCTTTGCGCTCGACCTGCTCCTGCCCGAGAAGGATAGTCTGCGGCCGTCCGAGGATATCGAGCTACCCGCCCCGTGACGCGCTTTAGCCCCTCAGGCGGGTTTCCAGCTTTTCCGCTCTTCGGCCTGTTTTAGCACCTCAAACGCCGCCTGGCCCGCGGCAAAGCGCTTCGCAGCCTCCGCGTCGCCCGGCTTTACGTCGGGGTGGCATTCCTTGGCGAGACCGCGCCACGCCTTCTTCGCGGCCTCGAAGTCGGCATCAGGCTCAAGGTCGAGCACTTCAAGCGCGCGCATCTCGTCAGCGCTACGGCTTCCGTCGCCCGATCCGCCCCAGCCATAATGCTGCGCGCGGGCATAGCTGCGCGTACCGCGGGCTTCTTCGGCAGCGCGATCGGCCGCTTCCTCGGCGCTGAGGCCCGCAAAATAGTCCCAGCCGCGATTATATTCGGCAGCATGCGCTTCGCAGAAAAACCACCGCTCGCGGCTGTTCGGCGCCTTGGGCGCAGGGCAATGGCCCGGTTCAGTGCACCCATGACGGTCGCACAGCCGTACCTGCTGCGCCTCGCGGCCCTGCCCGTAGGCGCGCCAGCGGGGAAAACCCCAGTCGTCGGATCTCTTGGCGCGGCTCATCGGGTCCATGTAGCGATTGAGGTCGGCAATGGCTAGATGAGCCCTTTCGCCGCTGATCGAAATAATCACCCAAGCCGGGTTATTGCGCACTCTCGCGCGCGTCCTCGCCGCCATTGACTGCCTTGGCCGCGTCCCTCGGCTTGTAACCAAATGCCTTTTGCGCCAGCTTGACCACCGCGGGATCACGCTCTGGCGCCGTCATCGGGACCGCGGCTTCCAGCGTCTCGGCGATATGAGAAAGCGCTGCAATGCGCGCCGACTTCTTGTTGTTCCCGTCGATCACCTTCCAGGGCGCCCAGCGGGTGTCGGTCTGCTCGAACATTTCGTGCATCGCGGCGAGATATTCGCTGCGTTTTGCACGGTTGCGATAATCGTCAACTCCGGTCTTCCAGCGCTTCCAGGGATCGTCGAGCCGGTCGGCAAAGCGCCGGTCCTGTTCCTCCTGCGCGACGTGGATGAACAGTTTGACGAGGTTGGTGCGTGACCCGGTGAGCTGCGCCTCGAATTCGTTGATCTCGTCATAGCCTTTGCGCCATTCGGCTTCGGTCGCATATCCTTCCACTCGCTCGACGAGGACGCGGCCATACCAGCTGCGATCGAAGATCGAAATTTCGCGGTGTCCCGGCAGACGCCGCCAGAAGCGCCAGAGAAAATGGCGCGCCTTTTCCTCCTCGCTCGGAGCGCCGATAGGCCAGACCTCGAAATAGCGCGGGTCGAGCTGTGCGGTCAGGCGCTGGATGATGCCGCCCTTTCCTGCCGCATCCCACCCCTCGAACATGATGACGCTACGCTGGCCGTGGGTGATGTGAGCGGCCTGGATCCGCTCCAGCCGATCCTGCAGTGCCGCCAGATCCCTGCCATATTGGCCGTCATATCGGGCGCCGTCTTCATAGTCGGCGAGGTCGATCGTCATCGCTGCATCCCTCATTTCCTTGCGGCCGCAGCTAACACAGCGGCCTTCGGGATGCGATGCGATTAACCCTGATTTTCGATCAATCCAGCGAGCAGCGATGCGACGCGCTCGGGACATTCCATCGGGATGAAGTGACTGTGATCGCTCCAAAGCTCGTCCGTTGCGGCACCGATCCATTCGCCGAGGCCTGGCCAGGTTGGGCTTTGCGAAAAATCCAGCGCATCGCTGCGCATTCCCGCCGGCGCGCGGATCAGCGTGACGGGTGCAGCGAGGCTCCCGAGCCAGCAGTAGGGATCGCTGCGTAGCGCGCTCTGGTACATCGAGGCCTCAAGGACGGGCGGACAGGCAAGTTCATATCCCTTCCCGTGCGCGGCAGGTACGAGACCATAGTTGCAATAATCGCCGAGCACCTCGGCTACCCAGCGGCTGTAGGGCGGGCGATCGGCGAAGCGGGCGCGCATTTCCTCCGCGCTCGTCCACTGGTTGCGGCGGCGCGAGACGGGATGCTCGGCAGGGTCGGGCAAGGGTGCCTCGCCTCCTCCGACATAATAGGCCGGGTCCACGATGACAGGGTCGATCAGGACGAGGTGCCCGAAGGCGCCAGGCCGCTCGGCCGCGAGCCGGGTCAGGACATAACCGCCCATGCTGTGCCCGCAGCCGATGAACGCGCGCCCCTTGAAGCGGTCGAGCAGCGGCAGCAGTGCATCAGCATTGGCAGGCCAGTGCGCAAGGGTCTCGGGCCGGTAACTGCGCCCATGTCCGCGCTGGTCGGGAGCGACGACATGCGTGCCCGGCGGCAGGGCGGCGACGACCTGATCCCAGAGCCGCGCGTGAAAGCCCGTGGCATGGAGCAGCAGCAGCGAAGGCGTCTTGCCCGCCGATCCCCATTCGAACCAGCAGATGTCGCCGTCCGGTGTTGCCAGCCGGTGTTCCCGGGGCGCGGCGGCCACGTTCAGTTCTTCGGGCCGTCAACCAGCCGAATGCTGAGTTCCTTCAGCTGCTTTTCGTTGACCGGCGCCGGAGCCCCCATCATCAGATCCTCGGCCTTCTGGTTCATCGGAAAGACGACGACCTCGCGGATATTGGGCTCGTCGGCGAGCAGCATCACGATGCGATCGACCCCCGGTGCCGAGCCGCCGTGCGGCGGAGCGCCGAACTTGAACGCGTTGATCATGCCGCTGAAATTGGCATCGACCTCGGCCTGGCTATAGCCCGCAATCTCGAAGGCTTTGTACATGATGTCTGGACGGTGGTTCCGGATCGCGCCCGATGACAGTTCAACACCATTGCAGACAATGTCATATTGCCAGGCAAGGATATCGAGTGGGTCCTTGGTCTCGAGCGCCTCGAGCTCGCCCTGCGGCATGCTGAAGGGGTTGTGGCTGAAGTCGATCTTGCCCGTTTCCTCATCGGCCTCGAACATCGGAAAGTCGACGATCCAGCACATGGCATACTGGTTCGTGTCGATAAGCTCGAGCTGTTCGGCGACGCGCGTGCGCGCCAGCCCCGCAAGCTTTGCCGCGACCGCGTCCTTTCCCGCCGCAAAGAACAGTCCATCGTCGGGGCCAAGGCCGAGCTCGGCAGCGAGCGCGTCCATCTTGTCCGTACCGTGATTCTTGGCGATCGGCCCGCCCCATTCGCCGCCCTTGCGCGTCGCATAGCCAAGGCCTGCAAAGCCTTCGCCCTGCGCCCAGCTGTTCATGTCGTCGAAGAATTTGCGGCTCTTCTCGGCCGTACCCGGCGCCGGAATTGCGCGCACCACGTCGCCTGCTGCCACGATATCGGCAAAGCGGCCAAAGCCTGATCCTTCAAAATGCGCCGACACGTCGCTGATGATCAACGGGTTGCGAAGGTCGGGCTTGTCGTTGCCATATTTCAGCATCGACTCGCGGTAGGGAATGCGGGGGAAGGAGCCCGCGGGCGTCACCGACTTGCCGTTTGCAAACTCCTCGAACACCCCAGCGAGCACGGGCTCGATCGCGTTGAAGACGTCGTCCTGCGTAACGAAGCTCATCTCGAAATCGAGCTGATAGAATTCGCCCGGGCTCCGGTCCGCGCGCGCATCCTCGTCGCGAAAGCACGGCGCGATCTGGAAATAACGGTCAAAGCCCGCAACCATCAGCAGTTGCTTGAACATTTGAGGTGCCTGCGGCAGCGCGTAGAATTTTCCGGGATGAACGCGGCTGGGCACGAGATAGTCGCGCGCACCTTCGGGCGACGAGGCGGTCAGAATCGGAGTCTGATATTCGGTAAAGCCCTGCTCCACCATCCGGCGGCGCAGGCTTGCGATCACGTTCGAGCGCAGCAGTATATTCTTGTGGAGGCGCTCGCGGCGCAGGTCGAGGAAGCGGTATTTCAGGCGAATATCCTCGGGATATTCCTGCTCGCCAGCGACCGGAAGCGGAAGTTCAGCCGCCGCGGACTGCACCGAAACTTCGCGGGCCCGCACCTCGATCTCGCCGGTCGGAAGATTTGCATTGATCGTTTCCGACGCGCGCGCAACGACCTCGCCGGTGATCGTGACAACGCTCTCGGCGCGAAGGCCGTCGAGGGTCGCAAAAGCGGTGTCGCTCGAGTCCGCGACAATCTGGGTAAGACCATAATGGTCGCGCAGATCGACGAAGAGCAATCCGCCATGATCGCGCTTCCGGTGCACCCAACCCGACAGGCGGACGGTCTGACCGACGTCCTGGCTGCGAAGCTGACCGCAATGGTGGGTCCGATAGGCGTGCATTGTCTCGTCTTTCGATGGATTGGGAGGAACAGGTTTCGCGTGATTTATGGCCGCGCCTAAGGCAGGTCGCCGCGTCATTTGTCAAGCTCTGCGCCGCTTCGAGCGCCTTTGAGGCTTCACCTCCTGGTGTACAACGGCAAATTTTCCTGCCCGTCGTTCGCAACTCGCTGTATAGGCCCAACATGCAAATCCATCCCTTAATCGAGTCCAGCGCCGCACTCCTCACATTCTGTGACCTCATCAAGAACAGCGATTTCATCGCGGTCGATACCGAGTTCATGCGCGAGAATACTTTCTGGCCCGAACTTTGCCTGATTCAGGTCGCGAACAGCGAACATGCCGCCGCGATCGACCCGATGGCTCCCGGGATCGACCTTCAGCCCCTTCTCGAGCTGCTCGTCGACAATCAGGAGATATTGAAGGTCTTCCACGCCGGCGGGCAGGATATCGAAATCATCTTCAACCTCACCGGCAAGACGCCGCACCCCATCTTCGACACGCAGATTGGACAGATGGCGCTCGGCCAGGCCGAACAGGTCGGCTACTCGAACCTTGTCGAAGCCTGGCTTGGTATCATGCTCGACAAGGGCGCGCGCTTTACCGACTGGAGCCGGCGCCCCCTCGACAAGCGGCAGATCGATTATGCGATCGGGGACGTCACCCATCTCGCCAAAATCTTTCCGATGATGCTGCAAAAGCTCATCAAGACCGGTCGCGGCCACTGGCTCGATGAAGAAATGGAAAAGCTTGCCGACCCTGCCAATTACAGCCTCGATCCCGAAAGGGCGTGGTTGCGGATCAAGGTGCCCTCGCGCAAGCCCGAGGTCCTCGGCCGCCTGCAGGCGCTCGCGGCGTGGCGCGAGCGCGAGGCTCGGTCGAAGAATCTGCCGCGCGGCCGCATCGCCAAGGATGAGACGCTTGCCGATCTTGCGGCGCATCCGCCCAAGGACCAGGAAGGTCTCGGGCGCGTCCGGGGACTCTCGGCGACCTGGCGGAGCAACGATATCGGCGGCCGGCTGATGGACGCGCTTACCAGCGCAAAGCCGCTTTCCAAGGACGAGATGCCCGACCGCGCGCCGCGCGGGCCAGGGCTTGGCAAGGAGGGCGCGCTCGTCGCCGATCTTCTAAAGCTTCTTCTCAAGATCCGCGCGCGCGAACTCAACGTCGCGGCCCGGCTGATTGCCCGTAGCGACGATCTTGAGGCGCTGGCGGCGGGGCGCCGCGAGGGCATAGCGATGCTCGAGGGCTGGCGCGAGGAGGTCTTCGGCCACGCCGCGCTCGACCTTGTCGAAGGGCGAATGGGCTTTGCGGTCCGGAATGGCAAGCTGGTGATGACCAAGATCGAGGTGGCCGAAGCTGCGGACGCCGCCGCCTGACCCGGCAAGCACTAGAGCAGCATCAGTTTCGGCTTTGCTCCCAGCGCCTGCGCGAGCGAACGCAGGCGCCGCTCAACCGATTCGCCGGCTAGATGATGCCACCCCGGGTGGAGCTGCAGCACCACCCGGTCGCTCTCGCGCGCGATCGCGCTCCCCTTGAGCGGCGCTTCGAGCCCCCCCGTCAGACGCTGCGCCAGCCGGATCGCAAGACCCCATTGGCGCGCCCGCGCGCTGCGGTCTTCGCCGACGAGCGCGCCCATCGCCGGGAAATCGGCGTCATTGCCGCCGAACCCCGAATGGAGAGCGCGCGCGAGGAGGATGCGTCCCGGAATGTCGATGCCGCGCCAGTTGCCGTGGAGGCCGATTTCGCTCCCGCGTTCGGCGCGAAAGTCGGGGTTCGCCGACCATGCAACATCGCTGAGCAGGCTTGCGGCAAGCCGGATGCGGCGGTCCTCCTCGGCCTCGTGAGCAAATAAGGGCGCGATCCAGTCGGCGATGGCTCGCCCGTGCGGCGCAAAGCGCGCGAGACGGCGACCTTCGAACTCGGCCGCGACGATGAGAGGGTCCTGCGCCTGCGTCTTGACGTCAAGCGCCTGATAGAGGAGCCCTTCGCGCAGACCCGACGAGGAGATTGTCATTTCGGGCACATCGATGATGGCGACGAGCGCCGCGAGCATCGCTGCCGCATCGGCGAGCGTCTCGGCGCGGTTCGCCGCCATGCCCGGAATCGCCTTCAGTTCATCGATACCGAGCCGTTTGGTCGCGCGCACGAGCCGGCGGAGCGCCGCGCGTGGCAGTGTGTGCTGGTCGAGGACTGCAAGCGGCGCCTTGGTGAGTTCGAGATCGAGGCGCGCCAGGGCGCGCCAGGATCCGCCGACGAGGTAGAGCGGCCGTCCGGCAAGATCGCCCGGCCAGCCCGCGCCCCGAAGCATCTTGCGGACTGCGCGCTCGAAGGACTGCTGCCCGTGCTCGCGAAGCGCTGGCAGCCGCAGCACGCCGAGCGGAAAGGAAGCACGGCGCCCGACACGCCCCTCCCCCACTTCGGCAAGTTCGAGGCTCCCGCCGCCCAGATCGACCGCAATACCGTGCGCGTCGGGGATAGCCGAGAGGACGCCCGAGCCTGCCGCAAATGCCTCCTCTTCCCCCGACAGCAACCGGATCGTCAGCCCTGCCTCTGCGGCGCCCGCAACGAAGTCGGAGCCGTTCGTCGCGTCGCGCACTGCCGCGGTCGCGACGCACTGAACCTCCTCAACGCCCATATGCTGCGCGAGCAGGGCATAACGGCGTAGCGCCGTGAGGCCGCGCTCCGCGTCTTCAGGCGCGATCCGTCCGTCGACCGGCAGACCGCGGCCAAGTCCAGCCGGCACCTTTTCGTTGAAGATCACCGCGGGCGCGCGAGGGGGACCCTCATAGACGACGAGGCGAAGCGAGTTCGAGCCGATATCGATGACAGCCGAGCGGTGGATGGCAAGGTCGGGAGCGCGGTGCCGCAAGGGGTCAATCTTCAGGGACATGAAAGGCAAGCGTCGGGACGTCATGACGCTTGTGAAGCGCGGTCCCGCGACCCGACAAGGATGGATTGGTCATAAAATAATGATGTAGATTGAATGGCATATCGCCAGGACTGATGCGCTGATAGCTGCCGTCCGGATCCAGTATCCAGCTTTGTTCATTGTCGATCAGATTGGCGACGAGCACCTGGTCGAGAATCTGGTCATGAACGGTCGGATTTTCGATCGGGATCATATATTCAACGCGGCGGTCGAAGTTGCGCGGCATCCAGTCGGCGCTCGAGATATAGAGTTTCGCGCCGCTATGGGGCAAGGCCGCCCCATTCGCAAAAGCCCAGATGCGGCTATGCTCGAGAAAGCGCCCGACGACCGACTTGACGCGGATGGTCTCCGAAAGGCCGGGCACGCCAGGGCGCAGGCAGCAGATACCGCGAACAACAAGTTCGATGGGAACACCCGCTGCGCTTGCCTCATAGAGTTTGTCGATGATGTCGGGATCCACCAGGCTGTTCATCTTCGCCCATAGTCCCGACGGTCGGCCAGAACGAGCCGCACGAATCTCATCGTCAATCAGATTAGATAGATTATACCGCATGTTGAGCGGCGACATGGTAATCATCTCGAGCTGGTCCGGCTCGACATAGCCGGTGATATAGTTGAAGAGCTGCGCCGCATCGCGGCCGGCGCGTGGGTCGGCGGTGAAAAAGCTGAGATCGGTATAGATGCGCGCGGTCACGGGGTGGTAATTGCCCGTACCGAAGTGGCAATAGGTCCGATAGCCCTGCCCTTCCCGGCGCACGACCATCGAGATCTTGGCGTGCGTTTTCCACTCGATGAAGCCATATACGACCTGCACTCCGGCGCGTTCGAGCTGATTGGCCCAGAGCAGGTTCTGCTCCTCATCGAAGCGCGCCTTGAGTTCGACTACCGCGGTCACCGACTTGCCCGCTTCCGCCGCCTCGATCAGCGCGCGGATCACCGGCGACTGATTACCTGCGCGGTATAGGGTCTGCTTGATGGCAACGACGTCGGGATCGGCGGCTGCCTGCCGGAGAAAGGAGAGAACGACGTCGAAACTCTCATAAGGGTGGTGGACGACGATGTCCTTCGAACGGATTGCCGCGAAGCAATCGCCGCCATGCTCGCGAATACGCTCCGGAAAACGCGGCGAATAGGCGGGAAATTTGAGGTCGGGGCGGTCGATGTCGACAATCGCCGACAGCGCCGCCAATCCTACGAAGCCTGCGATCCTGGCAACAATCGCTTCATGCCCCTGGATATCCTCGCCGAGCACTGCGGCAAGCTCGTCGGAAATGTCGGCGCCAAGCTCCAGCAGGATCACCCGGCCCCGGCGCCGCCGACGGATCGCGGTGCGGAACAGGCGCACGAGATCCTCAGCCTCTTCCTCGATCTCGATATCGCTGTCGCGGATGACGCGAAACACCCCGCGCGAACGGACGGAAAAACCAGGAAAGAGAAGGTCGGCGAAAATCTCAATGAGATATTCGATCGGCACGAACGCCGTCCCACCGCCCGGCACAGGAACAAAGCGCGGCAGCGAGGCGGGGATCATGACGAGCTCGCGCACGGTGTCGCCAGTTGCCTTGCGCTCAAGATCGAAAATCAGTCCGAGCCCGCGATTGGGGATGAAGGGAAAGGGGTGCGCAGGATCGAGCACCTGCGGCGTCAGGATGGGAAAAATCTGGTCGACGAAAAACTGGTGAAGCGCTTCGCGTAGCGCAGCGGAGTCCGACCCGGCGCCGTGGACGGTCACGCCCTGCTCGGCGAGCAGGCGATCGAGGCGCTGCCATTCGGACTGCTGCTGATCGACAAGCCGGTTCACCTCGGCCTCGATCTCGGCAAGCTGCTGCACCGGCGAACGGCCGTCGGCAGACGGATCGTCGATTCCCTGAAGTTGCTGCCCCTTTAGCCCTGCGACGCGCACCATGAAGAATTCGTCGAGATTGCTCCCCGAGATCGACAGGAAGCGAAGGCGCTCGAGCAGCGGGTGCGCGGGATTGCGCGCCTCCTCCATAACCCGCCGGTTGAAAGCGAGCCAAGAGAGCTCGCGGTTGAAGAAGCGGTCGGGGCCAAAGTCGGGCGGCGACGCGTCGGCGTCATTGTCGGCCCGTAGAGGGCTCCCGGCTACGGGCATTGAATCTTATCCTGCCGCTCGAGAAGATCGGGTTCGATCAGCCCCTGGGACAGCAATGTTTCACGTGCAAGACGAACGCCCACGCGCCGCCCCTGTTCGAGTGAGGCGGCATCGAGCGCCGCGACGATGCGGTGGATCATCGCATAGCTGCGCTCCATGCGCGGTACGATATAGGACGAAACCTCGGGCGCAATCGCCATGCCCCGCTGCGCGAAAAGTGCCTCGATCAGGTCACGGGCAAGACAGTCGTCGGGCTCGCCGATCGTCAGCACCGGCACCGCCCGTAGTCGCGAGGCAAGGTCGGGGAGCGCGATCTCCCATTCGGTCGGCGGCGCATCGGCGATGATGAGGAGCGGCACCCCGCTTGCCTGGGCAGCGTTCCAGGCATGGAACATTGCTTCTTCCGAGACGCTTGTCGGCCCATCGATCACGCGCCCGCCGGTTTCGCGCGCGAAAATCCGTCCGATCAGGCTGCGTCCGGACCCGCGCGGCCCGGTGAGCACCGCGGTTCGCACGGGCCAGGTCGAGACGTGATGCAGATAGCGTATCGCATCGGCGTTGCTGGTGCCGACGATCAGCGGGCCGTCGTTCGCCCCGCCTGCGCTCCAGTCGAGCGGCAGCGCAAATTGCCCCGATGCCCGCGCCATCAGCGGCTGATCCGCAGCGTATTGCCGCCTTGCTGCACCGTGTAGCCGCGCGCTTCGAGCGCCGCCTTGAGGGCCGCGATATCGCCCCGGAAGGCCACCCGCATGACAGATGTTCCGCCGAGCGCGAGACTGATTGTCGACGCCGACTGAACCCCTGCGATGGCAGCGACATTACGCTCGGTCGCCGACACCGATTCGACGTCGGGGGATGCATATTGGACGTTGAAGCTCGCAGCGCCGACGGGCACTGTCGTCGGCACGCTCGCGTCGATCTCGCCGGGAAGCGCTGAATCCTCCGTGGGCAATGCTTCGGCGGGCAAGTCCTCCTTCTCGACCGGCTTTTCAAGGACGAGATAGCGGTCGGTCTGGAGAATACCTGCGGCGAGCGCCTCGGTGTAGATACGGTCCATGCGCGCGACAGCCTTTTCCATCATGTCGGGCAGCGCCTTCACGCTCGGCCCGGTCATGGCGAAGGTCTCGATCAGTCGGTTGTTGGGACCGAAGCGCGCAGCAAAATGTCCGGTAATCGGCCCGCCTGGATAGCTGTACTCGATCCGCGCGGTTGGCATCAGCACGTCGGCGGCGCCATATTGGTCAAGGATTACGCGCCACCAGACGCGACCGCGGCGGCCCGTCTGTCCCGCATTGAGAAGAAGCGTATCGGCACCCGTACCTGCGGTGCGCACATAATCGACCGCGCTTTGACCGGTGTTATATTCCGCCCAGGCGCGCTGCCACTCGCTGCGCTGTTCGAACACCTGCGGAATGCCGTCGATCGAATAGACGGGAATCACGAGCAGCGGGGGCGAGCGCAAGGTGCGGCCGCTGACGCCCAGGATTTGCCCCGCGCGCACGCGGTCGAACTGGACGCCCAGCGTGGCGACGTAACGCCGGGGACCAATTTGCTCGCTTTCGACCACAATTGCGGTGACAATGCCGTCGAGCACCGAATCGCTGAGCTGAGGGCCGTCGCTTCCGTTCGTCTTGCGATAAAGCTGCGCCCAGCCCTTGCGCTGCGCCTCACGCCATCCCTTTTCGCGAGCGTCATCGGCATCGGTCCCCGTCACATCGACCTTGATTCCGCTGGTCAGAAAGTCACCGCTGCTGTTGATCGGGGTGATGCCGCGGTCGCCGCGCGCAATCTGACCTTCAACGACACCCGCGGCCAGAATCGCAAGGAGAAGGCCGAAAAAGGCGAGCCAGCGCCAATCGCGGGAAGGCGCCGCTGGATCGATGGGACGAGCGAACCGAAGGGAAAGGGCCGAAATCATCACGTCTTTCATGCTCTGCCCAAAAGCGTGGGCCCCGACAAGGAAATCATGGCATTTATCCGCCGGAACCGTTAGTCGCGCGTGCCATGGATTCCAAGCACAACGAACGCGACGGCGAGCCCGCCTCCTACACATATGCGAAAGCCGGGGTATCAATCGAGACCGGCAATGCGCTGGTCCGTGCGATCGCGCCGCTGGCCCGAGCCACGCGCCGTCCGGGCGCCGATGCCGACCTTGGCGGGTTCGGCGGGTTCTTCGACCTGAGAGCGGCCGGCTTCACCGATCCTTTGCTCGTCGCGGCCAATGACGGCGTCGGTACGAAGCTCAAGCTTGCGATCGATTCGGGGCGTCATGATGGCGTCGGCATCGACCTCGTCGCCATGTGCGTGAACGACCTCGTCGTTCAGGGTGCAGAGCCTTTGTTCTTTCTCGACTATTATGCCACCGGCAAGCTCGAGAACGATGTCGCGATCGCGGTGGTTGCGAGCATCGCGGAGGGCTGCCAGCAGGCCGGTTGCGCGCTGATCGGCGGCGAAACCGCCGAGATGCCGGGTATGTATGGCGAAGGCGATTATGACCTTGCAGGCTTCTGCGTCGGCGCGGTCGAGCGCCATGAAGTGCTGACCGCACACAAGGTGGCCGAGGGCGACGTCATTCTCGGCCTCGCCTCATCCGGCGTTCATTCCAACGGTTTCTCGCTCGTTCGCCGGCTCGCGGCCGACAAGGGGTGGAAGCTCGATCGCCCCGCCCTCTTCGACCAGAATATCCTTCTGATCGACGCCTTGATGGCGCCGACGCGCATTTACGTGAAGAGCCTGCTGCCGCTGGTGAAGCAAGGTCAGATTCACGCGCTTGCACACATTACCGGCGGTGGACTGCTGGAGAATATCCCGCGGGTGCTCCCAAAGACGCTGCACGCGCATATCGACGCCAGCGCCTGGGAGCAGCCCCGGCTGATGGCGTTCCTGCAGGCGCAGGGAAATATCGAGCCCGAAGAAATGGCCCGCACTTTCAACTGCGGGATCGGCATGGCGGTGGTGGTTTCCGAAGCCGATGCCGAGGCCGTCGCGACCTATCTTGAGGACGCTGGCGAGACGGTTCATCGGATCGGGCATATCGCAGAAGGCGAAAAGGGCTGCACGGTGTCGGGCGCCGCAGGGACCTGGAGCGCGATGGGCGCATGGAGCGCGGCGCATACCGGCTGATCCCCTTTTCCATTCGCGGCGGGTGTTGAAGGGTCGCCCTTCCATTGAAGATGGAGAGAGAATAGTGCGTCGACAAGCTTGGCACGATCTCAAGGACAGGACCGCGCTGTGATAAAGGCCAAGGTCGCCGTCCTGATCTCGGGCACGGGCACGAATATGGCGGCCCTGCTCTACGCCGCAAAGTCTAAGGCGTGCCCTTACGAGATCGTGCTGGTCGCGAGCAACAATCCCGATGCGCCCGGGCTGCGGCTCGCAGCCGCGGAGGGCATCGCGACCTGGAGCCTGCCGCACAAGGGGATGAAGCGCGGCGCCTTCGACGCGCTGGTCGACGCGCGGCTGCGCGAAGCGGGGGCCGAATATGTCGCGCTCGCGGGTTATATGCGTATTCTGTCCGAAAGCTTCGTCGCGGCGTGGCAGGGGCGGATGCTCAATATTCATCCCAGTCTCCTGCCTCTCTACAAGGGGCTCGACACCCACCAGAAGGCGATCGACGCTGGTGACAAATTCGCCGGCTGCAGCGTCCACATCGTGACCCCGACGCTCGACGACGGGCCGGTGCTCGCGCAGACGCGCGTCGCGATCCTGCCTGACGACACGGCCGAGAGCCTCGCCGCGCGCGTGCTGATCGCGGAGCACCAGCTCTATCCGCCGACACTCGCGGCCTTCGTGATGCGCGAGCGCGATCCTGTCCATCTATTGGAACGCGTGCGCGACCTCGCTCTGGCGCTCCCCGAGGCCGACGAGGTGACCTCGCACGGCATGCCCTGCTTCGGCATCGTCAAGGGCAAGAAATTCGCTTACTTCACGCATGATCACCACGGCGATGGCCGCACCGCGCTCCTCGTCAAGATCAGCGGCGCCGATGAGCAGGCGCAGCTCATCGAAATCGACGCCAACCGTTATTTCCGGCCCGCCTATTTCGGCGACGGCTGGGTAGGCATCCGCCTCGACGGCGGTGACAATGATTGGGACGCGCTCGCGGACTGGCTGCGCAAGAGCTGGCTCGCGGTCGCGCCAAGGAAGCTTGCAGGCCTGATGGGGGCTGCAGAGGAGTTTTAGCTACGCGGCGGTTTGCCGTACCGGCCGGTTCATGCAAAGACGATCGCCGTCGATGGCGCGGTTGCGCTGATTGGATCAGCGAGCCTCGACCGACCCAGCTTCGAGCTCAATTTCGAAAATAATATGATGTTCGCCCGCGCAGACTTCACGGGCGAAATTCGGGCGCGGCAGACCGCCGATCTGGCCGACTGCGAGCCCATTCCGGCGATCGGATCGCCGGAATGGGGATTGCCGCCCGTCCGTTGCAGAATCTCCCGCGCGATGCTGAGTCCCGTGCTGTGATGCCCAGCGAAAAGGCCGCCGGATCATTCCAGCGGCCCTTGCGCTTTTGATTCCGCCGCAACCCGCGGCGACGATCGCGTTCAGCCGACGATTTCTTCGGGCTTGAAGAAATAGGCGATCTCGATCGCGGCATTCTCTTCGCTGTCGCTGCCGTGGACGCTGTTCGCCTCGATGCTCTCTGCAAGCTCCTTGCGGATCGTGCCCGGTGCCGCATCTTTGGGGTTGGTGGCGCCCATGACGTCGCGGTTGCGCTGCATGGCATTTTCGCCCTCAAGGACCTGAACCACGACCGGACCTGACGTCATGAATTCGACCAGCTCGCCGAAAAAGGGGCGATCCTTGTGAACCGCGTAGAAACCCTCGGCCTGCTCGCGGGTCATGCGGATGCGCTTGGAGGCGACCACGCGCAAGCCCGCGTCCTCCAGCATCTTGGTAACTGCGCCCGTCAGGTTGCGGCGCGTCGCGTCGGGCTTGATGATCGAAAAGGTGCGGGTGACCGCCATGGGAAAGCTCCTGCGTAGGTATATTTTATGATGCGCGGCCCTCTAGCCGCGCTTTGGCCGCACCGCAAGCGGGGAGCGAAGGCTGGATGCAGCGATCAGCGGCGGTGTCCATAGGTGACGCTGCCTCTCACCTGGTCCCCCTCCTGCGTCGCGGTGAACTGCATGCCCGACTTGTCGTCGTCGGCCTTTTGCGCTGCAAACATCATCGTCTGGTCGGCGGTGATCTCCGAGGTGACTTTCATTCCCTGCGCCTCGACCTGCTTGCGAAAATGAGCGATCACGTCCGCTGCTTTGCCCTTTACCTCGAAACTGGCCATTCCGGCGTTCCCATCTTTGCCGGACGAGGATAACCCCCCGGTCATCCTGGCGCCAGGATATGGCGCGATACCGGCGGGAAGCTTGGCATGCGCAGCGCCGCCCCCGAAACTCACCTCACCATCGGCCGTCTTGATTGTGACGTTGCCCGCCTCGCCATCGTCGCTCGTCACCTTATACTCTGCCGTCTCCCCGGTTTCCGGGTCGGTATAGGTGCCGCTCGCAACCTCTTTTTCCGACTTGGAGCCGCAACCAGCAACGAGCAGTGCAGCTGCTGCGACAAAGGTGTTGAGGAAGGCCGAGGTTGGGCGGGTCGTCATGGTCAAACTCCTGCTTTTTGGGAATGACTGGCTTTTGCGCGATGTCATGTCCGCTTGTCGGTGACCGCGGTCACAATGATGATCTCAGGGTCCTTCTGACCAGCGGCCGCGGTCGTCTTGTTTCCAGAAATGGATCTCCGCCAACTTGGCCGCGCTCAGCGTCCGCCAGGTTGCACGCGCGTTATCAAGGCGGCTGTTATCGAAGAAGAGGAAGGCGCGGTCAAACGCCAGAGCCTCCTCGCGCCAGGTGCCGTCGGCCAGCGCGACGTGGCGAGCCCCGTTTGGAGCCGGCGACAAGAGCGTTCCCGCGATCAGGATCGGCTCGATCGCCTCGTCCGGGGTGCCCGCAGCGCCATGCGGCAGGAAGCTTGCCGGTTGCAGCGACCAGAGCGCCTCGTCGATCGCCTGTCTCTGCATCGCCGACTCGGCGACGACGAGAAGTCGCGCCTCCTCCGCGAGAATGCGTGCGGCGACTGCCGGGAGCACCCGTTCGGCAGGATCGCGGGTCAGCCGGTAGAAGTCAACGCGCGCCATCCCCTGCCCCATTTTCCGTGCCTCAGCCCTCGTAATTGTCGGCGATGAAACGATCGAGGAGGCGCACACCATAGCCGGTCGCGCCCTTGGCATAGGTCGGCCCGTCCTTGTCATGCCACGCCATGCCCGCGATATCGAGGTGGGCCCACAGAACGCCATCGTCGACGAAGCGCTTCAGGAACTGCGCGGCGGTGATCGATCCGCCTTCGCGCGGTCCAATATTCTTCATGTCCGCGATGTTGCTGTCGATCAGCTTGTCATAAGCGGGAGATAGCGGAAAGCGCCACAGCCTGTTCGCGCTCGCCTCGCCCGCGCTGAGCAGCTTGGCCGCCAGATCGTCATCATTCGCGAACATGCCTGCATATTCGTGGCCGAGCGAGATCACCATCGCGCCCGTCAGCGTTGCAAGGTCGACGATGACCTTTGGCGAGTACGTCTTCTGCGCCCAGGCGATACAATCGCAAAGCACCAGTCGGCCCTCGGCGTCGGTGTTGAGAACCTCGACCGTCTGGCCGGACATTGTCGAGACGATGTCGCCTGGGCGCATCGCATTACCGTCCGGCATATTTTCAACGAGGCCAACGACGCCGATGACATTTGCCTTTGCCTTGCGCCCCGCAAGCGCCTTGATCGCGCCCGCGACGGCGCCCGCACCGCCCATGTCCCACTTCATCATGTCCATGCCCGGCCCAGGCTTCAGGCTGATACCGCCGGTGTCGAAGGTGACGCCCTTGCCGATGAAGACCACGGGGGCCTCGCCCTCCATGCCGCCATTCCAGCGCATCGCGAGCAGCCGCGGCGGGCGCACAGACCCCTGAGCAACGCCGAGCAGCGCCCCCATGCCGAGCGCCTTCATCTGGCGCTCGTCGAGAATTTCAAGTTCGACGCCAAGGTCAGCAAGATGTTGGCAGCGCTCGACGAAGGTTTCGGGATAGAGAAGGTTCGGCGGCTCGGCGACAAGCGTCTGGGTCAACGCGACGCCGTCGGCAACAGCTTCAAAGGCGGCCCAGCGGTTCGAAACATCGCCCGACGCCGACGCGATAACTAACGATTTGAGGCTGGGCTTCGCCGTGTCGGCAAGCCGCGTGCGATAGGTATCGAGACGCCAGTTGCGAAGGCGTGCACCCATCGCAAAGGCAAGCACATCATCGTCATCGGCGCCGGCACCGGCAAAATCAACCGCAACCTGGCTCGCACCACTCGTCTGGAGGCGTGCGACCAGCGCCGCGCCGCCGCGTTCGAGATCATGAAGGCTGCCTTCCCCAATGCCGACTAGCAGCAGCCGCCGGGGCCGACCATTGTCGATGAATGCCGTTTCGGCCACTGTCCCTGCCGCGCCCTCGAAACGCGCCTGCGCCGCCGCTGCGCCGAGCAGCGCCGCATTCTCTCCGGCAAGCGCGTCAACGCCTCCCTTGCGTACCGGAATGGCGACCGTGTCGGCGGATGCGTCGATTTGCGCGACAAACTGAATGTCCATGCCTTAACTCTCTTATGCGATGATTGATTGCAACGTGCCGGACCGATAGGGGTTTCGCTTGCGAGTTGCAAAAACAAAGCTGCCGGTTCACCCGGGGACGGACGCGAAGAGGGACAACCAATTCTAATGACATGGGCTTTGTTCCGGCAGGCGACGGGCGCACGATATCTGTGGCTGACCACCGCCAGCGGCGTGGCCCTGATCGCGAATCCGGCGCTCGCGCAGCAGGGTTCTGAGGCGGCGGCCCCGGATTTGATCGCGCCGCCCGCCGTCCCGACGCTCCCCGAGATCCCGCGCTCTGCCGAGCCTGATCTTCAAACCCCCGACATCTCGCCGGTCCCCGTGGACGCTCCGAAGGTCGAGGGTGAGAATCAGATTGGCTTTGCTGCCGACAATCTGAATTACGACAGCGAAACCGAGATCGTCGTTGCCGAGGGCAATGTCGAGATGAACCGCGAGGCCATTTCGATGCGCGCGGACAAGGTCACGTGGAACCGCAAGACTGGCGAGGTTGTCGCGGAGGGCGATGTTGCGATCCGCAATCCTGAGGGCGATACGGCCTATGGTGACCGGATCGAGCTGACCGATACGCTGCGCGACGGGGTGGTCGAGAATCTGCTCGTCGTCCTCGATAATGGGGCGCGCCTTGCCGCGATCCGCGGCACACGCTTCGACAATGGCAATATCGAGCTGGAAAACGCCGCCTACACCCCCTGCCCCGTCGAAGATGAAAATGGCTGTCCCAAGAAGCCAAGCTGGCAGATCCGCGCGGTGCGCGTCCTGTATGACCGCGCGAAGAACAAGGTAAAATACAAGGGCGCGCGGGTTGAGATCTTCGGGCTGCCGCTGATTCCGTTACCGGGTCTTAGCCATCCTGCAAACAGCGAGGCTGGAAGCGGCATCCTCGTCCCCAATGTACGCCTCGATCGAACCAACGGCTTCGAAATCGCGGTGCCTTATTATCTCCGCCTCGCGCCGAACCGCGACCTGACGCTGACCCCGCATCTTTACACCGACGCAGCCCCGATGCTTGAGGGCGAATTTCGCGCCCTTACCGATTTCGGCTCCTTCAGGATCAACGGCTTCGCAACATACAGCTCGGTCGTACCGCTCGTGGGCACGCCGACGACCTCGACCAACGAGTTTCGCGGCTATCTGGAAAGCGCGGGCAAATTCCAGATCGATCCGCGGTGGAGCGTCAGCTACTCGGGGCGGATCGCAACCGACCGCACCTTCATGCGCCGCTATGATATCAGCCGCGACGATCGGCTGCGATCGACCTTCGAGGTCGAAAGGATCGGCGGTCAAAGCTATTTGTCGATCGCCGGATGGGCAACGCAGACGCTGCGCTTCAACGACGAGCAGGGGCAGCAACCGATCGCGCTGCCGATCATCGATTTTCGCCAGCGGCTCGATGATCCGTGGCTGGGAGGGCAATTCGAGCTCCAGCTCAACACCGTCGCGATCGGGCGCACCGCCGGCCAGGATACGCAGCGCGCCTTTGCAGGCGCGCGCTGGGACCTGCGGCGGCTGACGCCGCTCGGCCAGGAGGTCACGCTGACCGCCCTCGTTCGCGGGGACGTCTATCATAGCGACGAGAATCTTCTTACCGCCATCCCTGGCTATCGCGGGCGGTCGGGTTGGCAGGCGCGCGGCATCGCCGCTCTCGCCGCCGACATGCGCTGGCCCTTCATCGGCGAATTTCTCGGCGGAACCCAGACGCTGACTCCGCGCGTCCAGTTCGTCGCGACGCCGCCGATCGACAATATCGAGATCCCCAACGAGGATTCGCGCGCCTTCGACCTTGAGGACAGCAATCTCTTCGCGATCAACCGCTTCAACGGCTACGACCGCTTCGAGGATGGCGCACGCGTCACCTATGGCGTGGAATGGAACTACAGCCGCCCGGGCTTCAACATCAATTCGGTCGTCGGGCAGAGCTACCGCCTGACGAACAAGCCGACCTTGTTCCCCGACGGCACCGGTCTTACGGACCGCACCTCCGATATCGTCGGACGCACCACGATCGCCTACAAGGATTTCCTGCGCCTCACCCACCGTTTCCGCCTCGACAAGGACGATCTCGCGGTGCGCCGCAACGAATTCGATGCCACGATCGGCGGCCGGTCCACCTACGCTGTCCTCGGCTATTCGCGGCTCAACCGCGACATCACCAGCCTCGCCGAAGACCTGCAGGACCGCGAGGAAGTGCGTGCAGGGGGGCGCGTCGCGGTGGCGCGCAACTGGTCGGTCTTCGGATCGGCGATTATCGACCTTACCGGCAGAAATGATGATCCGGCGAGCACGTCGGACGGATTTGAGCCGATTCGCCACCGCCTCGGGGTTGCGTATGACGATGATTGCCTGTCGATCGCGCTCACCTGGCGGCGCGACTATATCGACACGGGCGACGCGCGGCGCGGAAACAGCTTCTCCTTCCGCATCGCCTTTCGCAACCTTGGCTTCTGACAGGTGGTCTTGCAGTCACCGCCGGCAGCGCGCTTCCGCTCAGCCTGCGTTCAGCGTCTCGGCGCTATTCGCGCGGCAAAGCGGCCGGTAAAAGCGATTGCGCTGGACCACCGGGCGTCTCCGCTGATACGGAGCGTGCCAACAAATCTCGAATAGGGTGAAGATGACCAAAATTTCGACCATGATCGGCTTGCTTGCCGCGGCGGCCGCCGGGATCACTCCGGTCGTTGCGCAGACCGTCGCCGACAGCGAAGTGCCGACGACCAGCCTCGACATCCCGGGTAATGTAAAGCTCTATGGCGATGCGAAGGCCAATGTCTATCGTCCTTCGGCGACCGTGAACGGCGAGATTATCACGTCGACCGACATCGAAGAGCGCATGGCGCTGATCCGCATCGCGAACGCCAATCTGACGCTGAGTGCGGAGGAAGAGCAGCGGCTGCGCCAGCAGGTCTTCAGCAATCTGATCGACGAAAAATTGCAGATACAAGCCGCGCGTCAGGCCGAAATCACGATCGACGAGAATCTGATCAATCAGCAGTTCGCCTCGCTTGCTGCGCGCTTCAAGCAAACGCCCGAGCAGTTCACCGAATATCTCAAGTCCAAGGGATCATCGGCCGCCGCTGTCAAGCAGCAGATCCGCGGAGAATTCGCTTGGGACCGTCTGCTGTCGCGTAATATTCAATCGACGACCAATGTTTCGACCGAAGAGGTCGACGCCGTGCTCAAGCGGCTTGAAGCTGCGAAGGGCCAAGACGAGTTCCATCTTGGCGAAATCTATCTCGAGGCGACCTCGGTAAACGCCGCCGAAGTTGCCGAAAATGCCCGCAAGATCATGGCGGCTCTTCAGGCAGGCGGCTCGTTCGCAGCCTACGCCCGCCAGTTCTCCGATGCCTCGACTGCGGTGGTTGGCGGCGACCTTGGCTGGGTGCGCGCAGGCCAGCTGCCTGACTCGATGGCCGAGGCGGCGGCGCAGATGCAGCCAGGCCAGCTCGTTGGGCCAATCGAGGTACCGGGGGGTATGTCGATCATGCTGCTCGTCGACCGGCGTCAGGTCTTGACGGCCGATCCGCGCGACGCGCTCCTCAGCCTCAAGCAAATCTCGCTCGACTTCCCTCCCGGGACCAGCGAAGCGCAGGCAACCGCACTGGCCAGCAAGTTCACCGAAGCGACAAGCGCGATCTCGGGCTGCGGCGCGGCTGACACCGTGGCGCAGAGCCTGGGTGCGTCAATCGTCTCGCGCGACAATCTGTCGATGCGTCAGTTGCCGCCCCAGTTGCAGCAGACGCTGATGGACCTCCAGATCGGTCAAACGACCCAGCCGTTCGGATCGGCGTCCGACGGAATCAGCGTTCTGGTTCTGTGCGGACGCGACATGCCGCAAACCGCAGGCGCACCGAGCGCCGAGCAAATCGAGCAACGCCTGCTCGATGAAAAGGTCAACAGGCGCGCGCAGCGCTATTTGCGCGACCTGCGCCGGGATGCCGTGATCGAATATAGCTGATGAGCGACTATGCCAGCCCGCGCCCGATCGCGGTCACCATGGGTGACCCCGCCGGCGTGGGACCCGAAGTCACGGCGCGCGCCTGGCGCGCCCGCCGCGAGCATAAGCTGCCCCCGTTCGTTACAATCGGCGATGCTGCCGCGATCGAGGCCGTGTGGGACGGTCCGATCGCGCGTGTGGGCGGCATCGACGAAGCAGCGCGCATCTTTGCTGACGCGCTGCCGGTCTGGCACCTTGAGGACAGCGGCGCGCTGACGCCGGGCGTGCCCACGCCAGCGGGTGCAGCCTGCGCGCTTCACGCGCTTGAAACGGGCATCGGCCTGACCCGCAACGGCGCCTGCGCAGCGCTCGTCACGGGACCGGTATCCAAACATGCCCTCCACGGCATCGGCTATACGCACCCCGGCCAGACCGAATTCATTGCCGAACGCTGCGGCGTTACCGCGACCAACGCGGTGATGATGCTGGCGGGACCCGCGCTTCGGGTCGTACCGCTCACCGTGCACATTCCGCTCGAGCAGGTCCCCGAGAGACTGACAAGCGATCTGATCATCGCCAAGGCGCGCATCGTCGCACGCGGGTTGCACCGCGATTTTGGAATCGAGCGCCCACGCATCGGTGTCGCGGGGCTCAATCCGCATGCCGGCGAGTGCGGGCAACTCGGCGACGAAGAATTGCGGATCATCGCACCTGCCGTCGCGCAGCTCGCTGAGGAAGGCCTGAGCGTCGAAGGCCCGCTTGCCGCCGACGCGCTGTTCGCACCCACGATCCGGACGCAATATGATGCGCTGCTTTGCGCCTATCACGACCAGGCGCTGGCCCCCTTCAAGGCGCTGCATTTCCACGACGGGGTTAATCTGACCCTCGGCCTGCCGATTGTCCGCACCTCTCCTGATCACGGGACCGCGTTCAACATCGCGGGAACGGCTACGGCAGACCCCGGCCCGACGATCGCGGCGATTGCGATGGCGTCGCGGATGGCCGAAGCGCGCGAACGCAGCGGCGCGCCTGCCAAGTGACGGTAGCTCCGGCGCGCCCGCTCCCGCCGCTGCGCGAAGCGGTGCGCGCGCACGGCCTCTCCGCGAGCAAGGCGCTTGGGCAGAATTTCCTGTTCGACGAGCAATTGCTCGATCGCATCGCGGCTCTTCCCGGCAATCTGGACGGGGAGCTCGTGTTCGAGGTCGGGCCCGGGCCCGGCGGACTGACCCGCGCGCTCCTCCGCGCGGGGGCCGAGGTGATCGCGGTCGAGCGCGATGATCGCTGCCTGCCGCTGCTGGGCGAGCTCAGCGACGCGTTCGAGGGCCGGCTGCGCGTGATCGCGGGCGATGCGATGGCGCACGACCCCGAGGCGCTGGCGGGCCGGCCCTATCATATCGTTGCCAATCTTCCCTATAATGTGGGGACCGCGCTCTTCACCCGCTGGCTTGAACCTCGGGCGTGGCCGCCGCAGTGGCGCTCGCTCACGCTGATGTTCCAGCAGGAGGTTGCCGAGCGAATTGTTGCCGCGGTGGGCACGTCCGCCTACGGGCGACTCAGCGTTCTTGCCCAGTGGCGCTCGTCGGCCCGCATCGCGATGAGGGTCCACCGCTCGGCTTTCACCCCACCCCCCAAGGTCATGTCGGCGATCGTCCATGTCGTGCCCGCCGAGCAGCCGCCGAGCGTGGACCCCGCGCTCCTGTCGCGCCTCACCGAAAAGGGCTTCGGTCAGCGCCGCAAGATGCTGCGACAGAGCCTCAAGGGCGTGCCAGGCGCGGTCGAGGCCTTGGAGACGATCGGCATCGATCCGACACGGCGCGCCGAGACGGTGAGCGTCGCCGAGTGGGTTGCGCTCGCACGGACGCTCGGGAGTTGACCGAGCGTCCGCTATTCCTCGGGGCTACTCCATTTCCAGGATGACGGCGTCCACCGCGAGGCTGTCGCCCTGCTCCGCATTGACGCTCTTCACCGTGCCCGCCTTCTCTGCGCGAAGGATATTCTCCATCTTCATTGCCTCGACCGTCGCGAGCGGCTGACCCGCCTCAACGGCGTCGCCCTCGCCCACGTGCAGCGCGACGAGCAAGCCGGGCATCGGGCAGATGAGGAACTTCGAAAGGTCAGGGGGGATCTTCTCGATCATGTGCGAGGCAAGCGGCGCGACATGCCAGGGAAGCACGCGCACATCGTGAATGTGCCCGCGCGTGGTCATGCGCCAGCCGCTGCGCGTCCTGGCGACCTTCACCGCGAGTTCGTTCGCGTCGATCTCGGCCACGACAAGCCTATCGCCTGGCGTATATTCAAGAGCGATATCAATCTTGTCACCATCGACCTTGATGTGCTTTCGGCCGATCTTGACCTTGTGGCTCGCGCCCGCAATCGTCACATGCCACTTCGCAGGCGGATCGAGCCGCTCACCGAGCTGACCGTCGGTCCGCCGCGCCCGGTCGGCCTCGGCACTTGCCATGAAACCCGCAATCGCCGCGAGCGCGCGCGTCACCCTCTCGTCGGTCGGCGCACCGGTGAACCCCTCGGGATATTCCTCGGCGATAAAGCCCGTCGTCAGCTCGCCCGAGCGGAAGCGCGGATGCTGCATGATGGCCGATACGAAATCGATATTGTGGCCGAGCCCTTCAAGTTCGAAGCGGTCGAGCGCTGCGACCTGGAGGTCCGCCGCCTCGTCGCGCGTCTTGCCCCAGGTGATCAGCTTGGCGATCATCGGGTCATAGAATATCGATACCTCGCCGCCGTCGTAGACGCCGTCGTCGACGCGCACGCCATCGATCCCGCGGCGGCCGTTCGCGGTGCCATCGTCGCTCCAGCCCGGAACGGGCGGACGATAGCGTGTAAGCCGTCCCGTCGATGGCAGGAAACCGCGATAGGGGTCTTCGGCATAGACACGGTTCTCGATCGACCAGCCGTCAATCTTGATGTCATCCTGCGTCATGGCGAGCTTCTCGCCCGCGGCAACGCGGATCATCTGCTCGACAAGGTCGATGCCGGTGATCGCTTCGGTCACCGGATGTTCGACCTGCAGGCGCGTGTTCATTTCGAGGAAGTAGAAGCTCTCACCCGTGGGGTCCGCGCCCGACACGATGAGTTCAACGGTGCCTGCGCTGTAATAGCCGACCGCCCTTGCAAGCGCCACGCACTGCTCGCCCATGGCTTTGCGCATTTTTTCGGTAACGAAGGGCGACGGCGCCTCTTCGACGACCTTCTGATGCCGGCGCTGGATCGAGCATTCGCGCTCGTTGAGGTAAAGGATGTTACCGTGCTGGTCGCCGAGGATCTGGATCTCGATGTGACGCGGATTCAGAATAAACTTCTCGATGAAGACCCGGTCATCGCCAAAGCTGTTGAGCCCCTCGCGCTTGACGCTCTCGAAGCCCTCGCGGACGTCCTTCTCGTCATAGGCAAGGCGCATGCCCTTGCCGCCACCGCCCGCCGACGCCTTCATCATCACCGGATAGCCGATCTCGTTCGAAATCTCGACGGCATGCTCGGTATCACGGATCTCGCCGACGAAGCCGGGGACGACATTGACGCCGGCTTCTTTCGCAAGCTTCTTCGATTCGATCTTGTCGCCCATGGCCGCAATCGCGTTCACCGGCGGGCCAATGAAGGCGATATTTTCCTTCGCAAGCGCCTCGGCGAAGCTTGTCCGCTCGGACAGGAAGCCATAGCCTGGATGGACGGCTTCGGCCCCTGTCGCCTTGCACGCTTCGATGATCTTGTCCGCGATCAGATAGGATTCGGACGCGGGCGAGGGTCCGATATGCACCGCCTCGTCCGCCATGCGCACGAAGGGTGCACGCGCATCGGCATCCGAATAGACCGCAACGGTTTGAATGCCCATGCGGCGCGCGGTCTTGATGACACGGCAGGCGATTTCGCCGCGATTGGCGATCAGTATTTTCTTGAACATGGACCTCAATATTCCTCGATCAGGGCTTTGAGCTGTTGGGTTCGGGCGTCGGTGAGCTCGGCCTGGCAGCCGCCGACCACCATCGGTTCGGCCGACCCGCCGCGCATCGAATAGCCCGCGCTCGTGCAATGCTTGTCACGATAATCGAGCCACGCGCGCTGCGCGGCGAGCAATGTGTCGAAATAGCCGGGGCGATCGTCCTGCGCGGGATCGAACTTGGCATCGAGACCTTTCATCCGCGCCGCGGTGATCTTCCACTGGGCGTTCATCGCCGCATCGGCGCGCTCATAATCCTTGTAGGCACAGGCATTGAGCTCGAACTGCGTCCCGGCATTGTCGCAGTCGATCGCGGGCTCCTGCACCGCCGGGGCGAGGGCCAACAGGGTCGAAAGGATCACTCGGCCGCCTCCATCCGCATCGGCTCATCGGCCTCCATCGGCACGATCCCGAGCTTTGCGAAGAGCGCCGCATCGGCGCTGTCGCCGCGGTTGCCCGTGGTGAGCAGCTTGTCGCCAGTAAAGATGCTGTTCGCTCCTGCCATGAAGCAGAGCGCCTGCGTCGCCTCCGACATGCTCTCGCGCCCGGCCGACAGGCGAACCATCGACCTGGGCATGGTAATGCGCGCGACCGCGACGGTGCGGACAAACTCAATGTCGTCAATCTCGGCGAGCGGCGTATCGGCCAGCATGTCCCCCAGTACCGTGCCTTTCACGGGCACGAGCGCGTTTACCGGCACGCTTTCGGGGTGGCGCGGCAAGGTCGCCAGCGCGTGGATGAAACCCACGCGGTCCGCCCTGCTCTCCCCCATCCCGACAATACCGCCCGAGCAGACATTGATTCCTGCCGCACGGACCTCTTCGAGCGTATCGAGCCGGTCCTGAAAGGTCCGCGTCGTGATGATGTTGCTGTAGTTTTCAGGGCTCGTGTCGACATTGTGATTGTAATAATCAAGACCCGCCATGCCAAGCGTCTGCGCCTGCTCCTTCGTGAGCATCCCGAGCGTCATGCAGGTTTCCATACCCATCGCACGCACGCCTTCGATCATTTCGACGATCGCGGGCATGTCGCGGTCCTTGGGGTTGCGCCACGCGGCCCCCATGCAGAAGCGCTGCGAACCTGCATCCTTCGCCTCGGCAGCCGCCTGCAGAACCTGGCGCACGTCCATCAGCTTGGTGGCCTTCAGCCCCGTTTCGGCGTGCGCCGACTGCGAGCAATAGCCGCAATCCTCTGCGCAGCCGCCCGTCTTGATCGAAAGCAGGGTGCAAAGCTGCACCTGCCCGCGCGCATGGTGCCGGCGGTGCACGCTTTGCGCCTCCCACATCAGCTCATCGAAGGGCAGATCGAAAAGTTCGGCGATTTCCTCGCGCGTCCAGTCAGTCCGCGGCAGATCGTCCGTTTGGCCGGTTCGGGAAAGGTTCATGGATTTCGACCCTTTTCAAGAGGCGCAATAGCGCGCGAGCGCAGCGCGATAGAATTTGAACGGCGGAGTCTCGCCAGCGAGCGCCACATAGCCGCCATCGGCCCAGGCGCGGCGATCGGCATAGGGAACCCTCACCTCGCGCAGGTCGGCGGCGGCACCATAGTCGCCGCTGCCGTAGAGGGCGATGTCGATGTCGGCTTCCGCTTCCTCGCAGTTCAGGCGGATGATGCCCTTGTTCACGAACTTGTCGCTCGTCTCGAAATAGACGTCGCGCCACGCCCCTTGCGCGCTTTCAAGGCGCGCAAACCAATCGGTGAAATAGACGTCCCCGATCGGCTGGCGATGAAGAAGCTCGACCGAAACGCCCGGGCGAAACGCGCTTTCGCGGCCTTTCTCGTGCGCTGCACTCGCAGGATGGGAAGCGGCCAGCGCGGCAAGAGAAAGACTGCCGAAAACGCGGATCATGCGAGGGCCCCGAGCGCCTGGGAGAGATCGGCGATGATGTCGTCGATATGTTCGATCCCCACCGAGACGCGCACGACCTCGGGCCCCGCGCCCGACTGCACCAGTTCTTCGGCCGACAATTGGCTGTGCGTTGTCGAAGCGGGGTGGATGATCAGCGATCGCGTGTCGCCAAGGTTCGCCAGATGGCTGAACAGCTTGACCGACGAGACGAGTTTGACGCCGGCATCATAGCCGCCCTTGAGACCGAAGGTGAAGACAGCGCCGCCCCTGCCGCCCAGATATTTGTTCGCCAGCTCGTGGTACGGGCTGTCGCCGAGCCCTGCATAGGAGACCCAGCTCACCGCCGGATGCGCCTCAAGCCATTTGGCGAGCGCGAGCGCGTTGCTGCAGTGCCGCTCCATGCGGAGCGCGAGCGTCTCCATGCCAGTGAGCGCGAGAAAGGCGTTCATAGGCGCGAGCGCCGGGCCAAGATCCCGAAGCCCGAGCGTGCGCGCGGCAAGGATGAACGCCAGATTGCCGAATGCCTCGGTGAACCGGAGGCCGTGATAGGAGGCGTTGGGCTCACTGAGCGCCGGATATTTCCCGTCCTTTGCCCAGTCGAACGACCCCGCATCGACGATCACGCCGCCGATCGCATTGCCATGGCCGTTCAGAAACTTGGTGGTGGAATGAACGACGATGTCGGCGCCATAATCGATCGGACGGCACAAGACCGGGGTCGCCATCGTATTGTCGACGATCAACGGCACGCCGGCATCATGCGCGACCTTGGCGATCGCCTCGATATCCTGCACGACGCCCCCGGGGTTTGCGAGGCTCTCGATGAACACGGCGCGCGTGTTCTCGTTGATCGCGGCGGCCACTTGTCCTGCATCGTCGGCGTCAACAAACTGCGTCGTCCACGCCATTTTTCGAAAGCTCTGACCGAGCTGATTCTGCGAGCCCCCATAGAGCTTGCGCGCCGCGACGATTTCGCAGCCTGGCTCCATCAGCGTATGGAACGCCAGGAACTGCGCTGCGTGACCCGATGCGACGGCGAGCGCCGCTGGCCCGCCTTCGAGCGCTGCGATCTTGCCCTCGAGCGCCCCGTTGGTCGGGTTCATGATCCGTGAGTAGATGTTCCCGAATTCTTCGAGGTTGAAAAGGCGCGCGGCATGCTCGGGACTGTCAAAGACATAGGAGGATGTCTGATAGATCGGCGTGATCCGCGCCTTGGTCGTCGGATCGGCTTGGGTCCCGGCGTGAACGGTCAACGTTTCGGGCTTGTGTCCGGTCATGCGGCATCCTCCAGCGGCGGCATATTATGGCCGAGCAGGCGCAGCACGTCAGCAGCGCATTCGACCACATTTGATCCAGGACCATATATCCCCTGTACGCCGGCGTCGCGAAGATAGTCGTAATCCTGCGGCGGAATGACGCCGCCGGCGATCACCTTGATATCAGCGCGCCCCGCCTCTTTCAGCCCCTTGATGAGCTCGGGGATCAGCGTCTTGTGTCCTGCGGCAAGGCTCGAGGCGCCGACCGCATCGACCCCGCTCTCGAGCGCGAGCACCACCGTTTCCTCGGGCGTTTGAAAGAGCGGGCCCGAAATCACGTCGAATCCCATGTCACCAAAGGCAGACGCGATGACATTGGCGCCGCGGTCGTGCCCATCCTGCCCCATCTTGGCAATCAAGAGCTTGGGCGCGCGGCCCAGCCGGCGCTCGACCGCTTTCACCCCGTCGACGACCTGCTTCCAGCGGCTGTCTTCCTTATATGGCGCGGAATAGACGCCCTTTACCGGCGTCGGCACCGTCGCGTAGCGATCGAAAGCCTCTTCCATTGCCGAGGAAATCTCGCCGAGCGTCGCGCGCGCGCGCGCTGCCTCGACCGCGTGCGCCAGCAAGTTGGTCTCGATCGATTGCGGCGCAGCCGCCGCTTTTCGAAGCGCATCGAGCGCCGCCTGGCACGCTGCCTCGTCGCGGCTCGCCTTGACCTGGTTGATCCGCGCCACCTGCGCCTCACGGACCTTCGTGTTGTCGACCTCCAGCGTTTCGAGCAGATCCTCGTCTTTCAGCCGATATTTGTTGACGCCGACGATCACATCGTCGCCGCGATCGACGCGCGCCTGGCGCGCGGCGGCCGCTTCCTCGATCATCGCCTTGGGCCAGCCCGCCGCAACCGCCTTTGCCATGCCGCCCTCGGCCTCGACCCGGTCGATGATCGCCTGCGCTGCATCGACCAGTTCCTGCGTCAGCGCCTCGACATAATAGGATCCACCCAGCGGATCGACGACATTGCACATGCCGGTCTCCTCCTGGATGATGATCTGCGTGTTGCGCGCGATGCGCGCCGAGAAATCGGTGGGAAGCGCGATGGCCTCGTCGAGCGCGTTGGTGTGAAGGCTCTGCGTCCCGCCGAGCATCGCTGCCATGGCCTCGATCGTCGTGCGCACGACATTGTTGTAGGGATCCTGCTCGGTCAGCGACACGCCGCTGGTCTGGCAATGGGTGCGCAGCATCTTCGAGCGTTCAGACTGCGCGCCGAGCTTGGTCATCGCGCGGTGCCACAGAACCCGCGCTGCCCGCAGCTTTGCTGCCTCCATGAAGAAATTCATGCCGATCGCGAAAAAGAAGGACAGTCGGCCCGCAAACTTGTCGATGTCGAGGCCGCTTGCGACCCCATATTTTACATATTCGATACCGTCGGCAATGGTGAAGGCGAGCTCCTGCACCTGCGTCGCGCCGGCCTCCTGCATATGGTAGCCGGAAATCGAGATGCTGTTGAACTTCGGCATCTCGCGGCTGGTGTAACCGAAGATGTCCGAAATGATCCGCATCGAGGGTTCGGGGGGATAGATGTAGGTGTTGCGGACCATGAACTCCTTCAGAATATCGTTCTGAATGGTCCCGTCGAGCAGCTTGCGCTCGACCCCCTGCTCCTCGCCTGCGACGATGAAGAAGGCGAGAACCGGGATCACCGCGCCGTTCATCGTCATGCTGACGGACATCTGGTCGAGCGGAATGCCGTCGAAGAGGATCTTCATGTCCTCGACCGTGTCGATCGCGACGCCCGCCTTGCCGACATCACCGACGACGCGCGGATGGTCGCTGTCGTAACCGCGATGGGTCGCAAGGTCGAAAGCGACGCTCAGCCCCTTCTGCCCCGCCGCAAGGTTCCGGCGATAGAAGGCATTCGATTCCTCCGCGGTCGAAAAGCCGGCATATTGCCGGATCGTCCACGGCCGCCCCGTATACATCGACGCGCGCACGCCGCGGGTGAACGGCGCAAAACCCGGAAGCCCGGGGTCGGTCTTCACATCTTCGGCGGTATAGAGCGGCTTGACCGCAATCCCCTCCGGGGTATGCCAGGTGAGGTCCTTGCCCTTCACTTCCTTGGCGGCAGCTTCGGCCCATTGGTCGAGTGTGGGTTTGTCGGTCATATTGCGCATCTCTACTCTTTTTTCGTCGTCGGCGGACTTGATCCTGCACGTCGCTTTCCCTCGAGGCATAGCGGTGGCCCCGACTGAGGCCCGGGTGACGATGACAGGAAGATCAATGATCGCCCTTCGGCGTCTCCATAATCTCGGTCAGCACCCCGCCCATGTCGCGCGGGTGGACAAAGAAAATCAGCGTCCCGTGCGCCCCGATCCGGGGCTCGCCAAGCACGCGCTTGCCGAGCCGCTCAAACCATGATTTCGCGGCATGAATGTCCGGGACTTCGTAGCACATATGATGCTGCCCGCCCGCGGGGTTCTTTTCAAGAAAGCCGGCAATCGAGGTGTTTCCCGGCAGCGGTTCGATCAGTTCGATCTGCGTACCGCTCAGCGCCCCATCGGCGCTCGGTGTATCGACGAAGCACACCTTCACCCCCTGGTCGGGGAGGTCGAAGGGCTCATGGATCTTCGTCGCACCCATCACGTCGCGGTAGAAGACTATGCTGTCGGCGATGGACGGCGTTGCAACGCCGATATGATTGAGGCGGCCTAGTTTCATGTCTCAAAATCCCATTGATGCTGCGTGTCGGCCGCCATCGTCACAATGCTGGGCCGGCGGCCCGGCCGACACGGTGAAGATTCCATTGGCGAAGCCCGAAAGCTTCGCGCGGACGCCGAGCGCTCAAAGCGGAATATTGTCATGCTTCTTCCACGGGTTCTCGAGCTGCTTGTTGCGCAATTTGCGCAGCCCCAGCGCGATCCGCTTGCGCGTATTGTGCGGGTGAATAACCTCGTCGATATAGCCGCGCGAGGCTGCCACGAAGGGATTGGCGAAGCGGTCCTCATATTCCTTCGTGCGCTGCGCGATCTTTTCAGGATCGCCGATATCGGCGCGAAAGATGATCTCGACCGCCCCCTTCGCGCCCATCACCGCGATCTCGGCGGTGGGCCAGGCATAGTTCAGATCGCCGCGAAGATGCTTGGACGCCATGACGTCATAAGCGCCGCCATAGGCTTTGCGCGTGATGACCGTAATCTTGGGGACGGTCGCCTCGGCATAGGCAAAGAGGAGCTTCGCGCCATGCTTGATGATGCCGTTATATTCCTGCGCGGTGCCGGGCAGGAAGCCCGGGACGTCGACGAAGGTGATGATCGGAATCTCGAAGGCGTCGCAGAAACGCACGAAGCGCGCAGCCTTTTTCGACGAATTGATGTCGAGCACGCCGGCAAGCACCATCGGCTGATTCGCGACGATGCCGATCGTGCGCCCCTCGATGCGCCCGAAACCGCAGATGATGTTCGCCGCATGCGCTGGCTGAACCTCGAAAAAATCACCCTCGTCGACCGTTTTGCGGATCAGCTCGTGCATATCATAGGGCTGGTTCGCATTGGGCGGGATCAGCGTGTCGAGGCTTTCCTCGGCGCGGTCATAAGGATCGCTCGTCGGGCGCACGGGTACGCCGCTGCGATTATTTTCAGGCAGATAGTCGAAGAAGTCCCGGACGCTGAGCAACGCCTCGATATCATTCTCGAATGCAAGATCGGCAACCGAGCTCTTTGTCGTATGGGTGATCGCGCCGCCGAGCTCTTCCTGCGTGACGACTTCGTTCGTCACCGTTTTCACGACATCGGGGCCGGTCACGAACATATAGCTTGAGTCCTTCACCATGAAGATGAAGTCGGTCATTGCGGGGCTGTAAACCGCGCCGCCGGCGCACGGTCCCATGATAAGGCTGATCTGCGGGACCACACCTGAGGCGAGAACATTCTTCTGAAAGACGTCGGCATAACCGCCGAGCGAGGCCACGCCCTCCTGAATGCGCGCGCCGCCGCTGTCATTGAGCCCGATGACCGGCGCACCGACGAGCATCGCCTTTTCCATCACCTTGCAGATCTTCTCCGCGTGCCGTTTCGACAAGGAGCCGCCAAAGACCGTGAAATCCTGGCTGAAGACATAGACAAGCCGGCCGTTGATCGTGCCCGATCCGGTGACGACGCCGTCGCCAGGTATTTTCTGTTCCTGCATCCCGAAATCGATGCAGTCATGCTCGACATAGGTGTCGAGCTCCTCGAACGACCCCTCGTCGAGCAGAACGTCCAGCCGCTCGCGTGCGGTGAGCTTGCCCTTGGCGTGCTGGGCGTCGATGCGCTTCTGTCCGCCCCCCAGCGCAGCTGCCGCGCGGCGACGTTCCATTTCGGCGATATTGGCGGACATGAGGCTCTCCACGAAAATGAAGCCCCGCCCATGCCTGCTTCGGCGTTCGAGGGCAAATGCGAATTAGCAAAGTTGCAAAGTCGAACTTTGCAAACTAATTTGCACCGATGCATCCAACCCGCCTTTACGCTGGACGCCAGCTTCGCGATCTGCGTGCGGCCCGCGCCATTCGCCAGGCCGACTTTGCCGCCCAGCTAGGTATCTCGGCCTCCTATCTCAGCCAGATCGAGCACGACGACCGTCCGCTCACGCCTGGCCTGCTCGATCGCCTGCAACGACTTTTCCCGCTTGAATGGGAGGAAATTGCCGCCGAGGCTGGCGACCGCCGCGCCGCGGCCCTTCGCGAAGCCGCCGCCGACCCGCTCTTTGCTGCCGCTCCGATGGCACCCGAGCAACTCGAGCGTGCCGCGCTCCAGCAGCCGCAACTCGCCGACCAGTTTGTCGCGCTCCATGCGGCGTATCGCCGCGCCGGGCAGAGGCTCCAGATCATCGACGAGGCGCTGACCGGCGGTACGGCAGAGGGCAGCCGCCTGCCGTGGGAGGAGGTTCGCGACTGGTTTCACGACGCGGGCAATTATGTCGATTCCATCGACCGCGCGGCCGAGACGTTGGCAACGGGGCTGCGCGGCGCCCCCTCTCCCCCGATCGAGGCCATCGAACGGCAACTGCGCGATGCGCTCGGCATCTCGATCGTCTACCAGCAGACACAAAGCCTGCGCGATTTCGACGCGACGATGCGCCACCTGGTGATCGATCCTTCGCAGCCAGCCGAAAGCCGCCGCTTCCAGCTCGCGCACCAGCTCGCCGCCCTTGCCCTCGCCGGCGAAATTGCCGCCGTCGTCGAGGCCTCCCCGCTGCGCACGGCTGCGGCGCGTCAGCTTCTTCACGTCGGCCTTGCAAATTATGCGGCGGGCGCGGTGCTCATGCCCTACACCCCTTTCCGCTCGAGCGCGCGCGCCGTGCGCCACGACATCGATCGGCTGCGGCTCGAATATGGGGTCAGCTTCGAGCAGGCGTGCCACCGGCTCTCGACGCTCCAGCGGCCGGGTGCGCGCGGCATTCCCATGTTCTTCTGCCGCGTCGACATGGCGGGCAATATCACCAAGCGGCACAGCGCAACGCGCCTCCAGTTTGCGCGCTTTGGCGGCGCCTGCCCCTTGTGGATCGTTCACGAGGCCGCCGCGATCCCCGACCGCATCCTGTTTCAGCTTGCCGAAACCCCCGACGGACTACGCTATGTGTCGATGGCAAAGGGGCTTGTGAAGCCCTCGGGCAGCTACGCCCGCAGTCCTCGCCGCTACGCGGTCGCACTGGGGTGCGAGGCCCAATATGCTGCCGAGTTCGTCTACGCCGACGGTGTCGATGTCGATGCCCCGCACGCCGCGGCGCGCATCGGCCCTTCGTGCCGCATCTGTCCGCGCGATGACTGCGACCAGCGCGCCTTTCCGCCAAGCGATCGGCCGATACTGGTCGACCCCGACCGCCGCGATGTCGTGCCTTACCGGATCGGCTAGCGATCAGCAGCCCGTCCTCGAGGACATGGTGCAACCAGCATGTGCATGGTCGTGCGGTCGCCGGCGCCGCCGCCGTTGGAGGCCGCAATCCCTACCGAAAAAGGCACGGCTCCTCAAAATCGCATGCTCCTCCACACCCGGGCGGATGGGCAAACCTCCTAGACCTTCACGATGGCGCGGCCGATCAAGTCGCGCGCTGTTGCGAGAATCGCCTCCTCCGGCGGGCGCATGGTCCATCCGAGCCGCTCCATCGCATGGCGGCTATCGCCCCCGCGCACATTTCCAAGCTCGGCAACGAGTTGCCTGAGTTCAGGCCGCACCAAGGCGAACATCTTGAGCAGCCAGCCGGGCATCTTCCTCGCAGGAACCCTTCGTGCCTGATCGCCAAGATTGGTCCGCAAAAGGTTTGCAACGTCGATCATCTTGAGAAATGGTCCCGAGCAGACAAACCGATCGTCGCGGACCCGCGGCGCATTCAGCGCGCGATAGTGGAGATCGGCCACGTCGCGAACGTCAATGATGCCGAATCCGATGTCGGGGCACAGGGGCACCTTGCCTTCGAGAAGCTGTTTTACGACTTCGATCGAAGTCGACAGATCGTCCGACAGCAAAGGTCCGAAGACCGCAGCCGGGTTCACCGAGGCAAATTCGATCTCGGGAGCCTCGGCCCTTGCCCACTCTCGGGCAGATCGTTCAGCAACGGTCTTTGATCGCGGATAAGGCATCACTTTAGGATCATCGAGATTGGTCCAGTCCGCCTCGTCATAAAGATCGCGGCCCTTGCCATGGCCATAAGCGATCGCCGCCATCGACGAGGTGAGGACAAAGCGCTGCACTCCCGCCGCCTTCGCGAAGCGCAGCGCACGCAATGCCCCCTCGCGCGCCGGCACCACCAACGCGTCAGCATCGCTTGGGACATCGATCGGAAAGGGCGATGCGACGTGCGCAACATGGCTGCACCCCGCCATCGCCTCGGCCCACCCCGCATCCTGTTCCAGATCGGCAGCGAAGAAGCGCAGCCTGCCGTCGTCGACTTGCAACCAGTCCCGCACCTCGGCCTCGCGCGCCAGGCTGCGAACCGTGGTGCGGACCTGCCAACCATTCTCGATCAGCTGCCGGATCAGGAATCCGGCGATATAGCCGCTCCCTCCTGTGACCAGAACCGTACCCGCCATAGCCCCTCCCCCGATTGCATCGCAGGAATTTAGCAGGCCGCATTCGCTCGCGATAGTCAGGGATCGGGGACGACGCCTCGGGGCGGGCGCCTCCTTATTTCATCAGCACAAGCTCCTCGGCCATGCTCGGGTGCAACGCAACCGTCGCGTCGAAATCCGCCTTGGTCAGTCCCGCCTTCACCGCGACGGCCGCCGCCTGCAATATCTCGGGCGCATCGGGGCCGATCATGTGGAGGCCGACAACCTGATCGGTCGCCTCATTGACCACCATCTTGTAAAGAGCGCGCTCGTTGCGGCCGGCAAGGACGTTCTTCATCGCGCGAAAATCACTCGTATAGACGCGGATCGATCCCAGCCTATTGCGCGCCTCGGCCTCGGTCATTCCGACCGCGCCGATCGGCGGGTGGCTAAAGACCGCGCTTGGCACATTCGAATAGTCGACAATGGTCGGCTTGCCGCCAAAGACACTGTCGGCAAAGGCCTGACCTTCGCGGATCGCAACGGGGGTGAGCTGGATACGGTTCGTGACGTCCCCTACCGCATAAATGCTCTCGAGAGACGACTGATTGGTCTCATCGACTTTCACCGCGCCATTGCGGTCGAGCTCGACGCCCACTTCTTCAAGCCCCAGCCCCCTGGTGTTGGGCACGCGCCCGGTCGCCGCCAGCACTGCGTCGGCGGGAATTGGCTCGCAATTTTCAAGATGGACGAGGAGCGAGCCGTCCGCCTGCTTCTCGATCGACTGAAAGGGCGCGTTGAAGCGGAACTCGATGCCCTTGGTCATGGAAATCTGGAGCAAGCGGTCGCGGATCTGCTCGTCATAGCCGCGCAAGATCGCGTCGCCGCGGTTGACGATCGTCACTTTGCTGCCGAACTCGTTGAAGATTCCGGCAAACTCATTGGCGATATAGCCGCCGCCGGCGATGACGATGCGCTTGGGCAATTCTTGCAAATGGAACACCTCGTTCGAGGTGATCGCATGCTCGCTGCCGGGAAACTCCGGCACGAAAGGCCAGCCCCCCGTTGCGATCAATATGCGCTCGGAGGTCAGCTCCTGCCCGTCGGCGAGCCGAACCTTCTGCGGCCCGACGAGCGTGGCGCGCGTCCTGAACAGCGCCACCTTGTGATTGTCGAGCGTCTGGGCATAGAGGCCCTCGAGCCGGCTCACCTCGGCAAGCACATTGTCGCGCAGCCGTGTCCAGTCGAAGCGGCAGTCAGGGACGTCCCAGCCGAACTGCCGGGCATCATGGATGTCTTCGGCGAAATGCGCGCCGTAGACAAGCAGCTTCTTGGGCACGCAGCCCCGAATAACGCAGGTCCCCCCGACCCGGTGCTCCTCCGCCACCGCCACGCGCGCACCGTGCGACGCGGCCACGCGCGAAGCGCGCACGCCGCCCGAACCGGCACCGATGACGAACAGATCATAGTCGAATTTGGACATGGAGGACCCCTAGAGCTGGCGGGCAGCCGTTCGCCGCCGCCGCCTATTTGGTTACGCAGGCGCGCAATGCCAATCGATTTTTGCGCTCGAGAAAAGCCAAAGGCGCATCAATCTCCAAGCGCAGCCAGCATCAGCGCCCGGGTCGCAGGGTCGAACTCCATCGATCCTTCGGCGAGACCTTTTGCCATTTCCTTGCCGAGTTCGACCCCGAACTGGTCGAACGGATTGATCCCGAGCAAAACGGCGTTGGCGAAGACGCGATGCTCGAAAAATGCGATCAATGCGCCCAGACTGCGCGGATTGATCTGGTCGAGGAGTATGGTCGTCGAGGGACGATTGCCCGGATAATGGCGCGCACCGTCCTCGCTTGCGCGCCCCGCCATCAGCGCGGCGCCCTGCGCGATGCAATTGCCCACCAGCGTTTCGTGATGCGCGTCATCGAGCAGATGGTCGGGCTCGCGCGCGACGATGAACTCAACGGGGGTGAGGTGCGTGCCCTGATGGAGGAGCTGGAACACCGCATGCTGCGCATCGGTGCCGACCCCGCCCCAGGTGATCGGCGCGCTGGCGCGGCCGAGCGGAGCCCCGTCCAGCGTCACCGATTTGCCGTTCGATTCCATTTCGAGCTGCTGAAGATAGGCCGGAAGCAGCCGCAGCCGCTCGTCATAGGCAAAAACAGCGCGCGTCTGGCAGCCCAGACGATTGGCATAGAGCTGATCGACAAAGGCTGCGAGCAGGCAGATATTATCGGCGCCCTCGGCGAGGCGGAAATGCCTGTCCATTTCGGCAGCGCCCTCGAGAAGATCGGCAAAGGCGTCCCAGCCAAGCGCGAGCGCAGCAGGAAAACCGATCGACGACCATAGCGAATAGCGTCCCCCAACCGTTTCGCTGAACGGCAGGATGCGCGTTTCGTCGATTCCCCACTCCATCGCCTTGTCCGGATGGGCCGTCAGCGCGATGAAGCGGCCAAGCGCATCCTCGATACCTGCCTCTTCGAGCCATTGCAGCGCCGAGGCCGCATTGAGCAGGGTCTCGGTCGTCGTGAAGGTTTTCGACGCGACGGCCACAAGCGTATGCTCAGGACTGAACCCGGCGAACGCCTCGCTCAGCGCTGCTCCGTCGACATTCGATACCACGGCGACGTCATAGCGGCTGCCATGACGCCCGAGCGCATCCACGAGCAGGTCGGGACCGAGCGCCGACCCACCGATGCCGATGTGGAGGAGGTGCCGGATCTCGCCGAACGCGCCCGCCTCGATCGCGTCGACGAGCATCCGCATCCGCTGGTGGAGGAGCTGAGCGCGATGAACCGGATCAGGCGCTCCCTCGCCGCGCTCTGCACTATGTTCCGCGGCGCGCCCTTCGCTCGGGTTGACGATCCCGCCCGAGAAAAGCGCCTTGCGTCTGCCGGCGAAATCCTGCGCCTTGGCAAGATCGAGGAGCGCAGCGATCGCGGCCTCGTCGAGATGGGTCTTGGCGAAATCGAACCGGATATCAGCGACGCTGCGCACGAGGAGCTGGAGGCGGGCTTCGGGATCGGCGCCAACGAGGCCGGCGAGCGGGCGCGGCTCCCAATCGGCAAGCGCTTGCCAAGCGTCGGCGGCGGTGGTCATCGCAATTCCTCTGATTTTCGTTCGCGTCGAGCGAAGGAGGTTTGAAAGCGGTTCTTCCATAGGCCCGCGGCCACCGCTGCGCCAGCGTCATCCGCCGTAATTCGCTTGACGTGCAGACCTATTCGTCGCCAATGCGCGGCATGACCGACGCCAGCGTTACTGCCGATAACTCGCCCGCCACCGATCCCAAAGCGACGCCGCCGATGTCGGCGAAGGAAGAGGCCGTCGATACGGTTCGTTTCCTCGCCTTGCTCGCGGTCGCGGTTCTCATCTTTCGCAGTTTTTTTCTCTCGCCCTTCAATATCCCTTCTGAATCGATGCAGCCGCGGCTGTTGATCGGCGACTATCTGCTCGTCAACAAGATGGCCTATGGTTATTCGAGATACAGCCTGCCGTTCAGCATTCCGCTCATCCCGGGGCATCTCTTCGCCCGCACGCCCGAGCGCGGAGACGTCGTCGTGTTCAAGGCGCCGCCGCAGAACAGGGACGACTGGATCAAGCGCGTTATCGGCCTGCCGGGCGATACGGTCCAGGTGCGCGACGGCATCGTATGGATCAATGGCGAACCCTTGAAGCGCGAGCCGATGGCCGATTTCGTCATTCCCGTAACCGAGAATATGATCGAGGCCGCGCGCGCGAACAACGCCCTTCCCTGCTACGAGATGCAGTTCGAGGAGATTGGCCCGAACGGCCAGCGCCAGTGCCGCTACAGGCAGTTCAAGGAAACCATGCCGAACGGCAAGAGCTATGCTGTTCTCGACATTGTAGACCTGCCGGTCGACAATACCGTACCCTATAAAGTTCCCGAAGGCAGCGTCTTCCTGATGGGCGATAACCGCGATCGCAGCGCCGACAGCCGGGTCCGCATGGAAGAGGGCGGCCTTGGCGGCGCCGTGCCGATGAAGAATCTCGTCGGCCATGCGCTTGTCGGCATGTTTTCAACCGACGGTTCGGCAAGCTGGATCAACCCGATCAGCTGGTTCACAGCCGCGCGGTGGGAGCGCATCGGGGAAGGCTTTTGAGCGGGAGCGCCTCAGCCGAGACCATCGCCGCCCTCATCGGCGCCGAGCCTCGCGATCTCGCGCTCTATCACGAAGCTCTGACCCACGGCAGCAGCGGCGCGGGCGATTATCAGCGGCTCGAGTTTCTCGGCGACCGGGTGCTCGGACTGGTTATCGCGTCGGAATTGTACCGCCGCTTTCCCAAAGCGGCCGAGGGCGAGCTCTCCTCTCGCCTCCACGCGCTTGCCTCTGGTGAGACCTGCGCGCGCATCGCACAAGGCCTCGACCTCAACGCGCATGTCCGCTTCGGGGCGCAAGCCATCGGAGACGGGGGACGACAGAGCGACAATATTGCCGCCGACGTCGTTGAGGCGCTGATCGGCGCGCTGTGGCTCGACCTTGGTGAAGAAGCAGCGCGCGCCTTCATCCTCCGGCACTGGGGCGAAATGATCGAGGGGCAGGTCGCAGCGCCGAAACATCCCAAGGCCGCGCTTCAGGAATGGGCGCTCGCCCGCAAGCGGCGGCCGCCCGAATACCGGATGGTCCGCCGCGACGGCCCCGACCATGCTCCCCGCTTCCGCGTCGCGGTGAGCATCGGCAAACTCGCCGAGGCGGAAGGCGAAGGTGCCTCGAAGCAGGCGGCCGAGAAAAATGCCGCCGCGGCCCTGCTCGCGCGGCTTGTAGAGGAAGAGACGAGATGACCCAGCGCTGCGGCTTCGTCGCCGTCGTCGGTGCTCCCAATGCCGGGAAATCGACTCTCGTCAACGCGCTTGTCGGTCAGAAGGTCGCGATCGTCAGTCCCAAGGCGCAGACGACGCGCACGCGGCTCATGGGCGTCGCGATGGAAGGCGAGGCACAGATCATCCTGATCGACACGCCAGGCATATTTGCGCCGACCCGCCGGCTCGATCGCGCGATGGTCGCAGCCGCCTGGGGCAGTCTTGAAGAGGCCGAGGCGATCCTTGTGATGGTCGATGCCGCGGCCAAATTGACGGGCCGCGTCGAACGCGTACTCGAGGGCGTCGCGAACCGACCCGAGAAGAAATATCTCGTTCTCAACAAGGTCGACCTCACCAGGAAAGACAAGCTGCTCGCGATCGCGACCGAGCTCAATGCGAAGGTCGCCTTCGACGAAAGCTTCTTCATCGCGGCGAGCAGCGGCGACGGCGTGCCTGATCTCAAGGCGCATCTGGCGAGGCTGATGCCCGAGGGCCCGTGGCATTTTCCCGAGGACGAGGTGAGCGACGCGCCCGAGCGGATGCTGGCCGCCGAGATCACGCGCGAGCAGCTCTACCGCCAGCTCCACGAGGAGCTGCCCTACCAGTCGACGGTCGAAACCGAGCTTTTCAAGACCCGCCCCGACGGCAGCGCCGAAATCCATCAGCAAATCTATGTCGCGCGTGACAATCAGCGCGCGATCGTGCTCGGCAAGGGCGGCAGCCGCATCAAGGAAATCGGCGCGCGCGCGCGCGCCGAGCTCAGCGAATTGATGGGCCGAAAGGTCCACCTCTTTCTCCACGTCAAGGTCAAGGAAAACTGGGACGAAGACCGAGGCGTCTATCGCGACATGGGGCTCGACTGGGTCGATTGACCGAAGGCATGGCGCGCACCCCTTGACGGTCCTGCTCCTCGCACTTGCGTAGCTCCGGCCATGGGGAACCTACGAGCT
The DNA here is from genome assembly GCF_900168005.1 of Sphingopyxis flava. Lineage (GTDB taxonomy): Bacteria > Pseudomonadota > Alphaproteobacteria > Sphingomonadales > Sphingomonadaceae > Sphingopyxis > Sphingopyxis flava. The sequence continues at coordinate 63,811 of NZ_FUYP01000009.1, forward strand.
GGCACGCCGCGACCATAAGGCCGGCGGGTGCATCCGCGCCGCTCTTGCAGCCTGCGCGGGACAGGTCCGCGGCCAGTCATTGGGCGGCAAATGACCCGCCAAATGTCCGGGCGAGCAGAGCACTCACTTTGCCGATGCCGCTGGCGCCAAGCAGGAGCCCCGCGCGGCATCCTTCTCGGCCGCTTCGCATCTTCCGGGAGGGCGCGAAAATCGCCGTGGCGGCGCTTTACCCCGTCACTTTTCCTTCGCTGCCTTCTTCTTCGCTGGCGCCTTTTTCGCTGCGGCTTTCTTTTTCGGCGCCGCCTTCTTCCTGCCCTTCGCTGGCCCCTTGGCTGCGCGGGCATCGATCAGCGCGATCGCCTCCTCGGCCGTCAATGTTGCGGGGTCCGCCGTTTTCGGCAAGGTCGCGTTGGTCGTTCCATCGGTCACATAGGGACCAAAGCGCCCCTCCATCAGCTTCATCTCGCCCCCGCTCGTGGGGTGCGGGCCAAAGGTCTGGAGCGGCTGCGCCTTCACGCGCCCGCGGCCGCCACCATTGGCTGCATCGGCGATACGCGCAACGGCGGCGTTCATTCCGATTTCGAAGATTTCGGCTGTGCCGCTCAATTTTGCATATTTGCCATCGTGAAGCAGATAAGGACCATAGCGCCCGAGGCCCGCCAGGATCGTCTTTCCGCTCTCGGGGTGCGCCCCGACCTCGCGCGGCAGACTGAGAAGCCGCAGCGCATAATCGAGGTCGAAATCGTCGGCCGGAATATCCTTCGGGATCGACGAGCGCTTTGCCTCCTTGCCCTCCCCGAGCTGGATATAGGGGCCGAAGCGTCCGCTCCGTCTTGTCACCTCGAGTCCGGTTTCAGGATCCGTGCCGAGCGTTTCAGGGCCGCTGTCGCCGCCATTCTCGCTCCCGCCCGGCTGCGCAAATTTGCGGGTATATTTGCAGTCGGGGTAATTGCTGCACGCGATGAAGGGCCCGAAGCGTCCGCCGCGCAGCGCGAGGCGTCCGCTGCCGCAATTGGGGCAAAGGCGCGGGTCGCTGCCATCACCCTTGTCTGGAAAGAGATAGGGACCGAGAAACTCGTCTAGCGCCGCGGTGATCTCCGACGGCTTCTGATCCATCACTTCGCCTGTGCGCGGCTTGAAGTCGCGCCAGAAGCGGTCGAGCACCGCTTGCCACTGCGCGCGTCCTCCCGAGACGTCGTCAAGCTCTTCCTCAAGCTCCGCGGTGAAATCATAGCCGACATAGCGGGTGAAGAATCGTTCGAGAAACGCCGTCAGCAGCCGTCCGCTCTCCTCGGGAATGAAACGGTTCTTCTCGACCGTCACATAGGCCCGGTCCTTGAGGACCTGGAGGATCGAGGCATAGGTCGAGGGACGCCCGATGCCGAGCTCCTCCATCTTCTTGACGAGGCTCGCCTCCGAATAGCGGGGCGGCGGCTGCGTCTCGTGGCTCTCGACCTCGACCCCCGTCTTGGCAGGCGCGTCGCCCCTTGTCATCGCAGGGAGCAAGCGCGCGTCGTCCTCGTCGCTATGGTCGTCGCGGCCTTCGTCGTAAAGCGCGAGAAAGCCCGGAAATTTGACCACTTGCCCGGTCGCGCGCAGCATCGTCTTGCCGGTGCCGTCGGATAGATCAACGCTCGTGCGTTCAAGCCGCGCCGAAGCCATCTGGCTTGCGAGCGCGCGCTTCCAGATGAGTTCATAAAGGCGCGCATGGTCGCCGCTGCCGGCCTTGTCCTTGGCAAAGTCGGTCGGACGGATCGCCTCGTGGGCCTCCTGCGCATTCTTCGCCTTGGTCTGATACTGGCGCGGCTTGTCGGGGACATAGCCGCCGTCGTAGCGGTCGGCGATCGCGCGCCGCGCAGCGCTGATCGCGCTCGTGTCCATCTGAACCCCGTCGGTTCGCATGTAAGTGATCGCGCCATCCTCGTAGAGATTCTGCGCGATCCGCATCGTATGGCTCGCCGAAAAGCCGAGTTTGCGCGCCGCCTCCTGCTGGAGAGTGGAGGTGGTGAAGGGTGGCGGCGGGTTGCGGGTCAGCGGTTTGGTCTCGACCGCATCGACGGTAAAATGGCCCGCCTTCACATCGGCTTCGGCAGCGCGCGCGTCGGCTTCGGTCCCGATCGAGAGCCGCTCGATCTTCTCGCCGCGCCAGCGCGCGAGGCGCGCCTTGAAGGACGTGCCGTCCATTTCAAAGAGACCGGCGACCGACCAATATTGCTGCGCGACAAAAGCCTCGATCTCGCGTTCGCGTTCGACAACCAGCCGCAGCGCGACCGACTGGACACGCCCCGCCGACTTCGCACCGGGCAGCTTGCGCCAAAGCACGGGCGACAGGGTGAAGCCGACGAGATAATCGAGCGCGCGGCGCGCGCGATAGGCATCGATCAGATCGTCGTCGAGCCCGCGCGGATGCGCCATCGCGTCGGTTACCGCCTGCTTGGTGATCGCGTTGAAGGTGACGCGGTCGACGGCGGCCGGCAGCGCCTTTTTCTGACGCAGCAGCTCTTGAACATGCCAGCTGATCGCCTCGCCCTCTCGATCGGGGTCGGTCGCAAGAATCAGGCGGTCGGCCCGCTTTGCGGCATCCGAAATCTCCTTCAGCCGCTTTGCCTTGTCAGGGTAAAGCTGCCACTGCATGGCGAAGCCGTCATCGGGGTCGACCGAACCGTCCTTGGGCGGCAGATCGCGCACGTGGCCATAGGAGGCCAGCACCTTAAAATCGCGCCCCAGATACTTCTCGATCGTCTTCGCCTTCGCAGGCGACTCCACAATCACCAATTGCATGGAAAATTCGTTCCCCGAAAACCTTACGTACGTACGCGCGAGGGTGGCGGGCGCTCCCGTCCTCCGTCAAGCGGATTTAGAAAGCGCCCGCGCCGGGGTCAACGCAGCGCGCTCAATCGGCCGAGCAGCATCTCGCTTGCGAGGCTCGCGGCTTTCGCCGCCCCCTCCTCATAGTTGCCGGGTTTGGCCGTGAAGGCGAACTTGCGCGTCTTTCCGAAGCGCAGGCCGCCGAAGCCCATCACCGCGGCGACGCCGCCCGCGACGTTCGCTCCTGATTGCAGCGCCTTGTCGGTCCCGCTCGTCGCATCGCTCTTTTCGATGAACTCGCCCTCGACCGCGACCGGGGCCTTGACGGTGATCACCGCCTGCTTGCCGCTCGGGGCGATCAGGGTCATTCGCGAATAATCGGCGCTTACCGACAGCGCGCTGTTCACCTGCAGCCCGCCGAAGCTGAAGGCGCCCGGGCGTTTCTGCTGCGAAAAGTCGATGAGGTAGACAATGTCGATGACCCCGACCCCGGCCTCCCTTGCATAGCTTGAAAGCGCCATGCTCGCTTGGCCCGCGGACATGTTGATCCCCATGCTGCTCATTCCCGATCCCATGAAATCTCCCGGGATCATCAGCAGTGAGGGTAGCGCCGAGGGCTTGAAATAGGTGGCTTTGCCCTTGCTCCCCTTCTCGAGAGCAATATTGATATCGAGCGGCACCTCCTGCGACCTGGTCTTGGCGAGGGCGGCGTGACCGAACAGATGGCCCGCGGGATGGACTTCATATCCCCCCGCCGTCAGCTGGTTCACGAAGTCGGTATAGGCGGCATCGGTCACCGCCTGCATCATCTCGGGTGTGACGCCCACGAGTTCGCTCTTCGCCTTCGTGGTGCCTCCCAGCGCCCCCATCAAACCGCCGCTGGCCGCAGTGCGGTCGATCGATTCGAAGATGAAACCGACATTGAAAGCGCCGATGGTAACGGCGGTGACGCCCTTCGCATTGGCGGCCCCCGATATCTTGACGGGTTCCTGGTCCTTCGCGACGGCGGCAACGGGTTGGGCCAGCAACGCCGCGATCGCGGCTGCCGACAGCAATGCCTTCATGACTATTACCCTCCGACCCCTCCCCCCGCCAGTCGACCCCACCGACCGAAGAGAAAGGCTAATCGAAGCAACCCACGGCCTGCGCATCGGGCAGATGCAAAGGCAAGTCAATCCTTACTGATTGTCCCAGCGAAAGCCCGCGGGCAGGATGCACTTGCCGGCGTCATACTGGCCGACACGCCGGATAACTTCCTGATCCTCAGGCTCGATCCGCCGACCGCTGATCTGGCTGTCGATGACGCGGCGAACCAAGGCGTCGAGGCGGGTGACGAGGTAGCAATCGATGGCGGGCGCGGCGTGCGGATTGCCGACGCCGCTGTCGTCGGTGAGGAAGAGATAGCGCGACTGGGTCACGGCCGCCATCGCGCGCATGGCATATTCGGCCTCGTCGGCAACGCCCGAGGCTGCAACGGGCGTGATGTGGATACGCTTCGCGCGTGCCGCCTCCGCCGCGGCCCAGGTCCGGGCGAAGCGATCGTCATGCGGCGGGGCATCAGCGACGAGGAGAAGCGACTTTACGGCATCTGGCCGCCAATTCTGTCCCACCGCCCGGATCAGGGCTTGATCCATAGCCTCCGGATAATCGCCGCCGCCGCTGGCATATTGCTGGGCGAGCACGCCCTGCGCGCGTCCGATGCCACGATCGAAGGCAATCGTCCGCGTCACATAGTCATCGCCAAGATCGCGGTAGAAGACAAAGCCGATGCGGATATCGAGATCGCGGTGTTTTGCCGTTATTGCAGCGATGATCGATCGGAGCTCGGCCTGCAGATAGGCGATCTCGTCTCCCATGCTCCCTGTCGTATCGATAACCAGCATCAGGTCGAGCTTCGTCGCGCCCGCCGCCATCTGGTTGGCGGTCAGCCCGACGAGCTGCCCGCCGGGAGCATCTGACACAAAGACGGGCCGCGCCTCTGCGATCGTCCGTCCTCCCCGCCGCGCGGACACGGTAATCCTCTCGCTCAGCCGGTCGAGCCCCGGGAAGAAGACGGCACTCCCATCGGTGTGCGTTGCAAGCGAAAGGCTGTTGCCATCGCTGCATGTCACGGTCACTTCGGCAAAGGGGATCGGCTGACCATTGCGGTCGCTCACCTTCACCGTCACCGCCCGCATCGTGTCGACGCGCGGCAGCGCGCGAATTTTCTGGCCGAGATTGCTGCGGTTGACATAAGCGGCATAGAGCTCGGGGTTGAGCAGATCATCATGCTCGCCGGCGGTGAGAATGCCGGATTGCGGTTGCGGCTGAGGCCGCGGGTGCGGCCAGGGGCGCACAATCGCACGGGCGGCCTCGGAAGAGCCGCCAGACGATGCCGCATCAAAAGGCGCTGGCGCCGCCATCGCGGGCTCTTCAGCGACGGGCGCTCCTGTGACGATGACGTCTCGGCCCGGCGCTGCGGACGCGGTGGGCGCGGGCGGAGCGGGCGGCGGCGGCGGCGGCACCGCGTCATAGCTCGGACTGCGGCCGGGCTCGCCCGCAGGTCCCTGACGCTGTGACGCTTCAGGCCCGAGCCTCGGCAGAGGGTCAGCGGTGCGGCAAAAGCCCTCCCGCTGCCCCGCGGGCTGCGCCTTCGCGGTGAATGGGGCAAGCGGCGCTGGAACAGCTGCAACGAGCGCGGCCATCATAACCCCCGTCAGAAACCGGCTTCGCATCGACCATCTCCCCGCATGTGATATAATATCATCAGCCTGAAGTTCGGCCGCTGAACCGTGGCTGAACCGCGACCAAGGGGATGATTGACGAGGCGAAAACGCAAGGCGTCACACCCAGGAAAGATTGGCCAGCGCGCCGCTCGTTACTGCGGCGCCCATTCGTCCATGACCCGAAAGCCGCACCTCACCGCGATGAAAAGGCTCTTCCTTGGCCGCCTTCGGGATGCCGCGCGGCGCGCGCGCTGAGCGCCTCGCCGAACTCAATTCCGGATCCGGGCCGGAAGCAGCTTGCGCCTATTTTGCAATGCTCCGCTTACCTTCGGTGTATCGACAGGGTGATCCCGCACCGGCTACCAGGCCGACGTCACGCGGCGCCCCTTTTCCTGCCGACGCGCGGCTCGGTTCCGGCGCGCAGCCTCGCAATATTCTCGCGGTGACGCCACAAAAGGATGATGGCGAGCCCGGCGAGCCCCACCGCATAGACGGCAAAGCCGAACGCCAGCGCGGCAACAGGCGCCGATACGGCGCCCACCATGCCGCCAAGCGATGAAATGCGGGTCACGAGCACCGTCCCGAGCCAGATGATCATGAAAACCGCGCCGATCGGCCAGGCGAGCGCAAGCGCGAGGCCGAGCATTGTCGCAACGCCCTTGCCGCCGCGAAAGTTGAGCCAGACGGGATAGCAATGCCCGATCACCGCCGCTGCGCCCGCAATCATTGCGCCGTGATCGCCAAGTTCCGGCAGCCAGTACCGCGCAAGCAGCACCGCGACCGCCCCTTTTGCCGCGTCGAGGAGCAGCGTCGCCGCCGCGAGACTCTTGCGCCCGGTGCGCAGAACATTCGTCGCGCCGATATTCCCGGAGCCGATCTGCCGCAGGTCGCCCGCCCCGAAGGCACGTGTCAGAAGAACGCCAAAGGGGATAGAGCCGAGCAGATAGCCTGCAGCGATCAGCAAAAATATCGTCATCCCTCTTCCCCTGCTCGCGATGCGCGCCAATGTGGCGATACTGGGCGGCGCAATCAACGGGTTCGATCGAGGGGGCGCTGAATTCGACCAACCGATTGAGCCGCGGCAGCACCCCTGCTAGGCGGATCGCCATGCACGCCCCTTCCCCCGACGCCCCGATCCTCTTCTTCGACAGCGGCCTCGGCGGGCTCACCGTGCTCGGGCCGACGCGCGCGCTGCTCCCGACCGCGCCCATCGTCTATGCCGCCGACTATGCCGGGCTCCCCTATGGCAAGAAAAGCGACGAGGAACTCGCCGCTCGCGTCCCGGCGCTGCTTGGGCGGCTGGTCGAGCGCTATCAGCCTCGGCTCGCGGTAATTGCCTGTAACACCGCCTCGACCATCGCCCTTCCCCATGTCCGTGCCGCACTCGATCTGCCCATTGTGGGCACGGTGCCCGCAATCAAGCCTGCGGCAGAAATGACGACAAGCGGCGTGATCGGTGTCCTTGGCACCGAGGCTACGGTGCGCCAGCCCTATGTCGACGATCTGAGCGCTCGCTTTGCGGCCGGAAAGACGGTGCTGCGTCATGGAAGCCCCGGCCTTGTCACCGCCGCCGAGGCAAAGCTTCACGGACTCCCCGTCGATCTCGGCGCCGTTCGCGATGCTATTGCGGGGCTCCGCGACCAGCCAGGCGGGGATGCGATCGACGTCATCGTCCTTGCCTGCACGCATTTCCCGTTGCTGCGAGACGAATTGCAAGCGCTTGCCGGACCCGGCGTTGCGCTCATAGACGGCGCTGCGGGCATTGCACGGCGTATCGCCTCGCTTACCCAAGGCCAGCGCTGGCCTGCCGAGGCGCGGCCCGGGACGGCCGCTTTCACTCACAGCAACGCCTCACCGCCGCCATCGCGGAGCGCACTCGCGCCCTATGGCATCGGGCATATTGAGACAATTTGACCCATGCATTGCGAATCGTTCGCACTGGATTCAGGCGGATTTTGGGGTTATCGCCCCGCCAAACACCGTCGCCGGAGGGGGCGGCGCGCGCCGACCAACCCGCGGGGTTATAAAAGTGAACTACGACGACATTTTCGCTCGGGCCATCGACCGCCTTCACGAGGAAGGGCGCTACCGCGTCTTCATCGACATCTTGCGCAACAAGGGCGCCTTTCCCAACGCGCGCTGCTTTGCCGGACACAATGGGCCCAAGCCGATCACCGTCTGGTGCTCGAACGACTATCTCTCGATGGGCCAGCACCCCAAAGTCGTCGCCGCGATGGAAGAGGCTCTGCACGACGTCGGCGCGGGCGCTGGCGGCACGCGCAACATCGCGGGCAACACCCATTATCACATCGATCTTGAAGCCGAGCTTGCCGATCTTCACGGCAAGGAGGGCGCGTTGCTCTTCACCTCGGGTTATATTTCGAACGAAGCGACGCTCGGCACGCTCGGCAAGCTGTTGCCGAACTGCATCATCTATTCGGACGAGCTCAACCACGCCTCGATGATCGCAGGCATCCGCAATTCGGGCTGCGAGAAGCGCGTGTGGCGTCACAATGACCTTGCTCATCTGGAGGAATTGCTTGCCGCCGACGATCCGCAGGCGGCCAAGGTCATCGCCTTCGAGAGCGTCTATTCGATGGACGGCGACATCGCTCCCATCCACGCCATCTGCGACCTTGCAGAGAAATATAACGCCCTGACCTATTGCGATGAGGTTCACGCGGTCGGCATGTACGGCCCGCGCGGAGGCGGCATCACCGATCGTGACGAGGCTGCGCACCGCGTCGACATCATCGAGGGAACGCTGGGCAAGGCCTTTGGCGTGATGGGCGGCTATATCGCGGCCGACAGGAATATCATCGACGTCATCCGCAGCTACGCGCCAGGCTTCATTTTCACCACCAGCCTGTCGCCGGTTCTCGTCGCGGGCGTGCTTGCAAGCGTGCGCCACCTCAAGCAATCGAGCGTCGAGCGCGACGCGCAGCAGGCAGCGGCGGCCTTCCTCAAGCAGAGCTTTCGCGATGCAGGGCTGCCCGTGATGAATTCGACCACGCACATCGTCCCGCTGATGGTCGGCGACCCTGTGCGCGCGAAAAAGATCAGCGACATCCTCCTCGCCGAATATGGCGTCTATGTGCAGCCGATCAATTTTCCGACCGTTCCGCGCGGCACCGAACGCCTGCGCTTCACGCCGGGACCCACGCATGACGAAGCCATGATGCGCGACCTTACAGCCGCGCTAGTCGAGATCTGGGACCGGCTCGACCTCGAACTTCAAAAAGCAGCTTAAGCGCTGGCCCTTGGGCGATCCGGGCGCCACCCTGGTGCACGGATCACCGCCCTCGCCGCCGCTCATTCTGCGTCTTCGGCCTCCTCCTCTTGGCCTGCCGCGTCCATTGCCTTTAGTATATCATCGGCCGCTGCCTTCGCCTCGAACAGCGCGGCGATTTTCGACAGCCTCTCATTGCGGGCCGCGTGCGGGTTGAAGATGACGGGGGCGAGCACCTTCTGCGCCAGCGCAAGATCCTTTTCGATCACCAACTGGCGTCCCACCCGCATGCGGATCTCCGAGGACTGGGGAACCAGTTCGATCGCGCGCAGAATCGCGGTGACCGCGTCCTTGCGCGGCGCCTCCCCTGCCTGCGTGAAACTATCATAGTAGAGAACGAGCGGCAGCGCGAAATCGGGGTCGGCATGGTTTGCCTTGATGAACCAGGATCGCGCCGCGGCCCAATCCTTCGCCTCCTTGCTTTCGGCCGCGCGGCGAGCAAGGACACGCCCTTTGTAGATCATCGCCGGCACCATCTTGGGGTCGAGCGCAAGCGCGCGATCGGCCGCTGCCTCGGCTTCGGCGTCATTTTTGGCATCGAACTCGATCTCGGCCATGGTGCGCTGCACGAAGGCGTCATTCGGATAGAGGGCTGCCACCGGGCGGGCTTCGGCCACCAGGGCCGCCGCCATCTGCTCGGTCACACCGCGCGCTGAGCGAATGCGATAGGGCATGATCGCCGCCGCGCCGGGGGAAAGCTCGGTTATTCCGATTTTGCCCGTGCTGAGCTTGTCGGCAGCAATGGTGAACACCTTCATCCCGCGCGTGCGGCGATAGCGTTCAAGGTCCTGATCAAGCTTGCCCAAGTCTCCGAAAGCCGCTTTTGCAGCCTCGGCCCATGGCTCGCCCTTGTTGATCCGCGCTACATATTGGACCAATTGGCCATCGCGTTCGCCGCCGAGCAAAAGATAATGGGTCATCAGCCACCCGGACGCGTAAAGCTGGCTTTCGTCGAATACCGAAAGCTTCTTCGTGTCGGAGGCCAGCAATTCCGACGCCCGCATGCGGCTGAACGCGGTCAAGGCGTAGGAGCGGTCCTCGTTCGGCATGCCGATGGTGATGCTGCCGTCCCGGTTGAGACGGCTCACCATGAAGAATTCGGCCATCCCTTCGGAGAGCCAGCGCGGATAATATTCGGTCGCGCTCGTCAACAGCAGGTGATGGGCATATTCATGAAACATCACGGCTTGCGCAGAGAGATTGTCGCTCGACATGTCGGCGGGCATGAAGGCACGCGATCCTTCATAGGAGGGAATATAAAATCCCGCGGCCGTCGAGCCGCTACGGCCACCGGTATGAAGCCTGCGCAGATCGCTGAGGCTCGGCAGCAGGTAGACGCTGACGCGGTTCCGGCTCGAAGCACCCGTTTCGGGCTGGCCGGTAATGAGGCGCAGGGCGCTATCATAATGTTCAAGACGCTCCGCATATTCGCGCAGCGTGCCGGCGCTGAGGTCGCCGTAAACGAGGAAATGCGCGCTGCTTGCCACGCGCCATTCCGCCTGTGCCGGCGCCGCCATAGAAAGTGGCAGAGCCAGCATGAAGAGATAGAAAAGACGATGTAGACGCATGATTTCCCCCGGTAATAGCAGGGGGCCAGTCTAACGCGAGCGTCGGCGATTTCCATCCCTGATCAAGCCCGGAGGGCATGAGTTACAGGCGCAGGGGCTCACGCGTCATCCCCCAGAAATGCGGGCCGCCGTCCTTCACGTCCCATTCGGCCACGGCGAAGAAACCGAGCCTCTCGTAGAGCGGGACATTCTCATGCGTCGCGGTTTCGAGCCAGCAAGGCAGCGCCTGCGCATCAGCGATCGCGGTCTGGGCCCGGATAATCCGCCCGCCGTGCCCCTTGCCCTGATCTGTGGGCCGGACGCCAACATAGTGGAGATACCAAAAATGCCCCCTTCGCCGGTTCGCAGCGATGCTCGCCTGAACCTTGAGCCCGCGCGGCAGGGCGGTACCGAAGGCGGAAAGGATCGGAAAAAGGGTGCGCAGGAACTCCATCGTACCGCCGTGCGCGTGCCCCGGTGCGCGCCACAATGCAGCCGCCTCGTCACCAGCGGCGCGCAGAACGACGCCGCAGCGGGCATCGGCAGGCACGAGCACCCGAAACAAAGCGCGCAAAGCCTTCGCGCGGTGATGGGGATCAGCTAATATCCACGATAGCGCCGGGTCGCTCTGAAACGCCTGCGCGAGCGTCTCGGCCACGGCCGGGTGCTCAGCGGGTGCGGCCGCTGCAACCTTGGTCATTCCCCCCTCCTTAGGACAGGATCAGTCGCGGCAATAACCCTCGCCTGCCTTGACGATCAGGCACTCCTTCTTGTCCGCAAGATATTTGAGCCCGGTATCCTCGCCACTGCCGCGATGGAGTGACAAGGCTTCGCCGCCACGCTCGAACTGGATGCCATGCTCGCTGTCGCGTCCGACATAGGTCCCCTTGGTGTCCAGATCGGACTGCATTTCGAGCGAATAGCGTTCGGTTTGCGTAGGCGTGATGGTGACATACATGCCCTCAACCCCAGTCCATTTGCCTGCCCAGCTTGCAAAACGATGCGGCGCGGTTGCCGGGTCGCTTTCACCAGCCTGCGTGGTTTCGTCGGAGGATGAATTGACGGGCACCTCGGTGGTCGTCGTCGGCGTGTCCGATGGCGCGGGCGCTTCCGCCTTTTCGCAGCCGGCGAGCAGCACCATCGCTACGCCCGCCGCAAGGATCATGCTCATTTTCATCGTGCCTCTCCTTCTCATCGTCAGAACGCGTGCGCGGGCATAAGTTTCCCCTATCCTGCGAGGATCTCGGCGTAGAGCTGCGGATCGACATTTCCGCCCGACAGGGTGACGAGCGTCGCGCGGCCAGGGGCCACCTTCCCGGCGAGCAGGGCCGCGAGCGCCGCCGCGCCGCCTGGCTCGACGACGAGATGGAGCTTCTCGAACGCGACGCGCATTGCACGGCGCACCTCCTCGCGCGAGACCGCGATCCCGCGCACGCCGCGCGCCTGGAGCACGGCAAAATTGATCGGCCACGTCTCGGGTGTCTGTAGCGCATCGCATTCGGTAGGATAGGATAGATCCTCCACCGAAAGAATTCTCCCCGCCTCGAGGCTCCGGGTGACGTCATCCCACCCCTCAGGCTCGACCGCGATGATTTCGGCATCGGGGCATGCGAGCGCGAGCCCGGCCGAAAGGCCCCCGCCGCCGCAGCAGGCGATGACCTTGTCGGGCCCCATGAGACCGCGCGCGGCAAGCTGGGCACGCGTCTCGATCCCTGCGCTCCCCTGTCCCTCGATGATCCAGGGATCGCCATAGGCGTGGACCAGCGTTCCGCCGCGCTCTTCGAGGAGCTTCGCCGCGACGGCATCGCGCGACTCCGCCACGCGATCATAAAGCACCACCTCGGCCCCGAGCGCCTTGGTCGCTTGAAGCTTCATGCGCGGCGCATTGCTGGGCATGACAATCGTCGCTCGAATCCCCAGTCTCCTCGCCGCCCACGCGACGCCCTGCGCGTGATTGCCGCTCGAGACGCCCACGACGCCGGCGGCTGCCTCTTTCTCCGTCAGGTCGGTCAAGCGATGCCACGCGCCGCGGATCTTGAAGGCGCCCACCGGCTGCAGGCACTCGGCCTTGCACCAGACGGTCGTGCCATCGATCTCGAGCGGCAGAAGCGGCGTCGCTGGAAGCAATGGAGCGACTTTCGCCGCCGCGCGTTCGATCCCGGCAAGGGATGGGGTGCGGGCCGGATCGCGCAGGGGATCGGGGCTTTGCTGTGTCATGGCTTCGTCCTATAGGGCAGCGCATACAAGGCAAGCCGCAACGCTTCGCGGACAGGAGATTTTCACGATGAGCAAGGTTCTGGTGATCGGCGCAGGCGGCGTCGGTTCGGTTGCGGTGCACAAGATGGCGATGAACGCCGACATCTTTCCCGACATCACGCTCGCGAGCCGCCGCAAGTTCAAGTGCGACGCGATTGCACAATCGGTGAAGGAGCGGACCGGGGTCACAATCAAGACGGCCGAGGTCGACGCCGACCATATCGACGCGACGGCGGCGCTGATCCGCTCAATCGGCGCGACGCATGTCGTCAACCTCGCGCTTCCTTACCAGGACCTCACTATCATGGAGGCGTGTCTGTCGACCGGCGCGCATTATCTTGATACCGCCAACTATGAGCCGCGCGACGAGGCGAAGTTCGAATATCATTGGCAATGGGCCTATCATGATCGGTTCAAGGACGCGGGGCTGATGGCTCTGTTGGGATCAGGCTTCGACCCCGGCGTGACCAGCGTCTTTGCAACCTGGCTGAAGAAGCATCATTTCGAGCGCATCGAAACGCTCGATATCCTCGACTGCAATGGCGGCGATCACGGCCAGCATTTCGCGACCAACTTCAACCCGGAGATCAACATTCGCGAAGTGACCGCGGTCGCGCGCCACTGGGAAGATGGCGCGTGGGTCGAAACCCCCGCCATGTCGGTAAAGCAATGCTTCGACTTTGAAGAAGTCGGACCGAAGAATATGTACCTTATGTATCATGAGGAGATCGAGAGCCTCAAAACCCACCTTCCCGAGATCAAGCGCATCCGCTTCTGGATGACGTTCGGCGACGCCTATATCCAGCACCTCACGGTTCTCCAGAACGTCGGCATGACGCGGATCGATCCGGTCGTTTACGAAGGCCGCGAGATCATCCCTCTGCAATTCCTCAAGGCCGTGCTCCCTGAACCTTCAAGCCTCGGCGAAACGACAAAGGGCAAAACCAACATCGGCGTGATCGCAACCGGTCTTGGCAAGGATGGCAAGGAAAAGACGCTATACCTCTACAACATCTGCGATCATGAGGACGCCTATGCCGAAACCGGCAACCAGGCGGTCAGCTATACAACGGGCGTGCCCGCGATGATCGGTACCGCGATGATGGTCACCGGCACGTGGAGCGGCAATGGCGTCTTCAACATGGAGCAGATGGATCCTGATCCTTTCATGGACATGCTGATGAAGCATGGTCTGCCGTGGCAGGTGAAGGAGCTCGACGCTCCGCTCGCCTTCTGAATGAGGCGCTCCGGCGAAGCCGGGGCGCTTATGATCATCAACAGCGCCAGCGATACCGCTTTTGCTGGCATGACGCGGGGGCATCATGACTGCGTATCTCGTGCCGATCGGCATGCTCTTCGTCTCCAACATCTTCATGACCTTCGCCTGGTATGGCCATCTCGGCGACCTCTCGCGGCCGATCTGGCTGGCGATCGTCATGGCGTGGGGGATCGCCTTCTTCGAATATTGTCTTGCCGTGCCGGCCAATCGCATCGGCCACGCCGTCTATTCGACTGCGGAATTGAAGACGATGCAGGAAGTGATTACCTTGCTCGTCTTCGCAGGCTTCGCGGTCTTCTGGCTGGGTGAGCGATTGACGGTCAATCACCTCGTCGGCTTCACCCTGATTGCCGCGGGAGCCTTCTTCATCTTCAAGGGGCCGCTTCCGGCCTGACAGGAACGCAAGTCCATGGAAACCCGTGCTGGCGACCCCGGAGCCTTCGCCCGCTTTGATCTGAGTCGCGTCCCCTCGCCCGCCTTTGTCGTCGACGCGGCCAAGGTTCGCGCCAATCTTTCCGTGCTGCGCGGGATCGCCGATGCGTCGGGTGCATGCGTGCTCGCGGCGCTCAAGGCCTTTTCGATGTGGTCGCTCGGGCCCACCGTCGCGCGCTATCTCGACGGTGTCTGCGCATCGGGACTTTATGAAGCGAAGCTCGGCCGCGAGGAGTATGGCGGGGAGGTCGCGACCTATTGCGCAGGCTATAAGGAAGCCGATCTGCCGGAGATCGCCGCGCTCTCAGATCACCTGATCTTCAATTCGCCGGGCCAGATCGCGCGCTTCCGCCCGCTCCTCGATACGCTTCGCGCGAAGGGCGAGACTTTCGACATTGGCCTGCGCATCAACCCGATGCACAGCGAAGGCGAAGTCTCAAAATATGACCCCGCAGCGCCCTGCAGCCGCCTTGGCTTTCCGATCACTCAATTGCTGCCAGAGCATATGGAGGGCGTCGATGGCGTCCATATGCATAGCCTGTGCGAGCAGGATTTCCCGCCGCTCGAGCGAACCTGGCGGGCAGTCCAGCCTATGCTCCGTCCCTTCTTCGGGCAGCTCAAATGGATCAATTTTGGCGGCGGACATCATGTGACACGTGCCGATTACCAGGTCGACGATCTGATCGCCTTCCTCAAGGAAGTGCGCGCCGCGACCGGCTGTGAGCTGATGATCGAGCCGGGCGAGGCCGTCGCGCTCGACGCCGGCATTCTCGTGGGTGAAATCCTCGATCTGTTCAGCAATGGCATGCCGATAGCGATCACCGATATCAGCGCAACCTGCCATATGCCCGACGTCATCGAGGCGCCCTATCGCCCGGCCATGCTGGCCGAGGAGGAGCGCGGCACCGCAACACGACTCGGCGGCCCCTCCTGTCTTGCGGGAGACGTAATCGGGGACTATCGCCTACCCGGCGGCGCTCGTGTCGGGCAGCGCTTTGCCTTCCTCGACCAGGCGCATTATTCGATGGTCAAGACGAACACATTCAATGGCGTTCCGCTGCCGTCGATCTGGCTATGGGATAGCGAAAGCGACGAAATCAGGGAGATTCGCCGTTTCGGCTATGAGGATTTCAAGTCCCGGCTGAGCTGAGGGGCGGCGGGGCGGCCGCGCGATTTTTGCGATGCAAAGGGTCTTTACAGCCCGCCCCCCCAACCATATATGCGCCCCTCGCTGCCCCAGGGGGACTTCCAATAACCGCAAGGCAGCCCTTGTCGTTTAACATATTTTTTGGGGGTCCCTTGAGTTGCACCAGCACCATAGCGCCCACGGGCTGATTCAGGCACTTTCGCCGGTCGAACCTGTTACGCTTGTCCGCCCGCATGCCGCGCGGCGCGCAGCGCGTTTCTTCATCGAGCGATTTCCCGGCACGACCATGTATGCGGTCAAGGCGAATCCCTCGCCCGACCTGCTGCGCGTGCTGTGGGATTCAGGCGTTACCCATTATGACGTTGCCTCCATCGCAGAGGTGCGGCTGGTGGCGCGCACCTTGCCCCATGCCACCCTCTGCTTCATGCACCCGGTCAAGGCCGAGGAAGCGATTGCAGAAGCCTATTGGAAGCACGGGGTGCGCACCTTTTCGCTCGACACGATGGACGAGCTTCAGAAGATCGTCCGCGCGACCGAAGGTGCCGCTGATCTCAATCTTCTGGTGCGGCTGCGGGTCTCCTCCGACCATTCGAAACTCAGCCTTGCCGCCAAGTTCGGCGCCGAACCCGACGAAGTGCCCGAATTGCTGATGGCAACCCGTCAGGCGGCCGACGCACTCGGCATCTGTTTCCACGTCGGCAGCCAGGCGATGACGCCGCACGCCTATGCGCAGGCGATGGAGCGGGTCCGCGCCGCGATCGTCGCAGCATCGGTGACCGTCGACATCGTCGATGTCGGCGGCGGTTTCCCCTCCTCCTATCCCGGCATGGAGCCCCCGCCGCTCGATGCTTATTTCGACACGATTCACCGTATCTTCGAAAGCCTGCCGATCAGCTACTCCGCCGAGCTGTGGTGCGAGCCGGGTCGCGCGCTGTCGGCCGAGTATAGCTCGCTCATCGTGCGCGTCGAAAAGCGCCGCGGCGAGGAGCTCTACATTAACGATGGTGCCTATGGCGCGCTTTTCGACGCCGCCCACGTCGGATGGCGCTTTCCCGTCACGCTGCTGGGCGACGCGAAAAGCGATGTCGAGTTGCTGCCGTTCAGCTTCTATGGTCCGACCTGTGACGATCTTGACCATATGGCGGGGCCCTTCTTTCTCCCGGGCGACGTCAAGGCGGGCGATTTCATCGAGATCGGGATGCTCGGCGCCTATGGCTGCGCGATGCGCACCAAGTTCAACGGCTTTGGCGCCGAAGCCATCCACGTCGTCAGCGACGAGCCGATGGCGAGCCTTTATACCGGCGAGGTCGAAGAGGAACGCCGCTCTGCAACAGTGACCAAGCTTTTCTAAGCGTCCGGAAGGCGAAATTCAGGGGCGGTTGACCGGGCGGGTCGGCGTCCCTAATTTTTTGCGGCAATGCACAAAGGCATCGACCTTCCACCACCCCCGCCCTTTGCCGGGCTCGCCGCTCACCATTCGCTTGCGCTCTTTCTCGATTTCGACGGCACACTCGTCGAAATCGCCGACACGCCCGACGGCATCCATGTGCCCGACGGCATGCCCGAACAGCTCACGGCCCTCAACCGCGCGCTCGATGGCCGCATAGCCATCGTTAGCGGCCGCGCAATTGCCGACATCCGGACCTATCTTGGCCCTGTCGGTCTGTTGATGGTCGGCTCACACGGAGCGGAGATGTGCGAGGCGGCGGACACATCCCCCATTTTGTCGGACGCAAGCCGTACCGCCCTTGCCGCGCTAACCGCCGCCTGGCCGCAACTTCTCGTCGAAATCAAGCCGCACGGTATCGCGGTGCATTATCGGCAGGAACCCGAAGCCGCTCCAGCCGTCTATACGGTCATGGATGAAATGGCAGCCCGCGAAGGCCTTGCCGCCCGGCGCGGCAAGATGGTGGTCGAACTGGGCCCGAAAAGTGCCAACAAGGGCGTTGCGGTAGCCCGGCTCATGGCCGGCCCGCCCTTTGCAGGCGCCATGCCGATCTTTATCGGCGACGACACGACGGACGAAGATGGCTTCAACGCGGTGACATCCGCAGGCGGGCACGGCATCCTCGTTGGCCCGCCGCGGCCGACCGCTGCCCATTATCGCCTCGCCGACCCGGAAATGGTGCATCAATGGCTCATCCTTTGAGCTCGCTAGCTCTATGGCCCGTCGGCAATTGCCAAGTCAGCGCGCTCGTTGACGGCGAGGCCGGCTTCGTTTGGGGCTGCGTTCCGCGCGTCGATGGCGACCCTGTCTTCTGCGCGCTTCTCGGAGGCGACCGGCAAGACGCCGGCGTCTGGCGGATCCGGCTCGCAGGGCAGGTCAAGGCGACCCCGCGCTATCGCCGCAACACGCCGATCCTCGTCACCCGGCTGGAGGCTGCGGACGGCAGCGCGGTCGACGTCATCGATTTCTGCCCGCGCTTCGAGCGGTCCGGGCGAATGTTCCGCCCTGTGGCCTTCGTTCGCATCGTCCGTCCGGTTTCGGGCAGCCCGCGCCTCGAGATGGAGCTGGTGCCAATGCGCGATTATGGCGCCGAGGTCGCACCAACAACGCGCGGCACCAACCATATCCGCTATTTGATCGGTCCCCAGCCGCTTCGGCTGACGACTGACGCGCCCGTCGGTTATCTCATGGAAGGCCGCTCCTTCCGCGTCGAGCAGGATCTGCATTTTTTTCTCGGTCCCGATGAGCCTTTTACCGGCAATGTGTCGCAGGCGCTCCGCGCCATGGAAGAGGCGACCGATCTCTACTGGCGAAGCTGGGTGCGCGGGCTCGCAACGCCGATGGACTGGCAGGACGCTGTCATCCGCGCTGCGATCACGCTCAAGCTTTGCCAGCATGGGGAAACAGGCGCAATCGTCGCTGCCCTCACCACCTCGATCCCCGAAGCACCCAATAGCGGGCGCAACTGGGACTATCGCTTCTGCTGGATCCGTGACGCCTATTATACCGTGCAGGCGCTCAATCGCCTCGGCGCACTTGACGTGCTTGAGAAATATCTCGCCTATCTGCGCAACATCGTCGACCGCGCCGCGGGCGGGCACATCCAGCCGCTCTATTCGGTAATGGGCGTGACCGAGCTCGACGAAAGTGTCGCCCATGACCTCGCCGGCTATCGCGGCATGGGACCGGTGCGCATCGGCAACGCCGCCTGGACGCAAATCCAGCACGACGCCTACGGTCAGATCGTACTGCCAACGGTGCAGGGCTTTTTTGACCAGCGCCTCTTTCGCCTCGCCGACGAGCGCGACTTCGAAAGCCTCGAGCGCGTCGGCGAGGTGGCGTGGAAGATGCACGACCAGCCCGACGCCGGCCTCTGGGAGTTTCGCACCCGACAGCTTGTCCACACCTATTCGGCGGTGATGAGCTGGGCGGCGTGCGACCGGCTTGCCAATGTGGCAACGCGGCTGGGGAAGCCCGAACGCGAAACCTTCTGGAACGATCGCGCCGCGAAGATTCGCGCGACAATCGAACGCGAAGCCTGGTGCGGGGCCGAGGGGCATTATGGCGCGGCCTTTGGCCATTCGCATCTGGACGCAAGCCTGCTCCAGATGGTCGAACTGCGCTTCATTCGCGCCGACGACCCGCGCTTTCAGGCGACCTTTGGCGCAGTCGAAAAGGCCCTGCGGCGCGGCCGGAACATGCTGCGCTATGACAGCGAAGATGATTTCGGGCAGCCCGAAACTGCCTTCAATGTCTGCACCTTCTGGCTGATCGAAGCGCTGCATCTGTGTGGGCGGTCGGACGAGGCGCGCGAACTGTTCGAAGCGATGCTCGCTCACCGGACGCCCTCGGGGCTCCTTTCGGAAGATATGGATTTCGAAAATGGCGAATTGTGGGGGAACTTCCCGCAGACCTATTCGCTGGTCGGCATCATCAATTGCGCAGGCTTGCTGTCGCGAAGCTGGGATACGGTGCGATGAGCCGGCTGATCGTTGTCTCCAACCGGGTGTCGGTCGACAAGGGGCGCGGCGCTGCGGGGGCGCAGGGCGGCCTCGCCGTCGCGATGAATGGCGCGCTGCGTCAGCATGGCGGGATCTGGTTCGGCTGGTCGGGCGAGGAAGTCGAGCATTTTACCGGCCAGCTTACCATGGCGCGCAGCAACGGCTTCACCACCGCAACGATCGACCTCGAACCCCAGGATGTCGAAGAATATTATAACGGCTACGCAAACCGGACGCTTTGGCCCCTCTTCCACTATCGCATCGATCTTGCCGAATATGAAAATGAATTCGGTATGGGCTACGAGCGGGTCAACGAGCGCTTTGCGAACAGCCTGATCCCGCTCGTTGAGCCTGATGATCTCGTGTGGGTGCAGGATTATCATTTCCTGCCTCTCGGCGAACGTCTGCGGGCGCATGGCCTCAAGAACCGCATCGGCCTTTTTCTCCATATTCCCTGGCCGCCGACCCGCCTTCTCGTTTCGCTTCCCTTTCACGAACGGCTGGTGAAGGCCATGCTCCATTACGACGTGATCGGCTTTCAATCGTTCGAATGGCTCGAGAGCTTCCTCCATTATTGCCGCAAGGAACTGAACGCCGGGGTCGATGAACAGAAGGGCACGGTAGAGCTCGGCGGCCGCACCGTCGTAGCGCGCGCCTTCCCCATCGGGATCGACCATAAGGAATTCATGGCGCTGGGCGAGACCGAGGTTGCACGGCGCGCGCAGGTGCGCCTCGTCGGCAGCGCGCGCAGCAGGACGGTCGTGATCGGCGTCGACCGGCTCGACTACAGCAAGGGTCTGCCCGAGCGCATCGACGCGATGGAGCGCCTGTTCGCCACCAAGGACGACATGGTAAACCGGTTGCTCTATATTCAAATCGCGCCCCCCTCGCGCGAGGATGTCCGCTCCTATCAGGAAATCCGGGCCACGCTCGAGCAGAAGACAGGTCAGTTTAATGGCGCCCATTCGGACGTCGATCTCGTTCCCATTCGGTACGTGAACCGCGGCTTTGGCCGCGCCGAACTTTTCGGCTTCTACCGGGCGGCCAAGATCGGGCTGGTGACGCCCATTCGGGACGGAATGAATCTCGTTGCCAAGGAATATGTCGCGGCGCAGGACCCCGAGGACCCTGGCGTTCTCATTCTTTCGCGCTTTGCAGGCGCAGCCGAGCAATTGACCGATGCGGTCCTCGTCAATCCGCTCAACCATGACGAAGTGACCCGCGCGCTTTGGACTGCGATCCATATGCCGCTCGAGGAGCGCAAGGCTCGCTGGAGGGCGCTCAACGCCGTCGTGCGCGATCGCGACGTCATCAGCTGGGCTGAGGATTTCATCGAAGCGCTGAAGGGCTGACCCACAGCCTTGCATTGTCGCGGCTGGGCCCTAGCATCCCCTGCACGCGGCCGACCACATGCGCCGCGATCGAAAGGGGGAATTATGTCGCAAAGCATTCTTGCGCCTGGCGCAGTGCTGGTCCTGTGGACATTGATCATGCTTTTCTGGGTCGCAGCGACCCGCTTTCCGGCAATGGCGAAGGCCGGGATCAACTTGAAAGCGGCGCCGCCAGGCGGCCGAGGCGCCGACCTCGAAAACGTGCTGCCATCCAGCGTCAATTGGAAATCTCACAATTACACGCATTTGCTCGAGCAGCCGACGCTCTTCTATGCGGTCATCGTCTTTTTGCATCTCTCGGGCGGCGACGTCAGCTACACGCGCTGGATCGCCTGGGCCTATGTCGTCTTACGCATCCTTCACAGCTTATGGCAGGTGACGGTTAACCGCGTTCCGGTGCGCTTCACGCTCTTTTCGCTATCCACGCTGTGTCTGCTTGCGCTGGCGGTACTCGCCGTGATCGCAACGCTGGGTTGAGGAGGAGATCATGACCGATACGAACGCGATTCTCGGACCCGTTGCGACGCTCGCGCTCTGGTCGATGGTGATGTGGCTATGGATGTACGCAACGCGCCTTCCCGCCATGAGCCGCGCGAAAATCGATGCCGCGAAGCTGGTGGGCGGCACCGGAAAGAATCTCGACGATGTGTTGCCGCCCGAGGTGCAGTGGAAGGCGCACAATTATAATCATCTGATGGAGCAGCCGACCGTCTTTTACGCTGTTGCCATCGCGCTCGCCATCGCGGGCATGGGCGGCGGGCTCAACGCCCAGATCGCCTGGGCTTATGTGGGCTTGCGCATTCTTCACAGCCTCATTCAGGCAACGGTGAACCGGGTGATGTGGCGCTTCGGCGTCTTCGTGCTTGCCAGCCTCGCCTTATTCGCCTTGTGCCTGCACGCCTTCATAGCCTTCGTGCTGCACTGAATATGGCCGGCGCCCCGAAACGCGGGGCGCCGGTTACTTTGTGAAGCATCCCGCGAGCTCGACATGTGTCGACCAGCGGAACTGGCCCACCGGCTGCACCCAGTCGAGGCGATAGCCGCCTGCGGCGAGCAGCTTTGCATCGCGCGCAAAGCTCGCGGGGTTGCAGCTCACATAGGCAATCGCCGGCACCTTGGATGCAGCAAGCTGCTTGACCTGTTCCTCGGCGCCCGCGCGGGGCGGATCCAGAATGACCGCGCCAAAGCGATCAAGTTCGCCGGGAATGAGCGGTCGGCGGAACAGGTCGCGATGCTCGGCCGTGACGAGCGCCTGCGCGCGGTTCGCGGCGCTGGCGAGCGCCAATATGGCATCGCGCGCGCCTTCGGCCGCGTAGACTTTGCGCCCTTCCTGAACCGACAGGGCAAAGGTTCCCACTCCCGCGAACAGATCCGCCACGGCCGGGACATCGCCGATAGCCTCGCGCACCGCCTCGACCAGCGCGGCCTGCCCGGCAGAGGTCGCCTGCAAAAAGGCAAATGGCGGCACTTCGACCCCAATTTCGCCAAAGTGCACCGTTGGCGGTTCGGGCTGCCAGATTGTCTCAAGACCGTCCCCCTGATCGATCGCGAGACGCGCAAGGCGATTGGCGCTCGCAAAATCCTGAAGCGCCATCGCCGCGTCAAGCCCTTCGGCGCGCACGCCCTCGAGCACCAGCTCGACGCCCTGATCGAGCATCTGCAGCTTGATCTTCAAGAAGCGCCGCTGCGGCGCAATCAAACCCAGCAATTTGCGCACCGGCGCGATCAGCGCGAACAGCGCGGGCATCAGAAGCGGACATTCGCGCATGTCGATAATCTGGTTGCTCTGCGCCGCGTTGAAGCCAACCGCGATCTGCTGTCCCGTCCGCAGGGCAGTCAGCGCCGCGCGGCGACGGCTTTGCGGCGGCGAGAGCAACGCCGCGCGTATCGCGTTGGCGTGCACCTGTTGCGCGGCAAGCGCGCCTGCGACGCGATCGCGCACAAAGTCTGCGAGCGCCCCTTCGGCCACATGCTGGAGCTGACAGCCGCCGCATCGCATGAAATGGCGGCAAACCGGCTCAGCGCGGTTTGGCCCCGGAATAAGGGTCCCGTCGGCCGCCACCCGGTCTCCCGGCGCGCTTCCTGCGACGTGGCGCCCGTCCGCAGTCACGCCGTCGCCCCGCGCGGCGATGCGTTCGATCAAATCTTTATCGGTCATGCCCTTACCAGATCATCGGCTACAAGGCCGGGGCCGATAGCCCGCGCGCGCGAAATATGCCAGCTTACCGCTGCAACCGCAGCGTCGAAGGCCTCGTCGCCGCGCGCGAGCATCGCCGCGCACGCTCCCGCGAGCACATCGCCCGTTCCGGCGGTGGCAAGCCAGGGGCAGCCTGGCCAGGCAGCTGCGATGCGCCCGTCGGGCGCAGCGACAATAGTGTCCGCACCCTTGTAGATGACGACGGCACCGCTCTTGCTCGCAGCAGCCCGCGCCCGATCGATCTTGCTGCCTTCAAGGCCGGGAAAGGCGCGCGCAAATTCGCCCGCGTGCGGCGTCAGGATCGCCGGCGCTCCTCCGAGCCTCGGCAGCGCCGAGACTATTGCAGCGGCATCGAGGACGAGCGCCCTCCCGCTCTTCAAGGCCGCGGCCACGTCGCGATCGAGCGCATCGCTGGCCGGATAGCCCGGTCCTATCACCACGGCGCCAAGACGTTCATCAGCGAGCCGCTCGGCAAAATGATCGCCGTCCTCCGCGATAATGGCCGAAAGAGGCGCGCCAGACGCGCCGCTCAATATTGCATAACCCGCCCCCGCGCGCAGCACCGCCGAGGCGGCAAGTCCCGCCGCTCCCCGCATCGGGCCAGCGCGCACCAGCGCCATACCCCGGCTGAACTTGTGGGCAGCTGCCCCGGGGCTATCGCATTCGTATCGCGGCAGCGTCCGAAGCGACGATTGAGCCTCGATCCCGATTGGCGCAAGCACGACCTTGCCGCAAGTGGCAGCGGCGGGCAGCAATACATGCGCGGGTTTGAGCGCGCCGAGCGCGACCGTCACATCGGCTGAAAGCGCCGGCGCCCAGGGTTGCACGCCGTCTGCCTCGACTCCGCTTGGCACATCGACCGCAAGGACCCGCCGCTTCGCGAGGCCGCGCAGGCGCGCCGCCAGATCTTTTCGGAGAGGCCGCGAAAGTCCGACGCCGAACAGCGCATCGATGACCAAAGGCGCGGGGGCGAGATCGTCACCCAGCACCTCGACGGGCCCTCCCCACGCGCGCCGGGCCGCGCGCGCGAGTTCGCTCGCGGGTTCGGCGAGCGCCGCCACCCGTACATGCACGCCGCGCCGGGCAAGCCAGCGGGCCGCCACATAGCCGTCGCCGCCATTATTGCCAGGTCCGCACAGAACGAGCACGGGATTTCCTGCCGCCATCCGCCACGCAAAGTCCGCAACCGCAGCGCCGGCGCGCTCCATCAGCGTCGCGAGCGAGGTTCCCGACGCAGCGCACGCCGCCTCGGCGGCGCGCATCGCGTCGGCGGTAAGGATGGGAGCGTCGACAGGAGACGGCATGATTAAGCTTACGACATCGCACCGGTCATGGAAATCGCCATTGCGCGCCGGCTATCTTGCCCCGGTCGTATTCGCGGGCAATCGGTAGCGGTCGCGGCCGACCGCGACCTCGATCACTCCCTCTTTGACGATCATGACCTTTGCCGGCTCGGCTCCGTCGGCGGACACGACGCCGCGCCCGTCCTTAGCAATCGCAAGACGCCGGTAGCCGGTATCGGCGCGGCCTACGATCAGGATATTTGTTTGCGCCCCGCTCATTTCCTCAAGCGTACACGTCCGGTCAAAATGCTTCGCGCCTTCGAGCGCGCAGTCGATGCGCCCATTGAGCGCGGCCTCCTCACCCTGCCGCGCCTCGGCACGGGCAAGGGCGCTATTGTCCGGGGCCGCGCCGCAGCCGCCGAGAAGCAGCAGCGGCAACGCCAACAAGCCCGCCTTTCTCGGCTTCATCCTCCGGCTTTCCTCAGCTGCGAAAGGTCCCGCACCGCGCCGCGCGCCGCACTGGTCGTCATCGCAGCATAGGCCTGAAGCGCCACCGAAACCTTGCGCGGACGGGGTTTGGCGGGCTGCCAGGCCGCCTCGCCCTTGGCTTCCATCGCCGCGCGGCGTGCCGCAAGCACCTCATCGGAGATGATGAGGTCGATCGTACGCCCGGGAATGTCGATCTTGATGAGATCTCCATCCTCAACGAGCCCGATGGCTCCGCCTTCGGCGGCTTCGGGGGAAACATGGCCGATCGAGAGGCCCGATGTGCCGCCCGAAAAGCGCCCGTCGGTGATCAAGGCGCAGGCTGCCCCCAATCCCTTCGACTTCAAATAGCTCGTCGGATAGAGCATTTCCTGCATGCCCGGCCCGCCCTTCGGCCCTTCGTAGCGGATGACGACCACGTCACCCGCCTCGACTTGCCCCGTCAGTATCCCGGCGACCGCCGCATCCTGGCTTTCATAGACTTTCGCAGGACCGGTGAACTGGAGGATGGAATCGTCGACGCCCGCAGTCTTCACGATGCAGCCATCGCGCGCAATATTTCCCGAGAGCACTGCAAGTCCGCCGTCCTTGCTGAAGGCATGCTCTGCCGAGCGGATCACGCCCGCTTCGCGGTCGAGATCGAGCGATGGCCAGCGCCGGTCCTGGCTGAACGCGGTCTGCGTCGGCACGCCGCCCGGTGCTGCCATGAAAAATTGCTGCACCGCCGGATCGCTGGTGCGACCAATATCCCATGTGCTCAGCGCATCCCCCAGGGTTGCGCTGTGCACGGTCGGCAGATGCGCGTGGATCAGCCCCGCGCGCTCAAGTTCTCCGAGAATCGCCATGATCCCGCCAGCGCGGTGCACATCCTCCATGTGGACGTCACTCTTCGCCGGCGCGACTTTCGACAGGCACGGCACACGACGCGAAAGCCGGTCGATGTCTTCCATCGTGAAATCAACACCCGCCTCGTGCGCTGCGGCCAGGAGATGGAGCACCGTATTCGTTGATCCCCCCATTGCGATATCGAGACTCATGGCATTTTCGAATGCCTCGAAGCTCGCAATCGTGCGCGGTAGCACGCGCTCATCCCCTTCCTCATAATGGCGGCGGCACATTTCGACAATCATGTGCCCTGCGCGAAGGAACAGCGACTTGCGGTCGGCGTGTGTCGCAAGCGTCGATCCATTTCCGGGCAGCGACAAGCCGAGGGCCTCGGTGAGGCAGTTCATCGAATTGGCGGTGAACATGCCCGAGCAGGAGCCGCAGGTAGGGCATGCCGAGCGCTCGACCGCCGCGACCTCTTCATCGCTGTAATGTTCGTCGGCAGCCGCGACCATTGCATCGACCAGATCGAGAGCAATTTCCTTGCCCTTGAGCACCACCTTACCGGCTTCCATCGGTCCGCCGGAGACGAAAATCGTCGGGATGTTGATGCGCAGCGCTGCCATCAGCATCCCCGGCGTGATCTTGTCGCAGTTGGAAATGCAGATCATCGCATCGGCGCAGTGCGCGTTGACCATATATTCGACGCTATCGGCAATGAGGTCGCGGCTTGGCAAGGAATAGAGCATGCCATCGTGACCCATCGCGATGCCGTCGTCGACCGCGATCGTGTTGAATTCCTTGGCGACGCCGCCGGCTGCCTCGATCTCGCGCGCCACCATCTGACCGAGGTCTTTGAGGTGGACGTGCCCGGGAACAAACTGCGTAAAGCTATTGACCACGGCAATGATCGGCTTGCCAAAGTCGCTGTCCGTCATCCCCGTTGCGCGCCACAAACCGCGTGCGCCGGCCATGTTGCGGCCGTGGGTCGTAGTTCGCGAACGATAAGAAGGCATTTGAAGAATTCCTGATAATTTTATTTCATAGAAGAGAGGTTGGAAGGGCCTCTACACGCCTATGCCGGCAGTTTCAACGCCGCTTTCCGCAGCGTGCGGGTCAGCAGATCAGCAAAGCGCGCCTGCCCCGCTGCGTCCCCGACCAGATCCTGACGCATTTCGATCCCTACATAGGGAATCGCATTTGCTTCGGCGTGGCGGTTCATCGTCGCATTGAGCAGCCTGCCCGAATAGGGCTGCTGGTCTCCGACAAGCAGCCCCTCGCTCGCAAGCGCCGCGATCACGGGCCCTGCAAGCCGGTCATCGGCATTATAGAGGACACCAGCGTCCCAGGGCCGGCTTTGCTCGGGATCGCTCGCAAGTTCCGGCGTGAAGCTGTGCAGCGATAATATCATCGCGGGCCGCGCTGCTGCGATCACCTTCGCGATGTGGGCATGATAGGGCCTGAATATGCGCGCAAGCCGCGCCTCGCGGGCCGCAGGCGTGAGCGCATTGCCCGGAATGGCATGGCCGTCGCTCACGATCGGGATAGTCCCCGGCGCGTCCTCATCGCGATTGCAGTCGACAACGAGCCGGGACACCCCGCCCAGGATAGCGGCATCGATCGCCCCCTTTTCGACAAGCAGCGCCGCCACCTCGGCAACGCCTATATCGATCGCGATGTGCGTTTCAAGAAGGGCGGGATCAATGCCAAGATCGATGTCGAGCGGGACATGGTTTGACGCGTGATCGCCGATCAGCAAGACCCCGCCCGCGCGCGGCGTTCCAAGATCGCACCAGGCCTCGCTCATCGCAGCGCCCCTGCCATCTGCCACCATTGGGGCCTGCGCTCCTTCAGATAGCGAGCGGCTGCATCGCGTTCGGCGGGCGCGTCGAACAGCGCGAAACAGGTTGCACCCGAGCCCGACATGCGCGCGAGCCACGGCTTCAGTCCGCCAAGCTCGGTCAATATTTCGGCGACCGCGGGACATTGTGCGATCGCCGGGCGCTGAAGGTCGTTGCGCGCGGCGAACAGCTGCGCGCGAAGGTCTGCGCCGGTGAAGAGCGGTCCACGGTCGGTTCCGTCCCAGGCCGCGAACACCGGCCCGGTGGCCACAGCTTGCCGCGGGTTCACCAAAAGCACCGGCGTTCCGGCAAGCGCAATTTCCGGCGCTGGGACGAGTTCAGACCCGGTCCCGATGCCCAGACAAGTTTCGCTGGCAATGCAAGCAGCGACATCTGCGCCGAGGGGCGCCACCAGTCGCGCGAGCGCCGCATTGCCAAGTTCGGGGAGGAAATGCCGCCGCACGAGCCGCGCCATGGCGGCCGCATCCGCCGACCCGCCACCGATCCCCGCCGCGACAGGCAATGTCTTGGTCAGCCGCACCGCAAGCGGCGGGACGCGCGCTGCTCCATAGCGCCCGCGCAGCAAGGCGACCGCGCGGAGGACCAGATTGTCAGTGCCCGTGCTTAGCCCGGCTGCGAACTCGCCCGCAATCGACAGCGTATCGGCGCTGGAAATGCCCGCCTCCAGCGTGTCGCCCCCGTCAACGAAGGCAAACAGCGTCTCGATGTCATGATAATTGTCGGGGCGCCTCGCCCGCACATGCAGCGCGAGATTGATCTTCGCCCAGCCCGCTTCGGTGAGGCGCGTCATGGTGCAACGGTTGCGGGCGTGAGCCCGTCGCGAAGCTTTGCGGCGATCCGTGTCGCCATGTCCGCCTCCGCGGTCAGCGAAGCGGCTCGCCAGACATAGCGCGCCGAAAAGCGGCGCCCTGCTTGCCAATAGGCGTCGCCGAGATGCTCGACGATGACGGCATTTTCAGGATCACCGCGCTGCGCCTTTTCAAGCAGCGGCACGGCATCCTCGATCCGTCCTGTCAGAAAATAGGCCCAGCCGAGCGAGTCGGTGATGCTCGGGTCCTGCGGCTCCTTCTGCCATGCCGCTTCGATCCGTCGCAGCGACCGCTCGACATTCTTGCGCCGTTCGAGCGCCGAATATCCTGCAAAGTTCAGCACGGTCGCATCGTCGGGCCGCAGAGCGACGGCCTGCTCGATCAGGGTCTCGGCTCCATCCCAGTCGTCGGCTTTCAGCAGCAAGTCAGCGCGCGAGATCAGGAGGAGGGCGCGAAGCGCGATATCCTCCTCTCGCTCGCCAAGTCCCGCTTCCAGTCGCGAGTAGGCGCGCAGCGCCGCATCGCTGTCGCCCGATCGGCGCGCGAGGTCGGCGAGGCGAAGGAGGAGGCTGCGCGGTTGGCCGTCCCCCTTCACCGCGGCTTCGGCCGCCGCCAGCGCGCGCGTCACCTCGCCGCCGTCGGCGAGCAACTCGGCGCGGCGCAATCCGAGCACCGGGGGTAGCGGCTCGCGCCCTCCGGACAGCAGGGCCAACGCGCTCTCCCGCTGGCCATTCCGCTCGAGCGCCTCGACCAAAGCGGTTCGAACCTGCTGATCCTCCGCGTTCAGCCAATGGGCCGCGCGCGCAAAGAGCAGCGGGACCGCGGGCCTGCTATGCGGCGTGCGCGACAGACCATCGGCAAGCAGTCCCAACCAGTGGGCGACCCCTGCGGGGGGCGATGAAACCGGCTGATCGGGCAGCAGCAAGAGTGGGTCGTCACGCTCTCCCGCGGCGAGTGCGATGCGCCCCCGAAGTTGCTTGGCGGCGGCTGTCTCGCTCGCCCGATCGAGCGAGGCTGCGACGCGCAGCGCGACGAGCTGACTTGAGCGGTCGCTGAGCATGATCGTGTCGACCTGTGCGACGGCATCGGCAGGTCGCCCCGCTGCCAGCTCAACGAGCGCCGCCTCGAGCAGGAGCGCGGGTTCGGGGCGCGCGGCGGGGCTCGCGGCGATCAGATGGCGCTCGGGATTGGGCGCGCGCGCGCCCACGTCGATCCAGGCATTGATCGCGGGGGTAATGAGCCTTGCCACAGCATCGACCCCAGCCTTGTCGGGGCGTCCCGCCAAAAGGGCGCGCGCGCCCTTCCAGTCCGATCGGCGAAGCGCGTCGACAAGCAGTACGAGCTGCGCATCGAACCGGCGCTCGCCGCTTTTCCAAAGCGCTCGAGCCGCGCCGCGGGCGGCGACGAAATCACCGGCCTGGATCGCTTGCTCGAGGATCTGTCCCCGCACGCCGGGAAGATCGGGGGCAAGGCTCGCCACTGTTTTCAGCTCCGACAGCGCGGCGGCAGGTTCGCCCGCCTCCTGGGCGAGCCGTGCGCGAACGAACGCGTTCAGGGCCCCGCCACCACGATCGGCCTCCGCATGGGCAGGGGTCGCAGCAAGCATGGCCGCAACAGTGGTCAGGATCGCAACGGAGCGAGCAGCCTTACATATTGGGGTAATTGGGGCCTCCGCCGCCTTCAGGAGTGACCCAGTTGATGTTCTGGGTGGGATCCTTGATGTCGCACGTCTTGCAATGGACGCAGTTCTGCGCGTTGATCACGAACTTCGGGTCGCCCTCTTCGGCGCCGACGATCTCGTAAACGCCAGCCGGGCAATAGCGCTGCGCGGGCTCATCGTAGAGCGGCAGGTTATACTCGACCGGGATCGACGGGTCTTTCAGCTGCAAGTGAACCGGCTGGTCCTCCTCGTGATTGGTGTTCGAAAGAAATACCGAGGACAATCGGTCGAACGTCAACACGCCGTCAGCTTTGGGATAGTCGGGTTTGGACATCATGTCGGCCCGGTAAAGCGTCGTATTGTCGGGGTGATGTTTCATCGTGAAGGGCATGCGAATGCCGAAGCTTTCGAGCCACATGGTGATGCCCGAAAGAAGGGTTCCTGCCAGATCGCCATATTTTTCCACAAGCGGCAGGACGTTGCGGACGATGCCAAGCTCCTTCTTGACCCAGCTTTCGTCATAGGCCGCCTGATAGGCATCGAGCGTGTCGCCGGCGCGGCCGGCAGTGACCGCGGCGAAAGCCGCCTCGGCTGCCATCATCCCCGATTTCATCGAGGTGTGCGTCCCCTTGATGCGCGGTACGTTCAGAAAGCCCGCGCTGTCGCCAATGAGTGCGCCGCCCGGAAACGCGAGCTTCGGTACCGACTGATAGCCGCCGTCGCTGATCGCACGCGCGCCATAGGATACGCGCTTGCCGCCCTTCAATATCTTCGCGATCTCGGGATGCGTCTTCCACTTCTGCATTTCCTGAAAAGGCGAAGTGTGCGGGTTGCGATAGTTGAGCCATGTGACAAATCCCAATGCGACTTGTCCATTGGCCTGGTGATAGAGGAAGCCGCCGCCATTGCTGTTGGAATCGAGCGGCCAGCCTTGCGTATGGATCACCCGGCCCGGCGCGTGGTTCGCAGGGTCAATGTCCCACAGCTCCTTGACGCCGAGGCCGTACACCTGCGGCTCGCAATCGGCGTCGAGGGCAAATTGCGGCTTCAGGATCTTGGTAAGATGCCCGCGCACGCCTTCGGCAAAGAAGGTGTATTTGGCATGGAGCTCAAGTCCGGGCGCATAATCGGGCTTGTGGCTGCCATCGCGCGCGACGCCCATGTCGCCCGTCGCGACGCCCTTCACCGACCCATCCTCGTTGTAGAGGATTTCGGCAGCCGGGAATCCCGGGAAGATTTCGACCCCCAGTCCCTCGGCCTGCTCGGCAAGCCAGCGGCACAGATTGCCGAGACTGCCGGTGTAAGTCCCCTTGTTGTGCATGAAAGCGGGCGAGATGAACTCGGGCAGAGCGAATTTCTTTTTCTTCGTCAGCACCCAATGCTGGTTGTCGTTGACCGGCACCTCGGCGAGCGGGCAGCCCATGTCCCGCCAGTCGGGAATCAATTCGTCGAGCGACCGGGGGTCGATGACGGCTCCTGAAAGGATGTGCGCGCCGACCTCGGATCCCTTTTCAAGGATGCAGACCGAAAGGTCGCTGCCTGCCTCATTCGCCAATTGCTTGAGGCGGATCGCCGCTGAAAGTCCCGCCGGACCTGCGCCGACGATGACCACGTCATAGGGCATCGATTCCCGTTCGCTCACCGATAATACCTTTCTGCAGTCCCCGCGCCGATCATTCATCGCGTTCGGCGCTCATCTTGTCACGAATTGCGATGCCCGCCAATTGACGCGTCCGTCAACTGCCTGTTTGAAACAAATTCATGGGTGGGCAAAAATCGGCCTTGCTGGCAGAAAGCATCTGCGACTGGTGGTCGCATGCGGGGGTAGACGCGCTCGTCGGCGAAAGGCCCGCAGGCTGGCTCCTTGCGCCGGCCGCAAATGACCCGGGGTCCAAGGCCCGCCCGCTTGCCCCTGTCGAAACCGAACCGCCACCCCTGCCCGCAGCCCTCCAGCGCCCGGCTGTCGAGGAGGCCGTCCCCCAAAAGAAGGGGCCGGTAAGCTTCCCCGACGACTGGAGCGGTTTTCAGTCATTTCTCGCAGAGCATCCCGACGTTCCGGGGAGCCAGTGGGACAATCGCCGTGTGCTACCGGTGGGCGCGCAGCGCGCCCCCTTGATGCTGCTCACCGCCTGGCCCGAGATCGACGACCAGCGCGAAGGCGCCTTGTTCAGCGGCGCGCCGGGCAAGCTTCTCGACGCTGCGCTGAAGGCGATCGGGACGGTGCGCACCGACTGCTACTTCGCCAGCCTCGCCGTCACACGCCCGCCGGGGGGGCGCTGCGATGCGCGTGATCGCGCCGAACTAGAAAGGCTGCTCGCCCATCATCTGGCGCTCGCCGATCCTGGAAAGCTGCTGCTGATCGGCGGTGACATTGTGCAAATGGCGGCAGGTCTTGCCCTTCCCGATGCCCGCGGAAGGTTACTCGATATTAACCATTCAGGCGGCAGGATAACGGCGGCAGCGATCGCGCATCCTGCGATGCTGCTCGCCCGTCCGGCCCACAAGGCGGCCGCCTGGGATAGCCTCAAACTGTTCAACCGGGGACGTTGACAGATGAAAACCTCGATTGCGGCATTGACCGCTCCGCTCCTTCTTTCCGCCGCGGCGACCACCTCGCCGGCGATGGCGACCGACGCCGGCGATCGCGCCTTGTACAGCGCGCCGCAGACGGTGCCGGGGATTCTTTCCTCGAAGCAAAGACAATTCTATTCGCAGGTTCTTGCAGCGATCCGCGGCGAGCGCTGGGCCGATGCGAAATCCATGCTCGCCGAGGCGAAGGACGGACCGCTCGACGATTTCCTCCGCGCCGAGTTCTGGCTGGCCGCCAATAGCCCGCGCGCTGAAGTCGCCGATCTCATGCCGATTCTCTCGCGCTCGCCCTGGCTTCCCCAAGCAGCCCAGCTGGGGCGTCTTGCCACGCGGCGCGGCGCGAGCGACCTGCCGGCCCTTCCTCCCGAGACGGCTCTTTCCTGGGCGGGTAGCGCGCCGCGACGTCGCGGCGCCGACACGGTCAGTGACCCCTTTGCAGCGGGCCTTGCGACGAGCATACCCGAGCGGATCAAGAATGACGACCCCGCGGGCGCCGAGGCGCTGCTCAATGCAGTGCTCGATAAGCTCAGCCCCGAGGCCCGCGACGAGTGGCGTCAGAAGGTCGCATGGTCTTACTATATCGAGAATGACGACGCGAATGCGCTGCGCCTGGCGGCGGACTGCACCAGCGGGACGAGCGCCTGGGCGACGCAGGGTGCCTGGGTGCGCGGCCTCGCCTCCTGGCGCATGCGCGACTATCCCACGGCGCTCGCGGCTTTCGACCGCGTTGCCAGGGAAGCGCCCGACAGCGAATTGCGAGCCGCAGGCTATTATTGGTCAGCGCGCGCCGCCATCGCCTCGGCCCGGCCCGATCTCGTCCAGTCGCGCCTGCGCGCGGCGGCTGCGAACCCCGAAACTTTCTACGGCCTGCTGGCGCGCGAAACGCTGGGCCAGGAAGCGGCCAGTCAGCGCGAGAGTCTGCGCGCTGATCGCAGCGCGTGGCGCGCGCTCGAAAAGCAGCCGAATGTCCGCGCTGCGATCGCGCTCGTGGAAATTGGCGAGGACAATTATGCAGGCGAAGCGCTCCGCCGCCAGGCGCGAATCGGCGATCCGCGCCAGCATGAACAGCTGATCAGCATGGCCGAGGCATTGAGCCTTCCCGAGACTCAGCTCTGGCTTGCGCACAACACGCCGCAAGGCCGCAAGCTCGCCGCCTCAACGCGCTATCCGCAGCCAAGGTGGGAGCCCAATGGCGGTTGGAAAGTCGACCCGGCGCTGGTCTTCGCGCACACGCTTCAGGAATCGCGTTTCCGCCGCGCCGCGGTCAGCCCCGCGGGCGCCTATGGGCTGATGCAGGTGCGTCCTGGAACCGCGGGCGATGTCGCTCGCTGGGACGGCGACAAGATCAAGGCGGCACTTGAGGATCTCAAGACCCCGTCGGTGAACATGGATCTGGGCCAGCGATATCTTCAGTATCTGAGCCGCGACGCGTCGACCGGCGGGCTCCTGCCCAAGGTCATCGCCGCCTATAACGCCGGCCCGGCACCCGTCGCCCGCTGGCAGACCGAAATTCGCGATCAGGGAGATCCGCTGCTATACATGGAATCGATCCCCTATTGGGAAACTCGGGGCTATGTCGGCACGGTGCTGCGCAATTACTGGATGTACGAAGCGCAGCAAGGCAAGCCGTCGGTCAGCCGCGCCGCGCTCGCACAGGGCAAATGGCCGCGCTTTCCGGACAGCAAGGATCGCATCCGCCTGACCTGGGCTGGCGGCCTTGGCAATGCCGATTGATCCGGCCCTCCCCTTCAAGCCGGTGCGCATCGCAGTCCTGACGGTTTCAGACAGCCGCAGCGCGGCCGAGGACCGATCGGGCGATAGGCTCGAGCAATTGCTGACCGAGGCGGGCCACATTCTCGCCGGGCGCGCGATCATCCCCGATGAGGCCGACCTGATCGTGTCGCGCCTTCACAACTGGATCGACGATCCCGAGGTCGATGCCGTGATCACGACCGGCGGCACCGGGCTCACCGGACGCGACGTGACCCCCGAGGCGCTGCACCGCCTCGACGGAAAGGATATCCCCGGCTTTGGCGAACTCTTCCGCTGGCTGAGTTATCAGACGATCGGAACCTCGACGATCCAGTCGCGTGCCTGCGCTGTTGTTGCGCGCGGCACCTATATCTTTGCGCTCCCCGGCTCGACGGGCGCGGTGACAGATGCCTGGGAGGGAATCTTGTCGGCGCAGCTCGATAGCCGGCACCGGCCCTGCAATTTCGTCGAGCTCATGCCCCGGCTGATGGAGTGATCGCAGACCCCGGCAGGTGACGGGGCGAAGTTTGTTCTTTCTTTGTTCTATTAATTGCGATAGTCTTGGGGGGTGCCTGCCAAGCCCCTTCCTCTCCTCGCCGGCCGCGGCGCGCCCGAAAACCCTCCCCCAGTTCGCACAGGCTCGCTCGCTCGCGAGGCCGACGGCGACTGGCTCGACGCGGCGGCCAATATCGACGGCGCACCGCCCCGATTGCGCACCACCGTAACGATCGAGCATCCAAAGACCATCATCGCGCGCAACACGTCTCCCGACATCGGCTTCGACCGCTCGATCAACCCCTATCGCGGCTGCGAGCATGGCTGCATCTATTGCTTTGCGCGTCCGACGCACGCCTTCCACGACCTTTCTCCCGGGCTCGACTTCGAAAGCAGGCTGTTCGCCAAGCCGGACGCGGCCAAGCTGCTGCGGCGCGAGCTGGCGAGCCGCAATTACAAGGTCGCACCGCTTGCCATCGGGACCAACACCGACGGTTATCAGCCGATCGAACGCGATTGGGGCATTACCCGGTCGGTGATCGAGGTGCTCGCCGAGGCAAGGCATCCGCTGCTCATCACCACCAAGTCCGATCGGCTCCTGCGCGACATCGATCTGCTGGCGCAGATGGCGAAGGACGAGCTGGTCGGGGTCGCGATTTCGGTGACCACGCTTGACGCGGCACTCGCCCGCACCCTTGAGCCCCGCGCGCCGCATCCGCAGCGCCGCCTCGCGGCGATCCGCGCGCTCGTCGACGCGGGCATCCCGACGCAGGTCAATATCTCGCCGATCATCCCCGCGATTACCGACCATGAGATCGAAGCTATCATGGCCGCCGCCGCCGGCGCGGGGGCGATCCGGGCTTCCTATATATTGATGCGCCTTCCCTTCGAGGTCGCCCCTCTGTTCAGGGCATGGCTGGCAGCGCATTACCCCGATCGCGCCGACAAAGTGATGCATATGGTTC
Source organism: Sphingopyxis flava (assembly GCF_900168005.1). Taxonomy (GTDB): domain Bacteria; phylum Pseudomonadota; class Alphaproteobacteria; order Sphingomonadales; family Sphingomonadaceae; genus Sphingopyxis; species Sphingopyxis flava. The sequence goes on from NZ_FUYP01000009.1 coordinate 99,536, forward strand.
AGGACATTCGCGGCGGCCGCGACAATGATCCCAATTTCTTCAGCCGCATGAAAGGTCGCGGCATCTGGCCGCAGCTGATCCGCCAGCGAGTAAAGCGCGCAGCGCGCGCCCATGGTATGGACCGGAGCTTTCCCGCGATCCGCACCGACCTCTTCCGCCCGCCCGAACGCGGAGGGCAGATGGAATTATTCTGACCTGTCCAGGCGAGGGGCATCCCCGGGGAAAAGGACGCGATCCATTGCGCGTCGGGCCTGCCCGTGCCCAGCGTCTCGCCTTGGCGTCGCGGTGTCCGCCGGGTGCGAGAAGCGCGCGTGGACTCAGGTCTCTGCAAGCGATTTCAGCTTGAAATCCTTGTAATCATCGCGAAGCTGGCGCTTCAGTATCTTTCCCGTCGCGGTGTGCGGCAAGGCGTCGACGAAGAGGATTTCGTCGGGCAGCCACCATTTGGCGACCTTGTCTTTGAGATAATCGATGATGGCGGACGCGCTCACCTCGGCGCCGGGCTTGGGTACGATGAGCAGGATCGGGCGCTCATCCCATTTCGGATGGTAGACGCCGACCGCTGCCGCTTCCTGCACACCTGGCGCGCCGACCGCGGCGTTCTCCAGTTCGATCGAACTGATCCATTCGCCTCCCGATTTGATCACGTCCTTTGCTCGGTCGGTGATCTGCATGACGCCGTCGGGATGAATGACAGCGACATCACCGGTGTCGAACCACCCATCGGCATCGGCGGCATCAGCCTCACCCTTGAAATAGCGCTGGATGATCCACGGCCCGCGAATCTGAAGCCGCCCGCTGGTCTTCCCGTCGCGCGGCAGGACATGGTCCTCATCGTCGACGATGCGCAGTTCGACCCCGAACGGCGGACAGCCCTGGCGGCATATGACATCGACCTGCTCGTCAAAGCTGAGGTCATCCCAGTTCCATGGGCGCCGGCCCATCGTGCCGATCGGGCTCGTCTCGGTCATTCCCCAAGCGTGTCCGACATAGACCCCCGCTTTCATGAAGCGCTCGATCATCGCGCGCGGCGCCGCCGATCCGCCGATAATGACATGCTCAAGAGCGCCAAAATCGATCCCAGTCGCGTCCATATGCGCGAACATGGCAAGCCATACAGTTGGCACCCCCGCACTGTGAGTGACACCCTCGGCATGCATCAGTTCGCAAAGAAGCTGGGCATCGTTGGTCGCCGAAAATACCATTTTCGCCCCGACGGTCGCTGCAGCATAGGGTATGCCCCAGCTATTGGCGTGGAACATCGGCACGATCGGCAGCACCACGCTGCGGTTTGACAGGTTGAACGCGTCGGGCTGAATCTCGGTTACGGCGTGAATGACGTTCGAGCGGTGCTCGTAGAGCACGCCCTTGGGATTGCCTGTCGTTCCGCTGGTGTAGCAAAGACCAACCGGATCGCGCTCCTCAAGGTCGACCCAGGCGAAACCTGCATCGCCCTCGGCGATCAGATCGCGGTACGAAAGATAGCCCTCCTGCGCGGGCGCGTCGAACAGGACGAAATGCTCAATTTTTTCGAGCAACGGACGCAGCCGCTCGACGATCGGCAAGAAGACGGCGTCGAGGAACAGCATTCGGTCCTCGGCATGGTTGATGATGTAGACGAGCTGCTCGTCGAACAGGCGCGGGTTCACCGTGTGCAGCACCCCGCCCATTCCTGCCGTCCCGTACCAGCTGACGAGATGGTGGCCATGGTTCATCGCGAGCGTTGCAATGCGGTCCCCCTTCGTCATGCCGAGCCTCGTCAATGCCGACGCGAAGCGGCGCGCATCGGTCCCCGCCTCGCCCCAGCTCGAGCGCGTGATGCTGCCGTCGGCCCAGCGCGAAACAATCTCACGGCCCGCGTGTTCGCGCGCGGCATGATCGATCAGGCTGGTGACGAGAAGCGGCTGGCCTTGCATTCCCATATCGGCATCCTCTCATTGCTATGATTTATGGGATAATCGCGATTGCGCGCTGTGCAAGCGTCAAGCGGGCGCCAAGGAGGGATTAGGCGCGGCGGGTCTGCAGACTCAGCCCCGCGCCCGAAAATCGCGGGGAGTATATAGCGACAGCGAAGGTTCAGCGATCCCGGCCACGAGTTCGAGCCGCGCCACCACGTCGGGGCCGAGAACAAAGTTCCGGCCCAGATTGATCCGCACCGGATCGCCGGTGAGCGAATCCTCGGTCGTAATGACGATGCGCCCGCGCGCGTCATCGCGGCGTTCGCATATCCGCACCATGTCGTCGATGGCGCTCGCTTGTTCGACGCGGCAGGTCAGCTGCAGCGCTGCCGTTGCCGCCATGTCCGCGAGCGATTGCGCCCCGCGCACCGTGACCCGGGGGGTCTCCTCGCCTTCAAGCAAATCAAGTTCGACCGACAGAAGCGCGCAGCCCCCCTCCGCGGCCAGGGCTTCCAGAACCTTGCCTGCCTGCTCGTCGAAGCAGCTCGACTGGAACTGCCCGCTCCGGTCCGAAAGGGTTAGGTTGAGGAAGCGATTGCCGCGCTGCGAGACGCGCGGACGCGCGCTTTCGACCATCGCAGCCATCGTCATCGGAATTCGGGTGCCGGGCGTCATTTCGACCGTCTCGCAGATGTCGCCGTAGGTGCGCGCGCCGCGCGCCGCTATGATCGCTTCATATTGCTCGACCGGGTGCGCGGAGAAATAGAAGCCAAAAGCATCCTTTTCCCTGCTCATCCGCTCCGCAAGCGTCCAGGGCTCGGCGGCGGGAAGCTGGAGGACGGGCGCGAGATCGATATCGCCGCCAAAGAGCCCGCCCTGCCCGGTCGAGCGTTCATGCGCCGACGCATTGGCGCAGGCGAGCAGCGCCTCCGCGCCCGCGAAGACGCGCGGGCGCTCGGGCTCGAGACTGTCGAACGCGCCCGCGCCTGCCAGCGCCTCGATCTGCCGGCGGTTGAGCAATTTGGGATCGATGCGGCTGGCAAGATCGTCGAGGCTCGCAAAATCGCCGCGCGCGCGTCGCTCAGCAACCAGCTCCTCCATCGCGCGCTCGCCGACGCCCTTGAGCGCGCCGAGCGCGTAGCGCACTACGAGCCCCTCGTCGGTGCGGCCGACCGAGAAATCCGCCTCGCTCTCGTTCACCGAGGGAGGCGCAGCCGCGATGCCGAGCCGCCGCATGTCGTCGATGAAGACCGACAATTTGTCGGTCTGGTGGCTGTCGAACGACATCGAAGCGGCGAAAAACTCATGCGGATGATGGGCCTTGAGCCACGCGGTCTGATAGGCAAGAAGCGCATAGGCGGCGGCGTGGCTCTTGTTGAAGCCATAGCCAGCGAACTTGTCAATCAAGTCGAACAGCTCGTTCGCCTTTTTTGCATCGATTCCATTATGTTCAGCGCAGCCCTTCACAAAGGTTTCACGCTGGGCGTCCATCTCGGCCTGGATCTTCTTGCCCATCGCGCGGCGCAAGAGGTCGGCGCCGCCCAGGCTGTAGCCCGCAAGGATCTGCGCGGCCTGCATCACCTGCTCCTGATAGACGAAGATGCCGTAGGTTTCCTCGAGGATGTCTTTCAGCAGCGGATGCGGGTAGGCGATCGCCTCGCGCCCGTTCTTGCGGGCGCCGAAAAGAGGGATATTGTCCATCGGCCCTGGACGATAGAGGGCAACGAGCGCGATAATGTCTCCGAAATTCGTCGGCTTCACCGCCGACAGGGTGCGCCGCATTCCTTCGGATTCAAGCTGGAACACTCCGACGGTATCGCCGCGCTGGAGAAGTTCGTAGACTGCAGGATCGTCCCAGCCAAGCTGACCCAGATCAACGTCAATCCCTCTGAGCGCAAGGAGGCGCCCCGCCTCCTTGAGCACAGACAGCGTCTTGAGCCCCAGAAAGTCGAACTTAACAAGCCCTGCGCTCTCGACATATTTCATGTCGAATTGCGTCACCGGCATATCCGAGCGCGGGTCACGATAGAGCGGCACGAGCTGGTCGAGCGGCCGGTCGCCGATGACCACACCCGCTGCGTGGGTCGAGCTGTGGCGCGGCAGGCCCTCGAGTTGCCGCGCCATATCGAACAGGCGGCGAACCCCATCGTCCTGCTTATATTCGGTCATGAGTTCGGACACGCCGTTCAGCGCGCGTTCGAGCGTCCAGGGATCGGTCGGGTGGTTCGGTACCAGCTTCGCCAGCCGGTCGACCTGGCCATAACTCATCTGGAGCACGCGGCCGGTGTCCTTGAGAACAGCGCGTGCCTTCAGCTTACCGAAGGTAATGATCTGCGCGACCGTGTCGCGGCCATATTTTTCCTGCACATAGCGGATGACCTCGCCGCGCCGCGTTTCGCAAAAGTCGATATCGAAGTCGGGCATCGACACGCGTTCAGGGTTCAAGAAGCGCTCGAACAGAAGGCCCAGTTTCAGCGGATCAAGATCGGTGATGGTGAGTGCCCAGGCGACCACCGATCCCGCGCCCGAACCGCGCCCCGGCCCGACGGGAATATCATGCGACTTGGCCCATTTGATGAAGTCCGCCACGATCAAGAAATAGCCCGGAAACCCCATCTGCGTGATGACGCCGATCTCATATTCAAGCCTGTCGACATAGGCCTGCCTCTCCGCATCGCTCAGATCGGGATAGAGCGCGAGGCGCAGCTCAAGGCCCGCATGGGCATCGGCCTTGAGCTGCGCCGCCTCGCCCTCGCGGTCGCCGGCCAGGCTGGGGAGGATCGGGGCGCGCTTTGGCGCCATGAAGGCGCAGCGCTGCGCGACGACGAGCGTGTTGCGTATCGCCTCGGGCAGATCCGAAAACGCATCTTCCATCGCCTCGGCGGGCTTCAGCCAGGCCTCGGCGCTCGACACGCGTCGATCCTCGCTTTCGACATAGGCCGATTGGGCAATGCAGAGCATCGCATCGTGCGCGGGATGGAATTGCGGCTCGACAAAATTGGCGGGATTGGTTGCGACCAAAGGCAATGCGCGTCGATAGGCCATCTCGATGAGCGCCGTCTCGGCGGCCGCCTCGACCGGATCACCGCGCCGCGACAGCTCGATATAGAGCCGGTCGCCAAACAGCGCCTCGAGCTGCTCGACATAATCCTCCGCCGCCGCCTTCTGATCATCTGCAAGCAGGCGCGCCAACGCCCCCTCGCCGCCGCCGGTCAGGCAGATGAGCCCATCCGTGCGCCCGGCAAGCGCTGAAAGCGCAACATGCGGATCCTGCTCGACCGGTCGATCAAGGTGCGCGGCCGAAACGAGGGCGCAAAGATTGTCATAGCCATTCGCGTCCTGTGCATAGAGCGCCGCCCAGTCGATGAGCGGCGCCCCATTCGCAGTGCGCTGGCCTGGCCGCGCGATGCTCAAAAGAGCGCCGATGATCGGCTGCACGCCCGCCGCCTGGCATGCATCGCCGAACGCCATGACAGCATAAAGCCCGTTGCGATCGGCCACTGCAATCGCGGGAAAACCGCGCTCACGCGCGGCTTTGGCAAGCGACTTTGGCTCGATCGCTCCCTCCAGCATGGTGAAACTGGAAAAGACGCGCAAGGGAACGAAGGGGCTGTAGGCCATGCGGGCGACGCTAGGCGGACGGGGCGATTCGGAAAAGGCCCATCTGCCCGCGAAGCACGTGTTAAGGGCCATCATGGGGGAGGCTGATGCGCTTTTGCGCTGCCCCCCTTTTGAGCCTTTAGTCCAGCAGCGCCTCGATCTCGGCTCGAAGCTGCTCAGGTTTTGTCGTAGGCGCATGGCGCGAGACGACCTTGCCGCTGCGATCGACCAGGAACTTGGTGAAATTCCACTTGATGCCGCTACCGATCAGACCCGTCTTCTCGCGCTTCAAATGCTTGAAGATCGGGTCCGCATTGCTGCCGTTGACGTCAATCTTCGCCATTACCGGAAAGGTCACATCATAGGTGAGCGAGCAGAAGTTCGCGATCTCGTCGGCGTCGCCTGGTTCCTGGGCGCCGAACTGGTTGCACGGAAAAGCCAGCACCTCGAAGCCGCGATCCTTGTAATCGCGGTAGAGTGCTTCAAGTTCGGCATATTGAGGCGTGAAGCCGCATTTCGACGCGGTGTTGACAATGAGCAGCACCTTGCCGCGATAATCGGCCATGGAGCGTGTGCCACCCTCCGGAAGCGGCGCGGAAAGATCGTAAAGCGTCATGGTCCCTCCCCTTCTGTCGATCAGAGCCTAGGCCTCGATATGCCCCTCATGTAAGCGCAGCACGCGGTCCATCCTCGCTGCAAGCCGCTCGTTATGAGTCGCAACGAGCGCCGCCGAACCGTGGTCGCGGACAAGCTTCACGAACTGCTCGAACACGCGGTCGGCGGTTGCCTCATCGAGATTGCCCGTGGGCTCGTCAGCAAGAACCAGGAGCGGACGGTTCGCAAGCGCGCGCGCAACGGCAACACGCTGCTGCTCGCCCCCCGAAAGCTTGCTCGGCTTGTGGTGCAAACGGCCCGCAAGACCCAATCGTCCGAGCAGATCGGCAGCCCGCTCTTCCGCCTCGCGCTGCGCTGCGCCGCGGATGAGCTGCGGCAGAACCACATTCTCGATCGCGCTGAAATCGGGAAGCAGGTGGTGGAACTGATAGACAAAGCCGATCTTTTCGCGCCGCGTGCGCGTACGGTCGCCCTGGCTGAGCCGGGTGACATCCTCGCCATCGATCCGGATGGTGCCGCCAAAGCCGCCCTCAAGGAGGCCCACAGCCTGCAGCATTGTCGACTTGCCCGAGCCCGACGGGCCGAGCAGCGCGACAATCTCGCCGCGCTCGAGATGGGCATCCACGCCGCGCAGCACGTCGATCGTCACCTCGCCCTGGGTGAAGCTGCGCTTGAGGCCCACAAGTTCGAGCACGACGTCACTCATAGCGCAGGACCTGCACCGGGTCGGTGTTGGCGGCCTTGAAGGCGGGATAGAGCGTCGCGAGGAAGCTGAAAACGATCGCCATCACCGCGATGCCGACGATCTCGAACGGATCGGGCTTTGACGGCAATTCGGACAGGAAACGGATCGAGGGATCCCAAAGCGGCTGGCCGGTGATGAATTCGGCGCTGCGCAGCACGCCCTGACGAAAATAAAGGAGGCTGAACCCGATCACCATGCCAAAGAGGGTGCCCGCGATACCGATCGACAGACCGATCGCCATGAAGATGCGCAGCACCGCATCGCGCGGGGCGCCCATGGTGCGCAAGATCGCCATGTCGCGCGTCTTTGCGCGCACCAGCATGATGAGCGAGGACACGATATTGAAGGCTGCGACGAGTACAATGAGCGACAGGATCACGAACATGGCTACGCGCTCGATCGACAGCGCCTCGAACAGGCTCGAATTCATCGAGCGCCAGTCGGAGATCACGGCTTGCGAGGCGAGCTTTTCGGCGAGCGGCTGCAGAATTGTGTCAACCTTGTCGGGGTCGGTGGTCTTGATCTCGATCATCCCGATCTGATCACCCGTGAGCAGAAGAAGCTGCGCATCCTCCATGGGCATGACGACATAGGCCTTGTCGAAATCATAGACGCCGATCTCGAAGACGGCCGACACGCGGTAGCCGATTTCGCGCGGCACGGTGCCAAAGGGGGTCGAACGACCGGCCGGATTGATGATTGTCAGCGTCGATCCGACCTGCGCCCCCAGATTGCGCGCAAGCTCGCTGCCGATCGCGACATTGCCCGATCCCGGCGTCAGCGTCTCGAGGCCGCCCTGCAAGACCCGGGCGTTGAGGGTCTCGTTGCGGCGAATGTCCGAGACCAGCATTCCGCGCGCCAAAATGCCCTCGACGCGGCCGTTCGACGTGGCAAGCAAGGGCTGCTCGATCAGCGGGGTCGCGGACACGACCCCCGGCGTCTTTCGTGCCTGATTGAGAACATCCTGCCAGTCATCGAGGCGGCCGCCAAAGCCCTGCACGACCGCATGACCATTGAGCCCGACGATCTTGTCGAAGAGATCCGCGCGCACTCCGTTCATCACGCTCATCACGATTACCAGCGCCGCAACGCCGAGCGTGACCGCGATGAAGCTGAACGCGGCGGCGACGAAGATGAACCCCTCGCCCCGCTGCGGCAGCATGTAACGTTTAAAGATGGTGCGCTCGTAAGGACGCAGAATCATCGGTTGAAAGATCCTTCAGAACGCATGTGTAGCGATACACATGAACCCGCTTTAAGGGCGCGCCGCGCCGCTGGCAATGGCCGCCGGGGACCGCTCTTTCTGCGAACGGCTCGCGACAACCTGTTGCCCATCGGCCACAGGGCGAAGCAAAAGCGCGGACGAGCACTCGCCGAGCGTGACAAAGCCCGGCGATCAACGTAGCCCATCATCATCTGGTTCAAGCGGCGAAAGGCCCGGTGCCAGGGAGTGCAGGCCATTCGCCTGGTCTGCGCAAAGGGGGATGGCGAGTGTTCGTCACAGGCGCCCGGGTCTCTTGCGAGGCCCGGGCGTTGTGATTTTCGCGGCCCCGGGGGGTCAGGCCCGTCCGCTAAGAACGTCAGGATCGACCCAGCCGCGGACATAGGCGACATAGTAAATCAGGAAGCTGATCGTCGCGACGATGGTCATCTGAATGAGTATGCGCAGCGGGCGCACTGTCGCCGGCGCTCCTGGTTCCTGCCCCTTTACCAATGGCACCGCATCATCCTCTGCCTTGCGCCCGTGAAAGGGCAGCACGAAAAAGGCGCTAAAGGCCCAGAAGAGAAGATAGATGGCAAGCGCCGAGGTCCATTTCATCGCAATCGCTATCCTTGCTGCTCAGATATCGACAAGCATCACGTCGACGACGGGCTTCTTGCCCGTCCAGTCGGTCGCGATCCGCCGCACGCCGAGCCGGATCGCCTCGCGCAGCTTCTCGCGGTCACGGGCAGGACCCGTGGCGGCCAGTTCAGCGGCATCGCGCATTTCATCGATGAAGGCCTCGCGGTCATCCTCGACAGGCACGCCGCGATAGCTGATCGCACTTTCCACGAAGCGGTTGCCCGAGAAAATTGTCGCGACCGAAATATGGCCATTAAGCGCGAGTTTGCGTCTTTCGTTGATCGTCTCGCCGTCTGCTGGAAGAATCACGTCGCCATCGAGGATCAGGCGGCCCGAGCGAACGCGCTCGACGATCCTCGCAGGACCTGGTGCAAGGCGAACAAGATCGCCATTCTCCTGTACCAATGCGCCGGGCACCCCGCTTTCGAGAGCGAAGCGCGCTTGCTCATGCATGTGCCGGACTTCGCCGTGGACGGGAACAATGAGCTTGGGCCGCAGCCACCCATAAAGCGCAGCGAGTTCGGGCTTTCCGGGGTGACCGCTGACATGGATATGCGCCTGCTTTTCGGTAACAGTGAGCACGTCGCGTGCGGCGAGCTGGTTCATGATCCGTCCGATTGCGACCTCGTTGCCCGGTATCTGCTTCGACGAGAATACGACCGTGTCGCCCGCCTCGAGCTTGATCTGGTGCGTGTCGTTTGCAATGCGCGCGAGCGCTGCGCGCGGTTCGCCCTGCCCACCAGTGGCGATCACCATCAGCTTGTCGCGCGGAAGGCGCATCGCTTCATCGAAATCGACCGTGGAGGGAAAGTCCTCAAGATAGCCAACCGACCGGGCGACACCGAGAATGCGGTCGAGCGAACGCCCCGCGACGCACAGGCTGCGTCCCGTGGCCTTTGCCACCGCACCGAGCGTGGCGAGCCGCGCCGCGTTTGAGGCGAAAGTCGTGACGACCACCCTGCCCTTTGCCGCGCCGATGGCGGCTTCCAGTCCTTTGCGCAAAGCGCCCTCGCTGCCCGACGCCTCGACATTGAAAGCATTGGTCGAGTCGCAGACCAGACAATCGACGCCTTCATCGCCAATCGCCGCGAGCGCCGCGGCGGTCGCGGGAACGCCAAGGATCGGCTCTTCGTCGAGCTTCCAGTCGCCGGTGTGGAAAATGCGGCCATATGGCGTGTCGATGACCACCGCGCTCATTTCGAGGATCGAATGGGCAAGCGGGACGAGCCGAATGCCGAAGGGGCCGAGCTGAAAACTGTCGTCGATATCGACGATCTTGATTTCGATCTCTTTCTCGAGCCCCTCTTCGGCGAGCTTGTGCGCGATAAGTCCCGCGGTGAAACGGTTGGCAAAAAGCGGCACGCCAAGCTCGGCAGCAAGATAGGGAATGGCGCCGATGTGATCCTCATGCCCGTGGGTGAGCACGATGCCGATCAGATCCTCCTTGCGATCCTCGATAAATTCAAGATCGGGCATGACGATGTCGATGCCGGGATAATCCTGGCTGCCGAAGGTCACACCGAGGTCGAGCATGATCCATTTGCCGTCACACCCATAGAGATTGGCGTTCATGCCGATCTCTCCCGACCCGCCGAGTGCGAGAAAGAGCAGTTCCTTGCCGGGTGTCGTCATGCGCCAGCACTCCGCTGCTGGTAGAGGTGCATCAGGCCGTTCAGCGTCAAATCGGGTTCGATCCGGTCGAACTGATGGGCATGTTCTTCAAAGAGCGTGGCAAGGCCGCCGGTCGCGATGACGGTCATCGGCTTTGCCACCTCGGCCTTCATCCGCGCGATGAGCCCTTCAATCATTGCGACATAGCCCCAGTAGACGCCGATCAGCATCTGGCTTTCGGTGGTGCGGCCAATGACACTGGCGCTCGCCGGTGCTTCGATGGCGATCCGCGGCAGCTTTGCTGCCGCAGCGACCAGGGCCTCAAGCGAAAGATTGACCCCCGGTGCGATGATACCGCCAAGATAGCCGCCTTCAGGACCGATATGGTCGAATGTCGTCGCGGTGCCGAAGCTGATGACAAGCTTGTCTACCCCGGGGGCGATTGCCTGCGCCGAAATGGCATTGCAGGCGCGGTCAGCGCCAACCGACTGCGGCTCGTCGACCCTGAGCGCAATGCCCCAGCTCACCGGATCGCGGCCCGCGATGAACGCCTCGACCCCGAAATATTTGTCGGCAAGCAAGCGCAGATTGTGGAGCGCTCGCGGCACGACGGTCGAAATGATCACTGCGTCGACGTCGCTGCGGTCGTGCCCCTCGATGCGCAGAAGCTGGTCGAGCCAGACCATATATTCGTCGGCCGTGCGGCGGTCGTCAGTCGCGATCCGCCAGCGCGCGAGCAGCTCGGTGCCGCGAAAAAGCGCGAACTTGGCATTTGTGTTGCCGACATCAATCGCGAGCAGCACGGTTATTCCCCTTTATCGGCGGGACGAAGCTCGACATCGCCCGCGTGGATCAACATGAGCTTCCCGCCTCCCAGGCGCAAGCGCAGCGCGCCGTCGGGGGCGAGGCCATCGAATGACCCCTCGACGTCCGCTTCAGACGCGCGAAGCGACGTTCCGACCGGATGGCCGAACGGCAGCCAGGCGCGCACAATGGCTTCGACGCCTTCCAGCCGCCAGCTGCGCAGCGCATCGACGAGCGCGATTGCGAGCGCCTCGGCGAAGCGGTCGCGGTCGATCGCCGCCCCTGCGCTCGCAATGGCAAAGGTCTTCCTGTCAGGCAGGTCGGGCGCCGAGACAAGATTGACCCCGACACCCACGACCACCGCGTCACCGCTGCGCTCGAGCAGGATGCCCGCACATTTCGCGCCGCCGACCATGAGGTCGTTCGGCCATTTGAGCGCGAAGGCAACCGTCGGGGCCAATGCCTTCACAACCCTGGCGAGCGCGACCGCGACCACGAGGGCCAGCGTCGCAGGCGACGGATCGCCCGCGGTCAGCTGCACGACAGTCGAGCCCATGAAATTGCCCTCGCCGTCGCCCCACGCGCGGCCGAGCCGCCCGCGCCCGGCGGTTTGCCGGTCAGCGATCAGCCAATGCCCCTCGCCGACATGCTCGCCGCGCGCAAGCCGGGCGAGCAGGTCGGCGTTGGTCGAACCGGTCTCGGCGATGCGCTCGATCGGCGCGATCAGAACAGCACCGACGCGGCGCTTTGGGCTGCCGCCGCGAGCATCGGGATGAACAAGAAGCCGACCAGTGACAACCAGAGGGCGCTTACGGTGATGACTGCCCCCTCGGTTCTCGATCCATCACTTCGGATCGCCATCTCGGCTTCCTCGTCGAAGAACATCGTCTTGACGATCGCGATATAATAGAAGGCGCCGATCACCGAAACCACGACGCCCGCGACTGCCAGCGGCACGAGGCCCGCGTTCACCGCAGCTTCGAAAACGAGATATTTTGGCCAGAACCCGAACAGCGGCGGGATCGCAGCGAGGCTGAAGAGAAACACCGCCATCGCCGCGGCGAGCCCGGGCTGGCGCTTCGACAAGCCGGCATAAGCGGGGATGCTCTCGACCATCCGCCCGTCGGCATCCCGAAGCTGCATGACGAACAGGAAGGCGCCGATCGTGGTGACGACATAGACGAGGAGATAGGTGAGAACCGCCTCGACGCCCTGCTGCGTTCCCGCAGCGAGGCCGATCAGCATGAAACCGACGTTGTTGATCGATGAATAGGCGAGCAGGCGCTTGATATTCTTCTGCCCGATCGCCCCGACCGCACCGAGAATGATCGAGGCAAGCGCGAGAAAGATGATGATCTGCTGCCAGGCGGCGAGCGCCGGACCCGCAGCGCCCATCGCCTCGATGAGGACGCGCGTCAGCAGGGCCATCGCGGCAACCTTCGGTGCGCTCGCGAAGAAGGTCGTAACCGGCGTCGGCGCGCCCTCGTAGACGTCGGGGGTCCACATATGGAAGGGAACCGCGCTGATCTTGAAGGCGAGACCGGAAATCACAAAGACGATACCGAACAAGAGGCCTATATCGATCCCGCCCGCCATTGCGGTCGCAACCCCGGCGAAATCGGTAGTGCCCGAAAAGCCGTAGAGCAGCGAAATACCGAACAGCAGAATACCCGAGGCGAGCGCGCCGAGCACGAAATATTTGAGCCCCGCCTCGCTCGACCGGTCGTCGCCGCGCAGAAAACTCGCGAGCACATAGGAGGCCAGACTATTGAGCTCGAGCCCGACATAGAGGGTCATGAGGTCGCGCGAAGACGCCATGATACCCATGCCGAGCGCGGCGAACAGGATCAGCGCCGAATATTCAGCGCGCATCGCGGCGCCGAAATAGCGGGGAGCCACCGCGATGCAGATCAAGCTCGCTCCATAGATGATGAGCTTTGCAAAGCCGCCAAAGCCGTCAACCGCAAGCGTGCCTGAAAAGACCGCAGCGTCGGTGCCCGACAAGGCCACCACCGCCGCTCCAGCCGCCGCGAGCGTGAGGAGCGCGGCGAACTGATAAAGGCCGACCTGACGATCGCCCGCGAAGGCGCCAAGCATCAGGGTGACGAGCCCGCCGATCGTGAGGATCAGCTCGGGCCAGATGAGCGCGAGGTCGCCGGTCATTGGACGCCTCCCGCATGATGAGCCTCGCCGTGCGGCGCCGCGGCCTCTGGCTTGCCTGCCGTCAGGCGCGCGTCGCCTTCAGGCTTTGCGGGGGCGAGCCGTGCGACCACCGTCGTCACATCGCCGCGCATCGGCGCAAGGAAGCTTTCGGGATAGACGCCCATCCACAGCGCGACCGCAGCAAGCGGTACGAAAATCGCCCATTCGCGGGGCGTGATGTCCGGCATGGCCTTCACATCGTCCTTGGTGAGTTCGCCGAACACGATGCGGCGATAGAGGTAGAGCATATAGGCAGCACCGAGGATGATCCCCGTGGTGCAGACGAACGCGGTCCAGCTTGAGGCTTCGTAAATGCCGGCAAGGCTGAGGAATTCGCCGACGAAGCCGCTCGTGCCAGGCAAGCCGATCGACGCCATGGTGAAGAGCATGAAGAAGAGCGAATAGGCCGGCATATTGACGGCGAGGCCGCCATAGCGGCTGATCTCACGCGTGTGCAGGCGATCGTAGATTACCCCGACGCAGAAGAAGAGAGCGGCCGAGACGACGCCGTGGCTCAGCATGACGATAAGCGCGCCCTCGATACCCTGCTGATTGAAGGCATAAAGTCCCGCAGTGACAATCGCCATGTGCGCAACCGACGAATAGGCAATGAGCTTCTTCATGTCGCTCTGCACCAGTGCGACGAGGCTGGTGTAGACTACCGCGACCATCGACAGCGCAAAGACGAGCCACATGAACTGCGCCGACGCGTCCGGGAACATCGGCATCATGAAGCGCAGGAAACCGTAGGACCCCATTTTGAGGAGCACGCCGGCAAGGATCATCGAGCCCGCCGTGGGCGCCTGGACGTGCGCGTCAGGAAGCCAGGTGTGGACCGGCCACATGGGCATCTTCACCGCCATGCTCGCGAAAAAGGCAAGCCACAGCCAGGTCTGCATTTCGGGCGGGAAGTCGTAGTTCATGAGAACCGGAATCTCGGTCGTCCCCGCCTCGCGGATCATCGCGATCATCGCAAGCAGCATCAGTACCGAGCCGAGCAGCGTGTAGAGGAAGAATTTGAACGACGCATAAATGCGATTCTGTCCGCCCCAGATGCCGATGATCAAATACATCGGGATCAACACGCCCTCGAAGAAGATGTAGAAGAGAAGCAGGTCCTGAGCGGCGAAGACGCCGATCATGATGACTTCCATGATCAGGAACATCGCCATGTAGAGGCCGACGCGCTGCTTGATCGATTCCCAGCTTGCAAGGATGCACAGCGGCATCAGGAAGGTGCTGAGCACGATCAGCATCATCGCAACGCCATCGACGCCAAGCGCCCACTGGAATCGGCCGAACAGGTCGGCGCGCTCGACAAATTGCCACTGGGCGCCGCCGATATCGAAATTCGCCCAAAGCGCGATGGCGAGCGCAAGATCGACGAGCGTCGCCGCGAGCGCCACAAGCCGCGCAGGCCTTGCCTCGAGGAACAGGCAGAGGATGGCGGCGACCGCGGGGATCGCCAGCATCAGCGAAAGAATGGGAAGCCCGCTCACAGGAACCTCACCATCACCCAGCTGGCAAGGCCGACGAGACCGAGCAGCATCACGAACGCATATCCATAAACATAACCCGATTGCAGCCGGACCGCGAGCCGGGTCCCCCCTTGGACGAGCGCCGCGACGCCATCGGGTCCGAAGCGGTCGATGGTGCCTTCATCCCCGCGCTTCCAGAAGAAGCGGCCGATCGCGAAAGCGGGCTTCACGAAGAGGAGATTGTAGAGTTCGTCGAAATACCATTTGTTGAACAGGAACTGGTGGAGCAACCCGAACTGCGCGACAAACCGCGCGGGCAGCGCCGTGTTGCGGATATAGCTGTTCCACGCAATCAGCAGACCGATCGCCATCGCCGCGAAAGGCATCCATTTGATAAGCGTCGGCACCTCGTGCGCTGCGTGCATCAGATGCGCGTCGAATGCGAGGCTGCCATTCCAGAACGCCATCCCCTCTTCGGGATAGATAAAGGGATGGTGGAAGAGATAGCCCGCGAAAATCGCGCCGACCGACAGCACGCCGAGCGGAATGAGCATCGAGAGCGGACTTTCGTGGGGGTGATAGCCTGCCGTGCCCTCGTGCGCATCGGCGGCGTGGGCGTGATGGACATCGCCCCCTGCATGCTCGTCCGCCGGGCGGTCGTGATGATCGCCGTGCACGGCATGCTGGATATGCTCGCTCGCGGCCCAGCGCGGCTTCCCGAAGAAAGTCAGGAAAACGAGGCGCCACGAATAGAAGCTCGTCAGGAGCGCGGCGAAGGTCCCGACCCAGAAGGCAATCTGGCCGCCCCCGCCCGACGCATAGGCCGCCTCGAGGATGCCGTCCTTCGAATAGAAGCCGGCAAAGCCGAACACACCTGCGATGCCGACGCCGGTGATCGCCAGCGTTCCGGCCATCATCGCCCAATAGGTGAGCGGGATGTGCTTCCGAAGGCCGCCGTAATAGCGCATGTCCTGCTCGTGATGCATCGCATGGATCACCGAGCCAGCGCCGAGGAACAGCAGCGCCTTGAAGAAGGCATGGGTGAAGAGGTGGAACATCGCGGCGCCATAGGCGCCGACGCCTGCTGCAAAGAACATGTAGCCGAGCTGCGAGCAGGTCGAATAGGCAATGACGCGCTTGATGTCCCACTGCGTGGTGCCGACCGTCGCGGCGAAAAGGCATGTCGCTGCGCCCACGAAGGTGACGACACCGAGCGCGATGGGCGCGACCTCGAACATGGGCGACAGGCGGCAGACCATGAACACGCCCGCGGTGACCATCGTTGCAGCGTGGATCAATGCGCTGACGGGCGTCGGGCCTTCCATCGCGTCGGGAAGCCAGGTGTGCAGCCCAAGCTGCGCCGACTTGCCCATCGCGCCGATGAACAGCAACAGGCAGAGCACGGTCATTGTGTCGAACCGCTGGCCAAGAAAGCCGATCGTCGACCCCGCCATGCCAGGCGCTGCGGCCAGTATCTCGGGAATCGACACGGTATTGAACACGAGGAAGGTGCCGAAGATGCCGAGCATGAAGCCGAGGTCGCCGACACGGTTGACGACAAATGCCTTGATCGCCGCAGCATTGGCGCTTGGCTTTTTGTACCAGAATCCGATGAGGAGATAGGAAGCGAGACCGACGCCTTCCCAGCCGAAGAACATCTGAACGAGGTTGTTCGCCGTCACCAGCATCAGCATCGCAAAGGTGAAGAGCGAGAGATAGGCGAAGAAGCGCGGCTGGTCCGGATCCTCCTCCATATAGCCCCAGCTATAGAGGTGGACGAGCGCCGACACGGTCGTGATCACAACCAGCATCACCGCGGTCAGCGTGTCGACGCGCAGCTCCCAGTTGAACTGAAGCGCGCCCGAGGAGACCCAGTGGAGCACGGGCGTCACGCTCGCCTCGGCATCGCCGCCGAGGAAAGAAAGGAAGATCGGCCAGCTCAAGGCGCAGCTTGCAAAGAGCGCGCCGGTCGTCACGATCTTCGAGGCCGCAGTACCGATGAAGCGCTGGCCAAGGCCTGCTACGAGAGCCGCAAGCAGCGGCAGGAAAACGATCGCCTGAATCACCGGTTTACCCCTTCATCCGGTTGGCATCGTCGACGGCAATGGTGCCGCGGCCGCGGAAATAGATGACGAGAATCGCAAGCCCGATCGCCGCTTCACCGGCAGCGACGGTCAGCACGAACATTGCGAACACCTGCCCGACAAGGTCGCCGAGCGCCGCGCTGAACGCGACGAGGTTGATGTTTACCGCGAGCAGGATGAGCTCGATCGCCATCAGGATGACGATGATGTTCTTGCGGTTGATGAAGATGCCGAGCACGCCGAGCGTGAACAGCACCGCCGAAACGGCGAGATAATGGCCGACCGAAATCACAATTCCATCCCCTGCCCGACACCCGGATCGACCAGCCGCGTCGCTTCGTCCGGACGGCGGCGGTTCTGTGCCGCGATTTTCTGACTGCGCGTTCCGCCGCGCTGGCGATGCGTGAGCGCGATCGCGCCGATCATCGCGACGAGAAGGACGATGCCCGCCGCTTCAAAGAGGAAGATGTAGCGCGTGTAGAGCAGTTCGCCGATCTGCTGGATATTGCTCTTGTCAGCGACGGCGGGCGCCGCGCGCGCCGCAAGGTCGATGCCGCCAGCACTCCATGCGCCAAGCGCAAAGACGAGCTCGGCCGCGAGGATGATCGCAACGAGCGCGCCGAGCGGAAGGTAGCGGACGAAACCGGCACGAAGCTCGGCGAAATCGATATCGAGCATCATCACCACGAACAGGAACAATACCGCGACCGCGCCGACATAGACGATGACGAGCAGCATCGCGATAAATTCGGCGCCCGCGAGCAGCATCAGCCCCGCCGCGTTGAAGAAGGCAAGGATCAGCCACATGACGCTGTGGACCGGATTGCGTGCGAAAACCACCATTGCTGCAGACGCAATGACGAGGAACGCGAAGAGATAGAAGGCGATGAGCTGAATCATGTGCGCGCGCCCTTACCGATAGGGCGCGTCGGCGGCAAGGTTGGCCGCGATCGCGCGCTCCCATTTGTCGCCGTTGGCGAGGAGCTTGGCCTTGTCATAGAGCAGTTCCTCGCGCGTCTCGGTCGAGAATTCGAAGTTCGGCCCCTCGACGATCGCATCGACCGGGCAGGCTTCCTGACAGAAACCGCAATAGATGCACTTGGTCATGTCGATGTCGTAGCGCGTCGTGCGGCGGCTTCCGTCCTCGCGCGGCTCGGCCTCGATCGTGATCGCCAGCGCAGGACAGATTGCCTCGCACAGCTTGCACGCAATGCAGCGCTCCTCGCCGTTCGGATAACGGCGCAGCGCATGCTCGCCGCGAAAGCGCGGACTCAGCGCATTCTTCTCGAAGGGATAGTTGATCGTCGCCTTCGGCTTGAAGAAATATTTGAGCGTCAACCAATGCGCCTGCACGAATTCCCACAGGGTAAAGGTTTTGACGAAGTGGGCGATGGAACTCATGAATACCTCGTCAGCATCAAATAGCCGGATACCAGGAAGACCCAGATCAGCGAGATCGGCAGGAAGACCTTCCAGCCGAGGCGCATCAGCTGGTCATAGCGGTAGCGGGGAACGGTCGCCTTCACCCAGCTGAAGACGAAGAAGAAAAAGAGGATCTTCGCGAACAGCCAGATGATCCCCGGAACCGCATAAAGCGGCGCCCAGTCGAGAGGCGGCAGCCAGCCGCCCCAGAAGAGCACGGCGTTGAGCGTGCACATCAAGAGCACATTTGCATATTCGCCGAGCCAGAAGAGCGCGAAGCTCATCGACGAATATTCGGTCTGATAGCCTGCGACGAGCTCGCTTTCGGCCTCGGTGAGGTCGAACGGCGTTCGCGCCGTCTCGGCGAGCGACGAGATGAAGAAGAGCACTGCGAGCGGGAAGAGCAGGAGGTTGAAGCCGAAGGCGTTGACCAGCCCGAGCCCGTGCCCGAGCTGCGCTTTCACAATCTCGTTGAGGTTGAAGCTGTCGGCGAAGAGGACGACCCCAATGAGAATGAAGCCGATCGAGACTTCATAGCTGATCATCTGCGCCGAGGCGCGCATCGCGGAGAAGAAGGGGTATTTGGAGTTCGACGACCAACCCGACAGGATGACGCCATAGACGCCGAGCGAGCTCACCGCGAGGATATAGAGCAGGCCGACGTTGATGTCGGCGAGCACCGCGCCCGAATTGAACGGGATCACCGCCCACGCCATGAGCGCGACGGTGAAGGTGATGATCGGCGCGATCAGGAACAGCCCGCGGTTCGCCGAACTCGGGATGATCGTTTCCTGCAGGAAGACTTTCAGGCCGTCGGCAAAGCTCTGGAGCAGACCGAAGGGTCCGACGACGTTCGGCCCGCGCCGAAGCGCCATCGCCGCCCAGATCTTGCGATCGGCATAGATGATCATCGCAACCGCCAGCATCAGCGGCAGCGCGATCAGCAGAATGCCGCAAACCGTCGCGACGCCCCACGCCCACTCGTAGGACATGCCAAGGGATTGGAAAAACGCGGTCATTCCGCCGCCTCCGCATAGTCGACGCCGTGAAGCAATTCTTCCGAGCAGCGCTGCATCGTCGGCGAGGCGCGGCAGATGGCGTTGGTGAGGTAGAAGTCCTTGATCGGCGACGGAATCGCGCGTGCCTCGGGCTTCGCGGGCAGATTGGGCGCCGTCCAGCCATAGTCGGCGATCCCCTCGATGCCGAGCGCCGGCACCGCGGCGATCATCGCGGCGCGGCATTCGGCGAAACTGTCGAAGCCGACATGGACGCCGAGCGCATCGGCGAGCGCGCGGAAGATACTCCAATCCTCGCGGGCGTCGCCCGGGGCGAACACCGCTTTCTCGCTGCGCTGGACGCGGCCTTCGGTGTTGACCGTGGTGAAATCCTTCTCGGTCCACGCCGCCGCTGGCAGGATGACGTCGGCGGCGTGCGCGCCCTTATCGCCATGATGGCCGACATAGACCTTGAACGTCTCCGTAAAGGCCGAAAAATCGACCTCGTCGGCGCCGAGGAAGAAGGCAAGCCTGGGCTTCGCCGCAATGATGTCGCGGATGCCGCCCGGCTGTGCATAGCCGAGCATCAGCGCGCCCATGCGCGCGGCCGAGAAATGGACGACGTTGAAGCCGTTCCACCCATCCTTGACTGCATTCACTGCCTTGGCCAGCGCGAGGCCGGCGCCGTGCACGCCTGGTACCGACAAGGCACCGCCGCCGAAGATCAGCATCGGGCGCTCAGCAGCCTTCAGCGCGTCGGTGACATGCCTCGGCAGCTTCGCGACCAGCGAGGCGTCGTCGCCGAGCCACCCGGCCTTGTAGGTCAGATCGACCTCGGGGCCGATGCCGAACACCTTCGCGCCCTTTTTCCACACCGCCTTGCGGACGCGCGTGTTGATGAGCGGCGCTTCCCAGCGCAGATTCGTACCCACAAGCAGGATCACGTCGGCATTCTCGGCCTCAGCGATCGTCGTGTTGAAGTTGACCGCCGACAGGCTGGTGACGTCATAGTCGAGCCCGGTCTGGCGCCCCTCGAGAAGATGGCCGCCGAGCGCGGTTACCAGCGCCTTCGCCGCGAACATCGTCTCGCAATCGGCCATGTCGCCCGCGATTGCGGCGACCGACGAGCCGGCGTTCACCGCCTTGATCGCCTCGAAGGCTTCTGCCCAGCTTGCCTCGACAAGCTCGCCGTCCTTGCGCACGAACGGACGGTCGAGGCGGCGGCGAATGAGGCCATCGACGTGGTGGCGCGTCTTGTCGCTCGCCCATTCTTCGTTCACATCATCGTTGACGCGCGGCAGGACGCGCAGGACCTGCCGCCCGCGGCTGTCGATGCGCACGTTGGTGCCGACCGCGTCCATCATGTCGATGCCGAGCGTCTTGGTGAGTTCCCACGGACGCGCCTCGAACGCATAGGGCTTCGACGTCAGCGCGCCGACCGGGCAGAGGTCGACGACATTGCCCGAAAGCTCGCTCGCGACCGCGCGCTCGAGGTAGGAGGTGATCTGCATATTCTCGCCGCGATAGATCGCGCCGATATCCTCAACCCCCGCGACCTCCTCGGCAAAACGGACGCAGCGCGTGCACTGGATGCAGCGCGTCATCACCGTCTTGACGATCGGGCCCATATATTTCTCGGTTACCGCGCGCTTGTTTTCATCAAAGCGCGAAGCGCCGCGGCCATAGGCGATCGACTGGTCCTGCAGATCGCACTCGCCGCCCTGGTCGCAGATCGGACAATCGAGCGGATGGTTGATGAGCAGAAACTCCATCACCCCTTCGCGCGCCTTCTTCACCATCGGGCTGTCGGTCTTGATCACTTGCCCTTCAGCGGCGGGCAGCGCGCACGACGCCTGCGGCTTGGGCGGGCCGGGCGACACTTCGACGAGGCACATACGGCAGTTGCCGGCGATCGACAGGCGTTCATGGTAGCAGAAGCGCGGGATTTCCTTCCCCGCCATTTCGCACGCCTGCAGGACGGTCGCGCCCTGCGGAACGTCGAGTTCTACGCCATCTACGGTAACCTTCGGCATTATTCGGCGGCCTCCAACGCGCCGCCATTCTCGCGGATGCGGCGTTCGATTTCGGGGCGGAAGTGACGGATCAGGCCCTGGATCGGCCATGCGGCCGCGTCGCCGAGCGCGCAGATGGTGTGCCCTTCAACCTGCTTGGTCACGTCGAACAAGGTGTCGATCTCGCTGATGTCGGCGTCGCCGGTGCGCAGCCGCTCCATCACGCGCCACATCCAGCCGGTGCCTTCGCGGCACGGCGTACACTGGCCGCAGCTTTCATGCTTGTAGAAATAGCTGATCCGGCTGATCGCCTGAACGACGTCGGTCGACTTGTCCATCACGATCGCGGCGGCAGTACCGAGGCCCGAACCCAAATCCTTGAGGCCGTCGAAATCCATCGGCGCGTCCATGATCTGGGCCGCCGGAACCAGCGGGACCGACGAGCCGCCGGGGATCACGGCGAGCAGATTGTCCCAGCCGCCGCGGATACCGCCGCAATGGGTATCGATGAGTTCGCGAAAAGTGATGCCCATCTCCTCCTCGACGACGCACGGCTTGTTTACATGGCCGCTGATCTGGAAGAGCTTGGTGCCCTTGTTGTTCTCGCGCCCGAAGCTGGAGAACCAGACAGCGCCGCGCCGGAGGATCGTCGGGACAACCGCGATGCTCTCGACATTGTTCACGGTCGTCGGGCAGCCGTAGAGGCCCGCGCCCGCCGGGAACGGCGGCTTCAGGCGCGGCTGCCCCTTTTTGCCCTCGAGGCTCTCGATCATCGCGGTTTCTTCGCCGCAAATATAGGCGCCGGCGCCGCGGTGGACGAAGACGTCGAAATCATAGCCCGACTTCGCCGCATTCTTGCCGAGCAGGCCCGCATCATAGGCCTCCTGCACCGCGGCGAACAATGTTTCGGCCTCGCGGATGAACTCGCCGCGAATGTAGATGTAGGCAGCGCGCGCGCGCATCGCATAGCCCGCAATCAACGCGCCTTCGATGAGCTTGTGCGGATCGTGACGGATAATTTCGCGGTCCTTGCACGACCCCGGCTCGGATTCGTCGGCGTTGATCACGAGGAAGCTCGGGCGGTCGGCGCGCGGCTCCTTCGGCATGAACGACCATTTGAGGCCGGTCGGAAAGCCCGCACCCCCGCGGCCGCGCAGGCCCGATGCCTTGATCTCCTCGATGATCGCGTCCTGGCCGCGGCTCATCAGATCCTTGGTCTTGTCCCAATCACCGCGCGCCTGCGCGGATTTGAGGTTCCACGGCTGGAATCCGTAGAGATTGGTGAAAATCCGGTCCTTGTCGGCGAGCATCAGCGACCCCCACCCTTCTTGAGCATCGTGTAAGCAATATAGCCGAGCGCGACGATCAGCAGCGGCCCGAGAAGCGCAAAGGTCACGCGCAGCACGAAACCGAGCACGACGAGCGCGCCGATAATCGCGAGAATCGTGATGATATCCTTCTGGGTCATCACCATTCCTTCCGGTAGTCGTGGTTCGCCTCGACCATCGCTTTGAGCGTCGTGGGGCCGCCTTCGGGCTCGCTCGTGTGACGCTGCGGGTTCTGCGTGCCCGCCTTGGGCGCCTTGCCCGCGGCGAGATCGTCGAGGATGCGCGTCATGCTGTCATAGTCGAGATCTTCGTAATTATCGTCGTTGATCTGGACCATCGGCGCGTTGGCGCAATTGCCCATGCACTCGACCTCGGACAGCGTGAAGAGGCCATCGGGCGTGGTCCGCCCCTTCACCATGCCGCGGTTCTTGCACGCGGCCATCACATCGTCCGACCCGCGGAGCAGGCACGGCGTCGTGCCGCAGACCTGCACATGATAGCGGCCGACCGGCGCGAGATTGTACATGGTATAGAAGGTCGCGACCTCAAAGGCGCGGATGTAGGGCATATCGAGCTGCGCTGCGACATATTCGATCACCGGGACGGGCAGCCAGCCTTGGGTGCTGGTCTCGGCGCCGACCTGCCGCTGGGCAAGATCGAGAAGCGGCATCACGGCCGAACGCTGACGCCCCGCGGGGTAGCGCGCGATGATCTGCTTGGCCTTCTCGGCATTTTCGGCCGTCCAGGCAAAGGCGCCCCAGCGCGCGCGGACTTCGGCCTCGTCAGGGATTTGCGGTGCGTCGGCCATCAGCGGTCACACTCTCCGAAAACGACGTCGATCGCGCCGATGATTGCAGTGGTGTCGGCGAGCATGTGGCCCTTCGCCATCATGTCCATCGCCTGCAGGTGCGAAAACGCCGTCGGGCGGATTTTGCAGCGGTACGGCTTGTTGGTGCCGTCGCTGACCAGATACACGCCGAACTCGCCCTTGGGGCTTTCGGTCGCGACATAGACTTCGCCTGCCGGGACGTGGAAACCCTCGGTGTAAAGCTTGAAGTGATGAATGAGCGATTCCATCGACTGCTTCATCTCGCCGCGTTTGGGGGGCACGACCTTGCGGTCGAGGCTCGCAACGGGACCTGAAGGCATGTCGCGCAGGCACTGCTTGATGATGCGCGCCGATTGATAGACTTCCTGGACGCGAACCATGAAACGGTCGTAGCAGTCGCCCTTAGTGCCGACCGGAATGTCGAACTCCATCGCCGCATAAGCGTCATAGGGCTGCGCCTTGCGGATGTCCCAGGGGATGCCGCTACCGCGGATCATCGGGCCCGAGAAGCCCCACGCCAGCGCGTCTTCCTTGCTCACCGTTGCAATGTCGACGTTGCGCTGCTTGAAGATCCGGTTGTCGATGACAAGGCTCATCGCGTCGCCGAACAATTTGGGCAGCCGCGTCTCGACCCACTCACCGATGTCGACGAGCAGCTTTTCAGGCACGTCCTGATGTACGCCGCCCGGTCGGAACCAGGCGTGGTGCATGCGCGCCCCCGACATGCGTTCGAAGAAGTTGAGGCAATCCTCGCGCAGCTCGAACACCCAGAGGTTCGGGGTCATCGCGCCGACGTCCATCACGTGCGACCCGATGTTGAGCATGTGATTGCAGATGCGCGTCAGCTCGGCAAACAGGGTGCGCAGATATTGCGCGCGCGCGGGCACTTCGAGATCGAGCAGCTTCTCGATCGCGAGGACATAGCTGTGCTCCATGCAAAGCGGCGAGCAATAATCGAGCCGGTCGAAATAGGGCAGCGCCTGCAGGTAGGTCTTGTATTCGATCAGCTTTTCGGTGCCGCGGTGAAGCAGCCCGACGTGCGGATCGACGCGCTCGATGATTTCGCCGTCGAGCTCCATCACCATCCGCAGCACGCCGTGCGCCGCCGGGTGCTGCGGTCCGAAGTTAATCGTATAATTGGTAACGACCTGGTCGCCCGCGGTGTCGGCGGTGTCGAGGGGATAGCCCTCGAACATGTCGCTGCCGTGATGCTTGACCTGGGGAGAGCCGGTCATGCGTCGCCTCCTTTAGGCTTGCGCGGTTTCGCAGGCGCCTTGCTGGACCCCTTTTCGGCTTTTGCCGTGGCCGGCGTCTTGGACTTCGCCGCGGGCTTTGCCTTCGCGCCGTCCTTGCTCGGCCGGGCGGCCGCCTTGTTCGCCCCCTTGCCCGCCCCTGTTTGCGCTTCGCGATCGGTCGTCTTTGGGGTCGGCGGCGGCGGGGCCTTTGCCTCGCCTGCCTTCTTTACCGCATCGGCGGTCATCGGGCTCGGCGCGCCCTTGCCAGGCGCCTCCCCCGTCCCGCCGGCCTTCTCATCGCCAGGCAGGATGTAATCCGCACCTTCCCACGGCGAGAGGAAGTCGAAATTGCGAAAGTCCTGCGCCAATCGCACCGGCTCATAGACGACGCGCTTGTCCTCTTCGGAATAGCGCAGCTCAGTATAGCCGGTGAGCGGAAAATCCTTGCGCTGCGGATGGCCCTCGAAGCCATAGTCGGTGAGAATGCGGCGAAGGTCGGGATTGCCGCTAAAGAGCACCCCATACATGTCGAACACCTCGCGCTCGAGCCATCCCGCATTTGGCCACACCGGCACCACCGAGGGCACAGGCGTCGCCTCATCGGTCGCGACGCGCACGCGCAGCCGGTGATTCCTGGTGACGCTGAGCAGGTGATAGACCACTTCGAAACGCTCGGGGCGGTCCGGATAATCGACCCCGGCCATCTCCATGAGCTGCTGATATTCGAGCGCATCGCGAAGCTGCAGCATCACGCCGGCGATCGCCTCCCGGGTTACGGTGATGCTGTCTTCGTCGACCGCCCGCACATGCGCGAGCAGATCCTTGCCGAGCAGCTTTTCCAGCGCGGCAGCGAGATTCTCGCGCGGCGCAACGAGGGGAGCGGGATGTGTCATCAGCGTTCAATCGTCCCGACGCGGCGGATCTTCCGCTGCAATTGCATAACGCCATAGAGCAAGGCTTCAGCAGTCGGCGGGCAGCCGGGGACATAAATGTCCACCGGTACAATGCGGTCGCAGCCGCGAACCACCGAATAGCTGTAGTGATAATAACCGCCGCCGTTCGCGCAGCTGCCCATCGAGATGACATATTTGGGGTTCGACATCTGGTCGTAAACCCGGCGCAGCGCGGGCGCCATCTTGTTGCACAGCGTGCCCGCGACAATCATTACGTCCGACTGGCGCGGAGAGGCGCGCGGCGCAGCGCCGAAACGCTCCATGTCGTAGCGCGGCATATTGACGTGGATCATCTCGACCGCGCAGCAGGCCAGGCCGAAGGTCATCCACCACAAAGAGCCCGTGCGCGCCCAGTTGAACAGATCTTCGGTCGAGGTGACAAGGAAACCCTTGTCGCCGACCTCGGCATTGAGATCGTCGAAGAAGCCCTGGTCGGGGTTGGTGCCAGGGGCGACCGGCATCTGGCCGGAGCTCAGGATCGTTGCGCTGCTCATTCCCAATCCAACGCGCCTTTTTTCCACGCGTACACAAGGCCGACCGAAAGCTCGGCGAGAAAGACCATCATCGTCGCCCAGCCTGCCCAGCCAATTTCCTCCAGGCTGACGGCCCAGGGGAAGAGGAAGGCGGCCTCGAGGTCGAAGATGATGAACAAAATGGCGACCAGATAGAATCGCACGTCGAACTGACTGCGGGCGTCTTCAAAGGCGGGAAAACCGCATTCATACTCGGTCAGCTTGGCCGGGTCGGGCTTGTGCGCGCCAGTGAGGCGGGCAACCCCCATCGGCAAGAAGACGAAGGCCGCCGACAATCCGAGCGCGATGGCCAGGAAAATCAGGATTGGCAGATATTGCGTCAGGTCGACCATGGGAGCTCGCAGTCATGTTTTCGGGTGTGGGCCACCCATTTGTGCGGGCGCTTTAGGCCAGCACGCCGCGGCTCGCAAGCATTGGAGGCAGGAAAATGCGGGCGCTGCTGACAAATGCTCAAGAGCGGCTGGCGGCGGATGCTGCCGCTGTGTTACGCGTGCCGCCGGGGTCGAGAAGCCAGGCAGCCAGCGCCTGGCCGTGAATGGGGAGTTTTCATGCCGAAATCGATGCTCGGGGCGGCTCTCGCCCTAATCGCTGCCACGGGGCTGGCCGCGACTCCTGCGCAGGCCGAACTCGTCAGTGCCCAAAATCCGGCGGCGATCAAGACGATCCTCGAGTCGCGCGGCTGGCCCGCGAGGCTTGTCCTGGAAGACGGCAAGGACCCCTATATCGAGAGCGCCCGGAACAATGTGCAGTTCCTCGTCATCTTCATGAATTGCACCGACAATCGGAAATGCAAGACGCTCCAATATTATATGGGGTTCAGCGACGCGAAGAATCTCGACCTTGAGCGTTTCAACGAGTGGAACAAGACCAAGCGCTTCGCCCGCGCCTACAAGGATGACGAGGGCGACCCGGTGCTCGAGATGGACGTCGATCTCGATTTCGCGGGGATCCCACGCGAGAATGTCGGCGAGACGCTCAATACATGGGGATCGCTGATGGATTCGTTTCGCGAGCACATCTTCGAGAAATAGGAAGGCCCGCGGTCCTTCCCCGGGCTGCCTCGCCGGGTCAGGCGCCGCGCAAGGCGCCGGCGACCAGCTTTTGCAGCTTGGAATGGACCGCGCCGCTGCCTGCGATGAATTCGCGGCGCTCGACTGCGCGATCGCCGCCGCGAAAATCACTGACGAAGCCGCCCGCCTCGCGCACCAGCAGCATGCCGGCGGCAACGTCCCAGACGTTGAGATCGCTCTCCCAGAAACCATCGAAGCGGCCTGCGGCGACCCATGCAAGATCAAGGCTCGCCGCCCCGAAGCGGCGAATGCCGGCCACTTCGGGCGCCACCGCGCCGAAAATGCGGCTCCACTGTGCCATATCGCCGTGCCCCATGAAGGGGATGCCCGTCGCGATCAGGCATTCATGAAGATGGCGGCGCGAGGCGACGCGCAGGCGGCGATCGTGCAGCCACGCGCCGCGGCCGCGCTCGGCCCAATAGCTTTCGTCGGTCACCGGCTGATAGACGAGCGCTGCGGTAATATCGCCCCAGCCTCCCCCGAGCTTCGGCTCCTGCACCGCGATCGAGATCGCAAATTGCGGAATCGCGTGAAGAAAGTTCGACGTGCCGTCGAGCGGGTCGATGATGAAGCGCGGCTTGCCGTCTTCACCCGCGATTTCGCCCGCTTCCTCCATCAGGAAACCCCAGCCCGGGCGGGCGTGGCTGAGCTCGTCATAAAGGGTGCGCTCGGCGGCCTGGTCGGCCTTCGACACAAAGTCGGCCGGGCCTTTTTGCGAGACCTGAAGATGCTCGATCTCGCCAAAATCGCGGCGAAGCTTGGTGCCAGCCTTGCGGGCGGCGCGTTCCATGACGGTGATGATGCCGGAAATGGCCATTGCTTTTTTCCTCCAACATGTCGTCCTGCGCGCAAGCCCAGAATCGCTGTCGGCACTCTAAAATGATCGCGGCCCCAGCTTTCGGTGGAGCGACATTATTCAGTCGGCGCGCCGCACATATTCGCGGTCATAGACATTGACCACGATGCGGGTGCCGCTCGTGATATGCGGCGGCACCATGACGCGCACGCCATTGTCAAGAATGGCAGGCTTGTAGGAGGAAGACGCTGTCTGGCCCTTCACCACCGCGTCAGCCTCGACAATCGTCGCCTCGATCTGTTCGGGCAGTTCGACCGAGATCGGACGCTCCTCCCAGAGCTCGAGCACGACATCCATGCCGTCCTGCAGGAATTCGTGCGCCTCGCCGACGACTTCCTTCGCGATGTTGATCTGTTCGAACGTGTCCTTGTCCATGAAGACGAGATCATCGCCCTCGGCATAGAGGAACTGGAAATCCTTGGTGTCGAGCCGAACCTTCTCCACCGTGTCGGCGCTGCGGAAGCGATTGTTGAGCTTGCGCCCGTCGATGAGGTTCTTGGCCTCGACCTGCATATAGGCCCCGCCCTTGCCCGGCTGGGTGTGCTGGATCTTGGTGACTTTCCAGATGCCACCTTCATACTCGATAATATTGCCGGGACGGATTTCAACGCCGGTGATCTTCATCGCGCACACTCGCTTCAACAAGGATGGAAAGAGCCGCCGGCACACGCGCGTGCACCGGTCACAGGAGCGCGCCCTTAGCCGCGGACGCGCGTAAGGGCAAGCGACTTAGGCCGCGCCGTCGGCCATGGCCCGCGTCCGGCGGTAGGCGTAGGCAATCGCGCCCGCGAAGAGGAGCACGCCGACGCCGATCGCGGCCGGCTCGAAATTCGCGCCCACGAGGGCAAGCGGCGCATCGCGTCCCGATCCTGCGACCAAGCCGGCAAAGAGCACGCCGAACAGGCTTTCGCCGACGATGAACCCTGTCGCGAGCAGCACGCCCATGCGGCTGTAGAATTCCGGTTTGCGGCTCAACGCGGCGCGCTTTTCCCAGAAATGGCCAATGAGTGCGCCGATCGGAATCAGGAGGGTCAGCGACATCGGCAGATAGATGCCCATCCCGACGCCGAGCGGCGGAACCCGCATCTTGCCAAGGCGTCCGAGAATCTCGTCAAGCGCAATCACGGCAACACCGATCAAGGCGCCGTAGCCGATGAGATCCCACCGCAGATCGCCGCCGAGCACCCCCTTGGCAAGTGCACTGATCAGCGCCGCTTGCGGCGCGGGAAGCGCGTCCGGCCCCGCCCCGGCGGCGCCCGCAAAGCCGAACGCCTGATTGAGAAGGTCGAGCACTGGCGGAATGATCAGCGATCCGAATGCGACGCCGATGACCAGCGCGAATTGCTGCTTCCAGGGCGTTGCGCCGACGAGCTGGCCGGTCTTCAGATCCTGGAGATTGTCGTTCGAGATGGTGGCGATCGAAAAGACAATCGCGGTGGTGAAGAGTGCATAGGCGACAAGCGCTGCCGTGCCGGCCTCGCCCTGATTGCGGCCGAAGAAAAGGAGCAGCATCAGCGAGGCAGCGATCACGGCGAGGATGCCCACGCCCGAAACCGGGCTGTTCGACGCGCCGATCAGGCCGGCCATATAGCCCGTGACAGCGGCGATGATGGCGCCCATGATGAGAACGAAAACGAGGGTTGCGAGAATCACGCCCAGCGGATTTTGCGCGATCGGCCCGCCTTGGGCGAAGAACCAGAGCAGTCCGGCGATCGGGATCAGCGAGCCGAAAATCGTGCCGGCGACGATGCCGAACGACAGGTCGCGTTCTCCAAGTTCGACGACCTCGCCGTGCCCGCGCGCCCGCGACGAGGCGATCGAACCCTGGATACCCTTGACGATCGGTCCGACGATCTTGAGGAGGGTCCACAGCGCCGCGACGCCGATTGTTCCAGCACCGATAAAGCGCACCTGCTGCGAGAAGACCGCTCCGACGACCTCGTCGACCGGCCCCGCTGCGCCCTGGGCCGCAGTGAGCGCTGGCATCAGGCCGCCCCAGGCGATCAGCATGCCGACGAACATCGCAATGCCCACAGAAAGTCCGACCAGATGACCCACACCGATCAGCGCGAGCGACAGGCTGGCGCTGACCCCGCTCGCACCTGCGCCGAGCTTGAAATTCTTGCCGACCTCGCTCGCGGCGACCTTCATCGCCCCGAGCAGCGAGAAACCCGCCGCAATGACCGAGCCCAAGATGATCGTGCGCAACCCGCGCTGATTCTCGTCAGCACCGTCCCCGGCTCGCGAGCCGACCTTCAGCACTTCCGCGGCGGCAACGCCTTCGGGATAAGGCAGGTCCGATCCCGCCACGAGCGCGCGGCGCAGCGGCACGGAGAACATCACGCCAAGCGTCCCGCCGATGAAGCAGACGGCGGCGGTCGTCCAATAGGGGAAGCCTTGCCACCACCCGACAATCACGAGGCCCGGCAGGACAAAGATAATCGCCGCGAGCGTCCCTGCCGCGCTGGCGATCGTCTGGACGATATTATTTTCAAGGATTGTCGAACCCGTCAGAAAACGCAGCAGGGCCATCGAGATAACCGCCGCGGGAATCGACGTCGCGAAGGTAAGGCCGACCTTGAGGCCGAGATAGACATTTGCAGCCGTGAACAGGAGAGTGATCAGCCCGCCAAGGATGATCCCCCGCAGCGTGAGTTCGCGCCGTTCCATGGCGGATTGGTCCCTCGTTGTCATAAAATGTCTCCCCGACGCCATGCTGTTGCGCCGCGAAGCGCATTGCGCAAGCGAAAAGGCGACGAACTGAAGCCGATTTGTCGCATCGATCCAATCTTGCCTTGCACGCAGCTGTCATAGCGGCGCGCATGATGAGCATCGATTATAGCGATCAGCTTCGCCCCCCGCGCCGGACGGCGCCAAAAAGCCCGCGGCGCGCGACGCCTTGCGCGGGCCTGTTCGGTTGGCGCAAGGACGAACGACGGCGAGATAAGGACAGCGACGCCCCTGAGCGCGACTATCCCGCCCCCTGACCCTCGAGCAGAGCGGCGAAAGCGCGCATGGCTGCCGCTGGCCCGTCCTTGTCGTTCCAGACCGCGCCCGAGACCGCGAGAAAATCAGCCCCGGCGTCGATCAGCTCCCTGGCATTGGCGGGCGTGATCCCGCCGATCGCGACGCAAGGAAGTTCGAACAGGCCCTGCCACCAGCGCAGGATTTCCGGATCGGCGCGATGCTCGACGGCTTTGGTGGTGGTCGGAAAGAAAGCGCCAAAAGCGACATAGTCGGCCCCCGCCTCCCCCGCCTCCATCGCAAGGTGGCGGCTGGCATGACAGGTTACACCGATCTGGACGTCGGGCCCCAGCAGACGCCGCGCCTCCCTGGGGTCGCCATCGCCCTGCCCCAGATGCACGCCGTCGGCGCGCAAGCGCTTCGCAAGCGCCATATCGTCGTTGACGATGAACGCGGTGTCGTGCGCCGCGCAGATCGCCTGCAGCGGCGCGGCGAGGCGCGCGGCTTCATGCTGGTCCACGTCCTTGACGCGAAACTGGAAGGCCGCGACAGGAGCGGCGGAAAGCGCTTCTTCGAGCCGTGCCGGAAAATCGCCCCCGACGTCGAGCGGCGAGATCAGATAGAGTTGGCAATTCGCTGTGGTCATGGCGGGTTCATAGCCACGCCGCCATGCCCGGGCAAATGCAGAAAATGCCCTGCTCCGCCGCCCTGTCGCTGATCGCCCCCCTCGCCCTCTCCGCCTGCGCCGCAAGCGGGTCCGCCTCGTCTGATACACCGCCGCTTCCCGACGCCTCCAGCGTCGCGCTCGGTCAACGCGCCTATGCCGACGGCCCGGTGATCGAGCCGGTAGAGATACTCGAAGACAGCCGCTGCCCCGTCGATGTCCGCTGCATCTGGGCAGGAGAGGTGCGGCTCAAGATGCTGTGGATCCGACCTGGCAACCGGGCGCAGCCATTCGAGGCGATTCTGGGGAAGCGGGTCCCGCTCGCGGACGGCACGTTCCTGCTTGAAGGCGTCACACCCCAAAAAATGGTTGATCGGCCGATCGGGCCTGAGGATTACCGCTTTTCCTTTCGTTTCGACGGCGGGCTTTGACGGCTTCGCCTTCAGACAGGCGCGGGTGCCTGCTTGCTCAAGAAAGCTTAAAGCCTCGACGCGCCCGGTGAGAGCGGCGGACCCGCTTAACGCACCCGCGCCAGCACGAACCCGTCCCATTTCTTGGCCCCGACGGTCTGCACCGCGGTCGCCTCGAGGCGCGGCTCGGCGCTCAGCATGTCGAAAAGCGCGCGCGTGCCATCGATGCGCGGATCGCCGCTATTCGCCTCGAGCACCCCGCCCTCGCGCACGACATTGTCGACGACAATGACCGTACCGCTGCGCCCCAAGCGGATCGCCTCGGCCGCATAATGGGCATTGCTGTGCTTGTCGGCATCGATGAAAACGAAATCGAAGGACTTCTCGCCGCTCATCGCAGCAAGGCTCTCCCTTGCGGGGCCGACCCGGATCTCGACCTTGTCCGATACGCCCGCGCGCTCCAGATTGAGGCGCGCGGTCTGCGCATGCTTGCGATCGATCTCCAGCGTGACCAGGGTTCCGCCCTCGGGCAGCGCCCGCGCAAGCCAGATCGTCGAATAGCCGCCAAGCGTCCCGATCTCGAGAATATCGCGCGCGCCCACTGCCTTCGCGAGCAATGACAGCATCTTGCCTTGGGCCGCCGATACATCAATCGGGGGCAAGCCTTGCGCCTTGTTGTTCGCGAGCGCCGCGGACAGCGCCTCATCCTCGCCGAGGAGCTTTTCGGCGATATAGTCGTCGACGGCTTCCCAGCCGCTCGCCATCAGGCCACCGAGGCGGCGTGAATCTCGTCGATCGCGCCAGCGAGCGAGGCGTTGAATTCCTCGTCGCTCATCGACACGCGCAAATCCTCGAGCAAGGCGCGGCTGAAGCTCGCGATGATGCCAGGGTTCTTCGCCAGTTCAATGCACGCCTCGGGGCGCGAGAAGCCCCCCGACAGCGCGACCACGCGCAGTACCTTGGGGTGATCGACCAGCGGCTGGAACAGGCCTGCCTCGGTCGGGAGCGACAGCTTCAGCATCACCGGCGCGCCCTCCCAAGCGTCAAGCGCCGCGAGCGTTTCCTTCAGCAGCAGCCGGTCGGCAGCGTCGCGCTCGGGGCTCTTGATGTTGATCTCGGGCTCGATGATCGGGACGAGGCCGTGCGCGGCGATGCGCCTGGCTTCAGCGAACTGCTGCTCGACGGTCGCCTTGACCCCCGCCGGATTGGCGAGGTTGATGACGCTGCGCATCTTGGTACCGAACACGCCCTTCGCGACCGCCCGATCGCACAGCGCATCGAGATCGGGCATCGGCTTCATCAATTGAACACCGTCGGCCTCCGCCTCCAGTCCCTTGTCGACCTTCAGGAAGGGCACCACGCCGCGATCCCACAGGAGCGCCGGCACGGGCTTGCCCCCGGCCTCGCCGTCCATCGTGCGTTCGAAGAGGATCGCGCCGATGACCTTCTCGCCATTGAAGCAGGGCGCAGTGACGATACGGCTGCGCATCGCGTGGATCAGGCCGAACATCTCCTCGTCATTCGAAAAGGCGTCCTCGCCGATGCCATAGCCTTTCAATGCCTTGGGCGTCGAACCGCCGCTCTGGTCGAGCGCGGCGATGAAACCCTGGCCCGATTTGATCTGGTCGAGCATGGCGGCATTGGCGGTGGTCATAAGATCTCCGGTTGTTTGCATACGTATGTCGCGGCGCGCATAGCTGTCCCGCACGCAGGATGCAATGGCGCGAAAACTCTATGCTTTCAGCGCGTCGACGCCCGGCAACGGTTTGCCTTCCATCCATTCGAGGAAGGCGCCGCCGGCGGTCGAGACAAAGGTGAAATCGTCCGCCACGCCGGCATGGTGAAGCGCGGCGACGGTATCGCCGCCGCCTGCGACCGAAATCAGCGACCCCTCGCGGGTCAGCGCCGCGGCCGTCTTGGCAAGCGCAACCGTCGCCGCGTCGAAAGGCGGTGTCTCGAAGGCGCCGAGCGGGCCGTTCCACACCAGCGTGCGGCAATTTTTGAGCACATCGGCGAGCGCCTCGACCGCTGCCGGGCCGACATCGAGGATCATCTCGTCGGCGGCGACCTCGTGGACGTTGACGGTGCGCGTTGGCGGGTTGGGCGCGAATTCCTTCGCGACGACCACGTCATAGGGCAGATGAATGGTGCAGCCGGCCTTGTCGGCGGCGTCGAAGATCGCATTCGCGGTCTCAACCAGATCATGCTCGCACAGCGATTTTCCGACATCGACGCCGCGGGCTGCAAGAAAGGTGTTCGCCATTCCGCCGCCGATGATCAGATGGTCGACCTGGCCGACGAGATTTTGGAGCACGTCGATCTTGGTCGAGACCTTGGCGCCGCCGACCACGGCAGCGACGGGATGCGCGGGATTGCCGAGCGCCGCATCGAGCGCCTTGAGCTCGGCCTCCATCGCACGCCCCGCAAAGGCGGGCAGCCGGTGCGCAATGCCTTCGGTCGAGCCATGTGCGCGGTGTGCGGCCGAAAAGGCATCGTTGACGTAGAGGTCGCCCACTTCGGCAAGCGCATCGGCAAAGGCCGGATCGTTCTTTTCCTCGCCCGGATGGAAGCGCGTATTCTCAAGGACCGCAACGTCGCCCCCGGCGAGCACAGCCACTCCCGCCTTGGCGCCGTCGCCGATGCAATCGGGAATGAACATCACCGAATGGCCGAGCACATCGGCGACGCCGTCAATCACAAGGCTCAAGGATTGGGTGGGGTTCTTGGCGCCCTTGGGCCGCCCGAAATGGGCGAGCAAGAGGACGATGGCGCCCTTGTCCGACAGTTCGCGGATGGTCGGCATCGCCGCGCGAATTCGCGTGTCGTCGGCGACCGCGCCATCGGACATCGGGACGTTGAGGTCGACGCGGACCAACACCTTCTTGCCGGTGACGTCGCCGATATCGTCGAGGGTCTTGAAGCTACCCATTGCTATACTCCGCCCACTTCTGAACCTGCCGAAGGATTGCCCCGCCCAGGCTTCGACAAGCTCAGCCTGAGCGGGAAATATGATCAGAGCAGCCCTGCGATCACGGTCGCGGTGTCGACCATGCGGTTCGAGAATCCCCATTCATTGTCGTACCAGCTGACGACGCGGACCAGCTTGCCTTCGAGCACCGCGGTTTCGAGGCTGTCGACGGTCGAGCTCGCGGGGCAATGATTATAGTCGATCGAGACGAGCGGCTCGTCCGAATAGGCCAGTACGCCCTTCAGCGCGCCTTCCGACGCCTCCTTGAGGATCTTGTTGACTTCCTCGACGCTCGTGTCGCGCTTCGGCGTGAAAGTGAGGTCGACGAGGCTCACGTTCGGCGTGGGGACGCGGATCGCCGACCCGTCGAGCTTGCCCTTCAGTTCCGGGAGCACTTCGCCGACCGCGCGCGCCGCACCTGTCGTGGTCGGGATGATCGACATGCCGGCAGCGCGTGCACGGCGCATGTCGCTGTGGATCTGGTCGAGGATCTTCTGGTCGTTCGTGTAGGCATGCACCGTCGTCATGAGACCCCGCTCGATTCCGAGCGTGTCGTTGAGCACCTTGGCGACCGGCGCAAGACAGTTGGTGGTGCAGCTCGCGTTCGAGACGATCTTGTGATCGGCGGTGAGCTTGTCGTGATTTACGCCGTACACAATGGTCTGGTCGACGCCCTTTGCAGGAGCCGAGATGAGGACGCGCTTCGCGCCTGCGGCGAGGTGCTTGCCGGCGCTTTCGGCGTCGGTGAAGAAGCCGGTGCATTCAAGCGCGATGTCGATCCCCAACTCGCCGTGCGGCAGGTTTGCAGGATCGCGTTCCTTGGTAACGCGGATTGCCTTGCCATTGACGAACATCTGGTCGCCCTCGGCCGTCACCTCACCCGGGAAGGGGCCGTGAACGCTGTCGCGCTTGAAGAGAAGCGCATTGGCCTTCGCGTCGGCAAGATCGTTGATCGCGACAAGTTCAAGCCCGCAATCGGGGCGTTCCAGAATGGCGCGCGCGACGAGGCGTCCGATGCGTCCGAAACCGTTGATTGCGACTTTCACTGCCATGACGAAACGTCCTTTCTGCGTGGGAGCGGCGGGTTCTTATTGCCCCAGCCGGTTCAGGATTTGGGGAGCGATAGCATCGGCGGTAAGGCCGAAATGCCTGAATAGGTCTTCAATCGGCGCCGAAGCCCCGAAGCTGTCGATGCCAAAGCGCAGGCCGCGGCGTCCGGTATAACGTTCCCACCCGAAGGTGGTGCCGGCCTCGATCGACACGATCAGCGCATCCTCGGGCAGGATATCGGCCTGATAAGCCGCGCCCTGCTCGTCGAACAGCTCGCACGATACCATCGAGACGACGTCGGCGCCCTGGCCTGCCGCCTCGAGCTTTTCGGCGACCTCGATCGCGAGCGACACCTCAGAACCGGTTGCAGCCAGCACCACCTTGCGCTCGGCCTTGGCATCGCGGATACGATATGCGCCTCTTGCACAAAGATTTTCCGTGACGTCATGACGCAATGGCGGCAGATTCTGGCGGGTGAGCGCGAGCAGGGTCGGACGATCCTCCTGGGCCAGCGCGAGCGCCCAGCATTCGGCAGTCTCGACCGCATCGGCCGGACGCATGACGAGGAGGTTCGGCATCGCGCGCAGCGACTGGAGATGCTCGATCGGCTGGTGCGTGGGCCCATCCTCGCCCAGTCCGATGCTGTCGTGCGTCATCACATAGATGACGCGCTGGCGCTGAAGCGCCGACAAGCGGATCGCGCCGCGGCAATAGTCGGAAAAGACCAGAAATGTCCCGCCATAAGGGATGATGCCGCCGTGCAGGGCCATGCCGTTCATCGCCGCGGCCATGCCGAACTCGCGAATACCATAATAGATATATCGGCCAGAATAATCGTTTCTGGTTAACGGTTTGGTCGATGATGTTTTGGTATTGTTCGAACCTGTAAGGTCAGCGCTTCCCCCCACGAGCGCTGCAATATCGGCGGTGAGAGCGCTCAGCGTATTTTCCGACGCCTTGCGGGTCGCCACCTTCGGCGGCTCGGCGACGAGCCCGTCGAGATAGGCGTTGAAGGCCGACCCAGGCGTCACTTTGCCTGCAATGCGCGCCTCAAAATCCTTTTTCTTTTCGCTCGTTGCAAGGCGGTCCTTCCAAGCGGCATGGAGTGCCTTGCCCCTGTCCCCGAAGCCTTTCCAGGCGGCCGCAATATCGCCAGGGATCACGAAGGGCTCGGCGCTCCAGCCGAGCGTCTCGCGCGCTGCCGCCACTTCCTCGGTGCCGAGCGCTGCGCCGTGCGTCGCTGACGTGCCCTGCTTGTTCGGCGCCCCAAAGCCAATGATCGTCTTGCACGCGATCAGCGACGGCCGCGGGTCAGCAAGCGCAGCGTCGATCGCCCGGCGGATATCGGCGGGGTCGTGCCCGTCGCATGCCTCGACGTGCCAACCGGTCGCCGCGTAGCGCGCCTTGACGTCCTCGCTGGTCGAGAGGTCTGTCGACCCGTCGATCGTGATCTTGTTGTCGTCCCACAGTACGACCAGCCGCGAAAGTTGCAGATGCCCCGCGAGGCCGATAGCCTCATGGTTGATCCCTTCCATCAAGCAGCCGTCGCCCGCGATCACAAAGGTGCGATGATCGACCAGCGCGTCGCCATAGATCGCGTTAAGGTGCCGCTCGGCCATCGCCATGCCGACTGCGGTCGCGAGCCCCTGCCCCAGCGGCCCGGTCGTCGTTTCAACGCCGGCGAGCTCGAAATTCTCAGGATGCCCCGCGCAGGGACTGCCGATCTGCCGGAAGCTGCGGATTTCTTCGATCGTGGGGTGCGCATAGCCTGCAAGGTGCAGGGTCGCATACGCAAGCATCGAGCCATGCCCTGCCGACAGAACGAATCGGTCGCGATCGGGCCACGCCGGGTCGGCGGGATCGTACTTCAGATAGTCGGAATAGAGCACGGTCGCGACGTCGGCCATGCCCATGGGCATCCCGGGATGACCGCTGTTGGCGGCTTGTACGGCATCCATCGCAAGCGCGCGGATGGCGTTGGCGAGCTGGCGTTCGGGCAGTGTCATTCGTCCCCCGGAAATGGCTGGGCTGGCGTGCGCGATTGCCCTTTGCGGCGCGGCGGGCAGGAGTCAACCGCCCACGGCAAGAAATCCCGCAAAAAGCTGGTTTCGCGCCCCAACCGCGTTCCGCAGTCGGGGCGCAGTGTCCGCCATTAGATGCCCCAACCCTGTGCGAAGCATCCCCTGGGTCAGTTCAGCACGGCCAGGCCAAATGACCGCTGGCACGGGGCGATTGCCTTGTCCGGCCCGGCCTCGGCAATTGCGCCCGCCGGGCGGCGCTGCTACGTCTTCGCCCATGGAACTCGATCTCGACGAATCCAGCCTCGCCATCGGCCGCATCGAACGGGCGCTGAGCCGGATCGAGAAGGCGCTCGCCGAGCGGGCCGCGCGGCCTGCCCCCTTGGCACCAGCCTCACCTCCGGAATCCTCTACGTTGAAGGCCGAGGTCGCAGCAGTGATCGGCGAACTCGACCGGCTGATCGCGGAGGCGAAGCATGGCTGACGTTCGCCTCAGCATTGCCGGACGCGCCTATGACGTTCATTGCGCCGACGGGCAGGAGGATCGGCTTCGCCAGCTCGCTGCCGTCATCGACGAGAAGGCGCGCAGCATTCAGGGCGGCACCGAGGTTCGCCAGCTTCTCTTTGCGGCGCTCATGCTCGCCGACGAAACGCAGGAGGCGCGCGGAAAGGTCGAACAAGCGGCGCCCCAGACCGATTCGCTTCGCGCTGCTGTCGCGCTTGCCGAAAGCCGCGAGACGGCAGCGAAGGATGAACTTAAGGCCGCACAGCTACGTGAGAAGGAGGCGCTGGCCGAAGCGCGCGCTGCTGCCGAACGCGAGGCGGCCGCGCTTGCCGAACTCGAAAAGCTGCGCCAGGGCGCGCCGGTCGTCCCCGCCCCGCCCTCGAGCCGTCACGACCGCGCGCTGATCGAGATTGCGGACTGGATCGAGGCGCTCGCAACGAAAGTCGAGCAAATCCCTTGAGACGCTGACCACGCGTCCCTAAATAGGGTGCGGCGGGCACTGCCCGGCACGAGCCGCTGCGAATATCCCTGAGGCGATACATCATCCAAGGGAGCTGTCCCTGCCCGGGCCCTGGCCCGACGTATATGGCCCCCACCTGACGTTACTGGCGTCAGAGGATTTTCCGGCAAACGACCACGGCGGTCCCGCCAACCCGCCGATAGAAAGAGCCAGGAACGGCGATGACCGACATCTCCCTCGAGGCGGTCCGGCAAAAGCAGGCCCTGCGTGAGCGGCTCCGCTTTCGCCGCCGGCATTTTACTGCAAATCTGGATGGCATGGCACGCCTCGCTGCCTTCCGCACCCTCCCCCAGTCGCTCGCCGACCTCATCGCGGGACGCGAACCGGTCGCAGCCTATGTTGCCTGGGGCGACGAGCCCGATATCCTCCCGGCGCTCGCAGGCTATTCCCTCGTCCTTCCCTTCCACCGCGAGCGCAGCGAGACCATGGATTTCCGGCATTGGGCGCCGGGCGAGGCGCTGGCGAAGGGGCCGTGGAGCACGCATCAGCCTGCTGACGAGGGACGCCCTGTCGAGCCGGCGC
This sequence comes from Sphingopyxis flava, assembly GCF_900168005.1. Lineage (GTDB taxonomy): Bacteria > Pseudomonadota > Alphaproteobacteria > Sphingomonadales > Sphingomonadaceae > Sphingopyxis > Sphingopyxis flava. The sequence continues at coordinate 139,270 of NZ_FUYP01000009.1, forward strand.
TCATTTTCTGTCCGCTTCTCGGCTTTGACCGGACCGGGGGCCGTCTCGGCCAGGGTGGGGGGCATTATGACCGCTATTTCGCGGCGCATCCCCAGATCATTCGTATCGGTGTCGGCTGGTCGGTTCAGGAAGTCGATGCCATACCCGCCGAATCGACCGATGCGCGGCTCGACGCCGTGCTGACCGAGCAGGAATTGATCGTCTGTGGAGACCGCTTGTGAGTGAAGAGCCCGCCAGTCCTCAGCAACCAAGCTGGCGCAAGCCCGCGGGCATCTTTCTGATCTTGCTGCTGATCACAGTCTGGGCCGCCGTCATCGTCAGCCTGTCCCCGTGGGTCGGCGGCTGGCCGATTCTCGTCCAGGCGATCTTCTACCTCGCCGCGGGTATCGTCTGGATCCTGCCGCTGAAGCCCTTGCTGCGCTGGATGGAGCTGGGGCGCTGGCGCGGCTAAGAATCCGCGCCCGCCGGCCCTTGCCTCGCGATGACATGAACTCCCAAGCTACGGTGGCCATTTCGTCCAGAAGGACAGGAAATGGCGCGAGTGACGGGGCTCGAACCCGCGACCTCCGGCGTGACAGGCCGGCACTCTAACCAACTGAGCTACACCCGCGTGTGCTCGGGAGCCGCGCCAATATGCGCCGCGTCGCGACCTGTCAACCGTCGCTTTGGGTCTCGTCGCGATTTAAACGCGCGCGCATCTCATCGACGGTGGTCAGCGTCCCGCGCTCGAACAGGAATCCGGCGAAATCGGGCGTTCCGGTCGAATGCAATATTGTCTGGAGAATGAGCAGCAGCGGCACGGCAAGGAGCGCCCCGGGGGTTCCCCACACCCAGCCCCAAAAGCTCAGCGACACGAGAATCAGCAGCGGGTTGACGGTAAGCCTTCTGCCGAGCACGAGCGGCGTGATCAGATTCGCCTCGACGAGGTGGACGCCGATGAAGATCAGGGCGGGCAGCAGCGCAAATCCGACCGCGTCGAATGTCATGAGTCCGCCAAGCGCGAGCAGGATCGCGGCCACAATCGGCCCCAGATACGGCACGAAATTGCAAATCGCGACGATACCGCCCCACATGAAGGGCGACGGCATGCCAAGCGCCCACAGCAAGAGCGCGACGATGAGCCCGAGAACGGCGTTGATCATCGAGATGGTCGCCAGATAATCGGCGGTCGCATCGACGACATTCTGTATGACCCGCGCGGTCTGCATTGCACCGTCAAAGCTGCCGCGGCGGCGGATCGTCGCATTGCGCAGCCTCGTCCAGCCCGCGAGGAAGAAGAAGACGACAAGGACCGCGAAGAAGAGCTGGATCGCCGCGGAAGGCGCCGCCGAGATGAAATAATCGACGACCGAGGTCGGCGCGGTTGCCGCCATCGCTTGTGCGGTCGCCTCGCTGCCTGACGCCACCGAAGCGAGCGTCCGGTCGACAAATTTCTGTAAGGTGGAATAAAAGTCGATCAGCGGCGCGAGATTGCTCTGGATACGGGGAATCGATTCGGGGAGCCGCGTGAACCAGCCGGTCGCGGGCACGACGATGATCGCGAGCGCCGCGTTGATCCCGAGCAGGAAGGCCGCAAGCGACAGAAAGGATGCAAGCCCCGAGGGCACGCCGCGCCGCTCGAGCCACTCGAGCACCGGAACGAGCGCGATCGCGATCACGATCGCTGCGGTCAGAGGCAGGAAAAACTCTGCGCCCGCCTGAAGCGCGAAGGGAAGACCGAGACAAAATGCGGCACCGATAATCAGCGTCAGGGCCGCGAGCAGCCGGTCGCGACGAAGATCATCGACTTCTATCTGATGCAGGGGATTGGCGCGAGGGCCGCGAGCCTCCCTTTTCCCCCCGTCGTCCGCCACTTTTCCTGTCTCCCGGTCAATCGCCTCTTCTTACGCGAGCTTTGCTCGCCGCGCCAGCCGGGTGCTGGCCGGCCCCTCCGGGCCGGTCAACAAAGTAACTGCGATGTTAACCATTAATTTCCCTTTCGGTTCCAAGACCTGCCTTGGGATCAGCCTCCGGAGACGCGATCATTCCAGCCTTCCTGCCTTTCGTGCATGCCGCCGGCGAGAGCCGGACGCGCGTCTTCGCCTCTCCCCTGCGGCCTCGCCAGCTCGTGATGCGGACAGCCGCCCTTATTGCCTGCGCGGCGCTCGCACCGCCTGAGGCGCTGGCTTCAGACCAGATCGCGCTCGACAATAATATCTTCGTCGAGCGTGTGACGAGAGACGGCGCGGGAAGAACGCGTATCCTGCTCGAAGAACCGAAAGCGGTCGCGCCCGGCGACAGGCTCGTGTTCGTCCTCCATTACCGCAACGCCAGTGAGCGCGCGGCGGACCGCTTCGTCATCACCAATCCCCTTCCCGCCGCGGTGCGATACGCGGATGCCGGAGACAAGGGCGCCCTCGTGTCCGTCGATGGCGGACGCAGCTGGGGCCGGCTGGGTGAAATGACCGTCGCGCTTGCTGACGGTACGCGCCGCCCCGCACAGCCCGCCGACGTCACACATCTTCGCTGGGCGATTCAAAAGCCGGTACCCGCAGGAGGCTCGGGCAAGCTCATGTTCCGGGGCGTGGTCCGCTAAATACAGGCGCGAGGCGATCGCGCTTCGCGTCGCCCGCCATCAATCGGCGAACAAGAGCACCGGCGTTTCAATAAACTTCTTGAGCGCCTGCACATAGCTTGCAGCGTCCCAGCCATCGACGACACGGTGATCGCAGCTGATAGACAGGTTCATCAGCTTGGCGCGGCGGATGTCGTCACCGTCGAAAACGGGGCGCTCGACGATCTTGTTGGGGCCGATGATCGCGACCTCCGGCCGATTGATGACCGGCGTTGTCGCGATGCCGCCGAGCGGCCCGAGCGAGGTCACTGTGAGCGTTCCGCCCGTTAGCTCCGCGGGCGTCGCCTTGCCTGTACGGGCTGCTTCGGCAAGGCGGCTGATTTCGGCGGCAAGCTGCCAGACATTCTTGTCCTGCGCGTCGCGGATCACGGGCACCATGAGCCCGGCATCGGTCTGCGTGGCCATGCCGAGGTGCACCGCGCCGTGGCGCGTCACCACGCCTGCCTCATCATCGTAGCGCGCATTGATCATCGGAAACTGCGGGATCGTGCGGCAAATAGCGACGATCAGGAAAGGCAGCATCGTCAGCTTGGGGCGCTCGCCGCGATTGGCATTGAGGTCGGCGCGCATCTCTTCAAGCGCCGTCACGTCCATTTCCTCGACATAGGTGAAATGGGGGATCGCGCGCTTCGACGCCGCCATATTTTCCGCAATCTTGCGGCGCATCCCGATCACCTTGATCGGCTCGTCAGCGCGCGCGGGGCTCGCGCCCGGCGCGTGATAGCCCTCGCCGCTATTGTAGCGCAGGAATGCATCGAGGTCCGAATGACGGATCCGCTCGCCATCGCTGTGAACCTGCGAAAGGTCGATGCCCAAATCCTTGGCGCGCGCGCGAACCGCGGGAGATGCGAGCACGGGCTTTCCAGGCCCTGCGCTCTTTGCGGCTGGCGCTGCAGCTTCCGTCGCGCGAGGAACAGGGGCGGGCATTTCGGCAGGCTCGGCGCGCACCGGCTCGGGTGCAGCCTTTGCAGTCTCGGCCTCGGACACCTCTTCTGCTCCCGGCGTTTCCGCCGCAACCTCTTGCGCTTCCTCCTCGCGAACCTCGTCCACATCCCCGTCGGTCTCGATCACCGCAAGCGTCGAGCCGATCGCAATGAGATCGCCGACCTCGCCGGCAATTTCCACCACCGTTCCCGAGACCGGCGATTCCATTTCGACGGTCGCCTTGTCGGTCATCATGTCGGCGAGCTGAGCATCTTCCTCGATGCGATCGCCGACACGCACGTGCCAGGCGACAATCTCGGCCTCGGCAATGCCTTCGCCGATGTCGGGCAGACGGAATGAGTAGCGGGCCATGACGTCAGTCCTTCAAAATCTTGCTCAGCGCTGTTGCGATACGGACGGGGCCCGGAAAATAGGCCCATTCGAGGCTGTGCGGGTAGGGCGTGTCGAAGCCCGTAACGCGCTCGACCGGCGCTTCGAGGTGATAGAAGCAGCGTTCCTGCACAAGGGCCGCAAGTTCAGCGCCGAAGCCCGAGGTCCGTGTCGCTTCGTGAATAATGAGGCAGCGACCGGTCTTCTTTACCGAAGCCTCGATCGCCTCGATATCGAGCGGGAGCAGCGTGCGCAGGTCTAGGATTTCAGCGTCGGCGCCCATTTCGTCAATGATCGTCTTGGCCACATGAACCATCGTGCCATAGGCAAGTACGGTGACCGCCTCGCCCTCGCGGACGGTCGCAGCCTTGCCAAGGTCGATGCGGTAATAGCCCTCGGGCACCGCGCTTGCCGCATGCTTCGACCAGGGTTCGACCGGACGGTCATAATAGCCGCTGAACGGGCCGTTGTAGATGCGCTTCGGCTCGAGAAACACGACAGGATCATTGTCCTCGATCGCAGCGATCAGCAGCCCCTTGGCGTCGTAGGGGTTCGAGGGGATCACGGTCTTCACGCCGCAGATATGCGTCATGATGCTCTCGGGCGACTGGCTGTGCGTCTGACCGCCGAAGATGCCGCCGCCGAACGGCGTTCGCACGGTCATGGGACAGATAAAGTCATTCGCGGAGCGGTAGCGCAGCCTCGCCGCCTCGCTCACGAGTTGGTCGAGACCAGGATAGATATAATCGGCAAACTGGATTTCGGGCACCGGGCGCAGCCCATAAGCCCCCATGCCGACCGCCACACCGATGATGCCGCATTCGTTGATCGGCGTGTCGAAAACCCGTGTTTTTCCGTGCTTTTTCTGCAATCCAGCGGTCGCGCGAAACACACCGCCGAAATAGCCGACGTCCTCGCCCAGCACGACAACCTTGTCGTCGCGCCCCAGCATGACGTCCATCGCACTGTTGATCGCCTCGATCATGTTCATGGTCTTGGTGTCGTCCGCCATTATTCGGGCTTCCAGTCGGGGCCGAACTTCGCTTCCTGCTCGGCAAGCATCTGCGCGCATTGTTCCTTGAGGTGCCAGGGCATCTCCTCGAACACATCCTCAAACATCGTTTCGAACGGCTGATGCATGCCGTGACCCAAAATACCGAGTTTCTCTGCCTGCTTCTGCGTCGTCTTGACGAGCTCGTCGAGCTCCTTCGCCTGCGCTTCGTGACGCTCGGCGTCCCATTCGCCGAGGCGCTCGAGATGCTGGCGAAGCCGCGCGATCGGATCGCCGAACGGCCACGCGCGCGCTTCCTGCGCCGCGCGATAGGCACTCGGGTCGTCGGAGGTACTGTGCCCCTCGGCGCGATAGGTAAAATGCTCGATCAAAGTCGGGCCATTATTGGTCCGCGCCCGGTCCGCGGCCCACTGGGTTGCGGCATATACCGCGAGCGGGTCATTCCCATCGACGCGCAAGCCGGCGATACCATAGCCCACGGCACGCGCGGCAAAGGTGGTCCGCTCTCCTCCGGCAAAGCCGGAAAAGCTCGAGATCGCCCATTGGTTGTTGACGACGTTGAAGATGACGGGGGCATTATAAACAGTGGCGAAGGTGAGCGCTGAATGAAAGTCGCCCTCGGCCGACGAGCCCTCACCGCACCAGGCGGTCGCGATTCGGGTGTCGCCCTTCGATGCCGACGCCATCGCCCAGCCCACGGCTTGTGGATATTGGGTGGCGAGATTGCCAGAAACGCTGAAAAATCCGTGCTCGGGCGCTGAGTACATGATCGGCAGTTGCCGCCCGAGCAGATGATCGCCGCGATTTGAATAAATCTGGTTCATCATCTGAATCAGCGGATAGTCGCGCGCGATCAGTATCCCCTGCTGACGATAGCTTGGAAACACCATGTCGGTCCGGTCGATCGCCATCGTCGAGGCGACCGAGGTCGCCTCTTCGCCGGTCGACTTCATGTAAAAGCTCGTCTTGCCCTGGCGCTGGGCTCTGAACATGCGGTCGTCGAACGCGCGCAGCAGCACCATCGTGCGCAGCATCGAACGCAGCCGGTCGGGTGCGAGGTTGGGGTTCCACAGTCCCTTCGCTTCGCCATCGAAGTCGAGCACCCGCACGAGTCCGTAGCAAAGGTGGCGCATTGCTTCGGGCTTGGTCGCTTCACCTGGGCGCGGGGTCGCCTCGACCGCGGGGATGTCGATATCGCCGAAATCAGGCGTGTCGCCAGGGCGGTAGCGCGGTTCGGGAATGTGGAGCGACAATGGCGGCAAATTGCTCGCTGGCTGGCTCCCCTCTCTCCGCTCGGGGGGCGTCTTGGGCATAGCTTCGTCCCTTCGAGGCGCGAATCGCTGCGCCCTTATATTTCAATTTGGCGACATATTATTGCTTTCCTTGCGCCAATGCAATGGCCGCGCCTCAGACCGCCACGGGGGCCGGAATATGGGCCTGCGGTGCATAATGCTCGACCTCGAAATCTTCAAATCGGTAATCGAAAATAGTCTCCGCGCGCCGCAGGATCCGCAGCTTCGGCGCGCCGCCTGGAACGCGCCCAAGCTGCGCTTCGACGAGGTCGGCGTGATTGAGGTAGAGGTGCACGTCGCCCCCCGTCCACACCAGTTCCCGCGCGTGAAGGTCGCATTGCTGAGCGATCATCCGCGTCAGCAGCGCCGCCTCGAAGATGTTGAAGGCAAAACCAAGGCCCAGATCGCACGAACGCTGGAAGAGCAGACACGAGAGCCCGCCGTCGCTGCGAACGTGAAACTGGTATGTCATGTGGCAGGGCGGCAGCGCCATCCGGTCGAGATCGGCGACGTTCCAGCCGGTAAAGATATGGCGCCGCGACCCCGGACTGTTACGCAGACCTTCGACGAGCGCCGCAATTTGGTTATGCCCCCGCGCGGCGCGCCGATAGAGCCCGCCTTCCACGGGCTCATAGCGCGGCCAATCGACCCACTGATGCCCATAGACCGGCCCCAGGTCGCCCCAGGTCGCGGCGAAATCCTCGTCGGCGAGAATGCGCGCCTCGAATTCCGCCGCACTGATTGCCTCGCCGCTTTCCCGGCGGTAGCGCTCGAGCGGCCAGTCGGTCCAGATCCGCACGCCCTGGGCAACGAGCGGACGTATGTTTGTGTTTCCGGTGAGGAACCACAAAAGCTCGCGCAGCGCGGTTTTCCAATAGACGCGCTTGGTCGTCAGCAGCGGAATGGCATCGTCAGCGAGCGAGAATCGCATCGTTTCGCCAAACAGCGACCGCGTGCCGACCCCGGTGCGATCGACGCGCTCGTCGCCTTCGCTCCAGATCCGCCGCATCAGGTCGAGATACTGAAGCTCATAATGAACGGAATCAGGCAAGAATCGCTCCCGGGTTGCGCATCGTTGCTAAGGCCCGCGCGCCTGGGCGGCAAGCTTTCGCGGGCACCCGTCTCTTCCAGATCAGCTTCACCCCGGCGTTCCTTATGGATTGGGCGTGCCGCGCGTTTGGCTTTTGCGCCCCTCTTCGCACCTTGAACCGGCAATCGCGCGCAATGTGCTGATTGGCGCTTGAAGTTCACGAAACGCGCGTCTAGAGGACCGCCCTGCCTTCGCGCTGGTCCGCCAGCGCAGGATCGGTCGGGGAGTAGCTCAGCCTGGTAGAGCACTGTCTTCGGGAGGCAGGGGCCGGAGGTTCGAATCCTCTCTCCCCGACCAGTTTCCATCTGCAATCACCGCTCTTGTAACCTGCGTGCGGAACACCTAGATTGGTGTCACGCCGTTCTGGTTTACCCCCTTTCCATTACGGCGAGTGCCCCGTCGCATGACGCGGGTGCGTCCTCCCTGGACCCTGGCCACCTCGTACCCTGGTACGAGGTGGTTTTTTATTCAGCCGCGAGCGGGAGCGAATCGTCGCCCGCCGCGGCGAGCCGCGCTGCCAGATGAGCGAACCAGTCGGCAAGCCGAGCGGCCCGGGCGCGATCCGGCAAACGGTCGGAGGCGAGGTAAAGGCTCCGGTCGATCTCGATCTGAATGGCGTGGACGCCGCGCTCGGGCTTCCCGTGCGTCCTGACAATATGGCCGCCCGCATAGGGCTGGTTGCGTACCGCGGGCACACCCAGTCCCCTCGCCGCTTCCATCACCAGATCGACAAGCCCGGCGGCAGCCGTTGTCCCGAACCTGTCGCCGACAACAATCTGCGCGCCGTGCCCCGGCTGGCCCCCGGGGATGGGCGGCATGCTATGAAGATCGATGAGGACCGCGCGACCGGACCGATGCCGCGCGGCCGCCAGTTCCTCCGCGAGCGCGGCATGATAGGGCCGGTGAAAAGACTCAAGGCGCCAGTGCAGCGCTGCGCGATCAATGGGACGACGCCAAAGCGGGCCGCAACCGGCAAGCCGAGTCGGGATAACGCCAAGGCCGGCGCGTTCCTTGCGTCCGGGAGCCGAAAATTGCGTGTGCAGCGATGCGTCGACCTCGCCCGGTGCCATCTGTCCTTCGCCGCGGTTGCAGTCTGCAACGGCGCGCGCCCAGAGGGCTTCGACAACCACGGCCCCTGCCTCGCAGGCCCGCGCAGCAATCGTGTCGCACCAGCTATCCTCGAGCCGCTCAAGCTGTTCGCGCGGCACCCGCGTCGCGGCCAGTATTTCGGGAGGATAAATGCGCCCGGCATGCGGAACCGACACGATCACGCTTCCATCCGCCGCGGGGCGGTTGACAGCGATAGAAGGCGGCGGGATGGAGCGGCGCGGCATGGAAATGAGGGGTGCCAAAAAAGCGCGCCCAAATCCAGCCGCGCAGGGTCAATTTGTTAAATCTCTCGCGCTATATCGGCCGTCATTAGAAGGCTTCGCCCCAAAGGGCGGCAGCACGGGACCAGGGGCATGAAGTTCACATGATTCGCATCTTGCTCGCCGAGGACGATGACGTGATGCGCGAATATCTCGCGCGCGCGCTGACCAGCGCCGGGTATCACGTCACCGCGGTCGATCGCGGCACCGAGGCGGTGCCTTACATCGATTCGGGCACGTTCGACCTGCTGCTCTCCGACATCGTCATGCCCGAGATGGACGGAATCGAGCTTGCGCAGCATACTGCGAAAGCCGCCCCGCAGACGCAGGTGATGTTCATCACCGGTTTCGCTGCGGTCTCGCTGCGCGCCGAGGAAAATGTCCCGCAAGCGAAACTGCTGTCGAAACCGTTTCACCTCAAGGATCTGGTACGCGAAGTCGACAATCTCTTCGGCCGCGCCGACCGGTCAAGCCAACAATAACACCGCCTCGACGTGCGAAGGGCTTGCCAAGCCGCGTCGAGGTGATTAGGGGGCGCGTCACCCCAAGGGATGGGCGTGTAGCTCAGTGGTAGAGCACTGTGTTGACATCGCAGGGGTCGCAAGTTCAATCCTTGCCACGCCCACCATTCAAAGCGCCGCCGACCCTTGAGGGGTTGGCGGCGTTTTTGCGTTTCATCGCCCTCGGGCCCGATCAAGCCATGCCGCGCGCAGGGTCCCCGCGCGACGCGTCGCCGATCTGGCTGCCACCGTCGCAGTCGAGGATCGTCCCCGTGATGTAGGCGGCGGCAGGCGAGCAGAGGAACACGGCCGATTCGGCGACTTCCTCGATCCGGCCCCAACGCTTCATCGCGATCCGGGCATAATGCGCCTCGCGCGTGGCAGCATCGGGCGCCAGACGTTTCATACCCTCGGTATCGGCGATCGGGCCAGGCGAGATGCCGTTGATGCGCACATCGGGCCCCCATTCGAGTGCGAGCACGCGGATCAGCTGGTTGATCCCCGCCTTCGCGGCGCAGGCGTGCGCCTGAAGCGCCGACGCGTTGACCGCCTGCCCCGCCGTGATCGCGATCAGCGAGGCGCCCGGGCGGCTGAGCAGATCGTGGCAGCCGCGAAAGACGTTGAAGGTGCCGTTGAGGTCGATGTCGACAACGGTGCGAAAGGCGTTCGCCGACATGCCCAGCACGGGGGCGAGAAAATTGCCCGCCGCGCCAGAAATGACGAAGTCCATCGCGCCGAGCTTGCCCGCGACCGTCTCCATCACGCCGCGAATCGCGTCGTAATCGCGCACGTCGCCCGAGAGGCCGATCGCATCATGGCCGATTTCCGCGGCGGCGCGCTGAGCCTTGTCAGGGTCGCGGCCCGCAACCGCGACTTTCGCCCCCAATTGCGCAAAGCGCTTGGCGATGCCGAGGTTGATCCCGCTCGTCCCGCCGGCGACGAACGCCGTCTTGCCCTCGAACAGATTGTCGCGAAAACTGGTCATGCTGCTATCTCCCTGAAGCGCCCGATCCGGGGTTGACGGATCGGGTTCGGTCGCCTTTTGAAACCCAACCAGACAGCAAGGACGAACCGATGGCAAGAGGTCCCACCTCCAACAGCTTCATTTCGCAGCGCCTCAAGCTGCACTATGTCGATTGGGGAAATGAAGGCGCTCCGCCGCTGCTGCTCGTACACGGCGGACGTGACCATTGCCGAAGCTGGGACTGGGTCGCTGAGAAGCTCGCAGAGCGATATCATATTATCGCACCCGACCTTCGAGGCCACGGCGACAGCGCCTGGTCGCCCGACGCCAATTACGACATGGACGCCTTCGTCTATGACCTCGCGCAGCTCATCCATCAGCTCGACCTCGCCCCTGTCACGATTGTCGCCCATTCGATGGGCGGCAATATCGCGCTGCGATACACGGGTCTTTACCCCGACCATGTCCGCAAGATCGTCGCGATCGAAGGTCTTGGGCCCTCCCCCAAGGAGCGCGCAAAGCGCGCGGCGGTGCCGGTTGCCGATCGCTTCCGCAAGTGGATCGAGGACAAGCGCGCAGCGGCCGGCAGGATCCCCAAGCGTTATGCGACGCTCGACGACGCCCTCGCCCGGATGATGGCAGAAAATGCCTATCTGACCCCGGAGCAGGCGCGCCACCTCACCGTTCAGGGAATCAACCGCAACGAGGATGGCAGCTGGAGCTGGAAGTTCGACAATTACCTCAACGTCTGGTCGGTGTTCGACATGCCGCAAGCCGATATTGAGGCGCTGTGGTCGGCGATCACCTGCCCCACATTGCTGCTCTACGGCGCCGACAGCTGGGCCTCGAACCCGGAAAAGGACGGCCGGCTCGTCCATTTTCGCAATGCCAAGGTGATCGAATTCGAAAATGCCGGCCACTGGCTCCATCACGACCAGTTCGAACGGTTCATGTCCACGCTAGACGAATTTCTGTAATTTCCTCCCGAGGCGCTCGGCCGCCGGGATGGAATAATGAGCTACAGCGGTCAGATATCGGCACGGCAGCGCTGGGTTGCGGCAAGCAGCACTCTGCTCGTTGTCGCGGCCGTCGGAATGGCTCTGTTGAGGGGGCTCGATCTCTCGGTCGTGCGAATTGCCGATGCCGCAATCAGCGCGATCTCGATTCCGGCGCCGCAGCCGCGTGAAGAGCCGCCGCTCAAGCCTCGCTTCGACGAGGTGGCAAGCGGCAAGGCCGGCGAGCCGAACGAGAAGGCCAAGGCGGCCCCGATCGCGGCGCCCGAGCCCAAGCTGCCACCCGTAAAACCGACCGTCCCCGCCGCGCCGGCCCCCGGGACGGGCAGCGATGCCTCGGCGGGGGCAGCGGCGGAACCCGGCGCGGGATCGGGTGCAGGCGGACGCGGGGAGGGAAGCGGCGCGGGCGGGTCTGGCAGCGGCACCGGCGGCGGAACGCGTCCCGTGTGGGTCAGCGGTACGATCCGCGACAAGGATTATCCAAGGCCCGCGGCGCGCGCCAAGGTCGGGGGCGAGGTCGAGGTGCGCTTCACGATCGAGCCGTCCGGGCAGGTTAGCGGCTGCCGTGTTTCGCGTTCGAGCGGCGATCCCTTGCTCGATGCGACAACCTGCCGCCTTATCGAGGAGCGTTTCCGCTTCAAGCCGGCGACGAACGGCCGCGGAGTGCCTGTCGCGAGCCAATATGGCTGGCGCCAAAGCTGGTGGCTCGAGCGCAGCCGCTGAACGACCGATTCAGGCATTGCGACAATATCGCGAACGATTCGCAATCTCATTGACTCTGCGAGCGATTCGCAATAGCGGCGGCACGGCTCCATGAAACTCTCGAAAAAAGGGGAAATAAATGTCAATCTTGCGTTTGCGCGAAACCATGTCAGCGGCCGCGCCTGCCTATCTGGCGCTGAGCTGCTTTGGTTTTGCGGCCTCTCCCGCAGCGGCGCAGGAGAGCGAACAGCAGACAAAACAGCCGGTCCTCGGCGGCGTCACGGTCATCGACACCGCAATCGCCGAGGATGGCTACAAGGTCGACAGGCCGTCTTCCCCCAAATTCACCCAGCCACTGCGCGACACGCCCCAGACCATCCAGATCATCGACAAGCAATTGTTCACCGAACAGGGCGCGACGACGCTGAGCGAGGTGCTGCGCAACAGCCCGGGCGTCGGCACCTTCTACGCCGGTGAAAATGGCAACACGACGAGCGGCGATTCGGTTCGCATGCGCGGCTTCGATACGTCGAGCAGCATCTTCGTCGACGGGATCCGCGATCTTGGCGCAATCTCGCGCGATGTCTTCAATACCGACGCGGTCGAGGTCGCAAAGGGACCGGCGGGTACGGACAATGGCCGCACCTCCCCCACGGGCGCGATCAACATGGTCAGCAAGCGTGCGTCGCTGGAAAGCGCTCTTTCGGGCGCGCTATCGGTCGGGACTGACGGGCAAAGGCGGGTGACGGCAGACGTCAACCAGACGCTGGGCGCGCTTAGCAGCAGCGCGCTCAGGCTGAACCTCCTGTGGCAGGACAGCGACGTGGCCGGGCGCGACCATGTCGAAAATCAGCGCGTTGGTCTTGCCGCCTCGCTCGGCCTCGGGCTCGACAGCTCAACTCGCGCCTGGCTTAACCTTCTCTATGTCGACCAGGACAATATTCCCGACGGCTATGTTCCAACGATTGCGCTTCCCGGCTGGCAGCCGCAGGCAGGACTGGAGCCATTGGCGGGCCATCCGGTTGACTCGAAGAATTTTTACGGCACGCGCAAGGATCACGATGATGTAACAGCGCAAATGGCAACGCTCATCATCGAGCATGATTTTTCCGATAGCGTTCGGCTGACCAATGTCGCACGCGCCGGTGAGACAAGGCAGGATTATCTGCTGACCGCCTTCATGTCGACGGGAGCCAATATTAGTGGCGATCCCGCCAATCCTGACGATCTTTCAGCCTATCGCATGACGCGCGGCAACCCGACGATCCGCGACAGCAGAAATCGCATCCTTACCAACCAGCTCAACCTTCGGGCCGATTTTGCCACCGGCGCAGTCGAGCATAATCTCAGCATCGGCGCCGAGATTACGGGCGAAAAGCAAATCCTCTACAGCCACAGCGCGGCGGGTACGCTGCCGCCCGCCAATCTTTATAGTCCCGACTGGAACGACACCGGGGACTACACCCATTCGCGCAATGGTGCCGCGGCGCGGGGCAAGACCAATACCCTTGCCTTCTATGCGTTCGACACCGCGAAGCTCTTTAGCGGCTTGCTCCTGGTCACGGGCGGCGTGCGCATCGATCACTATAAGACAAGCTTTTTCAGCAATGCGGTCTGCAACAACGGCACAGGCCGCGGCGCCGTGCCTTGCGGCACCGCGCCCCTCGGGTCGATCGTCACCACCGCCGATCTTGAATCCAAGGACACTTTGTTCAGCTGGAAGCTCGGCGCGGTCTTGAAGCCCGCTGAGCCGGTCAGCCTTTATGTGAATTATGCAATCTCGCAGCAGCCCCCGGGCGGCGAGGCCTTCACGCTTGCGACCGGCGACAATGCGAACAACCCCGACTTCGCACCCCAGAAGGCAAAAACCATCGAGGCGGGCCTGAAGTGGGACCTTCTCGATGGCGCGCTCGCGTTCAATGCAGCCCTCTTCCAGACGAGGGTGCTGAACGAAATCAACGCCGCGGACCCGTCCGACATCCAGAGCGGCTCGAAGCGCGTGCGGGGCCTTGAACTCTCGCTTGTCGGCAATATCACCGACGCCTGGTCGATCTCGGCGGGCTATGCGCATCAGAAAACGAAGGTTACAAACGGAAACCCCGTCGCGGTGGATGGCACGAGCGGCCTCACCTACGCGCCCGACGACAGCTTCTCCTCCTGGACCAGCTATCGTACCCCCTTTGGCCTCGAGGTGGCCGGGGGCGTTCGCTACACGAGCGGGATGCGGCGCGGCACCGATGGCGCGGTCGGCACGCCGCCCCGCACCGAGGGCTATACCGTCGTCGATGCAATGCTCGGCTACGCGATCACCGATAACATCATGCTGCGTGCGAACGCCTATAATCTGTTCGACAAAGATTATGTCGCAGCGATCAACAAGAGCGGCTACCGCTATGTCCCGGGGCAGCCGCAAACCTTTCTGCTAAGTGCCGACTTCCGCTTTTGAGGGAGAAGGGCACCGGGGCCTGGCGGGGGGCTTGCCCCCCGCCTTCGCCGTTTGAAAAGACATTTGGAGCTCAGCCATGCTGCTGCATATCCCGAAGGTGCTGACGGCCGATGAGGTGGCGGAGTTTCGCCGCCGCCTCGAGGGCGCCGAATGGACCGACGGGCGCGAGACGGTCGGGGCGCAGGGCGCGAAGGTCAAGCACAACGAACAACTGCCCGACACATCTGCGCTCAAGGCTGAACTCAGCGCCGCCGTTCTTGCCGCGCTGAAGCGCAATCCGACCTTTTTTGCCGCGGCGCTTCCGCGCAAGATTCTGCCGCCGCGTTTCAATCGCTATGCGGGAGGGGGCGAATATGGCTTTCACGTCGATGGTGCCGTGATGCACATTGCAAATGGCGAGCATCTGCGATCGGATCTGTCCTGCACGCTCTTCCTCAGCGACCCGGACGCGTATGAGGGCGGCCGCCTGATCATCAGCGGGAGCCCCGGCGGGCGCGGGATCGCTCTGCCCGCGGGCGATGCCCTCCTCTATCCCGCAAACAGCCTCCACCGCGTCGAACCGGTGACCCGCGGTGCCCGGCTTGCCTCCTTCTTCTGGATCCAGAGCCTGGTGCGCGACAACGAGCAGCGGCGGATGCTGTTCGAAATGGATACCGCGATCCAGAAACTCACGCTCGACGGAGCCGACGAAGATGCTGTCCTCCAACTCACTTGCGTTTACCACAACCTCCTCCGGCACTGGTCCGAGACCTGACGCGCTCGAGCTGCCGCAAAGCGGGGAGACCGGGCGGCCCAATCTCGCCCGCCCGAGCGCGCGAGCAGCCTCCGGACGCTACGGCGAGGATCGCAAGCTCAATCTGCCCGCCGCGGCGCTGTCTTTGATGGTGGCAGCGGCAGTACTCGCGGCCCTGCTCCAGACGAACTACCGCCGCGCGCAGACCGAGGCGGCCAGGCTCGCAGTGATCAACCTCTCTGCCGCGCTGCCCCCTCCCCCGCCCGCAGCGCCGCGCGATGTGCCCGAGCAGCAGCAGGCGCCGGTCGCAGCTCCGCGCCCGCTGACCCCGATCCCGGTCGAGCGCTCACCGCTGCTCGCTGTGCCCGACCCGTCACCTCCGCCGCCGGTGCCGGTGGCCCTGGCCCCGGCTCCCGCTGCCCCTCCCGCGCCCCCGGCGCCACCTGCGACGGTCGAGGCGGACGATCTTTCCGCGCACATGCTCTCTTCAACCCCACCGAGCTATCCGAGAGAAAGCCGGCGCCAGCGCGAAGAGGGCACGGTGCTTCTCGCGCTCACGCTTGATGTGGATGGCTCGGTCGCGGCTATTTCGGTCGCCCAAAGCAGCGGCTTCCGGCGTCTCGACGAGGCAGCGCTGCGCGCCGTACGCAAATGGCGCTGGGCGCCGACGATACGAAGGGGGCAAGCGGTGATGGTCAAGGGATTGGTCGAAATCCCCTTCATCCTGCGTGCAAAATAGCGCCTAGAGTCGATTTCGGTTTGATTGAATCGACAGGGGATTCCCTAGGGGGTCGATTTCTGATTCAACCTGCTGGCTGAGCAGGAGGTCGGCATGG
>NZ_FUYP01000047.1 GCF_900168005.1 Sphingopyxis flava
CGGCTCTGAGCCGTGCGCGGCATCAGATCGGAATCCCGCGCGGGATCAGATCGGAATGATGCGCGTGATCATGTCGGTATCCCTGCGCGGGATCGACGGAATCCGCAGACGGGCTGGCGCAGAAGCCAGGCACGGCCAACGCCGCTGAACAGATCGGCGTGCGGACAGCGCGGGATCAGATGAGCATGAAGGATGGAATGCACCTCGTTCTTGATCCGCGTGCGGTGCCGGACAATTTGGAATCGTCGGGCAGCAAGCCGGCGCATCCGCTCAGTCGCTGCATCCGGCGTCCATATCTCGGGCAAATATCCCGCCGCACGGAGGCTGGCCAGAGTGCCCGCGTCGATCTTGTCGGTCTTCACATGCGCCTGGGCGATCGCCTTCACCTGGAGCGGGTTGGCGATGACCACCCGCGCCACGAACGGCGTCAGCACCCGCTACACCGCCATGCAGTTGCCGGTCGCCTCGATCACGACCTCGTCGGTGGATCGCAGCCCTTTCCCGAACCCCTCCAGCGCTGTCCGGGTCATGTCGACCCGGCCCGCATGTCTCAATATCCCCCCATCCCAAATCACCACCTCGCCAAAGGTCCGGTGGATATCAATGCCAATGACGCGTCGCATAAGCGCCTCCTGTCAGCCAAAGTGACGGGAGCGGCGGGCGACACGACAACTACGGATCCGCGCTCGCAGCGCAACCGGGTGAGTCGCAGAGGCGGCCAGCTACTAACTCGAGCTCTCAGCTCATCGTGTACATCGGCCTGCCCGCACTTTCGTGCTCCCGGTGCCTCTGTCCCGGATGGTCGCACCATACACCACGACCCGTGAGTCGAAGCAGAAACTTCGGCACCGACATCCTCATACCGGTTACCAATCCGCTCGAGCGGCTCAACAAGGAGGTCAAGCGCCGCGCCGACGTCGTCGGCATCTTCCCGAACGAAGACAGCATCATCCGCCTCGTCGGGGCTGTGCTGATGGAGCAGAACGACGAGTGGCAACTCCAGCATCGCTACATGCAGATCGAAGGCATGGCCGAGCTCAACCAACCCATGATCGAGGAGGAAAATCAGCCCCTACACATCACCGCCAAAGCCGCCTGACGATGGCCCACGGCCACAGCCGAAATTACACCAACTTGACGGACGCGACCGCAATTCACAAGATCTGCGGGAAGCACGGTCTCCCTAACCCACCGCTCGGCTGGTGGGCCAAGCATGCCGCCAGCTACAAAGTGAAGCGCATCCCGCGTCCGAAGGCCAAAGTTGGGGTCGCCACAACCGTCGTCCTCACGCTTCGGGATGAAAAGTTTCGGCGGGAGCGAACGAAACGCGTTTCTTCGATACGAAGACCGGCTTCTTGATCGATGGTGTCGCTACAGGAGGAACCGGATTGCTAACAGGCTATCCTGGCGCGCAAAGCACCAGTTTGCTGGTTTCATCAGCCCCGGCGACCCATCCTACTCAGTCCTTCAGCCCCGCGGCCTTGATTCCGGCGAGCGCTGCGGTTTCGTCGTTGTCGCTAGTGTCGCCGGTGACGCCGACGGCGCCGATGATGGTGCCGGATGCGTCGCGGATTAGCACGCCGCCTGCCGCGGGGATGAGGCCGCCGGGGGCGAGGCCTGCGGCGGCGGCGATGAAGGCGGGGCGTTCCTCGGCGATCTGGGCGATCTTGCGCGAGGGCACGCCCATCGCCAGCGCGCCAGAGGCCTTGGCCGTGGCGATCTGGGGCCGCATGTTCGAGGAGGCATCCTCGCGCGCGAGGGCGACCGCGTGGCCGCCCGCGTCGAGCACGACAACGGTGAGCGGGGCAAGGTTCATCGCGCGACCTTCCTTCAGCGCGGCGGTGACGATGGCCTGGGCCTGGTCGAGGGTGATCGCGGTCATGCTGTGGTCCTTTGCTTGAGTCGTTTGGGCATCGGCCCGCCGGTCGCCCAGTCGAGCAGTTCGACGGTGTGAACGATGGGCGTGCCGGTGAAGCGGTCTATCTGGGTGGCGCAGCCGACGTTGCCGGTGGCGATGACGTCGGCGTCGAGGCGGGCGATGGTGTCGGCCTTGCGGCGGCCCAGCGTCTCGGCAATGTCGGGTTGCAGGATGTTGTAGGTGCCCGCCGAACCGCAGCACAGGTGCGCCTCTGCCGGAACGCAAACGTCGAAGCCCGCTTGCGCGAGGAGGCGCTTGGGCGCGTCGGTGACTTTCTGGCCATGCTGTAGCGAACAGGCCGGGTGGTAGGCAACGGCGAGACCCGTGCCGTTGGCGGCGGGCGGCAGGCCGATTCTCGCAAGATATTCCGTCACGTCCATCGCAAGCGCGCTGACTTGCTCGGCCTTGTCGGCATAGGCGGGATCGGCGCGCAACATGAAGCCATAGTCCTTGATCGTCGTGCCGCAGCCCGATGCGGTGACGATGATCGCGTCGAGGCCCTTGCCCTCCACCTCCGCCATCCAGGCATCGACGTTGCGTCGTGCGGCGGCCAGTGCGTCGTCCTCGCGCCCCATGTGGTGGACGAGCGCGCCGCAGCAGCCTTCGCCCGGCGCAAAAATTACATCGTGGCCGCACCGGTTGAGCAGGCGGATCGCAGCGGCGCGGAACTCTGGCCGCAGCACCGGTTCGGCACAGCCCTGCAACAGCGCGACACGGCCCTTCGGCGCGGGCAGCGCGGTCGACTGCGCGGGCACTTCGACGGGGGTATGCCGCGGTGCCATCGACAGCATCGCAGCCAGCGGCTGCAGCCCCGGCGCGCCGCGCAAAAGGCCGATCAGCGGCTTGGCCAGCGGCGCAAAGGTCAGCGCCAGCCGGAACCGCCCCGGATAGGGCAGCACCGCCGCCAGCAACCGCCGGATCAGCCGCTGCGCCAGCGGGCGGCGGTGATGCTCCTCTATGTACGCGCGCGCGTGATCGACGAGGTGCATGTAGTTCACGCCCGAGGGGCAGGTCGTCATGCACGACAGGCAGGACAGGCAGCGGTCGACGTGCTTCACCACCTCGTCGCTGGGGGTCTGCTCGTTCTCCAGCATCTCCTTCATCAGGTAGATGCGCCCGCGCGGGCTATCGAGCTCGTCACCCAAGAGGACATAAGTGGGGCAGGTCGCGGTGCAGAAGCCACAGTGCACGCACTTGCGGATCACCGCTTCCGATGCCTGCATTGCCGGATCGGCCAGCGCCTCGGGCTTAAAGCTGGTCTGCATCGGCCACCTCTTCAAATCGATTGGTCGCGAAGACCCCCTGCGGATCGAAGGCACGGCGAACGCGATCCTCGAGCATTGCCGCGCCGGTCGCACGCGGATGCATGGCAGGAATGCGGGCGCGCATCTCTTCGGGCGCCGCCACCAGCGCCGCCTCGCCGCCAAGCGCGGCAGCCTCGGCGCGCACCAGATCGTCGGTGCGGTCGACGGCAATCCAGACGAGCCCGCCGCCCCAGTCCATCGCCCAGTTCGCGCCAACGGCCTCAAGCCTGCGGACCAGCCCGGCCGCGTGGCGCGGCGGCAGGTGGATCTTCCAGCGCACCGACCCGTGCAAATCGCCGCCGGTCATCGCCCGCCACCACAGCGGTGCCGCATCGTCCGCTGTCAGGCGATCGACTGGGCAGTGGGCAGCCAGAAGGCCTGGCAAGGCAAGGCAGCGCGCCTCCACCGACGGAACGAACCCGGCCACGCGCAACAGGATTTCGCCGCCCTGCAGTTGCGCCGCGGCCGATACGTCGGCATTGCTGCCCAGCGCGCAAGCCATCGCCGCGTGCGCCGCTTCGACGGACAGGCCGCGCGCGACCAGCGTTACCGTCTCGCGCGGGCGCGGCAGGACCTTCAGCGTCAGTTCCGTCATCGCGGCCAGCCGGCCCCATGACCCGGCCATAATCTTGGGCAGGTCGTAGCCGGTCACGTTCTTCACCACCTTCGCCCCGGCGACGAACGCGGTCCCGCTCCCCGAAACGGCCTTCAGCCCGAGCAGATGATCGCGCGCCGACCCGGCTGTCACCCGCCGCGATCCCGCCACCCCGGCGGCCACGGTGCCGCCGATCGTCGCGCCTTCGCCGCCCCACGGCTCGAACGCCAGCATCTGACCCTCGCCCTCCACCAATGCCTGCACTTCGGCGAGCGGCGTGCCGGGCCGGACGGTCAGCACCAGCTCTGCCGGGTCGTAATCGATCACCCCCGCCAGTGCCCGTAGCGATACCTGTTCCGCCTCGCGCGGCGCGCCGAAGCCTGCCCGAGTAGCCCCGCCGCACAGTTCCAGGTTCTTGCCCCCAACAGCAGCATCGGTAATTATTTCGCGCAGGTCGCTTTCGTCTCTCGGCTCCAGCATCAGAACCTCGGCAGTTCGGGGTGAGGCACGACGCCGTGGTGGACATGCATCCGCCCCAACTCGGCGCAGCGGTGCAACACCGGAAACACCTTGCCTGGGTTCAGCAGCAGGTCGGGGTCAAACGCGCACTTAACGCGCTGTTGCTGTTTCAGGTCTTCCTCGCTGAACATCTCGGGCATCAGGTCGCGTTTCTCGATGCCCACGCCATGCTCGCCGGTCAGCACGCCGCCCACCTCGACGCAGAGCCGCAGGATGTCGTTGCCAAAGGCCTCGGCCTTGTCGAGCTCGCCCGGCACGTTGGCATCGTAAAGGATCAGCGGATGCAGGTTGCCGTCACCGGCGTGGAAGACGTTAGCCACGCCCAGCCCATATTGCCGCGACAGCTCTTCCATCCGGCGCAGCACTTCGGGCAGTCGGCGGCGCGGGATCGTGCCGTCCATGCAGTAATAGTCGGGCGAGATGCGGCCCACCGCCGGAAAGGCTGCCTTGCGTCCAGCCCAGAACGCGGCGCGTTCCGTCTCATCGCGCGAGATGCGGGTGGTTACCGCGCCGTTGGCATTGGCGATACGGGCAATTTCCTCGATCAGGTGGTCGCATTCCGCCGCGGGCCCATCGACCTCAACGATCAGTAAGGCGCCGACATCGAGCGGATATCCGACTTTCACGAACGCCTCCGCCGCATGGATCGCGGGGCGGTCCATCATCTCCATGCCCGCCGGGATGATACCCTCGGCAATGACTTGAGCGACGCACGCGCCCGCCCGTTCCGCATCGGGAAAACCGACGAGGACAGCGCGCGCGGTTTCGGGCTTGGGCAGGATGCGGACCGTCACTTCAGTCACCACGCCAAGCAAACCCTCGGACCCAACGACGACGCCCAGCAAGTCGAGCCCGACGGGATCGAGATGCCGTCCTCCCAACCTGACTATTTCTCCATTCATCAACACGAGTTCGACGCCGAGCACATTGTTGGTCGTGAGTCCGTATTTCAGGCAATGCACGCCGCCCGAGTTCTCCGCTACGTTGCCACCGATGGTGCAAGCGATCTGGCTGGACGGATCGGGCGCATAGTAGAAGCCCCGCCCCTCCACCGCTTGGGTGATGGCGAGGTTGGTCACGCCAGGCTGCACGACGGCGATCCGGTCTTCATAGTCAATATCGAGAACCCGCTTGAACTTGCCCATGCCCAGCAAAACGGCATCCGCCAGCGGCAGCGCTCCGCCCGAGAGCGATGTGCCCGAACCGCGCGGAACAACCTTCACCCCTTCCGCATGACACCAGCGCAAGACAGCGGAAACCTGCTCCACCGTCTCGGGCAGCACCACAAGCATCGGAGGCTGACGATAGGCGGTAAGGCCATCGGACTCCCAGGGCCGCAGCGCATCGGCATCGGTAATAACCCCTTCACCCGGCACGATCGCCCGAAGCGCTGCCGCGATCTCCTCCCGCCGCTCCAGCGTATCGGCATCAGGCAACGGCATCGCGATCGTCATGACACAGACTTTCTCAAATACAGGGTCGCGTGTGGCGAACCGAAACCGTTCTTGCGTCTCTCTCGCGCTGCATGGCGCGGCAGAGTCCTGGTCCACGCCTCACCTTCCCAATTTATGCCCGCCCCGGTCTGCGTGGAGGCGCGGAAATGGCCGGGGCCGCGCCGATGCCTTGCACCTAACCCCTGCCCGCGGCCTGGCAAGCGAACGGTTATTCCTATTATATTCATGATCGGCGAGCGAGGGTTAGCCTGCAACAGACTCTTGCCGTTCCGGTCGGCGCCAGCGCCTGTCCGATCCGCGCGACGCTGACGACGCTGCCCATGATCGCACGGAGCACGCACTAGATATCCTGCGGCCGCTCCAGGATCTGCGACAGGCGGCGCACGAAACGGGCGGCGTCGGCCCCGTTAATGACGCGGTGGTCGTAACTGAGCGAGACCGGCATCATCTTGCGCGGCAGGAACGCCGCGCCGTCCCAGACCGGCTTCACCACCGTCTGCGTGATGCCCAGGATCGCGACCTCGGGCTGGTTGACGATCGGAGTGAACCCGGTCCCGCCGATCCCGCCGAGCGACGAGATTGTCATCGAGCCGCCCTCCATCATGTCCATCGGCAGGCCCTTGTCCCGTGCCTGCACGCTCAGGTTGCGGATCTCGTCCGCCAGGTCGGCCACGGTCCGTGCCGCGACATCGCGCAGCACCGGGACGAGCAGCCCGGCGGGAGTGTCGACGGCAATGCCGACGTTGCGGCACGATTTCAGCAGCAGGGTCTTCTTGTCCTCGCCGAGCGAGGCGTTGAACTGCGGAAAATCGTCGAACGCGATGGCGAGCGCCTTGGCCACGAACGCCAGCGGCGTGACTTTCATGCCCGCCTCCGCCAGCGCCGCCCGATGCTCCTCGAGCGTAGTGACGTCGATATCGTCATTATGCGTAACGTGCGGCACCTCGGTCCAGCTTTGCGAAAGGCGCCGCGCAACCACCTGCTGAAAGCGCGACAGGGGCTTCGCCTCAACTTCGCCGAATTGGCTCAGATAACCCTGCAGAGTATTGTCGGTCATACGTGTTCCTTAAGGCACCGCTTTATAAACTAATTGGCGATTAGCCGCGCAGGCAGACGGGCCCGATCAGCCCGCCTGCGCCACCGCCAGACGGTCGAGCACTATGGCGGCGTGCTCTCTGCGGCAGATGAGCAGGTCCGGCATGTATGTGTCGGCCTGGTTGTAAACGAGATCGCTACCGTCGATCCGCGAGCAGTGAAGCCCGTGCGCACGCGCGACCGCAACGGGCGCGCAACTGTCCCATTCGTACTGACCGCCCGAATGAAGATAGATGTCGGCCTCGCCGCGCACCACGGCCATCGCCTTGGCTCCGGCGCTGCCCATCGGAACCAGCTCTGCGCCTATCGCCTCGGCCACGGCCAGCGCTTCTGCGGCCGGGCGTGTGCGGCTGACCACCATGCGCAGACGTTCCGGGGCCGCCGGAACCGCACCGGGCCGGTCGGTGCGCAGCACGATGCCAAGCCCGGGCAGGGCCACAGCCCCGACGCTTGCCACGCCGTCGATCGCTAGCGCCACGTGGACCGCCCAGTCGGTCCGTTCCTCGCCATATTCGCGCGTCCCATCGACCGGATCGACGATCCAGACCCGCGAATGATCGAGCCGTTCGTGGCTGTCCTTCTCCTCTTCGGAAAGAACCGCGTCGTCGGGCCGCTGCTCGCGCAGCGCGTGGACCAGGAACTGGTTGGCCGTGGCATCGCCCGCCTTGCCCAGTGCCTTGAGGCTGAGCATCCCGCTGGCGCGCACCGCCTGCAACAGTTCGCCTGCGGTTTGTGCCAGATGGGCTGCCAGTTCGGCATCGGTCATCGCCATCGTAGCCTCTCCTATTTCAGCGGCAGAAGCTTGCGAATGATAAGCTCGGCAGCTTCTTCTGGGCGTAAATCGGCAGCGTTGAGGTGGATTTCGGGCGATACAGGTTCTTCATAGGGACTGTCGATCCCGGTGAAGTTCTTGAGTTCGCCGCTACGCGCCTTCTTGTAAAGACCCTTCACATCGCGCGCCTCAGCCACTGCAAGCGGGGTATCGACGAAGATTTCGACGAACTCTCCCTCGGGCAGCATCTTGCGCACCATTTCCCGTTCGGCTCGGAACGGACTGATGAAGGCGGTGAGCACGATGAGACCGGCATCGGCCATCAGCTTGGCGACTTCGCCCACGCGACGGATGTTCTCGATCCGGTCGGCTTCGGTAAAGCCCAGATCCTTGTTGAGGCCGTGGCGCACATTGTCGCCGTCGAGCAGGAAGGTGTGACGGTTCATCACCGCCAGCTGTTTCTCGACCTCGTTCGCGATCGTCGACTTGCCTGCGCCCGAGAGGCCGGTGAACCACAAGACCTTGGGTGTCTGGTTCTTCATGAGCGCATGGTCGGCGCGAGTAATATCGGTCGGCTGCCAGTGCACGTTCTGGGCGCGGCGCAGGCTGAAGTTGATGATCCCTGCGGCAACCGTCGCGTTGCTCAGCTTGTCGATCAGGATGAACCCGCCCAGGCTGCGGCTCTCGTCATAGGTTTCGAACACGATCGGCTTGTCCGTCATGATCTCGGCCACGCCGATGGCGTTCAGCTCAAGCGTCTTGACCGCAAGGTGCGAACCGGGCCCGCCGGCGTCGTTGACATTGATTGCGTATTTAGGCTGCTGAACGGTGACCGAAACCATCTGTGTACCCAGCTTCAGCCAATAGGCACGGCCGACGTGCATCGCCTCGTCGTTGAGCCACACCAGTGTTGCCTCGAACTGGTCGGCGGCCTGAGGGGGATTGTCGGCCGCGGCGATCACGTTGCCGCGGGAACAGTCAATCTCGTCGGCAAAGCACAGCGTGACCGACTGGCCCGCCACTGCCTCGTCCAGATCGCCGTCCAGTGTCACGACGCGAGTGACCGTGCTGGTCTTGCCCGATGGCAGGACGCGAACCTCGTCCCCCGGCTTGACTGCGCCGGTCGCGATCAGGCCCGAAAATCCGCGGAAGTCGAGGTTCGGGCGATTGACCCACTGCACCGGCATGCGGAACGGCTTTTCAGCGTCGACCGAGGACAGCACCTCGACCGTTTCGAGATGCTCGACCAGCGTCGGACCGGTGTACCACGGCGTGTTTTCCGAACGCGTGGTGATGTTGTCGCCCTCGAAGCCCGAAATCGGCATCGCGGTGAAGCTCTCGATCCCGATGGACCGGGCGAACTCGGCATAGTCGGCGACGATCTCGTCATATTTCGCCTGGTCGTATCCGATCAGGTCCATCTTGTTGACCGCGAGGACCAGGTTCTTGATGCCGATCAGGTGACACAGGTACGAATGCCGCCGCGTCTGCACCAGCACGCCCTTGCGCGCGTCGATCAGGATCACGGCCAGGTCGGCGGTGCTCGCGCCGGTCACCATGTTGCGGGTGTACTGTTCGTGGCCCGGGCAGTCGGCAACGATGAACTTGCGCTTTTCGGTGTTGAAGAAGCGATAGGCGACGTCGATGGTGATGCCCTGTTCGCGTTCGGCGGCAAGGCCATCGACCAGCAGCGCAAAATCGATGTCCTGGCCCTGGGTTCCCACTTTCTTGCTGTCGGCCTGGAGCGCGTCAAGCTGATCCTCGAAGATCATCTTTGAATCGTACAGCAGGCGGCCGATCAGCGTCGACTTGCCGTCATCCACCGACCCGCAGGTGATGAATCGCAGTATGGTCTTGTGCTGGTGGGCATCGAGATAGGCGTCGATGTCCTCGGCAATAAGCGCGTCGGTCTTGTAGATCACGTCCTGTTCGCTCATCAGAAATACCCCTGCTGCTTTTTTACTTCCATGCCAGCCCCGCCCGCATCCTTGTCGATCGCGCGCCCCTGGCGCTCGCTGGTAGTGGTCAGCAGCGTTTCCTGGATGACCTCGGACAGAGTTGCGGCTTCGCTCTCGACTGCACCGGTCAGCGGGTAGCAACCGAGCGTGCGGAACCGGATCGAGCGGTCGACCGGCACTTCGCCCGGCTTGAGCGGGAAGCGCTCGTCGTCGACCATCAGCAGCATGCCGTCACGTTCCACTGTCGGTCGCTTGGCAGCGAAATAGAGCGGCACGATCGGAATGTCGTTGAGCTGAATGTATTGCCACACGTCGAGTTCGGTCCAGTTCGAGATCGGGAAGACGCGGATGCTCTCACCCTTCTTCTTGCGCGCGTTGTAGAGGTTCCACAGCTCGGGCCGCTGGTTCTTGGCGTCCCAGCCGTGGGTCGCGGACCGGAACGAGAAGATGCGCTCTTTCGCGCGGCTCTTCTCCTCGTCGCGCCGCGCACCGCCGAAGGCTGCGTCGAAACCGTATAGGTCGAGCGCCTGCTTCAGCCCCTCGGTCTTCCACATATCGGTGTGGAGCGGGCCATGGTCGAACGGGTTGATGCCCCGCTCTTTCGCCTCGGGATTTTGATAAACGAGCAGCTCCATGCCGCTTTCCTCGGCCATCTTGTCGCGTAGTTCGTACATCGCCTTGAACTTCCAGGTCGTGTCGACATGGAGCAACGGAAACGGCGGCGGGGAAGGATAGAAGGCTTTTCGCGCCAAGTGTAGCATCACCGCGCTGTCTTTTCCCACCGAATAGAGCATGACCGGCTTTTCCGCCTCGGCCACGACTTCGCGCATGATGTGGATCGCCTCTGATTCGAGACGCTGAATATGGGTTAGGCTGGCCCGGCTTTCGCTGCTCACAATGATCTCCCGAAACTCGTTCGCCTATTGTCAATCGCTCAAGTCGCGCTACGATGACACTCCCATTTGGGAGGTAGTGGCGCATGGCAAGCTCGATTGTGGAGCAGGACGATCTCGTTCTTGCACTTCTCGCGGACGTTCCCAACGCCTCACCGCTCGCCGCCTTCATGCAGCGATTATTGACCAAAACGCAGGCACGCCGCGGACTTCTGCTGCTTTCATCCGCCAGCGAGACGCTCGGTGAGAATCCCGAAGTGCTTCAGTTTTCGTCGCCGCGCGCAAAAGACGATAGGCCGCTCGATATCAGTCTGCTGATGACTCTCGACCTGCACCCGTTCGGTTCGCTTCGTCCCGGCCGCGTCTACGCGGTCGATGAAATGCTGGACTACGATCGCCCCACCGTTCTTGCCCGACAGCGCGAAACACTTGCGGCGATGGGTATCCGCTATGGCCGCTGGCTGCGCATAGTGGCCGACGAGGGCACCGAAGCATGGATCCTGCTGACCCGCGAGTCCGAGGATTTCAGTTCTGCGGCGGTCGCAACGATCTCGTCGGTCGTCCCGTATCTTAGGGCGGCGCTCCGCCTCATATCGGCTTTCGGAGAAGAGCGTTTGCATCGCTTCATGGCGCAGTCAGCGCTGGAGCGACTAGGCATCGGTCAGCTGGTGTTCGATGAGAACGCCACGGTCCTCGCTGCCGATGCGGTTGCAGAAAGCGCCCTGACGCTTGTGCAAGGGCGCGGCGGCCAGCGTCTGCAATTGTCACCTTCCGTAGACGAGGCTCTGGTCCGCACCTGCCAGGAGCTGGCGATACTATGCGATCCTCACGCGCAACCGGTATGCCTTCCCCTTGGCGAAGACCTGGCATTGCTGCTTGGGCCTCCTCCTTCAGAAGCGCCTACGCGCGCGGCTGCCCTTGCCACTCTCCGCCTCGCCCGCCGCGAAGAGGAGGCGAGCGGCGCCCGGTGCCTGCGTGCGCTTCACCAGCTTTCCCCCAACGAGGCTGCGCTGGCTGAAAAGCTGAGCCGGGGGATGACTATCGCCGAAGCCGGCCGCGACCTGCAACTGACCGAAGAAACCGCCCGCAACTATTCGAAGCGGATCTATGCCCGCGCCGGGGCACGTGGCCATGCCGATCTGGTGCGCATTGTTCTCGGCGGCCTGGCCCCGCTGGCCTGAAACTCCTATGTGGTCGGCCCCGCCGCCGTTATACCGGCGAGTGCGCATAATTCTTCGTGTACGCCAGTGTCACGGGTCGCACCAACGGCTCCACTCAAGTCTCCATCGTCATTCATGACGAGCACATCGCCTGCGGCAGTAAAGAAGTACGAACGCATGTTGGATGAGATGTTCTCGCGCGCCAGCTCACCGAGCGAGTCGCGCGGCACGGCGGTGAAACATAGTGTCGGCAATTGCGGTGCAGTTACCCGATTGGAGACTTGCAGTGCCACACGATGGCAGTGCGTTGCCATAGCCAAAGACGGGAGGTGCTCCAGCTGATTGCCTCGCCGGATGCGGGGTATCAGAAGCCTGATGGGCGCCGGAAAGCTTCCATTTTCGGTTCTCAGCTCGGCGGCTCACCGTTAGGTGCTGTAACGGCTTGACACACATCTCGAAACCGGAATGTGGATCAGCCGCAAGTCGTCGTTGGCCGATCGAGGATCCCTATTTGGGGCAATCGTGCCGAGGAGAATGAGTAAAGCGAAAGATTGATGGATACCTCTTTCATCTCTACCCCTGACCTGCTTGGAGAAGCATTCAAGCAGGGAATGCGACGGCTGGCATCAACCGTCACGATAATTGCGCTGCGTGGCGGCAAGGATGCTCAGCCCATGGGCATGACCGTTACTGCCGTCACATCCCTGTCGGTCGAGCCATTCTCGCTACTGGTCTGCATCAACCGCAGTTCGCGTATGCACGAGCTGCTATCAATCGGGACCGCATTCTGCGTGAACTTGCTGTCTGAAGGTCATGATGACCTCTCTTTCGCCTTCGGTGGACAGCTTCCGCAGGAAGAACGTTTCGCCTTGGGTGAGTGGGAGCTGGAAGAGGTGCCATACCTGAAGGATGCCCAGGTCAATTTTGCCTGTACGGTTGACGCCATGTTTGAATACGGCACTCACAGCATTGTCGTAGGTCGGATCGACGCAATCAGGATGCCTGGCGAATTCGCCCCGCTGGTTTTTGGCGACGGACGATTTCTTCCGACCAAGGGTGGAGCCTGACAGTGTCTACCCTTTGACTAACCAGCCAGTTCCTTGAGCGGTATCGCCACATCGCAAAGGAGATCCGGGGCAACCACAACGGCGCCCTCGATCAGCTTCCGGCCCTGAACATAGTCCTTGACCTGGTTCACGCTATCGATGGCGATCACACGGCCTTCCTTGAGATAGATGACCGAGAACGCGCGCATCTTGGGGTCGCCGCGCACCAGCGCCAGATCGTGCCCTGCGGACAAGCCCACAGTCTGCAATTTAAGGTCATATTGATTTGACCAGAACCAGGGAATCGCCTTGTATGGCGATGGGTTGCCGCAAATAGCCTTCGCCGCAACCGCGGCCATGTCATTGGCGTTTTGCACCGATTCAAGTCGGATCACATCCCCGCCAGCAAAGTCATTTGCATGCGTCGCGCAGTCACCGATAGCGTAAATGTCAGGCACGGATGTCTGGCAAAACTCATTGACTTCCACACCATTGCCGCCCCTTGCGCCCGCAGCAATCAGAGGCTCAACGCAAGGCACAAGGCCGATCCCCACAATTGCGATGTCGGCGGGCAAAACAGTGCCATCACCCAATTTCACTCCGGTTACTCTGGAGTTTTCGCCAAGGAGGCAATCGACCGTGACACCGGTGCGCAGGTCAACTCCATGCGAGCGATGCTCACTTTCGTAGAATCGCGACAGGGTTTCGCCCGAAACGCGGGCCAGAACGCGCGGCAGCGCTTCCAGCAGCGTGACGTGAACCCCGAACTTGCTCAGAACTGCTGCCGCCTCAAGCCCGATGTATCCTCCGCCAATAACAACGGCTCGCTTCGCGCCGTGGTCCAGTTCCAGCATAAGCAGGTCGACATCGTCTTTCGTCCGCACCGAATATACGCCCGCGAAGTCAGATCCGTCACAGGCCAGCTTGCGCGCATCCCCACCGGCTGCCCAGATGAGCTTCCCATAGCCGACCTCGTCGCCATCGGCCAAAGTGACGGTGTGCGCTCCGGCATCGATTGCGACCACTTCGACGCCCAGACGCATGGCGATATCCTTGTCGACCCAAAACTTCTCCGGGCGGATACATATACGTTCCCAAGTGAAGCGGCCCCCAAAATGACCGGACAGTTCCTCACACTTATGTAAGAGTGAGGCCTATGACCGACAGTAATCCCAGGAGCTATGTGCATGCGGAGGTTCTCGGAG
>NZ_FUYP01000048.1 GCF_900168005.1 Sphingopyxis flava
GGGGCTGCGCCCCTCCCTACGATCAGACCAGACAACCGATCCTACCGGCCATCATAGTCGCCGCTCAACCGGCCATCGTAGTTGTCGCCGCGCAGTCGATCAAGGTTTCAGGATTACCGACGAGGCCGAAGCCGCCTGACATGATTGTCATGCCTTCGCTCAACAGCCCTGATAAAGCCTGCTCGGCGCTGCCATATATTTTGCTATCCAACTCGCCGCCTTCCTCTCAAGCCGCCGCGCGCGGCCGTCTCCATAAAGTCTCCAAGAGCGATCCCAGCTGTGCGCGACATCAGGGCTGCAGACCGTGAAACGCCTCGATAATGATGCGTTCGACATCGTCGGCCGAGGCGATCCTGGGGTTTGGATAGCTGCCCGCGCTGGCCAGTTCCGCGGCATGCCGAATATCGGATTGCGCCATTCCCAAACTAGCAAGCGACTGCTTTGGGCACGTTTTCCGGCGAAGATCGTAAAGACACCGTCCTGCGTCGCTTGCCGCCAAGCCGCCCAACGCCATCGCCACGCGCGCCATCGCGCCAGGCGCGGCGCTCGCGTTGAACTCGGCGACATACGGAAGGACGATCGCATGAACATCGGCATGCGGCAGATCGAACGTACCCCCAAGCGTGTGGCAAATCTTATGATGGAGGCCCATGCCAACCATGCCGAGTGTCGCGCCGGCGAGCCAAGCGCCATAGAGCGTCGAAGAGCGCGCGCCGATGTCGTTCGGCGTCTCAATCGATTTCGGAAGGCCCTGTCCGATCGCCCGGATCGCCTCCTCCGCCATTAGCGACGTGATGGGATTGGCTTCCGGCGCGTAAAGAGCTTCAACCGCGTGCGCGATCGCATTGAGCCCGGACGGCCCGGTAATAGAAGCCGGCAGCGACACCAGCAGCTCCGGATCGTAAATGACCGTTTTCGGCAGTACCGCCTTGTCGCGCCCCGTGACCTTTCGCCGATCCTTCGTCATTCCCCAAATCGGGGTCATTTCGGAGCCTGCATAGGTCGTAGGGACCGCCACGATCGGAAGGCCGTCTTCAAGCGCTAGAGCCTTGGCGAGACCCGTCGTCGATCCACCGCCGATTGCGACCGTGCAATCGGCCAAGCTCTTTAGCGCCACGTCTCGACAGGCGACGACGGTCTCGAATGGGACGTGCATCAGGGCGCCATCGAAGATTCCGGCACTACGATCGCCGAGCATCGCGTTGATCCGCTCGGCCAAATCGCGCTGAGGCGGCGTGCAGATGATCAGCGCACGACTGAAACCAAGCCGCGTAAGCTCATCGCCGAGCGAAGCCAGGCTACCCGGCGCGAATATCGTTCGTCCTGGATTGGCCTCGTAAGTGAAACTCAATTGCATCTCAATCTCTCACGCCCTTGATCTTGGCTCGAGCCAGCCCGGCCGCCGCCATGCGGACCAGCGCTCAATGGCCCGCGGTAAAAGGTTCGATCCGGCAACACGCCGGATCGCTTTGTTGTCGTTGGATGGAAGATGCGTCGCCGCTCAAAGGCGGCTCACGAAACCGCTCAGGCGGCTTGCGCCTTTTCCGTCGCTTTCGGGATCACGAAGTCCACTTCGACGATGCGCACACCGTCTTCCACCTTCTCGGCGACAACATGCTCCTCGCAAACGTCCTCGCAGCAATCGTCTTCGACGTACGCGCCGCCTTCGAAGTAGGCCTGACTGATGTGTGTATGCATGCCAGGGGCCGAGATCTTGTAATGGACATGAGCTGGCCTCCAGGAGTGCCGCCCCATCGCCGTGAGCAGCGCACCGGTGGGCCCTTCGTTAGGAATTTGGTACGGGACCGGCATGATCGACCGCACGTTGTAGCGGCCATCAGCGTCAGTGACGATCTTGCCGCGATAATAGTGCGGCGGAATTCCATCATGAATACCGCTATACCGGCCTTCCGGGGTCGAATGCCAAACGTCGATCGTGGCACGCGCGAGCGGCCGCCCATCCATCCCGGTCACTCGACCGCGCAGCTGCATCGCAGTGTGGTGCTGATCCTCGTCGCGCATTGGAAGGCGGTCCGTGACGACAGCCGCATTCTCCAGATAATAAGGACCTTCCAGCGAAGGCTTAGAGCCTCCCATCAGTTTGCCCTCGATTTTCACGATCGTCGTGTTGAAGAAGACGTCCATCAGTAGCGGCACGTCGTTCTTTTCGAAGGCATCAAGCAGAAACGCCAGCGCCACCCTGTATTCGTCGAACGTCACATCGTGCTTGAACAGAGCCGCGCGCACTCCATCCACGATATCGCTGACCACTGCGTTTATACGAGCTTCGTCTGCCATTTTCCGATCCTCCTAGGAGATCCGTTTCTATTCTCAAGAACCAATATTTTACACCCGAGACATTTTTTCAAATTCCTTTTCGGGTCTTTGGCCATACCGAAATCGTATCGCCTTCTGGAGTGACATAAACGCCCCCTGGGCGGATAATCGTGCCCGGGTCAACGTTCCCTCATCATGTCGATCAAAGTCTTCGCAAGTAGAGTGGCGCGATCGGACCACAGCGCGTTTACCGATGATGCGGAGACAATGCCCGCACAGTGCAGGAACGCGCTCTGTCGGCATTCTGCCCGCGCCGACGCCAGCGACGCCGCTATCAACTTTTGACCATATTGTGCTCAGACTTTGTCGCAGGAAAAAGCAAAGCCGCCCGCCCGCTCACTGACGCGGCCAACATGGGGTCGCCCAAAATGCGCCGGCAAAAGCAAGCCGTTCGAGCATGCACATTGTTCGAGGACGGCCTGCCGCGATTGCCGAGCAAGCTCGGGATCGGCGCAGAAACGGCTGTTGAGATGTGGTTCGTAGATCTGCACCGGCTGATGCATCGTGTCCGCCGAGAAGATCGCCGTCTCGCCGCCGCTTCGAAGCACCAATATGCAATGGCCCGGCGAATGCCCCGGCGCTGCCTCGATCGTCAGCTCGTCCGTCAGCTGAAAGGGAGGATCGATCAACTCTGCCAACCCCGCGTCCAGGATCGGCCTGACGCTGTCCTCGAATACGTTGTCGTTGATCGGGAGTTTCCCTCCCTCTCCGCTGCGCGTATCCCAGAATTCGCACTCACGCCTCGAAAGGATGTATTTCGCCTGCGGAAACGTTGGCACCCAGCGTCCATCGAGTAGGCGTGTGTTCCAGCCGACATGATCGAGATGAAGATGCGTGCACAGGACGTGCGTGACGTCCTCAGGACGTATGCCGGCGCTTTGCAGTCGCTCCAGATAAGAACTACGCAACATGTTGAACCGTTCGAACGATGGCCGGCTCTTGTCGTTGCCAGCGCAGGTGTCGACCACAATCAAATGATGCTTCGTGCGGATCACCCAGCTATGGATCGATGACATGAACTTGCCAGCCCCCCGGTCATAGAAGTGAGGCTCCATCCACCCATACTGCTCCAGATACTCTGGCCGCCACTCCGGGAACAGGAAAGCAGGCTCGAAACTGGGTGCAAGGCTCTCCTCAACTCGCGTGATTTCGACGGCGCCGACAACGATCTTTTTCATTTCCAACTGCCTCACGTTATTCCTGACGGCCACCCACGCCGCTCAGACGGACTGGCGCGGCATCCCGGTTTTGATTCATTCGGTGTTCGCCACAACCTGCTGTTCGGGTAAGGGTCCGTTTCCTGTCACAATCGGGGCGGTTCGCCGCGAAGTCAGATGAAACAGGCCCATAACGATTACCGGGCATGCAAGCGCGACGTACGCGTTGTCGATGCCGTACGGATCGCCGAGCATGTACCAGACCACGGTCGCTGGGAGGGTCACGATGATCCCGATGAATGCGCCACTCCCGTTGCTGAAGCTTGGAGCATAGAAAGCCAGCAGCACGAGAACGGCCAGCGCCGCACGGAGCCCCTTTCCAAGGTAAGCAATGTGGAGAACGTTGTTCGCGCCGAGTGCGATGACAACTGGCAAGAGGCCAACGATAATCGTGGCGACCTTGAGGAACCGGACGGATCGCCTCTCATCCCTTTCCTTGTTGAATAGCGGTTCGAAGAAATCTTTCATCAGCAACGTCGCTGCGCCAATGCTAACAGCCGAAATCGTTCCGAACAGCGAGGCCGCCAAGCCTGCCACGACGATACCAGCGCTCAGACGGTCCATATCGGCTATGAGGCTCGGAAACGCTTGCAGAGGATTGATGCCCGGATGCAAAGCCGCCGACGCCATCCCGACGGCTGCCGTCAGGATTCCGAAAGGCACCATCGCCGCGGCGCAATAGAAACACGCTTTCTGGGCAGCTCGTACATTGGGCACAGTGTAAAGCGCCTGGATGACGTGCTGGGTCGCAAAAATCGAGCCGATCCCGGCGATCATCCAGGCCCCGATCTGGGACCAACCGACGGCGTCCCAGACAAACATTTCTGGACGGAGCTTCGTGGCGAGGGCCGTCACGCCTCCGGTCAACGAAAGCCCGTAGATCATCGCGATCACGATGCCGAGATATTTGATCGATGCGTGCAAAACGTTGGTGTAGACCACCGAGCGCATGCCACCGACACTGACATAGCCGACTGAAAGCACGCCGACCACGATGACCGCGGTCGGCTTGCCGATCGCGAGAATTCCGGAAAGCACCGCGCCGCCACTCGCATAGATCGACACCGCGATAATTTCGAGCGCGCAGATCGTCAGTACGGAGGCCGCGATACGTGTGTTCTGGCCGTAACGCGAGGCGAGCACACCTGAGATCGTGTTAAGTCCGAGCTCCTTATACTTGCGTGCCAGGATCAGACCCAAGAGGACAAATCCCAGCGCCAACGCAAACACGTTCCATGCAGCCGAAATCCCTTTTGAATAGCCGAGCTGCGCGGTGCCTACACTCACCGCCGTGCCGATAAACTCCGACACCATCAAGAACCCGATTATGATGGCGGGAAACTGACGCCCGCCTTCGGTGTAGCCCGCAGCGGTGATTGCCGAGCGGCGCACATAAGCTGCAATCAGCCCGACGGCGGCCATATAAATGAGTGTGATCCCGATCGTCGAAACCTGGAATGACATGGCCCCTCCCCATTATGTTTTTGGCTTAGAAAGCAGAAAGCCGATCGGCGAAGGCTTACTCGCCGATCGGGGGGCTCTTTATGTGGTCTGCTCGTCGCTCACTTGCGGCGATAATGCTCGAACTTGTCGCGATCGAGCGTCATGCCGATGCCTGGCCTTGTCGGTACGAAAACGTGAAAGTCCCTGTAGACCAGGGGTTCGGTGACGATTTCGTCAGCAAGCCAGATGCCTCCGATGAACTCGGAGCCGAACGTGACACTGCGCTCGGCCGCTGCGACCTGCAGGCCGGCAGACGTGCCGATCGAGCTTTCAAGGAAAGTACCGCCATAGCTCGCAATGCCAGCGGCCTCGGCAATGCCGGCGATCTGCCTGCACGCAGTCAGGCCGCCCGACTTCATTACCTTGTAGGCGAAGACGTCCACCGCAGCGCTGCCCGCGAGCCGCATCGCATCCTGAAGCGTGCAGACGCTCTCGTCCGCCATGACCTTGATGCCGAAGCGTTCGCGGATCCGCTTCAAACCGTCGAAATTCCAGCCCTGTACCGGCTGTTCGAGCAGGCTGATTCCGCCATCGATCAGCGCCGGAATCCACCGATTGGCGGTCGTCTCATCCCACACCTGGTTGAGATCGATTCTCACCTCCGCGCGGCCTGCCAGCGCCTTGGCGACTTTTACGGCACGCTCGACGTCTGCCTGAGGCGGCTTTGCCCCACCTTTGAGCTTGAATACCTTCGCGGCCTTGCGGGCGATCATGTCCTCGGCTTCGGCGATGTCGGTATCCGCCTCGCCGGTCGCCAGGGCCCAACTGATCTCGCTGCTGTCGCGAACCATGCCCCCGAACAAGGCGTGGACGGGTGCGTTAAGCGCTTTGCCAACGATGTCCCACAAAGCGATGTCGACCGCCGCCTTGGCAAAATAGTTTGCGAACGCGACCTTGTTCATCAGACCGTGGAGCGCCGTGACGTCACCCGCACTCTGTCCGACGATCGCCGGCGCCAGATAGGTGTCGATCATCACCTTCATCGTCTCGATGCTATCGCCGCTCCACCATGGTCCACCGGGCGTAGCTCCTTCGCCGAGCCCCGTGATGCCGCTTTCAGTCTCGATCTCGACGATCAGGAATGCCTGCGAGCTGATCTTTGCCTTGGCGAACTGGTGCGCCCTGCGGATCGGCAAATCGACGATCGTGGTTTTGACGGCGCGGATGCGCAAGGCGTCCTTTGCCAAGTTAGTCGTGGCGACGATCGGAGAAACCATCTCGTTCATGCTCTGCCCTCCTTCAGGAGTGGATTGTCGGCGGGGTTGATCGATGAGGGATGCGGCACGAGCGGCGTCACCTCTACACTTAAGAATGGAAAGAAAGGCAGGCTGCTGATTGCCGAGTGAAGCTGCTCGACGCTATCGACCTCGAAAATCGAGACGTTCGCGTACGCCCCCGCTACTCGCCAGATGTGCTTCCAGATCCCCTCACGTTGAAGTCGGATCCCGACTTCCTTCTCTTCAGCTTTCAGTCTCTCGAATTCTTCCGGCGGCATGCCATAAGGCGGAGAGACCACCATTCGCACTAGATAAAACATTTCAATACCTGCCCGTGTTCTCGTTTCTATTCGGCAATCGTCACAACATCTCGTGCGCAATTGATTGCTGACGGGCACTATCGAAAGCCAGGCTCTTTCTGTAAAATACTATATGAGGCGCTCAGCGATACCTTTTCGGAATGACTGGAGTTACGATGGAATTGAGACAGTTGCGCTATTTCATTGCAGTCGCCGAAGAGGGCAGTTTTGGCGGCGCGGCGCAGCGCGTCCACGTCACACAGCCCCCTG
This sequence comes from Sphingopyxis flava, assembly GCF_900168005.1. GTDB lineage: Bacteria > Pseudomonadota > Alphaproteobacteria > Sphingomonadales > Sphingomonadaceae > Sphingopyxis > Sphingopyxis flava. The sequence goes on from NZ_FUYP01000048.1 coordinate 6,844, forward strand.
TTACCCGACAGATTCATGCGCTTGAGCAAGAGCTGAAGGTCACGCTTTTCGTGCGCACGCCGAGGGGGGCAATTCTCACTGAAGCCGGCCGCGTCTTTCTCGAAGAGGCCCGCGAGATCATTGAGCGGTCGCGCCGCGCTGGTGAACGCAGCCGCGCGGCCGACCGCGGCGAGATCGGCCGCCTCACCGTCGCGTTCTTTGGCTCGTCCATCTATCAAGCCGTGCCTATGATTTTGCGCCGCTTCCGTGCCCAAGTCCCGCTTGCGCAAATCGTCCTCGTCAGCATGGGAAAGGATCGCCAGCAGGAAGCTCTTCGTTCCGGAGCGATCGACATCGGATTTAGCCGCTATTTCAATCCCGCACCTGACATTGAGGTCATGACGGTTGCCGAAGAACCGCTCTATGTCGCACTTCCGGTCGAAGACAACCTTGCTCATGCAACGTCTCTGAGGCTTCCCGATCTTATCGGGCGTTCGCTCATCCTGTTCCCATCCGGAAATCGGCCGAGCTTCGCAGATGCTGTTCTGAGCGCCCTGTCGGCTGCAAGCGTCAATCTTGTTATCGGCGCCGAAGCGGAGGATCAAACATCGGCGCTTGCGCTCGTGTCGATCGGCTCGGGTATCTGTATCGCTCCCGAAGCGGTCACGAGCATCCGCATGCCTGGCGTAACCTTCGTCAGGCTGGCCGAACCGAACATCACATCGCCAACCCACTGTGCCTATCTCAAGGCGAACACGACCCCGATCCTCTCCGCCTTCATGCGAAGCCTCAGCGACAAGAAGCCGGTCAAACGCGCCCAGGAGCCCCGAAAGGTCGGGAAGAAGCGCTAAGGTTCCCACGGGACTCACGCCACCTCCGGTATTTTCTGGTCGGGGTTTGTGTAGATTTTTCCGCGACGGCCGAGCGGCCGATGTCGGGCAGCATGTGGTGTTCATGCCCCTCGCCTATGCCGGCGCATCATCACCTGTCGTTTCCAGCTGGCGGGTATCCGTCCACGCGCTGAGCGCGATCGTTTCGCCGTGATTACCCGCCAGCTGTCTAACGCATCTACCCTGAGAAGCATCGACAGGCCCCTCAGGACCGTGCTCAGGCCGCCGCTTGCTTCCGTGCAACTTCCGCGACGAACTTCCCCTGCAGCGATGCTAACTCCAGCTCATTGGTGGAAGGCTGGCGTGAGCGATCCGGCGCAGCAATCGTCGACGCGCCATACGGGGAACCGCCGGTGATCTCGTCAAGGCGCATCTGACCCTGCGCGGTATAGGGAAGTCCAACGATGATCATGCCATGATGGAGCAACACCGGAATACTTCCAAGGATCGTCGATTCCTGCCCACCATGTTGCGTGCCGGACGACGTGAAGATTGACCCCACTTTTCCGACGAGTTTACGCTCATACCAAAGCCCGCCAGTCTGATCGAGAAACGCCTTCATCTGCGCCGGCATGGTGCCGAAGCGCGTCGGAAAGCCGAGGATGATGCCATCATACTCGGCAAGCTCATCGACGGTCGCGATGGGGGCTTTCTGGTCAAGCTTAAAGCCATTTTTTTGCGCGATCTCTTCCGGGGTCGTCTCCGGAACCCGTTTCACGATCGCCTCCACGCCGACCGACCGGATACCTTCGGCGGCGGCATAGGCCATCTCCTCTATATGACCGTGAGACGAGTAATAGAGGACAAGCACCTTGGTCATTGTTGATTCCTTATTGGCGGGCCGGGAGGATGCCGCGGCACTGGTTTGAGCAGACGCCTCGCGCAACAATCCCAACACGCGCACAATCGATCGAAGCGTCATTGTCGTTCTGCCTTATCTACTCGCGCCGGATTGCAGCGCTCGAAGCGCCACCCGTAGGCCTGCAGGCAAGCGCGCCAGGCCGCTTCCATACGGTCCGGTTTGCCTCTGACGGCAGTTCATCAGGGTGTCGCCTAAGCTAACAATCGCCTTTCAATGGGATAATCCCACCGAGACGGAGTTCTGCTCTCACCAGAGGTACGAAGACACTTTCTTGCGCCCGATAGGTGGCAATGAGACCGGTCGCCGATCACTCCAGCTCGCCCCTTGAGATTAAGCAGCCGCCCAGCTTGCTGTTCGGCGGGTCGGACGCATTGACGATCACGCAAACTCCCTTGCGATCGCAATTGCAGGAAATTCTCTCCGCACAGCACCTCATCATCGAGCCGGACGGTGCGAGACCATTCGACCCGCGACCCCGCCCCCAGCGTCGCTTCACTCGGGCACGAAAGTTACCTCACACCGGTGGAGCGACCTTATTCATTGTAAGGCGAGGCATAATTTCTTACCTAGAGCGAAGATTTGACACCATCAGTGTGAGGATAGTCGCTTGCTCGATAGGTTCCAGGGGATTCAGGTCCTGCTTAAAGTCGTCGAGCTGGGCAGCTTGTCGGGTGCAGCTCGGGCTTTGGACATGTCGCCGACCATGGCGACCAAACATGTCGCTGCTATCGAGCAGCGGCTCGGCGTGCGGCTTCTGCACCGCACGACACGCAAAGTGACCCCGACTGAAATCGGGCGCACTTTCGTGCAAAACGCGGAACGCATCATCGCCGAACTTCAAGAAGCGGAAGCCGAAGCGGCAGCCGACAAACTAGTGGTGCGGGGACTGCTCAGGGTCAATGTTCCGGTTTCATTCGGCACAAGCGAAATCGCGCCCATTTTGAACGACCTTTCCAAAGCTCACCCAGACCTGACAATCGATCTTGGCGTGAACGATCGTCTTGTCGATCTCGTGGAGGAAGGATGGGATCTCGCCATACGTATCGGACGACTACAGGACTCGCCCATGATTGCGCGCCGTCTCGCGCCTTGTCACATGGCGGTCTGCGCATCGCCGGCATATCTCAGAAAACACGGACGCCCCAAGACGGTAATCGATCTCGGCGATCATCGCTGCCTTGGCTACACCCTGTCCCACGCTGTCGGACCCAGTTCGTGGAGTTTTGGAAGCAACGGCGATATCAAGGTGCCTGTCTCGGGGCCGCTTCGCGCCGGCAACGGCGACGCACTTGTCGCAGCGGCCATTGCCGGTATGGGGATCGTCTACCAGCCCACATTCATCGTTGCCGATGCCGTTGCAGATGGTCGGCTCGAAATTCTCGAACTCGACCATCCTCCGTTCGATCTCGGCAACATCTACGCAGTGTACCCTCCGAACGAGCATCTCCCCGCGAAGGTGCGCGTCTTCATTGATTTCCTTATCAAGCGTTTTGCTGGCACCCCACCGTGGCAGCGACGCATCGATCAGACAACCGACAGGAACTGATCGCTCGCTTCGGTTCACACTGGCGGTGTGATAACGCCGCACATTTTTGCAGATTATCGCGAGGTGGGAAGCAGATTACCTGTCACGGCATCGGCGGAGACGGCTCCGCCCGCCGCTAAGAGCTAGCCGAGCAAATCCAGTTCGGAACTCCACGGCGACAGACATCGCAACCGACGGCAATGCCTTTGTCATCGGTCGCGTCGATGGAGCGATGCTATGAAAGTCCACACCGGAATGATCGGTGCCACGGTGCTGCGTGCCGCCCTTGGCGGCCTCTTCCTCGCACATGCAGGCATGAAGATCTTCGTGTTCACGCCGGCCGGAACGGCGCAATTCTTCGAGTCGGTCGGCGTACCAGGGTTCATCGCTTATCTGGTGATGACAGCGGAAACGCTTGGCGGAATTGCACTGCTCCTCGGCATCTATCCGCGCATCGTGGCGCTGGGCCTTATCCCAATCCTGCTCGGCGCGATTGCAACGGTGCATGCCGGCGCCGGCTTCTTCTTCAACAATCCCAATGGGGGTTGGGAATTTCCTGCCTTCTGGGCGCTCACCCTCATAGTCCAGGCTCTGATCGGCGATGGGCTCTACGCATTGAAGCCGACACCGCTTCCTGGGACCGTTATCAACCCTGCGATCACCTGAAGCTGCTCTCCGCCCGCAGCCCGTAATGCCATCCCCGTATAAACTCTCTTCTGGCGGTTCAATCGATGCTCCCAAGCATATTCATTAGCCACGGTGCTCCAAGCCTTGCGCTTGGCGACAGTCCGGCGCGGTCGTTCCTCGAATCTCTGCCCGCGCTTCTCCCCTTTCGACCGACCGCGATCCTGATCATATCGGCGCACTGGGAAGAGAGTGTTGTGACCCTCAACGGCCTCGACCGACACACTACAATTCATGATTTCGGTGGCTTTCCTGACGCACTTTACGAGATGCGTTACCCGGCTCCGGGATCTGCCCATCTGGTCGAGCGCGTACGCTCCCTTCTGCACGAACAAAGCATACCGAGTGCGGCAAACGAGTTTCGCGGCTGTAGCGCGACGATTACGGAGTCCGGTCGGCGTCAATTTTGATGGCCGATAGGTGGCCGCGCCGGTTGGTGAATTCTGGCTACCATTTGCTGTTGCGAGGAGCAACCGTCGAGCGACAATTACGACGCTGGGTAATTGTCGCTGGCGCTGGCCGGAAGCGAGGGTTTGAAGCGCATGGGATGGTTGGCATGTAATTGCCGCTGGCGACAATTACCCGTTGCCTCAGCAAGGGTGCTCCCGAGCGCGAAGCCAGCGACAATTATGATGGCCGGTCCGGGGCGCCATTGGGCGGGTCGTAATCGCCGGCGTTGATGCGGGCGACGGCGGAACGCTTGCGGTAGCTTTCGCCGTTCATCTCGATGATGGTCGAGTGGTGCACGAGGCGGTCGATCGCGGCGACAGCCATGGCGGGATCAGGGAAGACGTTGTCCCATGCCGAAAATGGCTGGTTGGCGGTAATGGCGAGCGAGTGGCGTTCGTAGCGGTGGGCGATGAGCTCGAACAAGGCGCTGGTTTCGACCTGGTCCTTGCGGACGTAGGACAGATCGTCGAGCACGATGAGATCGAACTTGTCGAGCTTGTCGAGCATGGCGGGCAAGCTGAGGTCGCGGCGCGCGGACTGGAGCTTCTGGACCATGTCGGTGGTGGAGCAGAACAGGACGCGCCGCCCCGTGTCGATGAGGGCATGGCCAATGGCGGCAACTGCGTGCGTCTTGCCGGTCCCGCTCTGGCCGAACAGCAGCAGGTTGCCGCCGTTCTCGATCCAGTCGTCACCGGCGGCGAGGGACAAGAGGTGCGGTTTGCGGATGCCGGGGGCGGCGTCGAAATCGAAGGTGGCGAAGGTCTTGCCTGCGGGCAAGCCGGACTGGTCGCGATGGCGCTGGATGCGCCGGGAGGAGCGATCAGCCATCTCGATCTCGAGAAGCGAGGCCAGCAGGTTGGCGGCCGGCCAGCCATCGCGATCGGCGGTGTCGGTGAGGTGCTTCCAGTTGCGGTTGATGCTCGGCAGGCGCAAGGCCTTGAGCAGGGTAGGCAGTACGGCGGCGGCCTGATCCTTGGTGCGGGTCATCAGTGCACCTCCCCGCTGGCGATCAGGCTGTTGTAGCTGTGCAGATCGGGTGGCGGGATAGCGACATCGCGCTGCGATCTTGCGGTTGGCAGGAACTCGTCCCTGAGCGCATCGACATCGGGCAAGCGCCCGCTGTCGAGAGCCTCATCGATCCGCCGGGCCAGCACGTCGACACAGTCGCCCCTGGCGGCGATATCGAGCAGCGCGACGGCATCGCGGCAGGCCTGCCGTCCATCGAGTTGGGCATCGAAGGCTTGCCAGGCCCGCCGGTAGGCGTGATCGGGGAAGAGGGCTTCGCGGTAGACGAGGTTGCGCAGTGCACCGGGCTTGCGGCGCAGGTTACCGATCATGTGCCGGAAATCGATGCTATGCCCCCGGTGGGGATGACTGATCCGCACACGCGGCGTGGACATTACCCTGTCTGGACCGAGGAAGAGCTCGATGCGATCGTCAAAGAGATGCGCGTTGAGGCGCCGTCCGACGAGGCGGGAAGGCACCGAATAGGTAACCCGATCGATGGCGACGGTGCCGTTGCGGGTGACATCGACGGTGACCATGGCGAAATCGGTGGTTCGCCTTGCGGGCAGCGCCTTGAGTACCCTGCGTTCTGCATCGATGCGCGCAGCATGTCGCCGGTTCTGTCTGGCGACCTGCGCCTCAACGAACTCGCGCCAGGCCTCGATGCTAACGAAATCGCGGCTGCCCCGCCGGCGTAAGGCCTGATCGAGCCGTCGCTTGAGATGGGCATGGGGACCTTCGATCGATCCGTTCTCGTGCGCCTCGCCGCGGTTGTTGCGGGTAGCAAGCATGCCGTAATGACGACACAGCTCGTCATAGCTTCGGGTGAAATCCCGCTGCGCATCGGCGTTGAGGTTTTTGTAGGCGGCTGACAGGGAATCGCTGCGGTGTTCGGCCGGCGCACCGCCCAGCTTCCACAACGCATCCTGCAGGTGCTCCGAAAGGGCGGCAAAGCTCTCCCCGCCCAGCACGACAGCCGCATGCTCCCAGCCACTCGCCGCCAAGCGGAAGTGGTAGAGGCGATAGGCCAGGGTCTCGC
>NZ_FUYP01000110.1 GCF_900168005.1 Sphingopyxis flava
CACCCTGGAAATGGCGCCACTTGAAATCCGTCATCGTTCCGTCCGTCCAATCTCCGCCAAGCATGCTCAAGCTTCACGATTTTTGCAACAGAGCCAGCGCGCGCGTCTGCCCAAAGACCGGGTTGGAATCATACGCGCCGACAAGGCGGGAGCCTTGCGGGATCAGGAGATAGCGGCCCGTCGCGGTATCGAACACGTTTTGGGAAACTTGCGCGACAATCTGCCCCGGTATTTGCGAGTTGATGCCGGAGATCAGCGTGCCGGGAATTACGAAGCCCGCGCGGAGCTGGTAGCGGGAGGGCGCTTCTACTTGGCTGTTCGAGGCCCAGCGATTGCCACCCGCATTGTTGGCGAACTGGCCATAGTTGGCAGGCGGGCGGGCATTGGCGGCACCCTGCCCGGCTCCGGCTCCTCCCCCGGCCACTTGGTTTGACAGGGCCGTAAGGGTGGCAATGTCGGAGGCCGAGGGCTGGCGGCCCTGCGCCATTGCAGCGGCCATTTGCTGTTGCAGGGCGACGAGCTGGGTTGCCGGATCAGCGCCGCCACTCATGCCGCCAGCGCCAGAGGATGCCCCATTGCGGCCGTCCTGCCATTTCAGGGCGGTAGGAGAGCGCACGGCGCTGCCAAATTGGGCAAGGCGTGCTTCGCGTATCGCTTCCATGCGTGCCCGGCGCAGATCGGCCGCCGTGGGGCCGTTGGGTTGCGCTGGCGAGGCGGTGACGGTTGGCGGCGCATTGGGATCGACCGGCGCGACCGGGATGCCATCGGCAGGCGGCAGCGGGGGCGCGTTCGCCATGACTTCCGCAGCACCGCTTGGAGCGGTCCCCGCAACCTTGTTCGCAACATCGGCCGAGCTTTGACCGACAGCCGGTTGAACCTTGGTCGCTGCATTGTCCGAGGAGCGATCAATCATAATCGACACCACGATGGCGATGAACAGCGCCACAATGCCGAGGACGATCAGCAGCGGCGCATTATTGACCCTGCGAACTCCCGTCACCAAGCGCCCGCTGTTCCCGTCCGCTGGGCTCTGTTGCAAAAATCGTGAAGCTTGAGCATGCTTGGCGGAGATTGGACGGACGGAACGATGACGGATTTCAAGTGGCGCCATTTCCAGGGTG
>NZ_FUYP01000054.1 GCF_900168005.1 Sphingopyxis flava
CGGGTTCTACGTCGGCCAGCCGGCGTTCGCGGCGATGAAGCGCAACGGCTATGGCCGGATCCTGATGACCAATTCCGCCTCGGCCTTCTTCGGCATGCCGTGGCAGGCCAACTACGCCGCGGCCAAGCTCGGCCTTGCCGGGCTCGTCAACGTCATAGCGCTCGAAGGCGCGAGCCACGGCATCCAGGCCAACGGCCTGTTGCCGACGGGTTCGGGACGGCTCGGCCGCGGGGATGGCGAGATGGACTGGCCCGCAGGGTTGATGGAGGCGGCGCCGCCGGGCATGGAATTGATCGCACCGTGCATGCGCAACGAATACGTCACGCCGATGGTGCTGTGGCTGGTCAGCGAGCGGTGCAAGACGAGCCACGGCTTCTACAGCGCTACCGCCGGCCGCTTTGCCAAGGTGTTCATCGGCGCGACCGAAGGCTGGCTGGCCGACTTCGAGAACCCGCCCATGCCCGAGGACATCGAACGGCACATGGCCGAAATCGACGACATATCGAGATTCGCCATGCCCCACATCGTCTTCGACGAATTCGAGCCCATCATCGCCGCACAGCGCGCGCGACTTGCGAAGTAAGGAAACGACAATGGCAACTGTGCTTGCGGAAAGGCCCGCCCACGTTCCGCCCGAACTGGTCGTCGACGCCAACATCTATGCCCTCCCCGGCGGCGATACCGACCCGCAGATGGCGTGGAAGGCACTCGACATTCCGGGCAACCCCGGCTTCGTCTGGACGCCCCACAACGGCGGCCACTGGATCCTGACATCGGCCGAACTGCTGTGGGATATCTTCCCCGACCTCGACCGGGTGTCGGCCAACGATATCCAGATCCCGCCGGGCGACGGATCGTTCAAACTCATCCCCAATGAATCGGACGAACCCGAGCACCACTACTATCGCAAGATCGTGCTGCCCTTCGTCAGCCCCAAGGCCGTTCGCGGCCTGATGGACGAGGTGCGTTCGATGAGTGCCGAACTCATCGACGGTTTTCTGGACCGCGGCTCGTGCGAGTTCATGACCGAATTCGCGCGTCACGTGCCGATGCGTATCTTCCTGACGCTGGTGAACTTGCCGGATTCGGATCGCGAATGGCTTGTGGACGTTGTCGACAAGGTGATCCGTCCGCAGTCCGAGGAAGATCGCACCAGCAATACCACGCGCATGTCGACCTATCTTGCAGAATGGATCGACAAGCGTCGGGCCGAGCCCGGCGACGACCTGCTGAGCGCGATCATCCACGGCAAGGTCGGCGACCGGCCGATGAACGAACTGGAAGTGCTGGGCCAGTGCATGGATGTCATGTTCGGCGGCCTCGACACGGTCGCCAGCATGATGGGCTTCATCATGCACTTCCTGGCCACGCATCCGGATCAATATCGTGACCTGGCGGGCAATCCCGCCAGGCTGTCGATCGCGATCGAGGAAATGCTGCGGCGTTTCGCCGTCGCCAATCCGGGTCGAAGGATCGTGCAGGATATCGAGCGTGAAGGCTATGCGATGAAGGCGGGCGACATGCTCGTTCTCGCCAGTTGCCTGCACGGTCTTGACGAGGGGCGCTGGGACGATGCCGCCACCGTCGATATCGACCGCAAGCGCAGCACGCACTGTACCTTCGGCATCGGCGTACACAACTGCCCCGGCGCAGGTTTGGCGCGCAGCGAAATCACGATCATGCTGGAAGAATGGATCAGGCGCGTGCCCAGTTTCGGCGTCGATCCCGAGCGGGCCGTGGCCATGGCGACCGGAGCCGTAAACGGCGTTGTCGCCCTGCCGCTGGTTTGGCCAAACGCGGCTCAGCCGCTTCCGGGCAACTAGGAACCACCAATGAATGCCATCGCCCGCATATCCGACTTCGACGATCCCGGCTTCGATCCGTTCAAGACCTTCGATACGGCGGCCGGGCTGTTCGAGATCATGGACCCGTGGCCCCGATTCCACGAGCTGGCGGCACGCGGTCCGGTACAGGTCGGGTCCCTGCGCGAGCAGTTCGGCCTGGAGGAATTCGCGCTGTGGTCCGATGTGCCGAGTTACATGGTCTTCGGAACAGAGGCCGTTACCAAGGCCTATCTGAAGGCGCCGACGTTCTCGAACGAGATCATGATGCGCGTCTATGCCGAATCCTTCGGCGCCTCGATCAACGGAATGGATGCGCCCGAACACACGCGTTATCGGCGGCTTTTCCAGCAGGCGTTCATGCCGAAGCAGGTGCTGAGTTGGGGATCCCACCTCGTGCCGGAAGTGGTCAATCGCCTGATCGACGGCTTCGTCGGCAATGGCAAGGCCGACCTCGTCCGCGAATTTACCAGCCGCTACCCGTTTGACGTCGTCTATGCCCAGCTAGGCTTACCCAAGGACGAAGGCGCGCTGTTTCACAAGCTCGCGGTCGGGCTGATGTGCATAATGGTCGACTATCCCCATGCCGTCGAAGCGTCGCGCAAGATGGGCGACTATCTGCTGAAGCTGCTGAACGAGCGCCGCCAGGGGCATGGCGATGACATCGTCACGATGCTGGCCCAGGCCGAAGTGGGCGGCGAACGCCTGCCCGACGATATCGCCGTGTCGTTCCTGCGCCAGCTTCTCAACGCTTCCGGCGACACGACATATCGCGGTACGAGTGCGCTACTGGTCGGCCTCCTCACCAATCCCGATCAGCTTGCAGCCATTCGTGCCGACCGCTCTCTGGTGGACCAGGCGATTGACGAGGCGCTGCGCTGGGACGGGCCGCTGACGGCGATGACCCGGCAAACCCTGTGCGATGTCGAGTTGATGGGCGTCACGATACCGGCCGGTGCGAAGGTCGATGTCGTCCAGGCCACGTTGAATCGTGATCCGTCGCGCTATCCCGATCCCGACAAGTTCGATATCTTTCGCGAACAGAAGCGCCACGCCGCCTTCGCGTTAGGCCCCCACGTCTGCATTGGCCAGCATCTGGCTCGCATCGAGATGAACCGCGCCGTCAATGCGCTGCTCGACCGCCTGCCCAATCTGAGGCTCGACCCGGACTATCCGCCGCCGCAGATCGTGGGCTTCAACTCTCGCGCGCCGATCGAACTGCGCGTCCTGTTCGACAGTTAGGGATTGATCGCGGCGGTAGCGATCGGCACCTTTTGCGTCGATCGCTCCCCGCACCCCACTGCGACCCGCGCCAAATGCTGGAGCCGGAGAAGCAGCCGCAGCCGCAGCCGCAGCCGACGCGAGGATCGCGATTGCGGCTGCCGTGACAATCCACGGTTCGTGAAGTGGTCTGCTGCGTGCATGAAGCAGGCGACAGCGTTCCGCGATCGATTGCGTAACCGAGACAGTTCGGCTGCCAGACCCGAACCGACAGGGCCTGAGAACGCCGCCTTGCATTCGAGCCCGAAAAAACACCGCGCTTCGTGGCGATCGCCCCGAAGCGCGGTGGTTCGTCAATCGTCAGAAGTCAAAGCGGAGCGAAGCGCCGTAGGTACGCGGCGGGCCATACGTGATGGTGGCGTAGCCGAAGGTCGCGAACTGAACCTGCGACGATGTCCCGTAACGCTTGTTCAACAGGTTGCGGCCCCAGATCTGGAGCGTGGCGGGCGAACCCATCACGTTCTTCCAGTTAATCGAGCCGTTCGCGAGGAAATAGCCGGGAAGCTCGTTGAATTCGGCGCCCCCTGCCAACTTGTCGAACTCGCCCAGCCGGTTGGCCTGCGTCGTCCGGCTGGTGTAGTAGCCTGACAGTGTCGTCGAAACTTCGCCCGTGTCGTCATCGGTCGGCCAGACGTAGGTGATCGCACCGTTGATCTGATGCTTGGGTGTCTGGGCCGGGGTCGCGCCGCTGAGGTCGACCGGCGGAATGTACGTCGCATTGCTCGGTCCACCCAGACCTGGATAGATGAACTCATCGAACTTGGCTTTGATGTAGTTGTAGTTCAGGTCCAGCGTCAGCCCCGCGACCGGCGAATAGCGGGTTTCCAGATCGAGGCCGTAGATCGTTTCCTTGGCCGCGTTGACCACGCCAAAGCCGGTGCCGCCGCCATCGTAGTTGGCGTTGGCGAACACCTGCTTGCCGCTGATCTTGCCGCGATAGAGCGCAGCGTTGACGCGGATCGGTCGACCGCCGAGATCCCAGTCCGCCTTCACGCCGACTTCGATCATCGTGTTCTTTTCCGGCTGGTAGGTCGTGCGCCCCTCATCACGCAGTGTAAAGTTGGTGCCACCGGCAAGATAGCCGTGGCTGATCTTGGCATAGCCGAGCACACGGTTGCTGAACTTGTTGGAAAGACCGAACATCCAGCTCGGTGCCTTGAACGTCGCACTGCGTGACGCTTCGCACGTTGCGGGATTGAAGTTGGCATATCCCAGCAGGCTGCTGAGGTCGCATGGACGTTCCGCAGTCGGGAAGAAATCCGCACCGAAGATCGGCAGGGTGCCCAGCGGGGTGGCGGGGTTGAATACGTTGCTGCCCGCCGTCACGTTCGAGCGGACTTCATCCCAGTTGTAACGGTAGCCGGCCGACACGATAAGGGTATCGGTGATGTCGTATTCACCGTTGGTGTACAGCGCCCTCGATTCCGTTTCCTTGCGTTCGAAATTGTTGGTGCTGATGACATTGTTCGGAGCGCCAAAGGCGGCGAAGAGACCTTGCAGCACGTTGGCGTTGATGCCGGTCTTGCGGCGCATGAACGAATAATAGCCGCCTACGCTGACGCGCAGACCGAGATCGGTACTGGCGAAAAGCAAGGTGACGTCGTCTGTCCACTGCGAAACCTTGTCATCCCGGTACACGTCCGTGGTGACGGGACGGGTGAAGCCCGGAGGATTTTCAGAATTCGTCGTGTGGTCATTGCGATAGCCAAGCACATTGCGCAGCGAAACCGTATCCGACAGCTCGAGGTTTGTGCGGTTCTGCACGCCGAACAGGTCGGCCCGGCCGAACAGGTCGGGCTGGACACCAGTTAGGTTGGGCGCCATGTACACTCTGTTGTAAGTACCCACCTTGGCACCGAGATCGGGCGGAAAGATGCCGAGCCCGCTGGTGACATACTTGACCGGCACGGCCGTGTAAGGCGCTTCGTCGCGGTTGTAGTAATCGGCGATCAGGACGTTATCCAATATGCCGCTCTTGATCGACATGGTCCCGCGCAGCGAAAAATGGTTTTCGTCCTGGAAATCCTCGGGCAGAATGCCGGCATTGTCCGGGTTCTTCACGTAACCGTCGCGCTTGACGTAGTTGCCCGCAAACCGGAACCCGATTGCTTCGTTGACCGGAATATTGATCATGCCTTCGATCTCGCGGCGATCGAAGTTGCCGTAGCCGACCTTGCCGTAGCCTTCGAATTCATCGGTCGGCAGATTGGTGCGGACCGAGATCGTGCCGCCGGTGGTGTTGGTGCCGAATTGCGTCCCCTGCGGGCCCTTGAGCACTTCGATCGCCGACACGTCGTAGAACGAATTCATGATGCCCACTGTCGAGATGAGCGGCACGTCGTTGAAATAGAGGGCCACGCCGCCGTCGATGCCGAGTTCGGTCGAGGTGCCGCGGATCGCGAAGACCGGCACACCGCCCGTCGCGTTGTTGGAAACCGTCAGGCCCGGAGTGATAGCCTGAAGGTCCTGCGCGCTGAGCACGACCTTCTGCTCCAGTTCTTCGCCGGTAAACGCGGCCACCGAGATCGGCAGCGACTGCGAGGATTCGCCGACCTTGCGTGCTGTCACGAGGATTTCGCCGAAGCCGCTTTCGGCTTCCGCCGGAGCGTCCGCCTCAACCGTTTGCTCTGCCTGCGCGGTGTCCTGCGCCTGCGCCGTCTGGGCGATCAGGGCGATGGACAGCGCCATCCCCGAAATGGCCACGTTCCTTGCTGAAGCTTTCATCATCTATCCCTTTGCAACGTCATGGTGAGCGGGCGAAAGGACACCTGCCCGGACACGCGCATGTCCGGCTGGTTGTCCTTTCCCCCTCCGGAACTCCGTCCGGATCGTATCGACTTGTCCGACAGGGGACCCCGCGTGCATGACGCTGGCAGCGCGCCATCGCCCGACAGCGCGCAGCCGGCTACAGGATTGACGAAAGACCAGTCCTGCTGCCTGTCCCATGTTGAGCGACACCGCCCGGGGATCGCGAAGCATCCGCCTCCACGTCTACGAACCGATGTCCGGCAAGCTCTTGTGGGCCGCCCCATAGCGGGTTCTGCGGCAATGAAAATTGCCGGGCGGCGTGTATTTTCTATCTGATATCGGTCGCTTGCGCGCGCTCTACGATCCGCGATCGCGTCCGATGCGGGACCTTTCTTGCCTCGTCGTGGTGGAAGGCGCCATTCCGCCGGGCGCGTGGGGCAACACCGCGCGACCTGGACCCGCCTTCCCGCCGGCGCCGACCGGTATCAATCGCATAGCTGATAAGCATGCGAGCCCTGCGTGCTTGCACTGGACAGCTATCGCTCGAAGTTGCCTTTGGTATCGGAAGGCGACGCAGCACGGGCTGGCCAACGCGGACTTTTCCGATTCCGAGGGAAAAGGACGGCGATCATATCATTACGAAGAGAAGCAGAATGACCACCAAAATCGGCATCATCGGTGCCAATTGGAGCCTCAAGGTCCATGGCATGATCTGGCAGCAATTGCCCGACGTCGAAGTCGCAGCGGTCTGCACGGCGCACAAGGAAACGGCCGAAGCCGCTGCCGCGGCGTTCAACATTCCCAAGGCCTACTGGAGCATCGCCGACCTCGTTGCCGATCCCGAGATCGACATCATCGACGTCGGCAGTCGCCCGGCCTATCGCCCGGAAATGGTGATGGCCGCTCTGAACGCGGGCAAACATGTGTACAACGCACTGCCTTTCGCGATCACCCTTGATCAGGCCAAGGCGCAGGCCGACCTTGCCCGCGAAAAGGGTTTGATCGGTGTTGCCGACGCGCAATTCCGGTGGGGCGCGGCGGCGCTGCAGATGAAGCAGATGATCGACGAGGGGTTCCTCGGCAAGGTTCTCGGCTTCAACATGCAGCTGCACATGCCGCTGTGGGAGCGCGACGGGCTGATCTATCCGGCCTGCGCCTTTCCCGAAGCCGGCATGGACCCATACCTGTGGCTTGCCGACAAGGAGAGCGGCGGCAGTGCATGGCGCAATTTCGGCACCCATACGACCCTGCTGCTGACCCACCTGCTTGGCCCTGTGGCGGAAGTCACCGGTCTGCAGGCGACGGGCTTGAAGGAGTGGCCGCTTCCCAACGGCATGGTCCTCGAACCCGATACGGCCGACCTGGGCTGCGCGGTCATGCGGCTTGAGAACGGGGCGATCGGCAACCTGCAAACCGGATGGTGCGTCCCCGACGCCGAAGTCATCCGTCTCGAGGTCTGGGGTGATCGCGGCCGCCTGCTCTATACCGACCCGACCTTTGGCGACGGGATCAGTGCGAAACTCTATGCCGGCCCTGTCGCGCAGAAGGAATATGGCGAACTGACCGGCGGGCCGGTCGAAATCGCGCCTGAGCATTACGCCGTGCCGAACACCCCGTGGAACAAGGACAACGCGCCGGCCTACCTCGTCGAGATGGGCTGGATGTTCCACAATATGCTCGAGGCCATAAAGGGGAACGCCCGCCCCTCTCCCAGCTTCGACGAAGCCCTGCACGCGCACAAGGTCGTCATCGCGCTCGAACAGTCGAACGATACCGGACGACGCGTATCGATTGCGGACCTTTAGGCTAGAGAAGCATCGACCTGCCTTGGCGCATCAGCCGGGCAGGTCGATCTTCGAATTGCCGTCGATCGAGGGTGCCGACGCAGCAGTCTGGCAGCCGGTGGGTCCAAGAGATGGCTCGGACCCCGCTGAACGCCTACGACGCACCGCGCGTCATTGCGCCATCCGGCATCTCGGCAGCCACCGGATGGCGGGTTCACAGATGGGCGGGCTCGCCCAGGATCTGTTCGAGCTTGCGCAGGAAGCGCGCCGCGTCCGCGCCGTTTATCACGCGATGGTCGTAGCTCAGCGAGAGCGGCATCATCACCCTCGGCTGGAACGCGGTTCCGTCCCAGACCGGCTTCACCCTAGTCTGGGTAATGCCCAGTATTGCCACCTCGGGCTGGTTCACGATGGGCGTGAAGCCGGTGCCGCCGATTCCGCCAAGCGACGAGATCGTCATCGAACCGCCTTCCATCAGGCTCATCGGCAGGCCCTTCTCACGCGCCTGCGTGCCAAGCTCGCGGATCTCCTTCGCGAGATCAGCCACGTCGCGGGTATCGACGTTCCGCAGGACGGGCACGACAAGACCCCCGGGGGTATCGACCGCAATGCCGATGTTGGCATACTTCTTGACGATGAGGGTCTTGCGGTCCTCGCTCAACGATGCGTTGAATTGCGGGAAATCCGCAAAGGCACGGGCGATCGCCTTGGCGACGAAAGCCAGCGGCGTTACCTTGCCTGAAGTCGCCGCGAGGGCGGCCCGATGGTCCTCGAGACTCGTCACATCGACATCGTCATGATGGGTGACATGCGGTATCGACGTCCAGCTCTGCGTCAGCCGGCGGGCGACGACCTGCTGGATCCGCGACAGTGGCCGAGCCTCGACCTCGCCGAATTGCGCCAGATAGTCCGCGAGGGTGGCTTGTGTCATGAAGTAATTCCCTTGGCTTCGCGACGAGGTCAGGTGGTCGCCGAGGACTTCGAGATCGCGGCGATCTGGCTCAGCACCATTTCCGCATGTTCCTTGCGGCAGACGAGCAGGTCGGGAAGATAGGTGTCGGCCTGGTTATAGACCAACGGGCTGCCGTCGATCCGGCTGCAGTGCAGGCCGTGGGCGAGCGCCACGGCGACCGGCGCGCAACTGTCCCATTCGTATTGCCCGCCGGAATGGAGGTAGATGTCCGCCTCGCCCCGGATGACCGCCATGGCCTTGGCCCCGGCGCTGCCCATCGGCACCAGTTCGGCGCCGATCGCCTCGGCCACGGCCAAGGCTTCGGCGGCCGGTCGTGTGCGGCTGACGACCATGCGCAGCTTGTGCGGCGCGGCAGACACGGTGATCGGTGCGTCGCTGCGCAGGAGTTCGCCCGCGCCCGGCAGCGCCACGGCGCCAACCACTGGTGCCCCGTCGATCGCGAGCGCGACGTGGACCGCCCAGTCGGTCCGCTCTTCGCCGTATTCGCGCGTTCCGTCGACGGGGTCGACGATCCATACGCGCGAACATGCCAGACGGTCGGGGTTGTCCTTTTCCTCTTCGGACAGCAGCCCGTCGTCCGGCCGCTGCTCGCGCAGGGCATGTACGAGGAACTGGTTGGCGGTGGCATCGCCAGCCTTGCCCAGAGCCTTGAGGCTCAGCATGCCGCTGCTGCGTACCGTGATAAGCAGCTCTCCCGCCACTTGGACGAGGTGAGCGGCGAGGTCGGCGTCGGTCATTGCCATGGAACCGTCTCCCTCACTTCAGCGGCATGAGCTGGCGGATGATGTGCTCCGCCGCTTCTTCGACCGACATCTCCGAGGTGTTGACCCTGATCTCGGGCGATTTGGGTTCCTCGTAGGGGCTGTCGATGCCGGTAAAGTTCTTGAGCTCGCCCGCACGCGCCTTCTTGTAGAGGCCCTTGACGTCGCGGCTTTCGGCCACGGCGAGCGGGGTATCGACGAAGATCTCGACGAACTCACCTTCGGGCAGCATGGCGCGGACCATGTCGCGCTCGGCACGGAACGGGCTGATGAAGGCGGTCAGCACGATGAGGCCGGCATCGGTCATCAGCTTCGCCACTTCGCCGACGCGGCGGATGTTCTCGATCCGGTCCGCCTCGGTAAAGCCCAGGTCCTTGTTGAGCCCGTGGCGCACGTTATCGCCGTCGAGCAGGAACGTATGCCGGTTCATCAGGTTGAGACGGGTTTCGACCGCATTGGCGATAGTGCTCTTGCCGGCACCCGAAAGACCGGTGAACCACAGCACCTTCGGAGTCTGGTTCTTGAGTGACGCGTGGTCCTTGCGCGTCAGGTCGGTCGGCTGCCAGTGAACGTTCTGGGCACGGCGCAGGCTGAAGTTGATCATCCCGGCGGCGACCGTGGCGTTGGTCAGCTTGTCGATCAGGATGAAGCCCCCGAGCGACCGGTTTTCCGCATAGGGCTCGAACACCAGGTCCTTGTCGGTGATGATCTCGGCCACGCCGATCGCATTGAGGTCGAGCGTCTTGACCGCGACATGTTCCATCGTATTGACGTTGACCGCGTATTTCGGCTGCTGGACGGTGACCGACACGGTCTGCGTGCCGAGCTTGAGCCAGTAGGCCCGGCCGACATGCATCGCCTCGTCATTCAGCCACACCAGCGTCGCCTCGAACTGGTCGGCGGCCTGCGGCGGATTGTCGGCCACCGCGATCACGTTCCCGCGCGAGCAGTCGATCTCGTCGGCAAAGCATACGGTCACCGACTGCCCGGCCGTCGCCTTGTCGAGGTCGCCGTCGAGCGTCACGATCCGGGTGACCGTGCTGGTCTTGCCCGACGGCAGGACCCGCACTTCGTCGCCCGGCTTGACCGAGCCGGTGGCAATCAGGCCGGAAAAGCCCCGGAAGTCGAGATTGGGACGGTTGACCCACTGCACCGGCAGGCGAAACGGCTTTGCGGCATCGACCGACGAGAGAACCTCGACCGTTTCGAGATGTTCGACCAGCGTCGGCCCCTTGTACCACGGCGTATTATCCGACGCAGCGGTGATGTTGTCGCCCTTGAAGCCGGAGATGGGCATCGCGGTGAAGGTCTCGATCCCGATGCTGCGCGCGAATTCGGTATAGTCGGCGACGATGTCGTCGAAGACTTGCTGGCTGTAGTCGACCAGGTCCATCTTGTTCACCGCCAGCACCAGGTTCCTGATGCCGATCAGGTGGCACAGGTACGAGTGGCGCCGCGTCTGCACCAGCACGCCCTTGCGCGCGTCGATCAGGATGACGGCAAGGTCCGCCGTCGACGCGCCGGTCACCATGTTGCGAGTATACTGCTCGTGCCCGGGGCAGTCGGCGACGATGAACTTGCGCTTCTCGGTGTTGAAGAAGCGATAGGCGACGTCGATGGTGATGCCCTGCTCGCGCTCTGCTGCAAGCCCGTCGACGAGCAGCGCGAAGTCGATTTCCTGCCCTTGCGTGCCGACTTTCTTCGAATCGGACTGCAGCGCGTCGAGCTGGTCCTCGAAGATCATCTTGCTGTCGTACAACAACCTGCCGATCAGCGTCGACTTGCCATCGTCAACCGAACCGCACGTGATGAAGCGCAGCATCGACTTGTGCTGATGGGTATCGAGATAGGCGTCGATATCCTCGGCGATGAGGGAATCGGTCTTGTAGATCACGTCCTGGCCGCTCATCAGAAGTACCCCCAGGGGAATCGCATTTGAAAATATAGTAGCGTGATGAGTTGATATGGATTCTTTGGGTGTCCTCACAGTAAGGAGGATATCCATGTCCTGGTTTGCCGCGGCGTTTGATGATCTTCGCGATCCGCGAACGGGCAACGCGCGCCGTCACGATCTGCTGGAAGTGCTGACGATGGCGCTGACGGCGTCGATTTGCGGGGCGGAGAGTTGTTCGGATTTTGCGGATTTCGCGGTGGATCG
>NZ_FUYP01000003.1 GCF_900168005.1 Sphingopyxis flava
AATAAGATTTCCCCATGATCCACCTCCGAACCCGGTGAATCACAACTCAGACCTTTTGGGAATCCCCCGATTCCTATTTCTGGCACGATGCTCTAGAACCGGCCGTCTCTGGACCGCGCGCCGCACCCAGGCGCTATACGGTCATCGGCCATGCCCGCCCGCGCCAACGGCAAGTGAATGCGACGATTTGGGCATTGCTCGCGGGCATGCCGGTAACGATTATGCTTTTTGTGGCGGCGGCCTTCCTGCGCGAGCGCCTCTCCAGCGACACCTGCTGCTCAAACCTATATTGCAACCCCGGCCGGGACGCAGCCAGCGTCGGCGGCGCTGCACCCAGCTGAATTGGCAATCACCAACCAACGCTGGGGATGAGGGAGAAGCCACTAAATCGCTGCCTGATGCGGCAATGTGGCATGCGATTTCCCGCTTCGCTCTGATCAGCTATGATCTCGGAGTTGCCGTTACCGAACAAGGACAATTGACAGGCGTATGGACGATTTCACTATTGCCCGTGCAATTCATATCTTCTCGGTTCTGATGTGGATCGGCGGTGTCGCCTTCGTGACGCTGGTGGTCATCCCGTCTATTCGCGCGAACCATCCGTCAGCGGAACGACTGTCGGCGTTCGATCGGATCGAAGGCCGCTTCGCGCCGCAGGCCCGGATTTGGGTGCTGCTTGCCGGCACCAGCGGCTTGTGGATGGTGCATCGCGGGGCGATGTGGGATCGGTTCGCCGATTTCCATTACTGGTGGATGCATGCGATGGTCGGCCTCTGGATGATCTTCATGACCATTCTCTTCCTTGCCGAGCCATTGGTGATCCATCGCCGCATGAAGGCATCGCCCGATCCGGCGGGCGACTTCGCCAGGCTGGATTGGGGTCACCGGCTCCTGTTTCTCCTGGCGACGATAACCGTGCTTGGCGCGGCGGGAGGCAGCCGCGGCCTGTTCTGATTCTATCCCGAAGGATTGTCGACCCTCGCGGCGAAAAGCATCGGTCCATATATGGCGAGGAAGAGCAGGAAAGCGCCTCCCCAGCACAAGGCTGCAGCCTCGATGCCTATGGTATAGTCGACTAGGCCGACTGGCGCAGCAACGCGCAGCAGCGCACCAACAGTGATCAGGATGCAGGCCAGCACAGTCCCGCCGTCCGCCTTCAAGCTGCGTCCGGTATGTCCCAGAGTCGCGCGCGACATTACCGCCAGTATCATCGTCGCCATGGCGCCCGCCGTGAGCGCGTGGACTGCGGCCGAGCGGGAGAGGGGGGCGCCAAGTCCGGCCGCGGCGATCAGGAGCAACCCGACCGGGACCCAAAGATAGCCGATATGGAGGATGATCACGAGCGGATCGCGCACCGTCCGCCAGCCTCGCCATCGCGCCAGGCGGACCAGTTGCAATAGGGCCGCACCCGCAAGGACCCATGCGACCGCGGCGGCCTCGGGGGCAATGGTCCAGCCAAGAAGCGCGAGCGCGGTCACGCCAATCACCGCAAGGTCGAAGCGCGTCGGCTGTCCGGGCAGGCCTTCCTTCATGCCCTGCTTGGTCATCCAGTTGCGCGTGAAGGAGGGAATGATGCGACCGCCTATCAGCGAAATCATCAGCACGACGAGCGCGATTGCCGCGCGCCAGCCAATGTCGCGATCGCGGATGAGGCCGGAGCCTGCCGCATGGTCGAGCCCATTCGCGATACCGAACAGCAGTACCAGGCCGACCACCGGCAAGTTGCGGTTCTTCGTCGCGACGACCTCACGGCCGGCGACTGCTGCGAGTAGGAGATAGAAGCCCAGGTCGATGACTGCAGCAAGCATGGTGCCAATATATGAGGAGTAGAGAACCGCAAACCGCCCCGCCAGCCAGAGTCCCGTCAGTGCGGCGAGCGGCGTCCCGGCAATCGGGAGCCGCCCCGTCCAGTTGGGAATGGCGGTCAGAAGGAAGCCCGCCACGACGGCACCGACAAAGCCGAACAGCATTTCGTGGCGGTGCCATGCAAGCGGATCGAGCGTCGCGGGAAGCGTGACTACTCCGGCAAGCGTGCACAGCCACAAAGTCAGCGCGACCACCGCCCAGAGCGGGCCCAGGAAGAAGAACGGACGGAATGCGCCGCGCAAGAAGGGAGGCGAGGCCGCCATACGCGCGCGCCGCAGCGCGAGCATCCGTTCGCCTCTTGTCGTCTTTGCCTCGTTCATCCCGATCTCATTCCTGTGTTTGCCGGGCCAATCCCGCGATCACAGGATCAGGTAGAGGGTTATGGCAATACAAACGACGACGATCAAAAGCCAGATCCAGGGCCAAGCTTCGCCCTCGCCCTCCTTCGCCGATGCGGTGTCGATCGGCGCGGGCGTGGTCGACTTGGTATCGTAGACGGTCTCGGTGCGGCTCTTGAGGGCCGGGTTGAGCGGTGCGTCCGATTGCGCCTCGCGAGAATCATTCATCTTTGGCTCCTGCCTCCTGGGGGATCGAATGGGCGCGACATCCAACCGCGCTCAGCCGCCAATGGACCATCGCGGCGAGGCAGGTGCTTCCCGGGTCCGAGCTGTCTCGGAGGCTCGAGACCAGGGTCGCCCAGTCCTCCTCGTTCGCAAAGCGCGAGAAATCGGCGACGGCCATGCGCGCATATCCGGCGATTCCGAGACCGACGCTCTTCGCGGCGCAGGCGGTGTCCTGGGCGAGCTGCGGGTCAGCATGCGCGAGCCAGCGCTCCAGTGCTCCTGCGGATCCACGCGCTGCCGCGAGAATGTCGCCGAGCATCACCATCAACCGTTCGCTCCGATTATCACGCCTTCCACGCACCCGCGCCCGGCGAGGGCCGCGACGTAGCGCGCCGACGCCATCGTCCAGCTCCTCGCCTCGAGCATCTCGCCAATCTTCCCGCGCACCACCTCATAGGGAAGGGTGCGGCCGGTGATCCTTCGCTGCAGCCGCAGGACATGCCATCCGAAGCGGGACCGGACCGGTTCGCGGCCCGTCGAGCCATCCGCGAGCTGCTCCAGTGCCGACTGTATCTCCGCCACGAGCTCGCCGCGGCGGACTTGGCCGAGCGCCCCGTCCTGCTGAGCGGAGGCGCAAGCGGAATGCGCGCGCGCGGCCGCCGCGAAGGCTGCAGGATCGTCGCCCACTGCCTCAGCAATGTCCCTTGCCCGCCGCTCGGCTGTGCTCCATCCATCGGCCTGGCCCGTTTCCGGTTCGATCAGGATGTGCGCCGCCTCGAACAGGTCCGGCGTACGAAACCGCCCGCGGTTCGCGTCATAATAGCGGCGGCATTCGGCGTCGTCCGGCCGCTCCGGTTCGATCTGAGTCTCAAGCACAGCGCGAACGAGCGCATCGTCTTCAGGCTCACGGCGTCCCGCATCGTCCTCCTCCGGCTCCGCCTCCAGTCCGAGGCGCCGAGCTTCCTGAAGCAGCAGCTCGCGCACAGCGAGCGCCCGCGCCGCTTCCATCCAGGCGGTTTCCATGTCCGGCGCCGGATGGTGCTGGATTTCGCGGGCGATCGCTTCGGGCGCGATCTCGATGCCGTTGACGCGAACCTCGCTGAAGCTCGGCGGCGGCGGCAGCAGGGGCTCAGGCCCACCGCAGCCGCCGCTGGCGCAGGCGGACGGCATCTCAGGGCGCGGCCGATCGAGATCGAGAACGTCGGGCTTGCGGCTCATGTCGTTTGCCCTTCCTGCGTGTGCTGGCGCATCACCGTGTCGCCGCCGTAGCTCGGCGCCCCGCCGGCAGGGCCATGCGTCGGCGAGAGGAAGCGTTTGCGCAGCGGCATGCGCGAGCGGACGATCTGATAGCCGGGGCGCAACAGGAACCAGATGGGCGCGCTCCAGATATGGACCAGACGCGTAAACGGCGTGATCAGGAACAGCGTGAGCCCGAGAATGATGTGGAGCTTGTAGACGAGCGCCACATCGGCGATTTCCTCCGGTGCACCGGGATTGAGCGTCAGGATGCCGTTGGCCCAATTCATGAAGCGCAGCATTTCGCGGCCGTCCATGTGCTGCATCGTCCAGAACGTCGTCAGGATGCCGAGCGTCAATTGAACCCAGATCAATACGAGGACCAGGATGTCCCCCCAGGAAGAACTGCGCCGGATGCGCGGATCGACCAGACGGCGATGCAGGAGCAGAGTGCAGCCGATGTAGGCGGTGACGCCCGCGAGCCCGCCGACCACGAGCGCAGCGGTCTGCTTGAACGCATGGCCGATCCCCAATCGGTCGATGACCGTGACCGGTGTGAGAAGCCCCACGAAATGGCCGAAGAGCAGGATGAGGATGCCCATGTGGAAGAGGTTGGAGCCCAGCACCATCTGTTTGCGGCGCAGGAACTGGCTCGACTGCGAGCGCCAACTGAACTGGTTTGCATCGAAGCGCAGGATGCTGCCGACCACCAGCACGGTGACGGCGAGGTAGGGATACCAGCCGAAAGCGAGTTGGTTGATGAACCCATTCATTGTCCCGTCTCCCTTTCGACCGGGCGGTTCGAGGCGCGGATCCTGGCGACCACGCCGGTAGGGCCGCCCATTTCATGCGCTGCGGATGCGAGGAAGGTGACCGGCGCTTCTTCCCATTCTTCGTCGATCTTCGCCGGGTTTTCCTCGGGCGTACGCTCCTGAAGTTCGGCGAGCGCCGCTGCGTCGGGACTTGCTCCCGCCAGGGCGAGGAGCGCATGGAAAATGCCAGCATAGGGCGCTTGGCGTTCATCGAGTCGCTCGGCGAGCGCCGCAAAGACATGCGCCGGCTGTCCCAGCATCTCCCGCGCTTCCGACGGCGACAGGCACGATGCGAATTCGAGGAAGACCGGAACGAAGTCGGGCAGCTCGCTGGTGTCGAGCAGGAAGCCGCTCTGCGCATATTGCTGGCCAAGGTCGATCATCGCTTGGCCGCGCTCGCGGCTGTCGCCGTGAACGTGCTCGAAGAGGTGGAGCGAGAGCTTGCGCGAGCGGTCGAACAATTCGCTGTAGGCGGCCTGAAGATCGAGCAGATCCTCGCGATCGAGGCCTAGAAGCAGGGGTTCGAGCTTTTCGAGTACGCGTTCCGGCAGCGCCTGTTCTTCGCGCAGAACGCGGCGCACTTCGCTCGCGTTCTCCTGGAGCTCGGCCGAGGGGTAGCCGAGCAGCGCCGCCAGGGCTTTGAGCGTCATCCTCATGTCGGTGCATCCATATAGCGCTTTTTCGGCGTTCGCTTGGCGCCGCCGAACAGATTGAGCGTAGTCGATCCATTGGTCCCTTCGCGGAATCCGAAACCGGACGAGCCGCGCAGCGCATAGGCGTCCTCCTCGAGCTCGCGGTGCGTCGTCGGGATCACGTATCGGTCCTCATAGGCTGCAAGCGCCATGATCTTGTACATTTCCTCTATTTTTTCGCGCGTGAGGCCGACGCGCTCGGGAATCGACTCGTCGATGCGTCCTTCGATCGACTTGGCGCGCATGTAGGAGCGCATGGCCAGCATGCGTTCGAGCGCTGCCGCAATCGGCTCCTCGGCGCCGGCGGTCAGCAGGTTGGCAAGGTAGCGCAGCGGAATGCGCAGCGACCTGACATCGGGCATTCCGTCCTTTGCCGACATCTTGCCCGCCTCGGCCGCCGACTGGATGGGCGACAAAGGCGGCACGTACCAGACCATCGGCAGCGTGCGGAATTCGGGGTGGAGCGGGAAGGCGACCTTCCACTCGACCGCCATTTTGTAGACAGGTGATCGCGTCGCCGCCTCGAGCCATTGTTCGGGCACACCTTCGCGCCGTGCCGCTTCCTGCACGGCAACATCGTCGGGATCGAGGAACAGGCCGAGCTGTGCGCCGTAGAGGTCCTTCGGATCTTCGACCGAGGCCGCAGCTTCGATCCGGTCGGCGTCATAGAGAAGGACGCCGAGATAGCGGATGCGGCCAACGCAGGTCTCGGAGCAGACGGTGGGCTGCCCTGTCTCGATCCGCGGATAACAGAAGATGCACTTCTCGGATTTGCCGGTCGAC
The DNA here is from genome assembly GCF_900168005.1 of Sphingopyxis flava. Classification (GTDB taxonomy): domain Bacteria; phylum Pseudomonadota; class Alphaproteobacteria; order Sphingomonadales; family Sphingomonadaceae; genus Sphingopyxis; species Sphingopyxis flava. The sequence continues at coordinate 5,953 of NZ_FUYP01000003.1, forward strand.
CAATTGTAATAGATTTTCTTGTAGGGGCAGCCCGAGACGCACATCCGCCAGCCGCGGCACTTTTCCTGGTCGATCAGCACGATGCCATCCTCGGCGCGCTTGTAGATCGCGCCTGATGGGCACGAGGCGAGACAGGAGGGGTTGAGGCAGTGCTCGCACAACCTCGGTAAGTACATCATGAAGGTTTTCTCGAACTGGCCGTAAATCTCCTTCTCGACGCCCTCGAAATTACAGTCGTGGCTACGTTTGGCGAACTCCCCGCCTAGCATGTCCTCCCAATTGCCGCTCCACTCGATCTTGTCGAGGGCCTCGCCGGTGAGCAGGGAGCGCGGCCGGGCAGTGGGCTGCGCCTGGAGCTCGGGTGCGGCCTGCAGCCATTCATATTCGAAGGTATAGGGTTCGTAGAAATCATCGATCTCCGGCAAGTGCGGATTGGCGAAGATCTTCGAGAGGATGCGCCATTTGGCGCCTTGCCGGGGCTGGATCTTGCCGTTCTTCTTGCGGATCCAGCCGCCCTTCCAACGCTCCTGGTTCTCCCAGTCCTTGGGATAGCCTATGCCCGGCTTGGTCTCGACATTGTTGAACCAGACATATTCGACGCCTTCGCGGTTGGTCCAAACATTCTTGCAGGTGATCGAGCAGGTATGACAGCCAATGCATTTGTCGAGGTTGAGCACCATGGCGATTTGTGCGCGGACTCTCATTCTGCTGCCTCCACTTTCGTGCCGGTTCCCCAATCAGCGGTGCCGCCAGCGACATTGGCGTCATCATCGGCGCGCTTGTCGAACCAGTTCACTTCGCTCATCTTCCTGAGGATCACAAACTCGTCGCGGTTGGCGCCGACGGTTCCATAATAGTTGAAGCCATAGGCCAGCTGGGCATAGCCGCCGATCATGTGCGTCGGCTTCATGTTGATCCGCGTCACCGAATTGTGGACGCCGCCGCGCTGTCCGGTGATTTCGGAGCCGACCGTGTTCACCAGCTTTTCCTGGGCGTGGTACATGATCGCCGAACCCGGCATGATCCGCTGTGATACGATCGCCCGGGCGGTCAGCGCACCGTTGATGTTGAACACCTCTATCCAGTCATTGTCCTCGATACCGGCGGCGCGCGCATCCTCCTCGCTGATCCAGACCGTCGGACCGCCGCGGTTGAGGCTGAGGAGGATCAGATTCTCGGTGTAGGTCGAGTGGATGCCCCATTTCTGGTGCGGCGTAAGGATGTTAAGCAGGATTTCCTTGTTGCCGTTGGGCAGCCTGCCGACCACGTCATGGACCGTCTTGGTGTCGATCGGTGGCCGCCAAGTGACGAAGCCCTCGCCGAACGCGCGCATCCAGTGATGGTCCTGGTAGAGCGACTGGCGGCCGGTCAGCGTGCGCCACGGGATCAATTCATGGACATTGGTGTAGCCGGCATTGTAGCAGACCTTCTCGCTTTCGAGGCCCGACCAGATCGGCGAGGAGATGATCTTGCGCGGCTGTGCGGCAACGTCGCGGAAGCGGATCTTCTCCTCTTCCTTGCCCTCGGCGAGATGTCGATGGTCACGGCCGGTGATTGCGCCGAGCGATTCCCAGGCCTTTAGCGCAACTTCACCGTTTGTCTCAGGTGCGAGCATGAGGATCGTCTCGCAGGCGTCGATGTCCGTATCGATCTTGGGCCGGCCTTTGGTGGGCCCCTCGAGCACGCGACCGTTGAGGTCGCCGAGGAGCCCCACCTCGTGCGTCACATCCCACAAGATACCCTTGGCGCCATTGCCAAGGTTTTCCAGCGCCGGCCCCATCGAGGTGAAGCGCGCGAAGGTCTCCGGATAGTTGCGCTCGACCAACTGAACCGCGGGCATGGTCCTGCCGGGGATCGGATCGCACTCGCCCTTCAGCCAGTCCTTAGGCTCATAGGGCTGGGCCAGCTCTCCGGGCGTGTCGTGCTGGATGGGGCTGAGCACGACGTCGTGCTCGATGCCTAGCACCTCGGGTGCGACGTCGGAGAATTTTTTCGCGATCGAGCGGAAGATGTTCCAGTCGCTCCTGCTCTCCCAAGCCGGGTCTACCGCCGCGGTCAGCGGGTGTATGAAGGGGTGCATGTCCGAGGTGTTGAGGTCGTGCTTTTCGTACCAGGTCGCGGTCGGCAGCACGACGTCGGCGTAGATGCTGGTGGTCGACATGCGAAAGTCGATGTTGACCATGAGGTCGAGCTTGCCCACCGGCGCCTCGTCGCGCCAGACCACATCCTGCGGTCGGTCGATCCGCTCGGCGTCGGTGTCGGTGCCGACCACGCCGTGCAGCGATCCGATCAGGTGCTTGAGGAAATATTCGTGACCCTTGCCGCTCGCGCCCAGCACGTTCGAGCGCCAGAAGAACATGTTGCGCGGCCAGTTCATTGGGTTATCGGGATCGAGGCTCGAAGGCTTGATCTCACCGGATTTCCAGCCATCGGCGACTACGCTCGCTGGGTCGGCCTTGGTCTCGTGGAGATGGCGGCCGAGCTCGATAGGATTGAGCTGGAGCTGCGGTGCGGAGGGCAGCCAGCCCATCCGCTCCGCCTTGGCGTTGAAGTCGAGCAGGCTACCGGACCAGTCGCCTTCGGGCGCGAGCGGCGAGAGGATCTCCGACATCCTCAGCGTCTCGTAGCGCCATTGATCTGTGTGCGCGTAGAAGAAGCTCGTGCCGTTCATCTGGCGGGGCGGGCGTGTCCAGTCGAGCCCGAAGGCAAGCGGGAGCCAACCCGTCTGCGGCCGCAACTTCTCCTGGCCGACATAATGCGACCAGCCGCCGCCCGACTGGCCGATGCAGCCGCACATCACGAGCAGCGCGATGATGCCGCGGTAGCTCATATCCATGTGATACCAGTGATTGAGCCCGGCCCCGAGGATCACCATCGACCGGCCTTTGGTGATCTCGGCGTTGGTGGCGAATTCGCGCGCCACCTGGATGATTGCCTGGCGCGGAACGCCGGTTACCTTCTCTGCCCAGGCAGGGGTGAACGGCACGTCGTCGTCGAAGCTCTGGGCGACATTCTCGCCGCCAAAGCCCCGGTCGACGCCATAGTTGGCGCAGAACAGATCGAACACCGTTGCGACGGCGACGCTGCTTCCGTCTGCGAGCGCTACGCGCTTGACCGGTATATTACGCAGCAGCACCTCGTCATGGCTCGTCGCCACGAAGTCATGGGGAGCGGTCGAGCCGAAATAGGGGAAGGCGACCGCCTCGATCCTATCGTGCGCATCGGCAAGGGTCGTTCGAAGCCGGGTTTGCCTGCCGTTGCGGTCCTTTTCCTCGAGGTTCCACTTGCCCTGCTCGCCCCAGCGGAAGCCGGCGGTACCGAGCGGCGCCACAAGTTCGCCGCTCGCATCGTCGAAGGCGACCGGCTTCCAGTCGCTATTGTTGGTCTCGCCGAGCGCGCCTTCGATGTCGGCAGCCCTTAGCATGCGGTCCGGTACGAGTTTCCCGTCGCGTTCGGCGAGCCGGACAAGAAAGGGGAAATCCGAGTAGCGGCGGGTATAGTCCGCAAAATATTCGGCCTGGCGCTCAATGTGGAATTCCTTGAGCACGACATGACCGAGCGCAAGCGCAAGTGCGGCATCGGTTCCCTGCTTGGGGTGGAGCCACATATCCGAGAATTTCGCCGCCTCGTTGAAGTCGGGCGCAATGACGACGCTCTTGGCGCCGCGGTAGCGCACCTCGGAATAGAAATGCGCATCGGGCGCACGGGTCATGGGGATGTTGGAGCCCCAGACCAGCAGAAAGCCGGCGTTGTACCAATCGGCGCTTTCCGGCACGTCGGTCTGCTCACCCCAGGTCTGCGGGGAGGAGGGCGGCAGGTCGCAATACCAGTCGTAGAAGGAGAGGAGCGTACCGCCGAGCAGCGAGAGGTAGCGGCTGCCGGCAGCATAGGAAATCATCGACATCGCCGGGATCGGCGAGAAACCGGCGATCCGGTCGGGACCATATTCCTTGATCGTATAGGCATTGGCCGCAGCGATAAGTTCGGTGACCTCGTCCCACCCGACGCGCACGAAACCGCCGCGCCCGCGCTTCGATACCCAGTCCCGGCGCTTATCTGCGTCCTGCACGATCGACCTCCACGCCGCGACGGGTGTCATCGTCTTGCGCGCCTCGCGCCAGTGCTTGATCATCCGTGCGCGCACGAGAGGATATTTGATCCGCGTGCCCGAATAGAGATACCAGCTGTAGCTCGCGCCGCGCGGACAGCCGCGCGGCTCGTGGTTGGGAAGGTCCGGGCGAGTGCGCGGATAGTCGGTCTGCTGGGTCTCCCACGTGACGATACCGCCCTTGACGTAGATCTTCCACGAGCAGGAACCGGTACAGTTCACGCCGTGGGTCGAGCGCACGATCTTGTCCGCCGCCCAGCGCTTGCGATAGGCGTCCTCCCACTCGCGCGTCTCGTTCGTGGTGATGCCGTGCCCATCCGAGAACTTGTCCCGCGCCCGGCGGAAATAGGTCAGGCGGTCCAGAAAATGGCTCATGGAAGGGCTCCCCTGTTCATGTCGCGCTTGCCGGCATCTGGCTTGAGGACGCCCTGGCGAGGTTGAGGTTCCGGAAGATGCCGCGTGGACCACTGTAAGCCACCCATGTCAGCGCGACGCAGCTCAGGTAGAAAATCAGGAATCCCCAGAGCGCCATATTGGCGGCGCCGGTCAGCTCGATGGACGAACCATAGGCTTTGGGGATGTAGAAGGCACCATAGGCGGCGATCGCCGAGATGAAGCCGACGACGGCGGCCGACTCCCGTTCGGCGCGTAGGCGGCGCTCCGGCTCGGCAAGGCCGGGTTCGGCCGCGTCGATGGCGTGGCGCATGATGCCCGGCACCATCTGGAAGGTGGAGGCGTTGCCAATGCCGCTCACGAAGAAGAGGAGCAGCACCATTGCGAAGAACCCCGCGAAACTGCGTGCATCCAGGAACCAGATCATGCCAAGGATCGCGGCCGCCTGTACGACGAAGACCCAGAAGCTCACGCGGGCACCGCCCATGCGGTCGGCCAGCCATCCGCTGCCCGCCCGCGACAAGGCGCCGATCAGCGGCCCGAGGAACGCGTAGCGCAGCGCATCGACCTCTGGAAAGACGAGCTTGGCGAGGAGTGGAAAACCCGCCGACATGCCGATGAAAGTTCCGAATGTGCCCGTGTAGAGCCAGCACATCCTCCAGGTGTCGATGCGACCGAAGATCGTCGCCTGATCGGCAAAGGACGATTTGGCGCTAAGGATATCGTTCATGCCGAACCAGGCGGCGAAGGCGCCGACGACGATGAGCGGTACCCAGACGAAGCCCGCATTCTGCATCCACACGCTTGTGCCGTCACCTGCGAGCTGAGATTGTCCGCCGAGCGCGCCGAACAGGCTCATCGTGACCACGACCGGCACGAGGAACTGCATGACGCTGACGCCGAGATTGCCGAGGCCCGAGTTGATCGCGAGCGCGCTGCCCTTCTCGGATTTGGGGAAGAAGAAGCTGATGTTGGCAACCGAAGACGCGAAATTGCCCCCGCCGAAGCCGCAGAGCAGCGCCAGCGCCAGAAAGATCAGATAGGGGGTGTTCGGGTTCTGTACGGCGTAGCCGATGCCGAAGGCCGGAATCAGCAGCGAGGCGGTCGAGATCGTCGTCCAGAGTCGGCCGCCGAAAATGGGCACGAGGAAGGCGTAGAAGATGCGCAGCGTGGCGCCCGACAAGCCGGGAACGGCCGCCAACCAAAAGAGTTGGTCCGTCGTGAATCTGAAACCGATGCCGGGCAGTCGTGCGACGACCACGCTCCACACCATCCACACGGCAAATGAGAGAAGCAGGCAATAGGTAGAAATCCAGAGATTGCGCCGGGCGATGCCGCGGCCCTGGCTTTGCCAGAACGCCTCATCCTCGGGTCGCCAGTCGCGCAGCGGTCCGGCGCGGCGCGGCGGTGGCACAAAGCCGGGTTCACCCAAGCCCTGCATCTCGGGTAGCTCCGGCGTGGTTGCTGCTTTGCCGGCACGCGTCGCTTCGCGTTCCATCTGCTGGATCGCGAGATGCATCCATACCAATGCCGTCCCCACGAGCAGGAACAGGAGCGCAAAACAACTCGTCCAGACGCCGGTCAGGTCATTAAGCACCCCGAAGGCGAGCGGCAGCACGAAACCGCCCAGTCCGCCGATCATGCCGACGAGTCCTCCGACCGCGCCGACATGGTGAGGGTAGTAGACCGGGATGTGCTTGAATACCGCAGCCTTGCCGAGGCTCATGAAGAAACCGAGCACGAAGATCGTCATGAGGAACGGAAGGAGTCCCATCGAGGTTCGAAAGGTGATGGGACCGTGAATGCTTTCGACGATGTAGGTTGTCGGCGGGTAGGACAGGAGGAAGGTGCAGAACACCGAGACGCCGAGGGTCACGTACATGACCGCGCGGGCGCCGTAGCGGTCGGACAGCTTGCCGCCATAGATGCGAAACAGGCTGGCCGGCACCGAATAGAAGGCGGCGAGCATGCCCGCGGTTTTTATATCCAGGCCATAGACCCCGATGAGGTAGCGAGGCAGCCACAGCGCTAGCGCCACAAACGCGCCGAAGACGAAGAAATAGTAGAGCGCAAATCGCCAGACCTGCACGTTGCGAAGAACCTCCAGCTGGCTTGCCATGCCGGCGGCCTTGCGCCCTTCGCGGCGGCGCGCAGCGCTTTCCGGATCCTCGGGGGTCAGAAAGAGGAAAAGCACCGCCATCACGACAAGGCCGGCAGCCCAAATTTGCGCGACCCCCTGCCAACCCATCGCCACCATCACGAAAGGGGCGAGAAACTTGGTTATGGCCGCGCCGACATTTCCGGCACCAAAGATGCCGAGCGCCGTCCCTTGTCGTTCGGGAGGAAAGAATTTGGACACGTAGGTGACGCCCACAGAAAAGGCGCCGCCAGCGATGCCGACTCCCAGTGCTGCGATCAGCAGCTCGACGTAGGTATCGGCATAGGAGGTGAGGACCGTCGCGATCGCGGCAAGGACCATCACCCCTGCGAACACGCGTCGTCCGCCAATCTGATCCGCCCAGACGCCCAGAAATACGCGCGTAAGCGATCCGGTCAGGATCGGTGTGCCTATTAGAAGCCCGAACTCTGTCTCGGATAGACGGAGTTCCTCTTTGACGCCGAGCCCGATGATCGAGAAAATCGTCCAGACCGCAAAGCATACGGTAAAGGCCGCCGTGCTGGCCCATAGCGCACGAGTTCCGCCCTCCGGGGCCTTTACCGCGTCCTCCGACATTGGCGAGGCGTCCCTCCTCCGCTGCCAAACCCTAAGCATGTCAATACGCGATGAACGCATTGGTTGCCAAGACGATGACAGATTTCAGCATAATAAGCAGCTAGAAAAGAAGTTGCCGGGTCCGTTTCGCATTGGCGCGCACCACCGAAATGCTGGCATCTGATCCCGCGAACTCGCAAGAGTCGGGCGGGCCGTGGAGGCTGGGCCCGCAACTGATTCTCGTAGCGCTCGAAGGCCGATGCGAGCGTTTCGATCCCGCGATCGAGCCGGGCCAGGCAGGTGGTGAGTGGCAGTGCCTGTTCGCGCAAGACTTCGATTTCGATCGCTTGGGCGGCCGAGAACAGGTCCATGTCGATGGCGGTGAGACCCGCTTCGAGCCGGTGCGATCGCACGCGGGAGGCGTAACCTATGTCTCCGGTACGGAGGGGCACCCATGTCTCGCCCCGCTCGCATGAAGGAAGCCGCCTGGGAATAGGCTGCCGCTGAAAGGCGTGACAGCTTCGCGACGGGCAGAGGAACAAGTGCGACCATCGCTCGTTGCTTGAGAAGGGGCGGTGCCGCCTCCTGTGTCGCCGCCCCCATCTCAAAAGGAGAAGGAGCCATGACCGACACTCTCGAGACAACCGAAACGCACCGCCTCATCGCCTCCGACAAGGTGGAAGGGACCGCGGTTTACAATCCCGAGGGCGATCGACTCGGGACGATTGCGAATGTGATGATCGACAAAATCTCGGGGAAAAGCGAATATGCCGTCATGGAGTTTGGCGGCCTGTTTGGCCTCGGAAGCGATCATTATCCCCTTCCGTGGGACATGCTGACCTACGATACCGACAAGGGCGGATACGTCGTCAATCTAACCAAGGAGCAATTGACGGAAGCGCCGCGTTACGCGCGCGAGGAGTCGCCCGAATATACCGACGATTATGGCCGGACAATTTACGGATATTACGGCCTTAGCTATCCGATGTTTTGACGATGGAAAGCCGCGAGGAACAAGGGGTAGATATCGTCCACCAGCCGCGCGACGTTCGCGGCGCAGAGATCATTCTTCGTACGCACCGCCGCCGGCTGGTCTTCCTCGGCGGGCTCATCGCATCGGCGCTATTTGGACTGATCGCAGCATGGCTCGCCATTAGCAGTGCCCTCTGACAGGCAAAACGAAAAAAGGCGGCCCTCCTGAAGGAAAGCCGCCTTTTTTCTTTTTAAGCCATGCCCCGAAGGGCTGCGACTTACTTCGTTTCTTCCGCCGGAGCAGCAGCAGCGGCATCAGCCGGAGCAGCAGCGGCATCAGCCGGAGCAGCAGCGGCGTCAGCGCCGGTGGCAGCAGCCTCGGCGCCAGCAGCGGCAGCGTCAGCGCCAGCAGCGGCAGCATCGGCACCAGCTTCAGCGGCCGCGTCAGCAGCCGGAGCTTCGGTGGTGGTGGCTTCTTCAGCAGCCTTCTCACCGCAAGCGGCGAGGGCGAACATGCTGGCAGCAACGGCGATAGCAGCAAACTTCTTCATGATGTGTGGGCTCCCTAAAATGCCTTTCCGCGCTGGGGAAACTTTCCCGTCCCGCGAGCCGCGGGATTTAGCTCTTCCACGTGGATCGTCAACAAAAATAATTGAGATGGTGCCGTGCGGCGGAAACCGGGTGTTTCCGCTCGTGCCTCGCTCTTTATGGCAGCTCGTTATGGCAGCTCGCTGTCACTGCTGTTCGCGAGCAGCGACAGAGTCGCGGCCCACACAACCACATTTTGACGCAATTGTACGGGGTCGATCTTGTCGAGCGTGTCGTCAGGCGTGTGGTGGAGATCGAAATAGCGGCTGCCGTCCTGCTGCAGATCGATCGCCGGAACCCCGGCCTGGATGAGTGCACCCACATCAGCACCGCCCTGTGCTTTGCCGCGCCCGGTCACGACTCCGAACGGGGCGAGGGCCAAGCCAATGCGCTTCTGAAGATCGGCGGCGCTTTGGGGAAGATTGAAGTCAACCCGCCAGACGCGATCGGCCCCGAAGTCGGACTCGAGCGCAACCGCGTGCTTCTCCTTGCCGTGCGCATCGAAATAGGCCTGGCCGCCGAACACGCCAACCTCTTCGGCTCCTGCCCACAAGAGGCGAATGGTGCGGCGCGGCTGTCCAGCGGTCATGACATGCTTCGCCGCGGCGGCAATAATACCGCAACCCGCCGCATCATCTATCGCGCCTGTTGCAAGGTCCCAGCTGTCGAGATGGCAGGCGATGATCACTGGGCTTGCCGCCGACTCGCGACCCGGGACCTCGGCGATTACATTGCCCGAGGTTCGCTCGCCGATCGTCTTGGGAGTGAGTATCAGCTTGAGTTTGATGGGCCCTGCCGCCCGGTTGCGTTGGCGCACAAGCTGGTCGGCGTCGGGATTCGAGATCGCCCCGGCTGGGATCGGCGCGACGCCCTCGGCGAAGTTGGTAACGCCCGCATGGGGGTTGCGATGATTGTCCGTACCAATCGAGCGGATGACGATAGCGATCGCGCCCTTCTGGGCCGCCACGGTGGGGCCCATGAAGCGGCCGCGCCCGTAAAGGCCATAGCCGCTGCCGTCCTGTGTGGGCTCCATCTGATGGTCGATGAAAACAATCTTGCCCTTAACGGCGCTGTCCGGTGCCGCGGTGAGCGCGTCGAAGCTCGCGAAATAGGCGACCTCGCCCTCGATCCCCTCGGGACCCGTCGAACCGCTATTGCCAAGGGCCGTAATCGCAAGCCGCTGCGGCAGAAAGGGGCTGGTCAGCCACGCCTTTTCTTCGCCGCGCTCCCAGACGGGCATTTGATAGGGCTCGTCGCGCACATTGGCGAAGCCCATATTCCGAAGCGTGGCCACCGCCCATTTGCGCGCTGCAGCCTCGCGGTCGCTACCCGCAGGGCGCGGCCCGATTTCGGTCGTGAGCCCCTCGGTAATCGCCCAGGCAGGGTCGTCGCCCTGCTGGGCAAGATCGACAGCGCTCGTCGGTTGAAGCGCGAAGGCGCTGGTAGCTGCGAGACTCGCAACGGCGAAGACCGCGAGGCGGTCGAAAGCGGGGTGCTGTGTCATGGACGCTTTCCTAGCCAGCAGGCCTTGCGCGCGGCAAGCGTCGATTGCCAAGCGGGCGCCCATTCGCTAACCGGCCCCCGATTCCCTCTTCATTCCCGACCGCCGCGAGCCCGCGCGGTCCGCCAGCTTTCGGAGCATTTTCATGGCCGCCCAATATAGTTTCGTCATGAAGGGTCTGAGCAAGACCTATCCCGGCGCGCAGAAGCCGACCTTGAACAATATCAATCTGCAATTCTATCCCGACGCCAAGATCGGCATCGTTGGCCCGAACGGTACCGGCAAGTCGACATTGATGAAGGTCATGGCCGGCATCGACAAGGATTTCACCGGCGAAGCCTGGCCGGGCGAGGGGATTAGCGTTGGCTATCTGGCGCAGGAGCCGCAGCTAGACCCTGCAAAGACGGTAAAGGAGAATGTCATGGACGGCGTTCGCTCCGTCGCTGACATGCTCGACCGCTTCAACGAGATCAGCGCGCTGATGGCCGACCCGCCGGAGGACGCCGATTTCGATGCGCTGATGACCGAAATGGGGGAGCTTCAGGAGAAGATCGACGCGGTCGACGGTTGGACGCTCGACAACCAGCTTGAAATTGCGATGGAAGCGCTGCGTTGCCCCCCGGGCGACTGGAGCGTGGAGAATTTGTCGGGAGGCGAGCGCCGCCGCATCGCGCTCACCCGCCTTCTGCTAGAGAAGCCGTCGATCCTGCTGCTCGATGAACCGACCAACCACCTCGACGCTGAAAGCGTCGCGTGGCTCGAAAAGCATCTCGTCGATTATCCGGGCAATGTCATCCTGGTCACCCACGACCGCTATTTTCTCGACAATGTCGTAAACTGGATCCTCGAGCTCGATCGCGGCCGCTATTTTGTCTACGAGGGCAATTATTCGACCTATCTTGAGAAGAAGGGCAAGCGTCTCGAGCAGGAAGCGCGCGAGGATGCCGGGCGTCAGAAGGCGATCAAGGACGAGCTTGAATGGATCCGGCAGTCGCCAAAGGCCCGCCAAGCCAAGTCGAAGGCGCGTATCAAATCCTTCGACCAGCTTGTCGAGGCGCAGGAAAACCGCGCTCCCGGCAAGGCGCAGATTGTCATTCAGGTCCCCGAGCGCCTGGGCGGCAAGGTCATCGAAGTCAACAATATCTCCAAGGCCTATGGTGACAAGCTCTTGTTCGAGAATCTTTCCTTCACCTTGCCGCCGGGCGGTATCGTCGGCGTTATCGGGCCGAACGGTGCGGGCAAGTCGACATTGTTCAAGCTCATCACGGGGCAGGAGGAGCCCGACAGCGGCACGATCAGCATCGGTGACACCGTCCGCCTCGGCTATGTCGACCAGAGCCGCGATGCCCTCGACCCCAACAAGAATGTCTGGGAGGAAATTTCGGGCGGTCACGACATGATGACGATCGGCAAACATGAGATGCAGACCCGCGCCTATGTCGGGGCCTTCAACTTCAAAGGCACCGACCAGCAGAAGAAGGTCGGCCAGCTGTCGGGGGGCGAACGCAACCGTGTCCATATGGCCAAGATGCTGAAGGCGGGAGGCAACGTCCTCTTGCTCGACGAGCCGACCAACGACCTCGATACCGAAACGCTTGCCGCGCTTGAGGAGGCGCTCGAGAATTTTGCAGGCTGTGCGGTGGTCATCAGCCACGACCGCTTCTTCCTCGACCGCCTCGCGACGCACATCCTCGCCTTTGAGGGCGACAGCCACGTCGAGTGGTTCGAGGGCAATTTCGAATCCTATGAAGAGGACAAGATCCGCCGTCTCGGCGAGGGAGCGACCCGCCCGCACGCGACGACCTACAAGAAGCTGTCGCGCTGACCCTTATGGCGGAGGAGGTGGCTCCGATTTCGTCGAACGCGATCCGCATGGACGCGGATGCGCTCAACGACTTCATGAAATCGGCCTTCCCGCACGCCGAACCGGGTTCGCGCGGCTATGTCGTCTCGGCCGCCCCGGGCCATGTGCGGGCGCGGATGGACCCGAACGAGAGGGCGCTGCGTCCCGGCGGCCTCATCTCGGGTCCGGTTCAGATGGGCTTTGCCGACATGGCGGCTTACGCGCTCGTTCTTTCGCATATCGGGCCGGTCGCCATGGCGGTGACGAGCGCGCTCAACTATCAGTTCCTGCGGCCGTGCCGCCCGGGGCCGCTTTTCGCCGATGCGCATATGCTGCGTCTCGGTAAGCGGCTCGCGGTCATGGATATCCGCATCTTTACCGACGATGCCGAAAGGCCCGTCGGCCAGGCCAATGTCACATACGCGATCCCGTGACCAGTGGCGGTTATCGCACCCGCTTCACGCGCATTGGCCCGCCGTCGGGACGTTCGGTGATGAAATTGGGAATGTCGGCAATCATGTCGGACAAGCGGGCATAGCCATAGTTACGTACGTCGAAGCTTGAGCGGTTGCCCGCAATCTGCCCGACCTCGCTCAGCGGCGCAAAGCCTTGCCCGTCGCGCTTTGCCGCCTTCCATGCATTGCCAAGCAGTTCGACCACGTCGGGATCGATGTCCTTCTTCAGGGCCGCCTTCGTCGCCGCGCCCGCGGGCTGGCGCTCCGCGTCAATCAGCACATCGACGTCGATGAAGCGCGTGCATGCGCCTTGAAAACCTTCGGGCGTCTTGGCGCTTCCAAAGCCGTAGACCGGAATGCCGTCCTGTCGGACTCGCATCGCCAGCGGCATGAAGTCGCTGTCGCTCGACATGATGCCAAGTCCGTCGAGGCGCCCGCGATAGAGGAGGTCCATCGCATCGATCGTGAGCTTCATGTCGGTGGCGTTCTTGCCCTTGGTAAGATCAAATTGCTGCTGCGGCTCGATACCGAAGCGATGAAGCTGGTCGACCCATCCTTTCAGCCCCGGTTTGCGCCAATTGCCATAGGCGCGGCGGATATTGACCGTGCCGAGCTCAGCGAGCGCGGTCAGCACGGGATCGAGCCCGGCCGGGCGTGCATTGTCGGCGTCGATCAGCAGCGCAACATTGCCCTCAACCATGTGCCCTCGTCTCCGCTTGCGGGGGCTTTGTCACCAGGCTGACGACCAGAATGGCGAGCGCTGCTGCGATGAAGCCGGGAAGCAGTTCGTAGAGGCTACTATCCCAGCCGAATTGAATCCAGATCATCACTACGGCCGCCCCGGTGATCATCCCCGCGAGCGCGCCGGCGAGCGTCATTCGCCGCCACGTCAGCGCGAACAGGATCAGCGGACCGAAGGCGGCTCCGAAGCCCGCCCAGGCGTGGCTGACGAGCTTGAGGACACTCCCCTCGGGGTCCTGAGCGAGCAGCATCGCAATGGCCGCCACGCCCACGACCGACAGGCGGCCGACCGTGACGATCTCTCCCTCGCTCGCCGCGCGGTGAATGAAGAGGCGGTAGAAGTCCTCGGTCAGTGACGAGCCGGTGACGAGAAGCTGCGCCGAAATCGTGCTCATGACCGCGGCGAGGATGGCGGAGAGCAGGAAGCCGAAGATGAGCGGGTGAAACAATGTTTCGCCGAGCAGGATGAAAATCGTCTCGGGGTCGGCGACCGCGATGCCGTTGCTCTCGGCAAAGGCGCGGCCGACAAGCCCGACCGCGATCGCGCCGAGGAGCGAAATTCCCATCCAGCTCATCCCGATGCGCCGCGCGGTGGGTATATCCTTCACCGACCGGATCGCCATGAAGCGCACGATGATGTGCGGCTGGCCGAAATAGCCAAGCCCCCAGGCGGCGGCCGAGACAATGGCGAGTGCCGTGGTGCCGCCCAAAAGGCTCGTCATGCCGGGGTCGATCGCGTCAAGTGTCGCGCGAACACTGCTTGTCTCGGGCAATCCGAGAACCGCTGCGGCTGGCACCACGATCAGCGCGACCATCATGATGCAGCCTTGCACAAAATCGGTAAGGCTGACGGCGAGGAAACCGCCAAGGACAACATAGGCAACAACGACCGTCGCCGTGATCCAAAGCCCGGCCTGATAATCGAAGCCGAAAGCGGTCTGAAACAACTTCCCCCCCGCCACGAGGCCCGAGGCGCTGTAGATGGCGAAGAAGATGACGATGACGAGGCTGGCGACGAGGCGCAGCCGGTGGCTCTGGTCCTCAAAACGATTACCAAGATATTCGGGGATCGTCAGCGCGTTGCCGTAGCTTTCGGTTTGCGCACGCAGCCGCGGCGCGACGACCAGCCAGTTGGCCCAGGCGCCTATGAACAGCCCGATCGCGATCCAGCTTTCAACGAGCCCCGAGGCATAGAGGGCGCCCGGAAGCCCAAGCATCAGCCAGCCGGACATGTCCGATGCACCCGCGGCCAACGCGGTCACGGCAGGACCGAGGCTGCGTCCGCTCAGAAGATATTCGCTGCTGTCAGAAGTCGACTTGCGCCAGGCGTAGACGCCGATGGCCAGCATCAGGGCGAAATAAGCGCCAATGGCAAAAAGGGTCGCGTTGTTCATGGCCGCCGGGTGTAGCGGCTTTCAGCGCAAGGGGAAGATCGAATGGATGATCAGGCGGGCGCGAACTCGCCTGTCGCCTCGTCGAGGAGGTGAAGAACCCCTTCGTTAATCGCAAAAAAGGCGCCGCGCAGCGTCAGCCTCCCGCGCTTTTCGCGTTCCTGAATGCAAGGGAAGGTACGCAAATTCGCGAGGCTGACCTTGACGCCCGCCAGTTCCATTGCGCGCCCGGCCTCGCGATTGGCGTAGTCGGGAAACCGGGCACGCACTTCTGCGCTGGCCTCGTCGAGCACGGCGATCCAGTCGGCGATAAAGCCACCGCGGCCGGGCTCGGCGCCCTCCATCGTGCGGTGGAGCGCCGCGTGGCATCCGCCGCACATGCCGTGGCCCATCACGACAATTTCCTCGACGTTGAGAAACTGCACGGCGAATTCGAGCGCGGCCGAAACACCATGACGACCGGGGCTCGTCTCGAACGGAGGAACCAGCGCGGCGACATTGCGCACGACGAAGATTTCGCCGGGATTGGTATCGAATATGTCCGCGGGCTCGGAGCGGCTGTCGGAACAGGCGATGATCATCACCTTGGGTGACTGGCCTTCCGCAAGCTCCTCCCAGCGCTCGCGCTGCTGCTTCCAGCCGTTGGCACGGAAACGGGCATAGCCGGCGAGCAGATCATCGAAGTGAGTCATGGCGGCGATCTACGCCGATCGTCTCTCTTGCACAATAAGCATGGTTGAGAAGCAGCGCGCGCTTGCCTATGTGGGCGAGATGAACGCTCCCGCACTCAAGCCGTCCGAACGCGTCCGCAAGCCTGACTGGATCCGCGTCAAGGCGCCGACCAGCCCTGGCTACGCCGAAACGCGCAAGCTGATGCGCGATCTCAGCCTCAACACGGTATGCGAGGAGGCGGCCTGCCCGAACATCGGTGAATGCTGGACCAAAAAGCATGCAACGGTGATGATCCTCGGCGACACCTGCACGCGCGCCTGTGCCTTCTGCAACGTCAAGACGGGGATGCCCCGCCCGGTCGACCCGCTCGAGCCCGAGCATGTGGCGCTTGCGGCAGCGAAGATGGGTCTGACGCATATCGTCATTACCTCGGTCGACCGCGATGACCTGCCCGATGGCGGCGCAAGTCAGTTCGTCAAGGTCATTCAGGCGCTGCGCCGCGAGACCCCCTCGACCACAATCGAGATTTTGACCCCCGATTTTCGCAACAAGCCCGAAAGCGCGGTGGCAGCGATCGTCGATGCGCGCCCAGACGTCTACAACCATAATCTTGAAACGGTCCCGCGGCTTTATCCCACGATCCGCCCGGGCGCGCGCTACTACGCGTCGCTGCGCCTGCTTGAGCAGGTCAAGCGCCGCGATCCCTCGATCTTCACCAAGTCGGGGATCATGCTCGGCCTTGGAGAGGAGCGGATGGAAGTTCATCAGGTGATGGATGACATGCGCAGCGCCGACATCGACTTCATGACGATGGGTCAATATCTTCAACCGACGCCGAAGCATGCCAAGGTGATCGATTTCGTCACTCCGCAGGCATTCGACGCCTATGCGCAGATCGCCCGCGCGAAGGGCTTCCTGCAAGTCGCCTCATCGCCCCTGACCCGTTCGAGCTACCACGCAGGTGACGATTTCGAGCGGATGCGCGCGGCACGCGAAGCGCAGCTCGCCCGCGCGGCCGCGGGCTGACCGACGAAGCCGTGCCCCGGCACCACGAGACCCGCGAGCTGCCCTACAGCGCCGAGCAGATGTTCGCCCTGGTAACCGATATCGCGCGCTATCCCGAATTTCTGCCGTGGGTCGTGGCCCTGCGGGTGCGAAGTGACAATGAGATCGAAGCGGTCGCCGACATGATTGTGGGCTTCAAGGGATTGCGTGAAAGTTTTTCGTGCCGGGTCGAAAAGCGCCGCCCTAGCCATGTCGCGGTTCATTATATCGACGGGCCGATGCGCCACCTCGACAATGAATGGCATTTCACGCCGCTGGATGGAGGCGGCTGCCGCGTCGATTTCATGGTCGATTTCTCGTTCCGCAACCGGTTGTTCGAAACTCTCGCGGGGCAGATGTTCGACAAGGCGCTACGGCGGATGATCGCGGCGTTCGAGGAGCGCGCGGCCGCGCTTTACGGGGTCGCGGCCTGATATTCGCGCGGACAGGTCGCCAGCTGGAGGGTCAATCGAGGAGCGCCACCGCGCGGATCCATCCCGCGCTTGCACGCTCGATCTTCACGGGAAAGCAGCTCAGCGTCCAGCCCGTCGGGGGTAGGGCCGCAAGATTGGTCAGTTTTTCGATCTGATAATAGGGCTTGATCCGGCCGGCCTTGTGTCCCTCCCAGATAATCGAGGGATCGCGTGTTTCCTTCCACCGCTTTGCCGTATGACTGAACGGGGCGTCCCAGCTCCAGGCGTCCGTGCCGACCACTTTGACGCCGCGCTCGGTCAGATAAAGCGTCGCCTCGGCGCCCATGCCGCAGCCCTGGTCGGTGAAATTGTCGGAGCCGTAGACCGCGCCCGACTGGACGAGGACGATGTCGAGCGGCTCGAGCCTGTGTCCGATGCGCGCGAGCTCGGTCTCGACCTCAGTTCCGCTCACGACATGGCCTGGCGGACGGTCGGAGAAGTCGAGCTTCACACCCGGGCGGAAGAAGAGGTCGAGCGGGGCTTCATCGATGCTGGGCGCTGCGCTCGCGCCGCTGTCGGTGGTCGAATGAAAATGCCACGGCGCGTCCATATGCGTGCCGTTGTGCGTCGAGAGAGTAAGGCTCTCAACCGCCCAGCCTTCGCCGTCGGGAAGGTCCTCGCGGGTCAGGCCGGGAAAGAACATCGCGATCTGTTCCCACGTATTTTCGTGGGTGATATATGTGATTTGTGGCCGCATCACGGGCGGATCGGACACCACATTGTTGGTAATCGGGATGGAGAGATCGATAAAGCGGGTCATGGCCGGCGATGCTGCCTTTGCGTCGTCGCTTGTGCAAGCATGAAGAGCGGTTATGACGAGCGCCGCAAATCAGCCCATGGGTCAGGGTTTGCTCAGAGCAAAAGGAAATTGGGGGAAAGGCACGAATGAGCAATGCCGCGACCTATCAGCCGACCGCGAAGGATATCCGCATGGTCATCGCCGCTTCGTCGGCGGGGACGATCTTCGAATGGTATGACTTCTTCATCTACGGCACGCTCGCGGCGATCATCGGCAAGGCGTTTTTTCCCAGCGACAACGCGACGCTGGAGGTGTTGCTCGTCTGGGCCGGATTTGCGGTCGGGTTCGGCTTCCGGCCGCTCGGAGCAGTCCTTTTCGGCTTTCTCGGCGACCGCTTGGGGCGCAAATACACCTTTCTTGTCACGGTCACGCTGATGGGCATTGCGACCGCGGGCGTCGGCATGATACCTTCTGCGGTGACGATCGGCATTGCAGCGCCAATCATCGTTATTGGGCTTCGTATTCTGCAGGGGCTCGCGCTCGGCGGCGAATATGGCGGTGCGGCCATATATGTCGCTGAGCATTCGCCGCCGGAAAAGCGCGGCTATTTTACGAGCTTCATCCAAGCGAGCGTCGTCGGCGGTTTCGTCCTCAGCCTGATCGTTGTTCTGTCCTGCAAGGCGGCGATGTCCGATGATCTATGGAACGCCTGGGGATGGCGCGTGCCCTTCCTATTGTCGCTCTTGCTGCTCGCCATTTCCTTGTGGATGCGATTGAAGCTGTCCGAAAGTCCGGTCTTCCAAGCGATGAAGGCGGAAGGTGAGATTGCGCGCAATCCGCTCAAGGAAAGCTTCACCTATCCGGGCAATGGCCGCCGCATCTTTGTCGCGATGATCGGGATTGCGGCGGGGTTGACGGTGATTTGGTACACGGCGATGTTTTCCGGCCTCTCATTCCTCAAGGGGCCGATGAAGGTGGACGACACGGCTGCGGAAATCATCGTCGGCGCGGCGGCAGCGCTCGGCATGGCCTTCTTCGTGATCGCCGGGCGTCTTTCGGATCGCGTCGGGCGCAAGAAGCCGATAGTCTGGGGCTATGCCGCCACGCTCGCTTTGCTGTTTCCGCTTTTCTGGTGGATGGGTAGCGTGGCCAATCCCGGCCTCGAGGCCGCAGCCGCGCGTGCACCTGTCGTCGTCACGGGGTCGAAATGCAGCTTTGATCCCTTCGCCAAACAGCAGGCTACCGCTTGCGGCAAGACACTTGGCGAGCTCACCAGATTGGGCGTGCCGTACAAGGTGGCATCGAGCGGTGGCGGCGTTGATAGCGTCGAGATTCATATCGGCGGCCGCAGCGTCGCAAGCGAGGATCCTGCGCTGCTCCAGCCCGCCCTTGAGGCGATGGGGTACAGTTTTGAAAAGCAGATCCCCCGTCCATTGGGCGTTGCGGTCATTCTTCTTGCGCTGCTGGGGCTGAGCGCGCTTTCCGGCTTCACCTATGGCCCGGTCGCCGCGCTGCTATCGGAAATGTTCCCGCCGCATGTCCGCTATTCGTCGCTGTCGATTCCTTATCATCTTGGTACCGGCTATTTTGGCGGCTTTCTTCCGCTTATCGCGAGCTACATCGTTGCGAAGACAGGCAATGCCTATGCGGGCCTCTGGTATACTTGGACGGTGGTGCTCGCTGCATTCCTCGTC
Source organism: Sphingopyxis flava (assembly GCF_900168005.1). Lineage (GTDB taxonomy): Bacteria > Pseudomonadota > Alphaproteobacteria > Sphingomonadales > Sphingomonadaceae > Sphingopyxis > Sphingopyxis flava. The sequence goes on from NZ_FUYP01000003.1 coordinate 25,280, forward strand.
ACCGTCTTCATGCTCAAGGAACCGGTCGAGGGACAGTGGGACAAGAGGCCCGCCGCCTGACGCGCGGGCATTGGCCTTGCTATCGTTCGCGGCTAGGGCAGGGAGAAATGATCGATATCGCATCCCCCTTACGGCTTCGCCTCGATTCCGCAGCGCTGCTTCACAACTGGCGCTGGCTTGCAAAGGCGGGCGGCGCCGAAGCGGGCGCCGCGATCAAGGCTGATGGTTACGGGCTGGGTGCGCGCGAGGTGATGCGTCGTCTCGCGGCCGCGGGCTGCCGCTTCTTCTTTGTCGCAAACTGGGTGGAGGCCGCGGCGCTCATGCCGCTGCCCGCAGGCGTCTCGCTCTCGGTGCTCCACGGCGTAGGCGATGGAGACATGATCGCGGCACTTACCTTGCCCGTACGCCCCGTGCTGGTCAGCATCGAACAGATCGCACGCTGGCGCGCGATCGGGAGCGGGCGAGCGTGCGACGTGATGATCGACACGGGCATGAACAGGCTCGGCCTGCGGGTCGAGGAGGCTCGGGGCGGCGCGCTCGATGGGCTCGCGGTTGAAACCCTGCTCAGTCACCTTGCATCGGCGGACGAGGAAAGCCCGCAAACCGAGCGCCAGCTGGAAGCATTTGCAGCGATCCGCGACGCGATCCCGGCGCGTCGGTACAGCCTGGCAAACAGTGCCGGCATCTGCCTCGGCTCTGACTATGGTTTTGACCTGACCCGCCCGGGACTTGCGCTCTACGGCGGGGTTCCACGCGCCGAGGCTGCGGGACAAATACGCCAGGTCGTGTCTCCCGAGGCGCGGGTGCTCCAGATGCGAACGGTGCCCGCGGGCGAAACCGTTGGCTATGGCGCGACGTGGGCCGCGCCGCGCGACTGCCCTGTTGCGGTCGCGAACATGGGATATGCCGATGGTTATCTGCGCTGCCACGCCGAGGCGGGAGGCGCACGATGGCAGGGCCAGGCGCTGCCGCTGATTGGCCGCGTGTCGATGGACCTCGTCGCATTCGATGCGAGCGCCGCGCCGGGGCTCGCTGAAGGCGACTGGCTGACGATCGACTATGAATTACCCACGACCGCGGCGCGGAGCGGCCTGTCGCAATATGAACTGCTGACAGGTCTCGGCTCCCGCTTCGAGCGCTATTGGGTCTAAAAGTTTGCGCTCGCGCCGAGCCGCGCATAGCGACCCAGTAGGCCGCTGAAATAAGTCGTGGAGCCGCCGGTCGCAGGATAGGGATAGGGCGGTTGCCGATCGAAGACATTGTCGAGGGCAAGCCGCAGCGCGAAGCGATCACCTACACGCAGGCTGGCGCCGAGGTTGACGAGGGCGATTGCCGGGACCCGGTCGAGTCCGTCGGGATAGAAGCTTGGCGCCGCCTGCGGATTGATCCGCGCCTTGCCGATATAGCTGAGCTGCGCGAACATCCCCAGATCGACGGCGCGGTAGTCGACCGTCACCAGTGCCTGGTGCTTGGCGTAGCCGATCATCCCGTCGAGCCGCACCCGCTGCGACGCGGCGTCGGCGCGGGTGCTCAGCTCATCGATATATTGATAGGAGACGTTGAACCCTACCGAGTGCGCACGGCTGCCGACGGGAATGCGATAATCCAGCGCGGCGAGATAGCCCTTGTAGCGCTGCTGTGCGAGGTTCAGAAATTGCACCTCGACAAAGCTGAGCTGCCCGTCGGGACCGCGCGTGAAGCGCGCGCAATCGGCCGCGTTCGCAAAGTCCGATGAGTCATAGCAGCTCGCGACGATGCTGCTCGCACCGCCACTGCTGATCGCGCCTTCAAGCTCGATGTCGACATAATCGACGCTCGCTCGCAGCCGCGGGGCGAAACGCGGCTCGAGGACGACACCAAGCGTCCAGCTGTTCGCCTTTTCGTTAGCAAGGGCAGGGTTGCCCGCGATCGCCTGCGCAAAGGTACGACTGTTCGAAAGCGACTGAAAATTGGCAGGAAGACCGTCGGCGGCGCAATTCGCCTGGCGCGCCGCGGGATGGGGTCCGTTGCCGCGGTTTACGGCGTCGCACGGGTCGGTTGCAAAGCCAAAGAAGCTGCTCGACGGGTTGAACAGTTCGGTGATGGCGGGCGCGCGGATCGCGCGGGTGAAATTGCCGCGCACGACCAGATCGGAAATGATTCCGAGCCGTCCGCCAAGCGTCCACGTCCAGTCGCCGCCGGCAAGGCTGTGGTGGACGTAACGCGCGGCGCCCTTGACCTCGAACAGGTCGATCGCGGCGCCACTCGCCGGCGCGACGATAGGCGCCAGAAATTCGGCCGAGATTTCGTGGGTATCATATTTGCCGTAAACGGGCAGAACTGGCGTGGCGCGGCCATAGCCAATGCGATCGTTCGAGGGATCGCCATCACCATTGGCATCGGTCAGCGGATCGGGATCCTCGGCCCCGTAAAAGAAGGTGCCAGGGTCAAAATCTTGCGACTCAGATCGATGTTCATAGCCCAGGGCGACGGCGAAATCGCCGCCGGGCAGCGCCAAGAGCGGCCCGGTCAACGAAGCGGTGAATTGCCTCTGCTTGTTGAGCGATACCGGCGTCGCAATCGCGCTGATATAATCGAGCGCAGCCTGCGAGCTTTGGCCCGTACCAAAGAGATTGAGCGGCGCGCAGCTGCTGCTCAAAGTTGCGATCGGGGCGCTGACAGCGCCTGGACGGCAGATAATGTTTCCGCTGCTGTCGCGCACCGCATCGACCGCGTTCAGAAAATTCTGCTGCACCAGTTCGCGCGAGCGACTCTTGGTCCTCGAGCGACCGACGTTGGCTGCCGCTTCCCAGTTCCAGCGCCCGGCCGCGAACTCAAAGGTCCCGGCGAGGCCCGCAACGAGGCGCACCAGCTCGACTTCGCCCGTCGACTCGCCGGTGGTAAGGTCGCTGTTGGCGCGGGAGAGGTAGAAGTAATCTTGCGCAAAGCCGCCCAGATTCTGGTCGGACAGAGGGTTCTGGTCGATCGCAGCGACGATGGCCGCGCGCGCGTCGGTGGAGAGATAGGGGTTGTCGATGCTGACAAGGATATTCCCGTCAGGCGATCCCGCCGGTCCGGCGAGGCCGGTGTTGAACACCGGTTGCGTGCGCAGATTGCGTCCTTTGCTGTTTGCGTACCAGGCTTCGCCGAAAAGCTGCACGCTATCAGTGAGGTCGTAGCGAGCGAGCGCAACGGCGCTGGCTCGCCGCGTCGATGCAAGCAGGTTGGTCGACGGAGCGGCGCTGAAGCCGTTGCCGCCCTCGAAATCCACCCCAAATGTCCCGGGGGCTCCGGCGTATCGGCCGAAATCGATCGGATTCAACGCGCCATTCTCGTCGAATCGGAGCTGCAGGCCGCTTGCGCCGGTGACCCCGAAGTGGAAGCCGGGAAAACCGAAGGTAGCGATCTGTTGCTCGGCGCTCAGCGGAATGCCGTCCCCGACGAGCGGAATGCCGCCCTCTGAGACGGCAGGAAGGCGGCGGTCGCGATAAAGCTCCTGGAGGAAGGGGGAAGTGGGATCGCTGGCGTTCCCGAAGAAGCCGCCCTGCGCAAAGAGGGCGCGGTCGGCTCCGGTCAGTCCCTCGGCGCGGCTATAGTCGGCCGCGATGGTAATATTCCCGCGGCCGTCCCCGAAAGTGCTGCCCGCGAGCGCACGCACCCGCTGACTCGCGGCGTCGCCGCGACTTGAGATCCCGGCCTGGCTATCGATCTCGAAGCCTTCATAATCACGCGCAAGGACGATATTGACGGTCCCCGCGATCGCGTCGGCGCCGTAAATGGGCGCGCCGCCGACTGCGATCGTCTCGATGCGCTCGACGAGCTTGGTGGGGATGAGGTTGAGGTCGACCTGGCTGCCGGCACCCGTCGGTCCGAAGATCGACGCTGTGTTCGACGACACGAAGCGGCGCCCGTCGACGAGTGTCAGCGTGCGCTGCGAGCCAAGACCGAGGAAATTGACGAAGCTCTGCCCTTGCGCGAGGGGCGATTGTTCGCCGATCGGCGTTGCCCCGGGGGTGCCGAAGGAAGGTTGTTCCTTGAGCGCCTGACCGATCGAATCGAAACCGCGCATCTCGATCGCTTCGGAGGAGACCAGGAGTAAAGGTTCAACGGTCTCGAAGCGCGCACGCGCGATGCGCGATCCGGTGACGATGATCGCCTCGGCGCAGTCGGGAGTGCCGGCGGAACAAGCCGGGGCCTCTTGCGCTTGCGCTGTGCCCATACTCAGCGTGGCGACGGCAGCGTTCAGAAGAAGGCGCGTCTTGGTCATAGGGAAACTCCGTGCCGCGCGGGGGAGGGGGCGGCGTCCGCCGTTCGCTAACGGAAAATGGTCAACAACCGGTGAACCATAGCGGGACGGGGTTGCGCGCTATGTTGCGACGCATCATTATTTGATGCTAATGCGGCCGCAGGCAATCAAGGAGCGGGCGCGAGCATGGCGAAGGCAAAGACGGCAGCTGACGGCGATGTCGTCACGATCAAGAAATACGCCAATCGGCGGCTCTATGATACCGAACGCAGTTGCTACATCACGCTCGACGACCTCGGCGCGATGGTGCGCGATGGCCGGGATTTTCGGGTAGTCGACGCAAAAAGCGGCGAGGATATCACCCATAATGTCCTCACGCAGATCATCATGGATACCGAGACGCGGGGTGAAACCCTGCTTCCGGTGAATTTTCTGCGCCAGCTGATCGGCATGTACGGCGACAAGATGCAGTCGATGGTTCCGCAATATCTCGAAGCATCGATGGCGACCTTTCGCAAGAATCAGCAGGATGTCCGCGCAGCGCTCGAAGGGGCGCTTGGGTCGAACCCGCTCGCTGAATTGACCCGGCGCAATCTGGAAATGTTCCAGCAGGCCACCAGCGCCTTCATGCCGGGCGCGGGAGGGGGCAGGGCGAAGGACGCAGAAATCGAAGCGCTCAAGGCTGAAATCGCCGAGCTTCGGGCCGAACTCGCCAAGAAGAAATAATCCGGGGTAGCATTCGCCCCGCCAAGACAGAAAAACAGGACCCATGATCAAGCATGCGCTCAGCGTAACCCGTCAGGCCGACTTCGCGGCCTGGTATCAGGATGTCATTGCAGAAGCTGACCTCGCCGAGGAGTCGGGCGTGCGCGGCTGCATGGTCATCAAGCCGTGGGGTTATGGCATCTGGGAGCGGATTCAGACAGTGATGGACGCCGCGATCAAGGATGCCGGGGTCCAGAACGCCTATTTTCCGCTCTTCATTCCCTTGAGTTTCTTTGAGAAGGAAGCGGATCATGTCGATGGTTTCGCAAAGGAAATGGCAGTCGTCACCCATCACCGGCTGATCGCGGACGGCAAGGGCAAGCTCGCTCCCGACCCGGAGGCGAAGCTTGAGGAGCCTCTCATTGTCCGCCCGACCTCGGAAACGGTGATCGGCTCAGCGATGAGCCGCTGGGTGCAGAGCTGGCGAGACCTGCCGCTGAAAGTCAACCAGTGGGCCAATGTCGTGCGCTGGGAAATGCGCACCCGCATGTTCCTTCGCACGAGCGAATTCCTCTGGCAGGAGGGCCATACCGCTCACGCCGACCGCGGCGACGCGATGGCCGAGACGCTGCGCGCGCTCGAAATGTACCGCGCCTTTGCCGAAGAAGTGCTCGCCATGCCGGTTATCGCAGGCGAAAAACCCGAAAATGAGCGCTTCCCCGGCGCCGTTGCGACCTATTCGATCGAAGCGATGATGCAGGACGGCAAGGCGCTGCAGGCCGGCACCTCGCACTATCTCGGTACCGGCTTTGCCGAAGCGGCGAACATTCGCTACCAGGACAAGGAAGGGGGGCACAGCCTCTGTCATACGACGAGCTGGGGCACCTCGACCCGCATGATCGGCGGCGTCATCATGACGCATGGCGACGACGACGGGCTGCGCTGTCCGCCGCGTATCGCACCGCACCAGATCATCATCGTTCCAATGCTGCGCGACAATGATGAAGATGCTGCCATCCTCGACTATTGCCGAGACCTTGAGGAAAAGCTGAAGGCGCTCGACGCCTTTCGCGAGCCCGTCCGCGTGCTGCTCGATAGCGGCGCAAACAAGGCCCAGACCAAGCGATGGGGTTGGGTCAAGAAGGGCGCGCCTATCATCGTCGAAGTCGGCCCGCGCGACGTTGCGGGGGGCAATGTTGCCGCGGTCCGGCGCGACCAGCTCTACAAGGATGATGGAAAGCTCAACACGGCCTTTGTGGCAAAGGACGCATTCGTCGCCGGTGCGGTAGCGATGCTCGAGGACATTCAGCGCAGCCTCTACGCCGAGGCGAATGAACGTCTGCATGCAAATATTCGGCGCGACGTGACAGACCTTGCGGCGCACTTCGGCGGCGACGACAAGTTCGTTGGCTGGGTCGAGGTGCAATGGTCTCGTCCGACCGGTGCGGCCCTCGACCGGATCGTTGAGCAGCTCAAAGCGTTGAAGCTGACGATGCGCAATACTCCTCTCGATGCGGCACCGGCCGACGGCGCCTGCTTCTTCACCGGCGAGCCCGCAGTCGAACGCGTCCTCATCGGACGGACCTATTAATTGGCCAAGGGACCGAAACGAGGGAAACCCGCCGGACTTCCGACGCGCGAACAAATTTGCCGTTTCATCGAGAGCAGCCCGGGCGCCGTTGGGAAGCGTGAGATCGCGAAACATTTCGCCCTCCACGGCGCGGACAAGATCGCGCTGAAGGCGCTGCTCAAGGACATGACCGACGAGGGGCTCGTCGACATGGCGCCGGGCCGCGCCTTTCACAAACATGGCGGTTTGCCCAAGGTGACGGTGCTGCGGGTTGTGGCGCTCGACGGCGATACCCTGTGGGCGGTGCCCGAGCGCTGGGAAAGCGCGGCGCCGCCTCCACGTCTTCGGGTCATCGAGAAGGGCCGACGCAGCGCGCTGGGTGTCGGTGACCGCATTCTCGCGCGCACCGAGGAGCGCGGAAACGGACATGTCGCGCACCCGATGAAGCGTCTGCAGGCAGCGAGTGAGACGGTCATCGGCGTCCTCGTCGCCGACACCGGTCCAGCCGGCAAGCCGGTCATCTGGCTGCGTCCGACGGACAAGCGCGCACGGTATGATTTTGCCGTGTCCGACACGGGCGACGCCGGGGTTGGCGACCTCGTTCGCGCCGAACTGTCGGGCCGCGGGGCCGCTACCAAGGCAAGGGTGATCGAACGGATCGGCGATCCCTTTCTTCCGCGCTCGCTCAGCATGATTGCGATCGCAAAGCACGAGATTCCGCACGTCTTTGGCGACGAAGCGCTTGCGGAAGCCGAACGCGCTGCGCGGCTGCCGCTCGCGCCCGACGGGCGCGAAGATCTGCGCGATCTGCCGATCGTCGCGATCGATCCCGCCGACGCGCGCGACCATGACGATGCCGTCTGGGCAGCGCCTGACGAAGATCCGGGCAACAAGGATGGTTGGCGGGTCATCGTCGCGATCGCCGACGTGAGCTATTATGTGCGCCCCGATGGCGCGCTCGACCGTGAAGCGCGGCGGCGCGGCAACAGCGTCTATTTCCCTGACCGCGTCGTACCGATGCTGCCTGAAAGCCTGTCTGCGGGCGTCTGCTCGCTCAAGGCAGGCGAGGACCGCGCGGCGATGGCGTGCCTTCTCACCGTCGACCGCCACGGCAAGGTGACGTCATGGAGATTTTCGCGCGCGCTTGTGCGGCTGCGGGCGAACATCGCCTATGAGCGTGCACAGGCGGCCTTTGATACCGGCGTGCCCGACGAGGGATGGGACGCGGACGTCCTGCCGTCACTGAAGAACCTCTGGGGGGGCTGGGCGCGGCTCGCGAAAGCGCGTGCGGCCCGAGCGCCGCTCGAACTCGACCTTCCCGAGCGGCAGGTGATTCTCGACGAAAAGGGCGGAATTGCCGAAATCCGCGTGCGCGAGCGGCTCGACGCGCACCGCCTGATCGAGGATTATATGATTGCGGCGAATGTCGCGGCGGCCAAAGCGCTCGAGGCAAAGAAGTCGCCCGTCATGTACCGCATCCACGAGCCTCCGAGTCGCGAGAAGCTCGTCAGCCTCAAGGATTATCTCGAAACCTTCGACCAGAATTTTGCGCTCGGGCAGGTCATCACCCCTGCAGTGTTCAACCGCCTTCTGGACGGCTTTTCGGGCGACGAGCGGCTTCCCGAAATCATGGAGGCGATCCTGCGCAGTCAGACGCAGGCCTATTATGGCCCCGCCAATGCGGGCCATTTCGGGCTTGCGCTCGGGTCCTACGCGCACTTCACCTCGCCGATCCGCCGCTATGCCGATCTCATCGTCCACCGCGCACTCGTTGACAGCTACCGCCTCGAAGTGCCTGGAAAGACCAAAAATCTTCCCGAGCTGACCGGACTGGGCGAGGCCGACCGCAAGGGGTTGTCGCGTATCGGCGAAACGATCAGTGCGCTCGAACGCCGCGCCATGGAGGCCGAGCGCGAGACGATCGACCGTTATGTCGCAGCTTATCTGGCTGGGAAGGTAGGGGAAATCGTACAGGCCCGGATCACCGGGGTGCAGCCGTTCGGCTTTTTCGCGACTGTGGACGGCCTCGGCGGCGACGGGCTGGTGCCTGTGTCGACGCTCGGCAGCGAGCGCTTCTTTTACGATGAGGCCGCGCGGACGCTCGACAGCGAGCATGGCCGCGTGAGCTATGGCATCGGTCAGCGGCTCGACCTGCGGCTGATGGAAGCGAACCCGATCAGCGGCGCGCTGCGCTTCGAAATGCCCGATGCGCCCGAAGGCGGCTTTGGGAACCGCCCCCTGCGGCGTGACGGCTTCAGGAAGAACGTCCGGAAAGACAAGGCCGGCAAACATATGGTGGGCAAGCGCGGACGGCCGTCGAATATCCGCCATCAGGGAAAGCGCCGCTAAAATTCCGTCATTGCGAGCCAGGCGAAACAATCCAGGCCGTTTACCTGACTCTCATTTTCGCGCGGATCTGCTGCGCGCAATGTCGCGCATCAGGGGCGATTGGCCAGCCGTGCGAGCAACGCCGCGCTCGCTGCATCGGCCGGGAAGAAGGCCTCGATTGCCAGCTCCGACAGCGTGATGTCGACAGGGGTTCCGAAGATCGTCACCGTCGAGACGAAGCGGATGCGCCCCGCGATCGTGTCGAGGATCAGTGGCACCGCGATGCCGCTCACGGCTTTGCCGTCATTATCGTTGGCCTGCACCGCATAGCCCGCCAGTTCCTCGCGCAGCGCCATGAGGCCGGTGTCGGCGCTCGCCTCGATCTGGAGGTCGAGGCGGTGCAGGATATGGGCGCGCCATTCGGCGTGATTGACGATCTGCGGCGCAAGACCATCGGGGTGGAGCGCGATGCGAAGCACATTGACGGGCGGCGCAAGCAGGGCAGCGTCCACCTGTTCGACAAGGATGGCGATCGCCTCGTTTGCGGCGACCATGTTCCAGTGCCGGTCGACAGCGAGCGCGGGATAGGGCTCGTGCCCCTTCAACACATGCTCGACGATTGCTTTCATCCCCGCCATCTCCGGGCTGTCGAGCGGCCGCTCGGGATAGTCGGGGGCGTAGCCCGCGGCGAGGAGCAGGCCATTGCGCGCGCGGTGCGGGATTTCGAGCCGGTCGGCGATCCGCTGCAGCATCGCTGTGCTCGGTCGCGACCGACCGGTTTCGATGAAGCTCAGGTGCCGCGCCGACATGTCGGTTTCGAGCGCCAGATCCATCTGGCTCATCCGGCGGCGCGTGCGCCATTCGCGAAGCTGTTTGCCGAGCGGTGCGACCTGCATCCCATCTCTCCTCCTTCGCTTCCCGTTAGCCCGGACGCGTTCCCGTTTCCATTACCCCGCACGTAATCGACTCAGGGCGCGGCAAGGGGCAGTCGGACCGGGTTCGAAAGGAGATGTCCCATGCTGAGTCCCAACATCAAGACCATCCTGATCCTCGATGCGGTCACCTGTGCCGCCATGTTCCTGCTTTGCGTGTTCGCCGCGGCCACGGTCGCTCCGCTGCTGGGCCTTCCCGCCGGTGTGGTGACCGCGGCGGGCTGGATCTGCCTCGCCGCTGCGCTGCCGATGGTGGGCGTGGCGGCGCAGCGGGTGCCAAGCCGAGGGCTTACCAATTTGATCGCCGTCGGCAATCTTTGCTGGGCCGTCGCGAGCTTCGCGGTGCTTGCCATCTTCGCGCAGCAGATGAGTTGGCTCGGTATCGCGGCGACAGTGGTTCAGGCACTGGTCGTGCTCGAGTTCGCGCTGATCGAGGCGAAGGGCGCGGCCACGTTGCCGCGTGCGACCGCCGCTGGCTGACCACGATCCTGTTCTTGGCGGGGCAGCCTTCGTGCTGCCCTGCTTTTTGCGCAACATCGTTACGCCGAAAGGTTGCAATACTTCGCTCGAGGAGCCAAGGTTTCGGATATGCCAAATCGATAATAAGGGGTTCGCATGATCCGCTCGTTCCTGCTCGTCACTCTGTCCGCCTGCGCCCTCTCCAGCGCCTCGATCACCGGCGCGGCCGAGACCGCCGCTCCCAAATCGGCGCCTGTCACCAGCGACATTCCCGACAAATTCGTCATTCCCGAGTTGAACGCCGACTATGAGAAGCGTGTTGAGATGATCCCGATGCGTGACGGCACCCGGCTCTACACCGTCATTGTCGTGCCCAAAGGCGCAAAGAACGCTCCGATCGTGCTGACGCGGACCCCCTACAACGCAAGGAGCCGTGCAAACCGCAAGGACAGCCCCAGCATGCTGTCGACGCTGCCGCTCTCTGACGAGATTTTCGTGAAGGACGGCTATATCCGCGTCTATCAGGACATCCGCGGCAAATATGGGTCAGAAGGCGATTATATCGTCAACCGCCCCCCCGTGGGCCCGCTCAACCCGACCAAGGTCGATCATACGACCGACGCGTGGGACACGATCGACTGGCTGGTGAACAAGAAAAACCTGCCTCAATCGAATGGCCGTGTAGGGATGATCGGCTCATCCTACGAGGGCTTCACCGTCGTTATGGCGCTTCTCAATCCGCACCCGGCGCTCAAGGTAGCGGCGCCCGAAAGCCCGATGATCGACGGCTGGATGGGCGATGACTGGTTCCACCACGGGGCCTTCCGGCTTGCCAATATTGCGTGGATCGGCGGCCAGACCGGATACAAGGGCGAGGGCAAGGTGCCCTCGACCGGGGGGTATGACGATTACGACAATTTCCGTACCGGTTCTGCGAACGATTGGGCGAAGAAGGTTGGTTATGACCAGCTACCCTTCTGGCAAAAGATGCTGAAGCACGTCGCCTATGACGAGTTCTGGCAGCAGCAGGCGCTCGACAAGCTGGTTGCGGCCAACCCCTCTAACGTCCCGACGCTGTGGGAGCAGGGGCTGTGGGACCAGGAAGATATGTATGGCGCGATCATGAGCTGGGAAGCGCTGAAGGCAAAGGGGAAGATGGGCAACAACTTCCTCGTCATGGGTCCGTGGCGCCACAGCCAGATCAACCGCGAGGGGCGCTCGCTTGGCCCGTTCCAGTGGGACGGCGACACGGCGGCGCAGTTCCGCGAGGAGATGGTGCTGCCCTTCTTCAACCAGTATCTGAAGGATGGTCCGCCCGCGAAGCTTCCCGCCGCCGCCATCTACAACACCGGCGAGAATCACTGGGATCGTTTCACGACCTGGCCGCTCGCCTGTGAGAGCGGATGCCAGACGCCGCTCACCCCGATCTATGTGGGGCCGGAGGGCCGTCTGGGCTTTGGCAAGCCGGCGCCCGGCAAGACCAGCTATATTTCCGACCCCGCGAAGCCCGTGCCGCACCTCTCGCGCCCGGTGAATTTCGGCGACGGGCGCTGGGGAGACTGGCTGGTAAGCGACCAGCGCCACGTCGATGGTCGTCCCGACGTCCTGACCTTCCAGACCGATGTGCTCACCGAGCCGGTGCGCGTGTCGGGCGCGCCGATGGCGAATATCTTCGCGCAGATTACCGGATCAGACGTCGATTTCATCGTCAAGCTGATCGATGTCTATCCGGCCGAGGTGGCGACCGATCCGAAGATGGGCGGTTATCAGCTCGCGATCAGCCAGGACATTTTCCGCGGCCGCTATCGCGACAGTTTCTCCAATCCCACCGCAATTCCCTCGGGCGTCCCGCAGGCCTACAAGTTCCGCCTGCCGACGGTGAACCATGTGTTCCAGCCTGGGCACCGGATCATGGTGCAGATCCAGTCGAGCCAGTTCCCGCTTTACGACCGTAACCCGCAGACCTTCGTGCCCAACATCTTCCTCGCGAAACCCGAGGATTACAAGAAGCAGGAAGTGACAATTCTGCAGGGAGGAAGTACGGCGAGCAGCGTGCTGCTTCCGCTCGTGCCGGTGGATCAGTCGGCGGTCATGGCGCGGCAGTAAGGTGGCGTCCCTCCCTGCAAAGGGGAGGGATACATCAACTCAGCGCGTCGAGCCGCTCAATGTCGATACCCCCCGGCACCAGCATCACCGGACACGGTAGGGTGCCCGCGTCATGCCCGGTGAAGTGGGCGACGAGCGGCCCCGGCGCGCCGCTCGGCGCGGTCGCGAGGACGAGGGCGGCAACCTCGTCACTCGTCCCGATCACTTCGCGCACCACCTCGGCGGGCTTGCCCGATTTGACAAGGATTTTGGGCACCACATTCGCTTCCTGCGCGACCGCTTCGGCAGCGGCAGCAGCGAGCGCCTCGGCCTGTTCGCGTGCTTCGGCCTCGATTGTCGCCTGAACACCGCCAAAGGCGAGAAAATCCTGCGGCGGGACGATCGCGAGCACCATCACCCCGCCGCCCGTCCGCGCTGCACGCCGCGCCGCAAAGCGTAGCGCGAGCGTCGCTTCGGGACTGTCGTCGATCACCACCAGATAAGTCCGCATCAGCCCCGACCCCTGCTATTATTTTCGCTGGGAGACTGCGTCACATTCGTATGAAACGCAAGTTCGCCCCCGCTGGACCTTGACCCGGCTTATGCTTATGGCGAGGGAGAAGCCGTAACGGCAGGCCCCGGCCTCCCCAGACTGACAGGAACCCAAGAGACGATGCCGATCGAACTCAAAATGCCCGCTCTTTCGCCGACAATGGAGGAGGGCACGCTCGCCAAATGGCTGGTCAAGGAAGGCGATGAGGTCAAATCGGGCGACCTGCTCGCTGAGATCGAGACCGACAAGGCGACGATGGAGTTCGAAGCGGTCGACGAGGGAAGGATCGCGCAGATAGTGGTCCCGGAAGGCACCGACAATGTGAAGGTCGGCACCGTGATCGCGGTAATCGCAGGCGAAGGTGAGGATGCGAGCACGGCAAAAGCTGCGCCTGCTCCCGCCGCTGCTCCGGTGCCGGAGGCGAAGGCTGAGCCCGCTCCTGCACCTGCTCCCGCCGCGGCGGCGCCCGCACCGGCGACCTCGGGCGACCGGATCAAGGCGAGCCCGCTTGCCAAGCGCATCGCGGCCGAACGGGGCATCGATCTCAGTACCGTGACCGGCAGCGGTCCTGGTGGCCGTATTGTCAAGGCTGACCTCGAGGGCGCTTCCGCGGGCGTCGCCGCTGCGGCCGCCCAGCCCGCCCCCGCCGCAGCAGCAGCAGCGCCCGCCCTATCCCCGGCGCCTGCCCAGCCCTTCGAGACCGACATTCCGTACACGGCGGAAAAGCTCAGCAACATGCGCAAAACGATCGCACGCCGCCTGACCGAGGCGAAGCAGACGATCCCGCACATCTACCTGACCGTGGATATCCAGCTCGACAAGCTGCTGAAACTGCGCGGCGAACTCAACGCCGCGCTCGAGCCGCAGGGGGTAAAGCTCAGCGTCAACGATCTTCTGATCAAGGCGCTCGCCAAGGCGCTGATCCAGGTTCCCAAATGCAACGTCAGCTTTGCGGGCGACCAGCTCATCAGTTACAGCCGCGCCGACATTTCCGTGGCGGTAAGCGTTCCTGCGGGCCTGATCACCCCGATCATCGTCGGGGCTGATGAAAAATCAGTCAGCAAGATCTCGACCGAGATGAAGGAACTCGCCGCGCGCGCCAAGGAGGGCAAGCTTCAGCCGCACGAATATCAGGGCGGCACCGCGAGCATCAGCAATATGGGCATGTTCGGCATCACCCAGTTCGACGCGGTCATCAACCCGCCGCAGGCTATGATCATGGCGGTCGGCGCGGGCGAGAAGCGGCCGTGGATCGTCGACGACGCCGTGTCGATCGCCACGATCATGTCGGCAACCGGCAGCTTCGACCACCGCGCGATCGATGGCGCCGACGGCGCGCAGCTCATGCAGGCGTTCAAGCAGATCGTGGAGAATCCGCTGGGGCTGGTGGCCTGATCCGGAAAGGGTGGTGCGCTTCGTTCGGCAATTTCTGCATTTGCTGATCGGGCCGTTTGCGCTGGCTCTTCTTTGCCGCTTCGGCAAGCTGGATGTGGCCTGAAGCTTCTGGTTGAAGATGGTTTTTCGCATAGGCCGCCATGGGCGGCTCCGTGTTTTGGGAGCTGACAGGAAAGCTCCGCAGACGGGATGGCGATTAAGGAGATAATCGTGGCAGATACTTACGACCTCATCGTCCTCGGCTCGGGCCCCGGCGGCTATGTCGCGGCGATCCGTGCGGCACAATTGGGCCTGAAGACCGCGATCGTCGAGCGCGAGAATCTGGGCGGCATCTGCCTCAATTGGGGCTGCATCCCGACCAAGGCACTGCTGCGCTCGGCCGAGATCTATCATTATATGCAGCACGCCAAAGACTATGGTCTGTCCGCGGCGAATATCGGTGCCGATCTCGACGCCGTGGTGAAACGCAGCCGCGGGGTCGCGGCGCAGCTCAACAAGGGCGTCACCGGGCTGATGAAGAAAAACAAGATCACCGTCCATATGGGCGAAGGCAAGCTCACCGCGCCCGGCAAGCTCGAGGTGAAAGGCGAGAAGGGCAGCGAAACGCTGACCGCGAAACATATCATCGTCGCGACAGGCGCTCGCGCTCGCGATCTGCCCTTTGCTCCTGCCGACGGCAAGCGCATCTGGACCTATCGGCATGCGATGACTCCGCCCGAAATGCCGAAAAAGCTGCTCGTTATCGGATCGGGGGCGATCGGGATAGAATTTGCAAGCTTCTACAACGACATGGGCGCCGAAGTGACGGTCGTGGAGATGCTCGATCGCATCGTTCCCGTCGAAGACGCCGATGTATCGAGCTTCCTTGAAAAAGCACTTAAAAAACAAGGTATGACGATCCTTGCCGGAGCTGGTGTCGAGGAATTGAAGGCGACCGCGACCGGTGTTTCGGCGAAGATCAAGACGAAGGACGGAAAGGTCGAGGCGGGCGATTTCAGCCACGCGATCGTCGCCATCGGCATCATTCCCAATACCGAGGGCATCGGACTCGACACGCTCGGCGTGAAGACGACCAAGGGCCATATCGACACCGACCCCTATTGCCGCACCAATGTGAAAGGCCTGTGGGCGATCGGAGACGTCACCGCGCCTCCCTGGCTCGCGCACAAGGCGAGCCACGAAGGGGTAATCGCTGCCGAAGCGATCGCACAGGAGCTTGGCAACAAGGACGTCCACCCGCATCCGATGGACGTGCGCAACATCCCCGGCTGCACCTATTGCCACCCGCAAATCGCCAGCGTCGGTTTGACCGAAGCGAAGGCGAAGGAAGCGGGATATGAGGTGAAGGTCGGCAATTTCCCCTTCATCGGCAACGGCAAGGCGATCGCGCTGGGTGAGGTCGAGGGTTTTGTGAAGACCGTGTTCGATGCAAAGACCGGCGAACTGCTCGGCGCCCATATGGTCGGCGCCGAAGTCACGGAAATGATCCAGGGCTACACCGTCGGCAAGACGGCCGAGCTGGTCGAGGAAGATTTCATGCACACGGTCTATCCGCATCCGACAATCAGCGAGACGATGCACGAGGCGGTGCTTTCTGCTTACGGACGCGTCCTCCATATCTGAGCGCCCCGCCTTGGGCCGCTGGCTCGTCCCGACGCTGCTTCTAGGGGCCGCGCTGCTGCTTGGCTCGCTCGTTCAAGGGCCCGCGCTGACGGCGGCCGATGTCGCCCTTGCAACCCCCCTTCTCCTCAGGGCAGACGCCGCGCCTCCCGTGCTCATTGCCTTCACGCAGGGCATCAGCTGGCTTGGAGGCGGAATTCCCCGCTGGACGCTTGCCCTGTTGCTGGTTGCGTTCCTCTGGCGGAAGGCCGGGCGGGGGCCCGCGCTGCTGCTCGCAGCCACTGCGGTCGCGGCCAATCTGGCATCGAGCCTGCTCAAGATTATTTTTGACCGGCCGCGTCCCAACCTCGTTCCGCATCTCGATCATGTGGCGAGCTGGTCTTATCCGAGCGGACATGCCACCAGCGTCACGGCAATCGCGCTCCTCCTGGCGCTCCTCGCACCCCGGCCATGGCGCCGCGTGGCGGCATGGTGCGCGGCAGCGGCCATTTCGTCGACCGCGTTGTCGCGAGTCATGCTGGGAGTCCACTGGCCGAGTGATGTGCTGGGCGGAACGATGCTTGGTGCTGCCTTCGCTTTCGCCGCCGCCGGGATCGATCGGCGCGTCAGGCGCTGAGCAGGACGACGCCGGCGATCAGCAATATCGAGCCTGCAAGGCGCCAGCGTCCTACCGCTTCGCCGAGAAAGATCATTCCGAACAATGCGCCTGCCATCATCGACATCTCGCGCGTCGGCGCCACGACGTGCAGGGGCGCACCCATTTTGAGCGCCGTCAGCACGAGAATATAGGAAGCTGGCGAGAGCAGTCCCACCGCTATGGCCAGCCCCCAATGACCGCGCATCCGCGCCGCCGCGTTGCGGCGGTCGCGCAGGACGAGTGGCAGAAGGAAAAGGAAGCGCAGCATGTTCGAAAGCCAGTCCAGTACGACCGGCACCACGCCCAGCATCTTTACCGCCCAGCCGTCGACTAGGGTATAAGCCGCGATGAGCGCGCCCGTCCCCATGCCCCAACGCACTCCGCGATGGGCCTCGGGGGTATGAAACGCGGCGAAGCGCCCCTGCGTCGCGATCAGCGCGATCCCTGCGACAACGAGTATGAGGCCGGCCAGTCCGGGCGCGCTGATATCCTCGCCCATCAGCAGGAAAGCGCCGACCGATGCCAGCATCGGTCCGGTGCCGCGCGCGACCGGATAGACGACCGACAGATCGGCAAGCTGATAGCCGCGCTGAAGGCAAAGACTGTAAGCGAGGTGCACGAGCGCGGAGAGAAGAATAAAGCCGGCAGCCGCCCCGCTCCACGCCATCCCCTCGGTCAAGAGGATCCAGACGACCCAGGGTGCATAGACGAGCGTCGCAACCAGATTATAGGCAAAGACAAATGCTGTCCCGGCATGAGCCGCCCGCTTGGCGAGGAGGTTCCATGTGGCGTGGAACAAGGCGGCGAGGACGACCAGGCTGAGCGAAAGCAAAGACATCGCAGCTCGCGCCTACCGAGCGGCCCGGCGCTCGGGAACGTATCGCCTCCGGTACATCAACGGCCAGGCCGCGCGCCCTTTTCGGCGAATTCGGCGACCAGCGGCGCATAGTCTTCCATGGCGGGAAATTCCTCGAAACTGTGCACCGCGCCGGTCTTCGCCCAGGCGAGTGCTTCGCTGGTATAGCTTTCGATAAACGGCGCGAACCAGCTGAAGTCATCGAGCATCGAGGGGCGAATGTTGGTGAAGCCCAGGCTGGGTTCGACCTCGGTGAAAACCCAGCTCTTGCAGTGGTCGCAATGCCAATGGTGCAGACCCGGATCGTGAAGACCGCCAAGGACCGGCTCGCCTTCGGTCACGCGAAAGCCGCTGTCCGGGATCGCCATCGAAAGGGAGTAGGCGCTCGCGCTCATCTTCTGACAGCCAGTGCAGTGGCACGCCATGGTGAGGAGGGGCGGCGTGCTGATCTCGAACCGCAGCTTGCCGCACCGGCAACCGCCGACCCAGGGTAGCTTCCAGTCGCTCATCGTGACATTCCTTGTCTTGCCGGCGGTTTGCCTGGAGCGAGCTGCGTGCCCGCCTTGCGCCTCGATGAATTGCCACGGGCCCGCCGCCCTCGCAATGCCGCGTTCGATCTAAGCGGGCCCTGCTTTTTTCGCTGTCGCGAAAACTTTCTTTTTGCCATCAGGGGGCCGGGGTTTGAGTGGGGAGGGGGACTCATGCGCTTTCGCGGCACGATCGGCAATTTTCTGCGGGTAATCGCCTTTGCGGCGACCGCCTCTATCGCGGCGCAGGGCGGAGCGTCAGAGCAGGCAGGAGGTTCAAGATCCTCCGTGATCACCGCCGCCCGCATGCTGGACGTCGAAAGTGGAAAGACGATCGAGCATCCAGCGATCTTTGTCGGCGCTGACGGGCGCATCACCCAGATCGCCGACGCGCGCACCGTGCGCTGGGGACGGGACGCAGAGCATATCGACCTTGGCGAGCGGACCCTGCTTCCTGGGCTTATTGACATGCATGTCCACCTGACCGCTCTTGCGGAAGTCGGGGGCTATCAGGGGCTGCGCTACACGGACAGTTTCTGGACCGCCGTTGGAGTCGCCAATGCGAGGACGACGATCGAGGCGGGTTTCACCACTGTACGCAATGTCGGATCGGCCAATTTCGAGGATGTCGGCCTCAAGCAGGCGATCGAAGGGGGCTATATCATCGGGCCGCGCATCATTCCGGCAGGCTGGGCGCTCGGCGCAACCGGCGGGCATTGCGACAGCGGGGGACTGCCGCCCTCGATGGACCGTAAGGAGCCCTCGGTGATCGACAGCCCCGAGGAGGCTCGCCGCAAGGTGCGCTGGCTGCACAAATATGGGGCCCGCGCGATCAAGATCTGCGCGACCGGCGGGGTGTTTTCACTCGGCGACAGTGTCGGCGCGCAGCAACTGACGCTCGAGGAAATGAAGGCGGTTGCCGAAGAGGCGCATATGCTGGGGATCAAGGTCGCGGCGCATGCACATGGGGACGAGGGTATCCGCGCCGCGATCCTCGCGGGCATCGACACGATCGAGCATTGCAGCCTTGCAAGCGACGAGACGCTTAAACTGGCGGCCGAACGCAAAACCTGGTTCGCGATGGATATCTACAATGACGATTTTATCCTTGCGACGGGTACGGCGAACGGCACCGAGCAGGAAAGCCTCGACAAGGAAAAGGCAATCGGCCTTGCTCAGCGCCAGACTTTCCAGCGCGCGGTAAAGGCGGGCGTGCGGATGATTTTCGGTACCGACGCGGGGATTTATCCCCACGGCGACAATGCACGGCAATTTGCAAAGATGGTCGAGTGGGGAATGACGCCAATCCAGGCGATCCGCGCCGCGACGCTGAACGGAGCCGAAGCGTTGGGGATGGACGGCGATATCGGTGCGATCGCGGTCGGCCGCTTTGCTGACATCATCGCTATCGAAGGCGATCCGCTCACGGACGTAACGCGGCTCCAGCATGTCGCAGCGGTGGTGAAAGGCGGGGTCCTGATCAAGCGCGAATAGGGCCGTAAAAATGGGGTGGAAATCGGCAACAGCAGATTCTAGGCTTGTCCAAGGTCGCTCACGCTTGCGGAGAAAGCAGAATGTCGCGCCGCGAGCCGTTGCTTTTAACGCCTTTCCTTTTCGCAAAATGAGGAAATGACCGATGATATTGTTGCGAGCGACTCTATTGTCCATGACGGCCTCTTTATGCCTTTCCGCCTGCGGGGGTGCCGACACCGCGTCGGGTGACGCGCCAGGCGCCGCGATGACCGGAACGTCCGGCGAGACCGGCGCGGCCCAGGGCAGCATTCCCACACTGGCTGAGGGACCCGACGTGTGCTTTCGCGCCATCGCCAAACATTTGGGCGCAGATGCGAAGGTATCCGAGATTAGCTCGTTCTTCAGCGTCGGCAAGGAAATCGACCCCAGTGACGGCAAGCCAGCAGGCGAGATGACCAGCTGCTCAGTGCAATATCAAAGCCCTGATGATCCACGCAAACTGCTGAATACGCGCCTTGATCTCAACAGCGGCCAATTCTCACCCCCCAGTCCAGTGGAGATTACGGTGATGGGCGGCAATGCCGCGGAATTCCGGCTTGATGATTATCTGATCCCGCTCTCGCAAGTCGATGCCGCGGCGCTTTCCTCCGTCATGACGGCGCAAAAAGGGCGGCTGAGCAGCGTATACGGCAACTATGCCTGGTCGGGTGTCAGACTCTCGGCACCCGGTCCCTTCAACAACAGGCACACGCTGCGTCTCGACCTGACCGGACGTCTCGCAGCGAACGACATCAAGGAGAACGGCTATGCCTCGGTGTCGACCGATGGCAAGACGATCACCGCCGACCATCTGATGCCCTGACCGAAGGCGTCAGACGATCAGCCGATCGACCATCGCCTCGCGCATTTCGGGTGTGAAATTAAGCACTGCTTCGGCGTAGGCTGAAACATCGCCATGATCGCGGCGCACCGTTGCGAGCGCCGCGTCGAGATATGCAGGGTTGACCGACATCAGGGCCCGGATCGCATCCTCGCCGATGTCGGCGCCGTAGCGGTCGCGAATATGCGCTGCACCCTGGGCCACGCGCTCCTCGATCTTGCCCGCTGTATTGGTAAGCAGATAGTCGTGCATCAGATCGTCTTCATGCACGCCGAGAAGCCGGTGGACGATCGCGACCGCAAAGCCGGTACGGTCTTTGCCCGCGACGCAGTGAACGAGGCTCGGCGCGTCATATTCAGCAAGCGCCGAGAGGTAGAGGCGCAGCGTTGCCACGAGTGCGGGGCGATAGGGCATGCCGGCGTAGGTATCGATCATCCGCGCCCTCGCCGACGCGGCATCGATCGCACCGCCCGCCGCCTGCAGGTGCGGGGCAAGGCCCGCAGTGACCCCGCCGGCGAACAGCACGCGGCCCGCGAAATTCTCGCTGCGACGGCAAGGATGCAACTTGCGCTCATCGTCGCCCCGCAGGTCAATGATCGTTTCGATGCCGAGCTCGTCGATCGCCGCCAGGTCGTCGTCGGCGGCTTCCACTTGGTGCGCCGAGCGCCACAGGATGCCGTCGCGCAGTCGCCCTCCGCTTTCGACGGCGTAGCCGCCATAATCGCGGAAATTATGGACGCCCGACAGGGACAGGACGCGATCGGCGAGCATGGTCATTCTCCCGTGAATACCGGCGCCCGCTTTTCGACAAAGGCGTTGATGGCCTCGCGGTTGTCGGCGGTTTCGTGAACGATGGCCTGATAGGCGGCGCTGAGTTCGAGGATATCGCTCATCCGGCTGTGCTGCGCCTCGCGCAGCAGTCGCTTGGTGAGACGCAGCGCGCGCGGCGGGTTGCAGACGATACGGTCGGCGATGGCGAGCGCGCGCTCAAGGAGCTCGGCGTCGGGCACGACCTCGGAAACCAGGCCATAGTCCTTTGCGGTCTGCGCGTCGAAGCGGTCCCCTGTCAGGAACAATTCGGCGGCGCGCGGATAACCGAGCACGCGCTGAAGCAGCCACGCGCCGCCATCGCCAGGGACGATCCCGACCTTGATGAAGCTGCATGCGAATTTGGCGCTTTCGGCGGCAATCCGGATGTCACAGGTGCAGGCAAGATCGCAGCCCAGCCCCACGGCATGACCGTTGACCGCGGCGATCATCGGAATCTCGCAGTCCATCAGCGCGCGGATCACGGCCTGGACGCCGCGGCGATAGTTGGCGCGAGTCGAGTCGGGCTGGTCGAGAACGCCGATGCCTTTGCGCTCCTGCATCGATTTCAGATTGCCTCCGGCACTGAAGGCCTTGCCGCTACCGGTCAGGATGATCGCGCTGACACCGCGATCCTCGCCCAGAACGCGCAGTGTGTTGATAATATCGTCGCAATCGGCATGCGTTCCGATCGCGTTCATGCTTTCGGGCTTGCTCATTGTCAGGACTGCGACCTTGCCCCGCCGCTCGACGCTCAAAAATTCACCCATCGTGTAAGTCATCCTTTTCAGTTTCGAAAAGCTATTGCATGGCTGGCGGGACATGCAAGGCTTTGCACTCTATCCTTTCGACCCGCCAGGCGATAGCTCGGCATTGCGAACCGGTCTGCGGCGCTGGCTCGCCGAGCATCAGCCGCAAGACGACGTCGTTCGGCGCGCGAACTGCTGGGCAAGTTTCGACCCGGATTTCAGCCGCGCCCTCGGCGCTGCGGGATATATCGGCATGACCTTGCCCGCTCGCTATGGCGGCGGCGAGCGGCATCCGCTCGAGCGCTATGTGGTGATAGAGGAACTGCTCGCCGCCGGCGCACCCGTGGGCGCGCACTGGATCGCCGATCGCCAGACAGGCCCCCTGATTCTGCGCTATGGCAGCGAGGAGCAGCGGGAGCGCTATCTTCCGGGCATTGCCCGCGGCGAAACCTATGCGTGCATCGGGCTTTCCGAACCGGGCGCCGGTTCGGACCTTGCCAGCGTGCGTACAACCGCCCGCGAAACGGCCGAGGGCTGGCGCATCAATGGTCAGAAGATCTGGACCACGGGCGCGCACCTGTCGCACATCATGCTCGCCTTGGTGCGAACCGAAGAGGGGAGCGAGCGCAATGCCGGGCTCAGTCAGCTTCTGATCGACCTCGATACGCCCGGCATCACCATCCGTCCGATCATCGATATGGCCGGGCATCACGATTTCAACGAGATATTCTTCGACGACGTCCTCGTCCCGCATGCCGCGCTGGTCGGCGAACGCGGCCAGGGGTGGAAGCAGGTCACCGCCGAACTTGGGCTCGAGCGGTCAGGGCCTGAGCGTTACCTCTCGAGCCACGCGCTGTTTGCCGCGCTCATCGATGCCGCGGGGCCCGATCCCGCGCCCGCACTCGCGGTGCTGATCGGCGAACTGGCCGCAGAGATGTGGACGCTGCGCCAATTGTCGATGTCGACCGCGGCGAAGCTTGCAGCAGGTGAAGATCCGATGGTCGAGGCATCAGTGGTCAAGGAGTTGGGTAACGCATTCGAACAGGAGATGCCGCGCCGCGTGCAGGCGGTGGTCGAGTGCGGCTGGGACGACCCCGATGATCTGGCGCGGTTGCTGCGTGCGCTCCTCATCGCCTCGCCCAGTTTTTCGCTGCGTGGCGGGACGCGCGAGGTGATCCGCGGGATCATCGCGCGCGGGCTGGGTCTGCGGTGAGCGCCGCGCGCGAGATGCTCTGCGACACGGCGCGCGCCGTGTTCGCCGACGCCCAGGAGGGGGGCATCGCACCCATCGAGACCGCGGGTTTCGGCCTGCTGCTTGTTTCAGAGGCTGACGGCGGGTTCGGCGGCGATTGGGGAGACGCGAACGCGGTGCTGCGCATCGCTGGCGTCGCCGTTCCTGATCTGCCGGTTACTGATCTGATATTGTCGGGACTTGCCCCCGTTCCCGACGCGCTTCGCGCCGCCGCGACCGTCGGGCTGATGGCGGGTGCAGCGGGACAGGCGCTCGGATTGTCGATCGAGCATGTAAACACGCGCCAGCAGTTTGGACGACCGCTTGGCAAGTTTCAGGCCGTGCAGCAATCGCTTGCAGTCCTCGCGTGCGAGGTGGCAGCGCTCGATGCTGCTGCGGCTGCGATGGCCGCGCGGCTCGATGCAACCGGGCTCGACGCGGAGGCGGCCGACTTCGAGATCGCCGCTGCGAAACTGCGCGCCAATCGGGCTGTCGGCGTGGTCACCGCCATCGCACATCAGGTTCACGGCGCGATCGGGTTTACCCGGGAGTATGACCTTCACCGCGTGACGATCCCGCTGATGCGCTGGCGTTCGATGCACGGCAGCGACGCTTACTGGGCCGAGCGGCTAGGGCGTCAGGTCGCCGGTTTGGGCGGGCGCGGCCTCTGGGAAGCTCTGACCGCGCGCGCCGAATGACCGATCAGCGGACCGCGCCGCCCTCTCGCAATGCTGCGATCTTCGTGCTGTCGTAGCCAAGGCTTGCGAGCACTCTCTCGGCGTCGGCCCCGACTTCGGGCGCCGGGCGCGGTGTGTCATTGACAGTTGCCGAGTAGCGCGGTGCAGGGGCGGGCTGGATGGCACCGCCGACGGTGAGGAAGGTTTCCCGCTCGATATTGTGCGGGTGCTTCGGCGCTTCTTCAAGGGACAGGACTGGCGCAAAACAGACGTCGGTCATCTCCATGATCTCGCACCATTCATCGCGCGTCCTGGTCGCGAACAGCTCGGTCAGCCGTTCCTTGAGCGGCCCCCACTGCGACGCGTCCATTTGTGCGTCGAAGGCGGTGTCCCGGTCAAGTCCGGTCTTCTCGCGCAGTAGCGCGTAAAATTGCGGCTCGATCGAGCCTATCGAGATGAACTTGCCGTCGGCGCAGCGATACGTGTCATAGAAATGCGCGCCGCCGTCGAGCATGTTGACGCCGGCTTCGTCCTTGAGGCGGCCCATCGCCCTGAACCCCCAGCTCATTCCCGCGAGGAGGGCCGAGCCGTCGGTCATCGCGCAGTCGATCACCTGTCCTTCGCCGGTCTTCGCGGCATGCAGCAGCGCGCTTGCCATGCCGAAGGCGAGCATCATGCCGCCGCCGCCAAAGTCGCCGACATAGTTGACAGGTGGCACCGGCTTCTCACCCGCGCGGCCGATACCGTGAAGTACGCCCGAGAGCGAAATATAGTTGATGTCGTGCCCTGCCGCCTGGGCGTAGGGACCAAACTGCCCCCAGCCGGTCATGCGGCCGTATACGAGCTTCGGATTGTCTGCGAGCAGCACGTCCGGGCCGAGCCCCAGCCGTTCCATCACGCCGGGGCGATAGCCCTCGATGATGCCGTCTGCACTTTTGCAGAGGTCGCGTGCGGTCTGCACGGCATCGGGGTTCTTCATGTCGAGGGCAATTGAAGTTCGTCCGCGCGACAGGGGATCGCGGGGATCCATGAAGCCGCCGGGCCGGTCGATGCGGATCACCTCGGCGCCATGGTCGGCGAGCATCATGCCGCAGAAGGGACCGGGGCCGATCCCTGCAAATTCGATGATTCGAACGCCCTTGAGGGGTCCTGCCATATCACGCTCCTATATAGATGTGCTTACCTCATGTGGCGAGCAAGGGCTTGGCGGCAGTCTGGAGCGCTGAATCGCTCACAGTCGTGCCGCCTCGCATGTGACGATTACATTTTCTCGATTATGATGGCGGGGGCCATGCCGCCCGCGGCGCACATGGTGACGAGGCCGTAGCGGCCGCCTGAGCGTTCAAGCTCGTCGAGTGCGGTGCCGATGAGGATCGAGCCGGTGGCGCCGATCGGATGCCCGAGCGCCATGGCGCCGCCATTGATGTTCACCTTCTCGCGGTCGAGCTTGAGATCGCGGATGAACTTTTCGGCGACGACCGCGAAGGCCTCGTTGATTTCCCAGACGTCGATGTCGTCTGTCGTGAGGCCGGCCTTGGCGAGGACTTTCTTCGCGGCGGGGACGGGCGCGTTGAGCATGAGGGTCGGATCGTCGCCCATATTGGCATAAGCGACGATGCGCGCGCGGGGTTTGAGGCCATGTTTGTCGGCATAATCCTTGGAGGTGATGAGGACTGCGGCCGCGCCGTCCACTACGCCTGAAGAGTTGCCGGCGTGGTGGACACCGTCCCATTCAAGGTCAGGATATCGACGCTGGATCTGCCTGGCGAAGGTCACGCCATTGCCAAGATCGAAGTCCTTGAGCGCGGCGAAACTCGGCTTCAGGGCCGCGAGGCCTTCGGCGGTGGTTTCGGGGCGCGGAAATTCCTCATGGTCGAGCGCGACGCTGCCGTCGCTGTTGTAAACGGGGACCACCGACTTGTCGAAGCGGCCTTGCTTGATCGCGCGGTCGGCGCGCTGCTGGCTGACGAGCGCGAGCGCGTCGAGCGCCTCGCGGCTAATGCCTTCCAGCGCTGCGATCGCATCGCCGCACACGCCCTGATGCGACTGCGGGTGGAGTTCGTCGAGCGCGGCATGGCCCGAGCCCATGCCGAGCGGCTTGATGCCTGCATTGGCTTCCTCAGCACCAATCTGGGCGGTGTAGCTCATCATTTCGGTGCCGCCCGCGATGACGCAGTCTTCCATGCCCGACATCACCGATGCGGATGCGAAGTTCACGCTGCTGATGCCGCCGCCGCAGAAACGGTCGAGGGTCGTGCCGCTGGCCTTGATGTCATAGCCCGCTGCGAGCGCAGCCATGCGGCCAAGGTCGCCGCCCTGCTTGCCCTTTTGCGTCGAGGTCGACCAGACGATGTCGTCGACGGTCGCGGTGTCGAGATCGTTGCGCTCGCGGATCGCGGCAAGCACCGTCGCGGCAAGATGCTGCGGGTGAAGGTGCGAGAGCGCGCCCTTGCCGGGCTTGCCGATCCCGCGCGGAGTGCGCACAGCGTCGATGATATAGGCTTCGGACATATTGGGTTCCTTTTTCCGGGAGAGCTGGATCAGCGCGGCGCCATGCGGATCGCGCCATCGAGGCGTACGGCTTGACCGTTGAAATAGGTATTGCGCACCATTTCCATCGCGAGACTCGCATATTCCTCCGCCTTGCCGAGACGCTTCGGGAAGGGGACCGAGGCCTCGAGGCTTTCCTTGACCTTCGGGTTCATGTTGCCAAGCAGCGGTGTGCCGAACACCCCTGGCATGATCGAGTTCACGCGGATACCAAGATCCATGAGGTCGCGGGCCATCGGAAGAACGAGGCCGTTCACGCCCGCCTTTGCCGAACCGTAGATCACCTGGCCGATCTGTGCGTCCTGCGCCGCGACCGAAGCCGTGAAGATGATCGCGCCGCGTTCGCCATCCTCAAGCTCGGGCAAGGTCGCCATGCCCTCGGCGGCGATCGAACCGATGCGATAGCTGGCGGTCAGAATTCCCGCGACGCCAAATTCATAATCCTCAGTGGGAGTACGGCGGTATTTGCCCGTCTCCTTGTCGAAGGCGAGCGTCTTTCCGCGGCGCGATGTCATTGCGCAGTGTATCGCAACGCGCTCCTGTCCGTGCGCCGCGCGCGCCTTGGCGAAGCCATCGACGACCGACTGCTCGTCGGTGATGTCGACATGAACGAAGAGTCCTCCGATCGACTGAGCGACTTCTTCGCCGAGCGCGTCGTTGATGTCGAAGATGGCAACCTTGACGCCGGCAGCGGCGAGCGCTTCGGCGGTGGCACGGCCGAGGCCGGATGCGCCCCCGGTCACGACAGCGGAAACGGACGAATCGATTTTCATGGGGAGGTTCCTTCTCAGGCTGGAATTTGGTTGAATGGGATGCCTTTGTCTGGGCGGTGATCTTGCGGGAGGCCGAGGATTTTTTCGGCGATGGTGTTGAGGAGGGTTTCGTCGGATCCGCCTGCGATGCGTCCGGTTGGGGCGTTGATCCAGCTTGCGGCCCAGTCTTCCTTTTGGGAGGCGTGGGGGTTGAAGTGGAAGCCGTTGTTGCCTTTGAGGTCGATGGCGAGTTCGGAGAGTTTCTGGCGTGATCGCACGGCGACGAGCTTGTTGAGCGAGCCTTCGGGGCCGGGTGTCATGCCGGCCTGCATCATGGCCATGGCGCGTGCGGTGATCGACTGGAGGGCGCTGCGCATGGCGTAGTTGCGGGCGATCTGCTGGCGGATGCGTGCGTCCTCGATTGCGGGTCTGCCGTTGAGGTCGGTGTCTTTGGCGAGATCGACGAAGAGATCGAGGTGGGGTCCAAAGCCTGCGCTGTCGGTTGCGACATAGCGTTCGATCATCAGCGTTGCGATCGCGACCGCGAAGCCGCCGCCGACGGGGGACATGCGCTGATCGTCGCTGATCTTCACATCGTCGAAGAAGACCTCGTTGACGTGGCTGTCGCCGCCCACGAGCTTGATCGGGCGGACGGTGACGCCGGGGGCCTTCATGTCGACCCAGAAGTAGGTGAGCCCCTTGTGCTTGGGCACATTGGGATCGGTGCGCACGACGATGACGCCATAGTCGCTGTACTGGGCCCAGCTGGTCCACAGCTTCTGGCCGTTGATCTTCCAGCCATTGCCGTCGGGTTCGGCGCGGGTGCGCAGCCCGGCAAGGTCGGAGCCCCCCGATGGCTCGGAGAAGAGCTGGCACCATATCTCCTCGCCCTGGAGCGCCTTGAGCACGCGTTCCTTCACCCAGGCCTTGTCCTGGCCGAACTGCATGAGGACGGGGATCGGCATGCCGAGCGAGATGCCGAAATAGAAGCCTGGAAAGCCATGCTTCATCTCTTCGGTATCGAAGACGACCTTCTCGAGATGGCCAAGGCCCTGGCCGCCGAACTCTCCTGGCCAGTTGATCCCGGCATAGCCTGCATCGAACTTGGCCTTCTGGTAGCGGCGGGCCAGCGCGAGATCCTCCGCCTCGGACAGGCCCTCGCCCGCGGCCTTGCCATAAAGGGGGGCCATCGCTTCGAGCCAGGCGGCCGCCCTGGCGCGAAAGGCTTCCAGATCGCTCATGCCGCTTCTCCCCTCAGGCTCTCGACGAGAACGTCTTCCCAGAAGAATAAAGGACCCTGCTCGATCGCAAGGCTGCGCGCGCGGCGGGTGTGGAGGTGGAGGCCGAGCTCCCACGTCACCCCGATGCCGCCGTGGATCTGCACGCAGTCGCGCGCGGCGGTGTCATAGGCCTCGGTCGCCGAGATGCGCGCCGCGGCCGCTGCGGTGATGAAATCATCCTTGCCCTCGCGCGAGGCGGCATGAATGCAGTTGGCGCGCGCGAGCTCGACGAGCGCGTAAAGCTCGGCGATGCGGTGCTTGATCGACTGGAAGGCGCCGATCGGCTGGCCGAACGCCTTGCGGGTCACCGCATAGTCGCGTGCAATCTCCATCAAGGCTTCGGCGCCGCCCGTCTGCTCGTGCGCGGTGATCACCGCCTGGAGCGCCAGAATATGAAGCGCCGCCTCGCGCGCCGCCTCGCCAGCGAGAAGCCGCTCGGCCTGCGTCCCGGCAAAGACAAGATCGGCGTAAACCCGGCTGTTGTCGAAGCTTTCGATCGCGCTGCGCTCGGCCTCGGCGAGATCGGCAATCGCGAGCACCGGGCCGTCGGGTCCTTGCGCAAAGACCAGCGCAACCTCGGCGGCAAGACCGCCCGCAACACCGCTCACCCGGCCCTCGAGCCCGCCCGCCGCCAGCGTCAGCGCAGGCCGCGCGGGGAGGGCGTTCGCCCCCTCGGCAAAAGCCACCGCACCGATCGTCTCGCCGCTCGCAAGACCCGCAAGCCACGCCGCCTTCTGATCGTCCGACCCGTAAAGCGCTATCGCCTTGGCTACCCCGAAGCCCGCGGTCAGAAAAGGCGCCCCGCTCAGCGAGCGCCCCGCCTGATGCGCAATCAGACCAAGCTCGACCAGCCCCAGATCAAGACCCCCATAAGCCTCGGGAAGCGATAGCGCCGTCCAGCCCTGCTCCTTCGCCGTCGCCCAGAAACCCTCATCATAACGCCCAACGCTCTCCAGCAAGGACAGCATCGCCTCCTTGCTCACTCGCGCCTCCAAAACACGACGCGACTCCCTCGCTATCGCCTCCTGCCCCTCGTCGTACAATATCGACATGCGACTTCCGTTTCCTCTCCCCTGGTGGCCGCTCATCATCCGTACGTTAACGTAAACGTCAAGTGGTTTGACGCCAAGGATTGGGACTGGCGTCCGGCGGCGTGAGCGTCGGTCAGCCCTGCTGCGCCTTCCAGTCGCGCTTGATCTTCTTGGCGAGGCTCCATTTATGGACCTCGGTCGGGCCGTCATAAATGCGAAAGGCGCGGACCTCGCGAAACACCTGCTCGACGATCGTCTTGTCGGTCACCCCGGTGCCGCCCATAACCTGGACACAGCGATCGGCGATACGCATCAAAGCCTCCGAGACCGCGACCTTTGCCATCGAACTTTCGGCGGTGCCGAGCGACCCGGTATCAAGCACGCTTGCGCACCAGTCGATCATCAACTCGGCCTGCTTGATGTCGATCAGATTCTCCGCGAGCATGAAGCCCACACCCTCATGATCAACGAGCGGCTTGCCGAAGGCATGGCGGCGATTGGCATAATCGGTCGCAATCTCGTTGGCCCGGATGCACGCACCGAGCCAGCGCATGCAATGCGACAGGCGGGCAGGGGAGAGGCGGACCTGTGCATAGCGGAAGCCTTCGCCGGCCTCGCCGAGCATCTGGTCGGCGGGGACGCGCAGATTATCGATGGTCAGCGTCGCGTGGCCGCCCGGCATCGAGCTGTCGATCGTATTGGGTATATGATCGATGCGGATTGCAGGATCAGGCAGGTCGACAAGGAACATGCAGGCGCCTTCCTCGGCCTTCGCCATGATGATTCCGACGCGCGCCCCTTGTGCCCCGGTGATAAAGGTCTTGCGCCCGCTGATGATCCAGTGATTGCCGTCGGGGCGGCATATGGTCTGCATCATCGAGGGATCGGATCCTGCGCCGCCCTCGTCAGCGGGTTCTGTCATGAAGAAGGCCGAGCGCACACGGCCCTCAACCATTGGCTTGAGAAAGCGCTCCTTGAGCTCGGGGCTGCCCTCCTTGCCGAGCAGATACATATTGCCCTCGTCGGGCGCCATGGTGTTGCAGGCAAGCGGTCCGAGCGGAGAGAGACCGCTCTTGATCAGCACCACCGCGGTCTCGCGCTGATTGAGGTGGCTGCCGTCGTCGAGGATGTGCGGCGTCAGCACGCCTGCAGCGCGCGCCTTTTCGCGCATTTCCATCACGAGCTCATCGGTCGGCGCGCCATGATGATCGCGGCGCTCATCCATTTCATATGGGGTCACCGTTTCGCGGACGAATGCCTCGACGCGCGACGCAATCGCCAGCGCGCGGTCCGATATGCCCGTGTTCGTTGCCGACATTTCCGATTCCCTTTGCGATCTAATCATTTGCTAAGAGCCGACGTTGACGTAAGCGTCAACTTAATTCAAGGGTGCAGCCAGCAATGCCGTACGGGCAAGTTTCGGGAAGGGGAAGGATAGCGCATGGCTTTCAAGACGCGGATTACGGAAATGCTTGGGATCGAACATCCGATCGTCCAAGGCGGCATGCAGAGCGTCGGCTATGCCGAGCTTGCAAGCGCAGTTTCGAGCGCGGGCGGCCTCGGCATTCTGACCGCTCTCACTCAGCCGAGCCCTGAGGCGCTGCGCGACGAGATCGAAAAATGTCGGTCGATGACCGACAAGCCCTTCGGCGTGAACATGACGGTCTTTCCGACGATCAACGCGCCTGACTACAAGGCCTACGCCCAGGCGATAATCGATGGCGGGGTGAAGATAGTCGAAACCGCAGGCACTCAGGCGGTACGTGAGATCTGGGAGATGCTGAAGCCGCATGGCGTCACGATCCTCCACAAATGCACCGCGGTTCGCCACGCCTTGTCGGCCGAAAAGGCGGGCTGCGATATCATCTCGATCGACGGCTTCGAATGCGCAGGGCACCCGGGCGAGGATGATATCCCCGGGCTGATCCTCATTCCGGCCGCTGCGGACAAGGTGAAGATCCCGATGCTCGCCTCGGGCGGTTTCGGCGATGGCCGCGGGCTCGTTGCAGCACTGTCGCTGGGCGCGGAGGGCATCAACATGGGCACCCGCTTTTGTGCGACCAAGGAAGCGCCGATCCACGACAATGTGAAGCAGGCCTATATCGACAATGACGAGCGCGGCAGCTTTCTCATTTTCCGTAGCCTCAAGAACACCGCGCGCGTCGGCAAGAGCTCGGTATCGGAAGAGGTAGTGCGCCGGCTGTCGGTCCCGGGGGCGACCTTCGCCGACGTTGCTGAACTGGTGAACGGGAAGGCTGGCCGCGAACTTCTTGAAACCGGCGATCTTTCGAAAGGCGTCTTCTGGGCGGGCATGGTACAGGGGCTGATCCACGACATCCCAAGCTGCCAGGAACTGATCGACCGGATCATCGCCGAAGCAGACGCCATCATCAACGAGCGACTCGCGGGCTTTCGACGGTAAATG
Source organism: Sphingopyxis flava (assembly GCF_900168005.1). GTDB lineage: Bacteria > Pseudomonadota > Alphaproteobacteria > Sphingomonadales > Sphingomonadaceae > Sphingopyxis > Sphingopyxis flava. Next base: position 57,027 of record NZ_FUYP01000003.1, read on the forward strand.
GGGAAAGTTTGATGGTGAGCCCTGCTGGGTTCGAACCAGCGACCTACTGATTAAAAGTCCACCGGAAATCGTTTATTTTCAACGCGCGTTCCGACAAGTTTCCCGTTTGTTCGGCAACGCATATCTGCCGCTCCGAGCGCTTTGTCGGAATGGCGGTGGGGCATGAGCCGCGACCCATGCGCCATCTGCGCGAACTGCACTTGGTGGTTGCTCGTCCCCGAGATCACGACGAAGGATGATCGACGGCTAGGCCAGTGCCGGGAGAAGTCGCCCCACCTCTTCGTTCGTGGCGATGGCCAACCTCTTACCCGCTGGCCCTTGACCATAGAGGATGATTTCTGCGGACAGCACGCCGTCGGCAACGAGGAGGCGCGGCCATGAAGCTCCCCGGCCTCTTCATCGACGGTTTCGCTGGCGGCGGCGGCGCCAGCACAGGCATCGCGCAGGCGATCGGCCGAGACCCCGATATCGCCGTCAACCACAGTCCGACGGCGATTGCGATCCACAAGGCGAACCACCCCGACACCGATCATCACTGCTGCGATATTCGCTTGCCCTTCCTGCCCCGCACCGCGACGCGCGGACGGAAGGTCTGGGGCGTCTGGTTCTCCCCGGATTGTAAGGAATACAGCAAGGCGAAGGGCGGCCCGGTCAAGGATCGCAGCATCCGCGCGCTGTGCTGGGAAGTGATCGAGTGGGTCAGGGAAACCCAGCCCGAATGCGGATTCCTCGAAAACGTCGAAGAATTCCAATATGCGGCCCCGCTCGACGGCGAAGGCGTGCCGATCGCCCATCTCAAGGGCCGCGAGTTCAAGCGGTTCGTCCGCGCGCTGCGCGGTCTCGGCTTCCGGGTGCAATGGCGCATCCTGAAAGCCTGCGATTACGGCGCGCCGACCAGCCGCAAGCGTCTCTACATGATCTTCCGGCGCGACGGCCTGCCGATCGTGTGGCCGAAGCCGACGCACGCCCCGGCGAACGATAAGCGCGTACTGAGCGGCAAGTTGCTGCCATACCGCACCGCGGCCGAGTGCATCGATTGGACGATCCCCTGCCCGTCGATCTTCGAGCGCGACCGCGAACTCGCGGAGGCGACCAAGCGCCGCATCGCGCATGGGGTGATGCGCTATGTTGTGAATGCGGCGCATCCCTTCATCGTTGGCCGCGCGTTCACGAACACGCGCGCGTCTCGTGTCTTCGATCCTCAGGATCCATTGCGAACCGCGACGACACAGCCGGAATATGGCGTCGTCGACTGCGAGATTGCGCCGCATGTGACCAAGTTCCGTGGCGGCGCGGTGGGCAGCGACATGACGGAACCGATGCCGACGGTCACCGCAAACGGCGTTCCCGCCCGCCCCGCTGGCGCTACGCCGCTAGGGATGGTCGACGCGAAGCTGGCGCCCATCGTCTCGCACGGCCAGCATGGCGGTCGCAGCCACCGCGCCGATCAGCCGCACCATACGATCGCCGCGTCGGCGAAAGACACCAACCAGGTCATAGGCGCAACGCTTGTCGGCATCGGCGGTCGGCGGGGGCAGAGCCCGCCAATGCCAGTGGACGGGCCATATCCCACGACGACGGTGAAGGCCGACAACGCCATCGCCTGCGCCACGATGGTCAAGATGGGCAATGGCGAACGGGAAGGTCAGGATCCTCGCGCGCTCGATCTCGGTAGGCCATATGGCACTGTCACCGCGAAGGGGTCGCAGGCGGCCGCGGTGACCGCCTTCCTATCCAGCTTCTATACCAGCAACACGAACGGCGGCCGGGGCGACCCGCTGCAGCCCTTGAAAACCGCCTGCGCGGGCGGACAGCATCACGCTGTCGTCGCCGCCCATATGGAGCAGGCGAACACCGGCATGGTCGGTCACACGCCGCGCAAGCCCCTCAGCACCATTGTAGGAAAAGGCTGCACCCAGCGCATCGTCGAGACGACGATGATCGAAGAGGGCGCGCTGCCGCCCGACATTATGGAGCGTGCAGTTCGCACGGCCGCCTTTCTGGTCAAGTACTACGGCACGGACGGCGAGAATGAGACGGCGCAGATCCAGCCAGTCGACCGCCCGCTCGACGTCGTCACCGTCAAGGCGCGCTTTGCCGTCGTCACGGTCACGATCGACGCCACGACCTATGTCATCGTCGATATCGGCCTGCGCATGCTGAAACCCCGCGAGCTCGCCCGCGCGCAGGGCTTCCCCGACGATTATGTGCTCGATCCCGTGGTGCGCAAGTTCGTGCGCGGCAAATGGGTGGAGAAGCCCTTGACGATCGCTGAGCAGATCAGCGCGATCGGGAACAGCGTCTGCCCGCCCGTCGCCCGCGCGCTCGTGGCCGCGAACCAGCCTGACAGCGAGGACGAGAGGATGGCAGCATGAACTGGTTCCGCCGCCTATTCGACACCCCGCGAAACGACCAGCGGCCACGCCCTCCGCGCGACATGCGCAAAATGAACGAGGACTGGAAGGCCGGCGACCTCGCGATGTGCGTGGTCCCCTTCTTCTTTCCCGGCAGTGCCTTCGACCCTCGCTTGGGGGAAATTCTCCGGGTCTCTGAGGTGACGGAGGGGCCGGTGGCACTGGTCAATGCCGTGGCCTATGGGCTCCGCTTCCACGGCAAGCCAGCTAACCACGCATGGGTCTGCACCGCCTTCATCAAGATCCGGCCCGAGGCCACGGCCGACGAGGTCGAAGAGGGGATCATCGCCAAGATCAAGCGCGCTGCCCGCAAGGGCGCGGGGGTGGATGCGTGAGCACGACGACCCACCCCGACCGCATTCACAAGAACGTGAGGCAGCCGCCCCTGACCGACGAGGAAATGGGCCAGATGTGGCGCAAGGGCGAGCCGATGAGCTACATCGCGCACGCCGCGCGACGCCGGAACGGGCTGAGCATCGCCGAGGTGCGCGCGATCGTGCATCGCGTGTGCGGCCTCGTCGACATGGGGGCAGGGCGGTGACAGCATGACCGTTCAGATCATCATCGGCGACGCGCGCGAGCAGCTTAAGGGACTCTCGGATTGCAGCGTGCAGACCTGCGTCACCAGCCCGCCCTATTTCGGCCTCCGCGACTACGGCGTCGACGGTCAGATGGGCCTTGAGGCGACGCCAGACGAGTTCGTTGCCGGAATGGTCGATCTCTTCCGTGAGGTGCGGCGTGTGTTGCGCGATGATGGCACGCTGTGGCTCAATCTCGGCGACAGTTATGCCGGGTCGGGGCGCGGCATTGGCGACACGAAGACGTCGAACAAGGGGAACGCGACCTCGCGCGACATGCATGACCGCATGGTCGAAGCGGGCTCGATCGGGCGATTTTGGGTGAAGCCGCCGCAAGGATTGAAACAGAAAGACCTTATCGGCATCCCCTGGCGCGTCGCCTTCGCATTACAGGCCGACGGCTGGTATCTGCGGCAGGATATCATCTGGTCGAAGCCGAACCCGATGCCGGAATCGGTGCGCGACCGCTGCACGAAGGCTCACGAATATATCTTCCTGCTCAGCAAGGGGCCGAAGTACTATTACGACCAGGATGCGATCCTAGAGCCGGTCAGCCCGAACACGCATGCTCGCGTGTCTCAGGATGTAATCAATCAGGTCGGCAGCGCCCGTGCCCATGCTGGCGGCAAAACGAACGGCAATATGAAAGCCGTCGTTCGCAACCCGAAGCAGGCGCAGCCGGGCAGCGGGATCAAGAACAATAGCAGTTTCGCCGATGCCGTCTGTTTGCCGGTGAGTGAGCGCAACAAGCGCTCGGTGTGGACGGTCGCGACGCAGCCCTTCAAGGGAGCTCATTTCGCGACCTTCCCGCCCGCGCTCATCGAGCCTTGCATACTCGCCGGAAGTCCTGTCGGCGGCATGGTGCTCGATCCCTTCGGCGGCGCTGGCACAACTGGTCTGGTCGCCAATCGGCTCGGCCGCAATGCCACGCTGATCGAGCTTAATCCCGAGTATGCCGAAATGGCCCGGCGCCGCATCCGCGCCGACCTCGGCCGCGTCGAAAGCCAGATGCCTGACCGCCACGACGACGCAGGCCCCCTCTTCGGGTCGGTGTCCGCATGACCAATCCTCACCGGACTCTGAGCGAAGGGTCGGGGCAATGACCTGCGAACCCATCACCCTCCCAAACGGCGCGCGGGGCTTCATCTGCGGTCCGCGCCGTCGGAAACAGACATGCGCCTGCGGCCGAACCGCTGACCTGCTCTGCGACTGGAAGGTGCCGAGCAAGAAATCCGGGACATGCGATGCGCCGCTCTGCGGCCGCTGCACCTCTTCCCCCGCGCCGGGAAAAGACTTGTGCCCCAAGCACGCGGCAGAGTGGGCCGCGCGGCTCAAGGCAAAAGGTGCAGGATGACCGCACCGCCTCCCTTCACCGGTCTGCGCATGTTCGGCTATCGGCTCATCTACGCCGATCCTGCGTGGGCATTTGAGAACTGGTCCGAGAAGGGCGAGGATCGGAACGCGAATCAACACTATGACACGATGACGGTGGAGCAGATTGCCGCACTGCCGGTCGGTGAGCTGGCATCGGGTGACTGCGCCCTTGCTATGTGGGTCACCGATCCGCTGCTCGACCGCGCCATCGACGTGATGAAGCATTGGGGCTTCCGCTACACCACGGTGCTTTTCACCTGGACCAAGGAGAAGCCCAGCGGTGCTGAACATATCGGCACGGGCTATTATACCCGCGCCAATCCCGAAATGTGCCTCCTGGGCATGATGGGCAGCGTGCCGCGGCGCAGTGCAGCGGTGCGGCAGTGGCGCCACGCCCCCGTGCGCGAGCACAGCCGCAAGCCCGACGAATTCGCGGACGATCTGATACGGCTCTTCGGCGATGTCCCGAGGGTCGAACTCTTCGCACGGACCAAGCGTCCCGGCTGGGACGCATGGGGCAACCAGGTCGAAAAGTTCATGGCTTGATAGAGCGCTCCGCCTCGGCGCGGTCGTACGCCTCGATGAGCGGGTTTTCCTCGCCAGCCGCGGCGGCGCCGGCGCTCAGCCGCCCGATCATCTCCTTGCGGCGCTCGTCGGACAAGCCCTTCATCAGGCGAGGCTCAACGCACTCCTGCGCATCGCACAAGCGTACGGCGCCGGTGATTCGATCAAGGCGCACAACCTGCGCCTTGCTCATGGGTTCGACGTCATAGCGGAAGAGCCAGCCCGCGAAAGCGAGCAGAGCGAAGGCGGCGAAAAGCCAAGCTGCCGTGCGGTTCATGGCGCCGCTCTATAGCCGCGTTTAGCGATTCATGCCAGTCGCTTCGATTACTGGCCTAGATAGGTTTCCGCATACCACTCTTCGGCGCGCGCGAATTTGTCGAGCTCTTCGTCGGTGAGCTGATTGAGGAACGCGGCGCGATCCTTCTTCGCGATCGGCCCGAGCGGATGGGCGCGCTTGATGCTCGCGGCCAAATCCTTGTCGTCGATGCCGAGCGCGATCATGCGCTCGATCGCCTTCTCAAGCGCGTCCTCGTCGCCATAGCGGAGAGCCTGCCGATAATCGCGCAGCGCCTCCGAGCGGGGCGAGCTATAGCCGCCCTCCGAGGTTTGGCCCTTCACCCCCTTGAGCCAGTCGTAAGCGATGCCGCGCGCTTCGTCGTAAGCGATCTCTCCGGGGGAGCGGCGATAGACGATGGCGTCGACCCACGACCCGCCATATCCGCGCGAGGGCTTCGCGGTGGCTGCGTCGTACTCGTTCTCAAGGCTGAACGTCTGGAACAGGTTGCGCCAGCGATCGCGCAGAACGCGGGTTGCGAACAGATCCGGCCACAGCTTCTTGCCCGTCGCGCTCTCGAGCGGGAGCGTAACCGCCGGCGATAGGGCCGTGCCGATCTTGTTGACCGGCGCCTTGAACGGCGCGGCGACGACCGACCAGAACGACCCGCGGCCCTGCTCATAGGCGTGGAGCGCGCTCATCGCATCGCCATAGCCGAACCAGGACAAGGCATCGGACAGCGCGCCTTGCGTGCGCAGCGTGACAATCTCGCCGTCGGCATTGCGGCCGAGGATGATGTGGAGCTGGCGCTTCTGCTCGTCGGAAAGCTCGTCTTCCTCATCGCCGAAAAAGAGCCAGTTCCAGAGCGTGATGGCCCCGAACACCATCATCGCGCGCATCGCGAGCCACGCCGTCATGCGCGTACCCGAGGCTGCGGCGAGGAGGGAACCGGTCGCGATACCCTTGCCGACCCCCTGCGAATAGGCGTTCGACGTCAGGCGCCAGTAGCGCTTGGTGTTGATTTCGAGCCACGACCAGAACGGAATCATATGCGTGCGCAGCCAGGCGCCGCCGTCGGAGATTGCGCCATAGTCGCCTACCAGATCGCGAGCGAGCAGCGCGGCGCGATCCTTGGGGTCCGTGACCGCGTCGACCATGCCGGGAACCGATGCCCCATAGCCGATCTTCGCCTGGCTCTCGCCCGCCTCGATGCGCTCGACGTAATCGAGATAGGCCGCATAGCGAAACACGTTCTCGCGCCACTGCGTGAAGCCCTGCAACCCGCGCCAGACCTTGCCGAGCGCGGCCATCGTGACCTTGTCGGGACGGTAGGACTTGTCCTGCGTCAGCGCCTCGAAGGCCGACAGGCGGTTGATGTCAGGGATTTCCTGCACCGATAGCCCCGAATCGAATACGCCCCGCTCAACCGCTTCCTCATATCGCGGCGAGGGAGCGGCCTTCTCGCGCATCACTGCGGCCAGTTCGCGGGCCGCGATCGCCGTCTTGCGCAGCAAGCGCGGATTTCCGGCGAGAACGGCGTCAAGGTCGCCGGTCAGGTTGTTGACGTTGTACTTGATGACACGGCGCGGGTTGATGAGAACCCAGCGCTTCCACGCGCGGAGCGGCGCGGCCAGTGCCTCGCCGAGCAGGCCCTCGACGTCTTCACGGCGGAGCTGGTTCAGCGTGTCGGCCACCTCTTGCGGCAGGATCATCGAATATTTCTCGCCACCCATCGCGAGCGCGTTGCGCGCCTGGGCGAGCGCGGGCAGCATCGCGTCGGCCTTGATCCCCGGGGTCTGCATGATCTTCTCGACCATGCCGTCGAGCACATGCTCGGGCAGCGTCTTCACGGTGAACAGGAGCTTGCCCTCGTCGGGCTGCCAGGTCGTATAGCCCTCGGGCGCGAGCTTGCGAACCAGGTCTTCCGCGTCCATCGGATCAACGAAATCCTTGCCGAGCACGCGCTTCTGCCATGCCTTGCGCTGAGACACCGCCTTGAGCACCGTCGCTGCGCCCGGAGCGCCCGGCGCATCGTGATCGAGCAACCACGACAGGAGCCGGAACACGCGCGGATCGTCGGCGTCGTTCGCGATGTTGTCGGCAATTTCCGCAATCTCGCGCGGCATCGGAAAATCGTTGTTTTGCAGCGCTTCACGGACCGTCTTGAAACCATATGCGATGTTGCGGCGGAAACTCTTTTCGGTCTCGATGAAGGCCGCGGCCGCTTCCTTCTCAGCGTCGCTCGCCTTTGCGTCGGCTAGGGTTTCCTCTGCCGCGCTGAGCCGGTCGGCGATGCCGCTGGCGATGCGGCGTTTCGCCTCGGAGCGAAGGCGGTCGAGGATGTTGTGCTCGCTGCGCTTGATCCAGTCGATCGCACGCGCAACGGGAATATCGGTCAGGGCCTTCGCCAGCCAATCGAACTCGGCTTCGAGCAGGTTGGCGTTGATGTCGAGGCTCGACCCCATACGCTTTGCCCACTTGGGCGAGCGCAGCCGCTTCTTCCCCGACGCCGCAATGCGCTGCTGCGTGCGCGCATATTCGAGAACCTGGTGGCGGAAATAGGCCGGGTTCTTGATCCGGTCGGAGGTCAACACGCCGGCGTCAATGAGATCCTGTGCGATCTTGCGGTTGACGACCTTGCGGCGCATCGCGGCTTTCCACACCTTCTGGTCCGGCTGCGCCTGCAAAATCGCGTCGATCTTCGCCTTCTCGCTCTGAACCGTCTCGGGTGTCAGGCCGAACGGCAGTTCGTGCTCGGACTCGGCTTCCCACATGAGATCGTCGAGGATGACCTTGCGCGCCAGCATGTCCATGTCCTCGCGTGTGAAGCCCTTGACCATGTCGGACAGCATCCGAACGGTCTGTTCCTTCGCGGCCTGCGGCGCAGCTTCGAGTGCGCGGAGCTTCTGCTGTAGGGCCGCATATTTGGGGAGGTTGGGCAGGGCGACCCAATGGCGGGTCATCCGATCGCGGAACGCCGCCATTTCAAGGCGCAGGCGCGACAGCATGCCGTCGCCCGTTCCCAGCCCTTCGGTCGCCGCGCGGAAACGCTGCTCCGTCTCGTCGCTATCGAAACGATGGCGAGGCTCGACGACGCTATAGCGCGTGCGAGCATCGGACGGATTCGAGGCGTCCGGGCTTCGAGCGCCGATCTCGCCCTCGGCGAGCGCTCGCATCACGCTATCGGCCGTCACGAAGCCATTGCCGCGCAGTGCCTCGCCGACGGCGCGGAGCACGTTGCGCAACCGCTCGAACGCCTTGGCAACGAAACCCCGTTCCTTGTCGCCGCGCTGCCAGCGCGCGAAGCGATCGGCGATAGCCTCCTCGACCTGCTGCTCCTCGGTGAGATTCGGATAGCGCTTGCGCACCGAGCCCATCATCGCCTTGTCGCTGCGCGCCGCCGCTTCGAGGCTTCGCCATTCCGCGGGCAGGAACAGGCCCATGTTGCGCACCGCGTGGATCACCTCATGGTCGAGCGTCGCGGCCGCGTCAGGCGAGGTGTCGAGCGCGATGGTAATGAAGCGGCCGACGCCAGGCTCAGCGACATACTCGCCCGCCGTGCGCGGCGGCAGGATGGCGGTGCCAACGGTCAGAGCGACGCGATCGGCGATGCCGTAGCCCGCAAGCCGCTTCTCAAGATCGGCGCGCGCCGCGTCGATGTCTCCCGCCGACACGGCGTTGATTTCCGACTCGACAAGGCGTAGATTGAGACCGGCAGAGGGTGACATCTTATCCGGGTCGCCTGTCCCTCGGGACACCGCGCCGTCGGTCAGCGATGACCGGCCCTCTGCGCCACCATTCCGTGCCCCGTTGTCAAAGGTCAGATCGTACTGCCGGCGCTGCGTATCGGTATGCTCGCGCACGATGACGTAGACATTGAAGCTGCGATCCCCGAGCAGCACGCGCGCGGCGACCTCGATCCGCTTTTCAATGCCGCGGCGATCGCCCGGGCCCGAATAGACAATCTCGCCCTTTTCGAGGATCGCGGGAATCGCCGGGACCAGCCGCAACAGGATGTCGCCCTTGAGCGATGTGCTATGGCGCAGCCCGCGGCTCGTGAAGGTGACAGGCTTGCCGTCGGACATGGTGACGCTGCGCCCCACCATTTCCCGCTTATAGTGCCTGATAGCTGCAGTGCGCAGAGCGGGAACGTCCGACGGCCCGTTGAACTTGACGCCGAGTTCGTCGCCGGTGAGAACGGCAACGGGTTCCCGCTCGTCGAGGCGGCTCTGTTTCGAGACGGCCTCTATATCATCGCCGGCCGAGCGCTTCTCAGCCGCCGCGGTCTCCGCTTCGAGCTGCTTTTCAAGGGCGTCGATCCTGCCGCGCAGATTCTCGATCCTGTCCGTCTCGTTGAAGGCCACGCCCAGCCGCGGGGTGTAATCAGCGATCGCCTTTTCCGCGCTGGCGATCGACTCCCGCTGGCGCTCAAGCTCGGTGTCGAAGCGCTGGATAATATTGAGAAGCCGCGTCGTCAGGCCCGTGCCGCCCGTGACCTCATCGACCGGCGACATATAATCGCCGTTGCGCAGGATGCCGACCTTCGGGCTCGCAGTATATTCGACATCGGCGACGACCTTGAAGCCAGCCAGTTCCCCGAGGGTGACAAACTCCCCGCGGTCTCCGGTCTCCCGGGCGAGCGCATCATCCAGCGCTGCGATGAGCGCGTCGCCGAACTCGTCGCGCTTCTCGAACGCTGCATCGCCAACCTTGCCGGTGAACTCGCCTGCGGCAGGCAACTGGCGCTGGGCAATATCCTGCTCGATACGCGGGATGCGTTCCTCTGCGCGCGCCTTGCGGCTCTCGGCCGATGCAATCTCGCTGCGGATGCTCTGCTGCGATCGCGTATGCGCCGCGCGGCGGAGCATCAATTTCTCAAGCTCCTGCTTCCATTCGGTCAGCTCAAGAATGCGGGGGTCGCTGGTGGTGAGCGCCTTGGCCTGCTCATAGGTCGAGGACTCGCCCAGGTCTTCCATGTCGCGAACGCCGGGGTCGCCGCGCATGAAGCCCTCGATGAACCGCGCCTTGCGGGCCATGATGCCCCACATCTGGCTGTCATAAGTTCCCTTCGCAGCGTAATCGAAAATCTCGACAACGGGGTTCATGTTCCCCTGGCGAATGATGCGGCCGTTGCGCTGCTCGTCGTTCGCCGGATACCACTGCGGGTCCATGTTGTGCAGCGCGTAGAGGCGCCGCTGCGCATTGACGCCGGTTCCCATCTTGGCGGTCGAGCCGATGAGGAAGCGCACCTTTCCCTCGTTGAGGTCGTTGAAAAGGCGCTGTTTGGCGACATGCGACTTGTAATCGGAGATGATGGCGATTTCGCTCTTGGGCACGCCGCGGCGCGCGAGCTCGGATGCGATGTATTTCTGAACAGGGAAATCGCCATTGATACCGAAATCGCTGAAAATCATCTGCGCGGCTGGACCGTGCATCACCGGCTCGGCGCTGTAACCTTCGGCGCTGATGGCGTGGAACGGCTGGTTCTTGGTTTCCTTCCAGATACGAAAGGCGTTGTCGATCATGCGCTCGAGCTTTGATGGCTGCTTCGGCGCCGACGCGTCGATCAGGCGATAGTCGATTGCGCTCTTGCGGCCGTCGCCGATGACCGAAAGAATGATGTCGTCGCCGGGCTTCGGTGGCCCGCTGCGCTTCTTGATCGCATCCATGCGCGCGGCCAGGTGGTGCTGGTATGCCTTCTGGTTTTCGGTCTGCTCGACATTGATGAGCTGGCGCTGTCCCCCCTTCAATTGCGGTCGGGTGACGTACTGCTCAAGGTCGGCGCCGGTCACAACGTCCATGACCTGCCGCACCATCACCGAAAGCTCGGGCACGTTCACGAACTTGGAGAAGCGGGTCACGGACTTGTACCCGCCGGCGGGGTCTTGCTCGAGGTCGGTGGAGACAGTGCCGAACGATCCCGCCCACGCGTCGAACTGAGCGAGGTTGCGCGCTTCCAACTCGTCGTTCTGCAGATAGCGCGACACGCTGAACAGCTCGGCCATAGTGTTCGTGATCGGCGTGCCAGACGCCAGCACGACGGCCCGCGAAGGGCGGCGCTTGTTGAGATATTTGACTTTCGAGAACAGATCGTACGCTGCCTGAGACCCGTTGGGGTCGACGCCTTTGACGTTGCCCATGCCGGTCGCAAAATCGAGTTTGCGGAACAGGTGGGCCTCGTCGACGAACAGGAAATCGACACCCATTTCCTCGAAGGTAAACACCTGGTCGCGGCGGCGCTCGGTCAGACCGCGGAGGCGCTGCTCGAACTGCTCGATGCGCTGCTCGATGTTCCGGCGCGTAATGCGTTCGCCCTTGTCGACCTCGCTCAGAAGGTCGCGATATTCGTCAATGTCGGCCTGAATCTCCGCCGCCATGAAATCATCGGACATCGGGATGAAGCCGAAGCTGCTATGCGTGATGATGACCGCATCCAGCTCCTGCATAGCGACATCTGCAATGAACTGTTTGCGGCGGTCGGTATGGAAGCGGCGCTCGTCCGCCACGGCGATACGAGCCGTCGGATATTGCTCGTAAAACTCCTTGGTGAACTGGCCGAGCATGTGGTTCGGCACGACATACATCGGCTTGTTGACCAGCCCGAGCCGCTTCATTTCCATGCCGGCGCCGATCATCGCCGATGTTTTGCCGGCGCCCACGGTGTGCGCCATATAGGTATTTCCGGACTGGATGATCCGCGCGATCACGCGCGTCTGGTGCGGGCGCCACGACCAGGCCGACGAAATGCCGGGGGTCGTCAGATAGCTGCCGTCATAGGTCGGCGCGACGTGCGAATTATATTGCTCGTTGTAGAGCGTCACGAGTTCCTGCGCGCGCGCGGGGTCGCTCCACACCCAATTGCTGAACTCCTTTTGGATCGCGGCCATCTTGTCCGCGACGGCGATGGTCGCGGCCTCGTCGAGCACGCTCTTATCGCCCTCCATCGTCCTGATTTTGCGATAGACCTTGTGGCTCTGGCGGCGCAGCGCGTCCTGAATAATCTCCGGGGCGCTGCGATCGTCGGTGCCCCATTCCGAACGGGACGCGGCGCTATAGGCGTCGCCGCTGACATTCCAGATGGCGAGCTTTGGCAGATACGAAACGGTCAGACTGCTTAGGCCCAGGTGGCGACCGAAATCCTCGATGACCTTCGTCGGCAGCCACGGCATGCCGAGATTTGCGGCAATGTCGTTCGGCGTGAGCGGCGTTGGCATAACCGCTTCGAGCGCGGCGACGTTCCGCTCGAACGCCGGATCCTTCGCTGCTGCTTCCTTCGCCTGCTGCAGTTTGATGCGTACATTGCCGGACAGATATTGTTCGCGCGTCTGGTAGCCAGAGCCGTCGGGATTGAGGAATATGGCGTCGCCCAGCGCCTCGATGGCCTGTGCAGGGGTGGTGTTCGCAAGCGCGGCGATTTGCGGAAGGTCGGGGCGACCCGTCCGGTTCATCACATAAAGCAGTGCATCCTGCGGCGAGGAAATCTTGGGGTCGGCCTCGCGGGTGATGGCGCTGCGGAAGAAGACAATACCCTTCTGCGCTTCGCCCGTGTCGTCGTTATAATGCTCGATCGAGCGCAGCCGGTAGGATTCCGGGTCATCCATGAACGGCTCGATGTTAGGCCGCTTGTCGATGACGATGTCGGGCATATCGTCGGGGTCAAAGCTCCCCTCATCCCACGCCTCACCGCGGGCCTTGGCTGCCTCGCGTGCATCGGCGCGGGCGCGCGCAATCTCGGCGAGTTTCGCGCCTCTTTCGATCAGGGGGGTAGGATCGAAGCTCCCTTCGTCCCACGGGCGACCGGCAAGCCGCTCCTCCTCACGCGCAGCGGCGCGTGCCGATTCCTGCTGGATGATCGTCGGGCGCCGGAAACTGAACTCAGCCTTGTTGATCGGCCCGAACTTGGCGACGAATGCGTCATAGTCGCGGTTCAGGCGCTCGCGCGCCGCTGCCGCCTCGTTGGCGTTTCCAGCCAACTCGGCCGCAAAGATGTCGCGTAGTGCATCGCGGACGGGAACGAGACCCTTGATCCGCTCCATTGCGGCTTCGGTCTGCCCGCCAGTGACACCCTTGCCGCGCCGCTGCACCTCCTGCCCCTGACCGAAAGCTCCGACCTGCATGAGCTTTCCGGACTTGGCGATGTAGAAGGAACCGGGTTTGCGCTCGGCGTGGCGCTCGTCCTCGAGTTGGGTGGCTGCCTTGTCGGCGTCGATCTTCGCGGACCCCGGAGCCATGATGCCGACGGGAAGACGCTCGATCGCCGAGGCCAGATCTTTGCCGAGGTCGGCGCCCGGCCGCGACCGGACGGCATAGCGCTCGCCCGCCACCAATTTGTCAAAGAAGCCCTCTTCGCCCAGCACCATGTCGCTGTTCGACGAGAAATAAGCGTTCACGGCGCCTGACTTGGTGCCGCCGCCCCGCGTCGGCAGGCTGCGGCTGACCGTGTCGACCCAGCCCATATCGCCGGCAGCTTCGCCAGGCAGGCGCTTGCGAAGAATGACAATGTCGGTTGTGACGCTCGTACCGGCGTTCTTCTCGAAGGCGTCTCCGGGCAGCCGGATGGCGCCGACCAGGTCGGCCGTCTCGGCGAGGCGCGCGCGGGCCTTGGTGTCGATCTTGTTCATCGTCCCGGCCGACGTGACGAACATGAGCAGCCCGCCGGGGCGCACCGCGTCGAGCGACTTGGCGAAGAAATAATCGTGCAGAACCATCCCCTTGTAGGCGGGGTCTGCCGTGACGACGGTTTCGGAGAACGGCGGGTTGCCGATGACCAGGTCATAGGCGCCCTGCGGCACGCTCAGCGCGGTATAGTCGGCCTGCGCGACGTCCCACTTGGGATAGAGCGCCTTTGCGATCAGCGAAGTGATGTGATCGTACTCGATACCGCGATAGGTCGACGAGCCGCGCAGCGCGTCCGGCATCATGCCGGCGAAGTTGCCCACGCCCATGCCGGGCTCGAATACCTTGCCGCCCGAGAAGCCGAGCCGCTGCGCAATGCGCCACATCGAACGGACGATGGTTTCGCTCGTGTAATGGGCGTACTGGATCGACCGGCGCGCCGTCTCATATTCGGCGTCGGTCAGTATCTCGCGCAGACGCGGGCCGATCGTCTCGAACCCCTTGCCATACTGCCCGCGGCCGTCAGGGAACGCATTCTTGAGACCGCCCCAGCCGACGTAGCGGGCGAGGGCGGCACGCTCTTCGGCGGTCGCAACACGGCCTTCGGCGTCGATCGCCTTGGCAATCTCGATCGCGCGAATGTTGTCAGCGGCCTTGCGTGCCGGCCCGCGGGCCTCGTCGAGCGCCCCCTCTTCGATGCGGTGATTTACGCCGCTTTCGCGGCTTCGTCCGTCCTGCTCTCGGGTGGCGGCGGAAACTCGACCAGCGTTTCGAGAACCTGTCGCTCCGCGTTCTGCCTCAGCACCGGATCGGCTATCGCTCCGCTCGGCAGTTTCTCCGCGCCCGCCGTCAGGCTGGCGAACAACGCCGCTGCCTCGGTCGCCTTCTTCTGCAGATGCGCCTCGAGCGCGCCCGTCTTGCGCAGCTCCTTGAGCATCGCCGGAGCCTGTTCGGCCATCGCCGCCAGATAGGGTGCCTTGAACTCCATCGGCCCCCTCCATAGCAGTTTCAGGCGCGGATGTCACCGGTGCGGCATCGGCCCATTGGTCGAGGGTCCGCATCGCCCTTGCGACCTCGTCGGGGGTATCCATGCCGGCGACGGATTCGCCCATGTCCTCCATCATGTCGCGGGCGCCGTTGTACCAGCCGCGTAGATATTGACGAAGGTCGCGCACGGTGGAGCCGAGATCGGATGCGATCGCCTGGGCAAAGGCAGCAAAGCGGCGCGCGCCCTTCTCGATGTGATAGACCGCCAGCTCCGTGCCGATCGCGATGATCTCGGGGTCGATACCCGAATTGATGCGGTTCGGATTGAGCTTCGCCTTGAGGCGTTCGCGCAGCTCGGCCGCGCGCTCGTCCGTGACGAGGCGGTTGGGGGAGGGTTGGTTGCGCGCGCCCTCGAGGGTCTCCCCGGTCTGATCCCTTGCCGGAGCCGGCTCGGTCCGCTGTGATTCTATTTGGGGGGGCGGGGTCGGAGTCGGGGTTGCGGCTCGCGTAGGGTCATAGAGCAGGCGGGCGCTCTTCCCCTCACGATAGAGGCGGTCAAAGTCTTCCGGTGCGCCCGCAAAGACGCGCCCGTTGTAGGCTATGTACCCGACGACATTGCCGTCTTGGTCCACCAGTCGTGCTTGCGGTGTCTTCGAGCCGCCGACGCCCATCGTCTCGATCGCTTGACGGTAGGCGCGCGACGCATCGGCAAAGGACTTGCCCGTCATCGGGAAGCCGCTTTCGCCCACAATAACGCGGTCGACCTCCTCCGGCTTCAATTTATGCTGCGAGCGATCCGGTGCGGCGGGAGAAGTAGCTGCACGATCGCGTTGGCTTTTGCCTGGTTCAGTCGCATCCCGGCCCGGGACCAGGTTGGAAACCTCTGTTCCATTCCGGGACACTTGCACCAGGTCGACGCTGCCGCCTCCCTTCGGACGCTGCACCGCCGCGATCGCAGCGTCGCGTTCCGTATCGCCGACCCGCCCACCGGTTTCCAGAGCAGTTCGGATGTCCTGCTCATACTTCTTTGAAAACACGAGCGCTCCGTCAGCGCGACTCACGGCCTTTGCCCTCGGCACCTTGGCGCTGATCGCCGCGCGCTGCGCGTCGGAAAGGCCCGTAACCGCGATGCCCTTGCCGCTCGGCGTGTCAGAGATATTGACCGATGACTGCGCGCTCGCCGAGCCGTCATCCGTCGTCGCGCTCGGAAACTCCGGCACGATGTCGAGCAGCTCCTTGGCGGTGGCGCCGAGACGGATGACCCGCACGTCTTCGCCTGCATCGCGTTTGGCGAGCCACTGGTGATGGCCGTCGATGACATGGTCATCGCTCGAGACGAGAATTGCACGATCGCCGCCGGTGAAATCGCGAGCCTTTGCGACCTTGGCCGTGCTGAACTCGGCCTGCGTCGGCTTGAGGCTCTGCGCTGGAACACTCTCTTCGGTGTGCGATACGCCGCGAGCATTGAGGAAATTGACCATCGCGCCGCGATTTTCCGCCGCGATCTGCGGCATTTGCGCGCGCGGGATGCCAAGGCTCCCCGAGGTGTCGGCGAAGCGCACCCACTCGTCGTCGATCGGCTCGCCGCGCAGGTCGCCGCCCGGCTCGGGCAACTCGACCGTGGCAACAGGGCTGGCCTTGAACCCCTCGCGCGCTTGGCTTTCATCGGCAAACGGGTCGCCGACGTCGATACGAGCGGTGGTGCCCCCCGCTGCCGGCGTTCCGCCCGTCCCGAGCACGACGTGCCAATGCGGTCCGGTGGCGCCGGTGCGCTTCATCGTCGCTGGGTCGGTCTCGTCGAGCGCTTCTATGATCGAATAGCCAGCGTCGCGGTATCGCTGAACAAACTGGTCGAAGGTCATGCCCTTCACGGGTGCGACATCGACCGCCGCGCCGCTTTTGACGTGCCATGACTTGCTCCCCGCCTTGCCAGCGGCGCCCGCTGCACGCTTGGACGAGGTGACGCGGACTCCGGGGAACAGCTTTTCGGTGAGCGCCTTTGCGTCCGCTACCGGTGCGATCTTGCCCCCGTCCGCAATCTTCCCGACAGACCCCTGCGAAGGGGCAGGGGCGACGGGGATGACCGAATCTGTCACCCCTTGAGGGGTAGGGGGAACGCTGGTTGCGAGCCGCGTGTCGATCGCATCGGCCGCCGCGTTCAGTTCCTCGATCGAAAGCGGCGCGAGGCTCACGCCGGCGTCGGCGAGCGTGGAGATATGCTCGTCCAGCGTGCCGCCGCCGTCGAGGTTAATCTTCACGCCGGGCTCGCGCCCCGCGATGCCGGCGTCGGTCACGAATGCGTCAGCGACTGTGCCCGTCATGGTTCGACCGTCGGGGTATCTTACCGCAACGCGCTCGCCCACGCCGGGAAGTCCAGCCTCGGAAAGAATGCCGGACGCCTCGTTTGTGGCCGCTGCATCAGCCACCACGCCCTTGCCCTGCGCAATAAGGTCGGTGGGGAGGGGGCTCGCGCGATCGGCCTCACTGACCTGCGCAGGCGCTTCCTGAGCCTGTTCGCGCACACCCTTGGGGATAGGCGCGCCAGTCAGACGCGAACGCGCCGCACGCGTACCCGAAGCGCCAATCTCCATCGTCGCGCGAATTCCAGCGCCCATGCCAGCGCCGCCAACGGCGCCGCCGAGCATCTGGTCCGCCATTTCGGCGGCGCTCCAGCCGCGCTCGGTGCCCGCCGCGCCGCCGGTGTACTCAAGGCTGCTCTGCGCCGCCTCGGTCAGCGCTTCCTTGCCGCCCGCGCGCGCGACGCGCGAAACCGCGTTCTTGCCCGGAGCCTCGAGGATGCCGAGCACGCCGGTGCGTTCCAGAACGGCGGAGCCGATTCCGAACGGCGCGGCAATCAGCACGTCGCCAAGGGTCGGGTCTTCCTGACCGTTCGCCTCGGCACGCTGCTGTGCGATCGAACCGGTCTGCGACGCCGCTACAGATGGGATGCCGACATAGGGCGCGGCAGCCGAAGCCATGAGGGGCAGGCTCTCCACCGTCGTGTCGAGCACGAAATTGCCGATTGAGCCGATGCCGGGATTGGCCTTGACGTCTTCCCAGCCCGTACTGCCCTCGATGTCCATATTCGATTGGGGGCGGAGGGTGCGCGCGCGCTGCTGGATTCTCGGCGAGCCGGTGAGGGCGCCGACCGTGGTAGCCATGCCTGCGTTCGCGGACGCGCCGCCGCGCTCGAGCAGCGAGCTGGCGCGATCGAAAAAGCCTTCATTGACGGACGCGTCGAGGGCGCCGCGCCCCGTGCGAGCGCGCTCTTCCTGCCAGCGATCCGATGCGAAGTTGAGGCCCATGCTCTCGGCGAGGAAATCGCCGACCTGGCCCACCTTCTCCATGACAGTGTCGACGAAGCCGGAAGCCGCCTTGGGGGCTTCGGTGCGGTTGACGCGGTCCCATTCGCCGAGAAGGGGGTTGCTCCTATCCCCTGCGCCGGCGCGGCGCTGCTGGTCCCGATCCCATGCGTCGAGCAGAGGGTTGTCAGTCACCTTCCGCTTTGCCCGCTAAGGCCCTTCCTCCAACGCTCTTCAACAGAGGGCGCAGGCTTCGCCGGCGCGGTCTTCGCAACGGCGTAGCCCTGGCTCTCGGCGAAGCGGAGCGCTTCGGCCCGGGTGAGACCGCGATCGCGTGCCAGAGCGTCGACCTGCGCCATCGTAACCGTGCCCTTTGAGCCCGGCTTGACGGGTGCAGGCTTTGCAGCGGCAGGCTTTGCAGCGGGCTTCGCGGGTGCAGGCGATGGGGCAGGCTTCGCCGGCGCGGTGGCAGCGGCCGAGCCGATTCCGCCGCCGCCACGCGCGGCGCGCGCATTTGCAATACTGCCGGTCCCGTCTTCCATCGCCTTGGGCGGAACCTTCACCCCGGTTGCGATCTGCGAACCGTCGCCGCGGATCGCGTAATATTGGCCGTCGCCGCTTTCGACGATCTGCCTTATCTCGCCCCGCTCGATCTGCGCCCTGAGTTGGAGCGTCGCTGCATCCCGGCCCTGCGCGAGCGCGGATTCGAGGCGGGTCCGCTCAATGTCGTTGGCGAAATCCATCTTCTTGAGCTGGACCTGGTAGCCAAACTTGCGCGCATCGCTCTGGGCATCGACGCTCGCGCCGCGCTCGGTCTTTCGGGCGTCGTAATAGTCGCCGCGTGCATCGCTCTTGGCCGCGTTCGTGTCGTTGAGTTCCGCCTGCAACCGCATATTGCTCTGCGCATTCTGCTGTCGAAGGTTCTCAAGCGCCATCTGGCGGCGCTCTTCGGCGTCGCTCTGCGCCTGCTGTGCCATGCCGGAGCCGATCCCCTGCAGCGCGCCGCCGACGATATACCCCAAACTGCCCATGTCACGCGCCCCCGCGCTGCTGCGAATATTCCTCCGCTCCGGGAAGGATCTTGTTCAAGTCACCGGACCGGTCGGCCGCGATGATCTGCTCGAACTCGGCGCCCAGCGTTTCCGGATCGACCCGCGGGCTGGCGAGGCGATATAGGTCCATTGCGCGCAGCGCGATGTCATCGACCTCGCTTTGCGCAAAGCTCGAAATCCCAAGGCTCTCCGATAGTTCGACGAGTAGCTCGATGATCTCGGTCCCGGCGTGGAACACAACATCGTCGGGCACATCGGTGCCCTGCTGCGCGAGCGCCGCCTCGGTCATCATGGTGAGGACAACCGCTGTAACGGCAACGGCGTCCTGCGGCGTCTGCTGCACCGGGGGCTGCGCTTCGGCAAACATCTGCGTGACCTGGGGGTCAAACTCGCCGCGCAGGTTCTCGACGATCTGCGCGCGAGGTTCGCCGGGGGTTTCAGCGGGATAGATGATGCCCAGCGCTTCGCGCACCATCATGTCGTAGTTTGCCTGTTCCTCGGGCGATACCGCGTCAGAACCGCCCGTGTCCTGCTGCGCGGGCTGCTGCTGGCCCGCCGCGCGCGGGGCACCTGGCGTAGGGGTCGGCTGAATCATGGTCAGGCCCTCGCAACGACGCGACCCGTATTCGGGTCATATTTGACACGGCCATAGATCGCGCCGTCATAGCGCTCCGCGGCGGGCTGACCCGTGGTGGTGTCGAACCCCTCGGGCATGGTGAAGAGACCAGACATATCGCTGTAATTCGCGGCGATCGCTTCGCGGTCCCGCTTGAGCTGCTTGGCCTGCTCGCTCGCCACCAGACCCGAGCCGATCCCCTGGACCAGACCTGCGGTGAGCATCGGGTTGCGATTGAGGAAGCCGAGAAATCCGCCACCGCTCGCAGCGCTCGGAACCGTCGCGACGACCGGGGCAGTGGCAACGCCAGTCGCAGCGGCAGGGGTCACGGCTGCGACAGCGGGCGATACGCCCGCCGCGCCGATGCCTGCGCCGCTCCCAGCCGTTGCCGCGCGCGCCGCCTGCATCGCGTCCAGCCCGGCGACCGCTGAATCGACGGTCGTTGCCGCTGCACCGCCGGCTGCATTGCCCGCCGCGCCAGCAGCGGTTTTTGCGGCAGGAACCGCGCCGAGCGCGCCGATCCCGCCCAACACGCCGCCCGTGATAAAGCCTGCCGTGGCGCCCTTGATCGGGTTCTTGCCCATGAGGAGGGAGCCAATGGCGCCGAAGGTGGCGCCACTGGCGGCGGTACTTAATATGCTTGTCAGCCCTGCGCTTAGCCCAAGGCTGCTGCCGAGCGCGCCGATCGAGGGCAGGACACCAAGGGCTGCGCCCCCCGTAAGGACCACGGCACCGATCGCCAGCGCGGGAAGCGCCACCTTCTTGATGACCTTCGTGACCTTTTTGAACACCTTGCCGATGGACTTGAGCACGCCGGACACTATGCGGCCTCCTTCATGGTGACGGGTGCGGCGACCTCGCGCCGGTAGCTGCGGCCGAAGGGAACGAACCCCTTGCGACGGTAGAGTTTCGCGATGCGCTCCGAACCCGGGATCGCAGCGGTGTGGGAAAGCTGTATCTCGCGCACCTTGGGCGAAGCCTCGGCCCATGCGAGATAGGCGTCGAGCAGTTGCAGCACGGCCGCGCCAGGCGCGCCGCGCGCCACGACAAGAAACGCGTCCTGAGCCATAAGCTCCGTACCGATCATGTAGACGCGGTTGAGCATCCCGGCGCAGAAGCCCGCGATGGCGCCGTCGCTCGCCTCGCAGACAAAGACGCATGTTGCGCCGTCGTGCGTCCCGCCGTGGCGCTGGACCATATGCGCGAGCAGCTTGCGCGCGTGATCGCGGTCGACGTTGACTGTCTCGGCGTAGATCGACGTTTTCTGTTGATCGACCAGCATGTCGACCAGCGCTGGGACATCGACGAAGCGCGCGGGGCGAAGCTGGGTCATTTTGCCCCCGGCACGGTCACGCCGTAGAGCTTTTGCATCCACGACAAACCATAATTGAGTTGGTCGCGCAGCGAGTTCTGGACCGCGCTGCGCGACCCCGACGGAATCTTGTCGTTGGCAAGCGTGTTGGAAAGCGACTGCTGATAGGCGCCCATCTGCTGGGTGAACGCGTCGAGAAGCTGGCCACGCTCCTGTGCCGCGAGCTGCGCGGCCGAAACGTCGCGCTGCAACCGCTGCTGCGATTCCTGGCTCGCGATCGGGGCGGCGGCGCTGATGGCCTCGCGCTGGGCCGCGCCAATGCCGATCGAGGAATTGACGAGTCCGCGGCGGTTTGCCTGCTTCATCCCCTCGGTACGCGCGCCGCGCATCCAGGCACTATCCTTGCTGGTCAGCTCATTGATGCGACCCGCAATATTGTCCGTTCCGGTGGAGAGGGAGGCAGCCCCCGGCGCCGTGTTCGCTGCCGCGGGAAGATATGCCGTCGCGCCCGGTGCAACGCCCGAAGCCCCGCTGCCGATCCCGGCGATGACGGGCATCGCGTCGTCGGTGAGATAATCACGGATATTCGGCACCGAACCACCCCCTGCTAGCTGCCAATCTCATACCGCGATTAACGGAATACGACAATGCGCAAAAAGGGAGGCCCGCCGCAATCGAGGTCGCAGCGGGCCTAAAGTCTTGGGTCGCATGTCCGCGAGGAGTGCGACATGAACGGATAACGATAATCCGGGGCGGGTCAACCGCTATCGTCGGGGACGCCGGCAGGACGTGGGCCGCAATCGATGGGCGCGGTCGAGTAGCGGTTCCATATCGTGCACCACCGCCACGCGACAGCGTCGCGGCGATCGCCCCAATCGAAACGATCGCTGACCCAATTCTCGTAGGCTTCCTCCGACGTCGCCGCCGCCTCGGGCAGCACGGGCTTTTTCTGCTCGATCTGGTCAGCCGCCAGTCGCGCCGGTGGCGGGGGCAGGTGACGGACATCGCTTTCCTTGTTGCATGAGCTCGCGGCAAGCACGAGCCCGCTGGCGATCAGACAGGGGACGGTCAGGAATTTGGGCAGTCGCATCGTCAAGCTCCCTTCGGTTTCGGGCAATCTCATCCTCGACCGCGTCGGCCGCGGCGGCGTCCGCCGCACCGAGCGCGGCCATTGCCTCGTCGCGCTCCTGCTTGATCCGGGCCACCTCTTCGGCGTTTTGAAGGGCCTCGTGGGACCGACCCCGTTCCCATGCCCAGCTATAAGCGAACCAGAGCGCGGCAAGGATCACGGCCAGGGTGACGAGGCCAGACAGCCAGCCCGCCACCTTTTTCCCGAAGCGACCGGAAAGCCTTTGGACAAGCCAAGGGCCGAGCAGCGGCAGGAGCGGCATTATTCCGCCTGCCGCTTTAACTCGCGCACGTTCAGGATTTCCAAGCCGCTGTGAATGTAGAAGTCCTGCGCGGAGCCGGCTTCAACGATGTGAACGGAAACCGATTTGGGTTGGTCGGGCTCCCCGTAGCGAGCCGTGACCTCGACGGGCCAACCTGCATGGGCGTCAACAGTTACCTTGGTCGTCATTTCGCAACTCCTTTGCGATGGTGGTTAATGGGCTATCGGGTCAGCCCGCCCCCTCATCCGTGGGCGAACCCTCCTGCTTCTGGCGGAAATGAATCCACCCTGCCGCGCCCGCGAAAATCGCGGCGCAGCCCGTGCCTACGGCGATCGGGTCGAACCCATCGCCGCGCGCGATCGACCAGAAAACCCCACCCCAAAAGCTCAGCACGGAAAGGATCGAGCAGAGCCGCGCGATGTCGAGACTGACATTGCCCTTGCTGTAGAGCAGGTCTTTGAGGATTTTCATCGCTATGCGCCGAGGCCAATGGCGGAGACAAATTCCCCCTCGCGGATCACGCGCACATCGTGGCGTCCCTGCAGGAAGATCTCGGAATCCGTCGCGCTCGCCGCGTCTTCCTCGCCGATCTCGACCGCGCAATCCTCAGTCGCCGAAATGGACACGAGGCAATCGCACGGCGCGGCTGCGCTGCTTGCCGCCGCCTCTGCGGCGACGGTGATGTCATCCCGGGCGAGAAGCCGGCGCCCGAGGAGTGCGAGCGGCGAGCCGTTGGCCCCGCGGGCTGAGTTGGAATCGTGGAACGTCACGTAAACAGGCATCGACCTTCTCCTTCGCTCAGGCTTCGCTCGTCGAAACCGTGCCGCGGGGCAGCACGGGCAGGTAAATCGCCGACCGCGCGGGCAGCGGAACGCCGGCGGGCCAGCGAATGTCCGTGACCTCGCCAACCGCGATGTCGACAATGTTCACCATGTTCGACTGGTTTCCACCTAACGCTTTGTAATATCGGCGATCTTCGGTGATACCGACGATAAAGAAGACGTGGTTTCCGCCGGCGCGCTTCTTGACGCCGATCGCGCCGAGTTGGGCGGGGCAAGCCGTGCCATAGGCGGCAAAGCTCGCAGCGCGCGGAAACTCCTTGGGGTAGGTCAGGCCCGCGGCGTTGAGGCTCCATGCGACGAAAAGGCCGCACCAAGGGGTCTCGTCGTCATTGAACCAGGTCGCGCCGAGGCGGTGCCAGCTTTCGACGATCCATGTGTTGTGCTTCGGCCCGACAATCTCGCGCGTGCCGATCTTGCCGCGAGCAGCGACGATCCATTCCGGGTCGGCCGATGGAACGCCCTTCGGCTGGCGAGCGTCCCATAGCGCCGCGATCTGATTGATAAGCGGCACCTCGGGCTGCTTGAGCTTCTTTTCGGGCGCGTGAGGCCGGAGAATTTCGGCGATCCGGTCGGCGGTGGTCATTTCAGCCTCCCCATTTTCCGTTGGTGTTGAGGATCACGGCGACGATGGCGATCAAGCCGACGATCGCGGGCCAGCTCTTGCGAAACCAATCCCACAGTCCCATCGCGCCCTTGCGCTGGTTTTCGATGGCCTCGAGGGCCGCGAGACGCTTGTCGATCGCGTCGAGGTCTTCGCGGCATTTCTTGACGTCGCGCTCGATGCTGTTGTTTTCGATGACGGTCAGGCGCTTGTCGATCGAATGAAGCGTGCCGACAATTCCGTCGAGCTTACCGTCCTGCTTGTCGCCGCGCTCTGCGAGACGCCCCATCGCTTCCGTGTTCGCTTTGAGGGCCTGCAACAGAAAGCCACGCATCGCATCCTCATCACGAACGGGAACAAAGACTTCGGCGCTACCCGCCGCTTGTGGGTCGCTCGCCGAACTCATGATGTCGTCTCGAACGAATGAGGGATGGTCTCGACGATCTCGTACCGCACCGTTGCGCCATCCAGCGGCGCAAGCTCAAACGTCATGCGCCGGGGCTGCGCGTCGCTCTTCGCCACGAGCGTGCCGGTGAAATTGTGCGAGCGCCAGGCGCGCCAAGGCAAGCCGCCGACCTTCGACGGTTCCGGCATGCTGTCGCTGACCGAAATGACATCGCCAATCGTGAGCGCGTTCCAGGCTTCGGCGAAGTTCATCCCGCCGTCCCCGTCATCGACCCGTTGTTGGTCACGGGTACGGTGAAGCCGTTCTTGCGCACTGCGTAGCCCGCCGCGCCGCCCGACGAGGCACCCGCGCTGGCTGCGTTGCCGCCCGCTCCACCGGCCGTCGCGCCAGCGCCGCCGCCCGCACCCCCCGTGCCGCCGCCGGAAATCGTGGCATCGTTGCCGGGGCTGCCGTCGTTTATATCGCCGATGCCGCCAGCGCCGCCAGCGCCGTTCGGAAAGCCGCCGCCGCCGCCGCCGCCGCCGTTCTTGACCACGAATCCGGTAGCGAATGATCCCGAACCACCGCCGCCGCCGCCGCCCGCACCCCAAATCCCGCCGCCGGAATCGATGGTAATGTCGATGTCCTCGCGGCAATAGACCGCATCGCCGCCCGCGCCAGCAATTCCTCCGCCGCCATCGCCGCCGCGTCCGCCGCCACCATAGATTTTGCCGCCGTTCTGAACCACCAGCGCGAGATTGACGGCATAGCTGGTCGACGGCCACGACCCCGTATCGACCCCCTTACCACTCCCCGTGACTCCCTGAATCGTCACGCCGTTCGGGACGTTGAAGGTGATGGTCGCGTCGGACATGCCGGTGTAACCCGCCGCGTCTGCGATAGTGCGCAGGTTCGCGCCGGCCGCGGAACTGGTGAGGTCGATCGTGGCGGAAAATGCGCTCGGCGGCGTCGCGGGGGCGCCTTCGCTGCCCGGCGCCGCAACGACGTCCCAATAGGCGTTGGCCTGGCTGGTGCCGCTCGGGGCGTTGCCGGTGCTCGATTCGACCGTCAGCATATAGGTGCCGCCGTTGAAGGTGACCGTTTCATAATGATAATAGGTCGTTCCGGCGTCGTAGGGCCCGCGATTAACCGTAGCGTTCAGCCGTGCCGGGATCGACCATGTGCTGAGCAGCTCGCCCGCGGCGGACTTGGTCGCCACGGTGAACCACAACGCGGCCTCGCCGGTCGGGATCGCGTCGAACCACCCGGCTGGCGCGGCGAGGATCGGCGTGGCGGGCTGGCTCGACGCGCGCTGAAATTTGATATCACGGTAGTTGCCATCCTCGCCGTCGGTCCCGTCCGACCCGTTGGTTCCATCGCTGCCGTCCGTGCCGTTAACGCCATCCGCGCCGCGAAACCGGGTCCAGACATAATCGCCCGGGACGGCGCTCTCTTCGTCGGTGGCGCGGCCATAGGCGAGCCCGATATATTGCCGGTCGCCCGGCTCGCCCGTGGTGAAGTTCGCTGTGCCGTCCGCGCTGTCCGCGAACGCCATCCATGTATAGGACGCGAGCGGCGTCCCGGCCACGATCTGGCCGATCAGGATTTGCAGTGCGTCGATCGCGCCCTTGATTTTCGCCGTCTCGGCGTTGACCTGCTCCGCAGTGGCGCGGGTGAAGGGGGTCAGTTCGGTGCGGTTGTAGAGGCTGCTC
Organism: Sphingopyxis flava; assembly: GCF_900168005.1. Classification (GTDB taxonomy): domain Bacteria; phylum Pseudomonadota; class Alphaproteobacteria; order Sphingomonadales; family Sphingomonadaceae; genus Sphingopyxis; species Sphingopyxis flava. The sequence goes on from NZ_FUYP01000003.1 coordinate 83,047, forward strand.
ATCGGCGGAGCTTTCGGCGGCTGTGATAGACGGTGTAGGCTTGCAGGATGTGCGGGTCTTCGAGCTCGTCGCTGTCGGCCGCGATGATGAAGGAGACGTTCCGTCCGATCCCGTCGACATAAGCCTCGGCGAGCCCCTCGACGGGCGATGACCAGAAAAATTCGTTCCAGGCCGCAATCGACCAGTCGCCGCCACCGCCCGCGACGAGGAAATCAATTCCGTCGCCCGCGCCCTGCACCGTGAAATCGCGGTTCCCGGCAATGGGCTGCTGGCCGTCGCCGTAATCGAACTGCGCCGTCACGCCGATGCGAGCGTTCGCCGGTGCCTGCATTTCGAGCACGAGCTTGAAAACGCGATCATCCTGCAACGGCGCGCCGAGCCCGTTGAAGGGGGTCATCACGAACCCCTTGATCGGCTCTCCGTCCTGCGACGTTCCGGAGTCGATGCGATAGACATAGCCGTCTTCGGCGCCGACGAAGATTCCCTCGGTGCCGTCGTCCAGCTCGGTCGTGACGGCGACATAGGGCTGCATCCCGAGTGCAAAGGGGATGGCCTCGGGCACCTTTCCGCCCATGTAGACCGAAAGGCCCGTGCCGTCGGACCAGATGAGGCGGTACTGGCTCTTGGTCCGCGAGACATATGAGAGCACGGTTGTCGCGCCGCTCCGGCGCTTCGAGCGGAAATAGGGCTCGATCAGAAGCGAAAGCGTGCCAGTCTTGAAATTGCCGAACGCCTGCGTCGCGGTGAGGCTGCGCATGCCGCGCCGGTCGATATAGATGGTCTGCCCGACCCGCTGTGCGGTGTCCGGCTCCGATCCGGCTTCCTCGGTCAGCTCCTCGAGCTGGAACGTATCGCTGTCGCGTCCGGTGAGGATGCCGATCTTCTGTTGGCCGAACAGCACGACGGCGGTTTCGTTGGCCTGGACAACGTCTGTGACCTCAGTGCCGAAGCCGATCTCGCTCGCGTCCTGGACCGCATCCCAAAGCAGGGGTTCGCCAATGCTTGAAATCTGCACCGATCCGCCGCGGAACACGAGGCCAAGGTGCTGCGCAATCTCGAACACGCGCACGGGCCGGTCGTCGTCCATCCCGGTGTCAATCGGGGTCAGGACCGTGCCGTCAAACTCGAACGCCGGCCCAACGCCGCTCGCCGCATAAATGGCGTAGCGGTCCGCCGACCCGTAGAAATTGTGCCCGATGGTCCGATATTTGCCGCCTGGGGGCAGGGTGACGGGGGCGATAGCGGTGAGCGTTGCGACCGTATCACCGCCGCGCTTCAACGCCTCGACCTCAAGCGTGCCGGTCAGCAGGGTCGCGATGATGTAGCCAGCCGCGTCGGTGCCCCAATCTCCTTCATTCTTGACCAGCCGGTCAACGCGAACCGTCGCGCCCGATGTGCCGCCGGTGAGCGTTTCCCCCTCGACAATCTCTAGCAAGCCCGTGGTGAAGGTGAGGCGATAGCCAAGAGTGAGCACCGTCCAGCCCGACGCTGTCGCCTTGTAGAGCTTTCCCTGCGTCGCGCCGACGTTGTCTCGGATCGCATAGGTATCTCCGAAGAGGCTGAACACGCCGCGAACCGGACCTTGCCCCGGAACCTTGTCGATCAGCGCGCGCCGATAGGCTTGCGCCGCCTTCAAATAGGTGGAGCGGGCGGTTTCCGTCGGAGCGGAATCCTCCGTCGACGGGCCAGCCGCCAGCGCGCGAGCGACGCCAGCGACCCGGATTTCCTCGTTATCGACGAAATCGCCTGAGACGTTGGTGAGGATCAGCGTTCCAGCGGCCGTGCCGCTGCCCCAGGAGCCGGTGAAATCGACGGGCTCGACGATAACGCGTCCCGTCGCCCCCGACGTGCCGCCGACTATGTCGGTGCCCGCAGTGATGGCGATCGCGCCGCCGTCGAAGGGCAGGAGCCAATAGGACGCCGTGGAAGGCGAGGGCCTGCCGTCGAAGCGCTCGTACCCGTCGACCCGCCCGTAGCCTTCGGCCAAGGGCTCATAGTTCATCCCGGCAATGAGGCGCGATGGCGGGACCGCAAGTGCGGCGCTGACCAGGTCGAGCCCCCCGGCAAATGCGTAAGTGCTGGCGCTCTGCGACACGGATCATGGCTCCATGTAATCGTCGCGATCGTTCGCGAGCGCACGGAAGCATGCGGCGTATTTCGCTTGCGCGTCGGCGAGCGAGAAGGTCGCCTCATCATGTCCCGCAAGGAGCATGAGGGCGCGCCAGACGATGATCATGTGATGCTCGAGGGGGCAGATCGGCTCGTCGGCGTCGGCCGCGAGTATCTGGGGGCGCAGCCAGTAGGCCGAGCGGAGCTTGTACTCCTTGTCGGGCTTCGGGCCGACGCACAGCTTGCGATCCGGCGCTACGCTGAAATAGCGGGGCCGGTTCGCATCGTGCGAGCCGAAATCATACTGGCGCGACCAGTCGTCATAGGGGAGCCAGAAGAGTTCGGACTCGTCCGCGCGGCCGATCGTGTCGTCATAGATGGAGAAGGGGGAGCGATGGCGCCGATCCGCGCCGCGCTCCCAGCGACCAAAATTCGAGATGGCCGGCACGAAATCCGCAGGGCCGTATGTGAGTTGGTCAATCGTAAGGTCGAGCGTCGCGGTGCGGCGCATCCACGCCCAATCGGTTCGCTCGCTCTGGATCAGCCGCCACGCCTCGATGACGTGCTGCACGATCTTTTCCTGCCTGCCGGTGGCACCCACAACCGTCGAGAGGCGGGAGGTCTGACTGACCGTCCCGCTCTCCCGTTCGGTGTGGTTCACCAGCTCAAGCAGGGTTGCCATGACTAGGCTGCAGCCCGGGCGGGCTCGGGCCCGGCGCGCAACTCGACATTATCCATGCGCTTGTGCCAGGCGGCGATTTCCTCCTCGCTCGGCAGCGAGAAGACCGAGAAGGGATAGCTCGGCTGCTCCACCCATTCCTTGACCGGCATGTGCGTGATCGGGTTGATCTCGTCGGTGTCGCGCGCGACCTTTTCGACCGCATCGACCAGCACGAGATAGTGGCGGTACGGGATTTTCACCCGCTTGCCGCGCTGGACCTGCAGCACGTCGCCGTTGCAGTTGATGTAGCAATCGCGCGAGCGGGTCTTGTCGTTGCTGTTCTGGATTTCGATCTCGACTTTGGGATCGTATCGAAAGTGGCGGCTCTCCGGACCAGCCGGGAGTCCGCCTTCGCCAGCGGGGGCAACGTCGAGGGCAGGGGCAGAGGTCGCGCCGAGGAGCTTCATAGTCGACGGCAGTTCGATCTGTTCGACTTCCTCGCCGAGGACACCCTTGATCTTGGAAATAAGGAAGGCGTTGCTCTGGCCCACCGGCTTGATGCCGTCGATGTTGAGCACGCCTTCGGCGTAGTAGCGGAGCTGGGCGTTGGTGGCGTCGCCGAGCGCCACCTTGAAGGTGTCGCCGCTCATGCGCCGTCTCCCGACTGCTCAGCCGCTTTGGCCTTGCGCTCCGTGATTTCGGCCTCGATCGCCTTGGTGACGCTGGAGCGCGGCTTTTCGCGGTCGATCTCCGCAGCCTTTACCGCAGCGAGTTCCGCGTCGCTCAAAGCCGCGAGGCGCGCCACGACGTCACCGACGTTGCCGGCGATGACGGCGTCGGCGTCAAAGGCGGGAGCGGAGTTGCCGGAGCCCGGCTCGTTCCCGCTCCCGCCCGCGCTCGCGTCCGATCCGCCCCCCAGCGTCTCGGCGGGCGCTTCCGGCGCCTCGGACGGTTCGTCGCCGTCCGAGAGAAGGGTTGCGTCAAAGCCCGCGCCACGCACGACGTCGAAATAGGAGCGGGGCAGGGTGACGGGGGTATTGTAGGGGATGACGACCTGGTCGCCTTCAACCGCAGGCTTGGGAACAGTCGTCGTGCCCTCGCCGCGAACGATGAAGGTCACAGCGGGATTTTCCTGCGTGACATGCTTCGCGAGAATGCTGTCGTAGTTCGGCATGGGGGGTCTCCTGCACGTCATTCAACGATGGCTCGCCCGGGCTTCCGGCGTGCAAAGGAGAGCCCGGGCGAGGATCGGCGCCGCGTCAGTCGACGGCGCGGAAGGCGGCGTAGCGGAACACCTTGGCCGATTCGGACAGGGCCGAACCGACCGTGAAGCCCGCGGACTTGTCGCCCGCGGTTCCGGTGAACGCGTCGATGCCGTTGCTCGTGATGAGACTGAGCTGCGTCGAATCGTGGTTCGCGATCGCGAGCGCGTCGGCCGCGCCCATGCCGTTGAACCATTCCCAACGGGCGTCGCCGTCGGTCGCGTTCCAGACGATCACGAAATCGGGCACCCAGCCCAGCTCGATAGTGATGGCAGCGCCGGTGCCGGTGTAGCTGCCCGCTTTGAAACCATTTGCCATGACAGGCTCCTTTCGGTTCGAGAAACCGAAACGGGGCGGGTCAGAGACGCCGCCCCGTCACGATTAGAGGGCGGTCGCCGCGACCTCGAGGCGCGTCATCCACGTCTCGTTGAGGCGGACGGCCGCGAACCAGGTCTTCCAGCCGACGTAGCCGCGCTGACCGAGCGGGTCCGACTTGTCGACGGTGTCCGGGTTGATGACGGTCGGCGTCATCGCCATGTTGCTCTTCATGTCCGGACCCTTGCTGTTCTTGAGCGGGGTCAGGCCGAAGGCGTGCATGCCGAAATAGAGCACCGGGTAGACGTCGGCGTTGGTGCCGCTGGTCGATTCGACCGAGCTGCCCGCAGTGCCGCCGGCGTCGGCGAAGGCTTCAAGGTCCGGCGACAGGATGTAGCGCACGTCCTCGACCGAGCCGATTTCATACTCGCTGATGACCTGGCGCTGGCCGTACTCGGCCACCGGGGTGAAGCCCGCGAGACCGCGAATATCGGCCTCGAGGTCGGTGTGCGCGACACCGATGTAGGCGGCCTCGATCGGCTTGGTGCCGATGTTCACCGACCCGCCGAGGATCTTGGTGAACTTCTTGGCCTTCATCGCCTTCAAGTAGCGCGTGACCTTGCGCTGCTTGTTGAGGCTGATCGCGGTGTTGACCGCGCCGCGGCTCGAGCCGTTGGCATAGAAGACCGAGGTGCCGCCCTTTACCACGCCGTAGATGATCTGCTCGAGCGTGCGGCCCGCGTTCTCGCCGGCCATTTCCGACGCGTCGCGCAGAACAGGGTCTTCCGAGAGGTCGTTGACCTTGTCGGTGATGACGACGAGGTCGCCATACTGTTCGAGCGTGACCGGCACGTCTTCATAGAGCATCTGCCGCGCATTGGGCGTGACGCCTTCCTGCAGCGGGGTCGTGGATGCGGTGAACGGAATCGGCCGACGGAACTTGACCGTCTCGGCCTTGTTGCGCGGGATCGGCTTGGTATCGCCGAATTTACCCAGCACGCACACCGGCTCGGCATGTTCGAGCATGGTGTTGTAGGCGTGGGCCGCGGTGCGCTGCGAAATATCGCCGTAAGCGGTGCGAGTCATGGGAAAACCCCCCGTTGCCGGAGGGCTTGCCCGCTCCGGCTAACCTATCGAGAAGACCCGCGCCGCTGCTTCAGAGCGGTGATGCGATCGAACTCGGCGTCGAAATCGTCGGGGATTTCATTGGTGACACTCGCGCCCCCATTGCCCCCTCCGTCTCGCGCGGCGTCCAATTGCTTCTGGCGGCGCGTGTCAGCGGGTGAAGGAGTTGGCGTCGGGGTCGGGGTCGGCGCTGGTGAGGATGATGCTTCGATCCCCATGTCGCGTTTAAAGAGGCCCATAACCCAAGCCGCTTCCTCGCCATCCGAGACGTCGATGTTGCGTTGGAAGGCTTCTTGGACCGCGCGCGGCTGCGTTTGGATCCAGCCCCCCCAGCGTTCATCGGTGGACAATTCGCGCCAGTCGGGGTGACGTTGGGCCAGGATGTCGTACTGCTGCGCCTTGAAGGTCTGGCTCTGCGCTTCCGCGAGAGACTGGACCGGCTGACTTAGCTGCTCCACCTGAGCCTTGAGGCCCTCGATGATCCCAAGCACCGGACCGGCAATCTCGGGATAATCTTCGGCGAACTGCGTCAGCGCTTCATCGGTTTGAGCCCCGGATTCAGAGCCTTTCCCGTCGTCGCTGGTCGCCTCTGCCGGGCCACCGCCCCCCTGACCACCGTTCAACTGCTTCATGAGCTGATCCAGCTTGCGATCGAGCGCGCTGGTCCTGCCCTTTTGAGATTCGAGCTTGAACGTGAGGTCTCGGACCTGCTGTTCGTGCGCGGTGCGCAGCTCTGGCGAAGCATTTGCCCAAATGTCGTCGGAAGGTTCGACCTTAGCCGGGGGCGCTTCTTGGCCTGCAGCCTGGGTCTCTTGGCCCGCAGCATCATCAGCCGGGGGCGGCGATTCCGGATCGGTGTCGGAAACCGGGTCTTGGTCGTCGCTACCCGCAGCATCATCAGCCGGGGGTGCGTCGCCAGACGCAATTTCGTCGAACGCCTTGTCGAAATCGTCAGCGTCGTCGCTGGGGTCAGTAATTGCCGAATTTATCGTCATGCGTCAAGATTCCTCGTGCTGGGGGGTCAATCTTCGGGGGTGTCGCCAATCATGTTACCGGATTGCGTGACGGTGCGATCGAGCGTCAGGATGTAGCGGAGGCCCGCGATCTGGCCCTGCAACATGGGCACGGCCTCGCCCGTCGCCTTTTCAAGCTGGTCGCGCAGCTCCTCGATGCGCTGCGTCGCCTTCGCCTCGACGACGCGCCAGGTCAGGGGGGCGCTCATGCCGCAACCGTCCCGGCACTGATCGCGCCGCCCGATCCGGTGGGCTCGCGTCCCATCGCTTCGGCGCGCGCGGCGTTACGGTCCTCGACCGCGATCTCGGCCGCGAGCTTACGCTCGTCGCTATCGGTTCGCATCTTCATCGAATCCAGCATGGCCTGCACCTTCGCCATGTCGACGCCATCCTTCTGGATGAGCTTGAGAATTTCGGTCTGCCGGTTCATCTCGGCGATCTCGCGTTGCAACTCGCCCTCGGAGCGGCGGGTCTCGGCGGTGATGGTGGCGACCTCGATTTGCGCCGCGGCCCGGATTTCCTCGGGCGATTGTGGCTGAGACTCCGCCATCTGCTTGACGCGAGCCTCGAACTCGTCTGGCTCGACCAGAACGTCGCCCGGGTTGATCGCCATCGCCTGCAACGTCATGCGCAGCGTCTCATAGACACGGATCGCGGGTCCGATGACGGGGTGCGTCGACCATTTGTCCGTGATCGCCATAAGCTGCTGCGACTGGATTTCACGGACCAGAAGCACGGACGTGCCGCGCGCCTCGGTCTGCATGTCGCCCTTGATTGCCTCCTTGTCGCTGAACTGCATGTTCCAGTCGAAGAAGCGCGTGATGAAGGGCGACGTGATGTCGTCGTCCCAATTCTTGACGACGCGGCGGAAGATGACGTTCGCGCTGTTGAACAGCATCGACATGCCGGAACTGGTCTGCGTGACGTGCGCGCCTTGCTCGCCCTGCGCGATGAGCGGCATGGAGACGACCTCGTCGATCATCTTGAGCGCGAAATCGACGATGACCATGAGCTGCTGCAGGTTGACCGGGATGTTGACGACCTGGAACGGGCCCTGTCCCTGCGGCGAGACGTCGCTCCCCTTTCGGATCCAGACCTTGCGCGGTCGCAGCTTCCAGTTGCCGTCTTCGGGTTCGACCTGCGACTTGTCGACGATGATCTGAGGCCCGGCGGACAAGCCGCCATTGTCCATCATCATGCGGATCGACGAGTTGAACATCGACTGGACCTGCCGCATGAGGCGCGGAACGCCGATCGCCGCCAGCATGGTGGCCTCGCCGCGCTCGAACGGGAACCAGCTATAGAGGCTTTCGCCGCTGTCGAGGGGATAGTCGGGCGCGATCTTGAGCAACCGGCCCTGGCAGAAATAGAGCACGACGCGGCGCTCGGCGAGGGTATCATCCTCCCGTTCGATCTCTTCGGCTTCGTCATCCTTGCCGATCGCGCGCAGTACGGTGGCGATCTGCTCCACCGAAAGCGCGCCGTGATACTCCCACACGATGTAGCGGTCGGGCAGGAGCGCGGCGTTGGGCGCGTCCATTTCGATGAGGCGCATGTCATTGAGATTGTTATTGGAAATTGCGCTTTCATGCCGCGGGGAGTCGCGCAGAATCTCGCGAACGACGTTTTCGCGGAACCCCATTTCGCGGGTCATCTTGCGCAGACGCATCTTGTTGACAGGGTGGCGCTCGAAGGTGAATTCGCACTCTTCCATGCACGCCGCCGACATGTCGGGGAACCAGTTGATCGGATGGACGCGGCGGCACCCGGGACGCGGGTCTGGGGCTCGCTCAAGGACATACTGGCCAGCGATCGGCGCTCCGTCCTCGCCAACGACCGGCTGCCACGAGCCGCGCTTCGCGCGCATCGTGACGGGCCCTTTGATGATGCCCGAGCCGAGCCGGCACGCGTCGCCGATCACGTCGCGCGCCACGGCGGCATAATTGGTTTCGGTGAGCTGGTCGTCGATCTCGCGCTGCATGAGCTCGGCGCGGCGCTTCGCCTGGTCGAGGATGCGCTGGGCGTCGGCGAACGCTTTCTTGAGCGGCACGAGCTGCTTTTCAAGCTCGGCCATTTGGGCCGCGACCTCCTGCTGCCGCGCGGCGTCGGGATCGGCCTGCTCGGGGTCAGCCTGCTGGTCGGCCATCGCGTTGTTCTGCTCGACCAGTTCCTTGATTTGCACTTCGGCCTGCTCGATCTGCGCCACAGCGTTCCTGGCCGCGTCGTCGAGGTCGGGCACCGGCGTGGGCTGAATGCCCCAGTTGCGGTCATCGGCGGGGAACAGGAGGTCGGTGAGCCGCGCCTCCCACGCCAGCGTCTTGGGCCGGGTCAGGTTGACGAAGACCTTGCTGCGCTCGGAATCATTCTCAAGCGCGCCTTGGATATTCGGCTCATAGATGCCGTGGAGCTGGCGCAGATCCTCCATCCACCGCGTCTCGATATTGACGCGCGCCGAAATCTGCTCGGCAAGCAGGCGCTCAAGCTCGAGGATCACGGCCTGCATTCCCTGTTGCAGCTTCTCCTCGCGCTCCTGCTCGGTCGCCGGGTCGGGTTTAGGGCGCTTCGCCATAGCTCAATATCCTGCGATCGGGTCGGCCGCGCCGCGCGCGCCGGGTTCGGTGGTGATGGCTTGCACCGGGCGGCGGATGCCGCGCTTGATCCCGCTCACGACGTAGTAGCGGGTCGCGTCCATCAAGTGATCGTTGGCCTTGACGACCTTCCCCTTCTCGTCGCGACGGTAGATGCGATACTCTGCGAGCCAGTTGGTGAGGGTGCGGAAGACCTTGAGGCGCCCGGTCGAAAGCCGCTCGAACACGTCGTAGATGCCGGCCTCGACGCTATTCTCGGCCGATATGAGGTGGAGCCCGAGATTGATGTAGTTCGCAAGGAGGCGCTGCCCGTCGATCTGGCTGCGCCCATTGGCGGCGGGGTCGATGACGCCGGGTATCCAGTCGCCGCGCGCCTTGATCGCCGCGGCATGAACCGACGGCTCGGCCTGTCCGCGATAGTGCTCGGAGTAGAGGTAGACGACGTCCTGATCGGGATCGCGCGCACCCCATATGGCGGCGGTTCGATTCCAGCCCACGTCGAGGCCGTAGCTGCGCAGCCAATAGTGCGGGATCTGGAACGGATCGACGACGAAGACCTCTTCCTCGATCGGATAGATCGCGCCGGCGCCGAGCGAGGGGATGCCTTCCATGCGGGCCTTGCGCTGGTGCGGCGGAGTTTCCTTCTCAAGCTCGAGGCGCACGGCTTCGGAAAGATGGGGCACGTCGCGCCACCCTGCTTGAACGAGATAGCGGGAATTTGTGATGGCCCCAGCCATCACCGGCCTCCTTTGGTGTGGAGGTCGGGTTGAGCGGTCATGTCGCGATAATCCCGTGCGCACGAATGGCCGCGAGTATCTCGTTGATCTTCGCCTGCTCGTCGCCGCCAGCGCTGTCCGCAATGGCTGCCTGCTGCGCCCCCAGCACCTTTGTGCTTCCGACATAAACCGCATCTGTATAGACACGCAGCCAGTTTGCCGCTGACGTCCCGAGGTAGTAGCTGTTGTTGGCGTCGGGGACAGCGCGGCCTCGCATAGTGATCGGCTGGTTCGCCGCGGGCGCGAGGTCGATCCCGCCCGCCGTTGCCTGAAAGCGCATTCCGCTGGTCTGGCCAGCCGGCGTGACGAAGTCGGTGCGCGTCCCGCTTACCGCGTCCTGGATTGTCAGCACCTGCCCCGATGCCGAGGTCAGCGATAGGAGGAACTGCTGCTCGTTGCTGGCGGTCAACTGGAAAGCATAGCTCGCGCCGTTAGCCTTCGCTGTCGTCATCTTGGCCGGATCGGTAGACCAGCCGAACCCTCCAGTCTGATCAACGTAGAATGCCAAGACTTCCGATTTCGTCTTACCGGTCAGCGTCGTGCTCGCGACCGTCTGCGCGGCGGCGGAATTTCCCCGAACCGCGACAGTGTAGGTTCCGGTACCGCCAGTTCCGGTACCAAGTGCAGCAATCGTCGTTCCTTCTTCAACCCCCGAGCCCTCGACGAAACTACCGACCGCGAGCGCGCCCGAAGCCACGTCTGTGACGGTGAGGACATTACCGCTGATTGAGCCGGTAACCTCAGCCGTCTCCGTGAACCGGTCGTAAGAGCAGCGCAGGAAGCCCGCCTCGCTGACATAGGTCCCCGGCTTGTCGGGGCGGCGGATATGATTATTCGCTCGGCGCAGGCCCAGCACATAGCCACCGGTTCCGATGCTACCACCGACTTTATCGAGCTGCCACGTCCTGCTTGCATCAGTGTAATCGTGGATTGTACCAGCGACAGGCGATGTTCCTCCTTGGCCCGCTCGAAAATCCATATCGAAACCGGAGACCGTCGAACTCGTCGGCGCCTGATAGTGCAGACTATCGGGGAGACCTGATAATGCGTCCTGAACGGCGTTAAGGTCCGCGATCTTTGCGCGGGCGTCCATTTCGGCCTGTGCGTCCAGCCCGCTTTCCGTGCCGATCAGCGAAAGCCCCTCGTTTTCTGCGGTGCTTTCAAGCTTATCCATCGTCTCGGTGGCGAGTTCGCCAGCGTCGAGCAGCTTCTGCGCGATGAGGCGGTCGATGCCGCGGCCGTCGACCTCAAGACCTCTGGTTTCGAGCAGGCCGTGGCGTAGCGCGACGGTCACTTGGGCTGCTCCCCGGTCAGCACGACGATGATGTTGCCGCCCTCAAGGGTGACGACGCGAACGCGCCAGTAAGCCCGGCAGGGCTCGGAGAAGCGGAAGGGGGCGATGCCGGCCGACAGGTCGCCCGATATAGGTTCGACGGTCGTGGGAGCCCAATTCGGATTTGGGCCGTTGGGATCGTTGGTCGAGCGCTCCACCACGATCTCCATTTCGGTGGCCGTGCCCGAGATTTGCAGGTGCACGCCATCCTCGGGCAGGCGAGAACGCTGGAATTTCATCGGCTTGGTCATGCCGGGCTCTGTCAGCGTCTCGGTATATTGAACGAAGACGTCTTCATCGGCTTCCCGATTGAAGATAATGCGCTCAGTCTGCCCCGCCATACTGCCCTCCGTGTCCCGCGCCTCTGCGTCGGGGTATCGGAATACGATAATTCGCGGAATCGGGAAAGGGTCAAATATCCGTTAACCGCCCGGGCGCATGTCGCTGGGCATGAACTGCATCACGGTTTCGCTGAGCCCGAGCAGCGGGGTGAAGGTCAGCATGACGAGCCCGTTGGTCGTGACGGTGCGGTAGAGACATTCCTCGTACACCCCGAGCGGGCATTCCTCGTCGAGCCAGATGACGTGCTTCGCGGTGCCCTGGAAGACGCGCCGGCCCTGGTCATAGGATTTGAGCGAGAGCCGCGACCATTTCCCGGAGCGATGCTTGACCAGCACCGTGTCCACGAGGTCCTGCACGCCCTGCTTCCATGTGATGCGGCCGATCCGATCGCGCGGAATCATGCCGGTTCCGTCGAACCGCTTGGCGCCGCTGGTATAGTCGATCTGCCCGAGCAGCTCCTTCTGGATAATGTCGCGCGTCGTTTCGTTGGTGTCGCCGGCCGCCCAAATGTCGGTAGGGGTCCGGAAGGTTCTCCCCTCCCACCAGTGCGGGTAGGCGCCGGTGAGGTGCGCGCAGACCTCGTACGAGCCTGCGACCGTCTTGCCGACGCGATTGGCGGCCATGAAGCACCGCTGGCGGTGCGTCGCGCCGGCGCGGAAGAACTCGAGGTGCCTTGGGTATAGCTCGCGCCGGTACTCGCCCTCGTCGGGAAAGAGCAGGTCGAACTTGTGGGTCCGCTCCCATTCCATCGCCGCCATGACCGGGGCGACGAGACGGCGCACTGTGTCCTCGGGCAACTCGCTTATCAGGCGGTCGATGTCGAAGACGGCGGGATCGAAGCCCTCGATCGCGCGCAATCCGTTCCCGAGCTCTGCGAGGGCGTCTTCGACCCGCGACACGTCGGGCCCGACCTACTGCTTCGTCGAGGACGTCGGGGCGTTGGCCGACTTGTTCAGCGCCGTGACGATCGCGTCGCCGAGGATCTGGCGCATCGTGTCGACCTCGACGTCGGCGCCATCGTAGCCCGCGCCTTCGTCCGGGGCCTGGTCGTCCTGCGCGCCGCGGCCCTTGCCCTGCTTCGCGCCGGGCATTTCTGCCATTTCGTCCGCGGCTTGCTTGAGCAGGTTCGCGGCGAAGGGGTGATTGCCCTTGTCGTATGCGCGCTCGAACATGCTGCCGAGCTTGTCGATGCGATAGATCCGCTTCGAGATTGGGTGCATCCCGAGCAGGCTGTTCTCGTAATTCTTGCGCGTCGTGTAGAAGAGGTTGGTCAGGGCTTCGCTCAGCTCCCGATTCCACGAGCGTGTTGGATCGTATCGGCCGACCAGGTTGCGGCTGACTGCGAAACCGAAGGTCTTTTCAAACTCTTCCATGACCTCGGGGATGCGCACGTAGCAGGCGAGCTGGCCCACGATGAAATGCTTTTGCTCGGATGTGAGCCGCACCTTGTCGGGTTTGTTCGCCTTGCCCGCCATGTCACGCGGCCCGCTTCATCAGGCACGAGCCGCAGGCTTGTGCGATCGAGGCTTTCGCCACGGTCGGTCCGCGCTCGGCCGCGGCGACGAGGCGCGCAACGTCCCACGAGACGGCGCCGTAGCGCTCGACAACGCCGATGAACTCTTCGACGTCATGCCCGCGCATCTCGAACATGGGGCGGCCGTCGCGCGAGAACTTGGGTTCGCCGTACTGGTCGCGGGCCTGAGCGCAGTGGAACATTTCGTGTTCGATCAGCGCGCAGAAATTCGCGTCGTCGAGGTCGCGGGCCCATACCGCCGATATGGTGATGATGAAATCGGGCGCGTGGCCGAACCAGTTTCGTATTTGGTGGTGCGCCATAGCGCTGCCCCAGCGTTCTTGCGGGGGAGGGACGAGCCGGGCCTCGCCGAGGATGATTCGGCCGCGGTGCGTCGCGGGCTCGTCGGTCCAGAGCCAGCCGATCGAGGCGTCGCGAAGATGGGCGTGATCCGGATTGTAGAGCTCGGCGTCGTCCTCGAGGAAGGTTTCGTGCACCCACGCGCCAAGACCGTCCTGGTCCGGCGCAAAGCCGAAATTGCTCTCGGAAGGCGGTAGGGGGCGCATGCACTTCCTCTGCCAGATTTAACGGATTGCGTAAATAGTCGGGGCGCGATAGCCTCCGCCGCTCGCAGGGTAGAGCAGTCCGGTAGCTCGCTTGGCTCATAACCAAGAGGTCGCGGGTTCGAATCCCGCTCCTGCATCGAGATACCCGAGAGGGGCGTCTGGTACGGCTCGCAAGGCCCCCAGCGGCGATTATAGGGTCGCCATCAGGTGCTCAGCACGCGCCCCGCCAGCGCACCCGGCAGGCCACCGAGGTTCCTAGCCTCCGTGGTCAGGGATCGAGCCAGGCGAAAGCCTCGACGAGACGGCGAGCCGTTCGAGCGTGGTGGGAGGCCCGCAACACCCCGACAATCCCGCCGGGGCGATCAAGGAGAGAGACATGCGTTCTTTCAGTTTCCGAGTGCTGATTGTCAGCGCGGTGTTCGCGGTTGCGGCGAGTTTCACCGAGCATATCGTCGCCCCGATCGAGCGCGCCGCGGCGCGCTTCTTCGAGTTCGTCGCTTCGGTGTTCAAGGTCGAGCCGATGCGTCTCGCGGCCGATGGCCCGAGCCTTGTGCTCCGTGAAGATCGCGATCCGCTCCCCGCATCGCTGCTCGAGCGGCTGCGCCACGAAAAAGGCGTCCCGCGGCTCGGCGCTGCGCGAGGCTGTTAATCGACGTCTCGGCCCACAGGGACGAAGAGGAAGGGCGTCGGGGAAACTCGGCGCCCTTTTCCTTTGGCAAGTCCTATGATCAGGATTCCTCCAAGGCGGCGTCGATCATAGCTGTGTAAATCCCGCCAATATCGGCTGGATTGCATTCCCACACGTTGCGCTTTGCAATCTGCCGGGCATGTTCATCATCCGGTTCGCGGATCGCTTCGAGGACGGCGCGGGCGCATGCCAGATAGCCCGCCCTGTCATGCTCAAACCGGAATTCATCGATTGATGCGATTTCCGGAACATCGACCTGCCTAGCATCATGGTTCGCGAGTGCAACGGCGGCGCGCTCGAGCGGGGTCATGTCTATTCCCTTCCAAACAGATCGGCTTCGGGCGGGTGGTTCGCCTTGATCCAGTCCTGGGCCGCGCGCGCCGCTTCGACATATTCGCGGCTCGGAGTCTTGCTCCGCTCCTGCCCGGGGCGATAGGTCGCCCATATCCGATCGCGGATCGGCTTGGGCAGGGCGTACCAGTGCTGCTTGCAGCCCCATGCCGCTGGTGGCACGTCGGCGTTGCAGCCGGGCCAATGGCAGTGATGACGATGCGCGCCGGTGTCGGCCGCGATTTCGTCGCGGACGTGCTCGACCTTCTCGGCGATCCGGCTACGCCGGACCCGGTACGCCACCGCGCCGCGCCACGACAGCAGATGCGCCGGGCCAGCTCGGCGCGCGGCGTAGGCCCATGCAAGAGGGGTCTTCATGCCCCATGAGAGGGCGACGATGTCGTTGGGTGCGACGCCGGCGGGAACGTTGGGGCTCAGGTCATGCTCATGGACAGGAGACCAGTCCGCTTCGACGATCGGCTTGGGCAAGGCGTCGATGGTGTATCGGCGTGTCATGGCGTGGTTTCGGCGGCGCGGCGCTGCTCCTTCTCGGCGCGCTTTTCTTGGCGGCGGCGTATCTCGCGCATCCTGCGCTTGATTTCCTCGGCCCTGACACCGAACCTGGGCAGTCCGTCACCGCGTGGCATGGCAATCTCCTGTCGTTCTCACGCCGCCTCTCCTGCGCACCAGAGGCCGCATTCGGCGTCCGCATAGTCATCGGGAATGAGTTCTGGCGATTGAGCGACCATGCCGAGGATTTCGACGACGCTTTCGCGGCCCATCGCAAAATTCCGATCCTTCTCGTGCTTGGCCCACCAGAAGGTGCCCGCAGGATCAAAGCGCGCGCGAGCGACCCGGTTTTTCAATCCGACAAACGGGCAATGATCGCAGTTGCCGTAGCCGCGCGGCAGTTGGAGATCGAAGTCTTGCCTCTTCCAGAAGCCGAGAACGTCATCTTTTCTGATTCCAGCGGCGATAAGAGGGGTCTCAATCTTGCGGCTGGCATTGCGCTCCTTTTCCCGGAGCCTGCGAGCGCGGTCGGCTTCGTCGGCGCGAATGCCGATGACTTCGACATATTGGCCGGGCCCAAGGCCGTGCAGAGCCATGAAGTCCTGCAAGGTGCGGACCTTGAGATAGTCAGTGCACCACCGGCCCCGGATCGTCGACGGGACTGCCTGCTTTTCAGCAATGAGCCGATCGAACGGCTCACCCTCCCGGCTAGCGCTATTGTATCCAACCTCCTGGATTCGACCTTCTGGCCCGGCACTCTTACGCTCCGTCACAAATTCCAGCCACCGCACCCGGACACCCCATCGCGTCGCACACTCATGGACGAAGCGCAGCGTTTCCTCACGCTCCTTGCCGGTGTTGGCAAAGCACACATGCACGTCATCGGGCAGCGTCCCGCCGTGCGCCTGTAGGATGCGCCAGAGCATGTAGGCGCTGGTCCTGCCGCCGGAGAAACTGATGAGCGCCGGGCCCTCGATCAGGAACGGATCGGTCACGCCGGAGCGCCTTTCGCGCGCGATCGCTGCCAGGCCCGTGCGGCCCGTCGAATCTTCCAGCGATTGATGAGGTGGGGCCGGAAGCTGAAATATGTTCCGTCCTCGTGCCATCCGCTCACGCGCTGGCCGTCGAGGCGCACATAGGTCAGGTGTAGTTCAATCCAGACCTCGGGCGGGTCGACCGGGGCGCCGGCGCGCTCGCCGGTTCTGTGCAGGACAGGCGCGGCTAAGTCCGGGATGGTCTCCATCACGAAGAGGGCCGGGCCGACGATCGCGTATTCACCCATGATCGCCTCCCTTGAGGGCGTTGTGCGCCGCAATGATTTCGATGAAGGCTTGCGTGATGCTCTCGCCGACTGCGCCGATGATCGTTGGCCGCGAGCCACGGGGGTGCAATTGGCGCTCGATCCGCTCCAACTCCTGCGCGATGCAGCATTCAATCGCCGGGATTTCGGATTCGGCGCCTGTGCGCGGATCAATTCGGACTGCTTCCTCATAGGAAAGCGCTGCGATTGCGGCGTCGAGATGTGCGAGAGCGGTGGGAATAGCGTCAGTCACTGCGCCTCTCCCCTACAAGTTGCACGAGGGGCATTGCCGCTCAATGATGAGCTTTCCGCTTTGCGTCGTTCCGGACCGGCGCCACCCGGCATGTAGAAAGCAGGCCCCAGCGTTAGTTGACCGGACTTTCGCCGCATCGACGTAGGTATAGTGCCGCGCACCAGGCCAGATGAGGTCAGCAATGGCGTCAGCCTGTCGGATAAGCTCGGATGACAGGAGCGGGCCCTCGTTGCGGAAGATCGCACAGTTGACGCCCCGCTGCTTCGGAATGGCGTCATCGATGAATCGCCGCCAGACAAACAAGGCATCGCCGTCGAAGGAGCGGAGAACGATGCTTTCGCCTGGGCCGACGAACTGATACCGCTCGCGCCCGTCGACATAGCGATAGGCGCTGTAGTGGCGCTCGTAGAGTTCAAGGCACGACTTGTCGCCGTCCTTTGTGAGCCACCAAAAGGGACGGGGCGGCTCACCGCGCGTCTCCTTCGGGTTGAGCGAGGGCGGCGTCGATTTGTGCCATCAATCGATGATAGGCCTTGGTTTCCGCTGGCCCCATCGGTGAGTTTTCATAGTCCAGCCATTCACCGGCTTTCGTCAGGGCATCTTCGAGCGTTCCGATCCGGGCCCGCAACCGCTCCACCTCGCCTTGGGGAGCGGAGAGGGCGGCGAGGCGGGCGAAGGCATCCCGGATGATGCGCTTGCACTGGACGATGCCATTGTCAGCGCTTTGAAAGCTGTCGAAGCCGGTTTCATCGATCACGGCCTTAATATGCTCGTGGAGCGGCTTGAAGGTGCCCGACCACAAGAGGCGACCTACCGCCCTGCTATCCTCCATCGTCTGCCCGCGAAGGGACAGGCCGAACGCATACCCCATGTCGAAAGCGGCGAACCCGTCGACATCCTCCCCCGCCCCATTGCTGCGGCCCTCGGCAGACTGTCCCGCGTCAAGCGCCTGCATATCGGTGGCGTCGGGGTTCGCGGCCAGATGGCGCAGGGCCTTCGCGCTGACCTCGTGCAATTCCTGCTCGAACACGTCGGGGCCTTTGCAACGCGCGTCATGCCATTGGGCAGCACGTTCGAGACCGGGGGCTAGATCGCCCATCACGCGCCATCCTCGGCCGGCACGCGTTCGGCCTCGCGTTCGGCGTCCAACTCCTCGACTGCCTTAGCGAGGCGCCAAGCGAGATCGACCGTATAGCCCTGCTCGGGTGCGGGCTTCATGCGGGTCACCGCTGCAATCGTGTCGTAGGCGTGCGCCTTCGGGGCGAGCTCCGCGATCTCGTGGCGAAGGCTCATGATTTCGTTATGAGCCTGCTGAAGAAGGCTGATCATTTCGTGGCGGTCCATTGAAACTCTCCTATCGTTGCTCGGCTTGGGGGTTCGTGATGCTGCGGACCCACTCGGCGAACTCGCCGGTTTCCCGGCAGGCTCGCTCGTAGATCTCGTCAAAATTCTGGTGGTGGATGGTGATCGTCGACGACTGCCGCTCGCCCTGCGCCCTCAGGTCCTCGACCTCTTTGCGCAGCGCCGCGAGCTCGTCGGTGCCCGCATCGCCATCCCAGTGCTTTTCGAGGATGCCGGCGACCTTCTCAGCCACCGCTTGCTGCTCTTCGAGATAGAAGGCGAGGATCAGCATCGGGAACCGAAGCGATATGCTCGTGCCGGTTTCCGTCTTGCGCGGCGGATCCTGATAATGGACCGCGAGGGTTTCAGCGAACAGGTCCTCGCGCGACAGGTTGCGCAGATAGCTCGTCGTGGAGACGGTGAAGCGCTGGTGGGGTTCGTCGGTCATAAAAGGTTCCTTTCTTGGTCTCGGGATTCCGCCACTGGCGCACCACGGCGCTTCGCGATCGAGGTCAGCGCCATTCCGCCGCCGGGCGTCGTGACCCAGCGCAGCGAGGATCCGGAGCGGGAGAGCCGGTCGTTGTAGAGGCGGCACACGTAGGAGGCGGGGTGCTCATGCCGCATCGCTTTGCTCCGCGTCGGCCGCGTCGATCTGCGCTTGGGTGAGCCAGCCCTGCCCGATCGCCATGCTGCGAAGAGCGGGGGAGAGGGCGCGGATTTCTTCCGGGGGCATGTCGAGCGGCGAATTGTCTTCGAGGGCCCGCGCGGCGGTCGCGGGAGCGCGCTGCGCGTCGTTCGCCAATCGCTCGAGCCGGGCCAGGTGAGCGCGGCGGGCGTCCCATTCCTCCTTGATCCGGCTGCCGATGAAGCGGAGCACCTTTGCAGGATGATCGACCTCGAAGCGGGCCTCGCGGCACGAGGATGCGAGCAGGTCGACCGGGACGCCGCTGAGCGTGTCGGCTGCTACCCTTAGCCACTCGGTGCGGTCCTGCTCGGTCATGCCGGTCGGCGCGATAAGGGTGAGGAGGGGGCCAAGGTGCGCGAAGAAATCATCGTTCGTCGCCGGCATGAGGAAGCGCTGCGCGGTTTCGATCACTGCGGGGAGCTTGTCGCGCTGCGTCGGAGTGAGGGGGGTCGTGCCCCAGCTCCGGGTCGAGACCAAACGCAGCCATAGCCGCTCGCTCGGTGCGGCCGCGGGGGTCGGCAGGGGGGCCGGGGGTTGAGGACTCGTCATTCAACCTTCCTTTTTCGCTGGCGATCGCCGCGATCATCCACGCGACGAGGTCTGAGGGGTTTTCGGATTGGGCGCGGGAGAGGCAGGAGAGCACGATGCCGTCGCTCGCCGCGAGTTTGCGCCACTTGCCGACGATCTCGCGGGCCTTCGGCTCCCTGAAGCCCTGGCGTCTGAGCATGGCGACGCCGCCGTCGAAGATGGATTTCGCTATGTCGATCGGGGCTGGGGGCTGGTGCTGGGGCGGATCGTCGCCACGCGGTTCCGAAGGAACCGAAGACTCCATCCTCCATCCTCCATCCTCCATCTGACGAGGCTTTTCCCCTTTTTGGGGAAATGGGTCGGGCTTACGGCGCTTCTTTTCCGAAATGGGCGCAGCTAACGCGACGAAATCGAGGATTTCATCGGGCGCTGGATGGATGTCGTTGGGGGTTTTGGGCTTCTGGTGCTTGCGGAAATTCCGTATCGCACCGTAGCGGCGACCGTCGAAATCATAGTCCCGGACAAGACCAGCCTCGACCAGCTCGTCGAGCAGGGCGGCCATGTCGACCGCATCGACAGGAAAGAGCCGCATCTTGAGGCGGACCGGCTTCCACTCGAAGACGCCCTTGTCGTCGGCTTCGATCCCGAGGCCGATCAGGCACAGGCGCGCGGCCATAGACACCGTGACGATGTCCTCATCGGTGAAAAAGCCCGGGTGAACGGAGCGTATGCGGCTCATGCTAACGCTGGCTCCTCGGCAGCCATCTGGAAATCCTCGGGCAATGAGGCGCGGCCCCCGTCGCAGAGAGCCGCGCCAAGGGGTCAGAACACCGGGGCGGGCTCGCCCGGATTGCTGAACGTCGATTGCTCGCCCTCGTCGACGCCGACGAACAGCGGGCACGCGGTCTTCTCGCGGACCTGGTCCAGCGCCTCGTCGAAGGCGTCGGTAAAAACCCGGTCGGTGCGCCAGAGGTCGAACCAGAACTGGATCCCGGCGCCCTTTCGGTACCGAAGCCGCGCGGCGATCCGGTAGAAGACGTCCGAGCGCGCGAAGACGGGGATGCAGATGATGAACATGTTGGGAATGTTCAGCGGCTTGCCGTCGCCGTCGGTGTGCTCGGATTCGAAAGCAATCTGCGCCTCGCCGGTCGAGAGGTTCCGCGCGTCCTTGACGACGGAGTTCTCATAGATGCGAAGACCGCGCGACAACTCGATGAGTTTCGACGGGGTCGCGATCCTTGCACCGGTCGCATTGATGAAGTCGCGCGTTGCGTCGCTGAGCTGTTCCAGCGGCGTCGCCGCCTCGACGTCAACGATGCGGTTCTCGAGGAACTCGGCGAACTGCGCCATGTCCATCTTCTTGCCGTCGAACTCCCGCCAGGCCTGCCACTCCTCCGAGAGCGGGAAACTGTACTCGGCGCGGTGCTGAGCGAAGGCGGGGCCGGGTTCCAGCGCTTCCTCGGTGTCGCCGTGATAGTCGAACACGGCGGAGAGTTTGGGCGTCGCCGGGTTGTCTATCGCGAAAAGGGCGGTGTTTATGCCCTTGAACCGGTTGACATGGTCGATGAAGCTGTCGAGGCGCGTGTGAACCGCCGTGCCGCGCACGCGCAGCGGAGCGTCGCGATAGTCGGCGAACTGGTCGGCGCGGATTGGATTGAGCCCACCGCGCGCCTGCACGAACGGGACGCTGATGCCGGTGATGGGGTCGTTGATCAGCATGGCTCCGGCGCGAACGAAATTCTCCGCCGCCTTGAACGATGCTTCCATCAGCTCGCCGGTGCGGTCGACGATATGGTCGTGGTGCGCGTGGCTTTCCGAGCGGTACGTACCCTCTCCGTTCCCGGTCAGGGTGCTACGGGTCGAGGGCTCTTCTGCGCCGGCGGATTCGGGCGCATCATCTTCGTTGGACATGGATTTCCCTTTCGTGTGGGGGGTGGTGGCGCGGCTCAGCCGCGGACTTCACGCGTCGAATTGACGTCGCGAATGGTGCCGAACAGATTGCCCTGATTGGGCTTGTTCGGGGTGAAGCGGTTATCGTCGGTGGCCCAGCCGATCGTGCGCGGCGCCTTTTCCTTCGGCAGTTTGATCGCGAGGTCGGGGGTGAAGAAATAGAGGCCGTCGTGCTGGCGCTCGACGTCGATGGTCAGGACGATCTTGCCCTTGATCTTGCCGCCCGTGTCGATGCCGAGCTGCTCCATCTTCTCGGTCATCGCCTGCAACTCGTGCGCGCAGTCGGCATTGAACTGCCCGTCGTTCAGCATGTGAACCAGGTCTGTGAGGGTGGTGACGGAGGGGTAGCGCTTGCCGCCGTCCGCGGCGCGGGTTTCTAGGATTTCCCCGGTTTCGGGGTCATGGGATGGCAACAGGTCGCTCACGGTACGGTCTCCTCTTTGGGTGGAGCTTGGGCCGCGCGCGCCTTCTGGATTTTGAGGTAGGTCGCTCTGATTTCCTCTTCGGTAACGTCCCCGTGATACAGGGCGAGATAGCGATCGAGGGGATCGGGGCGGGGGAAAGACTGTCCCGTTTCGTGCCGCGAGACGGACATCGGCGTTGTGCCGACAAGTTCCGCAACGCGCTCGAGGGTCCAGCCTCTTTTCTGACGGGCTTTGCGCAGGTCCATAGCGGCGCGGGTTATCGGATAACGAGAATTGAGCGTCAAGGATATTTTTATCGTTTGACGTTAGGACGGGATAGCGCCAACCTAGTATTTAACGGCAATGGCAAGGAAATATGCACCAAATCGAATCCGCGAAATCCGCACGTCGAAGGGCATGTCGATGGAGGAGCTCGGCGCGCTGCTCGAGCCTCCCTTGTCTCATTCGACGATCGCCAGGATCGAAACCGGCGTCGCTGGCCTCACGCTCGACACGATGCAGCAGGTTGCCCAAGCGCTGCGCGTCACGCCCTACGATATTATCTCTGCAAAGACGCCCCCGGTGCGTTTCGCGCCCGTCATTGCCGAGATTCCTGCGGGCAAATGGATCGAGGCGGTCGCCGTGACTGAAGAATATCTCCCGATCCCTACAGACGTCGCAGGCCCGCGCTCTTTCCTGGTTCGCGTGGACGGCAAGAGCATGGCCGACCTGGGAGACAGCGAGGGCTACGCCCTTGTTGATCCCGACGAACTCGATCTGATCGAGGGCAAGCCCTACGCCATTTTGAACGAGCGGCGCGAGACGACCTTCAATACCTACGCATCCGATCCGCCTTCGCTGGTACCGATGTCTTCGGAACCGAATCAGAAGCCAGTCATTGTTGGACGCACCCCGTTCGTGGTCATCGGCCGTGTTCGCATGGTGATGAAAAGGACCGATTAGCGCCATTGTGCGGAATACGATAAATTCCCGCTTGACGTGAACTAACGTAAAACGATAAAAGCGCCTCCGTGCAAAGGAGGAAGCTATGTCGTTCAACGATCACGCAACGGGTCAGAAGACCCTGCCGCGCTACGATCTCGCCCGCCGTCGCCTCGATCCCGGTAACGCTCGTCCCTCCGCCCCCCCGCACAGCGAGCGCGCACCTTTCCGGCCCGTCCCCCAGCAACCCCTGCCGACGAGGCGGACAGGGGTTGCTGCCTTCATCGCAGAGCGCTTTCCCGCTGCGCTGATCGGTAACGATCCGCACGGTCGCGCGGTCCGCGCCAAGCTCGCCGAACGGCTCGAAGACCTGCAAATCGGTGCGGTCATCGCCGCAACTGTCGTGCTGTTCGATGTGCTGGCGCTCTACGCCATCTTGGGGCAGCAGCCATGACGCGCGGCAAAGGTCCGCGCCGGTCTCATGCCGCGCTCGCCCTCTCGGCCGTCTTCGTCTTTTCCGTTGTGCTCGGCGCCGCGGCATTGCTTATCGCGCGTAGCGTCGATGCCATCCCGTGCGAACTGTGCGACCAATCCTTGCCGGTCGCGCCATGAGCCGCGTTGTTCATCGCACCCCGGCAGGGTTTGACCGGCTCGAAGCGCGGATTGACGAAGCGCTCGAACGCCGCGCGTTTCCCGAGGTCGAGGGGCCAGACCCCATCAGCGCGGAAACGCGGCGGCTCTGGAACTGCGCCGACACGCTTGCGGCGATCGACGCCGCAGAAGCTATCCTCGCCCGCGGCTATATCACTCTCGCCGACTATCCCCGTCTCGCCGTGCTGGCGGGGCGCATCCCTCGACAGGCGCGCGCAGAGGCGCAGGCGCTTTATGAGCAGGCCCATGCCGCCGCCTTGGATGCGGAAAGTCGGGCGGCATGACGCGCTCGTCTCGCCCCTATGCCGCCGGCGCTGCCTCGAGGCGCACGTTTGCGGGCTTCAACACCGATATACCGACCGCTGGCTTCTATCGCCTCGCGCTCCGCGGTGGCGCGGCCCCGGCCGCGATCCGCGTCTGGTACGGTCCGCCGCACGATCCCGTCACCGGCGAGGAAATGGACCGTAGCTGGCGCTGGCAAGCCGAGGCCAACGGAGAGCCGATCGACCTTGAGCAGGTCTGGCCGCGCTGCGCCCGGCAAATCATCACCGAGGCCGAGCACGACATGATGTGCCGCAAGGCGCGCTGGGCCCGCGAGCATGCGCCCGACAGCGCGCTCGCCGATCCCCGACGCGTCGTCGACCCCCTCAATTCCCCGCTGCCGTTCTGAACTTGAAGGAGAATTTCCGTGTCGCAGCAAACCGCATTTCCCGACGTCAAGCCCTTCCCCGAGCCGCGCAGCGGCCCTGCGCCGATGGGCGATAACCGCCCGCCCGTCGACGTTCAGGCCGGAATTGATTTCGACGAGGCGCTTGATGCAAAGCTGCGCGCGAAGGGGCTGACCCGCGCCAAGTTCGACGAGCTGGTCGCCTCGTCCGAGCGCGCCCAGGCCACCAACGACGAAACCCTCGGGCGGTGCGGCGACCTCGTAAAGCAAATCCGGGCCGCGACCGGGATGATCGGTGAAACCCATACCGAGGTGAAGCGCCCCTATCTCGACGCCGGGCGCGTCGTTGACGACCGCAAGAACAGTCTCATTGCGCCGCTCGACGCCGCGAAGCGCCATGTCGAGGGGCTTCAATCTAAATTCCTGCGCGAGCGCGAAGAAGCGCGCCTCGCCGAGGAACGCCGCCGCCGCGAGGAGGAAGAACAGCGCCGCCGTGAAATGACCGAAGCCCGTGCCGCCGAGGCGGGGGAGGCTCCGGCCGAAGCGGAGGAACCGTTCGAACCCCTCGCGGTGGCTGCTCCCAAAGACGAAGGCATCGTGCGCGGCAGTCTCGGCTCGGCCGTTTCGGCGCGCCGCGAATGGGTCGCCGAGATCGTCGATTATGACGTCGCCTACATTCAGGTCGCGAGCAACGCGAAGGTTCGCGAGGCGATCGAGGCCGCGGTGAAGGCGCGCGTCCGCGCCGGCGAGCGCCAGATCGAAGGCGTCAAAATCTATCAGGCCGTCAAGGCGAGCAACCGCTGACACCCACCGAAACCAAAGGAATCTACGATGAAGGTGCTTATTTTTGACACGGAGACGACCGGCATTCCCTTGTGGGGCGAGCCCTCGGACGATCCGCGCCAGCCCTATGTGATCGAGCTTGCCGCCGACCTGGTCGATTTCGAGAGCCGCGAGATCATCACCAGCCTCGATTTTCTCATCAACAATGACGTCGACATTCCCGAAGAGGTCATCGCGATCCACGGCATCACGCGCGAAATGTGCGCCGAGCAGGGTATCTCACCCCTCGAAGCGCACGAGCAATTCGTTGAATTGATCGGCCAGGCCGACGAGGCGGTCGGCCACCAAGTCAAATTCGACATTCGCATGATGCGGATCCACGGCGCCCGGGTCACGGGCGACAAGTGGGAAAATCTCGTGCCGACCTACTGCACCATGCAGAAGGCGCACGCTCACGTCAAAGCGCTGCCGCAAAAGCCCGACGGCTGGGCTTGGCCCCCGACGCTGGCCGACACGCACCTTCATATCGTTGGCGAACCCTTCTCCGAAGCCCACCGCGCCCGCCCCGACTGCGACGCCGCGCGCCGCATCTATTTCCACATCCGGAGTCTCTGACAATGAACGCTCAAACCCAAGTCGCGCCGCGCGACCCCGAACAGACCGCGGTGCGCGCGCCCGACCCGCAAACTCCCGCTGGGCTCGCCTATCAGCTCGAAAAGGGCGCGCGCGAGCTGCGCAAGGCGCTCCCCTCGCACATCGACCCGGAGAAGTTCCAGCGCACGATCATCACGGCGGTGCAGGCCAATCCCGAGTTGCTGCGCGCGGATCGGCAATCGCTTCTCTTGTCGGTGATGAAGGCGGCGCAGGATGGCTTGCTGCCCGACGGGCGGGAGGCCGCGCTTGTCATCTTCAACAACCGCGTCAACCAGGGCGGCAATTGGGTCACGGTCAAGACCGTCCAGTATATGCCGATGGTCTACGGGCTCAGGAAGAAAATCCTGCAGTCCGGCGAAATTCGCGACATCACCGCCAAGGTTGTTTACCGCGCCGAATATGAGCGGGGCACCTTCCTTTACGAGGAAGGGACCGAGCGGATGCTGCGCCACAAGCCCGACCTGCTGCTGAGCGACGAAGAGGCGACCGACGAGAACATCGTCGCAGCCTATTCGATCGCGACCTACATGGACGGCACCATGTCCTACGAGGTCATGTCGCGCGCCGAGATCAACAAGGTTCGCCAGGTCAGCAAGACCGGTGCGCTCGGCATGGTCGACAGGCGCACGAAGAAGCCGATCGAGCCGAAAGGGCCCTGGGTCGACTGGTTCGGCGAAATGGCGAAGAAAACCGTGATGCGGCGCCACGCAAAGACGCTGCCCATGTCCGGCGACCTCCTCGACGTCGAGGGCCGCGAGGATGACGACGCGTTGCTCGCGGAATCGACCGGGCGCGTGCTCAGTGTCGAAGCGGACGAGCCCGAGCCAGTCGCGCTGCCCAGCGCCGACGAACTCTCTGAAGGCGAAGAGGATGGCGACCCCACGGACCACGACCCCGACACCGGCGAGGTGATTGAGCAAGGCAAGGGTGACGACGCTCCAGCCGAAGAGAAGAGCGAGCAAAAGCCGAAAGGCGAGGGGAAGGGCGGCAAGCCGGATAAGGCGCCGGACCCCGAGCCCGAGCCGAGCGGGGAGAACAACGACGGGCCGAGCCTCGCCGACGAGCTTGTGCATCGCTTCGACACCGCAACGACGGCGGTGGACCTCAAGGCGGTTCACGCCGACTGGCTGCGGCACGTTCAGGGGCTCAGCGACTTTGACAACGACCGCTGCGACGCGGCGCACCTCGAGGCCAAGGACCGTCTCGGAGTGAAGTGATGTTCGGCTGGTTCAGACGCTCGCGCCCCCCGACCCCCGCGCTCAGTCTGGATCAGCTCGTGGCGAGAGGGCGGGCGCTCAACGCCGATTTTGCCCGTCGGCGCAGCGCAGCCCTCTCGCCCGAACGCCGGAGACATATCCGGCGCCTCATCGACGAGGGGTTTATCAGGCCGCGCGGCGGCACGGAGGAATGACATGCCGAAATTCTGTAAAAAGCCGGTCGTGATCGAGGCGAGCCAATGGTACAAAAACGGCGACCATCCCGCCGATTATGCGGCCGATGTCGAGGGATTCGAGAACGATGAACCTCGCACATGGTCCAGCGAAGAGGCCAAGGCAAAGGGCTGGGAGGGGCAGGTTGTCCGCTATTACCGCAAGCCCGGGGACAGCGGCGAACGTCACTGCGAACAGTGCAGCAACAAAATGCGCGCTCACGGGTGGATCGATACCCTTGAAGGGGGGCATGTCGTATGCCCCGGTGATTGGATCATAACTGGCGTTGCGGGCGAGCGCTACCCGTGCAAGCCTGACATATTCGAGGCCACCTACAATGCGGCCGCGGACGGCGAGCAGGAGGTTCATAGCCACTACAACCCGCCGGCATTCCCCCATGTCTTCACCGATTCCTTCGGGGACGCGATGCTGTTTCCCGGCATGTCGCTGCGCGACTGGTTCGCCGGTCAGCTCGCCGCGGCAGAAGTTGCGTCGGCAGGCGCCAATGAATTTGCCGCCGAAGCTCTGTCAGACGCTGCAGCGCAGGCCGGGCAGACCATCGAAGAGCGCATTGCGTTCAACGCCTATCGCGTCGCCGACGCCATGCTCGCCCTGTCCTACGAGGCCATCAAGGATCGGCAGTCGTGAAGCGGTCCCGGAAATCCAGCGGCCCCGTCGGCGAGGTCGGTATCCTCAACGTCGGCGCGGGCGATACCAAGCTCGTGTTCGACCCGACGAAGCCCGACGAGGTCGAGCGATCGGCCCGCATCGTCAAGGACATGATCCGTCGCGGCTTCGTGCTGCTGATCGAGGTCGGCAGGGACGAGCAGGGCCCGATCTACCGCCGCGCCCACGATTTCGACGAGACCACCGCCGAATATATCATTGCTGGCACGACCAGCGAACCGGAGCAAAAAGATGAGCAAATCCCGGCAAGCGCGCCGCGCCGAAGCGCGAAAGGCAAAGCAAAGGCAAAACCAACCCGCGTCCCGGCCCACCGCACCAAGGCGGTCGCAGTCTCGCGCACTGCGGGCGGTTAAGTCGGTCGACCCGCTATCGCACACGCGGGATGCGCTTGCGATGCTCGCGGACAAGGCGTCTGAATGGGCCGGCATTCCCATGCCGCTCGACGGCGAACGCCTCATCGTCGAACCGAGCTACCCGCTCGCCGAGATCCTGAACCGCAAACCCGCGGAAGAGGATGCGGAGGGCTGGAAATGGCGCAATAGCTGGCACTCCCGGCGCTGGCGCTGCACCATCGTGGCGCTTGAGCGGCCAGACGGGAAGGTCGTACACTCGAAGCTGCCCGCGTTTCACCATATCTCCTACGACCTGCGCACTATGGGATGCTCCGATGTGTGGGGCATCGAGCAGGAGCACAACGCGCTCAAGTTGCTGGGGGAAATGCTGCGGCACCGCCAGTTCAAGCAATATCTCCTGACCGGCATGTTCTTGGAAACGAGCAAGCGGAGCGGCGTGACCTACATTTTCCGCAAGCTGAAACCGACGGTCGCAATCAGGCCCTCGTCGGAGCGCGAAGAAATGCACATCCTCGCGGCGCTCTGCATGCACCCGATCGCCTACTATGCCGAAAGTTGGGCCGGGGCGATGTGCCCGACCGACGACGTCATCGCCCATTTGTCTATGATGCGCGGCGACGAGCATATGTACTGGAGGCGCGCCAATCAGCATGCCCCTTATCTGCCGGAGGCGGGGCTATGAGCGACGACACCCCCCTCAAGCCGCAACCGACTCCGGAATATCAGGAGCTTAGCAACACGGCCTCGCGCTTCGGCCCGCGACTGGTCCAAATGCCCCAAGGTGTCGTGCTGATTGAGGACGCCCCCGGCTTCACCACCGCTTTGGTCGACCATCCCGAACCGAGCCAGCGCCGGGTCGCCGTAATTGTCTATGATCCGGACAATGACGGAGGCGTTGGGAGGGGCTTTATCAGCCAACTCCCGGCCGACAGCGCGCGCGTTCTGGCCGCCTCTTTGATGAGGCTCGCGGCTCAATTGGACCCGGGGGCACCAAACTGATGGCTCACCTCCTTGCCGACCGCCCACTGCCGCAAGCCGTCGCGCACCTTCTCGCCCGCGAGGGCACTGGCATTTCGTGGGCTGACCTCACCATGAATTTCTGGATCGGCTGCCAAGAGGTGAGCCGGGCCTGCGATCATTGTTATGCGCGCGAGTTCACGAACGCCCGCGTCAACGCGGCGCGCGAGAAGGCCGGAAAGCCGCCCATCATTTGGGGTCCGGGCGGCGCGCGTGAGCAAACGACCGCGGCCAACCGCAAGAAGCCGCTCCGCTGGAACCGCATCGCCGAGGCCAACGGCGAGCGCCTGCGCGTCTTCTGCAGCTCGCTGTCTGATTGGGCCGACAAGCACGTTCCCGACGAATGGCGCGCCGAGATCGCCGATACGATCCGCGCGACGCCCTGGCTCGACTGGATGCTGCTGACCAAACGGATCGGCAATGCGCTCGACATGCTCGGCGCGATGTTCCCCGATGGCGTGCCTCCGAACGTCTGGATCGGCATCACGATCTGCGACCAGGCCGAAGCCCAGCGGGACATTATCAAGCTGCTGCAGGTCAAGGGGATGTGCAGTATATCGAAGGTGTTTCTTTCGATCGAACCGATGCTCGGTCCCATCACGCTGAACAATATCGCGCTGAAACACAGCGTACTCGACGCCTTCACCGGCCTTGAAGAAGATGAACTCGGCGAGTGTGGCTGGGGGGTCGGGATAGACCTGGTCATTGTCGGCGGCGAAAGCGGCTCGAAGGCGCGGCCAATACACCCGGACTGGGTTCGCAGTTTGCGCGACCAGTGCGCCACGGCGGGCTGCGCGTTCCATTTCAAACAGTGGGGTGAGTATCTCCCTGTCTATGACCGCGATCGCGACGATCCCGATTGGCAAAATTGCGACGTGATCGCGCGCCAGCATCCCAAGGGCCGCTGGCTTAACCTTGCTGGCGGATACGGATTTCACGGCGAGCGCGTCGTTTACGTCGATCGCGTTGGCGTGCGCCGTGCGGGGCACCTCATCGACGGCGTCGAACACCGGGAGATTGCTGCATGACGGATCGGCCCATCCTCTTTTCCGCCCCGATGGTTCGCGCGCTGATCGAAGGTCGAAAGACGAAGACGCGGCGGATAATCAAGCCGCAACCGCCTGCTACCGTGACCAGCGCAGGCGTTATTTCACGCTCAAGCGAAGGGCAGACTGACGAATGGTCTTGGCTGTCCGGCGATCCCCGCGACATCGACACTTGGGGATTCGAGGGCGACTTCAAGACGCGGTTCGTCCCCGGTGATCGGCTCTGGGTCAAGGAAACTTGGGCGTGCCACTGGGCGAACGACAATCTGAAGCCTTCAGAAATCATCGACGATTTGTGGAGCGTTCGTTATTTCGCCAACGATTACGTGCGCCCTGCGGCACGCGACGGCAGTGCTGCAACGCTCGATCAGTTCAAGAAGAAGCGTGTAGCTATCTTCATGCCCCGCTGGGCGAGCCGACTGACCCTTACCGTGACCGACGTCCGCGTCGAGCGGCTGCAGGCTTGCAGCGAGGCCGATGCGCTCGCGGAGGGGGTTTGCCGCCAATACCCGACCGCCGAAGACCATGAGTGGCTAAGGGCTCATCACGAGGAAAATTACGGATCGCCTCCGTCTCAGGCCGATATCGACCAGTTCGATGAGGGGGTATTTGTCGTTCCGGGAACCGACTGCGGGTTCGGGCCTAAGCCGCGGCAGCCGATTTGGGGGCCGACGGCGACGAGCTGCTACGCATCCCTCTGGAACAGCATCAACGGCGCCGGCGCGTGGGAGGCGAACCCTTGGGTTGTCGCCATCACCTTCACCGTCGAGCAGGGGAATATTGATCATGGCTAAGCGCTTCGGGCGAAATCAGCGCCGCAAGATGCGCGCCGACATTGCAGCAGTCGAAGAAGCGCGGGTAGCAGCCCATCGCACGGCAGAGGAGGCGCTGAACGCGTTGCGCGCCGCGCGGCGTCGGTTCGAAGAAGACATTGCCGCCGCGCGGCGGGCGCGGGACACGATCAGAATCACGGTCGACGCCCTGCTGGACGATAGGGAGGACCACGCACACATTTTGGCTTCCTTCGAAATGGCGCGGAAGGCGCCGCTGCACGCCGCCTATGCAACCTCCGAAAGATCTATCCGCTCGTTCAGCGAACGGGAGCGCCAGGCGTTCATTCAGCACGTCGGAACGATGATCGCGGAGCAGGCCTTAGAGCAGATCGTGCGGCATTGGAGGTCGCGATGACCGACACCCTACACCAACGCCTCATCGTAGAGTTGGGGGAAAGGGGCTGACGTGTCTCTGCCGCTTAGCGATCTTCCTGACTGGCCCGCGGCCCTCGACGCCGACGAAGCGGTGAAATACACCCGCGTCGCGCCGGCGGAGATAGCGCGCGCGGCTCGCGATGGGCGGCTGACGTTCAGACCGATCGGCCCGAACGGGCGCAAGGTCGTGCGCCGTGAAGAACTCGACAAGTTTCTCGCCGCCCTGTTCGCGAAGGGGGCGCCGAGCCTCCTGGGAGACATGGATTTTGGCCGTGATTAAGCTGCCGCGATACACAAGGCCCATTCGCCTCAAGTCCGGGCAAACCGCCTTCTATTGGGAGCTGCCGCCGTGGGCGCGCCCCGACAAGAATGGCGTCCCGAAGATGCGGGATGGCAGGCCGTGCCCGGTCGAGAGCGCCGCTCTTGGTACGGATATAGGGCTGGCGAAGGATCGCGCCGACATTCTCAACGAGACCCTCGACGCATGGCGAACCGGAATCCGAAAGGGGCCGGAGAAGGGAACCGTAAGCTGGCTCTTCGACTGGTATCAGGAGCAGGATCAATTCAAAAAGAACAAGGCGATCACGCGCAAGGAATATACGCGGCTCATGCTGCGCCTGGCGGAAGAAAAGATGAAGTTCGGCACGTTCGGCCAGCGATCCGCTGCCCTCGTGACCGCCTCCGCGGCCGACGCGCTCTACAAGATCTGGCTCGATCGCAACGGCAAGCGGCAAGCGACCTACGCCATGCAGGTTTGCCGACTCGTCTGGAATTGGGCGGCGCGGCATCACGATGTCACGGGGGTGCAGTTTAACCCGTTCGCCAAGATGCGGCTCTCGACGAAAGCCGCGGTCGGAAACCGGCCCACGACCCGCGCCGAATATGACCTCTACCGCAAGACCGCGCGGGACATGGGCTATCAGTCGATGGCGACCGCGGCGGCGCTCTGCTTCGAGCTCTGCCAGCGCGTATGGGACGCCTTCGGCTTTGTCGACGAGGACGGGAAAGAGCGCCGAGGATTCCGCTGGTCCGACTATCACCCGGGCGAGTCCATCACCGTGATCCAGTCAAAGACCGGGAAGGAAGTTCCCGTCCCCTTGTCAGAAATGGTCGACGGCGAACCGTTCCCGCTCTTCCCGACGCTCGAGGAGGAATTGAGCCGGACCGAACGCAAGGCGCTCGTGATTGTGGTGGACGAGAAGACCGGGCTCCCGCTGACCTATGACGCGATGAACAAGCGGCACCGGGAAATCTGCGACCGGGCCAAGCTCCCCAAGAAGATGACGTTCACCGGCTTTCGGCATGGTGGAATCACCGAGCTGGGCGACGCCGGCGTTGATGATGTTCGGCCCATCAGCGGACACATCACCCTCAACACGACGGCGATCTACAACAAGGCGAACCAGGTCAAAGCGGTACGGGCCGCGCGAGCGCGCCTTGCGCATTTGTCGGAATGAGGATCGGAATGTATGTCGGAACAGACCAGAGCGAGGAGCGCTAAGATGTTGAAAAGGGATGGTGAGCCCTGCTGGGTTCGAACCAGCGACCTACTGATTAAAAGTCAGTTGCTCTACCGACTGAGCTAAGGGCCCGTCGCCTCACCGTAATTCCGGTGTGCGAAAGTGAGCCGCCGCCCTAGTGCGGTGCGGCGGCGTGGTCAACCGGCTTTGGACGGCGAAGATGCGCGGCGAGCTGGCGGACGCTGCGCGTCGCAATCGGGTGGCGCCAGGCCGCAGCAATGGCGGTGAGCGGACCAAGAACAAAGCTGCGTTGCGCCATTCCTGGATGGGGTATCGTGAGTGCGCCGTCGCTCCACGCGCCCCCTGACCAGAGGAGAATGTCGAGATCGAGCGTGCGCGCGCTCCACCGCTGGCCGGTTCGACGACCGAATGCCGCCTCGATTGCCTTCAGCCGCGCGAGCATTTCGGGCGGACTGAGGCGCGACGCCACGAGAGCTGCGGCATTAGCGTAGCGCCTCCGCGATGGGCCGAGGGGCGCGGTCACGATGATCGGACTCGCGTCGACCGGCTCGATGTCGTCAGCCTCTAACGCTGCGAGCGCTGCCATGAGCACCCGCCGAGGATCTCCGAAGCGCGCATGGCGGCGATTCGATCCAAGCCCGATGGCGTAAAGGGCAAGCGGGTCGCTGCGAGTGGGCGTTGCGCCGGTCATGCCGCTGCGCCTATCGCAGCGGCATGGAGATTTCCAGTCCGCTTCCCGGCACCGAGCCATCGCGCGATTGCCCGCGCTGCCCGAGGCTCGTCACGCTGCGAGAGGCCTGCCGCGCCGAACAACCCGGCTGGTGGAATGCGCCGGTTCCTGCATTCGGCGATCCCGATGCGTGGCTCGCGATTGCGGGGCTTGCGCCTGGAAAGCATGGGGCCAACCGCACTGGGCGACCCTTTACCGGCGATCATGCAGGTGATCTGCTGTTCGCGACGCTCTCCGCTTTTGGGCTGAGCCGAGGGGAATATGGCGCGCGCGCCGACGATGGTGTGACGCTGGGCGGAGCGATCATTGTGAACAGCGTCAAATGCCTGCCCCCGCACAACAAACCGCTCCCGAGTGAAATCGCCGCATGCCGGTCATTCCTGGAGGGACAGCTCGCCGCTTTGTCCAACGTGCAGGTCGTGATCGCGCTCGGCCGTATCGCGCATGACGCAGCGCTTCGCGCTGCCGGGGTGCGACTTGCTGCCTATCGCTTTGCGCACGGCGCCGTGCACCGCCTTCCCGACGGGCGCCACCTCGTCGACAGCTATCATTGCTCGCGCTACAACTTGAATACCGGGCGCCTGACGCCTGAGATGTTCTCCGACGTGTTTCGCGTAGCGCTCGCGATCAGGGCTCAGACGAGCGGCCCGAACTCCTCGACGAGCCCGCGATAGAGCGCCCGCTTGAAGGGGACGATCAGTTTTTCGATCTCGTCGAGCTCCGCCCAGCGCCAGGCCCGAAATTCCTGGTGATGGGTGTGGATGTTGACGTCCGTGTCTTCGCCCATGAAGCGCATGAGGAACCAGTGCTGGCGCTGACCGCGATATTTGCCGCCCCACATCTTGCCGACAAGATGGTCGGGCAGGTCGTAGAAATATTCCTGCCGGCTGCGCGCAATGATCTCGACGAGCCCGCCGTGGACGCCGGTTTCCTCGCCGAGCTCGCGGATAGCCGCCTCCTCGGGGTCTTCGCCGGGATCAATCCCGCCCTGCGGCATCTGCCAAGCCTCGCTCGTCGTATCAAGCCGCTGGCCGACGAAAATACGCCCGTCGCGGTTGGCGAGCATTACCCCGGCGCAGGGGCGATATGGGAGGTGCCTTGTATCGGTCATTCGCCGGCTTCGGTGATCATGGCTTTCAGCACAGCCAGATTGCGTCTGACGTCCTCGGCGGCGCTGGGAATCGCCTTGGTGAGACAGATGTAACCATGGATATTGCCCTTCGCCTCGCGATAGGTCGTGGGTACCCCCGATTCGATCAGCTTTGCAGCATAGGCGCGGCCCTGATCGCGCAGCGGGTCGAGGCCGGCCGTGACGAGCAGAGTGGGGGGAAGGCCCTCGGCGGGAAAGTCGATCGGTGCGGCGCGATAATCCGCAGGATCCGCGGCATATTGGTCGCCGAACCATTTCATCCCGCCCTCGGTGAGGAGATGCCCGTCCTTGAAGTCGCGATAGCTTTGCCAGTCGTGATGCGTGGTCACCGCGGGATAAATGGGGTGCAGCGCAATCACCGGCCTCGACGCCGGTTTGTCGCGCAGTGTCAGCGCGGTTGCGATAGTCAGATTTCCGCCGGCGCTGTCGCCCGAGAGGACGAGGCCGGTGCAGGCGATATTGTCGGCGACCCAACGCGTCGCGGCCTCGCAATCCTCGGGCGCAGCAGGGAAGGGGTGTTCGGGCGCCAGGCGATAATCGACCGCGATCACCGGCATGTCGAGCTGGCGCGCAGCCTCGGCGCAATAGGGATCGTGCGTCTCAAGATCGCCGATGACCCAGCCGCCGCCATGATAGAAGACCATGACCGGACCGACTTTCCGGTCCGGACGGTTGTCATAGATGCGGATTGCAATGTCGCCCGCCGGACCCGGTATCGTCCGGTCCTCGACGTGCGCGATTTCGCCGCGCGGCGCGTCGGCAAGCTCGCCCATTGCCCGCATCATCGCGCGTCCTGCCTCGGGGGGCAGCTCTTCCATCTTGGGACCTTCCTGCGCAATGAGGAAGGCGAGAAAAGCGGCCACGTCGGGGCGCGTATAATGGGTCGTGCCGTCGGTCATCCTGTCGGGTCCCTCTCTTTTTCGATCTTCATTTTCTGAGTTCAGCTATTCGGCATCGGTGCTCAAACTTCAATCGCGAAATGAAACTCACCGGGGGCTTGCGCTTTGCAGCGCACAATTTTTTCTGAATTGCGGCTTGCGGTCGAGGGGCCTAGGCCCATCTCGCAAATTGGCAATCTTGGTGAAGGCAGAAGACATAATGGCGACAGCGGTTGAGGACCGGGCCGACAAGCGGCAGTCCCCCCTATCCGACGCGGTGGTGGTGCGGTTCGCCGGCGACTCCGGCGACGGGATGCAGTTGACGGGCGGCCAGTTCACCCTTTCTACCGCGCTTGCGGGAAATGATCTTGCGACCTTCCCCGATTTCCCCGCCGAAATCCGTGCCCCGCAGGGGACTTTGTTCGGCGTCTCTGCCTTCCAGATCAACTTCGGGTCGAGCGAAATCACGACCGCGGGCGATGCGCCTGACGTACTTGTCGCGATGAACCCGGCAGCTCTTAAGACCAATGCCCCCTCGCTCAAGCCGGGCGGACTGATCATCGCCGACTCCGGCGAGTTCAACGACCGCAATCTGGCCAAGGCGAAATATGAGTCGAATCCGCTCGAGGATGGCAGCCTCGCGAAATGGCAGCTTCTGAAGCTCAACATCAGCCAGCTGACAATGGACGCAGTGAAGCCCTTCGGGCTGGGGAACAAGGAGGCGCTGCGCTGCAAGAATATGTGGACTCTGGGGCTTGCGCTCTGGATGTTCGACCGTGATCGTGCACCGCTGATCGATTGGCTGAAGGCGAAGTTTGCCAAGGCGCCCGAGCTTGCTGACGCCAATATCGCCGCGCTGAATGCCGGCCATGCCTACGGCGAGACCGCTGAACTGGCGGGCCCGCTCAAACAGCATCACGTCGCCCCGGCGCCTGTCGCGCCCGGCCTCTATCGCACGCTGACGGGTGCTGAAGCTATAGCTCTCGGTCTCGTTGCGGGCGCGCAGCTCGCGAAGCTGCCGATGTTTTTCGGCGGTTATCCGATCACGCCGGCCTCGGCTATCCTCCACCATCTCTCGCGGCTCAAGGAATATGACGTCACGACGTTCCAGGCCGAGGATGAAATCGCTGCGATCTGCGCCGCGATCGGAGCGAGCTATGGCGGTTCGCTCGGGGTGACAAGCTCGTCAGGTCCGGGCATCGCGCTGAAGGGCGAGGCGATGGGCCTCGCGATCATGACCGAACTGCCGCTCGTCATCGTCAATTCGCAGCGCGGCGGCCCGTCGACGGGCCTGCCTACCAAAACGGAGCAATCGGATCTATACCAGGCGGTCTACGGCCGCAATGGCGACGCGCCGATGCCGGTGATTGCTGCACGCTCGCCAGGCGACGCGTTCGAATGTGCGATCGAGGCGTGCCGCATTGCGACGCAATATATGACCCCGGTGATGCTGCTCACCGACGGTTATATCGCCAACGCGGCCGAGCCGTGGGCGGTGCCCGATCTGGCGACTTATGAGGCTTTCCCGGTCGAATTTCTGACCGAGGTGCCCGAAGGTGGTTTCAGACCCTATAGCCGCGACGAAAAGCTGGCGCGGCCTTGGGTCAAGCCGGGGACGCCGGGACTGCTCCACCGGATCGGCGGCATCGAGAAGGAGGTCGACACCGGCCACCTCAACTATAATCCTGAAAACCATCAGGCGATGACCAATCTTCGCAAGGCGAAAATTGACGGGATCCGCATGCCGGACCAGGTCGTCGAACTCGGAGCCGAGGGTGGGAAGCTCGCGGTGGTCGGCTGGGGTTCGACCTTCGGGCCGATCCACCAGGCGGTACGCCGCAAGCGCGCCGAGGGCCTTGACGTCAGCCATATTCACATTCGCCACATATGGCCGCTCCCGGCCAATTTGGGCGAACTGCTCAAAAGTTATGACAAGGTGATCGTGCCCGAAATGAACACGGGGCAGCTCAAGACGGTGCTGCGCGATCAGTATCTGGTCGATGCAAGGCCGCTCAACAAGGTTTCGGGGCAGCCATTCCGCATTGCCGAAATCGAAGCCGCCATCGAGGAGGCGCTGCAGTGAACGAGATGACCACCATAGCCAAGACGACCACACTCAAGGACTGGGAAAGCGACCAGGAGGTCCGCTGGTGCCCGGGTTGCGGCGACTATGCGATCCTCAAGGCCGTGCAGCGCACAATGCCCGAAACCGGGACCCCGCCCGAGAAAACGGTATTCATCAGTGGTATCGGATGCTCGTCGCGCTTTCCCTATTATATGGAAACCTACGGCTTCCACACGATCCACGGCCGCGCCCCCGCCTTTGCGACCGGGCTGAAGCTTGCCAATCCGGAACTCGACATCTGGATCGTTACCGGTGACGGCGATGGCCTGTCGATCGGCGGCAACCATACAATGCACCTCATCCGCCGAAATCTCGATTGCCAGATCATGTTGTTCAACAACGAGA
This sequence comes from Sphingopyxis flava, assembly GCF_900168005.1. GTDB lineage: Bacteria > Pseudomonadota > Alphaproteobacteria > Sphingomonadales > Sphingomonadaceae > Sphingopyxis > Sphingopyxis flava. Next base: position 120,786 of record NZ_FUYP01000003.1, read on the forward strand.
TCTACGGCCTGACCAAGGGGCAGTATTCACCGACCAGCCGCGTTGGCACCAACAGCCCTTCGACGCCCTTTGGCTCGGTCGATCGGCCCGCGCAGCCCTGTGCCTTCGCGCTCGGCTCCGGTGCTCGCTTCGTCGCGCGCGGGTTCGACGTATCGAAGGAGCTGCCGACCGTGCTCAAGGCAGCGCATGCGCACAAGGGCGCGGCGTTCGTCGAAATCTTCCAGAACTGCATTGTGTACAACAAGGACGTGTTTCAGGACTTTGCTGCCCCCAAGGGCGCTGAGGACCGTCAACTCTGGCTGGTGAACGGCGAGCCGATGCTGTTCGCAAAGGGCACCAAGGGTATCGCGCTCGACAGCGAGGAATTGACGCTGAAAGTCGTCGATGTCGTCGATGGCGACTGGAAGGCCGCGGGCGTCATCGTTCATGACGTCACCAACCGCAGCGTTGCGCACATGCTTGTCGAAATGCGCTTCGGGGAGTTCCCGATGGCGCTCGGCGTGCTCTACGACGATCCGCGTCCGACTTTCGAGGCCGATGTCGTGCGCCAGAACCAGGCAGCGAGCGAAGGCAAGACCGCGGATCTGCAGGGGCTGCTCAAGAAGGGGCAGACCTGGACGGTCAAGGAAGGCGGCCCCGAGCTCTGATCGCTTGCAGCCGGCGCGGGCGTCGGCTCTATAGGCAGCGATGGACAATCTGACGCACAGCCTTGTCGGCGCGGTGCTTGGGCAGATGGGGCTCAAGCGGAAGACCGCGCTGGCGATGCCGACGCTGATCCTCGCCGCGAATCTTCCCGACATCGATGCGGGCTGGGCCCTTTACGGGATCGAGTCGCTCGCGATGCGGCGCGGTTTGACCCACGGGCCGATTGCGCTGCTGGTCCTGCCGATCCTGCTCTGCGCTGTGATGATCGCCTTTGATCGCTGGCAGCAAATGCGCGGCAAGCGCCCCCCGACGCACCCTCCGCTTTGCGTGGGCTGGCTGCTTGCGCTCGCTTACCTTGGCTGTCTCAGTCATCCGGCGTTCGACTGGCTCAACAATTATGGCATTCGTCTGCTCGAGCCCTTCAGTCATCGCTGGTTCTATGGCGATATGATTTTCATCATTGATCCGTGGATGTGGATTGCGCTCGGATCGTCCGTGTGGCTGTCGCTGCGCCATGAACGCGCCGGAACTGCCCGATGGACGCGCCCCGCGTGGATCGGTTTTGCCGCCGTTTGCGCTTATATTCTTGCAAACGGCCTGATCACCGAGCAGGCTGAGGCGCAGGTTCGCACTTTGCTGCGCGAGCAGGGGGTGGACGATGCGCTCGTGGTGGCGAGCCCGGTGCCGCTGGCCTTCTGGCGCCGCGACATCTTCTGGCGCGATGGCGTGCGCTATGGCAGCGGTACTTATGCGCTAGGCAGAGGCGGGGCGGCCGGGCCGGGGGCGCCGACCGGAATGGACGATGCGCGTCTTCGCCTCTGCGCTCAGGCCAGTCCGGCGGCGCGCGCCTTTCTCTTCTGGGCACGCATGCCAGTGGCGACCCGCGAGGGCGATGCGTTTGTCGTGCGCGACCAGCGCTTCATGCAATCTTTCGCAAAAGACCGCTTCATGGTGCGCGTCGAAGCACCCAAACCTGCCGGCTCCGACGAACAGGCAGCATGCGGCGGAATGACGTCACGCGAGAGGCAATTGTCAGGCTGCGGTATTTGCGGCACAGAGACGCAATGAACACGCATGTCAGTTCGCGGCGCGGCAAGGAGTTGCTGCGCGCCGACCGGGTATTCCGCTCGGGAGGCGGGCTGGCGTGGTTGATGGCACATGCGCCTGCGGGCCTGTTCCACCATATGCTCGACCGTATCGACCACGGTCTCGATCACGGTACGCTGGAGGGGCATCTTCCCGATGGAAGCGTGCGAATTTTAGGGGCTCGCGGCGCAGGGCCCACCGCGACCGTCCATCTTCACAGCTGGTCAGCGCTGGCGCGACTTGCGCTATCGGGATCGGTCGGCTGGTATCGCGCGTGGGAGCATCGTGAGTGGTCGTCGCCCGACCCGGTCCCTCTGTTCGACCTGTTTATGCGCAACGGAGAGGCGCTCGGCAGCGTCGGCCGCGCCCACGGACCATGGCGCTGGGTGAATAGCGCGGTTCACGCCCTTCATCGCAATAACCGTCGGGGCGCAAAGCGGAACATCCATGCCCATTATGATTTGGGTAATGATTTCTATCGCTTGTGGCTCGATTCTAATATGAACTATTCGAGCGCGCTGTTCGTCAGGCCTGACATGTCGCTCGACGAGGCGCAGACCGCCAAGGTCGACGCGATTCTCGACCGGCTTGATCTGCGCTCGGGCAGCCGCCTGCTCGAAATCGGCTGTGGTTGGGGCGCCCTCGGCGAGCGCGCCGTCGAGCGGCACGACGTCCTTTATACAGGGATCACGCTGTCGCCCGCGCAGGCAGAGGTGGCTCGGTCACGCGTCGCCGCGGCCGACCTCACAGTACGATCGCGTGTCACGCTTTGCGACTATCGCGATGTCGAGGGACCGTTCGACGCGATTGCGAGCGTGGAGATGGTCGAGGCCGTCGGACAGAGCTATTGGCCCGCCTATCTCGATGCCATCGCGCGCCTGCTCCGCCCTGGCGGCAAGGCGGCGATCCAGTATATCATGATCAAAGACACGCTATTTAAGGCCTATGCGGCGGGCAGCGATTTCATTCAGGCCTACATCTTTCCAGGTGGCTGCCTGATCTCTGAAAGCCGTTTTCGTGCGTTGGCGGAGGCGCGCGGCCTCGCATGGTGCAACAGGCAGGCCTTTGGCCGCGACTATGCCGAAACCCTGCGTCAGTGGTGGGAGCGCTTCGATGCCGTTGTTGCGGCCGGCAAGCTCCCTGCGGGATTCGACGATCGCTTTGTGCGCCTTTGGCGCTACTATCTTCAATATTGCGAAGGGGGTTTTCGGGGCGGCGGTATCGACGTCGCGCAAGTGACACTCGTCAAAAAAGGCTGAAAAAAAGGGAGAGGAAGGTTGGTGCGACGATATTTTGCAGCGGCGCTGCTTTGCGCCGCTGCAGCGGGCCATGGAACGCTCGCTGCAGCCCAGGTCACCGATAGTCTGCCAGAGGATCTGAATGTGCTGTTCTGGAGTCAGGATCAACGCGACGTCGCCTTCCGTACAATGGAAACCGTTCCCAAGGTCGCGGTTCACCCGGTTAAGGCGGGTGGAACGGTCTATCCGCTGCCTGTCGGCGCTCCGCTCGCGATCGGTGCCGATGTCGAGGCTTATATGGCCAAGCAGCGCCACGCGGGACTGATTATCGTCCAGGATGGCAAGGTCCGGCTCGAGAAATATGCGCTCGGCTATGGCTCTGATGGTCGTTGGACCAGCTTTTCGGTCGCAAAGAGCTTCACCTCTACGCTCGTGGGCGCCGCCGTGAAGGATGGGCACATCAAGAGCCTCGACGATAAGGTGACCGCCTATATCCCTGGGCTTAAGGGATCGGCCTACGACGACGTCAGCGTGCGGCAGCTTCTCACGATGACCTCGGGTGTCAGGTGGAACGAGGACTATACCGATCCCAAGTCCGACGTTGCCCAGTTCAATTTGCAAAAGCCCGTGGCAGGCGAGGATGTAACCGTCAGCTATATGAAGACCTTGCCGCGCGAAGCGCCCGCAGGATCAAAGTGGGTCTACAAGACCGGGGAAACCAACCTGATTGGCGTTCTCGTCTCGAGCGCCACGGGCAAAACCCTGTCCGATTATCTCTCGGAGAAGATCTGGAAACCCTTCGGGATGGAGCAGGACGCGGTATGGATGCTCGGGCCGACTGGCCATGAGATCAGCGGCTGCTGCCTGTCGGCCAGCCTGCGGGACTATGCGCGTTTCGGACAGTTCATCCTCGGAGGCGGCGTGGCGGACGGCGAGAAAGTGCTGCCGGATGACTGGCTCGCTGCGGCAACGACTAAGCAGGCAGACATAGACGTGCCGGGCCGCGGATACGGCTATCAATGGTGGACCAATGACGACGGAAGTTTCGCCGCACAGGGCATTTTTGGCCAGGGTATTTTTGTAGACCCGAAACGAAAGCTGGTGATCGCATCGAACGGCAATTGGCCCACCGCAACGGATCCTGAGGGTGTCGGGGCCGAACGCGAGGCCTTTTACAAGCTGGTACAGGCAGCGGTGGACCGCGAGGCGCCCTCATCCTGAACGCCGCCCCGGTTGAGGCCGGGGCGGCAATCGAGCCGATAATAAAGCGAAGCGGCGGCGCCTGCGCAGTGGCGACAGCCCATCAGGCCGATGCGAGGCTCGCTGTCCGCTGCGCCGCCCATCCGGCGACGAGCGGCACGGCAACCCCGAGGGCGATCACCCACCAGGCGTCGGCCAACGTCACCGCGCGGTAGAGGCCAGCACCGATTACCGCGCCCGCGACAATCCAGCCCGGTCCCGTGCGTCCCGAGACACGCATGGCGACCCATCCGCCCGCAAATGCGCCCACAAACCAGCCGATGATCAGCGCGGCGGTGGCGCCCGCAGGGATCAATATCTCGCCCGCCAACGGGTCATAGGCCTCGGGCGAGACTTCGCCGCCAGCATATTGCGCGATGAGAATGAGGGCGAAAGCGACGAAGATCCCGACCGCAGTTGCGACGAGCGAACGGAGAAATGTGCGGGCCATGGCGGTGCCTCTTGCAGATGCGAATGACCTGCTTGCTACTCGGAAGAAAGCAAAGATCGCGTTAAGCGTCGGCCATCACTTTCGGCAGCGCATGGTAGGCGGTACTGTCGAACCCCTCGGTCATCAATTTCGCAACAAACTCGCCGACCGCTGCCGGTTCCTTGATCCTCTGCGGATCCTCGCCCGGATAGGCGCGGGCGCGCATCTGGGTGCGCGTGCCGCCCGGATCGAGGATAGCGGTACGGACATTGGAGATATTGCGCATTTCCGCGCCATAGCTCGTCACCAGCACCTCAAGCGCCGCCTTCGATGCGGCATAGGCACCCCAATAGGCCCGGGGTTCGCGCGCAACGCCGGTCGACAGCGCGATCAGGCGGCCGCTTGCCGCGCGGCGAAGCAGGGGATCGAAATTAGCGATCAGGGCCTGCTGCGCGACCAGGTTCAAGGTCAAGAGCCTGTTGAATTCCTTGCCATCGATCGCGCCCACGGGAGTGAGCGTGCCGAGCATTGCGGCGTTGAGAACGAGCATGTCGAGATGCTGCCATCGTTCGGCCATCGCACTCGCGAGGCGGGCGATGCTGTCGCCGTCGGTCAGGTCGAGCGGCGCAATGGTCGCGCTGCCGCCATTGTTGTGGATGCGGTCCTCAAGCGCTTCGAGTCCTCCCGCGGTCCGCGCGGTAATAACGACGTGGGCACCGCGCGCTGCGAGTGAAAAAGCAATCGCTTCGCCTATGCCGCGGCTCGCGCCGGTGACGAGCGCGACCTGACCCGCCAGCTCTTCAGACATCTTGTTCATTCTGTCAGACTACCCGTTCAGCAAGCAGCGAAAATTGGTCTTCCAGCGCATGCTCGTCGAAATCGGTCAGCGTCGTTGGATAGTCGCCGGTAAAGCAGGCGTCGCAATATTGCGGAATATCGTCGTTGCGCTTCACTTCGCCAAGGGCGCGATAAAGACCATCGATGGTCAGAAAGGAAAGGCTGTCGGCGTTGATGAAATTCGCCATCTGGCCGATCGTCATCTGCGCTGCGAGGAGCTTCGCGCGCTCGGGCGTGTCGACGCCGTAGAAGCAGCTGTGCTGGGTCGGCGGGCTGGCGATGCGCATATGGACCTCGGCGGCGCCTGCATCGCGCATCATCTGCACGATCTTCAGGCTGGTCGTCCCGCGCACGATCGAATCGTCGATCAGCACGATACGCTTGCCTGCGATCAGCGCCTTGTTGGCATTATGCTTGAGCTTGACGCCGAGGTGGCGGACCTTGTCGCCCGGCTGGATGAAAGTCCGTCCGACATAGTGCGAGCGGATGATGCCAAGCTCAAAGGGAATACCCGATTCTTGTGCATAGCCGATCGCCGCCGGAGTGCCCGAATCGGGGACGGGGATGACCAGATCGGCCTCGACAGGATTTTCGCGCGCAAGCTCCGCGCCGATCGCCTTGCGGACTGAATAGACGCTCGTGCCGTCGACGATCGAATCGGGACGCGAGAAATAGACATATTCGAAGATGCAAGGGCGCGCGGGCCGATCGGCGAAGGGATGGTGCGAGGTCAGTTCGCCATCGCGAATGATGACAAGTTCGCCAGGTTCGACCGAGCGGACAAATTCGGCGCCGACGACATCGAGGGCCACGGTCTCGGACGCGAGAATGAAGGCGTCGTTGAGTTTGCCGATCACAAGCGGGCGGATGCCGAGCGGGTCGCGGCAGCCGATCATGCCCTCTGCGGTGAGGACGATCAGCGAATAGGCGCCCTCGACCTGCTTCAGCGCGTCGATGAAGCGGTCGAGCAAGGTGCGATAGCTCGAGGTTGCGACAAGGTGGATGATGACCTCGGTATCGCTGGTCGATTGGAAGATCGAGCCGCGGCGAACAAGAATTTTCCGCAACGCCGTCGCATTCGAGATATTGCCGTTGTGCGCGACGGCGAAGCCGCCGGTTGCAAGGTCGGCAAACAGCGGCTGGACGTTACGCAGCGCGGTTTCGCCGGTCGTTGAATAGCGGACATGGCCGATCGCAGATGCGCCGCCGAGCTGACGCATGATGTCGTCGCGGTCGAAATTGCCCGCGACATGGCCCATCGCGCGGTGCGTCTGGAATTCCTTGCCGTCAAAGGCTGTGATACCTGCGGCTTCCTGCCCGCGATGCTGCAGCGCATGAAGACCAAGAGCAACCACTGCGGCGGCGCTGTCGGCGCCATGAATGCCAAAGACGCCGCACTCCTCGCGGAGTTTGTCGTCGTCGAAGGGATGGGTCGTCAGCATGATGATCCGGGGCGTTGGGGGCGGCAACTGGCGCGCATATAGGAGCGCCGGAGGCAAATGTCGCCCCCTTGTTTGGACTCTTTTCGGCAATGGGCCTTTTCAGGCGCCTTCCGCCTGTCCTAAAGCGGCGGCATGGCCGACGCGCGCGATATCACCGACCGCTTCCTTCCCCGCTTCGATGCCGCAGGGCTGGTGAGCGCGATTGTCATCGACGCCGACACGCACGCACTGCTGATGGTCGCCCATATGAACGCGGACGCAATCCGGCTGACGCAGAATACGGGGCAGGCACATTTCTGGTCGCGCTCGCGCGGCGCGCTTTGGCGCAAGGGCGAGACTTCGGGCAACGGGCTGGAGGTGATCGAGATGCGCGTCGATTGCGATCAGGACGCTCTGCTTCTCATCGTGCGACCCGCGGGGCCGGCGTGCCACACGGGGCGTCGCTCCTGCTTTTACCGCCGCGTTGAGTGCGACGGGAGTCTCGCGTTCCTGGAAGATGATGCGCAAGCTTAGCTGGCTCTTTGCCCTTGGCGTTCTTTTCCTGACCGGCTGCACTCGGCCCCAGTCAGAGCAGCAGGACCGGTCCGTAGACGAGGCAAACCCGCTCGAAATTGCAGCGCGGGAGCGCGGCGTGGTCCGGCTTGGTGCGGCTGAGCCGACCGGCGTGTTCGAGCGCACGCACGAGCTTGGCCGGGACGCGCTTTGCGTCGTTCCGGTCGGCACGGGGTCCTGGCGCTTTGCTGTCAGCGCCGCATTCGGCCCAGGCCTCTCCTGCCACGCCGCCGGTTCTGTGGCGCGCGAGGGGGAGGGGTGGCGCTTCACCTTCGCGAGCGCCGAGGATTGCAGCATCGTGCTGCACGAGGAAGAGGATGAGTTGCAGCTGCCCGGCAAGCTCCCGCTGCAATGCGAGGGTCTTTGTCCGGGCCGGACATCGCTCGCGGGACTTCGTTTGCCGCGTGCGAGTTGGTCGGCCGCCGATGCGAAACGCTTGCAGATGCGCAACCGAGAAGGCAATATGAGCCGGCCGTGCAGCGATTGAGCCCCCGCGGACACCTCCAGATTCTGCGAGACTTGACGTTCACGTCAACGGAAACTAATCCTGTCGCCATGACCGACGAATACGGCCACGCTCACATTGATACGCCCGACCATCTGGGACGCGAACAGTTCAGCATCACTGATCTGTCGACCGAATTCGGCGTGACGGCGCGCGCCCTGCGGTTCTACGAAGATGAAGGGCTGATCAGCCCTTCCCGCAAGGGACTGTCGCGCATCTATTCCAAGCGTGATCGGGCGAGGCTTGCCTGGATCCTTCGCGCCAAGCGCACCGGGTTCAGTCTCGCGGACATTCGCGAGATGATCGATCTTTACGACGTCGGTGATGGCCGCAAGCTGCAACGCCAGGTGACGATCGAAAAATGCCAGGAGCGCATTGCGCTTCTGCGTCGCCAGCGCGACGATATTGACAGTGCTGTCGATGAGCTGTCACGCTTCATCGAAATGGTGAAGAAGGTCGACGCTGGCCAGAAGGCCGACTGAGCGCCTCCCAGGCAAGACCTGATCGCCCTGTAACCCGATTCCCGGAAGGATACCCCATGCCCGTCTATCGCGCTCCTGTTCAGGATACGCTCTTCCTCATCAACGATGTGCTTGGCATCGATCGCTATGCGAGTTTGCCGGGCTTTTCCAACGCCACGCCCGACATGATCGAGGCGGTGCTGAGCGAAGCTGGAAAATTCTGCGAGGAAGTGCTCTTTCCGATCAACTATTCGGGCGATCAGCAGGGCTGCACGCGGCATGCGGACGGGTCGGTCACGACGCCGGACGGGTTCAAGCATGCCTATAAGGCCTATTGCGATGCCGGCTGGACGCTGCTGACCCAGCCTGAGGAATTCGGCGGGCAGGGACTGCCGCATGTTGTTGGCTTTCCGGTCGAAGAATTTCGCATGGCGGCAAATCAGGCCTTCGCCATGTACCCCGGGCTGACCCAGGGTGCGATCGCGGCGCTCCTCGCGAAAGGCTCGGATGAGCAGAAGCGGCTCTATGTTCCCAAGATGGTGTCGGGTGAATGGGGCGGTACGATGAACCTGACCGAGCCGCATTGCGGCACCGACCTTGGCCTAATTCGCACGCGCGCGGTGCCAAATGGCGACGGCAGCTATGCGGTGACGGGCACGAAGATCTTCATCTCCTCAGGTGAGCACGACCTTACCGAAAATATCATTCATCTTGTGCTTGCGAAGACCCCCGACGCACCCGACAGCGTCAAGGGCATCTCCCTGTTCATCGTGCCCAAGTTCCTCGTCAACGACGACGGGTCGCTCGGTGAGCGCAATGGCGTTTCGTGCGGCTCGATCGAACACAAGATGGGCATTCACGCCAATGCGACCTGCGTGATGAACTATGACGGTGCAAAAGGCTGGATGGTCGGCGAGGAGAATAAGGGGCTGGCCGCGATGTTCATCATGATGAACGCGGCGCGCCTCGGCGTCGGCATTCAGGGGCTGGGTCAGGCCGATGCCGCGTTCCAGAATGCCGTCCAATATGCACAGGACCGCCGCCAGGGCCGCGCGCTGACTGGGCCCAAGGACCCGCAGGAAAAGGCCGATCCGCTGTTCGTTCATCCCGACGTGCGGCGCATGCTGATGGATGGCAAGGCGCTCGTGGAGGGGCTGCGCGCGCTGTGCCTATGGGGCGCGCTCCAGGTCGATCTGTCACATGTTGCAAAGAGCGAAGAGGAGCGCCAGCTCGCTGACGACCTCATCAGCCTGCTCACCCCGGTCATCAAGGGCTATGGCACCGACAAGGGCTATGAGGTTGCGACCAACGCGCAGCAGGTATTTGGTGGCCACGGCTACATCGAGGAACAGGGCATGAGCCAATATGTCCGCGATGCCCGCATCACGATGATCTACGAAGGTGCAAACGGCGTGCAGGCGATGGACCTTGTCGGCCGCAAGCTCGCGCAGAACGGCGGGCGCGCGGTGCAGGCCTTCTTCGCAATCGTCGATACCGAATGCGCCGCGGCGAAGGACGGCCCGCTTGCTGACCTGGCCGCGCGGCTCGAGAAGGCAAATGGCGAACTCAAGGCGGCGACGATGTGGTTCATGGCAAACGGCATGGCCAACCCCAACAATGTCGGGGCTGGCGCGCATCATTATATGCACATCATGGGCATCGTTGCCTTGGGCCTGATGTGGCTGCGCATGGGAGAAGCTGCCCAAAGTGCATTGGCTGAAGGCCGCGGCGACAGAGGCTTCCTCGACGCAAAGCTCGTGACGGCGCGCTATTTTGGTGAGCGCTTCCTGCCCGACGCGGGCGCACTGCGGCGAAAGATCGAGGCAGGCAGCGAGGCGATGATGGCGCTCGCTCCCGAGCAATTTTTCGCCGCCTGAGGGGGCGCCCACGCAACCTTCGCCGCTGCCGTGCGTGGCGTCGGCGATGAGCGAGGCCGATCCCATCCCGATCGTCGAAGCGGGGCGTAATTGCTGGCGGATCGAGCGCGCCGGCAAGGCGCGCATGATCGTCGACGCGGCGGATTATTACGAACTGCTCGCGCGGCTGATGGCCGATGCGAAAGAGCGGATCCTGCTGATTGGCTGGGATTTCGATCCGCGCATTTCGCTGACGCCCGATGCCGATGGCAGCGGCGAGGCGCTCGGCCATTATATGCTGCGCCTCGCGAAGAACTGCCCCGGGCGCGACATCGACATCCTGCGCTGGAATTTCGGCGGGCTGAAGCACTTCTTCATCCCGAGCATTCTTGCGATGATCGTGCGCTGGAAGGCCACGCGCTCGATCAGTTTCCGGCTCGATAGCGCGCATCCCGCAGGGTGCAGTCATCATCAGAAGGTTGCGGTGTTCGATGATCATCTCGCGGTATGCGGCGGGATCGATGTGGGCGCGCGCCGCTGGGACACGCGCGAGCATCAGGACGACGACCCGCACCGGCTGGCGCCCGACGGCAAACCCTATATGCCGTGGCACGATTCGACGATGATCCTGTCCGGGCCGGTCGGCGAAGCGCTTGCCGAACTTGGCAATGAGCGCTGGCAGCGCGCCACGAAAAAGCCGCTTCGCGACCTCAGCGGGACCGGCGAGCGCTGGCCCGCCGACCTTGAGCCCGATTTTCGCGACGTCGATGTGGCGATCTCGCGCACCCGCGCGGACTATGACGGCTGTCCCGAGGTCCGCGAGATCGAGCAGCTCTATCTCGACCTCATCGCGAACGCCAGGCGCTTCATCTATCTCGAAAATCAATATTTCACCTGCGGCAAGATTGCCGCCGCCATCGCCGAGCGTCTGAATGGGGATGATCCGCCGGAATTTGTCATGGTGATGCCGAAGACCGCCGACGGCTGGCTCGAACAGGTGGCGATGGATGCGGCGCGGGTAAAGCTGGTACGCGAGATCGCGAAGGCGAAGCACGGTGACCGGTTGCGGGTCTATTATCCGCGCACCGCGCGCGGGGACCCCATCTATGTTCATGCCAAGACCGCAATCGTCGATGACCGGCTGATCCGCGTCGGGTCGGCCAATTTGAATAATCGCTCGATGGGGCTCGATAGCGAGTGCGACGTGACGATCGACGCAGCCCTTTCGGCGAACCGCGGGATCGAGCCGTCGATTGCCCGGCTACGCGAGACGCTGATCGGGGAGCATCTCGGCGTGGAGCCCGGCGAAGTGGCACGACACTTCGAGCGCACCGGGTCGCTCATCGAGACGATCGAGGCGTTACGCGGCGAGGGACGTTCGCTTGAACGTCTGGATCTTGCCGCACCTGGCCCCTTCGATGACTTCATCGCCGAAAATGAGCTGCTCGACCCAACGAGCCCCGATGCGATGTTTGAAAGCCTGACTGAGCGCGGCCTCAGGAAAAGCTGGCATCGCGGCAAAGCGTGGATGAAACGGCGGCGCCGGTCCAGATAGAAAACAGGCGCCGGCTCAGTCCGCAAGCGACAGCAGATGGCGTGCCTGCTTGAGATGCGGGGCATCGACCATCTTGCCGTCCACCTGCAACACGCCGGCGCCCGGGTTGGACGCAAAGGCCTCGACGATGGCCTGCGCGCGCGCGACCTCGTCCGCGGACGGAGTGAAGGCGTCATTGATCGGCGCGACCTGCGAGGGGTGGATCGCCATCATGCCATTAAAGCCGTCGCGCCGTGCCCGTGCGGCATAGGCGGCAAGACCTGTCTCGTCCTTGATGGCCGGGAAAACCGTATCGATCGCGGCGACGCCCGCTGCATGGGCTGCGAACAATGTCAGTGCACGCGCGACCTGATAGGGCTCGGTATAGCGGCCGTCGGACTCGCGGCTCGTTGCAGCACCGATCGCGGCGGGAAGATCCTCTGCGCCCCAGGTGAGCCCGACAAGCCGCTCCTGGACCTCGCGGTAGCTGCCGAGCGTGAAGATCGCCGATGGCGTCTCGGTGGCGATTGGCAGAATGGCCGGTAACGACGCATCGGGGGCGGATTCGCTCCGCAATATGGTATCGAGCTGTGCGATGCTCGGCGCGCCTTCGGCCTTCGGTAGCATGATCGCATCGGGCCGGGCGCCGATGACGGCCGCGACATCAGCGGCGGTCATATGACCCTCGAGCGGGTTGACGCGCACGAGCGTCACGACTTCGCGCGGGCCCGCGAGATAATCCGCAATTTCGCGGCGCGCCGCCTCCTTGTTCGCGGGCGAAACCGAATCCTCAAGATCAAGGATGATCGCGTCGGCCCCCGACGCCGCGGCCTTCGCAAAGCGTTCGGGCCGGTCGCCCGGGACGAAGAGAAGCGAACGAAGACGCATCAGACGTCCCTTTTCTTGATCAGCGCCGATCGTTCGCACTGGCAAACGACCTCATCGCGCTGGTTGATGCAGCGGTGGTGGAAGGTCACGATACCCGCATTGGGCCGCGATTTCGATTCCTTGAGACCGACGACTTCGCTCGTGGCGCGCAGCGTGTCGCCGATGAACACCGGCTTCGGCATGACCAGCTTGTCATAGCCAAGGTTGGCAACGAGCGTGCCGAGCGTGGTGTCGCCGACCGACAGCCCCACCATCAAGGAGAAGGTGAAGGTGCCGTTGACGAGTATCTGCCCGAATTCGGACGCTTTCGCCGCCTCAATGTCGAGGTGCAGCGGCTGCGGATTGTGCGTCATCACCGTGAAAAGCAGATTGTCGGTCTCGGTGACCGTGCGGCGGATGTCGTGCGTCAGCGTGTCGCCGAGGGTCCACTCTTCGAAATATTTGCCGGCCATTATGCCTTTTCCTTCTCGATCTTCACCAAGAGTGCCTCGACCTCGACCTGCGCGCCAGCGACGGCATTGAGTTCGGCAACGATCCCGTCGAATGGCGCGATGAGGCTATGCTCCATCTTCATGGCTTCAAGCGTAAGCAATTTCTGTCCCTTGCTCACCGTCTCGCCCGCTGCGACATCTACCGCGATGATCTTGCCCGGCATCGGCGACAGGATCGTCCCGTCGCTCGCGGTGCCGCCTGCACCGCCAGCCGCACGCCAGGGCGTGAGCTGCCAGACTGCGCCGCGCTCGGCGATCAGCATCGCGGGCGCAGGCTTTTCGGCTCCCGGGCCATGAAGCCTCACATCGACACGCTTGCCATCGAGCAGGAACGGGGCGCTGCGCACCTCGGATGCATTAAGACGAAAGCCAGCGTGCTCGGAGCGCGGTACCATCGCCGTTGCAGCATTGGTGAGCGCCTGCTCGGACGGCATCGGCTCCGCGGTCAGGCTGTCGCCGTCGCGGCCGATCAGGCCGGTGTCAACCGCGCCCGCCACAAAGTCCGGGTGATCGAGCGCGGCGATGAGAAAGGCCGAATTGGTCTTCACCGGCCAGATCGCGCTGTCCTCGAGCATCTCTTGCAGAAGCTCGCGTGCCTCCTCGCGATCTTCGCCATGGGCGATGAGTTTCGCGATCATTGGATCGTAAAAGGGTGAGACCTCGGCCCCTTCATAGACGCCGGTGTCGACACGGCCGAGATGTTCGGGAAGCTGGAACAGTTCAAGCATCCCGATCGAAGGCAGGAAACCCCTGGCGGGGTCTTCGGCATAAAGCCGCGCTTCCAGGGCCCATCCGTTGATCGCAAGCTCCTCCTGCGTCAGCGGGATCGGCTCGCCGCTTGCGACGCGAAGCTGCCATTCGACGAGGTCGACGCCGGTGATTTCTTCGGTCACCGGATGTTCGACCTGCAGGCGGGTGTTCATCTCCATGAACCAGATGCGATCGGCGCGCAGCCCCTCGCTCGCGTCGGCAATAAATTCAATGGTGCCCGCCCCGACATAGTCGACGGCCTTGGCCGCCCGAACGGCGGCGGCGCAAAGCTCGGCGCGCGTCGCCTCGTTCATGCCGGGGGCAGGGGCTTCTTCGATGACTTTCTGGTGTCGCCGCTGGAGCGAGCAGTCGCGCTCGAACAGATGGACAACATTGCCGTGGGTATCGCCGAAGACCTGAACCTCGATATGACGCGGGGTCAGAATATATTTCTCGATGAGGACATGATCATTGCCGAATGATGCCGCGGCCTCGCGCTGGCATGAGGCGAGAGCATCGGCGAAATCTGCCGCCGCATCGACTTTGCGCATTCCCTTGCCGCCGCCGCCCGCAACGGCCTTGATGAGGACGGGATAGCCAATTTTTGCCGCCTGCTCGGCGAGAAACGCCGGATCCTGATTCTCGCCCATATAGCCTGGTGTCACTGGCACCCCGGCGTCGGCCATCAGCTTCTTCGCCGCGTCTTTGAGCCCCATTGCAGTGATCGAGGAAGCTTTGGGACCGACCCAGACGAGGCCGGAGTCGATAACGGCCTGGGCGAACTCGGCGTTCTCGGAGAGAAATCCGTAGCCGGGATGGATGGCCTCTGCCCCCGAGCGCTTCGCCGCGGCAATGATCTTCTCGCCCACGAGATAGGATTCGCGCGCCGGCGACGGCCCGATATGCACAGCCTCGTCGGCTTCGCGCACATGCATCGCCTGCGCATCGGCATCCGAATAGACCGCTATGGTCCTGATACCCATGGCCCTTGCGGTGCGGATGATACGGCAGGCAATTTCGCCGCGATTGGCGATGAGAAGGGAGGTGATCATTTGGCTTCGCTAACCTCGAAGTGCAGAACATGCGGCTCCTTCTCGATCAGGAAGTCCGCGTCGAATTCATAATATTTTGCGGCGTCGACCGGCGTTCCGGCGAAGGCCTCGATGGCCGCAAGATCATCCCAGAAGGTCAGCATTTCGAAATGCACCATCCCCTCGGATTCGCGGTGGAGGCACCATGCGCCGCGATTGCCGGGCACCGACCTGTAATCGGGAATGGCGACGTCGAGCATCAGCTGCCGGTAGGCCTCGGCCTTTGGCCGTGGGACAATGCCATGCCAGCGCCGCGCGATCATGGCTTGGGGCATCCTGTTCTGCGCTGAGTCCAGGTGATGTTGAGGACGCGCCAGGTCCCATCCTGCTTCAGGAGGTCGACATGATTGATTCCGCAATGCGACAGTTTGCCGTCGAGTGTGAAAATATAGGGCGACCAGACCATCGCGATGGGCCCATCGACATGAACATGCGGGTCGACGAGCTTTTCCACCGGAGCGCCCGGAATATCGGGCAGCCGCTGCGCGAATTCGCTCCAGCTACTGAAATGGAATTTTTCCGTGCCGTCGTCGCCGATCGAGGCTGCCGTGGGCCGGCCCTCAGGCACGGTAAGCGCCGCGATGGCAGCGGGGTTCTTCGCTGCGAGCGCTTCGAACATCTGCTCAAGGATGGCAAGCACCGCCCGGGATTCATCGTCTGATCCGTGCATCGCATGCTGCGCAAGGGCAGGGGTAGCGGCGCAAAGCGCAAGCGCGGCAGCTGCCTTTCGATACATTGTTTCTCTCCTCACATCCGGAACACCCCAAAGCCGCGGTCCGAAAGCGGGGCATTCAGCGTCGCCGCAAATGCAAGCCCCAGGACATCGCGTGTTTGGGCCGGGTCGATGATGCCGTCGTCCCAGAGCCTCGCGGTGGCATGATAGGGATTGCCTTCATCTTCATATGTCTGGCGGATCGGCGCCTTGAAGGCTTCGGCCTCTTCCGCCGTCCATGTGTCGGCGTCGCGGTGGACGGTCGCCAGCACCGACGCGGCCTGCTCGCCGCCCATCACGCTGATCCGTGCATTGGGCCAGGTGAAGAGAAAGCGAGGGCTATAGGCGCGCCCGCACATGCCGTAATTGCCTGCCCCAAAGCTGCCGCCGATGAGCACCGTGATCTTTGGTACCGTCGCAGTCGCGACGGCGGTCACCAGTTTTGCACCATGTTTGGCAATGCCCTCGGACTCATATTTTCCGCCCACCATGAAGCCGCTGATATTCTGGAGGAAGAGGAGGGGGATGCGGCGGTGCTGCGCCAGTTCGATGAAATGCGCGCCCTTGACCGCGCTTTCGCTGAACAGCACGCCGTTGTTTGCGAGGATCGCGACCGGAATTCCCCAGATGTGCGCAAAGCCGCAGACGAGCGATGCGCCATAATTCGCCTTGAACTCGTGAAACTCGCTGCCGTCGACGATGCGGGCGATGACTTCGTGCACATCATAGGGCGCGCGGACGTCCTGCGGGATGATGCCGTACAGCTCTTCGGAATCATATTTCGGCGGCCGCGGATCCTTCATCTCGACCCTGAAACCTTCGTCGGCGCCGAGATGACTGACGATATCGCGGACGATCGTCAGCGCATGCTCGTCATTCTCGGCGAGATGATCGACGACGCCCGATTTTTTCGCGTGGAGATCGCCGCCGCCGAGCTCCTCGGCGCTGATTTCCTCGCCTGTGGCTGCCTTGACGAGCGGCGGACCGGCAAGGAAGATTGTGCCCTGATTGCGCACGATGACGGTCTCGTCGCTCATCGCGGGCACATAGGCGCCGCCCGCGGTACAGCTTCCCATCACGCAGGCGATCTGGGGAATGCGCTTGGCACTCATATTCGCCTGATTGAAGAAGATGCGCCCGAAATGGTCGCGGTCGGGAAAGACCTCGGCCTGATGCGGAAGATTTGCGCCGCCTGAATCGACGAGATAGATGCACGGCAGACGGTTTGCCTCGGCGATCTCCTGCGCGCGAAGATGCTTCTTCACGGTCATCGGGTAGTAAGTGCCGCCCTTCACCGTTGCATCGTTGCACACGATCATGCACTGGCGGCCTGAAACGCGCCCGATGCCGCAGATGAGGCCTGCACCTGGCACTTCGCCCTCATAGAGGTCGCACGCGGCAAGCTGGCCGATTTCGAGAAATGGCGAGCCGGGATCGAGCAGCCGTTCCACGCGTTCGCGGGGGAGCAGCTTGCCGCGGCTCGTGTGGCGCTCGCGCGACTTCTCATTGCCGCCTAGCGATGCTTGCGCCACGCGCGACCAAAGCTCGTCCCTCAGCGCGCGATTATGTGCGGCATTGGCACGAAAGGTCTCGCTATCGATCTGGACCATGCTTTGCAGGACCGGTGCGCTCACGTTCTTCTCTCTCCTGTCGCGGGCCGCTTGGGTAATCCGGCGCTTGTCGATTGAGAAGCGCCGCAGGCCGAAATTGGTTGGCATTGAAACCAAATCATCACAGGCCTATCCCCCTTGCATATTTCCCAAAGCTTGAGGTTATCAGCCCATGAAAAAGACCGTTTTCACTCTTTTGCTGTCCACGGCCGTGATCGTTGCGGGTCCTGTTGCCTGCACGAGCGGCAAGGATGATAGCTCGGCCGCCTTCTCCGTCGGTACCGAGCTCGGGATCGACAAGGCCGCGATGGACACCAGCGTGAAGCCGGGTGACGATTTCTATGCCTATGCGAATGGAAACTGGCAGAAAATAACCGAAATTCCCGCCGACCGTTCCTCGACCGGCGCCTTCTACGCCGCCTTCGTCGAGACGGAGAAGCGCAACCGCGAACTGGTCGACGCGATCGTCAAGGGTACGCCCAAGGAAGGCAGCGACGAAGCGCGCATCGCCAATTTCTACAAGGCCTATATGAACACACAGGGCATCGACGCCGCGGGCATGAAGCCGGTCGAAGCCGATCTCGCGCGCTTCGCCGCGATCAGCGACAAGGAAGAGCTGTCGAAAGTGCTCGGCGAGCAGATCCGCGCCGACGTTGACCCGCTCAATGCGACCGACTTCAATACCGAAAATCTTTTCGGCATCTTCGTCACCCAAGGCCTCGCGACCCCCGGCGAGGTGCTGCCCTATATGCTGCAAGGGGGGCTCGGTATGCCCGAGCGGGAATATTATCTCTCCTCCGACGCCAAGATGGCGACGCTGCGCACGGCCTATCAGGCCTATGTTGCCAAGCTTCTGACCGCTGCTGGCATTGCCGACGCTGACGCGAAGGCAAAGCGCATCTTCGATCTTGAGATGAAGATCGCCAAGGCGCATGCGACGCGCGAGGAGAGCGAGGATTTCACCAGGTCGGCGACCGTCTGGAACAAGGAGGAATTCGCCAAGAAGGCGCCAGGCATCGACTGGCCGGCCTTCTTTGCGGCGGCGAAGCTCGACGGCGCGACAAAGTTTGCCGCCTATCATCCAGGCGCCATCACCGGCCTGTCGGCGCTCGTGGCCTCGCAGCCGCTCGACGCCTGGAAGGACTGGCTGACGTTCCACCAGATCAACAGCCATGCCGATGTGCTGCCGAGCGCGATCGATCAGGCGCATTTTGCCTTCTATGGCACGACCCTGTCGGGGACGCCCCAGCAGCGCAGCCGCGACAAGCGAGCCCTCGCGGCGCTCGACACCTATCTCGGCGACGCGGTTGGCCGCGCCTATGCGGAAAAATATTTCCCCGCCTCGGCCAAGGCCGAGGTCCGCGACATGGTCGAAGGCATCAAGGCTGCCTTTGCAAAGCGGGTTGAGGCGATTGACTGGATGGCCCCCGAAACCAAGAAGGAGGCGCTGAAGAAAGTCGAAACAATCGCGGTAGGCGTTGGCTATCCCGATAGCTGGCGCGACTATGGCAGCTATTCGGTCAGCGCGGACAATGCCTATGCAAACGCGGTCGCGGGTGAGAAGGCGGAATATGCGCATCAACTCGCCAAGATCGGCAAGCCGATGGACAAGGGCGAATGGTGGATGGTCCCGCAGACGGTCAACGCGGTCAACCTGCCGGTTCAGAACGCGCTGAACTTCCCTGCCGCGATCCTCCAGCCGCCCTTCTTCAACCCGCAGGCGGACCCGGCCTATAATTATGGCGCGATCGGCGCGGTCATTGGCCACGAGATCAGCCACAGCTTCGACAATAATGGCGCGGCCTTCGATTCGACCGGCGCGCTGCGCAACTGGTGGACCGCCGCCGATCTCAAGAAGTTCGAGGAAGCGGGCGCCGCGCTTGCAGCGCAGTATGACGCGTACAGGCCGTTTCCCGACCTTGCGGTCAACGGCAAGCTGACGCTCGGCGAGAATATCGCTGATGTGGCAGGACTTCAGGCCGCCTATGACGCCTACCGGGCGTCGCTGAAAGGCAAGGAGGCGCCGGTGATCGACGGCTTTACGGGCGACCAGCGTTTCTTCATTGCCTATGCGCAGACCTGGGCGACCAAGATGCGCGACGAGGCGCTTCGCGCGCGGATTGCGACCGACGGACACGCACCCGGCATGTACCGCGCGCTGACGGTGCGCAACATCGATGCGTGGTACAAGGCTTTCGACGTCAAGGAAGGTGACAAGCTCTACCTCGCGCCCGACAAGCGCGTGCGCGTGTGGGGATAATGGCGGGCAGGGGCGGGGCACTCAGTCGGTCCCGCCCTTGCTGCCCGGCTCACCCGGCTTTTCCTTCAGGATCAGATAGCGATAGACGCCGACGCAGTTGATGCCGAGAAGGGCAATATTCTGCCACCCGATGCCCTCGCTGTCGGATTGCAGAAAGCCCCAGGCGATCAGGGCGAGACTGCTCGTCACGAAGATGACGAAGGCCCAGCCTGTCCAGCGCCGCCCGAGATTGAGCGAGACGAGGAGCGCGGCGAGCGTTGCCGCTCCGGCGCCATAATATTGCAGTGCGTCGAGCAGCCTGTCGCTCATTTCCCGGTCTTCCCGAAAACGAACTCGAGCTTCAATCCGTCGGGATCGGCGAAGAAGAGCGCATAATAGGTCGGGCCGTAACGCGGATAATCGGCGGGCGCGTCGAATTTTGTCGCTCCGATGTCGCGCAGGAGTTTGTGGAGCGCATCGACGTCCTCGCGGCTGTCCGCGGCCCATGCAAGGTGATGGAGACCGGGAGAGTAGCGATCATGCACGCGGGCCGCACCCTCGCCGCGCGCTTCGATGATCCCGAGCGAATGGAACGGTTCCCCCGCGCGATCCCAATCGCTGCCATGGTCATGGTCGGCAACGCGGCGATAGCCGAGGAAGCCGAGAACCGCGTCGTAGAAGAGACGGAAGCGATGCTTGTCGGTGACCGTGAGGTCGATATGGTGGAGAAATCCGCGCATGGTCAAGCGAACGCGCCGATCAAGGCAAGGATGCCGGCGCCGCTGAGCGCTGGCCAGGCAATGTGACGGCCTTGTGTGTAAACGGCATTGAACAGGCCGGTCGCAAGCCAAGCTGCGCCGATCGCTGCATTCAGCCTGGCGGGCACGCCTGGCCAGGCCACCGCCATCGCGGAAATCAGCATCAGCACCGAGGTTGCATGCCAGGCAAAGCGGACGATCCGCCGCGATAGCGGATCGGCGAGCGGCCCGGCTCTGCTCTGCAGCAGGGGCAGGATCAGCCTGCGGTAACCGAGAAGCGAATGAAGGAGGGCGGCCGCGACCATGAGGGCTGCTGACAGCCAGAGCCAGATCACGCGCCGGCGCCGATGAGTTCGCGGCCGATCAGCATGCGGCGGATCTCGTTCGTCCCTGCACCGATGTCGAGAAGCTTCGCGTCGCGCCAGTAGCGCTCCACCGGCCAGTCTTTCGTATAGCCCGCGCCGCCCAGCGCCTGGATCGCCTCGCCTGCGACCTTCACCGCATTTTCGCTCGCGAGCAGGATCGCGCCTGCTGCGTCGAAGCGTGTCGTCTGTCCGGCATCGCAGGCTTTCGCAACATTGTAGACATAGGATCGCGCCGACTGGAGCGCGACGTACATGTCGGCTATTTTTGCCTGCATCAGCTGAAACGAGCCGATCGGCTTGCCGAACTGCTTGCGCTCGCGGACATAGGGAATGACCGTGTCGAGGCAGGCCTGCATGATGCCGAGCTGGAGCCCGGCGAGGACGACGCGCTCATAATCGAGCCCCGACATCAGAACGCCGACGCCGCCATTTTCAGGGCCCATGACCTGCTCCTCGCTGACCTTGCAGTCGGTGAAGACGAGTTCGGCAGTAGGTGAGCCGCGCATGCCGACCTTGTCGATCTTCTGCCCGATGGCAAAGCCCGGCATGCCCTTTTCGATCAGGAAGGCCGTGATGCCGCGCGATCCCGCGTCGGGCGACGTCTTGGCATAGACAACCAGCGTGTCGGCATGGGTCGCGTTGGTGATCCAGAATTTCGTACCGTTAAGCACATAGCCGCCCGCAACCTTCTCGGCCTTCAGCTTCATCGAAACAACGTCGCTGCCCGCGCCAGCTTCGGACATGGCAAGGCTGCCGACATGCTCGCCCGAGATCAGCTTTGGCAGATATTTTGCTTTCTGGGCGTCGTTGCCCCAGCGGCGGATCTGATTGACGCAAAGGTTCGAGTGCGCGCCATAGCTGAGGCCGATCGCCCCCGAGGCACGCGACACTTCCTCGACCGCGATCACATGCTCCAGATAGCCAAGCCCGAGCCCGCCCCATTCCTCTTCCACCGTGATGCCATGGAGCCCGAGCTCGCCCATCGCGGTCCAAAGCTCATCGCGCGGAAACCAGTCGTCGCGGTCGGCCCTGTCGGCAAGCGGCGCGATCCTCTCATTGGCGAAGCGGGCTGTGGTATCGCGGATCATGTCGGCAGTTTCGCCAAGGGCAAAGTCGAAGTCGGGGGTGGCGCGCATGGGGGTACCTTCGCTCAAAGGCGGTTGAGGTCCATGATTGTGCCTCAAAAGCTCAGCATATGGAAATTGAAAGTCGCCTCGGTATATCATAAGAATTATTTATGATAAAACGTGCGCACATCCGGCAATTCCTTGCTGTCGTCGATGCTGGCAGCTTCACGCAGGCGGCGCTGCGCATCCGCGTCACGCAGCCGGCACTCTCGACCGGAATCGCGGAACTTGAAAAGCTCGTGGGCACATCGCTCTTCATCCGTAACCGGCGTCAGGTCCGGCTGACGCAGGCCGGCGGCCGCTTTCTGCCGATCGCGCGCGACCTTGAACGCGGATTCCAGACCGCGGACGCATTTGCCGAAAACGCCCCGGTCCCCGCGAGTGAACTGAAGCTCGGGATCATCCGTTCGGTACCCGGCGAGCTGCTCCAGACCATAGTTCGGATCCTGCGCCCTGGCTTTTCCATCGAGCTTGTCGAGAGCCGCGATTCTGAGCTGCGCGCCGCGCTCGGCAGCGGTCGTCTCCAGATGGCGTTATTGCCGCTTCGTGCCGGCGAACGCGGTACGCATGTGACACCGCTCTATGAAGAGCCGCTCAGCTTGTTCGTCGCAGCAGACCACCCGCTTGCGGGACGTATCGAGGTCGCGCCCGAGGAACTGGCGGCCGAGACGATGATTGCGCGCCGCTCGTGCGAATTTCTCGACGCGACGAGCCGCTTCTTCACCCGCCATGGCGTACGCCCGCGCTTTGCGCTGCGCAGCGAAAGCGACCAGCGGTGCCTGCGTATGGTCGCGGCGGGAATCGGGATCACGACCGCGCCCGTGTCCCTCGCGATCGAAGGCGTCGTGCCGCTCGCGGTTGCAGGATATGATTTCCGCCGCGAACTCGGATTGCTCGTCGATCCTGCATGGAGCGGACTCGCGGGCGTTGCCCCGCGGCTCAGCGAGGCGATGGAGGCGATCCGCGCCGCCGGCGCCGAATGGCGTACCGCGCGGGTTGACGCCGCGGCATGAAGCTTGCGGGGCAAGTCTGGTTTGCATGGGCAAAAGGCCATACAGTTTGCGCAGCGTCGCGGCTCACGGCAAGGGCGGGGGCATGATCGATACGCTGACTCATCTCGACCGGCTCGAGGCCGAGAGCATCCATATCATGCGCGAAGTGATGGCCGACGCGGTCAAGCCCGTGATGCTTTACAGCGTGGGCAAGGACAGCGCGGTGATGCTGCATCTTGCACGCAAGGCCTTTTATCCATCGCCGCCGCCCTTTCCCTTGCTTCACGTCGATACGACGTGGAAATTCCGGGCGATGTACGAGTTGCGCGACCGCATGGCCGCGGAGAGCGGCATGGAATAGATCGTCTATCAAAACCCCGAGGCGCTGGAGCGCGGGATCAATCCTTTCGATCACGGACCCTTGCACACCGACATGTGGAAGACCGAGGGGCTGAAGCAGGCACTCGACCTTCAGGGCTTTGACGTGGCGTTCGGGGGCGCGCGGCGCGATGAGGAGAAGAGCCGGGCGAAGGAGCGCATCTTCTCGTTCCGCACCGCGAGCCACGGCTGGGATCCCAAGCGTCAGCGGCCCGAGCTTTGGAACCTTTATAATGCGAGGAAGGCAAAGGGTGAGAGCATCCGTGTCTTCCCGATCTCGAACTGGACCGAGCTCGACATCTGGCAATATATCGCGCGCGAGAATATCCCGATTGTTCCGCTCTATTTTGCGGCGCCCCGTCCCACTGTGATGCGCGATGGTCTGCTGCTGATGGTGGACGACGATCGTTTTCCGCTGAACGAGGGCGAAGTGCCGGCCCTGCGCTCGGTGCGCTTCCGAACGCTCGGCTGTTATCCGCTCACGGGCGCCGTCGAGAGCGAGGCGGCGACGCTTTCCGAAGTCATCCAGGAGATGCTGCTCACGACCACCAGCGAGCGACAAGGGCGCATCATCGACAAGGACGGCGGCGACGCGAGCATGGAAAAGAAGAAGCAGGAGGGGTATTTCTGATGACCGACCCCATCTACGTCACCGACGCGCTGATCGCCGAGGATATCGACGCCTATCTCGCGCGCCATGAGCAAAAGTCGCTGCTCCGCTTCATTACGTGCGGCTCGGTCGACGACGGCAAGTCGACGCTGATCGGACGCCTCCTCTATGACAGCAAGATGATCTTCGAGGACCAGCTTGCGGCGCTTGAAGCCGACAGCAAGCGCGCCGGCACGCAAGGGCAGGAGATCGATTTCGCGCTGCTCGTCGACGGCCTGGCCGCCGAGCGCGAGCAGGGGATCACCATCGACGTTGCCTATCGCTTCTTCACGACCGAGAAGCGCAAATTCATCGTCGCCGACACGCCGGGCCACGAACAATATACGCGTAACATGGTCACCGGCGCGTCGACTGCCGATCTTGCGGTGATCCTGATCGACGCGCGAAAGGGCGTCCTCACGCAGACGCGACGGCACAGCTTCCTCGCGCATCTTCTCGGCATCCGTCACATCGTGCTCGCGGTCAACAAGATGGACCTCGTCGGATACGATAAGACGGTGTTCGACCGCATCACGCTCGCCTACCGCGCCTTCGCAAGCGAAATCGGCATCACGAACTTTACCGCCATCCCGATCTCTGGCTTCAAGGGTGACAATATCACCGCGCCGAGCGTGAACACGCCGTGGTACAAGGGGCCGACACTCATCGAGCATCTGGAGAATGTCGAGCTTACAAGCGCGAGCGATGAGGCAAAGCCGTTCCGGCTGTTCGTGCAGTGGGTCAATCGCCCCAATCTCGATTTTCGCGGCTTCGCGGGGCAAATTGCGAGCGGCAGGGTAAGACCCGGCGACGCGGTTCGCATTCTCCCGAGCGGCAAGACGACGACAATTGACCGGATTGTGACGCTCGCAGGGGATCTTCCCGAAGCCGTCGCGGGTCAGTCGGTGACGCTGACGCTTGCCGAAGAGATCGACTGCTCGCGCGGCGACGTGATCGCGGCGGCCGAGAGCCCGCCCGAGGTAGCCGATCAATTCGAGGCCACGCTCGTCTGGATGGCCGACGAGGCCATGATCCCGGGGCGCGCCTATTGGCTGAAGCTTGGGACGCAGACGGTCTCGGCGACGGTGCAGGCCCCAAAATATGAGATCAACGTCAATACGCTTGATCATCTCGCGGCCAAGACGCTCGATCTGAACGGCATTGGCGTGGTCGAACTGACAACCGACAAGCCGATCATTTTCGAAGCCTATGCCGACAACCGGACGCTCGGCGGGTTCATCCTCATCGACAAGCTTACCAATGCAACCGTCGCTGCAGGGATGCTGCACTTCAGTCTGCGCCGAGCGCAGAATGTGCATTGGCAGGCGACGGACGTCAGCCGCGAGGCGCGCGCTGACCTCAAGAACCAGAAGCCCGCCTTGCTGTGGTTTACCGGCCTTTCGGGGTCGGGCAAGTCGACGATCGCCAATCTCGTCGAGAAGAAGCTGTACCGAATGAACCGGCACAGTTTCCTGCTCGACGGTGACAATGTCCGCCACGGGCTCAATCGCGATCTCGGCTTCACAGAGGCTGACCGGATCGAGAATATCCGCCGCGTCGGCGAGGTTGCAAAGCTGATGACCGACGCCGGGCTCATCGTTATCACGGCCTTCATTTCGCCGTTCAAGGCCGAACGCGACATGGTGCGCGCTCTGCTTGCGCAAGGCGAGTTCTTCGAAATCTTCATCGACACGCCGCTCGAAGAAGCCGAGCGGCGTGACGTGAAAGGCCTTTACAAGAAGGCCCGGTCGGGACAGCTCAAGAATTTCACCGGAATCGACAGCCCCTATGAGGCACCGGCCAATCCCGAAATTCACATCGACACCACCCGGATCACGCCCGAAGAGGCTGCCGACCTGATCGTCGAACGGCTGCTAGGCTAAGGACGGCGAGGAGTTTTTCAGGACGAGGGGTACGCGCAGGGCCGGCGGCGATGGAGCGCTGGACAAAGAGGGGTTGAAAGCCTGGCATGGCGGAAAATGACGATCAATTGGCCGCGCGGCTCGCGGCGACGGCAGGCGAGATATTGCTCGACTTGCGCCGTGCGGGCGATCTGGAGGGCAAGGCGCTCGGGCAGGCCGGCGACGCGGCGGCGAACGCGATGCTGTGCCGCGAACTGCGCGCTGCGCGCCCCGGCGACGGGCTGTTGTCGGAGGAAGAAAAGGATAATCTGACCCGTCTCGCGCAATCACGCGTCTGGATCGTCGATCCGCTAGACGGCACGCGCGAATATGGCGAGGGTCGCAGCGACTGGGCGGTGCATGTCGCGCTTGCGATCGACGGCATCGCGGCGGTCGGCGCGGTCGCGCTGCCGGGCCTCGGTCTCACGCTGACCTCTGGCGCGCCTCTTGCGCTCGCCAAAGCGAACAGTCCGCCAAAGATGCTTGTCAGCCGCACGCGGCCAGCGGCCGAGGCGGTCTTTGTCGCCGAAGCGCTCGGCGCCCAACTCCTGCCGATGGGCTCAGCAGGCGCCAAGGCGATGGCGGTCGTGCGCGGCGAGGCGGATATCTACCTCCACAGCGGAGGCCAATTTGAATGGGACAATTGCGCACCCGTCGCGGTCGCAGCAGCGGCCGGACTCCACGTCAGCCGCGCGGACGGTTCACCGCTACGCTACAATAATGCCGACACCTATCTTCCCGACCTGCTTATCTGCCGCAAGGAATTGGCGTCTGATGTACTGCGCCTGGCGGCAGAATATTCGCCCGCGTGAACGGACCCCCATTGCCAGCTTCAGCGTTGCGCCGTAACCCGTTGCATCAAGAAACCGAATAACTGGGAGATGCGCGATGACTGACCTGCCTGACACCAATCTCGTCATGCTCACGCTGGTAAAGCCCGAAGGCGAGCTTGAAGTCTTCCTCGAGCGGCGGCCGATGCCCAACCCTGCGCCGCACGAGGTGCTGGTGAAGGTGCTCGCAACGCCCATCAACCCATCTGATCTTGGACTGCTCCTGGGCGCGGCAGACATGTCGACGGCGCGCGCCTCGACCCGCGACGGGCTGCCCCTTGTCACGGCCGATATTCCCGCGCCCGGCATGCGCGCGATGGCGGGGCGCATCGGCGATGCGCTTCCCATCGGCAATGAAGGCTGCGGACTCGTCGTCAAGGCCGGTTCCTCGCCCGAGGCGCAGGCACTGCTTGGCAAGACCGTCGCGCTCATTGGCGGCGAAATCTATGCCGAATATCGCTGCCTTCCGGCGCAGATGTGCATGCTGCTCCCCGATGGCACCGACCCGCGCGACGGTGCCTCCTGTTTCGTCAATCCGCTCACCAGCCTGGCTTTCACCGAGACCATGCGCATGGAGGGGCACAGCGCCCTCGTCCACACCGCCGCCGCTTCGAACCTCGGCCAGATGCTGGTCAAGATTTGCGCAAAGGACGGCATCCCGCTGGTCAATATCGTGCGCAGCGAGGCGCAGGTCGCTCTCCTCAAGAGCATCGGCGCGGCGCATGTGATCAACAGCAGCGATGAGGATTTCATGGACCAGCTCACCGCCGCCTTGACCGAGACCGGCGCCACCTGTGGTTTCGACGCAATCGGTGGCGGCAAACTGGCAGGGCAGATCCTGGCTTGCATGGAGGCAGCGGCGGTCAAACGGATGGCGAGCTACAGCCGCTATGGCTCGGATACCTTCAAGCAGGTCTATATTTATGGCGCCCTCGATCTTGGTCCGACCATCCTCAACCGCAGCTTCGGCCTGACCTGGTCGCTCTCGGGCTTCCTCTTGACCCCCTTCCTCCAGAAAGCGGGTAGGGAGGTGAACATGCGCCTTCGCCAGCGCGTGGTCGATGAACTCACGACCACTTTCAAGAGCCATTACAGCCACGAAATCTCGCTGACCGATGCGCTGGCGCTCGATATCATCGCTGAATATAATGCAAAGCGGACGGGCGAGAAATATCTGATCCGCCCCCACGGGTAAGGGGTACCGGGGGTTCGACCGGGGCCCTTCGCTCAGACGAGCTTGCGATACATCACGAACGCGTCGACATATTCCCCGCTGGGAAGGCGAAAGGCCTCGGGCAGCCCGCCCACGATCTCGAAACCCAGCGATGTCCAGAGACGCACGGCGCGCTCGTTCGTGCTGACAACGAAATTGAACTGCATGGCTCGATAGCCGCTGGCCCGGGCACGGTGGATGGAATGCTCGCACATCTGGCGAGCAATGCCGCGCCCTGCGGCATCGGCGCGCGTCATATAGCCGCAGTTGCAGACATGGCCGCCGCCGCCGCCCTGGTTCGCCCGCAAATAGTAAGTGCCCAGGATTTCACCCTTTTCCTCCTCCTGGGCAGCGAACACCTGCTTGTCGGGGGCAAACCACATCGCGAGGGCTTCGTCCTCGCTCATCCCCGGGTCGCAGGAATAGGTCGAGCCTTCGCGGATCGTCGGCATGATGATCGCGGCTATGGCGGGAACATCGGCCGGCACGGCAGGTCGGATAATCATCCCTTCCTCTTAGCAGCCCGCCGCGCGATGCAAATCATGCCGCGACAAGGAACAGGGGATGAAGAGATCGCCCCGGGAAACAAGCGGCGCGGCGCGCCTCCTCTCCTCGTTGTTCCCTGCGATGGCGCGCGGGGCGCCGCCGCTACCGCTTCATGCATTGGCGTGCGTCGTCGCGCTTATACTCGCCGCAGTTCCACAGCGCCTTTTCGAACCCTGCCTTGTCGTCGCGAAGGTAGGAAAAGCTCATTGCCGCGCGCTGGGTCTCGTTCATCGCGTCGCTCGCCGGCTTCAGCGTCGGGTTGGTCCAGCCCATGAACTTGCAATAGGGTTTTTCGCCGCATAGCCGCAGGGCGAGTGTGACGAAGCTTTCGGGCGGTGCTCGGCGTTCTAGCTGGACGTAGAGCGTATCGCGGCCCGCCGCCTCGCCTGCACCCGGCACGAGGCGCACCTCCTTCGCGAGCGTATCGACCTCGGCATCGGCGAGCGCGCTTGGAAGGGAGAGTGCAAGCGCGTGGAGCGGGGAAATCGCGGCGAGCTTGGCGACCGGTGCGTCCTGGCCCGACACAGCACCGCGAAAGGCGCCCGGAGTCCCCCAATAGCCGGGCCAGCGGAAAAAGAGGTGCGTGTTGGCGATTGCGATCTTCTGGAGGCTGTCGCTCCAATAGGGCCGTACCCAGTCGGTATGGTAATGGGTTGCGAGCCCGACGCGCGGGTCCGTGATCCCCGAGAGCATCATCTCCGCAAGCACCTGCGCGCGGCTCCAGGCTGCGTTAGAATAGCGGCGGTTCAGCGCGCCATCGCAGGTGAAGGTGAACTGGCACCCGGTCGCACGCTCGGAGCCTTGGAATACCACGGCACAAATCGACTTGGGAAAGGCGGGGTGCCTGACCCGGTTGATGACGACCTGTCCGACGGCTTGCTGGCCTTTCGCATCATCGCCCGCTTCATAGAGCATCGCCGCGGCGAGGCAGTCCCGCGCGCGGCCGCGGTTCTCCGTGTCGCCGGGATAGGTAAAGGGGCGCGCCGCGGCGAAACCCTTGAGAACGAGAGGGATGCGCGCATTGGCCGCGCGCGCGTCCTCGGGCGCGACCGGTGCGAGTTCGGTGGGCAGGACTTCGGGCACTATTTCGGCGGGCGGCGCCGCAGGGCGGGGGAGTGCAGCAGCGTCCATTCGGCCGCCGGGTGCGCTCGCATAAAGAACGGCGACGATGGCGGCCACCGAGAGCAGGACGAACAGCCACCCCGGCCATTCGCGCCGCGTCGGCAACGTCTCCTGGCGCGCGTTGAGGCGCATGGTGCAAAATCAGATCTCGGGCAGGAAATCGGGCACCGACAAATAGCGTTCGCCAGTGTCGTAGTTGAACCCCAGAATGCGGGTACCTGGCGGCAGATCGCGCAGCTTCTGCGCGATCGCGGCAAGCGTCGCGCCCGACGAGATGCCGACAAGCAGGCCCTCTTCCGCCGCCGACCGCAACGCCATCGCCTTGGCCTCGGCGGCGTCAACCGTGATCACCCCGTCGAGCAGATCGGTATGCAGGTTGCGCGGAATGAATCCTGCGCCAATGCCCTGGATCGGGTGCGGACCAGGCTGGCCACCCGAAATGACGGGGGAGGCCACGGGTTCGACTGCAAAGACCTTGAGATGCGGCCAATGCTCCTTCAGGAACTTGGCGCAGCCGGTAATGTGCCCGCCGGTCCCGACGCCGGTGATCAACACGTCGATGGGTGTGCCCTTGAAATCGGCGAGGATTTCAGGTCCGGTCGTGCGGTAGTGGATGTCGACGTTGGCGTCATTCTCGAACTGCTGCGGCATCCACGCGCCGGGCGTGGTCTCGACGAGCTCGATCGCGCGTTCGATCGCGCCCTTCATGCCCTTTTCGCGCGGCGTCAGGTCGAACGTCGCGCCATAAGCGAGCATCAGTCGGCGGCGTTCGATCGACATGCTCTCTGGCATGACGAGGATCAACTTGTAACCCTTGACCGCGGCGGCCATCGCAAGGCCGATGCCGGTGTTTCCCGAGGTCGGTTCGACGATGGTGCCGCCGGGCTTCAGGCTGCCGTCCTTTTCGGCCGCCTCGATCATGGCAAGGCCGATACGATCCTTGATCGAGCCCCCCGGATTGCTCCGTTCCGACTTGATCCAGACTTCTGCGTCCGGAAACAGATTGGCCATGCGGATGTGCGGGGTATTGCCGATGGTTTCGAGGATCGAATGGACTTTCATCGTCGCTGTGCACCTTCTTGATATGCGAACCGTGGATCGCGCCGCGCGAAGCGATGCGGCCAGTCCCCCGAGCGGGTCCAGAGCGCCTCATCCGCGAGGGCGGGTGTTGGCGCGGGTTGTAACGATGCGAGCAGATACTGTCCATAAGGCCAGTCGCCGAGTGCCGAATCCGCGTTGATATGCCCGAACGGACCGGCGTTGACGAAGCGCGCCCCCCAGTTACGCGCGAGGCGCCAGACATGCGCGGTGGAGGCATAAGGATCATTCTCGCTTGCGACCGCGATGAATGTCTGGCGCGGCATCAGCATTGGCGACGGGGTGAAACTTGCGATCCGCCCCTGGCGGGGCAGGCGCGCAAGGTCGGGCGGGGCGACGAGCAGCGCGCCCGCCACCCTTGCGCGAGCAAGGCCGTTGGCGGCGGCGAACCAATGGGCAAAGGCATGGCACCCGAGGCTGTGCGCCGCGATGAGCACCGGTGAGCCCTGAGCATCGATTGCGTCGGCTATCGCGGCCACCCACTCATCCTGGTCAGGATCGTCCCAATGGCCAAGTTCGACTCGCTCGGTGGACGTGAACTTCTGCTCCCAGAGGCTTTGCCAGTGGGCGGGGCCACTGTTGTGAAGCCCCGGAATGGTCAGGATCTTATAGTGAATATTGGACGCTTGCATGGCGGTCACTCCATATCGGGATGAAGGGAAGGCCGCGGTGACGGGTGAGTCCGATATAATTCAACTAAACAAATAGACAATAGCCATTTGACGAACCGGGGCCGGGGTGCGGCGAGCGGTGAGGCTCAGATTATCTGAACTGCGACTCGAAGGTTTTGGCCCGTCGCAGCTCGGGGAAAAGCCACGACCAGAGCGCCGTGACCCCGATTGCCGCAGCGCCGCCCACGGCGACCGCGCCGACCGGGCCGATGAGCGCCGCCATGGCGCCCGCGCGCATTTCGCCAAGCTCGTTCGAGGCCGAAATCGCGAGCCCGGAAGCGGCACTGACCCGCCCGCGCATATGATCGGGTGTGTTGAGCTGAATCAGCGTGCCGCGCACGAAGACCGAGAACATGTCGGCCGCGCCCATGATCACAAGCAGGCCCAGCGAGAGGAAAAAATGTGTCGAGAGTCCAAAGCCGAGCGTCACGGCCCCGAATACAGCGACCGCCCAGAGCATCTTGACGCCGACATTGCGCTCGATCGGCCGGATCGCAAGACCAAGCGCGACCCCCGCTGCGCCAACGGCAGGCGCCGCGCGCAAGAAGCCGAGACCCTCTGACCCCGTATGAAGAATATCGCGCGCATAGACGGGCAGCATTGCGGTGGCGCCCGCGAGTAGCAAGGCAAAGAGGTCGAGCGTGATCGTGCCGAGGAGAAAACGTTCGCTCCACACGAACTGCAACCCGTCGACCATCTCGCGCAGCGGATGACGCCGCACTTCGGCGGGAGGCGGTTGAACGGGGCGAACGCGGCTGATTGTGAACGCCGAGAGCGCGAGGAGGATAGCAGCAAAGATATAGACCGACGCGGCATCGGCGGCATAGATGAGCCCCCCCGCGGCAGGACCGATTACGGATGCGGACTGCCATGCGATGCTGCTCATCGCAATCGCGCGCGGCAGGACCGCGGGCGGAACGATGTTGGGCGCGATGGCGCTCATCGCGGGGCCGGAAAAGACGCGCGCCACGCCATGAAGGGCAGCGAGGCTGAACAGGAGCGGTAGCGTCAGCGCATCCTGCGCGGTGAACCACCAGAGCGTTGCCGCGATGCAAAGATCGATAAGGTTCGAGAAAATCGCCACGCGGCGCCGCTCGAAGCGATCTGCCGCCCAGCCCGCAACCGGGGTCAGCACTGCAAGCGGAGCGAACTGGAAGAGGCCGAGGAGGCCGAGCTGAAAAGAGGCCTCCTTGATGGACATGCCATAGTCGGTACGTGCGGTGTCGTAGAGCTGGTAGCCGATGACCACGACCATCGCGATCGTCGCCATTACCGCGGTGAAACGCGCGAACCAGAAATATCTGAAGTCGGCAAATCGAAGCGGGGAGATGGGTTTGCCGGGGGCGGCGGGCGGCAAGGCCGGGTCAACCGATGGTGGAGGGGGTATCGTCGCCATGTGCCCTTCGCCCTAACGCGCTTTATTGCACCGCACCAGATGGCACGCCCGTTGTTCGTCGATTAACGGATGCGCGCCGGGGCATTGGGTGGCAGAAGCGCCAGGACGGACAGAGGGAGAGACTGGTATGACACGCAAATTGACCAGCTTCGGCGGGGCTGCGCTCGCGGGTGCACTCCTCATTCTCGCCGGCTGCAACGCGAGTGACAACAGCTCCGTCACCGCTCCTGCGACGTCGACAGCCACGAGGTGGAGCGCATTTCGCGATGCCTTTCTCGCCGGCTATTTTCCTCTCAGCCCGACATTTGCTGTCTATCAGGGCAAGCATGAATATGATGGCCAATTACCCGATTGGTCGCCGGAGGGGATCGAAAAGCAGGCGGCATTCCTCGAAAAGGCGATCAAGGACGCCAAGGCGTTCGACGGCGACATGTCGGATGCGGAAAAATTCGAGCGTGACTATCTGGTCCGGGTCGCCGAGGGGCAGCTTTTCTTTCTGCGCGATACCGATTTTGCACAAAAGAATCCGGCCTTTTACGTCGGCGCTCTCGACCCCAATGTCTATATTGCACGCCACTATGCAGACCCTGCAACGCGGATGAAGGCGTTCATTCAATATGCCGAGAAAATCCCGGCCGCTGCAGCGCAGATCAAGGCGAACCTCAAGCTGCCGCTGCCGGCGACCTTCGTGAAATTCGGCACTGCGGGGTTCGGCGGCTTCGCCGAATATTATACCGGCGATGCCAAGGCGGCCTTCGCCGCCGTGAAGGACCCCGCGCTCCAGAAACAGTTCGACGAGGCGGCCGCCAAGGCGGCGGCAGCGATGCGGGACCTTGCCGCCTATGTCGGATCGCAGCCGGGCACGGCTGACGGCTATGCGCTCGGCGCCGACAAATTTGCAAAGCTGATCCTCACAAACGAGGCTGTCGACACGCCGCTCGATGAGCTTGAACAGATCGGCGAGGCCGATCTCAAGCGCAATCAGGATGCTCTCAGGGCGGCGTGTGCGGCCTATGCTGCGGGGGCGACGATTGCAGACTGCATGAAGCGGATGAACGCGGACAAGCCCGCCGACGGCCCCGTCGCCGAGGCGCGCCGCCAGCTGCCGCAACTCCGCGCGTTCCTCATTGAAAAGGACCTGGTTTCGATCCCCGGCACCGAACAGGCCGAGGTCGAGGAATCCCCGCCTTACAACCGCCAGAATAGCGCCTACATCGATATCCCCGGTCCCTATGAGAAGGGTCTGCCGTCGGTCTATTACATCTCGCCGCCTGACCCCGCTTGGGACAAGGCAACGCAGGATGCCTTCGTGCCGGGCAGGAAGGACCTGCTCTTCACCTCGGTTCACGAGGTATGGCCGGGTCATTTTCTGAACTTCCTACACTCGAACCGCGCCGAGAGCATCTTCGGCAAGCTTTTCGTCGGCTATGCCTTCGCCGAGGGCTGGGCGCATTACACCGAGGAGATGATGTGGGAGGCGGGCCTTGGGGATGGCGATCCCGAGACGCACATCGGCCAGCTGTCGAACGCGCTGCTTCGCGATTGCCGTTTCCTGTCGGCGATCGGGCTCCACACCAAGGGCATGACCGTTGCGGAGAGCGAGAAGATGTTCAAGGAGCAGTGCTTTCAGGACGAAGGCAACGCGCGTCAGCAGGCCGCCCGCGGAACCTACGACCCGCTTTATCTCAACTATACGCTCGGCAAGCTGATGATCCGCAAACTGCGCGATGATTGGACCAAGGGCGACCGATCGAAGTGGAAAGCCTTCCACGACGAATTCCTGTCCTATGGCGGCCCGCCGATTCCGATGGTGCGCGCAGCGATGATGAAAGAGAGTGCGCCGAGGGCGATTTTCTGACCGGACGGCGCGGCCCGCTGCCGCGCCGGTTACCCGGGCGCGCGCAGCCGCGCGACGAAAAAGCCGTCGAGACCGCCGGCATTGGCGAGCATGGAGGGCAGGGTGCGGACGAATCCGCGCCTGTCGGGGACCACGCCTCGCGGCAATTCTTCTGGCTGCGCTGCCACGATCGCCCAGGCCGGATGGTCGGCGTGGAAGGCCGCGATCTGATCCTCACCCTCGGCCTGCTCGAGCGAGCAGGTTGCGTAGACCAGCAAGCCGCCGGGTTTCAACCAGCGCGCGGCGCGCTCCAGCAGTTCCCCCTGCAGCGCCGCCATTGCTGCAATCTGCGCGGGTTCAATCCGGTGCAGCACGTCAGGGTGACGGCGAAAGATGCCGGTCGCCGAGCAGGGCGCGTCGAGCAGTATCGCGTCAGCGGGAGCATCGGGCTCCCATGCGCGGATGTCCCCTTGTGCGATGTCAGCCAAAAGGCCGGTGCGGTTGAGGTTGGCTTTCAGCCGTTCGAGGCGCTTGGCGCTTGAATCGACGGCCGTGACGTTCCAGCCCGCGGCAGAAAGCTGCATCGTCTTGCCCCCCGGTGCGGCGCAGAGGTCGAGCGCGCGCCGGCCATGTCCCGCTCCAAGCAGCCGCGCGGGGGTGGATGCGGCAAGGTCCTGTACCCACCAGCCGCCTTCGCGAAAGCCTGGCACTTCTTCGATCGCGCGGCCGCGGGGCAAGCGGCGATGTCGCGGTGCGAGCGCGGGAAATTCGCCCCATTCGGTACCGTCCGGTTCGGCCGCAAAGCTGAGATCCATGAGGGGCGGGCTGCTCCATGCTGCCGAGGCGGCTGCCGCCGTCGCTTCGCCCCACTGAGCGTTCCAGCGCGCCGCGACCTCAGACGGCAGGCTGGCGGTCGCAGGCAGGTTCCAGGCCTCCTGCTGCGCGCGCGACAGGAGCGCGTGGACGAGGCGACGCGGCCCGCCGTCAACGAGCGGCAGTGCGGTGGCGACTACCGCGTGCGGCGGGGATTTGAGCACGAGTAATTGCGCAAGGGCGATGCGGAGGACGGCGCGCGACTTGACGTCATCGGGAAGTGGCTGGGCCGTTGCCTGGTCGATCAATATGTCGATATCGACCATCCAGCGCAGCGCCTCGGACACGATCGCGATCGCAAAGGCCCGGTCCGCCGGCGCGAGGCCTTGCGTCGCTGCATGAGCGGCGATGTCGAGCGGGTCGCCGCGGCGCAGCACGGCGTCGATCAGGCGCAGCGCCGCGCGGCGCGGCGCGGTACCTGCCGGCTCGCCGGCGGGAGACCGGCGCCGAGCGCGCCGACGCTCAGTCATTGGGGCCACGATGCGAGAGGTTGGCGTGAACGCGTAAAGTCATTATCTGGCTCTCATCTTTCATACTATCCAGGATGGTCGGATGACCCAAGAGAGCAAGTCCAACATTGGCGGCACGCCGCGCGCCATGAAGCGCCCCGCTCATGTCAAGGCGCCCGCTGACTGGACGAACGAACCGATCCCGGCGCCGAAGGCGATCGTCCCCGAACCTGACGAGGCCCAGCCGGGCGGACGCAATCCGGTGCGCTATGGCGACTGGGAACTCAAGGGTCTCGCGATCGACTTTTGACGTGCCGCGCAGCGCGGTCAAAAGGGATTCATCCGCGCCGGGATCCCCGAGCGATCGACAAACTGATGTTTGAGCGCCGCCGCAATATGGATCACAACCAGCGCCAGCATTGTGAGCCCCAGTAACTCGTGCCGCTCATGCATCAATTCGGCGAGAGCCTTGTCCGGCGCCGCGATTGATGGAACAGTGAATAGCCCGAAGACATCGATCGGGCGATCCGCGGCCGACATCCACACCCAACCCGAAAGCGGTAGCATGAGCAGCAGCGCATAGAAAAGAAAATGCACAATCCTGCTGAGCGACCGCTGCCACCTCGAAATGCTTTCGGGAAGTGGCGGCGGCTTGTGCAGTAGCCGCCAGACGATCCGGACCATCGTGAGCGCGAGGATCGCGATGCCGAGCGCCTTGTGAACGCCCATCGCGGCGCGGTGCACGTCGCGGGGCATCCCTTCGGTCAGCATCGCGAGGCCGATGTTCGCAATAACCGCGAGGCCGATCAGCCAATGAAGCCATATGGCCACCTTCGTATAGCGTGGTTCCCTGGTCGAACCGGCGAAGGGGCTTGCGGCGGTGGCCATAGGTTCGAACTCCTCAGGCGCTCGGAGCTTCCGTCACCAGTTGCATCTTGCCGCTTTTCACCTGTTCGGCAAACACTTCGCGCATCAGCTGCAGCGAGAAGAGGTGGGCGAAGATGAGGCCGAGCATTCCGTTCTGCATCATCTTGCGCAGCACGTCACCGCGCAGTTCGCGCAGTTTCGCCTCATCCACCATCTGGAAACCGCGATAGATATAGGGCTGACTGCTCCCCTCAGGGGTAATGCTGACCTCGCCGTCCATCAGCAAGTCGGCCTTCTTCAGTTCCTCCATGAACATGCCGGTGCGCTGGCCCGCTTCCTCAAAATTCTTGCAGAATTCCAGGATCGCGTTGGTGGCCTCGGTAGGCTTGCCATCTTCGAACAGCTGGTCGCCCTCGTCGAATTTGCCGATCGCGCCTGCGGTCGGGTCGAAGCAGAGCGACAATTCGTCCGAATCCGGGCGAAGACGCGCGAGAAGGAAAGGGTAGCGGCGGATATAGGCCGGGATATAAACCGGATTGATCAGTTTGCCATCCGCGTCGACGAAGGTGTTCATGCCCTCGTTCATACCCATCAGCGCGAGCGGGACAGGGTTGTCGCCCGCAGAGAAGACGATCGGGAAAAAGCGGCACGCCGACGAAAATTCGTCAGTGGTCAGCGGCACGGCGTGCTGGTCGACCAGGAAGTCGGCGCTATCCATCGAGCGAGCACGGAAATCGGCATGATCGACGCTCGAAAGCGGTGCAAGGTCCTTGTAGAAAAGCGGCAGATTGGCGTTGGCGGGCGCAGTGGCCATGGTGTAGCTCCGAAGCGGGGACCCGAGGCGGGCCGAAAAAATGACAATGGCGCGCCTTATTGGCCCGCGCGCCGCGACGCAAGGGCCGATGCCAGCTGTGCCGCCCCTTCACTCAATCAGCTTGCCCGGATTGAACAGGCGATCCGGATCGAGTCCCGCCTTGACACCGCGCAGCGCTGCGAGCCGTGCGGGACTGTCGAGTTCGGCGAGCAAGGCGCGTTTCATCTGCCCGATGCCATGCTCGGCGGAGATCGATCCGCCAAGTTCAAGAACATGGCGGTAGACGAGGCGGCTCAGCCCCTCGCCATGTACGGAAAGCCAGTGCGCGCCGTCCACATCAAGCGGGGGCTGGACGTGGTGATGTACGTTGCCGTCACCCAGATGCCCGAACGACAGTGCGCGCGCGCCAGGGTAGGCGGTAGCGAGCCGCGCTGGGTTCTCGGCGATAAAACGCGGCATAAGATCGACCGGAACGCTGACGTCGTGCTGGAGCGCAGGACCTTCGGCGCGTTCGGCTTCGGAAATTGAATCGCGCAGTCGCCAGAAGGCCTCGCATTCGGCCTCGTTCTTGGCGATCACGACGTCAGAGATCAGTCCCGCCTCGAGCGCCTCGCCAAGCTGCGCCTGAAGCGCCCCGCCGAGATCATGATCATTATCGCCTGCCAGCTCGACCAGCGCGTACCAGGGATGAGGCGCATCGAGAGGCGCGCGCGTTTGCGGAATATGGCGCAGCACTGCGGTGAGGCAAGCGTGCGGAATGATCTCGAACCCTTCAAGCTGGCGGCCGAGCGCGGCATCAAGACAGCGCAGTAGCCTCAGCGCGGTTTCGGGCGATTCGAGGCCGATCCACGCGGTCGCGCGCGCGGCGGCAGCAGGCACCAGCCGCAGGCAGGCGGCAGTGACGACGCCGAGCGTCCCCTCGGCGCCGCAGAGAAGATGTTTGAGGTCGTAGCCGCGGTTGTCCTTCTTGAGCGGTGCCAGCCCCCCGAAAATGCGGCCGTCGGGCAATATAGCTTCGATTCCAGCTACGAGGGCGCGCATCGTGCCGTGCCGCAGGACCTGCGTCCCGCCCGCGTTGGTCGACACAAGACCGCCAATCGTCGCCGACCCCTTGCCGCCCAATGTCAACGGGAAGCGAAGGCCCTGCTCGAGCACTGCATTGTGGAAGACCTCGAGGATGACGCCAGCTTCCACCACCGCAAGTCGCGCCGCCGCGTCAATCGAGCGGATGCGGTTCAGGCGCCGCAGGCTGAGCAGGAGCTGATTGCCACTGGCGTCGGGCGTGGCGCCTCCGACCATGCCGCTGTTCCCCCCCTGGGGGACGAGCGCCGCGCGTTGCGCGGCGCACAGGCGCACCACCGCTGCTACCTCTTCGGTCGTTGCGGGCGAGAGCATTGCTGCTGCGCGCCCGTGATATTTCCCGCGCCAGTCGGTGAGCCACGGCTCCATTGCCTCCGGATCGTCGCTATACCCTTTGGCGCCGAGCAGGGCTTGCAACTGGTCAAGCAGGCGAGGGGACGGGGGCAGCGTCATGGTTGTTCGATCCGGTTGGTCACGCCCGGCTTGACAGCAAGGCCTGAAAGCAATTCATTTGTGGTTCAATCGCAGGCGTTAAAGGGGGCGATGGACGAACAGGACCGTTTCGTCCAGCCGGCATTGGGAGCCAAGGGTGAGTAGCTTTATCGGGATCGGCGCGAAAAGCGCGATATTGCGCGCGTGTTGACGGCAGCTGCCTTGTTTCTCGCCGCAGTGCCCGGCGCCGATGCGGAAATTCCCTTACCGCAGCCAGCGCCGCTCGTCGCGATCGCGCCTCTGCCCGAACTGCCATTGGCACCTTTTTGGCAGGTGATTATCGAGGAACAAATCATCATTCGCGTCCCGGCAAAGCGCACGCCGCTGACCAATTTTACGGCTCCCCCGGCGCCGCGGGCACGGCTGCGTGACGATCAGCCCGTCGTGTGGAAAGAGAAAAAGGCCCCCAAATGCATCGCCATGCGAGACATAAGGGGCATGCAGGCAGTGCAGCGCGACAGTATCGATCTGATTACCCGTCAGAGCCAGCGCCTCAGGGCACAGCTCAACCGCGGCTGCCAGGCGCTCGACTTCTACGCGGGCTTCTACATGAAGGGAAACAAGGACGGACGACTCTGCGAGGATCGCGACGAGATCCATGCACGCAGCGGCGCGCGGTGCGAGATCGACAAATTTCGCTTGCTGGTGGCAGTGCCACGGGGCGACGATTGAGGCGGGTAATTCACCGCCTTCCTTGACTTTTCGTTGCGATTTGCCCAAGGGCCGCGGCAGCAATGGCGGACGTGGGCGCTGTGCTGACCCATTTTTTCCGGACATGATGACCTTATGAAATTTGCCGACCTCGGCCTTTCCGATGAACTTCTGCGCGCCGTTACCGAAGCGGGCTATGACGAACCAACACCGATCCAGGCGGGCGCGATCCCGTCCGTGCTGATGATGCGCGACATGATCGGCATCGCCCAGACGGGAACGGGCAAGACCGCCTCCTTCGTGCTGCCGATGATCGATATCCTTGCCCATGGCCGCGCCCGGGCGCGCATGCCGCGATCGTTGATCCTCGAGCCGACCCGGGAACTTGCAGCGCAGGTGGCGGAGAATTTCGAGAAATATGGCAAATACCACAAGCTCTCGATGGCGCTTCTAATCGGCGGCGTGCAGATGGGCGATCAGGTCAAGGCGCTCGAAAAGGGCGTCGACGTTCTCATCGCGACGCCCGGCCGCCTCATGGACCTGTTCGAGCGCGGCAAGATATTGCTGACCGGCTGCGACCTGCTCGTGATCGATGAAGCCGACCGGATGCTCGACATGGGCTTCATCCCCGACATCGAGAATATCTGCACCAAGCTGCCCGCGAATCGGCAAACCCTGCTCTTCTCGGCAACGATGCCGCCGCCGATCAAGAAGCTGGCGGACAAGTTTTTGTCGAACCCGAAGACGATAGAGGTCGCGCGCCCGGCAAGCCGGAACGAAAATATCGAGCAGTTCCTGGTGAAGACCAGCGAGCGCGGCAAGCGCGAGGCGCTACGCAATCTGCTCGATGCCGAGGACGTGAGCACCGCGATCATCTTCTGCAATCGCAAGACGACGGTTCGCGAGCTTGCAAAATCGCTCCAGCGTTCGCGCTATGCGGCGGGCGAGATCCACGGCGATATGGACCAGTCGAGCCGCATTGCTGAGCTCGACCGCTTCAAACGCGGTGATATCAACATCCTTGTTGCCTCCGATGTCGCAGCGCGCGGGCTCGACGTAAAGGGCGTTACCCACGTCTTCAATTTCGACGCGCCCTGGCACCCGGATGACTATGTCCACCGGATAGGCCGCACCGGTCGCGCGGGCGCAAAGGGGCGCGCTTTCACGCTCATTACGCCGTCCGACGATGAAGCAATAGATAATATCCAGAAGCTGACCGGCTATAAAGTCCCTTTCCACGACGCGGGCAAAGGCGGAACCACACCAGCGAAGGACGAAGAGCGCGAAGCTTGCGAGCCGCGCCGTGAAAAATCGGACCGCGGCGGTCGCGGCAAGGCGAAGCGCGCCGAGGGGGCGGAGAAGCCATCGGCGAATCCCAAGAAGGCTGGCGAGCGCAAATCCGCTCCGGCGCCGCGTCGCTCACAGGACGATGACGGTCCCGACGATGGATGGAATGGTCCGATGCCCGACTTCTTGTCGGTGGGCTTCGGGAACTGAGAACGCAGCCCCGGTCAGAGCCGGACCAGCATCTTTCCGATATTGGCGCCTGCGAAGAGCCCGAGGAAGGCGTCGGGCGCCGCCTCGAGGCCGTGGTGCACGGTCTCGCGCATCGTGACCGCCCCGCTCGCGATCAATCCGCCCATGTCGGCATAGAATTCTTCCATGCAGTCGAAGAACTGGTCGGTGTAGATAAAGCCTTCCATGCGGATCCGCGCCGGAATAGTGCGAATAAGATGATGCATCTGTTGCGGATGACCGTCATTGTAGACGTCAATCATGCCGCAGATGGCGAAGCGCGCGAAATCGTTGGCGCACGCGAACGCTGCGTCAAGATGCTCGCCGCCGACATTGTCGAAATAAATGTCGATCCCCGGTTTGCCGAGCGAATCCAATGCCGCAGCAAGGCCATCCAGGACCGGTCCAGCCTTGTAATCGACCACAGCATCGGCACCCAATTCACTGATCCAGGCGCATTTTTCGGCGCCGCCGGCTGATCCGATCACAATCATCTCGCGCGCCTTGGCGATTTGCACCACCGCCGATCCCACTGCGCCTGCTGCCGCGGAGACGAACACGGTGTCGCCAGCTTTGGCGGCCGCGACGCGCAGGAGACCAATCCAGGCGGTGCCCCCCGTCAGTCCCATATTGTGAAGAAACGTCTGTGGAGGCATTCCTCCGGCGAGAGAGTCGGCGGGAAGCTTGAAGGGCGACATGTCGAGTCCGATCACACCGCCATCGCGCCAGCCCCCCATGTGCAAGATGAGGTCGCCGGGCGCGAACCCATCCATATGGCTCTCGATCACCTCGCCGATCGCACCGCCGGTCATCGGTTGGCCAAGTTGAAAGCTCGCGGTGTAGCTTTTCGCGTCATTCATTCGCCCGCGCATATAGGGATCAACAGACAGCCAATGATTGCGAACGCGAAGCTGGTCTCGTGCGAGCGGCGCTTCGGGTAGCTCGCGCAATGCGAAATCGTCCATCGTCGGCAGTCCTTGCGGACGATTGAGCAGATGCCAGGCCTTTGCCATATATCCTCACCCCCACTTTTTGTCCGGCCGAGGGCTCTTGGGTCAGAAAAGCCGTTGCCACTGTCAAGCTTGCTGGCTAAGAGGCCGCCGGTCGCGGGGCCGTAGCTCAGATGGGAGAGCGCTGCAATCGCACTGCAGAGGTCAGGGGTTCGATTCCCCTCGGCTCCACCACGACCCTTCACCTTCCATGCCGAAGCGTGCCGTCCGTGGACAGAATGCGTCCCCGGCCGTAGCTCTCATGCCGCGCGAGGTAGAAGCGCTGCGCCGACCACGAGCATGATGGAAAGAGGAGAATTGCGCTGCGGACCAGCATGTTCGCAGCTTCGCTGAACGGGGTTGCCATAGCTGGCGGCGAGCGATCTCGCCTTCCAGATCAGCTCCGGCGACAAAAGGATTCAGGCGAGCTTCACGAATCCGTCTAGAACGCGCTTGGTGCCCGCCTGCTCGAACTCGACCTCGAGCTTGTTGCCATCGATGTCCGTGATCGCGCCGTACCCGAATTTCTCATGGAAGACCCGCATGCCGATCGCGAGATCGGAACGCGGCTTGGCGCCGACTGAGGCCGCAGGCGCCTTTTCGCTTGGTGCAGGGGCGCGCGTGATCGTCGACGCGCCGGCCACCGCGCGCTGCCAGGCCGGACCGCGCGTCATCGTTCGCGCAGGGTTTCGCTCGGCGACATGTGCAAAGGGATCGCCCTGAGCCGACCAGTTGGCGCGCCACAGACTCTGACCGCCGCCGAAACTGTTCTCGCTCTCGACGAACTCGGGCGGGATCTCCGCGATGAACCGGCTTGGAATGCTGCTCATCCACTGGCCGTAGATGCGACGGTTCGCGGCGTGATAGATGCTCGCGCGCTGCCGCGCGCGGGTGATTGCCACATAGGCGAGGCGCCGTTCCTCCTCGAGGCTTGCGGTGCCCCCCTCGTCCATCGCCCGCTGGGACGGGAAGACGCCATCCTCCCAGCCGGCAAGAAAGACATAGTCGAATTCGAGCCCCTTGGCGGCATGGATCGTCATGATCGTCACAGTCTCGCTCTGGTCGTCATTGTCGCGGTCCATGACGAGGCTGACATGCTCAAGGAAGGCTTCGAGCGACTCATATTCCTCCATTGCCCGAACGAGTTCCGAGAGGTTTTCAAGCCGCCCCGCGGCCTCGGCGCTGCGGTCGGCCTGAAGCATTGCGGTATAGCCCGATTCGTCGAGGATCAGCTGGGTGAGCTCGGGGTGCGACAAGTCGTTCGCCTTGGCCTGCCAGCTGCGCATCCGGGCGATGAAATTGGCAAGCTGGCGGCGTGCCTGCGCCGTCAGCTCGTCGGTCTCGGTGATCCGCGCTGCCGCATGGAACAGCGGAGTGCGTTCATGCCGAGCGAACTGGTGAATCCGTGACACGGCCTTGTCCCCAAGCCCGCGCTTGGGGACGTTGACGATGCGCTCGAATGCCAGATCATCGGCGGGCGACTGGACAAGGCGCAGATACGCGAGCGCATCGCGGATCTCGGCGCGTTCGTAAAAGCGAAACCCGCCGACAATGCGGTAAGGCATGCCTATCGCGATAAAGCGATCCTCGAACTCGCGCGTCTGAAACTGAGCGCGGACGAGGATCGCGGTTCGATCGAGGCTGATCCCGCGGCGCTGAAGGCTTTCAAGTTCCTCCCCAATCCGCCGTGCTTCCTCAGGACCGTCCCACACGCCCACAACCTCGACCTTGTCACCTTCGTCGAGCTTGGTCCACAGCGTCTTGCCAAGCCGACCGCTGTTCTGCGCGATCAGCGCGGAGGCGGCCGCGAGGATCTGGGGTGTCGAACGGTAATTCTGCTCCAGGCGGATCACTGTCGCGCCCGGGAAATCCTTCTCGAAGCGCAAGATATTAGCAACCTCAGCACCGCGCCACGAATAGATCGACTGGTCATCGTCGCCGACACAGCAGATATTCTTGCGCGCCTGCGCGAGCAGCCTGAGCCATAGATACTGGCTGGCGTTGGTGTCCTGATACTCGTCGACGAGAATATATTTGAAGCGCTGCTGATACTGTTCGAGCACGTCGCGGTGGGCCCTCAGGATAACGAGCATGTGGAGCAGCAGGTCGCCGAAGTCACAAGCGTTCAAGGTCTTCAGCCGCGCTTGATAGAGCGCATAGAAATGCTGTCCTTTGCCGTCGGCATAGGCTTCCTTGTCTGCCGCATCGAGGTCGGACGGGGTGAGGCCGCGGTTCTTCCATTTGTCGATGAGCCCCGCTAGCTGGCGCGCCGGCCAGCGTTTCTCGTCGAGACCTTCGGCCTGGATCAGCTGCTTGAGAACGCGAAGCTGGTCGTCGGTGTCGAGAATCGTGAAATTGCTCTGTAATCCCACCAGC
Organism: Sphingopyxis flava; assembly: GCF_900168005.1. Taxonomy (GTDB): domain Bacteria; phylum Pseudomonadota; class Alphaproteobacteria; order Sphingomonadales; family Sphingomonadaceae; genus Sphingopyxis; species Sphingopyxis flava. The sequence goes on from NZ_FUYP01000003.1 coordinate 165,381, forward strand.
TCGGCGTGGCGGCGTAACATTTTTGCCGCGATGCTGTGGAAGGTGCCAAGCCACTGCATGCCCTCGACGGCGTCGCCGATCATCCGTCCGATACGCTCACGCATCTCGCGAGCCGCCTTGTTGGTGAATGTCACCGCAAGGATTTCGGACGGCCATGCGCGACGCGTCGCAATGATGTGCGCGAGTCGGGCGGTGAGCGCCGCGGTCTTGCCGGTCCCGGCTCCCGCGAGCATCAGCACCGGTCCCTCGGTCGTCAGCACCGCCTGCCGCTGCGGGCTGTTCAATCCCTGCAGATAGGGCGGGTCTGAAGGATCAGGCGGCGGATTATCGGACGAGGAGGCGGGGAGGCTGTTCACGCGCGAACGATTAGGGAACATCGGCGCCCCTGTCCAGCGCGGCGCGTGTGGCTTGGGCTGGATCACGCCCGCTCGCATTCGGAACGTCGCAGAACAGCTTTTGCAGAAATTCGGCACCGAAGCGGTGTCGCTGAGGAAAATTGCAGCGACAGGGAGCAACAATATTCTCCCGTCTCATTCTGGTGACAAGGCAGGGTTGGCGAGGGCGCTTATCGAAGGCCGCCTTGCTGCGCATGTAAAGGGATGGCGCTCGACATCGAGACGCGCGGCGTGAAAATGCTCGTCATGGGTGCCATGGCCACCGCCTCTTTCGCGCTATGCTCGGCGGCGCGGTGACCGAGATGCTGGGATCCTGCGATGCTACTTCGCCCCGCCCATGGGGCTCGCGCCCGACATGCGCGACGGGCCATCGACGATCGCGCCATTCTTCATGGCGCGCTCCTGGGAATGGCCGGCAAGCTGCGTTTTAAGCGCGAAAGTCGCATCCGACGATGACCCGCCCTTGCCGAAGGCGCAATGACGCGAGGCTTGATGGTCCGATCTTCACCGGCTGGAGCTTCGGCCGCAGGGCCGTATCGAACGGCGGCCGATTTGGCCAGAACGCATGTTCATGTTACTCCATGTATCGATTCAACAGAGGGAGTGAATGCCAAGTGCAAATTGGAAGCTATGTATTTGATCCGGATATTGCGGTTGCAATTGTTGAAAAGATTGCGCTCGCCGCTCTGATCCTCGTTGTAACCTGGATCCTTGCCAAAGGCGCAAAATGGGCTTTTGCCAAGCTGGTCGACAGGTTGCAATTCTTCCGACGAAGCACAGCATCCGGAGAAACCGTAGGAATTTCTCTCGGCAGGATCGTTTCGCTGCTCATTTGGCTGTTCGGCCTTCTGGCAATTCTTCAATTGTTCAATCTTGCCGGCGTGATGACGCCGGTCCAGACACTTCTCAACAACATCATGGACTTCATTCCCAGGCTGATCGGCGCGGGGCTGATTTTCTTCATCGGCGCAACCGTGGCGCGGATCATTCGCGATATCGTCGTGACCGTCCTGCAAACCGTCGACTTCGACAAATGGGTCAACCGAGGCGGAGCCGAGGCGCTGACCGGCAATTCCCAGATCAGTAAGACCATCGGCGTAATCGTATATGTGCTGATCATCATTCCCGTTGCCATCCTCGCACTCGACGCGCTCGGACTGGAAAGCATATCGGCGCCCGCAAGCGATATGCTGAGGTTGATTCTCGATGCCCTCCCACGGATCGTCGGCGCCGCGCTCCTTCTCGGTATCGGCTATCTTGTGTCGCGTTTCGTCGCGCAGATTCTGGGCGAGATTCTTCCCGGTCTCGGCGCCGACCGTGCCATCGGAGCAACCGACCTCCTGCCCGCGGGAACCGCCGTATCGGGCGTGGTTGCACGGGTCGCGCAGATCGCGATCATTCTGTTCTTCGCGATCGCGGCGACGCGGCTGCTCGGCTTCCCCGAGTTGACCGCAATTCTGGACCGGGTTCTCGAGCTCGGCGGTCGGGTTGTGTTCGGCGCTGCGGTCATCATCGTCGGTTTCCTGATCGCGCGGCTGCTGGAGCGGGTCATCGGGGGCGCCGGTGAAACCAGCCTCGCCGCGGGCATCGTCAAATGGGCCGCGACGATCCTGTTCACCTTCATGGGGCTTCAGTTCATGGGCGTGGGCGAGGAAATCGTGCAATTGGCATTTGGCGCGCTCGTCGTCGGAGGCGCGGTTGCCGGGGCTCTTGCCTTCGGCCTTGGGGGGCGTCACTGGGCGTCACGGCAGCTCGAGAAATTGGACGGTGCGCCGAACGAGGGGGCGGATCACATCCCTCCCGCCGTTTGAGCGCGGAGCGGCTTGAAGCGAGTAGGGGGGGACGCCGATCCCCCTCGCTCACACCGCCGGGCACAGGTGCGGCATCGCAAAGTACGACGTAATCGCCGGCAAGGCCGACAAACCCGTGCCGGTTGAGCCCTGCGAGGGCTGTGACTCGGGAGTCTGCGGTCTACCGGCGAATGGTAAATCTTGCCTCGGCCCGGATGAAAGGGGTGAGAGAAGCCGACGACCCGAATGGGCAGAATGATCGAACAGATCTGGATCAGGAAAACCAGTTCAGGACAATGAGTGAGAAGCTCACCAATGAGATTTGGGCCTGATCGTCGGATCAAAATACGGACCAGCGACCTTCGAAAGGGCCGCAATCAAGGCCTGACAGAAGACCGCACTCGATCACCCGTTCAAAAGGTCAGAACCCTCTTGCATGCCGGGCGGCAACCACAGAAGTCCTGACCCTAGCGGCGAAGTGCGCAGTGCTCTAGCGACATTCCATGGACCTCTATTCCTTCGTCAAAACGCTGCACATTGTAAGTGCAACAATCCTATTCGGAACCGGGATCGGCATCGCCAATTTCATGTTCTTCGGAAGTCGCAGCCCCGTTCCGGTCGAGCGCGCCTTTGCCGCGCGCATGACGGTTAAGGCCGATTTCCTTTTTACCCTGCCTTCGGTGATCGTGCAGCCGCTGAGCGGCGCATGGCTGGTATGGCAGGGCGGCTTCCTGTGGAGCGATTATTGGCTGGTCGTCACCTATGGTCTCTATCTGCTGGCGGCGCTGTGCTGGGTGCCGGTCGTCTTCATCCAGATACGCATGAAGTCGATGCTGGAAGCGCACGCGCACGGCGAAGCAATTGATGAAGCCGCCTATGATCGCCTGTTTCGCAGATGGTTCGCGCTGGGCTGGCCCGCGTTCGGCGGACTGGTCGTCATCTTCTGGCTGATGGTGACCAAGCCCACATGGTAGCGCGCGTCCTGATCATCGGCGGCTATGGCAATTTCGGCAGCTATATCGCGCGCAGCCTTGCCAATGACGGGAGCATCCGCCTGCTGATCGGTGGACGATCGGCGGACAAGGCAAATGCGTTTTCGGCATCGCTCGAAGTGGCCAATGCGGCCGAGGGTCATGCGATCGATATCGATGGCGACCTCGACGCAGCACTCGACCGTATCGCGCCCGACATCGTCATACACACCACAGGACCTTTCCAGACGCAGGATCATCACGTCGCCAGGGCATGCATCGCGCAGCGCTGTCATTATCTCGACCTCGCCGATGCGCGGGAGTTCGTGGCGACGATCGACCGGCTCGATGCCGAGGCAAAGGCGAAAAATGTGCTAGTCGTCAGCGGCGCCAGTTCCGTCCCCTGTCTGACCGCAGCCGTGATCGACGCCTATCTCCCATCCTTCGCCCGGCTGGAGGCTGTCGATTATGGCATCAGCGCTGCTCAACACACCAATCGAGGTCTGGCAACAACCTCCGCGGTGCTCAGCTATGTGGGCAAGCCGATACAGATGCTGCGCGATGGCGTGATGAAAACCGTCTATGGCTGGGAAGATACGCATGTCGTCCGCTATCCCGGCCTTGGCACCCGTCTCTTCGGCAACTGCGACATCCCCGACCTGACGCTGTTTCCCGAACGCTATCCCACGCTCCGATCGATGCGCTTCTGCGCCGGCCATGAGTTGAAGGCCCTCCATATCGGCACGCGCGCCTTGGGCGCCCTGGTACGGTTGGGGATGATCGTATCGCTCCGCGACCATGCCGGACCGCTGCTCAAGCTCGCTTTCGCATTCGACCGCTTCGGGTCCGGGCAAAGTGGCTTCCACATGTTCATGAGGGGCCTCGGCCATGACGGCAATCCGCTGGAACGACGCTTCTGGATCGTCGCGCGGTCAGGCCATGGCCCCTATATCCCGTGCATGCCGGCGATTCTGCTGGCCCGGCGACTGGCAGGAGACAAGGATATACAACCCGGCGCGATGCCCTGCGTCGATTTGATTGATCTCGACAGCTACCTTGCGGCGCTGTCAAATCTCGATATCGAGATCATTCGGGACGAAATCGATGCCTGAAGTCTCAAAGCAATCGTTCAGCTATCGCGATGATCCGTCGGTTCCCGATTTCGGTGACGGCAGGGCGCTGTTCATATTCGATGGCATCTGCGCATTATGCTCGGGCGGCGCGAGCTGGATCATGCGATATGACAGCCGGGCGCTCGTCAACTTCTCGCCCGCGCAGGAAGCGCTGGGTCGAGCGCTCTATGCCCATTACGGTATCGAGATGGACGAGAGCTATCTGCTGATTGCGGATGGCCGCGCCTACACCGCCTCTCGCGGCTATCTGGAACTCTGCCGGATATTGGGGGGCTGGTGGCATGCCCTCCGTATCTCCGCCATCGTCCCCGAGCGCCTGCGCGACTGGCTCTATGCGCTGATCGCCCGAAACCGATATCGCTGGTTCGGCAAGGCCGACTATTGCGCTCTGTTGACTAAAGAGCAGCGCGGGCGATTACTTTAGAATGGCAAGCCAACACCTGTTTGAATGGCCGCTGCCCAAACCACTTCGTGGATTGGCGTTCGCGAGAATGACAAAGATCGGGACGATGGGAACGCTCCACTCCAATTGACCCAGCGCCTCTTTCGTCTTGCGCGAAGCGGGGCAAACCGTCCAAAGCGGCGCCGGCACAAGCAGGGAAGGGGCGATTGACATGGATTTGGGACCCTATCGCTTGCACCGGCGCGTCCTGGTCGCGAGCCTCGTCGGTACCGCGGTCGAATTCTATGATTTTTACATTTATGGCACCGCCGCGGCGCTGGTCTTCGGGCCGCTCTTCTTCCCGTCCGAATCGGAGTCGGCGCAGCTGATGCTCAGTTTCATGAGCTTCGGTCTCGCCTTTTTCGCTCGGCCCGTCGGCGCGGTCGTCTTCGGTCATTTCGGCGACCGCATCGGCCGCAAGTCGACGCTCGTCGCCTCGCTGATGCTCATGGGCTGCTCGACGCTGCTCATCGCCTTTCTTCCGACCTATGCAATGGCGGGATGGGTTGCGCCGCTGCTGCTTTGCACCTTGCGTTTCGGGCAGGGATTTGGGCTCGGCGGCGAATGGGGCGGCGCTGCGCTTCTCGCGGTCGAGAATGCACCGCCCGGTTGGCGCGGACGGTTCGGCATGGCGCCGCAACTGGGTGCACCCGTCGGTTTTATCGCAGCAAACGGCCTGTTCCTGCTGCTCGGGCTATGGTTGAGCGATGCCGAGTTTGCGGCATGGGGCTGGCGCATCCCCTTCCTCGTTTCGGCCGTGCTGGTGGGGCTCGGATTGTGGGTGCGGCTGAAGATCCACGAGACGCCCGCCTTTGCCGAGGCCTTGAAACGCGAACCGCCGGTTGGAGTCCCGTTTGGCGCGGTCCTGCGCGACCATGGCGTCGCGCTGCTCGCGGGGACCTTCGCGGTCGTCGCCTGCTTCGCAATTTTCTATCTGGCGACGAGCTTCGCGCTTGCGCACGGGACAACCGCGCTCGGCTACGCGAAGGAGCAATTCCTGCTGATTCAGCTCGGTGCGATCCTGTTCATGGCGACGGGGATCGTCTTCGCTGGATATTGGAGCGACGCGGCGAGTGCACAGCGCGTGCTGAGTTGGGGCTGCGCGGCGACTGTGGGAATCGGTTTCCTGTTCGGGCCATCGCTCGCATCGGGGTCGTGGATTGTCGTCGGGCTGGGCCTCTCGGCGTCGCTGTTCGTGATGGGGCTCGTTTACGGCCCGCTCGGCGTGTGGCTCCCCGCGCTCTTTCCGGTAAGGGTGCGCTATACGGGCGCATCGGTGGCGTTCAACGTCGGCGGTATACTGGGCGGCGCCGGCGCGCCGATCGCCGCCCAATGGCTAAGCGAGAGCGGCGGGACGAACTTTGTCGGGCTCTATCTGGGTATCGCGGGGTTGCTGAGTCTCCTCGGGCTCTTGCTGGTCAGATCGCGCGCCGCAACAGCGTGAGACGCGCCTTGCCGACCTTGCGCTCAACATCGATCTCGAAGCCGGCGACCTCGACAACCTCCCTGTCAGCGGTTTCAATCGAGACCCAGCTTTCAGGGCCAACCCAGCCAAGGCGGGTGAGCTTGTCGAGCGCGACGCTGCCGGCTCCGGTGCCATAGGGCGCGTCGAAGAGCAGCAGGTCAAGCGCACGCGGTGCAGGCCCGAGCTCGAGGACCGACCCGGCGCGAACCTCAGCGCGGCCGGCGGCGTCGAGGGCTGCGAGATTCTTGCGCAGCGCCTCGAGCGCATCACGGTCTTGTTCGCTAAAAAGGCAGCGTTCCGCGCCGCGCGATAGCGCTTCGATGCCGAGCGCGCCCGACCCTGCAAAAAGATCGGCGACATATAGCCCTTCGAAGCTGCCGAGGCGGCTTGCGAGCATCGAGAAGAGCGTCTCGCGTGTGCGGTCTGCTGTGGGCCGCGTCGCATCATTCCTGGGCGCGAGCAGCTTGCGGCCGCGCCATTCGCCCGCAATCACCCTCATTTGTCGAGGCGCCGCCGAAACTGGAACAATTCATCGCGCGGGACGATCTCGACCGCTCCGACCGCGAGATCGCCGACGGTGAACTGGCCGTAGCGCGTGCGGATCAGCCGGCTGACCTGGAGTCCGAGATGTTCCAGAACGCGGCGTACTTCGCGGTTCTTGCCTTCGGTCAGCGTGAGTTCGATCCACTGGTTGCGCCCGGTGCGGCGCTCCAGATTGGCGTCGATCTTGCCGTAGCGAACACCGTCGATCGTGATGCCCTCGACCAGATCTTCAAGCCGCGTCTGGCTGATGTCGCCAAAGGCGCGCGCGCGATAGGTACGTTCGACACCGCTCGCGGGCAGTTCGAGCTGGCGTTTGAATTCGCCGTCGTTGGTGAGGAGCAACAGTCCCTCAGTGTTATAATCGAGCCGCCCGACCGGCATCAGGCGGGGCAAGCCGTCCGGCAGGAGGTCATAGATTGTCTTGCGCCCCTTGGGGTCGCGCGCAGCTGTGAGGCAACCCGAGGGCTTGTGGAAGCGGTAGAGGCGGGTGGAGACGGGCTTCGCCACCGGATTGCCGTCGACCGTGAGCCCCTCGAGCGAGTTGAGGAGCGGTGCGGGCTGCGACACGGTCTCGCCGTTCAGCGCAATCCGCCCTTCCGCGATCATCCGCTCGACATCGCGGCGCGATCCGACGCCGGCGCGCGCGAGCAGCTTTGCGATCCGCTGCGGCCCATCTTCGCGCTCGGGCTCGGTCGCCTTCGGCTTGCACGGCGACGCTGCGCGAGCCGCGCGGCGCCCCTTTGGTGCATCCCGGCCGGGCGATGATCGGGACGCGGATCGGGGTGGGCGACGGTTCGTCATCGGAACGGATGGGCCTTCTTATCGTTTTTCGGGAAGAAAAGTGTTGCGCTGCGATCACGCTCATAACCGGAAAAGTGCCGCTTCGTCGATGGGAAGCAGAAGCGATATTGCACAAGGGAAAGGGGCGCGTCATGGCGCGGTGAAATGGAGTTTCTATGCTCTTTGCGACTCGCCCCTCGTGCATCAAGAGGCTGCTGATCATCGAGGATGATCCGCTGGTCGCGTTCGATTATGAGCATACACTCAAGCAGAGTGGTTACACAATCGTCTCCACGGTTGATACGGGCGAAGCGGCAGTCGCCGTGATGGCTACCGAAGCGGTCGACGCGATTGTGCTCGACCTCGGACTCGCAGGCCATATGACCGGGCGCGAGGTCGCGCGGCTCGCGCGTGACCGCGGCGTCGCGGTACTCCTCGTGACCGGACAGTGTCCGAAGGATGCCGCAGACATCGCGCTTGCCTGCCTCAACAAACCCCATCCTCCCGCGGCGCTGGTAGGGGCACTGCGCGCGATCGAGACGATGATTTGCCAGAACAAGCTGCCGCGCAAGGTCAACGGGCTACAAACTTATTGGCGGCCTGAGGCCGCCTAAGCCTCACCCCGCCGATTAGCGGCTTCCAATTTGCTCACGACGCTTTAGGCCGGACGTTCATGCAGAGGAGGTTTGCTCGACCGAGCGGCCGAGGGAGGGACGATGCAGCTGGGCTTCGATAGTGCGATCCTGGTCGCGGTGATTGCCGCGATCATCGGCCTTGCCTATGTCATTCCGGCCTTTGCTCCCTACAGGCGGCCGATGCCCATCGTCGCATTCCTGCTGGGGATATCGAGCGGCTTTCCTCTGACCCTTCTGCTGGCGACGATGACCTTCTGGCTGTCGAAGGTGGGTATCGAGAAGTCCACGATCGGTTTTGCAATCGGCCTTACAACGCCGTACACGCTGAAATTCCTGTGGGCACCGCTTGTCGACCGCTTGCCGATACCGGTGCTGACCCGGCTGCTGGGCCAGCGGAGAAGCTGGCTTTTCGTGATCCAGGCGCTGCTTGTCATCGCGATCTGGCAATTGGGCGCGAGCAACCCCTCGAACGATCATCTCGCCCCCTTTGCGATATGGGCGATCATCGTGGCCTTCCTGTCCGCAACGCAGGATATCGTCATCGATGCCTACCGCATCGAGATATTGAGTGATGCTGAACTGCCGCACGGCACCGCGATGAACCAGTTCGGCTACCGCACCGGCAACCTGATCGCAGGAGTTGGCACGATCGCGCTTGCATCGCCGGAAGGGTTCGGACTGGGTTGGGCGGCGGCCTATGCCTTCACGGGGCTCGCCGTGCTCCCTGCGGCGATCGCCGCGCTTCTGGCAGGCCCAGGGCGTTTCCATCCATCGCAGGCGCGCGGCGGCGCCCAGGGGTTTGCGGCGTGGCTCAACGAAACCGTGGTCAGCCCTTTTCGCGAATTCCTCGGGCGGCATGGCGCGGCGCTGATCCTGCTGTTCGTCCTGATCTACAAGGTTGGCGATGCCATGGGACAGGGGATGCTCAACCCGATGATCGTCGAACTCGGCTTCACCGACACGGAATTTGTCGCGATCAACAAAGGCGTCGGCTTTGTAGCCCTGATCATCGGCTCGGCGTGCGGCGCGCCCTTCATCGCCTGGCTCGGCATGGGGAGGGCCCTGCTGATTTCAGGACTGCTGATGATGTTCAGCAATCTTCTGTTTGCCGCGCTTGCATCCGCGGGTCATTCACCGCTCATGCTGGCGATCGCAGTGGGGACCGAGAATTTTACCAGCGGGATCGGCCTCACTGTCTTCGTGACCTATCTCTCCGGCCTGTCGAGTCTGGCTTATACGGCGACGCAATTCGCCTTGCTTTCCTCCTTCGCGGCGGTCGGGCGCACATGGCTCGCGGCGCCCGGCGGCTATGTCGCAGAGACGCTGGGCTGGGTCGGCTTCTGGCTGTTCACCGTCGCGATTGCTGCACCGGGCATGATCTTGCTGTGGCTGCTGTGGAAGCGCGGATTCGTCGTCCAGACGGTGCGGCAGCCGAGCACCGAGGATGACGGGCATGAGGTGGCGCCGAAGGGCGGCTAGCCTATTCCGGCAGCTCCCCGTTGAGTTCGAGCACGGTGCCCGCGAGATAGAGCGAGCCGGCGACCAGGACGATTTCCTCAGCAGGATCGACGCTCAGGCGAGCGAGCGCCGCCTCGACAGACTGCGCTTGTCGTGCGTCGGGGCCGAAGGCCGCGGCGTCATGGTGATCATGGCCGGGAACAGGCACCACCGTCACCGATGCGAGGCGGGGCGCGAGCGGCGCGAGGATCGCCTGGGGATGCTTGTTCGCGAGCATGCCGGTGACGAGGTGGATCCGGCGCGGCTCCGTCTCGAAGTGGCGCGCGAGCTGGATGCCCGCGTCGGCATTGTGCGCGCCGTCTAGCCACACTTCGGTCGCGGGCGGAAGCAGCGCGACAAGTGGTCCGCCTTTGAGTCGTTGCAATCGCGCGGGCCAGAAGGCGTTTGCGACCCCCTTCGCGATCGCTTCGGCGTCCGGCTTCGCGCCTGGTGCGAGGTGGAGCATGGCGATGGCGAGGCCTGCGTTGCGCATCTGGTGCGCGCCGGCCATCCGGGGGCGCAACAGACCGGGCAGCGCACCGTCCATCGACGTCCAGCGGAACGCGTCGCCGGCCGGCTCGACCGACCAGGCATCACCCTCGACGAAGGGGGAGACGCCCGCGGCTTCGGCGCGCGCGGCGATGATATGGCCGAGCGGCGGCGGATAGGCGAGGGTGGCGAGCGCGGCGCCCGGCTTGACGATGCCGGCCTTTTCCCACGCGATCCGGGTGGCGGGTTCGGACGGGGTGCCGTCCTCCGGCGCGAGAAGGAAGGCTTCGTGATCGATACCGAGCGAGGCAATGCCGCACGCCGCGGGCGGCGGGATGATGTTGGTCGCGTCGAGGCGGCCGCCCAGCCCGACTTCGATGATGCAGTCGTCCGCGGGCGTGCGCGCGAACGCGAGGAAGGCGGCCGCAGTCGTGACCTCGAAGAAGCTGGCGTGCAAACCCTCAGCCTCGTCGAGCACCTCGGCGAGCAGCGCAGCCAGGAGAGCGTCGTCAATAAGCCTGCCCGCGAGCCGGATGCGCTCGTTGAAGCGGACGAGGTGCGGGCTGGTATAGGCGTGGACGCGGCGTCCCTGGGCCTCGAGAATTGCGCGGATATAAGTGCAGGTCGATCCCTTGCCGTTGGTTCCTGCGACGTGAAACGTGCGGGGCAGGCGCTCTTGCGGATTGCCGAGACGCTCGCATAGCTCGGCGATCCGTTCGAGGCCCAGGATGTCGCGCCCTGGCGACAGGGCCGCGAGGCGATCAAGCTGGGCCTGCACTTCGGGGTCGGAGCTATGGGCGTGGTCGGGCATGGCGGGCGGACCTGGCAGAAGCGCGGCGCTGCGAGCGATGCGAAGCTATCCCGAGCGGGTTTATTGAGCTCTGGAATAGCGTCGCTTCGCTCCTCGTAATGACGATAGTGACGATAGAGGAAAGCTTACGCCGCTTTTTCGGGTGCCAGATAGGCGATCAACCGCCCCAGCGTCGCAGGCAGATCCTTGCGGTGCACCACCATGTCGATCATCCCGTGGTCGAGCAGATATTCGGCGCGCTGGAAACCCTCGGGCAGCTTTTCGCGGATCGTGTTCTCGATGACGCGCTGCCCCGCGAAGCCGATCAGCGCCCTGGGCTCGCTGATCTGGACATCGCCGAGCATCGCATAGCTCGCAGTGACGCCGCCCGTGGTCGGGTCGGTCAGCAGCACGATATAGGGCAGACCGGCGCGGCGCAGGCGCGCGAGCGCGACGGTCGCCCGCGGCATCTGCATGAGCGAGAGCGTGCCCTCCTGCATCCGCGCGCCGCCGGCAGCGGTGACCGCGACATAGGGGCAGCCGCGCTTGATCGCCTCTTCGACGCCGGCGACAAAAGCTTCACCGACCGCGACCCCCATTGATCCGCCCATGAAGGCGAAATCCTGCACGCCGACAACGACAGGGCGGCCGTCGATGCGGCCGAAGCCGTTCTGATAGGCGTCGCGGTCGCCGGTCGATGCGCGCGCCGCCTTGATGCGGTCGACATATTTCTTGGTATCGCGGAACTTCAGCGGGTCCTCTGGCGCCGCGGGGGCGGGAAGAATTTCGTGCAAGCCCCGGTCGAAGAGCTGCGCGAAGCGCTCCTTGGCGCCGATGCGGTCATGATGGTCGCAGCGCGGGCAGACGTTCAGATTGTCTTCCCACTCCTTGACGAACACCATCTGCTGGCACTGGCGGCACTTGTGCCACAGATTGTCCGCCGTATCGCGCTTCGCAGTGAAGGGCAGGGCGTTGCGGACGCGGTCGAGCCAGCTCATTCAGCGATCTCCTTTGCGCCGTGGATAGCATCGGCGAGGGTACGGGTGAAGGCTTCGAGCGGCGCCGCGGCGGCGTCACCATGCTCGGCGATGATGTCGACAAAGGCCGATCCGACGACGACGCCATCTGCAACTTTCGCGATTGCTGCGGCCTGATCGGGCGTGCGGACGCCAAAGCCGACCGCCACGGGAAGGTCGGTTGCCGTCTTGAGACGCGCCACCGCATCCTCGATGCTCGCCTGCGCCGCCTGCTGGAGCCCGGTGATGCCAGCGACCGAGACATAATAGAGGAAACCGCCCGCGCCGTTCAGCACGTCGGGCAGGCGCGCGGCATCGGTGGTCGGGGTAGCGAGACGGATCAGGTCGACCCCGGCGGCGCGCAGGCTGGGCCCCAATTCGGCATCCTCCTCCGACGGAATGTCGACGCAGATGACGCCATCGACGCCAGCCTGAGCACATTCGGCGGCGAACCAGTCGGCCCCTCGGATCGTCATCGGATTGGCGTAGCCCATCAGAACGAGCGGAGTGTCTGGGTGGCGCTGGCGAAAGGCGGCGGCGATCGCGAAGATGTCGGCAGTGGTCGTGCCTTTGGCGAGGCTGCGCAGGTTTGCGGCCTGGATCGCCGGGCCGTCGGCCATCGGATCGGTGAAGGGCATGCCGAGCTCGATCACATCGGCGCCCCCCGCGACGAGCGCGTCGAGGTTCGCGGCGGTGTCGCCATCGCCGGCAGTAATGAAGGTGACGAGGGCGGGGCGGGGTTTGGCGAAGGCGGCGGCGAAACGGGTCATTCTGCCCACCTCTTCCTGGGCTCCGGCCAGAGACGATCGAATAGCTTGTCACCCTTCATGACGCTGAAAGCGATACCGATCGACAGGCCAAGATACCGGCTCCAGAGGTACGGCATTACAAGGCTGGCCAAGAATAGGACAACAGACCCCAGCGCCACGCCAATGCCAACTTTAAACAGGAAACGAAGAGACGCGCGCTTCACAGTTCAACCCCCAAAGCATCGGCCACGGTGAAGATGTCCTTGTCCCCCCGGCCCGAGCAGTTGACGATCATCAGCTTGTCCTTGCCCAGCGTCGGCGCGATGCGTTCGGCGGCGGCGATGGCGTGCGCTGACTCGAGCGCGGGGATGATGCCTTCGAGCTTGGTCAGCTTCTGGAAGCTCGCGAGTGCTTCGGCGTCGGTGACGGGTTCGTAGCGAACGCGGCCGATGTCGTGGAGCCATGCATGTTCGGGGCCGATCCCCGGATAGTCGAGCCCCGCCGAAATGCTGTGCGCCTCGGTGATCTGGCCGTCCTCGTCCTGGAGCAAATAGGTCTTGTTGCCGTGGAGGATGCCGGGGCGCCCGCCCGCAAGGCTCGCGGCATGTTTCTTGTCCAGCCCTTCGCCTGCGGCCTCGACTCCGACGATCTCGACCCCCGCGTCATCGAGGAAGGGGTGGAAGAGGCCGATCGCGTTCGATCCGCCGCCGACGGGAGCGATCAGCATGTCGGGAAGGCGGCCTTCGGCTTCCAATATCTGCGCGCGGGCTTCGTTGCCAATCACCGACTGAAAGTCGCGAACGAGCTCGGGATAGGGGTGCGGACCCGCGACGGTCCCGATTATGTAGAAAGTATCGTGGACATTGGCGACCCAGTGCCGCAGTGCCTCGTTCATCGCGTCCTTGAGCGTCTTCGCTCCGCTTTCGACCGCGACCACCTCGGCGCCGAGCAATTTCATGCGGAAGACATTGGGCTGCTGGCGCGCGACGTCGACCGCGCCCATGAAAATGGTGCAGGGAAGGCCGAACAGCGCGGCAACGGTTGCGGTTGCGACGCCGTGCTGACCCGCGCCTGTCTCTGCAATGATCCTCGTCTTGCCCATGCGTTTCGCAAGCAGGATCTGGCCGATGCAATTGTTGATCTTGTGTGCACCGGTATGATTGAGGTCCTCGCGCTTGAGGTAGATTTTTGCGCCGCCAAGATTTGCGGTCAGCCGTTCGGCGAACCACAGTGGGCTCGGGCGTCCGACATAATGCTCGAGCAGACGTTCGAACTCCGCCTTGAAAGCTGCGTCCTGCTGCGCCGCGCGATAGTGACGCTCCAGATCGAGGATCAGCGGCATGAGGGTCTCGGCGACGTAGCGGCCGCCGAAGGCGCCGAAATGGCCGCGGTCGTCGGGGCCGGTGCGAAGGCTGTTGGGTCGGTCGGTCATCGTCCCGCCGCTTTAAGGAACGCGGCGATCTTGTCCACATCCTTGACGCCCGGCGCGCTCTCCACGCCCGAGGAGACATCGAGGAGCGGCGCGCTGGTCGCGGCCATCGCCTCGGCGACATTGGAAGGGGTCAGTCCCCCGGCAATCCCCCAATCCATCCTATGGCGATGGTTGACGAGCAGGCTCCAGTCGAAACGCGTGCCGGTGCCGCCCGGTAGCGCCTGTGCGGGGGCGTCGAAGAGCAGGCGGTCGACGATCCCCTCATATTGCCGCGAGCGCTCAAGCGTTCCTGCATCCCGGAGCCCGACTGCCTTCCATGCCTCGGCGGACACATGCTGCTTGACAGCGGCGATCCACTCGGGGGTTTCGCTCCCGTGAAACTGGATGATATCGGGCCGCACAGCGCTGTAGGCCGCCCCCGTAAGCTGGGGCGAGGCGTTGACGAGGAGGAGGGCAACCTTCACCGCCGAGCCCGCCCGCTGGCGAAGCTCGGCCGCGGTCTTGAGATCGACGTGACGCGAGCTCGGCTCATAGTGAACAAGCCCGATGTGGGTAGCGCCAAGCTGGATCGCCGCATCGAGCGTTTCCGGCGTTGAGAGGCCGCAGATCTTAACGAGTGGGGGCATGATTTGTCTCTGCTAGGCTGTTCGCATCGAGCGATGCCGAGGGCCCTCGGCCTTGCGCTGCTTAGAGGGGTGCTCGACTGAGCTCGGCACCCACGGCGGTGAAACTTGTCTTAAAGCGTCGCTTCGATCTCGCGCGCTGCAAGGTCAGGGTCTTCCGATTGGCTGATCGGGCGCCCTACAACGAGGATGGATGCCCCGTCGGCCATCGCCTGCGCCGGGGTGACCACCCGTTTCTGATCGCCGGTCTTGCCGTTGGAAGGACGAACCCCGGGAACCACGAAAAATCCGCTTGGCCAGGCGTTCCGCGCGGCTTTCACCTCGTGACCGGAGCAGACGATCCCGTCGAGCCCGCTTTCCCGTGCCAGCGAGGCGAGCCGGACCACCTGGTCATGCAAGGATCCTTCAACTCCTGTGTCGGCAAGATCCAAGCTGTCGAGGCTGGTCAGCACGGTCACCGCCACCACCTTCGTGTTGAGGCCCGCCGCCGCTTTAGCCTCTTCGAGCATCGCACGGCCGCCGGCGGCATGAACGGTAAGGACAGCCGGCTCGAGCGGACGCAGCGCCTGGATCGCCTTTGCTACCGTGTTGGGAATGTCGTGCAGCTTGAGGTCGAGGAAGATGGGCAGTCCAAGCTTGGCAACTTCATGCACCCCGTGGTGACCGTTGGCGCAGAAGAATTCGAGCCCGAGCTTGAAGCCCCCGACATGGTGGCGAACGCGCTGCGCCAGCGTCAGCGCAGCGTCGAGATGCGGGGTATCGATGGCAAGATAGAGCGGAGACGTCATTGGTGATCCAGCGGCGATGGAGGAATGTCATTGACCGGTGCCGACGCCGGGGCAGGCGGAACGGGTGCGGGTTCTGCGGCGCGATTGGCCATCGCGCGCAGGTCGGCGAGCTGCCGCTCGCTGGTGTCGAGCCGACGTTTCAAGGACCAGCGTGCGGCGCGCAGCGCGATCCACATCGGGAGGCTCCCGAGGAGAAAAGCAACGACGATCAGCACCGGCAATTTGGTGTCGAGTACCTGACCTGGCCAGATCGTGACGGTCACCGGATTCCAGTTCGCCATGGCGAACAGGACGAGCAGGACGGTCAGCAAGACCCAGATGATCGTACGCAGGATTCCCACTTGGCGTTGCTCCTCGTTCGGCCCCTCGCATTTCCTATGCGAGTTTTGCCCGGGTTTCCAGCCCAACCAGTCTAGGAGGCGCCGAACACGCGCGCAAAGATCGTGTCGACCTGCTTTAGATGATAGCCAAGATCAAAGAGCTGGGTGAGTTGATCTGCCGACAGCCGCGCAGTGACATCGCCGTCAGCCTTGAGCAATTCGAGGAGCGAGATTTCGCCGTCCGACTCCCATACTTTCATCGCGTTACGCTGGACCATGCGATAGCTGTCCTCGCGGCTCGCACCCGCCTGCGTCAGAGCCAGAAGGACGCGCTGGGAGTGAACGAGGCCGCCCATCCGGTCGAGATTCTTCTGCATCCGCTCAGGATAGACGACGAGCTTGTCGATAACCCCGGTGAGCCGCGCGAGCGCGAAATCGAGAGTGATCGTCGCATCGGGGCCGATGAAGCGCTCAACCGACGAGTGGCTGATATCGCGCTCGTGCCAGAGCGCCACATTCTCCATCGCGGGGATCGCGGCACTGCGCACCATGCGCGCAAGGCCCGTCAGATTCTCGGTGAGCACGGGGTTACGCTTGTGCGGCATCGCCGAGGAGCCTTTCTGCCCCGGCGAAAAATACTCCTCGGCTTCGAGGACTTCGGTACGCTGAAGGTGACGAACCTCGACCGCGAGCCGCTCGATCGACGATGCGATAACGCCAAGGGTTGCAAAAAACATTGCGTGACGGTCGCGCGGAATGACCTGCGTTGAAACGGGCTCGATCGAAAGGCCGAGCTTTTCCGCGACATGCGCCTCGACCCGGGGGTCGATATTCGCAAAGGTGCCGACCGCGCCCGAAATGGCGCAGGTCGCAATCTCTGCGCGGGCGGCTAGCAGCCGATCCTTGCCGCGCGAAAATTCGGCATAGGCTTCAGCGAGCTTAAGGCCAAAGGTCACGGGCTCGGCGTGGATACCGTGGCTGCGTCCAATCGTCGGGGTCAGCTTGTGCTCAAAGGCTCTGCGCTTGATCGCGTCAAGCAGCGCGTCGATATCCGCCAGCAAAATGTCGGCCGCCTGCGTCAGCTGCACAGCGAGACAGGTGTCGAGAACGTCGCTCGACGTCATTCCCTGGTGCATGAAGCGCGCTTCCTCCCCGACATTATCGGCCACCCAGGTCAGGAAGGCGATGACGTCGTGCTTCGTCACCGCTTCGATCGCGTCGATTGCGTCGACGTCGATCGCAGGCTTTGTGGCCCACCAGTCCCACAGCGCTTTGGCAGCAGACTTGGGCACTGTACCGAGTTCGGCAAGCGCGTCGGTCGCGTGCGCCTCGATCTCGAACCAGATTCGATAGCGATTCTCGGCCGACCAGATAGCTGTCATCGTGGGCCGGGCGTAACGCGGAACCATTGGATTTCCTTCCTTTTATTACGATTTGTCGCGGAATAGGCGCGAAATCGCGACCAGCCGCCCCCTAGCAGGGGCCGAACGCTTCGCCAATCGCTGGAGAACCGCAACCTCGGCCAAGCTGGCCAGTTGAGCTCTTGCCCCTTCAAGAGGTTGGCGGGGAACCGTCTCAAAGGCGCCGCCACCGGTACAGGAGATTTATGATGCTGAAACACATGCTTTTGATCGGCGCTGCAGCCGTGAGTTTTCCCGCGCTTGCGCAGGAAGCCCCGCCTGCAGGTGAGGATCCTCAAACGCCGCCGGCGGGTGAAACGGCCCCGGCTGATCCCACTACCCAGACCCCGCCGACCGACCCTGGTACCGCGCCATCAGCGGACCCGGCCACTCCGGCCGATCCGGCGACCCCCGCGGAGCCGGCTACGCCGGGTGACCCTGGAACGCCGGCCGATCCCGCGACGCCTGCCGATCCTGCAACACCCGCTGATCCGGCAACCCCGCCGGCGAGCGAGCCCGGCGCACAAAGCGGCGCGGCTGCAACGCCCGGCCAAGTCGCGCAGATCGTGAACCAGGAGTTCCCGACTTATGACAGCGACGGTAACGGCGGCCTCGATGAGACCGAGTTTGGAACCTGGATGAAGAAGCTCCGCACGGCGACGGACCCCACGGTCGATCCTGAATCGGAGCAGGTCAAATCCTGGATCGGTCAGGCCTTTGCTGCCGCCGACGCCGACAAATCGGGCGGAGTCAGCAAGGAAGAGTTGACCAGTTTCCTGTCGCGCGGCGCCTGATCCAAACCGATCGACGCCCTTGACCGGGTGGTGCGGCCGCCGGAGTGATCCGGCGGCCGCATCCGCGATTCCGGCTACTGGGCGCGCTCGACCCTCACGATCGAAAGCCGGCGTTGCTGGCCGTCGCGGTCGGGCCAAAGGATGGATTGGCCTTCGCGCAGGCCGATCAGACCGGCTCCGACGGGGGTCATGATCGATATCCGGCCCGCCGCGATGTCGGCATCGCCAGGGTAGACAAGCTCGACGGTGCGTGAGGCGCCGTTCGCCTCGTCGACGAATTCGACGCGCGAATGCATTGTCACCACATCGGCGGGTATCTTGGTCGCGGAATAAATTTTTGCGCGATTGATTTCTTCCAGCAATAGCGCGCTGACCTCGGGCGAACGTTCCTGTCGCGCTAGCGCAAGGTCGGTCAGCGTATCAGCCTCGGTGTCGATCATATGGATAGGCGGCCGCTTGGCGGCGCTGCGGGTTTTCATCGTTCGAACCTTCAATTTGAGCAAACATACGCCTGCCGCATGTCGCAATCAGGAAAGGAGAAAGTTGGCCCCGGGCTCGGGGCATGACGCGCCGGACCCGGGGCTAAAGGCCCGCGAGGCGTTGACCCGCGTGCGAGTGGAGTCGGGAAAGGGCGCGCAGATTCTGCATCGTGTCATGATGTCCGCGCCGCGCTCCCAAGTCAAATCCTGACGTGCTGCGCCAAAGCGAGCGTGAGAAGATTCTCGTCGTCCGCATCTGCAATCATGCGATGATCGCGAAAACGCTGTTCCACGCCGCGCCGCGGTGACGGCCAAGCTGCTCCATGTCGCCGGATGGCCGGGCGGAACCGGCGCTGCGGCGGACGACCATCAAGACGGGCAGGCACACCGCATTGGCCTTTCATGGAAACAATCGCCTTGTGGGGGCCAATCAACGGTCATAAAAAAGACCGACAGCGTTGCGGACCAATTCCTGCATCGAAAAAGATTTCAGCGCGTTCCCATGCGGGAATAGGGGGTTGGCGGTCGAGGACGGACAACAGGTGCAGGCCATTACCGATCCCGAAGCGCCAAGGACTCCCAAGCGATTGTTCAAGAAGCGCTGGCTGACGGCGGGCGCCGCTGCGGCCATGGCGCTCGGGCTGTGGGTGGCGCGCGAGCCGATCGCGGACCGCTATATTCGTGACGAACTCGACGGCCGCGGCATTCCCGCACGCTACACGATTGAAGAGATCGGCTTTCGCACAGAGCGCCTCAGCGACGTGGTCATCGGCGATCCGGCGCGGCCCGACCTTACGGCGAGGATCGTGGAAGTCTCGATCGGCTACGGTATATCCGGGCCCTATATCTCTGAAATCCGGGCGGACGGCGTACGGCTTTACGGCCGCGTCGTCGAAGGTCAGCTGTCGCTCGGCGCGCTCGACAAGTTCCGGGACCCGGCCGACAAAACACCGTTCGCGCTGCCGGACATTTCGGTGATTCTCGCCGATGCCCGTGCGCGCGTCGAAACCCCGTGGGGTGATGTGGGCGCGGTGCTCAATGGCGGCGGCAATCTCAGGAAGAATTTCGCCGGCAAGCTCGCCCTGGTCGCCCCTGTTCTGGTTGCGGCGGGATGCTCCGCGCAAGAGCTGAGCTTCTACGGCGACGTGCGCGTGCGGAACGTTCGCCCGACGCTCACCGGAGCGCTGCGGGGCGAGCGTCTGGTCTGCGGCAATGTCGGCGCTGCGGTGGATAGTCCCCAGATCGCGATCGACGTTTCGCTCGCCGAGACTTTGCAAAGCTGGCGCGGCACGGCCGATGCGCGCCTCGCCAAGCTCGAGGCGGGCCGCATGAACGCTAAGAAACTGGGGTTGCGCGCCCGCTTTTCGGGCAGCGCCGCGCGCACGACGCTAGACGGTTCGGCCGAGGTCGCCGAGCTGAGCGCAGGCGATTTTTCCGCGCGCCGCGTCGAGATGTCGGCCAAGGCTGAGGTCGGACATGGCTCGCCGCAGGTCGAAGGCGATGTTCGCTTCGTCGAGGCCAGCGCCAGCCCGGAGCTGCGCCGTTCCATGGCCGCGAGCGCCGCGCGTCTTGACGCAAGCCCTCTCGGCCCGCTCGCCGCGAAAGCGGCTGCGGCGCTATCGCACATGCTCGCCGACGCGAGCGGCAGCAGCGGCTTTGCGCTCAGCGGCGAGGGCCGCGCGGCGCACTTTGAACTTGTCGCGCCGCAGTTGCGAAGCGCGAGTGGTGCCAGCGTCGCCGGGAGCGCTGGGAGCCGTATCGCATGGCTGCTCGCGGAGCCAACCCCCCTCGTCACGATCGCAGGTGACTGGACGTTCGGGGGCGGCGGCCTCCCTTCGGGGTCGCTGGCGCTTGATCGGCGCGCCGACGGGACGACGCGCGGCGAGGCGCGCTTTGCCCCTTACGCTGCCGACGGCGCGCGGCTTGAGCTCGACCCGGTTCGCTTTTGGGGCGGTCAGGATCAAATGCTGCGCTTCGCGACGCGCGCGACCCTGTCGGGACCGCTCGCGGACGGCCGCGTCGAGGGGCTGACGGTGCCGCTGGCTGGAACAATCGCCTCGAGCGGTGAGATCAGCCTCGCGGGCGGTTGCACCCGCGTCGGTTTCGATCGGCTCGCCGCCTCCGGCTTCCGCATTGCTCGCGCCGGGATCGATCTTTGCAGTCGCCCGCGGGCGCCGCTGTTTCGCGCCGGGCCGGCTGGTCTGCGTGGTACCGTCCTCACCCGCGACATTGCCCTGCGGGGCACCAGCGGCACCGGGCCTTTCGCCTTCGATGCAGGGCGGGGCGAGGTCGACCTCTCCGCAATGCGATGGATGCTCGCCGGTGCCGATGTCCGGCTAGGCGAGGGCGATAGCGTCACGCGCTTTGCCGCCGACCGCATCAGTGGGCGCGGCGTGAGCGGCGGCATGCAGGGGAGTTTGTCGGGCGCGAGCGGCAAGATTGGCGCCGTACCGCTCGTCCTGTCAGACATTGCCGGGAGCTGGCGCTGGCAGGGCGGCGCGCTGACGCTCGATGGGAGCTTGGGACTCAGCGACGCCGAGCCCGATCCGCGCTTCTTTCCTCTGGTGAGCGATACAGCGACCCTGCGCTACGCCGAGGGGGGCATCGACGCGGCGGCCAGTTTCCGCGAGCGCAAATCGGGGCGCAAGATCCTCGATGTCGTCATTCGCCATGACCTCGAGCCTGGTACTGGCTTTGCCGATCTCGATGCTCCGGAGATCCGTTTTGACGAAGGCTTCCAGCCCGACCAGCTCACCCGCCTCGCGCTCGGCGTTGTCGCGAATGTGCAAGGGTCGGTGGTCGGTGGGGGCCGCATCGAATGGTCGCCCCAGGCCGTCACGAGTCGCGGGACCTTTGCCACCGCAAACACCAACCTCGCTGCCGCCTTTGGACCGGTGAAGGGGCTGACAACGACGCTGACCTTTGTTGACCTCATCAATTTGCGAACAGCTCCGGCGCAGATTGCGACGATCGCAGAGATCAACCCCGGCATCCCGGTGATCGACGGGACGATCGAATACCGGCTTCTCGGCGACAATCGGGTTCGCATCGAGGGTGGGCGCTGGCCCTTGGCGGGGGGTGAACTGGTGCTTCATCCCGCGACGCTCGATTTCAATGCCAGCGAACCCCGGCGCCTGTCCTTCGATATCGTAGGGGTCGATGCTGCGGCCTTCCTGCAGCAATTCGGATTCGAGAATATTCATGCGACCGGCACGTTCGACGGAACGCTGCCGGTCGAGTTCGACGGGCTCGGTGGCCGCATCGTTGGCGGTCGCATCGATTCGCGGGGCGGCGGCGGGACGCTTGCCTATGTCGGCGAGCTGTCGAACCATAATCTTGGTGCGATCGCCAATTTTGCCTTTGGCGCACTGCGCAGCCTAAAATATGACGACCTCACGATCATGCTGAACGGGGATCTCGACGGCGAAATGGTGACCGATATCCGCTTTGGCGGCGTGGGGCAGGGCGAAGGCGCGACACAGAATTTCCTGACACGCCAAATTGCGAAGCTGCCGTTCGTCTTCAATGTGAAGATCCAGGCGCCCTTCCGCCAACTTATTTCCTCCGCGAAAGGCTTTTACGACCCGACGCTGGTGATCGAACAGAATCTGCCGACCCTGCTGCGCGTGCAGCAAGAGGTCGATGCCGCCAAAGCGGGCGCTGAATCGCCCGTTCAGCCCCCAGAAAGCGAGCCCGTGCCATGACGATATCCAACAAGGAAAGCAGGAGGCTGAACTTTGACGGCCGATATCTGGCAACCCTCTGCGCCATGGCGGGTCTTTCCGCCTGTGTGCAGATCGAAACGCCCGACAAGCCGATCGAAATCAACCTCAACATCAACATCAAGCAGGAAATCATCTACAGGCTCGATGGCGATGCGAAGAAATTGATCGAGCAGAATGAGGACATCTTCTGATCGAACACGAGCATAGAGGGTGATGATCATGCGTTGGAAAAACTGGAAATTGGGTGGGATGGCGATGGGGACAGTGGCGGTGACCGCCGCGATTGCGGTCGCGATCCCCTCGGCGATGGCGCAGCGAGACCCCGCTTATGAGGCGGCGCGCGCGGCAGGGCAGATCGGCGAACAGCCCGACGGCTATCTGGGTTTTGTGTCGAACCCGACCCCGGCGATCCGCGATATCGTCAAGGATATCAACATCAAGCGCAAGGCGGCCTACACCGCGAATGCGCCGCAGGGTAGCACGGTTGAACAATTTGCCTTTGCGACCGGATGCAATCTGATTGCGAAGACGAAGCCGGGCGAAAAATACAAAGCGCCCGACGGTCGCTGGCTGACGCGCGACAGTGGTCCGCCAGTGCGCGATTCGCGCTGTCCCTAAATTCCTGTTTTCAAGGGCGCCTGCGGGCGTCAATGCCGCCGCGCCCCTAAACGCGGCGGCATTTTTTGTGCACCTGCGCACAAGCATTGACTTCATGGGGCGGCGTTCCTAAACGGGCCGCGCCTTAGGGGTCCCCCGATTTTTCGGGCCTTTTTTCGCAGGCAGGATCGGAGGTTTCCGCTTCTGTTTCAGGAGGATGGCACAAGATGACGGGGAATGGCAGCGATCCGGAACTTGGCTCGGAGGATTCGCGCCTGGTCTCGCTCGAAGAGCGATTGGACCGGGCCGAAGCCGCAGAAGCGAGACGGACCGCGGTGAGCGCCGGACCGGAATCCGATGCCAATTACCGGCTCGGCAACCGCGTCTTGGCCGAACTGCTGGGCGGACTGATCGGCGGTGCCTTGTTCGGCTGGCTGATTGACCGCATCGCAGGTACGTCGCCCTGGGGTTTGTTGGGGATGTTGTTCATGGGGATCGTCGTGGCCTTCCGGAACATCATCCGCCTGTCTTCGGCGCCTCGCAAATAGGCGGGCGCAAACGAAATTCTCTCGCGGGACGGCCCACGGCCGCCTCGCCATACGCGTGGAGTGAACAGTGGCGGCGGAATCCGGCAAGATCGACCCGATGCACCAGTTCGAGGTGACGCCGCTTGGCGGCGGCTTCAACCTTGGCGGGCATGAAATCTTGTTTACGAACAGCGCGCTGTGGATGGTTGTTGCCGCAATCGCGCTGGGCATTTTCATGTGGGGCGGAATGCGCCGCCAGCTCATACCGGGCCGCTGGCAGGCCGCGGTCGAAGGCTTCACCGGCTTCATCTCGAGCATGATGATGGCGAATATCGGGACCGAGGGCCGCAAATATACGCCCTATGTCTTCTCGCTCTTCATGTTCATTCTGTTCTGCAATCTGCTCGGCATGTTGCCGCTGGGCGTCCTTGGCCTTCACCCCTTCACCGTCACCAGCCATATCGCGATCACGGGCGTCCTCGCGCTGATCAGCTTCGCGATCGTTCTTGTCGTTGGCTTCTGGCGTCACGGCCTCCACTTCTTTTCGCTGTTCGTGCCGCACGGAACGCCGCTCCCGATGATCCCGATCATCGCGCCGATCGAGTTTGTTTCATTCATGGTGCGCCCCTTCAGCCTTGGTCTGCGTCTTTTTGTCGCGATGACCGCGGGTCACGTGCTGCTCAAGGTGCTGTCGGGCTTCGTGATCAATGGCTTCAACGCCGAAACATTG
This sequence comes from Sphingopyxis flava, assembly GCF_900168005.1. Lineage (GTDB taxonomy): Bacteria > Pseudomonadota > Alphaproteobacteria > Sphingomonadales > Sphingomonadaceae > Sphingopyxis > Sphingopyxis flava. The sequence continues at coordinate 189,491 of NZ_FUYP01000003.1, forward strand.
TGGCTCGGCTCGATCGTTTCGGTGCTCAGCTTTACCCTGATGATCGGTATCAGCGCGCTCGAACTGCTCGTTGCCGGCATCCAGGCCTATGTTTTCGCCCTGTTGACCTCGCTCTATATCAATGACGCGGTCAATCTCCACTAATTCACGTTTTAGAATAAACGCTTACACCCAAGGAGTAGTATAATGGACGCAGAAGCAGCAAAGCTGATCGGTGCAGGTCTCGCCGCGATCGGTGCCGGCATGGCCGCCATCGGCGTGGGTAACGTCTTTGGCAGCTTCCTCGAAAGCGCGCTGCGCAATCCGGCTGCCGCCGACGGCCAGCAGGGCCGTCTGTTCATCGGCTTCGCCGCCGCCGAGCTTCTCGGCCTTCTGGCGTTCGTCGTTGCGATGATTCTGCTCTTCGTCGTCTGAGTTCGACGATTTAGCGAAGCCGGTCCTGCTGGATCGGCTTCGTTGCGGATTTTCAGACAATTTAGGGTTCGCCTTTCATGCCCCAGATAGCCCAGCTCACCGCTGACAATTGGTACCTTGCTTCGCAGCTTTTCTGGCTCCTGGTCGTATTCGCCGGCATTTATGTCGTGATCGGCCGCGGCATGCTGCCCAAGATCGAAGCGACGGTGGACGCACGCGACCGCAAGGTGGCGGACGATCTGGCAGCGGCCAAGGCTGCCCATGCCGCTGCGGATGCGCTCGAAGAAAGCTATCGCCAGCAGACCGAGGCGAGCCGCGCCGCGGCGCAAAAGGCGGTTGCCGATGCCAAGGGCAAGGCCGCGCGCGATGCCGAAAAGCGTCTCGCAAAGGTCGACGTGGAGCTTGGCGAAAAGCTTTCGCTCGCAGAGGCGGACATTGCCGCGGCGCGCAAGTCGGCGATGGCTGAGATCGAATCGGTAGCGGTCGAAGCAGCCAGCGACCTTGTCGCGAAGCTGTCGGGCGCAAAGGTAGCTGCAGCAGACGCCAAGGCGGCGGTGAAGGCGGTGCTCCATGGCTAATCTTATCATCATCCTTGCGGAAGCCTCCGGCGAAGCGCATGCCGCGCCGAAGGCGTTCGGCATGGACGCCACCGTCTGGGTCTCGATCGCGATGCTCGTGTTCCTCGGCATCCTGGTCTGGAAGGGCGTGCCCAAGATGATCGGCGCAATGCTCGACAAGCGCATCGCCGAAATTTCAAAGCAGCTCGACGAAGCCGAGCAGCTTCGCCTCGACGCGGAATCGCTGAAGGCCGAATATGAAGCGAAGCTCGCCGATGCTGCCAAGGAGGCCGAGGAAATGCGCGCGCGCGCCGATGCCGAAGCCGAAGCGCTGGTTGCCAAGGCGAAGGCTGACGCAACCCAGTTGATCGCGCGCCGCAAGCAGATGGCCGAAGAGCGCATCGCGGCGGCCGAAGCCGGCGCGCTCGCCGAGGTGCGCACCGCGGCCGCCAAGGCAGCGACCGACGCGGCCGCTGCCCTCATTGCGGCCAAGCATGACGCCGCGGCTGACAGGGCCCTGGTCGATCAGGCGATCGCGGCAGTCGCGAAGAGCTGATCCGGAAAAACCATCTTTGAGCCAGAGCGCCCGCGGACAATCCGCGGGCGCTTTTGCGACAGGCTGGTCCTTTTCCGCCAGTCCCGGCACCCATAGTCCGCCCGAGCGGATGGGCGCGCAACATAATCCTGCTGTTGAGCACCAAGATCGAAAAAGGATGGTGCGATCCGCGAGCCTGCAGATTATCCTCGCGGCGGCGGGATGCGCGGCTGAACTCCTCCATCAGCCACGCGACGCAAAATCCCCAGCCTTCGCCATGAAGGGTGCCCCTCGCGCGGCGCTTAATATCTGATCATGATACGCCGCGCGAGCGCAGGCGAGATGCTGTGGACGAGCCGCAGTATCTTCGTCTGACCCACCGCGACCTCGTCGCTGTCGGCCCGGATCCCGCGAGCGATTTCGGCTGCACAATCGCGCGCGGTCATCATCTTTCCGCCGCGCCCCGACGTCATGTTGGTCGCGACGAGCGGGGGGAGGGCTTCCATCACGTGGACGCCGCTGCCCTTCAGCAGATGGCGGATCGCCTGCGTGTAGCTGCGCAGCGCTGCCTTGGTCGCGCAATAGATGGCACCGTTCGCGCGCGGCGCGATGGCCAGGCCCGAGGTCACATTCACGATCATGGCCTTGCCCTGGGCGCTCAGCTGTGGAAGCAGCCGCGTGACGAGAGCGATTGGGGCGTAAAGGTTCGTATCGATGCACCGCGCCGCGCTTGCCAGCGTCGCCGCATTGGCCGGATCATAGTCGCTCCCCACCCCGGCATTATTCACGAGAAGCGCGAGCGGCTTTCCTGCAACACCCTTGGCGATCGCATCGATACCCGCTGCCTCCGACAAATCTCCGGCGATAGTTCCAAAACCCAGCGCCTGCATCGCGGCCAGCTTCTCGGCCGATCGCCCCGTCACGATCACAGCTGCGCCAAGGCCCTGGAGTTGCAGCGCGATTTCGCGGCCGATGCCGTCACTGCCTCCAGTGACAAGGGCGAGCATTCCCCGAACATCCATTGGTCCCTCCCATGTTTTCCCCTGCGCACTATGGCGGGTGCGATCGCCATCGCCTACATGCAAAATCATGGCTCGCCCCAACGCTCCCGACCGATTCAACGAAGAAAAGGCCACCTACGTGATCCGCGGCAGCGGGGAGGCGGGAGACAAGCCTGACCTCGAGCGCGGTTCAGGGGTCATTCGCGATGTTGTGCGAAAGCTTCCGGTGCGTCCGGGTGTCTACCGCATGCTCGATGCGCGCGGAGATGTGCTTTATGTCGGAAAGGCGCGCGCGCTCAGGAATCGCGTGAGCAACTATACCCAGGTCGCGCGCCTGCCCCAGCGGCTTCAGCGGATGGTCGCTCAGACGCGCGCAATGGAGATCGTCACCACGAACAGCGAGGCGGAGGCGCTGCTTCTCGAGGCGCAGCTGATCAAGCGCTATCGCCCCCCGTACAACGTCCTTTTGCGCGACGACAAAAGCTTTCCCTTCATTCTCCTGCGCATGGACCACAACTTTCCCCGTGTGCAGAAACACCGCGGCGCCCGGCGGGCGAAAGGACGCTATTACGGGCCATTTGCGAGCGCGGGATCGGTGAACCGCACGCTCAACGCGCTGCAGAAGACCTTTCTTCTGCGAAGCTGTACCGACAGTTTCTTCGCGAACCGTTCAAGACCGTGTCTCCTCTATCAGATCCGCCGCTGCTCGGCGCCTTGTGTAGGCCGTATCTCGAAAGAGGATTATGCACGCCTGGTGGGCGACGCGCAGGATTTTCTCGAGGGCCGTTCAACAGCAGTGCAGAAGCGGCTCGGCGACGCGATGACGGAGGCGGCCGAGGCGATGGATTTCGAACTCGCAGCGGTCCTGCGCGACCGGCTGAAGTCATTGACCTTCATCCAGGGCAGTCAGTCGGTCCACGCTGACGGGCTTGGTGACGCCGACGTCTTCGCGCTCGCGGCAAAGGGCGGGCAGCTCTGCATCGCGGGTTTCTTCATCAGGGGCGGGCAGAATTGGGGCCATCGCAGCTTCTTTCCTGCCCATGTCGCCGGGGTTCCCGAGGAAGAGGTGCTCGCGAGCTTTCTCATGCAGTTTTACGAAGGCGTCCCGCCGCCCAAACTGATCCTCGTCGACCGTGAGCCGGCCGAATGCACGCTGCTCGCCGAGGCGCTGGGCGAGACCGCGGGGCGCAAGGTCGAGATCGGCGTGCCTCAGCGCGGAAGCCGCCGTCGCTTGCTCGAGCAGGCGGTGCGCAACGCCGGCGAGGAACTCGACCGGCGGCTCGCCGAGAGCAGCAGCCAGGCCCGGCTGGGGCGTGAACTTGCCGACCTGTTCGACCTCGAGGGGCCGCCGCAGCGCATCGAGATTTATGACAACAGCCACATTCAGGGCACCAATGCCTTGGGGGCGATGGTCGTCGCGGGCCCTGAGGGCTGGATCAAGGGCGCCTATCGCAAATTCAATATCAAGCGCGCCGAAACACAGCCCGGTGACGATTTTGCGATGATGCGCGAGGTGTTCCACCGGCGCTTTGCGCGCGCGATCGAGGAGGACCCGGAGCGCGCGAAGGGCGCGTGGCCCGACCTCGTGCTGATCGATGGCGGCAAGGGGCAGGTGTCGGCGGTGTCGGAAGTGTTCGCCGAACTGGGGATCGACGACTTGCCCTACGTCGGCGTCGCCAAGGGGCCCGACCGCAACGCCGGACGCGAAACATTCTACCTGCCCGACGGGCGCGAGTTCACCTTGCCGCCGAACAATGCGGTGCTTTTCTATATCCAGCGCCTTCGCGACGAGGCGCACCGTTTCGCGATCGGGGCGCATCGGCAAAAGCGCGCAAAAGCCATGGGAAGCTCGCCGCTCGACGAAGTGCCGGGCATCGGACCCGCGCGCAAGAAGGCCCTGTTGATGCATTTCGGTACCGCGCGCGCGATCCGCAGCGCAAGTCTTGAAGACCTGAAGCGCGCGCCGGGCGTCAGCGCGGGCGTCGCGCAGGCCGTCTATGATTTCTACAATCCGCGAGGATAGGGAAAAGCCGCCATTCTGTGTTCCGGCAGCGAAAGATGAAAGCGCCCCGCCGAAAGCACGCCAGCCGAGAAGAGCCCGTTGGGAGAAAGGGGAGAGGATGGATTTTGCAGCCACCATGCCGCTGGCGAAAACGCTCGGCATTGCGATCGACGAAGGCACGAAGGATCGGGTTTCAGGCCGGCTCCTCGTTCGCGCCGACATATGTACCGCGGGGAACATCGTCCACGGCGGCGCGATCATGGCCTTTGCGGATTGTCTCGGCGCGGTCGGCGCCTTCCTCAGCCTTCCTGAGGGTGCTAGCGGAACGACGACGATCGAAAGCAAGACGAACTTTCTCGGCGCAGGGCCGGCAGGCTCCTGGCTCGTCGGCGAAGCGACGCCGGTGAAAGTCGGTAAACGCCTGTCGGTGTGGCAGACGCGCATTCGCATCGAGGGCGGCGCAGAGGTCGCACTGGTCACCCAGACGCAGATGGTGCTTTGGCCGTCCTGAATGCCGAGGCTATCGTCTGCGCGGTGCGCGCGCATGGCGAACATGGCGCGATTCTGCGCGCGCTCACGCGCGATGCCGGGCTGGTTTCCGGCTATGTCCGCGGTGGGCGGTCACGGCGACTGCGTCCAATCCTGGTTCCGGGCAATCTTGTCGCGCTCGAACTTCGTGCACGCACCGACGAGCAACTGGGCAGCGCGACGGCCGAACTCCTGACGAGCCGGGCGCCGCTTCTCGCCGAGCCGCTCCCCGCATCGGCGATCGACTGGGCGACGAGCCTCACGGCAGCGACTTTGCCCGAAAGCCAGCCCTATCCGGCGCTTTATGCCGCCCTGTCAGGAGTTCTGGGTGCCATCGCCGCTGCAACCTCGGCGCGCCAATGGGCAGCGGCGCTTGCGCGCTACGAACTGCTGCTGCTCGCTGAACTCGGCTTCGGGTTGAACCTCGAGGAATGCGCTGCGACCGGCGTGAGGAGTGATCTGGCCTTTGTCAGCCCCAGAACAGGCGGAGCGGTGTGCGCGGGCGCGGCCGCGGGCTACGAGGCCCGGCTGTTCCCGCTGCCCCGCTTCCTGCGCGGCGTCGACCACGATCCTGCGCTCAGCGACATTCTCGACGGGATGGCGATCACCGGCCATTTTCTCGATCGCGATCTTCTCGAAGGCCGCAACCGTGATTTGCTTGCCGTAAGGGAAAGATTGGTCGGCCGTCTCAAGAGGGCGGTTGCGTGACTCGCCGCCGCTCCTTAAGCGGCTGGCGAGAGATGAAAGGGCGAAGCGTTGAAAATCCTGTTGCTGGCTGGTGATGGTATTGGTCCTGAAATCATGGCGGAGGCCGAGAAGGTTCTCGCCGCGCTGGAGCTGCCGGTAACGCTCGATCGCGCCCTCGTCGGCGGCGCGGCCTATGAAGCGACGGGTCATCCGCTGCCGGCGGAAACGCTCGCGAAAGCCAAGGCAGCGGATGCCCTTCTGTTCGGCGCAGTCGGCGATCCGCGCTTCGACACTGCCGAGAGGCATCTGCGTCCCGAGCAGGCAATCCTTGGTCTGCGCGCGGAACTCGGCCTGTTCGCGAACCTGCGCCCCGCAAAATTGTTCGCAGGTCTTGAAGACAGCTCGGCGCTGCGTCCCGAAGTCGCTTCTGCGATCGATCTCCTGATCGTGCGCGAACTCAACGGCGATGTCTATTTCGGCGAGAAGGGTACCCGCGCGACGGCAAGCGGCGAGCGCGAGGGCTATGATGTGATGTCCTACAGCGAGAGCGAAGTACGGCGCATCGCGCACGTCGCCTTCAAGGCAGCGCAGGGCCGGCAGAAACGGCTCTGCTCGGTTGACAAGGCGAATGTGCTTGAAACCTCCCAGCTCTGGCGCGATGTCGTGATCGAGGTCGCGGCGGACTATCCCGACGTCGCACTCAGCCACATGTATGTCGATAATGCCGCGATGCAGCTGGTTCGCAATCCGGGGCAATTCGATGTCATCGTTACCGGCAACCTGTTCGGCGACATCCTGTCCGACCAGGCGTCGATGTGCGTCGGCTCGATCGGGCTGCTCGCATCAGCATCGCTTGGTGTGGGCCGGATGGGGCTATACGAGCCGATCCATGGCAGCGCGCCCGACATTGCCGGCAAGGGGACCGCCAACCCGTTGGCGATGATCCTCTCGCTCGCAATGCTGCTTCGTCATTCGGGCGGCGACGAGGCGAGCGCGGCGCGGATCGAGGCTGCCGTTGCCGCCGTACTGGCGGCGGGATGCCGGGGCGCCGACCTTGGCGGTGACATGACCACGACCGCGCTAGGCGATGCGGTGGTTGCGGCCCTGAACAATTAGGCGGACGGCTAGGATGAAAAAGAAAACGGGCTTCGATCGCAGCACCACGCTAAAATGGCACCCCGCGACGCGCGCGGTGCGCGGCGGAACCTGGCGCAGCGAGCATGGCGAGACGTCAGAGGCACTCTTCCTGACCTCGGGCTATAGCTACGACAGCGCCGAGGAGGTCGCGGCGCGCTTTGCGGGCGAGGAGCAGGGGATGACCTACTCCCGGCTGCAGAACCCGACCGTTGCGATGCTGGAGGAACGGATCGCGCTGATGGAAGGCGCCGAGGCGTGCCGGGTCCAGGCAAGCGGCATGGCGGCGATGACGACAGCGCTGCTCTGCCAGCTTTCGGCAGGGGACCACATCGTTGCCGCAAAGGCGGCCTTCGGCTCGTGTCGCTGGCTCGTCGACACGCTCTGCCCGCGCTTCGGGATCGAATCGACCGTCGTCGACGGGCGCGACAATGATGCGTGGGAAAAGGCCATCCGCCCGAATACGAAGGTCTTCTTCTTCGAGACGCCGGCGAACCCGACGCTTGACATCGTCGACATGGCGCACGTCTGCAGCTTGGCGCGCGCGCACGGGATCACCAGTGTCGTCGACAATGCCTTTGCAACCGCGGTTCTTCAGCGCCCGCTCGACTTCGGCGCCGACGTCGTCGCCTACTCGGCCACCAAACTGATGGAGGGGCAGGGGCGCGTCCTTGCGGGCGCGGTGTGCGGGACCAAAGCGTTCATCAACGATGTGCTGCTTCCTTTCCAGCGCAATACCGGTCCCAATTTGTCGCCGTTCAATGCCTGGGTCGTCATGAAGGGCCTCGAAACGCTCGATTTGCGGGCGCGGCGGCAGTCGGAGAATGCGCTTGCGGTCGGAAAGGCGATCGAGGGACGCGTCGCGCGCATCCTTCATCCAGGGCTTGCCAGCCATCCGCAGCACGATCTTGCGATGCATCAGATGGAGGCTTGCGGGCCGATTTTCGCTTTCGAGCTGCCGGGTGGCGCAGCGCAGGCGATGCGCTTTCTCAATGCCCTCGAACTCGTCGACATCAGCAACAATATCGGCGATGCGCGCAGCCTCTGCTGCCATCCCTGGACGACAACGCACTACGGCGTGAGCCCCGAGGTTCGGCTGGACATGGGAGTGAGCGAAGGGCTTCTTCGTATCAACATCGGTCTTGAAGATCCGCGCGATGTCATTGCCGATCTGGAGCAGGCATTGACCAAGGTCGGGCTATAGGCGACTCTATGGGGACGATGATCGACTCCTTCTTCCCCTTTTCCGCGACCACCGGCACCATCACGGTGCGGGTGGCGGTGAGCTATCTTCCCGAACAGTCACACCCGTCGCTCGGGCGCTGGTTCTGGGCCTATCACGTCCGGATTGAAAATCAGGGGGAGGCGACAGTGCAACTGATCAGCCGCCACTGGCGAATCAGCGACGGTCTAGGGAAAATCAGCGAAGTCGAAGGCGAGGGTGTCGTGGGCGAGCAGCCGTTGATCGCGCCCGGCGGCGCTTTCGATTATGTCTCGGGCTGCCCGCTGCCGACTCCTGAAGGATCGATGGTCGGAAGCTATATGATGGAGGTCAGCGACGGGTCGCAGATGCTCGTCGCCATCCCGCATTTCCCGCTCGTTGCGCCGGCGACCGCCTCATGAAGCGCACCCATCTTCCTCTCAATGCGCTGCGCGTATTCGATGCCGCTGCCCGGCACCTGAGCTTCACGCGCGCCGCCGATGAACTTGCAGTCACCCCCGCCGCGGTTGGGCAACAAATTCGCGCGCTCGAGGACATGCTCGGCGTCGTTCTCTTTCGCCGTACGCCCAAGGGGCTGGAGCTGACCGGTGAGGCCAATGCCGGGCTCGACGCGCTACGCCAGGGCTTCCTGCAGTTCGAGGAATCGGTGCGCGCGATGCAGGCAGGGCAGTCGTCGCAGTCGCTCACGATCGCGGCCCCGCGCGACCTCACTGCCAAATGGCTGGCACCGCGCCTCGCGCGATACAGCCAGGAGGCGCCCGATGTCCGCTTCACGCTCGTCTCGGCCGATGGAGGAATCGACTTCACCGAGGCCAATCTCGATCTTGCGATCTTCTGGACTGACAGCGCGGGCGAGCATGAAGGCGTCGCGCTCGCCGAAGCATTGATGGTCACCGTCGCGGGTCCGGGCAGCGACAGCAAAACGCGCATCGCGTGGCCGGGGTGCCCCGTTGAGGATGATGAACTCGTGCTTCGGCTCGGCGATGCCGGGCTGGCGATCGACGCCGCCGCCAACGGGCTCGGGCAGGCCAATGTTCCCGCGATGCTGGCCGAGGCGGATATTGCTGCCGGACGGGTCCGCGTCGTGCGCGAGCCCTTTGCGGTCAAGCACGGCTATTGGCTTGTCGCACCGACACCGCAGTGGCGACAGGCCAAGGTCAAGGCGCTCGTCGCTGCGCTGACCTCCGCCTGAGCTTATTTCGCGGCGAGCGCGAGCAGACGCGTCGTCATCCCGCTCAGCGTCTCCGCTGCCACGTCGGCATCGGGGTTGTTCCAGCTGGCGGTGACGACAAACCATTTGCCGTCGACCTTGCGCTGCCCGAGGAGGCTCATCGACAGGACGCCAAGCTCCGAGCCTCCTTTGTAGCCGAGATAAGCCCAATCTGCTGCTGCAGCGGGCGGGACCCCCTTGTTGATCGTCATCGCCGCCATCGCCTCCGGCGACCCTTGTGCTTTGATGTCAGCGAACGCCCGGGCAAGATCGGTCGGGGTCGCGAACCATTCGAGGCTTTCGATGAAGCGCGGCGTGCCGCCGAAGCTCACGCCATCGATATTGGAGAGCACAAGCTGGTCCGCATTTGCGTCGAGCAGGCGGCGCTGGGCCTCGTCGCCTCCAGCGAGAAACTTTGCCCGCAGGTCGGCAAAATTATTGCCCTTGAGCGCGAACGCTTCGACCGTGGAGAGGAAAGGAATGTTACGCGAGGGATCGCTATGGCCTGTGGCGCGCATCCGCGCCTCGATCGCGTCGCGACCGAGAAGATGGAGCAGCGTGTCGGTTGCGCCATTGTCGCTCACTGAAATCATCCAGTTGGCGAGCGTTTGCAGTGTCACCGGCGTGTCTTTCGGCCAGTTCGCCGTCGCTGCGGAAGAGAAGCTCAGCTGAGCGAGCGGGACGACATCAGACCATTTGCGCTTTCCCGCCCGGACCTGCGATGCAAGTTCATCGAGAATATAGAGTTTGAAGGTCGAACCGACCGCGAACGCGGCATCTGCGTTCGCGGACGCCACGGGCCGGATTGCTTCCCCATCGAGTTCGGCGACGAGGAAACCCGTGCGCCCCGACAAGGCCGAGAGTTCGGCCGCGACGCTGTCAAAACTGTCATTCGCGACGGTGAAACCCCGAAGAAAGAGGCCATCGACGCGGCGATCGCCGCCGGGAAGCACGCTGAGCGCAATCGTTCCTGTCCCCTTTTCAAAGCGCAGCTTGACCGTGCCGGTGCGGCCATCGGCGGTGTCGACAGTTTCCACCTCCACGGCCGCACCATATTGAGCGAGGAGATTCGCAGCGATGCCCCGGAACTGGCGTTCGGAAACGGCTTGTTGGAACTGGGGCGCGAAATAGTCGGAGTAAGCGATCTTTCCGTTCATCAATCCGACGAGCTGGCGAGCGCGCATATCGAAAGCCGCCTCATTCGCTGTCGGTATCTGCGGCGCCGGTTCGGCCTGCACGGCCGCGGAGACGGGGACAGAAGCGGCCGCGAGCAGCGCCAGGATCAGAAATCGGTACATCAGCTATCTCCTTCGACCGCAATGCTCTTGTCGATCTGCGCAATCTGGGCGCGCAGCTTGGCGGCGGCGCGCCGGTTGTGCAACCAGATGCCGCAAAACATCATGGCCGATACCGCGGCGAGCGCTGCATCGCGAAGCAGCGAAAGATCCGCAGCGCCGGCAATCCACGCAAGAAAGACCGCAAGCCCGCGCGAGGCGGCGCGTCAGCATCGATTTGAAGCGGTGGATCCTTGTGGTCACCACGGCGGACGTGACGCCTGCGATCTCGGCTATCTTAGCCCCTGGCACGCATTCCAGATACGAAGCATGATCTGGCGGCCGGGCGGGGTGAGCCGCTGGACAATCGCTGCGATGCGTGTCTTTGCTTGATTCTATTCGGCGGTCTCGGAAGGCGTGGGCGCGGCGCCGGCAATGTCAGCCGCCTCGAGGCTCGCCCCGCCGGGCGCGTTTCGGCGCCGGTTTGCCAGCATATGCGATGCTGCGCGATTGCGGCAACGCGCCACACCTAAGTGCTCAGCGCGCAGCGGCCGCCGAAATTCGCCAGGCTTTGCCAAAGCGCGACCTGCCCATGCTGCTCCAGCTCGCGCAGAAGATCAGGATCGACCTCATAGGGGCGCCCCATCCGGGATAGGACTTGCCCGAAGCGGGCGATGGCCTCGACAAATAGCCGGTCCTGCGCCGCTTCGCTCGCGCCAGCCCGGGAATTTCAAGTCTCAGGACCGGTTAGTCGATGGCGACGAAAATCTCTGACAGAGCGCGAGAAATTTATCTCAGGCGTCGATCGCGGCTTCATCGAGCGTCGCGGCATTGGCCTGGATAAATTGAAAGCGATGCTCCGGGTGCTTGCCCATCAGCCGGTCCACAAGATCCTTGACCTGGTGTCGCTCCTCATATTCCTGCGGCAAGGTCACGCGCAGCAGGCTGCGCGTGGCGGGGTCCATGGTCGTCTCCTTGAGCTGATTGGGGTTCATTTCCCCCAGGCCCTTGAAGCGGCCAACCTCGACTTTCTTCCCCTTGAAAAGCGTGGCCTCAAGCTCGGCGCGATGCTCGTCGTCGCGCGCATAGGCCGATGTCGCTCCCGCGGTCAGCCGATAGAGGGGCGGCTGCGCAAGATAGACATGTCCCTCGCGCACGATCTCGGGCATCTCCTGAAAGAAGAAGGTCATCAGCAGCGTAGCGATATGCGCACCGTCGACATCAGCGTCGGTCATGATCACGATCTTCTCGTAGCGCAGCCGGTCGGGGTCGCAATCCTTGCGCATCCCGCAACCGAGCGCGAGCGCGAGGTCAGCGATTTCCTGATTGGCGCGGATCTTGTCTGCGCTCGCGCTCGCGACATTCAGTATCTTGCCGCGGATCGGCAGGATCGCCTGTGTCTTGCGATCGCGGGCCTGCTTGGCGCTTCCGCCAGCGCTGTCGCCTTCGACGATAAAAAGCTCCGTACCTTCAGGACCGTCGTTCGCACAATCTGTGAGCTTGCCGGGAAGGCGCAGCTTGCGGGCGCTAGTCGCGGTCTTGCGTTTTACTTCCCGCTCGGCCTTGCGCTTCAGCCGCTCCTCCATCCGCTCGAGGATCAAGCCAAGCAGTGCGCGGCCGCGGTCCATATTGTCAGAGAGGAAATGGTCGAAATGATCGCGAATGGCGTTTTCGGTGAAGCGCGCAGCCTCGGGGCTCGAGAGCCGGTCCTTTGTCTGGCTCTGGAACTGCGGATCGCGGATGAAGACCGAGAGCATCATCTCGCCGCCGTTAAATACATCGTCGGCGGTGATCTGCGCCGCCTTCTTCTGCCCGATAAGCTCGCCAAAGGCGCGCAGACCCTTGGTCAGCGCAGCGCGCAGGCCCGCCTCATGCGTCCCTCCGGCGGGCGTCGGGATCGTATTGCAATACCAGCTGTAGCTTCCATCCGACCATAAGGGCCAGGCGATGGCCCATTCGGCGCGGCCTTGCCCGTCAGGAAAGTCCTGCCGTCCTGTAAAGGGCTCGGCGGTCGCACATTCGCGGCTGCCGATCTGTTCCTTCAGATGGTCGGCCAGTCCGCCTGGAAACTGAAACACAGCCTCGGTCGGCGTGTCGTCGCCGATCAGCTCGGGGGCGCATCTCCACCGAATTTCTACGCCTGCAAACAGATAGGCCTTCGACCGCGCCATGCGATAGAGACGTTGTGGTTTGAAGCGGCCGTGCTCGCCGAAGATTTCCGGGTCGGGTACGAAAGACACGCTCGTTCCGCGGCGATTGGGCGTCGGGCCGAGCTCCTCGAGTGCGCCGAGAGGAACGCCGCGCGAGAAACGCTGGCGATAGAGCTGCTTGCCGCGCGCCACCTCGATCTCGGTCTCGGTCGATAGCGCGTTGACGACGCTGACGCCGACGCCGTGAAGGCCGCCCGAGGTTGCATAGGCCTTGCCCTCGAACTTGCCGCCCGAATGGAGCATCGTCATGATGACTTCGAGCGCCGATTTTCCAGGAAATTTGGGGTGAGGGTCGACCGGCATGCCGCGCCCGTTATCCACTACTGTGAGGCGATTGCCGACATCGAGTTCGATCTCGATCCGGCTCGCATGGCCGGCGACCGCCTCGTCCATGCTGTTGTCGATCACCTCGGCGGCGAGGTGATGGAGCGCCCGCTCGTCGGTGCCGCCAATATACATTCCCGGGCGGCGACGGACGGGCTCCAGCCCCTCCAGCACCTCGATCTGCGAGGCATTGTAGCTGTCTCCAGATGGGGCGGAACTATCGAACAAATCGTGACTCATGCCAAGGCTATAGGGGGTGGGGAACGCCACTGGCAAGGCCGGTTTTGAGCCGGTTTGCGGCCCTTTTTCGGCAAAACGGCTCGTCCCGTTTTCGGCACGGGGAGGAACTTCGGGGCAAGGGGCCGGGTTTCCGGGGAGCCTGCAAGGCCATCAAATATCGGAGGAAAACACATGAAACTCACATCTCTCCTCGTCGCCGCGGCCGCGGGTTCGCTCGCGGTGCCTGCCATGGCTCAGGATCGTGACACCGCGGAGGATTTCAACGGCCCCTACATCGGCGTAGTCGGCGGATATACGGTGCAGCCGAACGACGGACATGAAACACTGACGTTCGACACCGATCTCGACGGCACCTTTGGCGATACCGTCAATACCGCAGGCGGCACAAATGCCTTCTCGCCCGGATTTTGCGGCGGCGGCGCCACGGGCACCGCGAACCGCGGCTGCACGGACGACAAGGATGGCGCCGAATATATGGCGCGCCTTGGCTACGACAAGCGCATGGGCAACTTCGTTGTCGGTGCCGTCCTCGAGGGTGGCCGGAGCGAAGCGCGCGATAGCGTATCGGGCTTTTCGACAACGCCCGCGAGCTACACGATCAGCCGCGAAGCCGATTGGCAGGCGGGCGCCCGTCTGCGCGCGGGTTACACCCCCGGCGGCGGCGTGCTCTTCTATGCCACCGGCGGCGGGGCTTTTGCAAAGATGGACAATCGCTTCGCGACGACCAACAGCGCGAACAGCTTTGCCGATAACGGCAAGACGAACGCCTGGGGCTATTCAGCTGGCGGCGGCGCGGAAGCGATGCTGACCCAAAATATCTCGCTGGGCCTCGAATATCTCTATACCGACCTTAAGGACAATGACTACACCGTCGAGGTCGGGCAGGGGACGGCACCGGACACCAATCCATTTGGCGAAGGCACCGACATCAAGCGCAGCGATCCGCATTTCCGCACCCACAGCGTGCGGGCATCGGTCAACTTCCGCTTCTGATCGATAGCAATTCCAGGGATTGGGCGCCGGGCTTCAAGGCCCGGCGCCCTTTCCATTGAACGGGCGAGGCCCCCTGAATTGCAGACACACGCCCTCCCATCGCTTCGCAGCGATGCCTATCCTTTGGTACCCAAGGGCGCTGAGAAGATGGCGAAATTCCCGTTCGCGCTCGCGACCAGACGGTCATGCTGGAAGAGGCGCGCGTCGATATTGGCGATGCGCTTGCCCCTGTGGAGCATGGTCGCATCACAGATCAGCCGGCCCTCGTGAACCCCGACATGATAGTTGAACTTGATCTCCAGGGTCGCACACCAAAGATCGTCAGGAAGCGCACTTGTGAGCGCGCCGCCCATCGCCGTGTCGGCGAGCGAATAGGCGACGCCGCCATGCGCGACGCCTTGCGGATTGAAATGGCGCGCCGCCTCGACGTCGATCGCCATCCGGCATCGCCCGTCGCCGCGCTCGACCATCTGAAAGCCGAGCATGCGCGCAAATTCGAAATCCTGCCCGAACGACCTCACCGCACGCGCGGTCCCCCAAAGGGTGGCGGCGGGGGCGGCCGGCGCGTGCCGCGCGGCAGCTGCGCCTGATAGGCGCGGCCGCAATGCTCGACGCAATAGGGAAAGCCGGGGTTCACCGCTTCCCCGCAGAAGTGAAAATCGGGTTCGCCCGGATGTCCCATCGGCCAGCGGCAGATACGGTCATTAAGGTCGAGCAGGCTTGTCTTGTCAGCGATCTCGGGGCTCGGCTTCGCAGGCACCAGACGGCGGGGCGGAGCCGGCGGGATCGGCGCCTGCTGGTCGCCGGGGCCCTGGCGTATGAAGCCGCCGGGACCTATCGAGACGATACGCGGTGCATCGGGCTTTGCTGGCGCTGCATCGACCGCGGCGTCTCGAGGTGCGACCTCGGGAACAGGCTTGGGCTCGGGCCGCGGGGGCGCGATGGGGCTCGGCGCAGCAGCATCAGCGGGACGCGGCGCCGGTGCGGCCGCCTTGGGGGCGGCCGGAGCCTTGGCGGGCTTTGCGACCTTCTCGGTCGCCTTCACGGGTGAAGGGCGCGATTTCAGGCCCAGGCGGTGCGCCTTGCCGATCACTGCGTTGCGGCTGACGCCGCCGAGCTCATCGGCAATCTGGCTCGCGGTCAGCCCTTTTTCCCACATGCTGCGCAGCTGTTCGATGCGCTGGTCCGTCCATGACATGCTTCACATTCCTCATTGTCTCACGCCGCGGGCGACGCAGCGATCCTTTCGGGCCGGTCCGGACGGATCGGCGCGGCGGCTGCCCAGCTTGCGGTAAGGTCGGGGAGGCGATAGGCGAGAACGCCATGAACGACCAGCCCCAAATTACGCGCGCCGACTCGGCTCCCGCCACCGCGGCACGAGCCTTTGCCGAGCCGGGGGTGCCGCACATCCGCACGCTCAACGTGCCCGGTATGCAGGCACTCTATGTCAAGGAGGTGCGGCGCTTTTTCAAGGTCCAGCTCCAAACAATCTGGGCTCCTGCCGTTACCACGCTTCTTTTCCTGGTCATTTTCACGGTCGCACTCGGCGGCTCGGGGCGCACCGTGATCGGGGTTCCCTTCGCCGATTTCGTCGCGCCTGGTCTCATCATGATGGCGATGCTCCAGAACAGCTTTGCGAATGCAAGCTTTTCGCTCCTTGTCGGCAAGATCCAGGGGACGATCGTCGATTATCTGATGCCGCCGCTCGGCATCGGTGAACTGATGCTTGCGCTCATCGGCGCCGCGATCAGCCGCGCTGTCCTCGTCGGGCTTGCGCTTTGGGTCGCCATGCTCGCCTGGCCCGGAGTTCATGTCGCACCCGAACATCTTTGGGCGGTCATCGCTTTTGCGCTCCTCGGCGCGGCGATGATCGGCTTCGTCGGCCTGATCACCTCCGTCTGGGCCGAGAAATTCGACCATGCCGCCGCGGTCACCAATTTCGTTGTCACCCCGCTCGCGCTGCTTTCGGGCACATTCTATTCGATCGACCGCCTGGCGCCCTGGTTCCAGAGTATCGCGCACGCCAACCCGGTTTATTATGCGATCATGGGGTTCCGATACGGCTTCATCGGCACCGTGGACTCGACGATCGACCATCCGGTCCTGACGGCGCTCCTCGCGCTCGTGGCAGTCAACATCATACTTGGCCTCGTGACCTACCGCCTTCTTGCATCGGGATGGAAGCTGAAGGCCTGATCCGCATCAGGCCCTAGTGGCGGTGGATGGCGCGAAGACGATAGCGCCCCTTGTCGAGCCCCTCGAACATGGCCTCGATCTGGGGGTGGTCGACGGGCCCATGCTCGGAATCCGCGACGAGATTCTGCTGGCTGACATAGGCGATGTAGGAAGAATCCTCATTCTCGGCGAGCAGATGGTAGTAAGGCTGCTGCTTCGAGGGACGGATCGCCTCGGGAATGGCCTGGTACCACTCCTCACTGTTTGCGAAGACCGGATCGACGTCGAAAACGACGCCGCGGAAATCGAACATGCGGTGCCGCACGATATCGCCCGGCGCAAAGCGCGCGCGTTCAATAAGCGGCATGACGATGCCGCGATCGCTTTTGCCTTGGAAATCCGAAGAAGTCTTTGCTCTCATGCCGTCAATCTATGCCGGTTCGCCGACGATTCAAGGCGCTATCGCCCGCGTGTGAGCAGCTATGAGCCGCCTTGATAGTGATCTTGACCATAGAAACCCGCTCAATTCCGGGTTAGCTTGCTGTGTGACGCCCCGGAAGAGGACAGAATCTTTGCGGGGTAGATTTCGCAACGAGGGGAGATACGCACCATGACCGACAAATTGCAAAGGGCGAAAGACATGATCCTCAGGCCCCAGGAGACTTGGGCCGCGATCGAAGGAGAGACGGAGACCGTCCAGTCCCTCTATGTGCCCTATGTGCTTGTGCTTGCTGCGATTGGTCCGCTCGCGCAGCTGATCGGCGGGCAACTTTTCGGATACCGTTTTCTTACCCTTACCGTTCATCCCCCGCTCGGCAGCGCCATTGTTGGCGCGCTGCTTTCCTACGTGCTGACGCTGATCGGCGTCTATGTCGTCGCGCTGGTGATCGACGGGCTGGCGCCGACATTCGGCGGAGTAAAGAACCAGATTCAGGCGCTGAAGGTCGCGGTCTATTCGTTTACCGCGGCCTGGCTTGCCGGGATCTTCGCACTGGTGCCGCCACTCGCCATCTTGGGGCTTGCCGGACTGTACAGCCTCTATCTTCTCTATCTCGGCTTGCCGCGCCTGATGAAGGCACCCGATGACAAGGCCCTTGTCTACACGGTGGTGGTCGTGGTCGTCGCTATTGTCCTCTACTTGATTATCGCCGCCATCGCAGGCGCCCTGGCGATGACGCAGGGGCCTGCGCTGGCCGGAAGTATGAGCCTTCGCTGACGGGCAATTATTCCGTCGTCCCGCTGCAACCTGCGAGCGGCGCGCGACAAAGAGGTGGGGAGGTCCCGCGCGCAGGACCTCCTGTTCGAAATGGAGGCTGACATGAAGAACTGGAAGGTCGCATTGGCGCTTGGCGCGGGGCTGATGCTGGCGAGCATCCCCGCGCAGGGAATCGGGGCGCTTCAGCCGGGGGCGAAGGCCCCCGACTTTACCCTTCGCGCCGCCCAGGGCGGCAGGTCCTTCAATCTCTCGCTGAAACAGACGCTGCGGAGCGGGCCGGTCGTCCTCTATTTCTTCCCTGCAGCCTTCACGCCCGGCTGCACGCTGGAGGCGCATCTTTTTGCCGAAGCGAACAGCCGCTTCAACCAGCTCGGCGCGCGCGTGATCGGGGTCACTGCAGGCAATATCGATCGGGTCGCCGAATTTTCCAAATCGGAATGCCGCAGCATATTCGCGGTGGCCGCGGATCCCGGCGCCAAAGTCGCGGCGGAATTTGACGCGACGATGGAGGGGCCTAGAAAGGCAAGGCTCTCCGATCGCACGTCGTTCGTGATCGCGCCGAACGGCACGATTCTCATGAGCTACAGCGATAAAAACCCGCGCGGGCACATCGAAAAGACAATGGCAGCGGTGCGGGCCTGGAGGGCCAAGCCGAATTAGAAAATGGAGGAGAGTGAGGGATTCGAACCCTCGGTACCGTTGCCGGCACTTCGCATTTCGAGTGCGACGCTTTCGACCACTCAGCCAACTCTCCTCGCTGAGGCAGACGCCCCTAGCGATGCTCTACGGATCATGCAAGCCTCTCTTGGTAAAAATGCGGCCTGATTCGCGGGCGCACCGATGACGAAGGGGGCGCTGTGCCGCTGACCGGACTGAAAGTGCTCGATTTCGGGCGTTATATCGCAGGGCCTTATTGCGCGGCACTGCTTGCCGACTATGGCGCCCACGTGATCCGGGTCGAGGCGCCAGACGGCAATGACGACCGCTACACCGTTCCTGTAGCTGCGGACGGATCCGGCGCGATGTTCCTGCAGATGAACCGCAACAAGCGCTGTTTGACGCTGAAGCCAGGTACGCCCGAAGGCCGCGAGATCGTCCGGCGGCTTGTCGCAAGGGCTGATGTCGTGATCGCCAACCTGCCGCATGATGCGCTGCTCAAGCTTGGCCTCGACTTTGATAGCCTGTCTGCGATCAACCCCCGGATCATCGTGGCGGCAGCCTCGGCGTTCGGCAGGGAGGGCCCGCTGGCCGAACGGGTCGGCTTTGATGCCGTAGGCCAGGCGATGTCCGGCAGCGTCCACCTGACGGGCACCCAGGACCAGCCCTTTCGCGCGCAGGTCAATTATGTCGACTTCGGTACAGCGCTCCATTGCGCCTTCGGGATCATGCTGGCCCTTCGCGAGCGAGGCGTGTCCGGCAAGGGGCAGCTCGTATCGGGGTCGCTGTTCGCGACCGCGCTCGCTATGACGAACGCGCTGACGATCGATCACGCGCTGAACGGCATCGAGCGGCAGCCGCTTGGCAACCGGGCCTACAGTTCAGGGCCAACCGACCTTTTTCGCACGCGCGACGGCTGGATCGTCACCCAGATTGTTGGCACACCGATTTTCCGGCGCTGGGCCGAACTGGTCGGGCGCCCGGAGCTCAACGACGATCCGCGCTTTGCGAGCGATATGCTGCGCGGCGACAACGGCGAAGAGCTGAGCGCGATCATGCAGAATTGGTGCTCGGCGCGAACGAGCGAGATGGCCATCGTAGAACTCGCGGCGGCACGCGTCCCCGCGGCGCCCGTCGTCAAGCCCGCAGACGCGCTCGCGCATCCGCAGGTCGCCGCGATGGGGATCGTCGAGCCCTCCGCCTATCCGGGCACACCGGTTCCGGCCCCAGTCATCCGCGCACCGATCGAACTCTCCGCGAGCGCAAAGGCGCCGGCCGCCCCCGCGCCGCAGCTTGGGGAACACACCCACGCGATCCTGAGCGAACTTGGATATGATGCCGAGACCATTTCCGCTTTGCGGGAGGCAAGCATTATTTGACGCTCTGGTGGGTGAACGAAGTGGCAACCCATGTTTAAGTACCGAACAGTATGAAATTGCAGGAGCAGCCGCGATGAACGACCAGAGCGAATATGTGCCCCCGAAAATCTGGACCTGGGACAAGGAAAGCGGCGGGCGCTTTGCCAATATCAATCGTCCGGTCGCGGGTCCGACGCACGACAAGGAGCTGCCGATCGGGAAGCATCCCCTCCAGCTCTATTCCCTCGGCACCCCCAATGGTGTGAAGGTCACCGTGATGCTCGAGGAATTGCTCGCCGCAGGCCATGGCGGCGCCGAATATGACGCCTGGCTGATCAATATAAACGAAGGTGATCAGTTTTCGAGCGGCTTCGTCGGGGTCAATCCGAACAGCAAGATTCCCGCTCTTCTTGACCGCAGCGAACCGGAGCCCATCCGTATATTCGAGTCGGGTGCGATCCTCATCTATCTCGCCGAGAAGTTCGGCGCGTTCCTGCCGACCGATCCTGCAAAGCGCGCGGAGGTCCTGTCGTGGCTCATGTGGCAGATGGGCAGCACGCCGTTCCTCGGCGGCGGTTTCGGTCACTTCTATGCCTATGCGCCGGCGAAGCAGGAGTATCCGATCAACCGCTATGCGATGGAGGTGAAGCGTCAGATGGACGTTCTCGATCGCCGACTGGCAGAAAGCGAGTATCTGGGCGGCGCCGACTACAGCATTGCCGACATGGCCGTGTGGCCATGGTACGGTGCACTCGCCAAGGGGCTGGTGTACGACGCAGGCGAGTTCCTGCAGGTGCAGGATTACAAGAATGTCCAGCGCTGGACCGATCAGGTGGCAGCGCGGCCTGCGGTGAAGCGCGGACGGATGGTCAACCGCGTGACTGGCGACCCCGCCAGCCAGCTCCACGAGCGCCACGACGCTTCGGATTTTGATCTGCGCACACAAGACAAGATCGCCGCAAAAGCCGCGGAATAGTCCGCGGCTTTTGCGGCGCTACAATAAGCGGCTGCGCTCGATTGTCCCGCCTCCTGCTGGCAGGGAGAAGAATTGCCCGTCCTCACCGACAATCGTCGGCCCACCGAAATGATCGGCAGCACGCCCCAGAAACGCGGGATAGAAGGCGCGCGATGGAAGCGGCGGGACGATATGGCTGAGGACCAGCATTTTCACGCCAGCGCGGCGGGCGCAATCGGCCGCCTGCGCGGGGCTTGCGTGATAATCGAGAATGTCGTGCATGATCTGCCCCGTCATGGGCCGTCCCGCGGCTGTCAGCTGGCGGGAAAGCATCTCGACCATTTCGGGTTGCAGCGCCTCGTGGATGAGGAGATCGGCGCCCTTCGCGGCGGCTTCGACTGAGGCGGAGGGTGCGGTATCCCCGCTTATGACGACCGACCGTCCCTTGTAGTCGAAGCGATAGCCGACCGCGGGCTGTACCGGACGATGGTCGACAGGAAAGGCCGTGACCCTTAGTCCATCGGCCTCATAGACGAGCCTCGGCGCTTCAGGCATTGCGAAGGGCACAGCGATCGCGCCTGCCGCCTGCGGCGGAGTAATCACGGCGCCATGGTGCGCCGTGCGGTAGCGATTGTCGGCGGCATAGGCGGCGTTGAAGCCCCCGATCACGGCTTCGAGACCCTCAGGACCATAGACGGGAAGCGGCGCGCTGTTGCCGCTTGCGGTCCAGCGCAGCAGCATCATGGGACCGAGGCCGTCGATGTGATCCGAATGATAATGGGTCAAGAACAGCGCGCCGATCCTGCCATTGGGCAGCCCCATCATCGCGATGTTGCGTGCCCCGCCTTCACCTGCATCGACCACAAACATCTTGTCGCCCGCGATGAGGAGGGTGCATGCGCCGGCGCGATCGCGGCTAGGCAGCGGCGATCCGGTTCCGCAGAGCGCGACGTGGAGCCCGTCGGGGAGGTCCGCCAGCGGATCGCGCCCTGCCGCCTTGGCGGCGCCCCGCTCGAAGAGCCAAAGGCCAGCCGGTCGCTGAAGGAGCCACAGTGCTGCCGCGGCAAGCGCCGCGAGCAGCACAACGAAAAGCGCAGCGCGCCTGGCCTTGGTCATTGCCCATCCCCACCCCGTTTTCGGCTATCATGCGTCAGGGGAGGGCGCTGGACAAGCCGCTACGTTCGGCGCAAGCTTTCCCGCCTGACATGGATGCAAGTTGCTGGCTGCAACTTACCGTTTACGTAAACGTGAGTGATTATTATAAGAACCCATTGCCCAAGGGAGAATCGTCAATGGACATGGAGTTCAGCCCCGAAGATCTCGCTTTCCAGCAGGAAGTGCGGGACTTCATCGCCGAAAACTATCCCGCGGAGCTGCGCGGCAAGCAGGACGAAGGCGATGAGCTCACCAAGGAGGATTTCCTCTCATGGCACCGCATCCTCTATAAAAAGGGGTGGGTCGCGCCGGCGTGGCCCGTCGAATATGGCGGAACGGGCTGGACCCCGACGCAGCGCTTCATCTTTTCGGAAGAGACGGCGCGCGCCGATTGCATCCGCTTGATGCCCTTCGGCCTCGCGATGGTCGGTCCCGTCATCTACACCTTCGGCACGCCCGAACAGAAGGCCCGCTTCCTCCCGCGCATCCTCTCGGGCGATGACTGGTGGTGCCAGGGATATTCCGAACCGGGCGCAGGCTCCGACCTCGCTTCGCTGCGCACCACGGCGGTTCGCGACGGCGATGATTATATCGTCAACGGACAAAAGACCTGGACCACGATGGCGCAGCACGCCGACTGGGGCTTTTTCCTGGTCCGAACCGACAAGGATGCAAAGCAGCAGGAGGGAATCAGCTTCCTCCTCATCGACATGAAATCGCCAGGGATCACCGTGCGCCCGATCATCACGCTGGGCGGAGAACATGAGGTCAATGAGGTTTTCCTCGAGGACGTCCGCGTTCCGGTATCGCAGCGCGTCTATGAAGAAAATAAGGGCTGGACCTGCGCCAAATTCCTGCTCGCGCACGAACGCACGGGAATCGCCGGCGTCGCATCATCGAAGCGCGGGGTCGAGCGCGTCAAGCAGATTGCCCGAACCGAGCTCGACGGCGATAAGCCGCTGCTTGCCAATCCCTTCTTCAAGCGCAAGCTCGCCGAGCTCGAGATCGACCTCACCGCGCTCGAGTTCACCGAACTGCGCGGCCTTGCCGGCCCGAACGCGGGCAAGGGGCCGGGCCCCGAATCGAGCCTGCTCAAGATCAAGGGCAGCGAAATCCAGCAGCGGCTCACCGAACTGACCCTCGAGGCGGTCGGTCATTATGGCGCGCCTTATTTCCGCGGCTTCGGCGAGGGCGACAATGCGCATCCGATCGGGCCGGACTATGCGCACCGCGCCGCGCCGACCTATTTCAACATGCGCAAGACGACAATTTACGGTGGGTCGAACGAGATTCAGCGCAACATCATCGCGAAGATGGTTCTGGGGCTTTGATCATCGACTTGGCGTGGCCGAGGCGGTGACCGCACGCTGCCTCGCCCCTCACCGCAGCTTTGAGTCATAGGAGCCCCTCATCTTTCAGGGGCGACGGGGATAGAAAAATGGATTTCACCTATACCGAAACGCAGGACATGATCCGCGACACGCTGGCGCGCTTTCTGGGCGACACCTACGGATTTGAAACGCGTCAGAAATTTATCGCCAGCGAGGCCGGGCGTGACCCCGGAATCTGGAGAGCGATCGCGCAGGATCTCGGCATGCTCGGGGCCTCCTTCGCCGAAGAGCAGGGAGGGCTCGGTGGCGGCGCGCTCGAAAATGCGATCATCATGGAGGAACTGGGCAAGGTTATCGCGATCGAGCCCTATCTTTCCACCGTCGTGATTGCAGGCGGAGCGCTCAAGGCCGTGGGCGGAGCCCAGGCCGACGCGATGATCCCCGAGATCATTGCGGGCAACGCCATTGTCGCCTTCGCCTATGCCGAGCCGCAGGGTCGCTATGATCTTGCCAATCTCAGGACGAGCGCGAAAAAGGACGGCGCGGGCTGGGTCCTGAATGGTCACAAGGGTGTTGTCTATGCGGGTCCCTGGGCGACACAGCTTCTCGTCACCGCCCGCACGGGCGGCAACCAGCGCGATCGTGAGGGCGTGTCCCTCTTCCTGATCGACGCAAATCTGCCCGGTATCGTTCGCCGCGACTATCCGACCGTCGACGGCAATCGCGCGTCGGAGATTTACTTCGAAAATGCCGCGATCCCTGCCGATGCGCTGCTGGGCGGCGAGGGCACGGGGCTGCCGCTGATTGAACAGATCGTCGATGAAGCAACCGTGGCGCTCTGCGCCGAGGCGACCGGCGTGATGCAGAAGCTTCACGAAGGGACGCTTGAATATACGCAGCAGCGCAAGCAGTTCGGTGTGCCGATTGCGAAGTTCCAGGTCCTCCAGCATCGGATGGTCGACATGTTCATGGAAGTCGAGCAGGCGCGTTCGATGACGATCATGGCAACGCTGAAGCTGGGGTTACCGGAGAAGGAGCGCATGACGGCGGTATCGGCGGCGAAGAGCAAGGTCGCGCGCGGCGCCAAATTCGTCGGTCAGAACGCCATCCAGACTCACGGCGGTATCGGCATCACGCAGGAACTGGCAATCGGCCATTATTTCAAGCGCGCGACGCTGATCGAAGGCCAGTTCGGCAGCGCTGATTATCATATGGACCGATACGAACGGCTGGCACTCGCCGACTAGGAAGGCCCCGCGGCCTCGAGGGGGGCGCCTCAATAGGCTACGTCAATCGCTATTCGCAGCGTGCGGGGACGCAGCGGGGTGAGATAGCCCGCGCTCCCCTCGACAAAGGGCGTGCCGAGCGCGAACCGATTGCCGCGGGCATCGAGAAGATTGGTCAGCGTCACCGACAGGCCGCGCCGCTCGTTGCCGAGACGCGCGGCGAGCCCCGTGTCGACATAATCGCCTTGGCCTTCTCCGAGGATCGGACCGATCCCGAGGCGTGACGGCCCGACATAATGCGCCCAGCCGTTGACACGCAGATCCTCCTCGCCGATCGCGAGCGCGTAATTGAAAGCGCCGCGCAGCGCGTAGCGCGCGATATTGGGGATCTGCCCAAGGCGCGTCAGCAGGGCGGAAAATTCCGGCGCCTCGCCATTGGCACTGAAGCGCGTCGCGATTGTCCTCAGTTCGCCGGCGAACAATTCATCGACACGGCTGTGATTGTAGACGGCGCCTGCCTCTAGCGACAATGATGGCATCGGTTGCACCGCGACGGCGCCAGAAATGCTCGTGATGCGTCCGTCACCAATATTTGCAGTGCTCGGAAAGCCGTTGGAATCGATGAAGTCCGCCTGGATATCGCGCCAGCGGCTGTACGAGACCGAAAGATGGGCATCAAATGGGGTTCGCCCCTTTTCGCCCAGGCGCACACCCCCTTCCCAGGTGCGGACCTGGTCGTTGCGGAAGCGGCGTACGAAGTTGCTGTCGATCGCGAGGCCGCCCGGCCTGAATCCCTCCTGATAGCGCGCGTAAAGCGTGATGTTGCGAACGGGCTTCGCGAGCACGGAGAAAGAGGGGAGAAGATCGGTTTCGGACCGGTGCGCGGTGACCGCGCGCTGGGCAAGGGCAAGCGCGAACGGCACATCCTCGCCGCTACCCCCGAGCCGCGCGTGCGACAGCCTGAGGCCGCCTGCGACAAGCAGTTTCGGCAAGACTTCAAACGTTGCCTCGCCATAGCCAGTAAGCTCGGTGATTCGGTTGGTCACGCCTGTAATCGGAGCCTGGAAGCTCAGCTCGCCATATTCGCGCTTCTGCCGCGTCCGATTGTCGACGAAACTCGCGCCCACGACCCACCCCAGCCCCTCATGGAAAGGGCGGGACAGCCGCGTCTCGCTGACGAACATGCGCGTCCGGTTTGCCTGGTCGAGAACACGCGGGTCGCCGTCGGTGCCGCTCGCATCGAAGCGCTCGAACAGGCGGTGGCGAATGAATGCGTTGGATGACTGGAAACGGAGGTCACCCCAATCCTTCGCGACGACCAATGTCGCCATTCCATAGCGCGCACGAGCCTTCTGCTCGACGAGTGAATAGCGGGTCAGCGGCGGCGCGTCCTTGTCGGCATATTGTGCGTCCTTCGACGTTGTCGCCTGATATACGCCGCCCAGATCCAGCGTCCAGTCGTCGCCGGCGTCGAGCCGGAGCGTCGCACGGCCACCGCGGATCACGACGCGGTTCACGTCATCCTGTCCGCGAACCGGGTTGTCGATATAGCCGCCGTCGCTCAGCATGTAGCCGACGAGGCGAAGCGCATGGCGTTCGCCCGCGGGCACATTGGCGATCACGCCAAGATCGCCGCCGGGATCGCCGTGCTGGGTTACAGACGCACCGGCAATTGCCTGCAATTCCATCCGGTGGGGGCTCGGGGCCTTCGGCACGACGCGAATGATTCCGCCGAGCGACCCCGCGCCGTAGAGGGTGCCTTGCGGCCCTTCGAGAATCTCGACGCTGTCGACGTCATAGAGCCGCAGATCAGGGTCGGGCGCATTGTAGCTAAGGCGGATGTCGCCCAGATATTGCCCGACCGTCGACTGGGTGGGTCCGGTGAAGCTCGAATCGGCGATGCCGCGAATAAACAGCTTGTTGCGCCCCGATCCCAGATGGGTCGAGGAAACAGTCGCCATCCGCGCGAGGATCGATTCCATCCCGCGCTCGCCGCCAAATGCCAAATCGCCGCCATCGAGAAGAGTGGCGACGCCGGCAAAATGCGAATGGGGAAGATCGGTTTTCGACGCGGTGACGATGATCTCGTCCTGCGGCTGCGCGATCCCGGCAGGGGCGGGGCCCGGCCGCGCCATCCGGCGGGGCGGGGAGGTCGCGCGGCGCGCGACGCGGGGTGAGGGAGGTCGGCGTTCGATGCGCCAGCTCGTTTTGCTCACACGCACCGCGCGCGCGTCGGAGCCTGCGAGCATTCGGCGAATGGCATCCTCGGCGCTCATTCGTCCCCGAACCGGCTTGACGCGGCCGTTCCAAAGCTCGGCATCGGCGACGCTCACGCTGATGCCTGCCTGACGGCTCAGTACCGGCAGGGCGCTCGCGAGACTACCCGCCGGGACGTCGAACCGCTGCTCCTCTGCCGCCTGCGCCGTCGAGGGCGCGCAGAGCGCGGCGGCCGCGATCAGGAGGGGGAGGCGGCCCGTCATCTCAGCGCGTCAATACCCAGCCGCTGCCCTGCCGCGTGGCGCGGGTTCCCGACAGCGCGGCGAGGTCGGCGATGGTGCGTGCCCGATCCTGCGCGATAATGAGCGCTCCGCGAAACGACACGTCGCGCGCTTCTGCCGCAACACGCACGTCCATTCCGGCGGTACGGCGCAGATCATCGGCAACGTCCGTGAGCGGGGTTCCATTGTAGACCAGGAGCCCGGTGCGCCAGCCCCCGACGTTGGCCGGCTCGATATTCCTGACCTTCGGCGCCGCGCCATCGGCAGCATCGAGCTCCTGGCCGGCTACGACACGCACATTCTCGCGCCGCGGGTTGTAGGCGACGACGCCTTCCGAAACGGCGATCGATGTCTGCGCGCTTCGGCGCACGACGTTGAACGCGGTGCCAAGATCGACAATCTCGGCGCTGCCCGCCTCGACCACGAAGGGATCGTCATCGCGGTGCATGACGTGGAACATCGCCTCACCCTGTTCGAGCCGCGCAAAGCGGGGGCGATCCTCCTCAAGCGTCACCACCGAG
Source organism: Sphingopyxis flava (assembly GCF_900168005.1). GTDB lineage: Bacteria > Pseudomonadota > Alphaproteobacteria > Sphingomonadales > Sphingomonadaceae > Sphingopyxis > Sphingopyxis flava. The sequence continues at coordinate 216,914 of NZ_FUYP01000003.1, forward strand.
GCGCCATTGATCTCGATTTTCGACCCATCGGGGAGCGTGACGGTGCGATGCTCGCCCGCGACGGTCTCGATCCGGTTCGCATCGCCAAGCAGGTTGAAAGTTGAAAGGCTCACGGCCGCAACCAGCGCAGCGGCCACCGCGCCGCCCAGCCACGCGCGGCGAGGCACGCGGCGCCGCGCGGGCACCTCGTCCCAATCGACCTCGGGGCTTGATGCCGGAGGCACTGCGCCAAGATCAGCATCGAGGCTCGCGATCGCGTCATAGGCCTTAGCATGAACCGGATCTTCGGCGAGCCAGTCGGCAAAGCCATCCCAGTCGGAAAAGGCGGGGTCCCGCTGGCGGATCACCCAGTCGATCGCCCGCGCTTCGATATCGCTGGAGGGATCAGGGCGCATCGAATTGCCTCCTAAGCGCAGCGAGCGCAGCGTAAACCTTTCGCAGATCAGCCTCGACCGTGCTCAGGCTGACGCCCATTTCGGCGGCAATGTCGCGCTGCTGCACGCCGTCGACGCGAAACCGGCGGAAGATGCGTGCGGGACGCTCGCCGGTCGCCGCAATGGTCTGTTCAACAAGGGCGAGCTGCTCGCGCGAGATGAGCGCGCTCTCGGCCGAAGGTTTCTGGTCCGCGGCACTTTCGCCCCATGCCTTGTCCCGAAGCTCGCTCTGGCGCGCCGAGCGATAGCGGTCGAGCATCAGATTGTTTGCAGCGCGCATGACATAGGCGAGGGGGTCGGCAACGGGTCCCGTGCTGCGGGCGGAAAGCCGCACCCAAAGATCCTGGAACAGATCCTCCGCGGCATCGCCCGCGCCGCGCAGCGCAAGGAAACGCAGGATGCGTTCGCGGTTGGCGAGCAACACGCCTTCGATGCCTTGCGCGGCGTCGGTTCGATCTCTCGCCTGGGTCATGCTTCGCTTGGTCAGGAACGCCGTTCGTTGTGAGCCGGTCCGCGCACCCATGGTCCGGGACGTCCCCCTGGTGGCGCTTTCATATAGCGGCTTGGCGAGCCTGCGCAACCGCGGCGCTTGCCGAGGGGGAAGGGAGGGGACTGCCAGAGCGAGCATCGATCATTCTCTTCCTAAAGCCCTAGGCAAGGGGGAAGCAGGGTGAGGAGAGCTTCCCCCTTGCGGGCGGGACCGACCCGGGGGGCATTGGGTCGGCCCGCAACTCGTGGCAGCCTTAAAGGCCAACCTTGAGGCTGGCGCGGAACGACCAGCCGAAGTGGCTCTGCTGCTCCTCTGCCGACAGCTCGCCGCCTAGCTGGAATGCCGAATTGCCGGCAATCGCGCGCAGCCGGCCAATCCAGCCGCTCGTCCGTTCCTCAGGGATGAGGGTGAAGGCGTCGCCATCCTCGAACGAGGCGACCGTCGCGCCCAGCGATCCGCCGACGAGCTGGCGCCGCCCGGCCTCGATCTCGAAGCGCGTCCAGCCGTCATATTCGTCCGCACCGCCAAAATCGAGGCCGAGCGCAACGGTGCCGGTCACTGCCAGCTCGTCGCTGCTCCGGCCAAGCACGGTGAGATCGAGGGCATCGCCGCCACCGGTTTCGGTGTAACCGTCTTCCTTCAGCTTGTAATAATCGACCGCGACCATTGGTCGGAACGAAAGATTGCCGCGCGTCCTCGCATCATAGGCTAGCGAGCCCGACGCCGAATAGAGCGTGCCGTCCCATTTGCCGCGCATCGTCTTCTCAATGTCCTCAGCGCCCGCCTCGGCGCGGAAGTTGCGCGTGCCCTTCATCTTGATCGGCGCTCCTGAGACGCGGGCGTTCGCCATGAAGCCGTTGGACCGCAGGCGCCAGTGGAGGGCGCCTTCGAACTGGCTGGTGCTCACTTCATTGTCATTGCTGCCATTGCCGTCCTTGCCGCTCAGGAAGGCGACCGAGCCGCCGAAATTGCCGATATCGGTCTTGATCTCGGCGCCAAGCGAGATGCCCCACCCGGTGACATCATAGCTTGCGGTGTTCCCGATGCCCTTCGAGGTGCCCCAGACGGCCTGATTGACCCAATAGCCCCATTTGCCTTCGTCCTGGAACGGCGCATTGGGATCCTGAAGATAGCGCGCCAGCGCACGCGATCCGGTGGTCACGGTCTCGAACACGCCGCCCTCATGCTCGGGCAGCATTTGCTGGAGCTGGCCGCGGAACGCATCGCCATCGGCGATGCGCAGGAACACGCCCTCGATATCCTCGTCGGCGCCGAGCGCCTCGAAGGCTGCATCGAAGGCGCTTGCCTCCGACCGGTTCAGGCCAAGCTCGCTCACGGCCTTGCGGGTCACGTCGACCACCAGCGTGTTTCCGCTCGCGGTGAGCTCGCCCTTGTAGAGGAAGGGGAGGAGCGTTGTTTCGGCGGTGAGGTTGCTCGCGCCCGTCAGCGAACCCGCCGTCAGCACGACATGCTGACCCTCGGCCCCATCGATGCTGGTCAGCTGGAGCGCGAGTTTCGAATCCTTGTCGAAGCTGGCGTTCCCGGTCACGGTGAGCGCGGTACCGCCGTCGTCTCCGTCGAGCGTCACGCCGAGTACGCCCTTGCCGGTGACCGAGAGCGACGCGATCGTCGCGGCGCCCTGCACATCGAAGGCGCCGCCGTTGACGCTGACCCCAAGGCCGGAAGAATTGGCGAGCGTGCCGGAGAAAACCGACGATCCGCCGATGCTCAACGTATCGCTTCCGCCGCCAAAGTCAGCAAGTCCGGTGAAACGGGACGAGCCCTCCATCGCGAAACTGTCGCTTCCTGCCCCGAAGGTCGCGTTGCCCGTATAAACCGCATCGCCCGAAAGCTTCAGCCGGTTGTTGCCAGCCCCGAAGCTTGTGTGGCCCTTCACCGTGCCGTCGGCGATGTCGAAGACGTCGTCGCCGCTGCCGAAACGGACATCGCCGGTGATGCTGGGCGCGGTCTTGCCATCACCCACGGCGATCTGCTTCACCGTCGCGCCGCCGGCATTGGCGGTAAGGTCGATGGCGATATTGTCGGCCGCATCCTTGGCGCCAGTCGCGCTGATCGCGCCGCTATTCTCCACCATGTCGACATTGCCCGAGAGGTCGACGATGGCGCGCGCGGTCGCATCGTCACCGCCAACCTTGGCGTTGACGGTGCCGCTGTTGCGGATGAGGCCAACATTGCTGCCCGCTTCGACGAGGATTGCGGTTGCGACTGCGTCTTGCGCCTTGCCGCCCGTGGTCGCATCAACTTTTCCCGACACGCGGATTTCAGGAACCGTGGCGCCCGCGCCGATGCGCATCGCTGTCGCCGAGGCGTCCTTCGAAATCGCATTGACCGAGCCTGCAACGCTGACCCCGCCCGAGATATTCACGGCGCCGCCGAGACCGCCGATCTGGAGGCCGGTCGAATCCACCCCCGTGTAGACGCCGCTGCCCACGACCCCGCCATTGATGATCAGACCGAAATTGGTGCCGGTGCCGGCGACGGCGCCAATCGCGATATCACGGCTTGCCGAACCGACCTGCATCGCGGGCGCCGACCCGAAGGAGCGCACGGCAGCAGAGCCTTCCTTGGCGTCCTCGATACCGTCCTTGTCTTCGTCCTTGTCGGTTTCGCTCGTGTCCTTGGGGGGAACCGCGAGAATGATGCCGCCCGTGACGTCACCTTCGATCGACAGCGCGGGACCTCCTTGCAAGAGGTCGTCGGCGTCGAGTTTCGAAGGATCTGAAGGCGCGCTCGTGTAACGATAGCCGCTCGCGGTGAGCTCGCCCTGCACCTCGAGCGCGCCGGTGATGTCGCCGGTCAGTCGCGCCGCTGTCGCATTCTCGCCGATCGCGGCAATCTTGCCCGCGAGACGGACGTTTCCGGTAACGTCCTCCAGTCCGACGCCCAGCGCATTGTCGCCGAGAACCGATATCGACCCGTCGTTGGTGAATTTTCCGGTGAGCGGCCCTCCAAGACGAATGCCCGCCGAATTATTGCCCTCGATCGTGATTTCGCCCGAATTGACGATGTTCCCCGCGAACGCACCGGCGGTAAGAATGCCCGTGCGATTGCTGCCGACGGCAAAGGGACCATCGATGTCGCCATCATTGTCGATGTCGGTGGGGGCATAGGTCTCGTTGATGATGATCTTGCCGGTCGCGCCATTGGTGATCGATCCCGTGACCCCGGCGTTGGCCGCGATGCCCGTCGCGCCGTCTTTATTGACAATCTCGATCGTGCCTTCGTTGACGACCTTGTGATTGCTGTCGATGGTGACTGCCGGACCGGCGGCCGGCTTGATGGAGCCGTCCTTGCTAATCTTGATGTCGTCAGGCGCACCCGATTTCACCGTCGAAGTCTTGACCGCTGTTGTCGTCGCGGTGGAGATCGTCGTCTCGGCGTGGGCGGGCAGGGCGGCCATTGCGGCCAGGCAGGTCGACGCCAGCAAAGTCTTGCGCATGAAATTCCTCTTGTGATCGGTTCGGGACGTCCTCCCGGGGACAATCGCAAGACGGAGACCCGGCCGGTCGCCCTTGAAACTATTTTGGCGGCGCGCCGAAGGCGCTGTTCAGCGCCTCGTCAGGCAGCGGCGCTAGAATGACGTCATGACGAACAATTTCCGCCGCTGCGCCCGCCCCCTTGCTCTCGCGCTGCTCGCCGGCGCGCTCGCCATGCCTGCCTCGGGCCAAACCGCGCAGGACTGGGAGATTGGCCCTGTCATCCGCGGCAAGAATTACTCGGTGGGAATGCCCCTCCATCCGGTGCAGGGCAGGGGACAAAGCTGGTCCTTCGACTTTCCCCTCGTGCCCGACGCGCGCGGTCGCGGCGGACATGTCCATTATGTGACCTTCGCGCCGGGGAGCCTCGCGGGCAAGACGAAGATCCGCGTTCGCTACCGAATCGATGCCGCTCAGGGCGTGCGTTTCGTTCCGCAGGAATTTCCCGATCGCACTGCTATCATGAGCCTCTATTTCCAGCGCCGCGGCGATACATGGACCGCGAAAGGGCGCTACCGTTTCTACCGGTGGTATGCGCCAAATGCGGCCGTTCAGATGATCGAGCCGGGGGTGCACGAATTCACCCTCGCACTGGATGATCCGCGCTGGATCGCCGTCATGGGCGGTACCAGCAGCACCAATCCTGCCGAGTTCCGCCAAGCGCTCGAACAGGCGTCCCGGGTCGGGCTCGTATTCGGGTCGAATGGCGGGCGCGGGCACGGTGTCTACGCGACGGGACCTGCGCGCTTCACGCTGCTCAGCTTCCATATTTCCTGAGAGCGCTAGGTCCGCTTATCGAGAGGTGCTAGGGTCGCGGCGATGGAACGCCATGCCACCTGTCATTGCGGTCAACTAAACGTCCGCTGTGTCGGCGAGCCGTCAAAGGTCTCGATGTGCCATTGCCGGGATTGCCAGCGGCGCACCGGATCGCTTTTCAGCATCGCCGCCTTTTTCCCGCTTGACAATGTCGAGCGGACCCAGGGCACGTCCAAGTCGTTCACTCGCCCCTCGGCGAGCGGGTTTGACGTCACATTCCATTTCTGCCCCGATTGCGGGTCGTCGTTATGGTGGGAAGCCGCACGTATGCCACACTTATTAGGTATCGCCGCTGGTGCCTTTGCGGACCCGGGCTTTCCAAGGCCAGAGCAAGCCGTGTGGTGCGAAGATAAGCACGATTGGCTGGAATTGCCGGCGCAGCTCGAAACCCATGCCAGAAATCCGCTGAAAGTTCCGCCGGACGACTGAAGGCGACCAACGCGTCCTTTCCAGAGCAACATTTATTGAAAGCGATGTTGCTGCCCGAACGGACACACGGGCTAGTGGCGGAGAGTACGGGAGATTGTTCGAACTCCCTTTATGACACTCTAGCCGATTGGGAAGCCCAGCTTAAACATGCAAATGTCTCGTTCGAGGAGCCGTCCCCATGACAGGCTCCCCGGACCCGAATGTTAGCCGCCTCAATGACTTCTTGACCGCCGCCAAGGGCGAGTCGGCCCCTCTGGCGGGCCAGAAGGGCAAGCCGCTCCATCCGTTCTCTATTCGGCTGACCCAAGAGGAACGGGAGCGGCTGGAAGGCGAAGCCAAGGGCAAGCCGCTGGGCGTCTATAGCCGATCGACAGGCCGCCGATCGCCCCGTCCTTGACCAGGCCATGGGCCTCGCGCCCCGTCGCGGTCGACATCGAGAACCGACCCTTCACGAGCAGGCCGTCGGCCGTCTCCTGGAAATCGGTCCAGACACCGGCCGGGCGCTTCTGGTCGTGGTACATCAGCATCGGCACCGACTTGCGGCCGGCAATCGATGCCGTGATCGCACCGGGCAGGATGATATCGCCGCCATAGTCGAGATTGCCGTAACCGGCAGCCAGACCTTCAATGTGGCCGTCATCATCGAGCGCCTTGGCGTCGAGGGTGAAATCCAGTTCGTTCAATTTCCGCCTCCTGGCGCTGGGGTCACGGGCAGCTCAACGCCGGCCTGCGTGATCGGCACGTTCTGCATCTGCATGCGCGGCACATCGCCGCCTTCGACCGGCGGCAGGTTCTCGAGGCGGCGCACCTCGTTGATGGTCATGACGCCGTTGGTCAGCATCTGCTGGTAGAAGGAGGCGCGCGCGGCACTGTCCCCGCGCAGCAGACCTTCCAGGTTGAACTCGATGGTGATGCCGGCCAGCCGATCGGCGACCGACAGCAGCTGCTTTTCCAGCGCCTGCTCAATGCGTTTCAAGCGCCGGCGCAGCGTGAACTTCTGGAACCCCAGCGTCTGCTGTTCGAGACCGGTGCCCCAGCTTGTGGTCTTCTCGGTGTGGCCAACCATGAACGGCGGCACCCCGAAGAACCGGCAGACCTCCTCGACTAAGAAGGCCCGGCTCTGCAGCATCTGGGCATCTTCCGGGCTGATCGAGAGCTGGACCCAGTCCATACCGCGATCGAGCAGCATGGGCCGACCAGCATTGATCGCACCGGCAAACTTCTCCTGCAGCAGTTCCTCAGCCAGCCGGCGCTGGTCGATCGTGAGCGTATCGGCGGTTTTCAGCAGGCCGGACGGGCGCACCCCGTTGCGGAAGGTGTCACCCGAGGCCCGCTCGATCGCCTGCGCCAGCCCGAACGACTGGCGGCCGGCGCTCAGGGTCGAGAGACCGCCCAGGGGATTGCCGCCGAAGCCCCGGATGTGCAGCACCCGGTCCTGGCCGAGGATGTGACGCACACCTTGGTCGACCCACTCGTATTCGAGCGCGCCGTCATCGCGGCGGCGCACGGCCATCAGCTCCGGGTTGATCGGGACCCCGAGCGCAATCACCCGGCCATTGCCGGCCCGGATCACCTCGGCATAGGCATTGCCGTGCAGCTCAACGCTGGCACAGATGAACTCCCAGAAATCGAGCGCGGTCTGGTCGGCGTTCACCAGTGCCGAGACGCTCTTGCGCTCGACCTTGTCTGCCGGCCAATCCATCATGTGACCCCCGGTCGCTAACTCGCGGTCGTGAAAAGTTCGGGCCAGGCGCGGTTTCCCTCCCCTACCGGGTGAAGTTACGAACCGCCCCCCGGGGTTCGGTCACTCAACTGGCCAGCCATCGGGCCCCACACCGACCGTCCTGCGCAGCCTGAACTGCTCGGCGGCGGGACCGGTGACAGTCTGCACAGAGGCAGCGGATGTTGCTGTCGTCATCGCTGCCGCCCTTGGTGAGCGGAACGATGTGGTCGGGGACCGTAGCCTCGCGGACGATGCCTCGGCCCGCGCAGTCCCGGCAGAGCGGTTCGGAACGCAGACGGCGCAGACGCTGCGCAACCGCGCGGCGCCCCCGCAGCCTGGGCTGTATCCGCTGTGCATTATAATTGACAGATCGGAGCTGACTGTGTATTGAAGTTGGCATGATTGAAGTCCGCCAGACGGAAGAATTCGCCCAATGGCTGGCATCGCTGCGGGATGGTGTAGCTGCCAAACGGATCAAGCAGCGCATCGCCCGTGTCCAGATCGGACTATTTGGCGATGTCAAACCGGTTGGCGAAGGCCTCAGTGAACTGCGGATCGATCATGGACCAGGCTACCGCGTCTATTTTGCGCGGCGGGGTGACATTCTGGTGATCCTGCTGTGCGGCGGTGACAAAGGTAGCCAAGCCCGCGACATTGCCCGCGCCAAGGCGATGGCTGAACAACTGGAGGACTGACGATGGCTCTTAAAACTCTTCCCTTCGATGCCGCTGACGCCCTCGACACCCCTGAGGCGCAGGCCGAACTGCTTGCCGAGGCTCTTGCCAGTGGCGATGCGAAGGTCGTGACCGCTGCCCTTGGCATGATTGCCCGTGCAAAAGGCATGAGCCAGATGGCTCGTGACGCTGGCATCAGCCGCGAAGCGATTTACCGCGCCACTGGTCCTGACGGTAATCCAACCCTTTCCACGCTGATGGCTATCGTCCGCTCGGCAGGGCTGAAGCTTTCGGCGGCAGCTTGAACGAAACGCGCCCGGAAGCTGGGGGGCTCCGGGCGCAGTTCGCTACGATCTATTTCGGAAGCAATATAGAGCGCGCATAGTCTCGTCAATACCAAATCGAACAATACTCCAATAGATTCAGTTTGTTACTTCAATTGGCAGGCAGGGTAATCTGGTCACGAACTGTCCCTCCGGACCTGGAACAGCCGGCACAGCGCATCGAGCCCATGACACAAGTTCCGAAGGTCTGCTGGCGACCACTGTGAGGCATCTACATCATGGCGCAACTCCGCATGGACCAGGACGCTGGGCTTGGTCCGACGTTGCCGGGTGCGTCACTGTCGGCGGTCCGCAGCATCAGGATGGCAGCGGCCGCGCGTCTGCGGATCTTGGCAACGTAGTCCTGATCGGGCTCTGCGGTGCTGCGACCGATTATATGGGCCGCGTCGGTGCCGACGTGGCGACGAACCTCCTCGAAGTAGACCGCCTCGATAGGCCCGGCGTCGATGTCGAGCTGTTCGAGCCAGCGGCGGAAGCGCAGGAACCGCATCCCGCCACCATCGAAACGGGTGTGCTTGAACGACATGGTGCCGCTCGAGATGAAGTCGTCGCCGTCTGCAGCGCCCAGCCCGTGGTGGTGCCGAGGTCGAGGGCGAGCATGGCGCTTCGCGTGATCGTCACCGGTCTTGTCGCCGGCGGGGTTGCACTGCGCACCGGCGCAGGCGGAGTCATAACATCCATGATGAATCTCCAATAGGAATGGATCGTGGTGCGGACGGCGGCGGTTTTGTGCTTGGCGGTGCTGGCTGCCGTCGTCTGGTCAGGGTTCTGGCTAAGGGGGTGACCTGGCGCGCGCGGGACACCCCTCGACGTAAGACACGGGGGCCACACCCACCGGGCGGCCCCCCTTACGTAGTAAGGGGGTTTCACACCCACAACTTGAGGTGGAACCCAACACCTTGGAAAACTGTTAAAATTTAAAGTTGTGGCAGTTGGGAATGGTCAATCCGTCCGCAACTGTTTTCCAGGTGGTACAGCGTGGATGTGCGAGGGCATGCGGGGGTAGTTGGGAAAATCGTCCGCAACTGGTTTGTGCGTATCCGTGCGGGGGAATGGGTGCAGGTGCGGACCCAGTTGCGGAAATGGTCCGCAACTTCCCCAACTGGATTGTGCGTGCCCATGCGTAGCCCGGAATGGCCGGCCCGAAGATCATTGCTCGTCCTCCGGTACACCCAGACCCGGGGGTTCTCGACCTTGAGATGGCACCGCTGGTGATGAAGTCGTCGCCTTTGCGCAGCGCCGAACCGGTGGTGGTGCCTAGGTCGATCGCGAGCTTTGCACCTCCGGCGTGACGGATAGTGACGGATGTGACGGGTTCCCCATTATCACCTCCAGAGGCGCGCGCGTGTGCGCGTGTAACGCCTATAAGGGGACGATCCGTCACATCCGTCACCGATGTTGATTTTGCTGGCATTTTTCAAAACTCCATCGGGCTGGTCTGGGGTTGGGCCTGACGCAGTGCGAGCCCCCGGAATCCGCGGGCTTTGCTGATGTTGGCGTGCGCAAATCCGCGATTGGCGAGGGTTTCGGAGAACCGCTTGTTCGAGCCGGGCAATTCGCCGTTCGCATCTGCCCAGCTTTTACAGGCGGTATTGAGACGCAGAGGGTAGCCCGCAGATGGGCAGCCTAGCGCGCCCTTCCTCGGAGGCCCCTTTCGTTGATGGGGAATAAGGAAAATTGATCTGGCCGACAGCGTGGCGGACAGCTTCGCGGCACCGCGATGCGGAACCCCCTAAAGGGAAAACTGCTGCACTGCTGCAGCAGTAGCCGTCGCCACTGCGGCGACTGCTGCGGTAGTAGTTTTTTCTTTAGGGGTTCCGCTACTACCGCCGCACCCGGTTTGCGGTGGTTTTGCGCAGTAGCATGATGCCACTGCCGCACTTTTGGGAGCCTGGTCAGGGATGATACCGGGCATCAGAAATGCTCCTTCCGTGGGTACAGGGAATCTTGGCTGAATCGACCTTCAAGCCATCGTAGGTCTTCTTGAGCCTCACCCGTCGTATTCATCACGCCCCTTGAGTCGTGGGGCGTTTGGTCATTCATTGCGTTGAGCTGCCGCTGAGCTGATTCAGTCCAAGCGCTGCCGTGGCGCCTGTTTCATCGCTGGTTTCTGGGGTTGCGGGTTGCGGTTGAAGGGCTCGGTTTCGGCAGCACGGCCGCCTTGTCTATCCGGAGCACAGGCAAGGGTCGCGGCATGAGCAGAGGAAGCGACATCTGTCCGTCCATGATGACCGCCGAGGCTCGCATCGCCGAGTTGGGCAGAATCGTTGCCGCGGGCGTGCTGCGCCTGCGCGAACAGTCCAGTTCTATATCTGCCCACGGTGGAGATAGTTCACTCGCAATGTCGCCGGCCAAGAGCGTCAGTCGTCCGCGGGCAAAAGCCCGGATCGGAGGACGATGATGCACAAACAGGATGACGATGCGCAAGTGCTGGCCAGGCTGGCGGCGCTGAAGGAGATGTCGGTCAAACAGCTCAAGGCCGAGTGGGAGAAGCTGTTCGAGACAGAGGCGCCCAACAACAGCCGCTCGTTCCTCGAACAGCGCCTGGCCTACCGGATCCAGGAGCTGACCTTCGGCGGTCTGTCGAAGCCGGTGCGCCAGTTGCTCGATGCTCTCGCCGACGAAGTCGAGGGCAAGAAGGTAAGGAAGTCAGTGATCAGCGACCCGCGCAATCCGGTGATCGGTACCCGGCTGGTGCGCGAATGGAACGGTGCAGAGCACGTCATCACCGTGCTGAAGGACGGGTTCGACTGGCAGGGCCGCCGCTACAAGTCGCTGTCGGCCATCGCCCGGGACATCACCGGCACGCAGTGGAACGGCTATCGCTTCTTTGGCCTTCGGGAACGGAAGGACGCAGCATGAGCAGCACCACGGCACCGATGCGGCGCCTGCGCTGCGCCGTCTACACCCGCAAATCCAGCGAGGAAGGGTTGGACATGGAGTTCAACTCGCTCGATGCCCAGCGCGAGTCCTGCGAGGCCTATGTTGCCAGCCAGCGCGCCGAAGGCTGGGTCTGCATGCGCGAACGCTACGACGACGGCGGGTTCTCTGGCGGGACCCTCGATCGCCCCGGGCTGAAGGCCCTGCTGGAAGACGTCGAGGCCGGCCTGGTCGACGTCATCGTCGTCTACAAGATCGACCGCCTGTCACGCTCGCTGATGGACTTCGCCAAGCTGGTCGAGGCATTCGACCGGAACAACGTGACGTTCGTGTCGGTGACGCAGGCGCTCAATACCACGACCAGCATGGGCCGGCTGACGCTCAACATCCTGCTGTCGTTCGCCCAGTTCGAACGCGAGGTCACCGGCGAGCGCATCCGCGACAAGTTCGCTGCGAGCCGCGCCAAGGGCATGTGGATGGGCGGGTTCGTGCCGATGGGCTACGATGTCGTCGACCGGAAGCTGGTGATCAACGAGGCCGAGGCCGCTACGGTCCGGCATATGTTCCAGCGGTTTGTCGAGCTGGGATCGGCGACCCTGCTGACCCGGGAACTGGTGGCGGGCGGCACCCTGAACAAGCGGGGAAAGCTGATCGACAAGGGGTTCCTGTACAAGCTGCTGCGCAACCGGCTCTATCTTGGCGAGGCCGTGCACAAGGGCACCAGCTATCCCGGCGAGCATCAGGCCATCATCACGCCTGAGCTGTGGGATCAGGTGCATGCCATCCTGCAGGAAAGCCCCCGGCAGCGCGCGGCGAACACCCGCACCCAGACCCCGGCACTCCTGAAGGGGCTCATCTTCACCGATCGGGGCATCGCCATGACGCCGACGGTGACGAAAAAGGGCAGCCGGCATTACCGCTACTACACCTCGATGGATGCGATCAGGAATCGGGCGTGCGAAGGGCGCGACAGCTTTGTGCGGCTCAATGCCGGGATGGTCGAGGGCGCCGTGGTCCAGCACATCCGATCGCTGCTGCGCACGCCGGAAATCGCGGCACGGGCAATGGAGGCAGCACGCCGGAATGCACCGGACATCGACGAGCAGGACGTGGTCACCGCGCTGGCGGGCTTTGATGGGCTTTGGGAGTCGCTGTTCCCGGCCGAGCAGGCCCGCATCGCCAGGCTGCTGATCGAGCGGGTTACAGTCAGCGCCGATGGGCTCACGGTCGACCTGCGCACCGAAGGCCTCGGATCGGTCATCCGGGAAATGGTCACCCCCGAACGGAGACAAGCAGCATGAGCGCATCCACCACCATGCGGGTGTTCATCCCGCTCACCATCCGCAAGCGCAATGGGCGGCCGAAGATCGTGCCGCCTGCCGACATGGTGCCGGACACTGGCGGGATGGACCCGCATGTGCTGAAGGCGGTCGCGAGAGCGTGGAGCTGGCGGCGGAAGCTGGAAAGCGGGGCAGTTTCCACATTGTCGGATATCGCCGAGGCCGAAGGCGTCACGCCCGCGTTCATCAGGCGCACGATGAAGCTGGCCTATCTGGCCCCGGCTGTGCTGGAGCAGATCCTGATTGCGCGAAGGTCACCGTCGGTGTCTCTGAAGGATATGTCGGCGATCGCGGAACAGCCTTGGGTGGTGCAAAAGGGAATCGTATTCTCGGCGGAATAGCTCTCGGCGCAATCTGGCGAGATTGTGGTCCGGTGGTATAGGGCAATGCCATGCCGCCCAAGTTCAAATCCCCGACTGAGAAAACCGTATGCGACCTGCTCGACAGATATGCATGCCCAGTTCCCTATCACGAAGTTCGTACGCGGTTTCTGGGTGGGATTGCCTCTCCGATCATAGAGTCGTCCCCGCTGCCGATTGTAGAAGGGCTTTGGGGCGGCGAATTTCCGCCCTTCGACTCAATTGAGGACCTGAACGAACTGATCGATGTGCTGGTCAATGGCTTGTGGAACAGCCTGACCAGGCACAATAGCCGCTCTGTCCCGTTCCGCTTGCAACGCCTTGCGCTGGAGCCATCAGCCCAGAATCTTGCCAGACTCTCCCAGGTCCGCCGGCAGGAACTCGAGGGCTTTGTCGAAGGCCTGTTTAATGGCCAAGACCGGGTAGACCTGCCGGAACGCGCTCACAGGGCGCTCGGGCACCTTGGGGAACTTCGCGCCATGATGGCTGGGATCGAAGATCTCGTGGCTCGCGATATCCAAGCAGAAAACCGAACTCAGCTGGAGACGACATTCAGGCACGTAAGCGAACTGACAAAGATCATGGAGGCCGAGATCCATGAGGCCGTGATGTCTTGCGCGCGAGCGCGGCGGCAGATGCTGGCGGGCATCGAACTGCCCCGGTCTTCCTTGCACTGATCGTCGCCATGCAATCCGAAGACCGCCTGCGACAAAAACTCCGCAAGATCGAGGCGCTTTACGCTGGTGCCTCCACGGCCGGCGAAAAGGCCGCTGCCGGCGCTGCGGCTGAACGCATCCGCAAACAATTTGAATCGGCCAGCCGGAACGAAAGCTCCGAGGAGTTCAAGTTTTCGATCCCAGATCCTTGGTCGCGCCAGCTCTTCATCGCCCTGTGCCGCCGCTACGGCGTCCGACCGTTCCGCTATCCGCGTATGCACCGCCAAACCGTTCTGATCCGCGCTCCCGCGAGTTTTGTGCAGCAGGTCCTGTGGCCCGAGTTTGAGGAGCTGAGCGATGCGCTGACCTCGCATCTTCTGGAAATCACCGAGAAGATCATCCGTGAGGAGGTGCACGAGGCAACCCAAGACGCGGATGAGGTCGCGGAGCCTCGGCGCTTGCGATGAACCACCCGGCTGCCCCAACGTCTGAAGTGCTCGTGGGCCATGTGGAACGGGTGACGTTCCATAGCGATGAAAGTGGCTTTTGCGTCCTGCGGGTCAAGGCACGCGGGCACCGCGACTTGGTCACGACCGTAGGGCATGCAGCGATGATTTCCGCCGGGGAATGGATCACCGCTTCGGGCGAATGGACCAATGATCGGAACCATGGCCTGCAGTTCCGGGCCCGGTTTCTGAAAACCTCGGAACCCTCCTCGATCGAGGGCATCGAGAAGTATCTCGGCTCCGGCATGATCCGCGGAATCGGCCCTGTTTACGCCAAGCGGCTCGTGAAGATGTTCGGCAAAGACGTATTCGATGTCATCGAAGCCACCCCCGAACGGCTGCGTGAGGTCCAGGGCATTGGCCCCATGCGCGCTGCCAAGATCACTGCGGCCTGGGCGGATCAGAAAGTCATTCGCGAGATCATGGTGTTCCTGCACAGCCATGGGGTCGGAACAGCGCGCGCCGTGCGCATCTTCAAGACCTACGGCGCCGATGCCGTTCAGGTGATGAGCGATAACCCTTATCGCCTGGCCGAAGATATCCGCGGGATCGGCTTTCGCACAGCCGACACGATCGCGGAGAAGCTGGGCATCGAGAAGACGGCCATGGTACGGATTCGCGCTGGCATCTCCTTCGCCCTCACCGAGGCCATGGGCGAAGGGCACTGCGGACTGCCCGTGACCGAATTAAAACAGCTGGCTGCCAAGCTGCTCGAGGTTGATGGCGCGCTGATCGAGACGGCGCTGGCGCTGGAACTGGATGAACGGACGGTAGTGGCCGACACGGTCGGCGACATCGACTGCATCTTCCTTGGCGGGCTGTATCACGCCGAAAAGGCCATAGCAGACCGGTTAAGATCGCTGCTCAATGGACAGCTGCCGTGGGCTGCCATCGACACGGATAAGGCCCTGCCGTGGATTGAGGGGCGCACGGGCCTGACCCTTGCGCCCAGTCAAAGGGAAGCCGTGTCACTTGCCTTGCGATCCAAGGTAACAGTGATCACCGGCGGGCCCGGTGTCGGCAAGACCACCATCGTCAATTCCATCCTGCGCATCCTGGCGGCCAAGTCCGTCAATCTTCTTCTGTGCGCACCCACAGGGCGCGCCGCCAAGCGTATGACCGAGGCGACGGGCATGGAGGCCAAGACGATACATCGCCTTCTGGAATTCGACCCCAAGGCGTTCGGGTTCAAGCGCGGCGAAGACAACCCTCTCGGATGCGACCTGCTGGTCGTCGACGAAAGCTCGATGGTCGATGTCATGCTGATGCAGTCGCTGCTGAAGGCTGTGCCGGATACCGCCGCACTGTTGATCGTCGGCGACATCGACCAGTTGCCATCGGTCGGGCCTGGGCAGGTCTTGGCCGATATCATGCAGTCGCATGCTGTCCCGGTGGTCCGACTGACCGAGGTTTTCCGCCAGGCTGCCCAAAGCCGGATCATCACCACCGCGCACCAGATCAACCGCGGCCGCATCCCTGATTTGGGCAAAGTTGAAGGTGATACCGACTTCTACTTCATGCCGGCCGCTGATCCGGAGCAGGCCGTACCGCGGATCATCGATCTCGTCGGCAAGCACATCCCACGCAAGTTCGGGTTTGATCCTGTGCGCGAAGTCCAGGTGCTATGCCCCATGAACCGCGGCGGGGTTGGCGCGCGGTCGCTGAACATCGAGCTGCAGGCCGCGCTGAACCCCAATCCGACGGCCAAGGTGGAACGCTTTGGTTGGACCTTCGCCCCCGGTGACAAGGTCATGCAGATCGAGAACGACTACGACAAAGACGTCTTCAACGGCGACATTGGCTACATCCAGTCCGTCGACACCGACGACGGCGAACTGCTGGTCGACTTCGATGGCCGCGAGGTCAGCTATCAGTTCGGCGAACTCGACACGCTGGTCCCCGCCTATGCAGCGACGATCCACAAGAGCCAGGGCTCGGAATACCCCGCCGTCGTGATCCCGGTCATGACCCAGCATTACGCCATGCTGCAGCGGAATCTCCTCTACACCGGAGTGACTCGCGGAAAGAAGCTCGTGGTGCTGGTCGGCCAATCCAAGGCTATCGCCATCGCGGTCAAGAATGAGTCCGGGCGGCGGCGGTGGTCAAAACTCGATGAGTGGCTTCAAGCGGCCGAGGACGTCATACTGCGCTCCGCGTGATCAATCATTCGCAGGCTTGATGATGCGCTTGGCAGCCGCGTTGCGACGGGCAGCAATACGGCCAAGCGCAACCTCGATCGGGAACACGTCCAGTTCTTCGGGGTCATAGCCATCGAGCCATTCAACGACGTCCGCATGGTCTGGGTGCTTGGGGTCGACCCGTGCTTCAAGCATCTCGTAGAAACCGGGGATGCCGCCACAGTCCTCTGGCGGGCAGTCGCGCTCGCCGGCAATGAAGCGGGGATAGCCAGTTCCGGGCGCGCCTGCGCGGACATCGCTGACAACGAGGCTGTGCTCCCAGCTGTCGCCGAAATCGTAGATGTAGTCGATCCGGGTGGTGTCGCCTGTCAGCACATCACGCAAGCGAACCCGATCTGCCACCTTCCGGGGCGCGGTGCCAAAGTCCTCGTCCATCGGCAGGCCGTAGGTCTTCCCGTCGATCACCATCTCCCAGAGGTGATAATCGCACCAGCCCATCGAGACCTGAACAATGTCGTGCAGCACCTTGAGGGTGATGGACGTGGGCACCTCGACTACCCGCCAGATCAGCGGATCGGACCCCCTGAGTTCGATGCGCAGGGTGGCGATTTCGGTGAAGCTGTCGATGGCGCTGCGGGTCGTCATGATGGGAACCATAGCAGACCGCGCGGCTTTTGGCTCATGCTGCGGGTAAATACCACCAGTTGCATTCCCGTTCGCCTGCCGAGATTGGGCGCAAAAGGTTCGGTTGAACGAAAGCCAGAAAACCTTGGATTTACGTCGTTTCTGGAGACCGAACCTTTTCAGCAGGGGTTCGGGTGAAAAGAGACAAAAGCCAATCGGAGACCGATTTCGACGTTTTCGGCAGTCTCTGAGGTTCGGTCGCGATCGGCAAAACCGCGCGGAAGCTGGGGATTTTCTGGCCCCATGAGGCCCATCTCATTGGTTCGCGATGAGATGTTGGCGGTGGGTGAGAGCCTGCGGACGAACTCTCTCGGCGAAGCTGCGCAAAGATAGGTGATGCTGGAGCGGAAACCTGCGTAGGCGCTCGACAGGCGGACCGTCAATTGCCTACACACATCACATGTCAACTGCATATTGAACGTCGGGACTGCTGGTTCAAAGGCCGATCTGGAAGCGCGCAATGTGCTTTTCATGGACGACGGCTCCGAGAAGTATCTGAGCAAGATGTTGAAAAGCATCGGCGCTGTCTCAATGGCGTGATTCAGAGGGCTTGGATGGCGGACGTTGATGCATCCGCCATCCACTCTTCACCCAATCCGCGCCTTCGCCGTCTTCCGAAATACCACGCTCCCGATACCGGTCAACGCCAGCACGACGGTCAGGACGTCGGCCTGGGTCAGCCTCTCGGAACAGCAACAGAGGATGCCGCCAGGGAAACGCCAACTCTGTTCGAATCGGATATTTTTCAAAGGGAGAAAGAAGCAAATGAACCCGCCTCCCTTGACTGCTTGAACGTCCTTCACGTTGCCAAACCATCGATGATCGGACAATCTGGACGGTTGTCACCGTGGCACTGGCGGGCGAGATCCAGGAGGGTGCGCCGCATGCTTTCGAGCGCCTTTGCCTTGCGCCCCAATTCGTCCGCCTGGGCGAGTGCCAAGGCCTTGACCTCGCTGCTGGCCCGCTCACGATCAGACCATAGGGCAAGCAAAGTCGTGATCTCCTCCGTGCCGAACCCGAGATCGCGGGCATTGGCAATGAAGCGCAGGCGATGAACATCGGCATCGGAATAATCGCGATACCCACTCCCGCGGCGCGGTGGCGCGGGGATCAGGCCGATCTTTTCATAGTGCCGGATCATCCGCTGCGAGACGCCGCTTGCCTGCGAGGCTGCACCAATGTTCACAGCTTCACCCGATTGAGACGCAGTGCGTTGGCGACAACGCTGACTGAGGACAAGGCCATCGCCGCCGCAGCGATCATAGGCGAAAGCAGGATGCCGAAGAACGGATAGAGCAGCCCTGCCGCGACCGGAACGCCAGCCGCATTATAAATGAAAGCGAAAAACAGATTCTGGCGGATGTTGGACATCGTCGCCTCGCTGAGCTGGCGGGCGCGAACGATGCCGACAAGATCGCCCTTCAGCAGCGTCATCCCCGCGCTTTCCATGGCGACATCGGTGCCGTGCCCCATTGCTATGCCGACGTCCGCCGCCGCAAGCGCGGGCGCATCGTTCACTCCATCGCCGGCCATGGCGACGACGCGGCCTTCCTGCTTCAGCCGCGCGACGACATCGGCTTTCTGATCGGGCAGGACGTCGGCTTCAACGGCATCGATCCCGAGCCGGCGCGCGACGGCGGTGGCTGTCGTGCGGTTGTCACCGGTCAACATCACCACGCGAATGCCATCTGCGCGCAAGGCAGCCAGTGCTTCCGGCGTTGTTGGCTTGATCGGATCGGCAATGGCGAATACGCCTGCCACCTGCTGGTCCAGCCCCATGAAGATGGCCGTTGCACCATCCTCGCGAAGTGCATCGGCTTCGGCAGCAAGAGGCGCGGTATCGATCCCCGATTCCGTCAGGAAGCGCGCGTTACCTAACGTGATGCGCTTGTTCTCAACCACACCAACGGCGCCCTTGCCGGTAGGGGAATCGAAACCGCTGACGGGAGGGATTTCGATGGACCGGCTGATCGCCGCATCGACGATCGCCAACGCCAGCGGGTGTTCCGACGCCCGCTCCACGCCGGCCGCCAGCCGCAGCAATTCCGCTTCCTCAAGCCCTACCGCTGCGATGATCCGGGTGACGGCGGGCTTGCCTTCGGTCAGCGTGCCGGTCTTGTCGACCACCAGCGTGTCGACCTTTTCCATATGCTCCAGCGCCTCGGCATTCTTGATCAGCACGCCAAGTCCCGCGCCGCGCCCAACGCCCACCATGATCGACATCGGCGTGGCAAGGCCCAGCGCGCAGGGGCAGGCGATGATCAGCACGGATACCGCCGCAATCAGCCCGTGGGCAAAGCGCGGCTCTGGCCCCCAGATGCCCCAGAGTGCGAAGGCAAGAATGGCAATGCCGATAACCAGCGGCACGAACCAGCCGGAAACCTGATCCGCCATGCGCTGGATCGGCGCGCGTGAACGTTGCGCTTCAGCAACCATCTGCACGATGCGGGACAGCATGGTGTCCCGTCCGACCTTGTCTGCGCGGATTAGCAGGGCACCGCTCTGGTTCATGGTGCCGCCGATCACCGTGTCGT
Organism: Sphingopyxis flava; assembly: GCF_900168005.1. Lineage (GTDB taxonomy): Bacteria > Pseudomonadota > Alphaproteobacteria > Sphingomonadales > Sphingomonadaceae > Sphingopyxis > Sphingopyxis flava. The sequence continues at coordinate 236,418 of NZ_FUYP01000003.1, forward strand.
CAACCGACTTCGTAACCGGCATGGATTCGCCCGTGACCATGGATTCGTCGAGCGCCGAACGGCCGTCTTCGACTACGCCGTCAACCGGAACCTTTTCGCCTGGCCGCACCCGCAGCCGATCACCCACCGCGACATCTTCCAGCGGAACTTCCGCCTCGCTGCCGTCAACAGCGATGCGCCGCGCAGTTTTCGGTGCCAGATTGAGCAACGCCTTGATCGCACCCGAAGTGCGCTCGCGGGCGCGCAATTCCAGAACCTGGCCCAACAGTACCAGCACAGTGATGACCGCTGCTGCCTCGAAATAGACCGCCACCGTCCCGTCGGCGGCGCGGAAGGCATCAGGAAAGATACCCGGCGCCACTGCCGCGATCACACTGTAGAGCCAGGCCACGCCGGTTCCCATGGCGATCAGCGTGAACATGTTGAGATTGCGCGTTTCGAGCGAGGCCCAGCCACGCTGGAAAAAGGGCCATCCCGCCCACAAGACAACTGGTGTGGCCAGCGCAAACTGGATCCATATCGACGCCTTCATCGGTATCAGATGATGCAACGCCGGGAACAGATGCCCGCCCATTTCCAGAACGAGCACAGGCAGGGAGAGCGCAAGACCGATCCAGAAGCGCCGGGTCATTTCGATCAGTTCGGCGCTTGGCCCTTCATCGGCCGTAACCATCGCCGGTTCGAGCGCCATGCCACAGATCGGGCACGCCCCCGGGTGATCCTGCCGGACTTCCGGATGCATCGGGCAAGTCCAGATCGTGCCCGGCTGATCTTGTGCGATCGGGGCGGCAGCCTTGTTCAGATAACGCTGCGGGTCGGCGACGAATTTCTCGCGGCACCCGGCGCTGCAGAAATGGTAGTCGCTGCCCGCGTGCGATGCGTGATGCGCGGTCTTTTGTGGATCTACAGACATGCCGCAAACCGGGTCGATAACCTGTCCGACGAAATGGTCGCCGTGATCGCCGCAACAACCATGGCTTCCCGCACGCGTGCTATGTTTCGACTCGGCCATCACGGTCTCCTTCCATTGGAGATCCATGGTGCACCTTGACACTATGTCAGAGTCAATAAGCACTTGACCCTGACATAGTGTCAAGTGCGATAGTAGCGACGACTCGAAGGAAACGAACCAGAGTGAACCTGAGACCAATCAACGTCCGGCTAAACAAATCTGCCCTCCACGAGGAGAGCGGGCGGGCGGTGCGATTGATCCTTGCTCTGCTCGTTATCCTGGCCTTGTCCGTCATGCCCGTCTCGATGGCGGACCGGACGACGGCTGCCCATGCGGCCACTGCCACACCGATGGCCATGGATGATTGCACCGGCCATCACGAGACGGCACCCGACAAGCATCACAGCGGCACGCAAGACTGCGCGATGGCCTGCGCGGTGGTTGAGCCAGTGGCGCCTCAGCTGGCAGTGGAGACAAATCCGGTTCGATCTGCCCTGTCGCCTCAGCCATCCCCTCGTTTGAACGGGATAGCGCCAGAGGCCACTAGCCCGCCTCCACGTCTGTTTCCGGAAATTTGAAAGCTTTTCAAATCTTCTGGAGAATGAACGATGATCACACTTTTGAGCGCAGTCGCAATGGCGGCTGCAGCACCTGTGGCAGCGCAGCCCACAACGCCTGACCATGCCGGCCACAATGCTCCTCAGACCGAGCAGATGGGCAAGGGATGCTGTTGCTGCAAGGACAAGACGGGCGGCGATACGCAGGCCAACGGGAAAAAGATGGAGTGCTGCGAGAACAAGCAGCACGATGCGGCTCCGGCAGAGCATTCGCAGCACAACCATTAGGAACCAACCGGGCGGATGGCATCTCGCTGTCCGCCCGGATTCCAGTTTATTTTTTTGGGTTTCTTCCAGACAGGAAAACCCCGGGACATATGGATATGACAGCACTTATAGAACGCCGCTCGTTCCTGCGCGCCGGCGCTGCGAGCCTTGTCGGCTTCAGCATGAGCGGGCTTTTTCCCGCCTGGGCGCAAACCGGTTCGGCGGGCCTCGCACCCAGCTCCCCCACGCTCGCCGGCGACGATATTCACCTCAGGATCGCCAACAGCACCTTCACGGTTGGCGGGCGCACCGGTCATGCCGTCACCATGAACGGCGTCCTGCCCGCACCGCTTATCCGGCTGCGCGAAGGGCAAAATGTCCGCCTCCACGTTGAAAACATGCTGGATGAGGACAGCTCGATCCACTGGCACGGGCTGATCGTCCCGTTTCAGATGGACGGAGTTCCTGGTGTGAGCTTCCCCGGCATAAAGCCGCGCACCACGTTCACCTATGAATTTCCGATCGTCCAGAGTGGCACCTACTGGTACCACAGCCACTCAGGGCTGCAGGAGCAGCAGGGGCATTATGGGCCGATCGTTATCGATCCGGCTGAGCCCGATCCGGTTGCCTATGACCGTGAGCATGTCATCGTGCTCAGTGACTGGACATTCCTCCATCCGCACCACCTCGTCACCAAGCTCAAGGCGGAGGGCGGCTACTTCAATCGCCAGAAGCAGACCCTGCTGGGCATGATCGAGGGCGGGCCGGAGGAGAAAATGTCGGCCTCCGACAGGGCCATGTGGGGCCGGATGCGAATGGACCCGACCGACATCGCCGATGTGACGGCTGCCACCTACACCTATCTCGTCAACGGCCACGGACCGCGGGAGAACTGGACCGGTCTATTCCGGCCCGGCGAGCGGGTGCGGCTGCGCTTCATTAACGCGGCGACCATGACGATCTTCAACATCCGCATTCCCGGACTGCCGATGACAGTGGTCAGCGCCGACGGACTGAATGTCCGGCCCGTGACGGTGGACGAGTTCCAGATCGGCAATGCCGAGACCTATGACATCATTATCCAGCCAGCCGAGGACAAAGCGTTCACGCTCGTTGCGGAATCGATCGACCGTTCCGGCATGGCGCGCGCCACGTTCGCGCCGCGCTTGGGCATGGAAGCACCCGTTCCACCGCTTCGCCCGCGCGCCACGCTCACCATGAAGGATATGGGCATGGGCGGCATGGACCATGGTTCAATGGCGGGAATGGACCATGGCGCCATGGCCGCCGGGGCCAGCGCGGCAGCAGCAGATCACGGCAGTTCCCATTCGATGGGCGGCATGAACATGCGCGACAAATCGAAGGTGCCCGACAGCGTCAAGGTCGGCGTCGGCGTGGACGCCATCGCCATGTCTCCGGTCGACCGCACCGGTGACCCGGGCGTCGGGCTGGAAGACGTCGGCCACAAGGTGCTGACCTACCGAGACCTGATGTCGCTCACGCCCAATCCAGACACGCGCCCGCCGCAGCGCACGATCGAGGTTCACCTTACCGGCAACATGGAGCGCTTCATGTGGTCGTTCGACGGCGAAAAGTTCAGCGAAGGCGTCGAGCCGATCCGTTTCGAACGCAACGAACGCGCGCGCGTGGTGCTCATCAACGATACGATGATGACTCACCCCATCCATCTGCACGGCCATTTCTTCGAGGTGGTGAACGGCCATACCGGCAGTTATCCGCGCAAACACACTGTCAATGTCCTGCCAGGCGGCAAGGTCAGCTTCGACCTGACGGCGGATGCGCCCGGTGACTGGGCGTTTCACTGCCATCTGCTGCTCCACATGCACGCGGGGATGTTCCGTGTCGTCACCGTCCGTCCGCTCGAGGGAGAGGCGGCATGAAGTCTCTTTTGGGCATCGTCCTTGTCACGATCGGAATGCCTGCTCTGGCGCAGCATGTTCATGACGCCACTGAGCAGCAGGCCCCGACCGATCCGCACGCGCAGCATCAGACGGATGAGGCATCGGCTGGTCCCCATGCCGGGCACGCCATGCCGCCGAAGGCTTCGGAGCCAAAAGATCCGCACGCCGGCCACCAGATGCCCTCATCCGCGCCGATGGATGCGCACCAGGCGCATGTCGGGCATGAACCCGGCATTCCCGATCCGCCAGTCAAAGGTCCTTCCGCGGCAGCATTGGTTGGCCCCGCTCACGCTGCGGATGACGTTTTCGGCGTTTCGGCAATGGCTCCCGCGCGCAATATCGTCCGCAAGGAACATGGCGACATCAAAAGCGGCATGATCCTGATCGATCAGCTGGAAGCAACCATCGGCGAGGGCAAAGACGGTTTCGCCTGGAAGGCTGAGGGCTGGTACGGCGGTGATATCAATCGGATCTGGGTCAAAACCGAGGGTGAAAGCCGCTTCGGCGAGAACCCGGAACACGTCGAGGTCCAGGCACTCTGGAACCGCGCGCTTGATCCGTGGTGGAATCTCCAGGCGGGCCTCCGGCAGGACTTCGGTACCGGTCCGGACCGCACCTATGCTGTTTTGGGCGTGAAGGGTCTGGCGCCTTACTGGTTCGAAATCGACGGTGCGCTGTTTGTGTCAAACAAGGGGGATGTCACCGTGCGGATCGAAGGGGAATATGATCAGCGCCTAACCCGAAAGCTCGTCCTTCAGCCACGAGTCGAACTTAACTTTGCTGCACAGGATGTGGCCGAACTCGGGATAGGAACCGGCTTTTCGACTGCCGAACTCGGTCTTCGCCTGCGCTATCAGTTCGTGCCCGAGTTCGCTCCCTACGTCGGCGTTGAATATGAACGAGCTTTAGGCGGCACTGCGGATTTTCGGCGTGCCCGGGATGAGGGCGCAGGAGGATGGCGTTTCCTGATTGGTGTTCGCTCCTGGTTTTGATGACTGATCGGACATGCAGGCGGACTCTGATCGGATCCATAAGATTTTAGCTGGGCCATGGTCGAGCACCAGATAGCCACCACGACGGTGGACGTGCGCGGTGGCTATTCTTCCTCAGCCAGTTTCCGAAAGAATCCGATATCTTCGTCCGGCTCATCCCACCCTTCTGCAATCCTAGTCACCTGAATCTGAAGTTCGGCTCATTGTTTTTTGGCAGAAGCGTTTGACGGAGGCGAGGATCTCGTCTGCGGATTTGACCCACTTGTAGGGTTTGGGGTTTTCATTGTGCGCCTTGATGAAGGCCGCGATGTCGGCTTCGAGTTCGGCCGTGGATCGATG
>NZ_FUYP01000083.1 GCF_900168005.1 Sphingopyxis flava
TGAGGTAACGTCGGTCATGGCGGGTGTAGCCTATGGCAATTTCTGTCCCGGAGCAGGGACGGCTTAGACACCCAATTTCTTACTTCAGAACAGAGCTTTACGCTACTCCCGCCTACCGCTCAGACACCCCTTGGTGCATAAGAGCGGCTAAAAATCGTCCCGAGGCATGGCCGAAAACTCACGCACGCTCCCGCTGCTGCCAGGGCGCGTGCCGTGCTCGCCCCGATGCCGCTTGAGCCGCCGGTCACAAGGGCGACACGGCCCTCGAGCTTCCATCCCGGCCCCCTCGCCTACCTTGTCCATAACTGCTCCTTTCGCCCCCAATATCCGGGGCACTGAGATTGTCGCGGGGCTCGCTTCGGCGAGCCAGCGAGATGCCCAGTGGACAGATCCGATGGCGGTACCCGATGCTCAATGGAGCGAACGCCAACGCCCGCACCGCGATGGCCGGCATCAGCAGCGGAGCAAATGAGCTGAGCCTCCGCGGCGACCCGGCCACCGGCGCATTTTCGGTGTTCTGTTTCAGAGATCGGCGACTTCTGGCCGTGGAGTCGGTCAATCGTCCCCAAGACCAGCGCGCTGCCCGCAAGCTGATTTTGACGCAAGGGCTCACGCCCGACCAGGCGCCCGACGAAGATGTGGATCTTCGTGCGATCACCCCCGTTAGGCAAGAATGTATCGGCGCTTGAGGCCAGCGCAGCGCAGGCCCGTTACACAGCCGCCAGGCGTTTTCAGCACCATGGCCTTCGCCCGCCTTCGTACCAGCGCGCGAGCCCTTCATCGACGAGCGTCTTTCCGACGCTTTTGCCGTCGACCAGCACGATGCGCAGCTTGCGGCCATAACGGTCCGTATCCCTGTCGATGGGTTTGAGCGTAATGGTCCCAGCCTCGAGAATTTCCCGCAGCCGCACCGTCGCCCTGTCTCCAAGTTCCCTTTCCGCCGGGCACCGATAATCGTGGGTCTCTGGCGTATCGATGTCGGCAATCCTGATCTTCTCGCCCTCAAGCCAGATCGTGTCGCCATCGACGACGCAGTTGTAGCCGCCGCCCATATGGCAAAAGGCAAAGCTTATGCGCTTCGAAGTCTCGCTCAGCCCGGACGTTTCGGCCGTTGCAGCGCCGACCAGCGACATCGACCCGCCGGCGACGTCTTCAAGCCAGGTCGGCCGATAGCCTTGAGTGAACGCAAGCGTTGCGGCGAAGGCGAGCAGAAACAGAAGGAAGACAGGAAACGTCCGACGGGGCCGCCGCCGCCGCGGTGCCCGCTTCCGCCGGTTTCGCCGCGCTCCGCGATATTTCTGCATAATGCCTCCCCAACGAGCGCAGCATAATTCCAGGCTCAGCGGCTGTCACTGCCGACCGTGCCAGCGCAGAGCCGCGTCGATAGCGGAAGATGAGGCCAATGGCAGGCCTCACAGCGCATTACGCCGCACAGTGGATTGCAAATGCCCAGAAAAGTGCCTTCTCCCGATATTCGCTCGCGAGGTCGGCGCTGCCTTGATGGCCGCTCTTCATATCAGTGAGGAGCATCGCGGGGTTGCCGCTCGTCGACTTGTGCCGCACTTCGGCAACGAGCTTTGCGGGTTCCCAATAGGAAACGCGGTCATCCTTGAGCCCGGCGGTGCAAAGCAGCGGCGGATAGGCGCTTGCGGTTACATTCTCATAGGGCGAGATGGACGCGATATAGTCATAGGCCTTGGGGTCGGCGAGCGGGTCGCCCCAGTCGGGACGGAAGAGCGGCACCAGCGGATGCGCGGCATCGCTCATTGTGTTCAGCATATCGACGAAAGGCACTTTCGCGATCACCCCGGCCCAGAGATTCGGCGCGATGTTCATGCTCGCCCCGACGAGGAGGCCGCCCGCCGACAGACCATATGCCACAACTCGGCCCTTCGCCGTATAGCCCTCGCGGGCCAGATATTCGGCGCAGGCGATGAAATCGGTAAAGCTGTTGCGTTTCGTGAACCGGCGCCCGCCAAGGAACCATTGCCGGCCCTTTTCGGACCCGCCGCGCACGTGCGCGATCGCATAGCGCCAGCCGCGATCGACGAGAGTGAGCGCGGGGATCGAAAATTCGGGATCGCTCGAAATACCGTAGGCACCATATCCATATTGGAGCAGCGGCGCCTGGCCGTCCTTGGGCGCCCCGCGCCGCGACAGCAGGGTAATGGGAACGAGCTCGCCGTCGGGTGCGGGCGCAAACAGGCGCTCGACCTCATAATCGTCGGGGTCGAAATTGGTGACTGCCTGCTGCTGGACGATGCGCTGCCCGCCGTCCTTCAGATCGACCTTGATCCAGCGCCGCGGTGATGTGGGCGACTGGTGGACGATAAGCACGTGCCGCGCCGAATAGGGCTGATCGGCCGGAATTTCGATCGTGTAGGCGGGATCGTCGAACGCGACGCGCTGCTCGGTCCCGGCGGGCTCAAGCGCGCAAGAAAGTGGCCTGCTTTTGCGCCGCCCCGTGGCCGGTTTTTGCTCCGCCGTTGACACGGTGGTGATTGTAGGCGGAGGGCACGGCGGGGCGCAGGTCGCGGTGATGCTGCGGACGCAGAAGTTCGAAGGCAGCATTGCGATTATCGGCGACGAGCCTGAACTTCCCTATGAGCGCCCGCCCTTGTCGAAGGAATATTTTGCAGGCGAGAAGGAATTCGAGCGCATCCAGCTCCGCCCCGCCAGATATTGGGACGAGCGCGAGGTGACGATGCTGCTC
>NZ_FUYP01000073.1 GCF_900168005.1 Sphingopyxis flava
TGACTCGTCTCCTTTCAAGATCTCATGGTTGAAACACCGATGAGTTGGTGCTTCAAACATGAATGCTAAGATTCGCGTGTCATGCGGTCCAATACTTTTTTTAGCCTTTGCAATACGGGATCGGTATGGCTTAGCGGTGTTCACCCCTAGGGAAAACCAGAGGTCTTAAATGGAATTTCGGCAGCTTCGCTATTTCATCGCGGTCGCAGAAGAGGGAAATATCGGTGCTGCGGCAAGACGCCTGCATATTTCCCAGCCGCCCATTACCCGCCAAATACAGGCCCTGGAACAGGATCTCGGCGTGGTGCTGTTTGAACGCACGCACCGCGGCGTCGAATTGACGGCAGCGGGTACAACATTTTTAGAGGATGCCAGGCGCCTACTGCACGTTACCGAGATCTCAAGGGTGAGATCACGTGCAGCATCGCGCGGTGAAATCGGGGAATTGCGCGTCGCCTATTTCGGAACCGTCGTTTTGCATACGCTACCGCTGCTGCTGCGGCAACTCTTGTCGGTTGCTCCCTCGGCAACTGTGTCCTTGACGCAGATGAGCAAGAACCGCCAGATTGAAGCGCTGGACGCTGGCACCATCGATATCGGGTTCGGGCGTTTCTACCCCTATCAGGAGGGTGTAGTTGTCCGAAACGTAACCAATGAGAGGCTATTTCTGGGTGCGCAAAAGTCGCGCGCTCGCTCGTTTGGTGAGCAAGTTCATTGCAGCGCGCTTCGTAACGAGCCCTTGATCCTGTTCCCGCGAGAAGGACGCCCCAGTTTCGCAGACGAAGTCATCGGCGTATTCAAAAACGCGCGAGTGGAGCCAAAGGTTGTCGCCATAGTTGAAGACGTCAATGCAGCCATGGCTCTGGCGTTGGCCGGCGTCGGCGTGACAATTGTTCCCGAGACAGTAGCCATGATTTCGTGGCCTGACTTCGGCTTCACTGAACTCGTGGGCTCCAAGGCCACTGTACCGGTCAGTTGTATCTACCGTCACGATCACATTGCGCCGATTCTGAAAACATTCTTGAACTTGCTACCTATTCGAGAATCGCAATAGATGCCAATCGTTAGGTTGTCGACCCCGCAATTCGGCATAACACTGGCCGTAAAGCGGGCATCAATCGCTGTACTCCAACTCTTACTGCGACATGGCTCACGCTAAAAGGAAGGCACGCGCAGCGAGGGCAATGCCCGACGCAATCAGCGCCGGGCCACCGCTATCAGTACTCCGAAGCCGACCAGCCGCCCGCCGAAGGCACGGTCGATCCAATGGCGGAAAGCCAGCAGACGATCGCGCACGGCACCGGCAGAGAAGCATAAGGCCACCAGGCTAAACCAGCCCATGTGCGCCGCAGCGATGAAAGCGCCATAGCCAATCTGCACTGCCAGCGGAGTGTCGGGCCGCACCACCTGCATAAACAGGCTGACGATGAATACCGTGGCTTTGGGGTTCAGCGTATTGGTCAGGAAACCGGTACGCAGCGCAGCGCCATCCGAGAGCGGTGCCATACGCTTTTCGGTCAGTGCGCCGCCAGCTTTCGTGCACAGCATTTTTATGCCGAGATAAATTAGATAGGCAGCACCGACCAGTTGATGGTGTTAAACAACCAAAGCGATTGCTGGATTAGCAGGCCCACGCCGATCAACGTATAGGTGATATGTACCAGTATGCCTAAGCCTATGCCCAATGCGGTCAGCACGCCCGCGCGGCGCGACAGCATCAAGCTATTGCGCGTAACCGTTGCAAAGTCCGGCCCAGGGCTGATGACGGCCAGCAAGGTGATTGTGACGACAGCTATTAATTCGGTCATTGGCGTATCCGGTCGGAAACAATGAAATTAAGGCAGATGATATTCAAAATCAACGTGAAGGAATATCGATCTTTCCGGCCAATAATGGAGAACTGAATTCGACATCTTCCGGTACGCGTCAGCCTTCCTAGCGGGTGCTACGCTGTTTCGAGGCTGCCGCCCACTTGGAGAATTCAGCCGTGCGATGGTCGAGTCGCATCTAACCCACGGCGCAGTCAACCGCGTGGCACGTTCACTCGAAAACGCATCGCGGTAGCGTGAGCAGCGTAGCCGGCGCGTATTCCTGACCAATCCAGTCCTCAAGAGCGCGTCCACTATGCAGCACTCGCCCTTGCGACCTGCAACGCTCTTCGCTCGAATCGCTCCACAACGGAACTGGTTGGCTCCTGGGGCCGCTGCAGGTGTGTCACGATCTCGTAGGGGCCATCGATGAGCGGCCGCATCGTGATCCCCCATCTGTGAGCGTGCTCGATGCGCGATTGCGCGGACACCCCGACGCCGTAGCCGGCCGCGACCCACGTGGCCAACAGGCCAAACGAAGTGACGTACCGGATGTTCTGTCGACCTGTCGGCAGGGGCGTGGAAAGCCGCTCATCCAACTTGGAACAGATTTCCGCCTGCCAGCGATACAGGGCGAAGTCCAGCAGATCGGCGATCGTGAGTGTCGCCTGATCAAGCAATGGAAATCGTAGCGGCATGGCGACGGCCATGCACTCGGCCCACAACGGCTGCGCTTTAAGCGCCGCGTCGCTCGATACCTGAATTGAAACCCCCGCGTCGTAACGGCCGTCATGTAGTCCCGCATGCAGATCGCGACCTGAAACCTCAAAGAAGGCGAGAGCGACATCGGGCTCTTCCGCGCGTTGCAGCGCCAGCAGTGCCGACAACTGTGGCGACGGCGCGCCTGGCGCTATGGCGAGCCTGAGACGGGGGGACTGGCCGGTAGCGTTGTGCATAAGGGCACCGCAGAGGCGGCTAATCAGGTCAAGGAGGAGCCCATATGATAAGCAAGAGTGAACTTTAACGTCTATAAATTTAACGTGGTTAATTTCAGAGGTTTGTCCGACGCTTCTGCAAATGCAGAAGCCCACTATTCAGCCAGGCCGCCCCGCTGGCACATCGACGTATGAATCCGAACCAGCGTTGGCCTTCGGACAGGCCGTGCGCGTTGCGCGCGTCGCTCAAGGTATTGCTCAAGACGAATTTGCATCCCGGGCAGGCATCTCGCGCTCGCACATGGGCAAGATCGAGCGCGGGGAGCACGTGCCCACGCTTCCTGTCATATTGAAAATTGCCATGGCGCTCAGAATAAGCGCCGCTGACCTGATGGCTGCAACGGAGCACTACCTTGGCATCGGCGCCCGGACCGATTCTTGAAGCTGAACGTCCGTGGTTGGCTCTGTCAGCCACCTAGATTCTCACGTAGGCGGACGAGATCACGCAGACGAACGATGAAGCGCTCCAACGACGCCGGCACGTCATCGCCGCCGCCGAGTCGGAGCAGATAGGTCGTGATTACTGCCGAATCCACCGCCAGGGGGCGGGTCAGCACATCTGGTCGTGGACTGACAGCAACCCTGGTCGCCGTCGTGAAGCCGACGCCAAAGCCCGCGCTGACCAAGGTAAGCATCATCTCCAGCGAAGATACGTGCTCGACCACATTCGGTTCGCGCTCCAGAAGCAGTAGAAGCCGAGCCAGTTCACGGCAGTAACCTTCGCACACCTGTGGATCGCAGAGTACAAGGGGATGGCCGCCGAGTTCATGGAGCGGGACTGCCTTGTGGGCAAGCAGCTCATGCCTGACAGGTACTGCGATCACCAGCGGGTCTTGCCAGATCGGCTCAGCAACAATGCCCTCGCCGACTTCGGCCGTGTGCGCGAACCCGAGGGTGAAGTCGCCGGCTCGCAGGCCACGCAGTTGCTCGGACAAAGGTACCTCGGACAAGCGGATCTCGATGTCTGGCTCTTCAGCGCGGCAACTGGCGAGAAAATCCGATAGCCAGGGATCGATCGCGCCATCGGATACTGCGATGCGCAGGCTGCCTCGCGAGCCCGCCGCAACGGCCTTGGCATTCTCTCTTGCTTGCTCCAGGACGGTGAACAATCGGCGAGTGTCTTGCAGGAACGCGGTGCCTGCTGCGGTCAACCGGGTTCCCCTGCGGTCCCGATCAAAGAGCAAGACCCCTAGCTCATCTTCCAACTCCTTGATGGCCCGGGATAAGGGGGGCTGCTCGATATGCAGACGTTCGGCGGCACGAGTGAAATGCAGTTCTTCAGCGAGGGCAACAAAGTAGCGAAGGTGACGTAGCTCCATGAAGCGCCCCCGATTCCCGTTTCACGGCCGTGGTTCTGTGAGGGACAACGGTTTGCTATCGAGGTCAAGTTGAAGCGCGTCCTGATTGCACAATTGCGGCAGGCGCAATAAGGCATGTATCTCGCTTTGTTTGAGCGCCGCCGTCAATTCCGCAAGCGCGGAGCGCCAATGAGACTTCAACTCGTCTATCGCCTTGTTTCCGCGCTCAGTCAGAACAATTTCGGGCTCTGTTGCAAAGATTGGCGGCAGTCAGAGGTAGGCTGTCGCTCTGCGCCGATCAGGCGGCTGCTGCGAAATGGTGGTTGAGCATGCCCATGG
>NZ_FUYP01000070.1 GCF_900168005.1 Sphingopyxis flava
CCTACAAGTGGGTCAAATCCGCAGACGAGATCCTCGCCTCCGTCAAACGCTTCTGCCAAAAAACAATGAGCCGAACTTCAGATTCAGGTGACTAGTACAAGCGGCAATCGAGCGCGTTCTCCAACCGCAGTATAGCACGCGAGACCGTAGCGACCGACAGGCGCATCTCTCCGGCAGCTTCGGTGAAGCTACTGGTCCGGGCAGTCACCATGAAGATCTCGAAATCATGCAATTCGGACATAGCCCCTCCCTTCAGCTGATGCCCGCAGACGCAGTTTGCGGCCCGTGCATGGCAAGCAGTGTCAGAGAGATTAGCCCATTTTTGCAGTCGGCGTAAAACTGCCTTGCGCGGGGTCAGGGCCATCGTTCCGCTACGTGATGCTTGCAGGGTCGCGCCCGGAAAAGCGTACGGATGGGCGCTGATATGATCTATGGGGCCGTTCCCCATCGCACAACCGGATCGAACTAATACGGGTTTGGCGGTGGACAAAAACAAGATGAGGGAATCTTATGAAAAGCATCGTTTTCTGCAGCGTCGTGGCCATCGCCTTTGCCACCGCTCCCGCTTTCGCGCAGGATGAAACCGTGTCCGCCGGAACAACCGATGCCGCGCAGGACAGCGGCGGCGTCAACGACATCATCGTCACCGCAACCCGCGCGTCGACCAGCGTACAGAAGACGCCGCTGACCATCCAGGTCCTGTCCAGCGACACCCTCACCAAGTCGGGCGTGACCGATAGCGCGGCGCTGCAATCGGCGGTGCCGGGCCTCACTTTCACCAGCGGCAACGTCGGCCAGACGCTGATCTACATGCGCGGCATCGGCACCAGCATCCTAGGGCTGGGTGCCGGCTCCAGCGTGGCGACCTATCTCGACGGGGTGTACCTGTCGAACCAGCAGCAGGCGCTGCAGAAGTTCGGCAATGTCGAGCGGGTCGAGGTGCTGAAAGGCCCGCAGGCCACGCTCTACGGCCGCAACGCCACCGGCGGCGCGATCAACATCATCACGCGCGAACCGGGCAGCACGATGCGCCTCGACGCCGATGCATCCTATGGCAACTACGATGCGCGGACCTTCCGCATGACCGCCTCCGGCCCGGTGAGCGACCGCGTCGGCGCGCTGTTCTCCGTGCTCTACGACGAGCATGACGGCTATGCCCGCAACCTGACGCTGGGCAACAGGCCCAATGCCGATCGCACGATGGGCGTGCGCGTGACGTTCAAGGCGGACGTGTCCGACGCCACCTCGCTGACGCTGCGCGGCGACTATTCCTATCGCAAGTTCAGCGACTACTACAAGGAGCTGAACCCGGACTCGATCTTCTTCTTTTTCGACGACAGCGACTATCTTCCCGACCCGTGGGAGGTGCGCAACAATTTCGTCAACCGCTCCACCTCGCGCGATCGCGGGGTGGCGCTGACGCTGAAAAGCGATCTGGGCTTTGGCGATCTCACCTCGATCACCAGCTTCCGCCAGTTCAATTCCGGCCCCACGGTCAGCGATTTCGACGCCAATGACGGGCCCTACTGGCCGGCGCTGAACATCGGCGGGGCGATCCTTGGTGACACGCTGCGCTCGCGCCAGTTCTATCATGAAAGCTACGTCGCCACCGATCGCGCCGCGCCCTTCTTTGTCACCGTCGGTGCCAATTATCACCGCGAAAAGGCGAAGCAGTTCGTTTTTCGTCCGCTGTCCTTCTCCGAAACCGTCGTTGGCGCGGGGACGAGTGACCAGACCTTCGACCGCTGGCTCGACGACGAGACAGTCAGCGGCTTCGTCGATGCCGGTGCCAACGTAACGCCCGACCTGACGCTGACGGCGGGCGTGCGTTATTCGGAAGAGCGCAAGGATTACAGCCAGTTCAACTATTACACCGCCAACGTTCCCGCCGGCCTTGCCGAAGCGACGCGCACCGACAAGAGCTGGTCGCCCAAGCTGGGCGCGGAATACCGCCCCACGTCTGACCTCATGCTCTATGCCACCGCGACGAGCGGGTTCAAATCGGGCGGCTTTGCCGAGAACAACCCGTTCAACACCTTCAAGCCCGAAAAGATCTGGTCCTACGAGGCCGGGATCAAGGCATCGTTCCTCGATCGCAGGGGCCGTTTTAATTTGGCGTTCTTCCATGCCGACTATGAAGACCTGCAGATCCAGCAGCTGGTCGGCGGGGGCACCAGCTTCGTGCGGCGCATCGTCAATGCCGACAGCGCGAAGATTCAGGGTGTCGATGTCGAGCTGACGCTGCGCCCGGTGGATCGGCTGACGCTTGGCCTTGGCGGCGAATATCTGAAGACGAAGATCGGCGATGCCATCCTGTGCGAACCGACTTTGCCGTGCACTGGCACTTCGGCACCGTTCAATGCCGGCGTTCAGAACGTGAAGGGCAATCCGCTGCCCAATGCGCCGAAATGGTCGCTTGTCGGCAATGTCGATTATGACATTCCCCTTGGCAACGGCATGGTGAACCTGCACGCCGACGCCTCGTACCGCAGCCGTGCCTATTTCAACTATTTCGGGCTGGCGACGCTGGCGAACGGCAGCGAGGTTTCGCAGCCCGCCTACGTCAACCTCAACGCGCAGATCCGGTATGAGGACGATGCCGGGTGGTCTATTGCGGCCTATGGCCAGAACCTGACCGACGAGCTGGTGCGCACCTGGATGGACGTGCTGTCGAATTATTCGTCGCCAGCGACCAGCACGACACCGATCGACCGTGGCACGCTGACGGGCGCGCGCTTCGCGGCGCCGCGTACCTATGGCGTGCGGTTCGGCTATTCGTTCTAGGGCGATGGCGGGGGCGTGGATCGACAGGCCGCAGGGCGGGGCAGGCGGGGCGTTCTGGCCCTGCCAGCTCCGGCGCTTGGCAAGTGAAGGGGCCGTCATGTGACAGCGGCGCGCTTCTATCCGGGATGGTATGCCGTCGTCCTCGCCTTCCTCGTTCAGTTCCTCGCCAGCGGGCCGATCTACTACGGTTTCAGCGTGTTCAGCGGCGTGTTCGACCGCGAGTTTCAGGCAAGCCGCACCGCCATCGCGCTGATCCTGACACTGGTAACTTTGTTCAGCGGATTTGCCGGTATTCCCATCGGCTGGCTGCTGCGCCGGGTATCGGTGCGTACCGTGATGCTGACCGGCGCGGTCGGGCAGGTGGCAGGGCTGACCATCGTGTCGCAGGCCGCCGATTTCATGACGGTCCTGATCGGATACGGGCTTGTCGCGGGCCTGGCCGACGCGCTGTTGAGCGTGCAGCTGACTAACATCCTCATCGTTCACTGGTTCGAACGGCGGCGCGGCCTGGCGATGGGTATTGCGGTTACCAGTACGTCTTTTGCCAGCATCGTCTATCCGCCACTGCTGATGTTTCTGATCGATACGATCGGTTGGCGCGCGACCTTCCTCGTCTCCGCGGCCAGCCTTGCCGCATTGACACCGTTCATCGCATGGAAGGCGCGCTTCCCGGGTGAGGTGCCCGAGGCCGAGCGCCTAACCCCATCGCCTGCGCCTGCATCGCCCGCGCAGACGAGCATGAAGGGAGAGGCCGCTCCCGCCAGACCGCCAGAGCGGGTCTATCGCAGCGCGGACTTCTGGATCGTCACGCTGGCCGTGGGGGCGATTTTCAGTGCGAACCTGGCGATTATCTCGGCGGCCATTCCCTATGCCGTGGCGCAGGGGCTGTCGGCCTATGCCGCAGCAGGCCTGCTGTCGCTTCAGGGCGGGGTGGCACTGCTCGCCAAGGTCGGTTTCGGATTTGTCGCCGATAAGGTGCGCCTCGATTTCGCACTTGCAGCCGCGTCGGCCATAGGCGCGGCGTCGATGGCGTTGTGGCTGATCGGCGGCAGCGCGCCGATGCTGATCGGAGCGGCGGTGTGCTTCGGCGTCTGCCTTGGCGGTGCGTTGCCGCTGTTCGGCGTGATCCTGGCGCGGCGCTTCGGCCTTGGCGACTATGCGATGGTCGTCGGTGCTTCGCGCACGGCGCAGGCCCCGATGATGCTGGGCATGCCGATGCTGGCAGGCCTTCTGTTCGACGCCACCGGCACTTGGCGGCCGACGTTCCTGCTGCTGCTGCTTGGCCTGCTGGCTATTGCCGCCCTGTCGCTCCGCGCGCGGTTTGCCGGGCCGCGATCCTGACCATCGGCACGCGCGTCTTCGAGCGAAGATGTGATCGTGCTGATGCACCAAGCGAAACGCAGCCAACGCCCTGGTGCCGGATCGGCGCCAGATCGGCCTTGGCGATGCCCCAGTCCGTCAGCATCGCCGGCGCGGCAAAACCGATCACCTGCGCGTCGAATCCGTCAAGCACAATTGCCAGTGCACAGAGCGCGAGGACGGATTTTTGCCGCCAGGTCCACTCCTCGGCCTGATCGTGCATCGTGCTCTCTCCGGCTTAATAGGTGTTCGTTCGACCGATAGAGGCTCTCGCTTGGCATCTATCCGGCGTTTCGCGATCGCTGGCAAACCCCTCTTTGTCCAATCGGGAGCTCGCATCGCTTATACCAAATCCCGTTGAGGCTGACTCACGGAGTGGATTCCCAAGCGGCTGATTTTCTGATTCACCATCGCGAACAGTTGGAGGCACGTGATGGCGGGAGCGATTGGCGTTCGAGGGGACTATTCTGCGACGGATTTGCGTAGGTTGGCGCGACGTTGCAGTGACGGGGAGCAG
>NZ_FUYP01000050.1 GCF_900168005.1 Sphingopyxis flava
TCCTTCTCGACCGCATAGAATTCGCGGGAGAAATAGCGGTCGGACGGGACCGGATCGGTGCCGAGCGACGGATCGCGCGAGGTTTCGAGCAGGATCTCAGGCGGCGCCTTCTTGTCTCTCCGATAGAGGTCCTGGACGAAAGTGTGGCCACGGGAAATTGCATCACGGTCCCGATTCCGCTGTTCGCCAGCAGGCTGCGCCGACAGTTCAGTATCTTGCATCAGGCAATCCTCTCAGTAACGATTCTTTAGTCTGGGTCTCATTCCTATCGAACCTTCCCCCGACGAACAAGGGGGATGTCGAGCACGATTATCTGGGCAGCCATCGACGCGGCTTCTATGTGGCAAACCACCAAATCTAGACGTGCGCGACCACCGGCGGGCTGACGGAATCGGCCCTCTTGAAAAAACACCACAGTGGTGTTATCAAGGGTAATGACCGAGAAGCGAAAGCCGACCTATGACATTGACGCGGTCAAAGCCGTTTTCTCGACGGCCGAGAAGCTCAATGTCACAGGTTCCGCTCTGAGAGGAGCGGCTTCGCTTGGTTTTGGGCGAAGCGAGATCGTCGCAACCATACAGACGATCGAGCGACGCCATTTTTATAAGTCCATGACATCCTTTGCCGATCATCGGGTCTGGCAGGATGTCTACCACGTTCCCTCGGAACAGGGGACTTTGTACGTCAAGTTCACGGCTGATGCCGTGACCGAGTTTTTGCTTCTGTCGTTCAAGGAGAAGGGCGATGACTAACCCCACCTGCCCGGAGACGGGCCAGCCGATGTTCCGCGACGTTCGGCCGATGACCATTACCTACAAGGGGCACCAGGCCACCTTCGACATGCCCGGGTGGTATTGTGATGCGAGCGACGAGAGCATTCACACCGGTGACGACATGAAGGTTTCCGATCGGGCCCTGAACCGGCTCAAGGCGCAAGTCGAGGGCCTGCTCGAGCCCGAAGCGGTGCGTCGTATCAGGAAGCGCCTGCACCTCACCCAGAAGGATGCTGGCCGCCTGATCGGTGGCGGGCCCAACGCCTTCCAGAAATACGAGAGCGGCGACGTGGTTGTCAGCCATGCGGTGATGAGTGCCTTGCTGCTGCTCGACAGGGATCCGTCCGGGCTCTCTTTTCTGAAGCAGCGGGTGCACCGGAAGGAAGCCGCATAAGCCTGTTGCGATTGCTTATCCGCAATAGCCGACCGCAACTTTTCGCAGGCTCACTGCCTGCTTAGATACCCTTCGACAAGAGAGTTCGTCCGCAGGCTCTCTCCCACCGCCAATATCTCATTGCGAATCAATAAGATGGCCCTTGGGTGGGGCGAAAATCCCCAGCTTTCGCGGGGTTTTGCCAGTGGCACCTAAACCCCGGAGACGGCCGGGACCGCCAAATTCAGTCTCTGATCGGCTTTTGTCTCTTTTCACCTAAACCTCGCCGGAAAAGGTTTAGGTCTAGAAAATGGCTGATTTCCAAGGCTTTGCTGGATCGCCCCGTCTAAACATTTTCGGCCATATCCCGGCAGGCAATGCGTCCGGAGAATCCGAGGTTTACGTTCTGGAGCGCAGTCACGCGGGGCCTATCCGCCTTTTTCTGGCCCGGCCGCGCTTCTTTGCGAAGAGGCGCGGCCGGGCTGCGTTCAGCGACTGGGTCGTGTTGCCGCAGTGCCTGACGGTCGTGGAGGATGTTCACCAGCATCAGTTCGCCGGCGCCATAAAGGTCGGCCTTCCGCAGCAGTGCTGCCCGCTAGCCAGGCAGGGGCGGTTTCGGGAACGGCAGCGCGTGGCGATGGCTGTGTCGGTCGCGACGAGTTGCAGTTACTGCCATCTCAAATATAGCCATATTATTGCGGTTGGCCTGCGCAGCCGCGAGAGGGGGGATGGTGGACAGCAAAGCAAATTCAGAACCCGGCCTGGTTCGGCGCCTTACACTGACCCATGCGGTGCTGTACGGTGTGGGCGTGACCATCGGCGCTGGCATATATGTGCTGGTCGGGGTCGCTGCTGGGCGTAGCGGGATGTACGCGCCGTTGGGCTTTCTCATCGCCGCTATCGCTATGGGCCTTACCGCTGCGTCATTCGCTGAACTCGGAACGCGCATGCCGGTTAGCGCGAGCGAAGCAGCTTATGTGGAGGCCGCGTTCGGTCGCCGGTGGCTAACTACCGCGATGGGCTTGCTCGTGGTCGTCACCGCCACGATTTCGGCTGCAACAATCGCAGCCGGCAGTGTCGGCTACATCGGGATATTCGTTCCACTCCCGACACATTGGATCATCATTGGGGTCGTGCTTTCGATGGGGGCCGTCTCATGCCTTGCAACCACTCAGTCGATTATGTTCGCAGGCGTGATGACGCTGATTGAAGTTGGCGGGCTGGTTTTAATCATTACGGCCGGTGCTGGTCAGGACGGAGACGTTATCACCCGGCTGCCCGAGATGATCCCGTCAGCTTTCGATAGTGTCGCCTGGGCGGCCATTGGCGGCACGACCTTGATCGCCGTGTTTGCCTTCATTGGTTTTGAGCATCTGGTGAATATTGCCGAAGAGCTCAAGGAGCCGAACCATACGCTTCCGCGCGCTCTGTTCATCACACTTGGTGTGACGGCTGTGCTCTACATGCTTGTCATCTGGATTTCGGTGGTCGCCGTTCCGCCTGCCGAACTTGCCAGTTCGCCTGCACCGCTCGCGCTGGTGTTTCAGCGCCTGACGGGTCTGCCGCTCTTCTACATGAGCCTTATTGCCGTCGTCGCGACGCTCAACGGGATCGTAGTGCACATGATCATGATCGCCCGGGTGCTATATGGCCTGGCCAGTCAGGGAAATCTTCCGAAGCATTTGGCGCATGTGAACCAGACCACGCGAACGCCGATCGTGGCGACCGGCTATGCGGTCGTAGCAATTCTGATCCTGACGATTGCTGTGTCACTTGATGGACTTGCGGACCTTGCCTCGCAGGGGACATTGATCATCTTCGCCGCGATCAACCTAGCACTCATCGTTATCAAGGCCCGCAATGAGGACGCGCCGACTGGAGTATTTCTATGTCCAAGATGGATGCCTTATGCCGGGCTGATCTCTTCGTCTCTCGTTTTTCTGGTCAGTTTGCTCAGCTAATTTGAGCGAATGATACCTGTGTGATGAAGCACATTGATCAAGCACAATGTGCTTCGGAATTTTCACGCTTAGAATTGATTTAGAATGTGAGGCTCGCAATGAATCCAGCCGATATCCGTCAGCGCTTTCCCGCCCTGTCGATCGCTCTTCACTGGGTCATGGTCCTGCTGATTTCCGCCGTTTATGCGGCGATTCTGCTGCGGGAGAATTATCCCAAAGGGAGCGACATCCGCGAAGGCTTTAAGACTTGGCATTTCATGCTCGGACTGACCGTGCTCGCCCTGGTCGTCATCCGCCTGATAGCGCGCCTCAGCAGCCGAAAGCCGCCGATCACGCCGAAACCCGCGGCCTGGCAAACGCTCGTCGCCAATATAACGCATTTTGCCCTCTATACGTTCATGCTGGCGATGCCCATCGCCGGCTGGGTCATTCTGAGCGCCTCTGGCAAAGTCATCCCATTCTTCGGGCTGGAGCTTCCCGCACTGATCGGTCCGAACAAAGCTTTGGCGGGACAGGTAAAGGAGTTGCACGAAACGGTCGGAACGATCGGCTATTTTCTGATCGGCATTCATGCGGCGGCGGCGCTCTTCCATCATTATGTGCTGAAGGACGATACCCTGAGGCGAATGCTACCCGGCCGGCTCTGAATGGGAAAGCGAAGGAGGCTGAAGTGTAGTGGCCGCTTCACTATTGAAGATTGCAGTTATTTGTCGGTGCCAAGGCAGTTCGGCTGCCGCAGCCATCTTTGATTGATGCGGCAGGCGCCATGCGTTCCAGCAGCAATTTCTCAAGCACGGCCGGCGCCAAATAGGCCAGTTTCAGCATCCGACCGGCATAGGCGGGCGTAACATTCTCGGCCATGGCGATGTCCGCGAGGGTTGCCGCCGCGCCGGATTCCAGCTTCCTCCGCCAGCTCCACGCCTTGGCAATCGCCTTCAGCACATGCGGGTCCACCCCGCCGGTGTCCGGCACCACGTCGGCTGGCGGGACGATCTTCGGTCGCCCGTTGCGCTTGCGGATGGTGAGAGGGATGAACACACGCATGGTAGTGGGGGCACTCATGCTGCCCTATCCTTTTGCGGCTGTGAGAACAGTAGCTGACGCGATGATCCTGGCATGCCAGGATCATCGCACGGCGGCGGTGCTGGTATGGTTTTCATGCTGGCTGCCCAGGATGGTTCAGGTGGCAGATCCGCCAGCACCGCCAACTCGTCTCGACCGCTGATTAGGCTCTGCGATCGATCGCTGCATAGGGCGGAGACGGCGTATACGGGGTGCCGAGGTTCGACCAGCCATAGGAGGAGATCATGCCGCAGATCAGCGCCGGCATCCTGATCGCGCTGATGGCCGGCTTCGCCATCAAGCTGAAGCTCTTCGGACCGACGCCTTAACCCATCCACCCGTCCCGTCAGACCATCGCCTGCCCTCGCAGAGGAGCGGGCTTTTTATGCCTGAAGACCTGCGATGTCGATCATGACCTACAAACACTGGCGCGACGTGCCCGAGAGCACCTGGCGCTGGCCGAATTTCTCACCCGCCGAGATCGCCTGCCGAGGCAGCGGCTCCCTGCGGATCAACGAAGAAGCGCTCGACAAGCTCCAGGCGCTGCGCGACCGGCTTGGCAAGCCGCTCATCGTCCGTTCGGCCTACCGCAGCCCCGAGCACAACCGCGCCGTGGGCGGCGCGACCCGCTCCAAGCACCTCGACGGCGCCGCTTTCGACATCGCCATGGCGAACCACGACCCGGCGGCGTTCGAGGCGGCGGCGCGCGAGGTCGGGTTCCTCGGCTTCGGTTTCTATCCGCGCTCGGGGTTCATCCATGTCGATCTCGGCCCCGCACGGCAGTGGGGCGAGCGGTTCCCGGTCCGGGCGACAGCCTTCGCCGAAGAAACGCCGCCTGCGCGAGAGGTTCTGGCTAAGAGCCGGACAATGAGAGCCGGCGGCGCAGCGGGCGTCGCGACGCTGGCCGCAGCCGGCGTCGAGGTGGCGCAGAGCGTCCTTGCCGAGACCCAGACCGCCATCCTGCCGCTCGTGCCGTATCTCGACACGCTCCGCTGGGTGTTCATCGCCGTCGCGCTCGGCGGGATCGCGGTCACGATCTACGCCCGAATCGATGACTGGCGCCGGGGGCGGCGATGATTGCCACCTTGCTCAGCGCAATAGCCGCCAGCCCTTGGATCCGGGCGGCGCTGCGCTACGGAGCCATCGCGCTCGCAGTGCTCCTGTTCCTGTTTTCGCTTCGGCGCTCCGGGGAGCGAGCGGGACGCCTCCCCGCCTCCCGAATGAAAGGCGACCTCGACCGCAAAGAGGAAGTCGGCGGCGACCATCTCGTCCCGCTGGCTCCGCAAGCCATCGAGGTGCTCTGCGCAGTCTGGCCGCTGACCGGTAATGGCGACCTCGTATTCCCGAGCAACCGGCACCAGCATCGGCCGATGAGCGAGAATGCCATCGGCTATCTCCTCAACAGGGCCGGCTATCACGGGCATCATGTCCCTCACGGATTCCGCGCCGCCTTCTCCACGATCATGAATGAATGGGCCGAGCGGAACGGCAAGGATCTCGACCGCGCCATCATCGACCTCATGCTCGCGCATGTTCCCAAGCAGAAAAGCGACAGCGAAATTGCTTATAATCGCGCGGCCTTCATGCCGCGCCGCCGTGAGCTCGCAGCGATCTGGGCCAATATGCTGAGCGATGGGCTGCCCAATCCATCGATCCTTGTCGAACGGCCGGCCAAGGCGATCGGCTTCCATTCGCGGCGGAAACCATTCCCATCCGCCGCTTGCAGATTGTAGCGCATGGCAATCGTCGGCGGGTCAGGTCGGGGCACCGCACCGTCATGGCTGGACCGAGAATCCGCAACTGCGGAAGAAGGCCGAGACGAGCGCAGGATTCACACCCTGCGCCGTTTCCCTTCGAAGCCATCCTTCACATCGTCGATCCACGCCACCACCTCGCGTTCGCTCCAGCGCGCGGCGAATGGCGATATCTTGTACGGTGCTGGAAAGCGGCCATCCCGGATCATCGTGTAGATCATCGTTTTTCCCAGTCCTACGCGCCGGGACACTTCGTCCAGCTTCATGAACCGCTCGGGCAACTGAGCTTTCGCCTCTGCTATATCGCGAGGATCATCTTCGAGATGTTGCGACGATCCTGACATGCCCGTCTTCCGATCAATTTGCCCTGAGATGAAGGCGCACCCCGCCGAACTCATGGCGCCCGCGGCCGACAATCTGGTTGATCGGGCAAATAGCGCGCGCTGACGATCACCCTGCCCACGCAGCAACGGGTCGCTTCGACGCACGGCGTGCGGCCGCCCGGAGCGCCCGTAGTTGCTGGCTGTTCTTCGGGGCCGTGCGTCCCGGCCCATCGCTAGCCGACGCGTCCCAACCGGGCTGAAGGACCATAATTCCAGAAATTTCGAAATATTGGTTGCGGCCGCTGCGCAATCCTATATTTCGATACATCTAGAAGGGTCGATTCTTATGACTGAAGTGAACATCCAGGTCTGGGCCGTGGACGCTCTGGGTGCCCTCGCCCACGAAACCCGCCTCGCCGTATTCCGTATGCTCGTTACTGCGGGCCCCGACGGCATGATCGCGGGAACGATCGCCGAGAGCGCCAAGGTGCCGCCATCGACGATGTCGCACCATCTTGCGACGCTGGAACGCGCAGGCCTCGTCCAGTCCGAACGCGAGAGCCGGCTGATCCACTACCGCGCCGACTATGAGGGCATGAGCCGCCTCCTCACCTTCCTGATGAAGGATTGTTGCCAGGGCGCGCCCGACATGTGCGCCGACATTTTCGCCAGTATTTCCTGCAACGGCTGAGAAACGACATGACCGACAAGACTTACAACGTTCTGTTTGCACAGGGAACAGCGCCCGCTCGATCCTCGCCGAGGCACTGCTCAACCATTTGGGCGAAGGCCGGTTCCGCGCCTACAGCGCTGGCAGCTTTCCAAAGGGCGACGTGCATCCCGCCGCGATCGCGCTCCTCGGCGAACTCGGGTTCGAGACGGGCGACCTCCGTCCGAAGAGCTGGGACGAATTCTCGGGCGCGGATGCGCCGAAGCTCGATTTCATCTTCACCGTCTGCGACAATGCCGCCGGCGAGACCTGCCCGATCTGGCCGGGCCATCCGATGACCGCTCATTGGGGGATCGAAGACCCCGCCGCGGTCGAAGGGCCGGGCCAGCGCGAAGCCTTCGAGCGCGCGCTGCACTATCTCTCGAACCGCATATCGCTCTTTCTCGCGCTGCCGCACGACAGCATCGACGAGATGGCGATGGCCCGCAAACTCAAAGAAATCGGTCGCAGCGAAGGCGCAACCGGCGAACGGGAGGCCAGCGAATGACTACCGACATCATCATCTATCACAATCCCGAATGCGGGACCTCGCGCAACACGCTCGCGCTGATCCGGAACGCCGGGATCGAGCCGCACGTCATCGAATATTTGAAGACGCCGCCGTCGCGCGCCATGCTCGAACAATTGATCGAGCGCGCCGGCATCGCGCCGCGCGACCTGCTCCGCCAGAAAGGCACGCCCTATGCGGACCTCGGGCTCGACAATACCGATCTCGCGGATAGCGAACTCGTCGATGCGATGGTGGCGCATCCCATCCTCATCAATCGCCCGCTCGTCGTGACGCCGCTCGGAGTGAGGCTGTGCCGCCCGTCCGAAGACGTGCTCGACATTCTCCCTACCCGCCAGATCGGCGCCTTCGCCAAGGAAGACGGCGAACAGGTGGTCGATGCCGACGGCAACCGCGTGCAGGCCTGAGGATATTGTCATGACCACCGCAAAGACCGAACGCCTGTCATTCCTCGACCGCTATCTGACCCTCTGGATCTTTCTCGCGATGGCCTTGGGCGTCGCACTCGGGTCACTCTTCAAGGGACTTCCTGCCGCGATCGACGCGCTGTCGATCGGGACGACGAACATCCCGATCGCGATCGGCCTGATCCTGATGATGTATCCCCCGCTCGCGCGCGTGCGCTACAACGAGCTCCCGCGCGTGTTCGAGGACAAGCGCGTGCTCACGATCTCGCTCATCCAGAACTGGATCATCGGACCGGTGCTGATGTTCGCGCTTGCGGTCCTCTTCCTGTCGGACAAGCCCGAATATATGACCGGCCTGATCCTCATCGGGCTCGCGCGCTGCATCGCGATGGTCATCGTGTGGAACCAGCTCGCGAAGGGCGACAATCAATATGTCGCGGCGCTCGTTGCCTTCAACTCGATCTTCCAGATCCTCTTCTTTAGCGTTTACGCCTGGTTTTTCCTCTCGGTTCTGCCCCCGCTCTTCGGGCTCGAAGGCAGCGTCATCGACGTCAGCTTCTGGACCATCGCCGAGGCCGTTCTCATCTATCTCGGCATCCCCTTTCTCGCCGGCTATTTGACGCGCCGTTTCCTCGCCCGCGCGAAGGGCGACGAGTGGTATGAGACACGTTTCCTGCCAAAGATCGGCCCGATCACGCTCGTCGCGCTGCTTTTCACCATCGTCGCGATGTTCAGCCTCAAGGGCAGCGAAATCCTGACGATCCCCGGCGACGTCGTCCGGATCGCGATCCCGCTGACCATCTACTTCGTGGTGCAGTTCCTCATCAGCTTCTGGATGGGCAAGCTCATCGAAGCCGATTATCCCCGCACGACCGCAGTGGCCTTCACGGCCGCCGGCAACAATTTCGAGCTCGCGATCGCAGTTGCGATCGCCGCCTTCGGCCTCGCCTCGCCGGTCGCCTTCGCGGCGGTCATAGGCCCGCTCGTCGAAGTCCCAGTCCTCATCCTCCTGGTCAGCGTCGCATTCCGTCTCGGGCGCCGCTGGTTCCCGGCAAGCACGCCCTCGGAAGCCTGACTCACATGACAGACCATAATTTCACGCGCCTGCGCGCGCTCACCGATGCCGACCATCTTCCCGCGCTCAGCCCCGAGTATCTGAGGACCCAGCCCGCGCTAGGTCTTGGGCCGCTCGATCCGGCGCCGCGCATCCTGCTGCTCTACGGCTCCTTGCGCGAGCGCTCCTATTCGCGCCTCGTCGTCGAAGAGACCGCGCGCCTGCTCCAGCTCTTCGGCTGCGAGACGCGTATCTTCGATCCGTCCGACCTTCCCCTGCCCGACCAGATCGCCGACGACGATCATCCGGCAGTCGAGGAACTCAGGCAGCATTCCATCTGGTCCGAGGGTCAGGTCTGGTGCAGCCCCGAGCGCCACGGCCAGATTACCGGGATCATGAAAGCGCAGGTCGATCACCTGCCGCTTGCCTACAAGGGCCTGCGCCCTACGCAGGGCCGCACCCTCGCGGTGATGCAGGTCTCGGCGGGGTCGCAGTCGTTCAACAGCGTCAACACGCTCCGCATCCTCGGACGCTGGATGCGGATGATCACCATCCCCAACCAGTCGAGCGTCGCGAAAGCTTATCAGGAGTTCGACGAGGCGGGCCGCATGCTGTCCTCGAGCTACTATGACCGGATCGTCGACGTGGCGGAGGAACTGGTTCGCTTCACTGTGCTGACGCGTGGCCATGCCGACCAGCTTGTCGATCGCTATTCCGAACGGAAGGAGCGCAACGAAGCTGTTGAAGCTGCACCGGCGTCCAACGTGGCCGCAATCCTGGGTTCGATCGCTTGAGACAACACGCAGCTGGCACTGACGGGATGATGTGTCGTCCCTGGATGTCGCAGGCCTCGTCTCTGAGTTTGGTCGCGCAGCAACTCGCGGAGTGCAGTCGAACCCGTTCGTCCGCTGCGTTCCAACCCTTCGGTAAGCCTCAAAGCAATCGCTGCCACCATCCAACATCGTGCCAAGCGCCGAACTTTCTCCCGACCTCGCGATGAGCGGCCTCGAAGGCCATCGTTCCTTACAGGCTGTGAAGCGGCGGCCCATGCCGTTACACCATCAAATGTTCACCTCGCATTCGAGCCCTCTGCGACCTTGCTCAGCGCTGATGCATGGTCACGCGGTCTTGTAGCTCTCTCCGCTGCGCAATATCGCCCATGCCATGCGAGCCGTCTTGTTCGCCATGGCGACGAGCGTCTTGTTGTGCCCTGCTCTGGAAAGCAGATTCTGCGCCCATTTTGGTCGCCGATCGTCGTGCTTGCCGATCCTCAGCAATGCTGATCGAGCCCCTTGTATCAGTTGTCGCCTGAGGTAATGGTTGGCCCTACTGCCGATGCCGCCAAGCCTCGGCTTTCCGCGCTCATTCATTTCCCCCAGAGTAGCGACCCGGAATACACGTCGGTTGACCGGCATCGCGCCAAACAGTGACCAGACGATGGTAAGGATAGACCATGCTCCCGCTGCCGATGCATGACAAGCGGCTGCATGGCATCAGGGGGCATCCTCGCCGAGCGGATCCCGCCATTCCTGTAGCGAGCCCCAGGCACCGCGCGGCGCGCCGGGCTGAAATTGACGTGGCAGTTCATGGTCTCGCTCGGCAAAGCGCCAAAATCGAGACAGCACTATCGCTTGCCCCGGTAAGCTTTCCCAAAGACATAGGCGCCATAATTTCCGCGATGACGTCCGTGATGCGCCTCTTGATTCGCTATTGCGCCCGGCTGCTGCTTGCGCTCGGAAGCGTCGCGGCGGTCGTCGGTGCGGCACCGGCGGGCGCAACCGCGCTTCGCCTTAATCAGTCGATGTGCCACGCGGTGAGCAGTCTTGACTTAAGCGATACGAAACTTCCCGAACTTCGCTTCTCCTGTACAGGAGCGCCCGAGGGGTATCAGCAGGCCAGCCTGTGGCTGCACGTGGATATGAGCACCCTGCCTGCCCCGCGCGGCGGCGCCGCGCTCATGGTGCACCATTCACGCTTCGACAGGCTCGCGGTCGCCTTTTCCTATGCAGACGGGGCTGTTCGCTGGCAGCAGGTCCGTCAGGGCGATTATGGCATGCATTGGCGGGCGGGCGGACAAATCCTCTTCGAGCCCCCGGAACGCTCCGCGCCGCTGACATCGGTGACGATGCGCTTCGACCGTCTCGCCAGCCACGAATTGATACGCGCGCATCTCTTGCCCGCGTCCGAAAGCAGCATGCAGGCTGCCGGCATGGCAGCGGCAGTCGGCGCTGCGCTTACCCTCCTTCTCGTGAGCGGCATCTATAGCCTTTCGCTGGCTGTCGCAGTCCGCCGCCAATATCTCGCGTGGCAGGCGGCGTGGGCGGGCGCGATGCTTCTCTGGGGCACCATATGGTCGCAAATCCATCTCGCCCTTCTGCCCTTCATGGCCGGCACGCTTTCGGCGCAGATTTGCACCTTTCTTTCCTGTCTTGCGATTGCACTTGCAACCGCGAGCGCGGTCACCGCGCTCGACCGAAGCGGCGTTCCTAAAAGATGGCGGCACGTCACCCTCGCGCTGGGTCTCGGCGTCGGACTTGCCGGCATTCCGCTCGCCATGATGCGCAGCGGCGATATCGACCGCTGGGCGGATCTCCTGGGTCTGGTCATCCTCGCCGACCTTGCCGCCGTGACGATCTGCCTCATGGCTGCCTGGCGGCGAGGCTCGACCGAGGCGCGCGATTTTGCTGCCGCCTGGGGCCTGCCGATGGCCGTGCTCGCCTTTATCAACCTCGTCGATGTCGAGGACGGCTTCTGGGGCGGCGGCTCGAAGCTCACCATCCTGATCGCTGCGACCTGGCAGGCCCTCTGGCTTTCCGCAGCAGCCACCCGCCGCCTCTCGCAGCTGCGCGTCGAGCGCGACCGCGCGCGCCTCGCCGAGGCGCAGGCGCGCGAGCTCGCGAGGCGCGATCCGCTGACCGGCCTTCCCAACCGCCGCGGCTTCATCGAAAGCGTGAGCCCGCTGCTTGAGCGGGCGCGCGAGGATGATCTTCCAGCGGCGTTGCTTCTCGTCGACGTCGACCGGTTCAAGTCGATCAATGATGTGTACGGTCATGACGCCGGTGACGCTGTCTTATGCCGGATCGCGCGCCGGATCGCGCGGTGGGAAGGCCCGATCTGCACGGTCGCGCGCCTCGGCGGCGAAGAATTCGGGCTGCTGACGATCGGAATGGATGGCATCGTTCTTGATCGCTTCGCCGAAAGCATCCGCCGCGAGATTGCGGCCTGCGATCATAGCGAGACGATCGGCGATCGCGCGGTCACCGCGAGCATCGGGGTCGCCGAGGTGCGCCCGGCCTGCGATTTTCAGCGGCTCTACAAGATTGCCGACGAGGCGCTTTACGAGGCCAAGCACGCGGGGCGTAACCAGGTATCGCTGCAGCGCCTTGCCGGAGCTGATGTCCCATCGGCCGATCGTGCGAACCGCGAGGCCGCGCTACGCTGAGCGGCCCCGTGAATTCAGATGCCGAACCGGTCGCGATAGAATTGAACGCGCGTCGCGCGCAGCGCGGGGACACCAAGGCGGTCATAGGCGCGTTGCCACGAGGCGAATTCTTCGAGGCTCAGATTATAGCGCTCGCACGCTTCGTCCACCGTGATCAGCCCGCCCTCGACCGCGGCGACGACCTCGGCCTTGCGGCGGCTGACCCAGCGCCGCGTATCGCGTTTCGGCAAATCCTTCAGCGTCAGCTTATCGCCCATCGGTCCAATCACCGATACCGGGCGCATCTTCTGATTTTCAAGCACAGTGGCACTCCGACGTTGCGGCCCATGGCCGCGGTGTGCCCCCCTCTTTCCCCGCGAGAGAGGTTTATCGGATCGCCGTAAAGGAAGGGTTAGAAAGCTGGATCAGCTTGCCGCACCATGCGCACGGTAGGACCCGCAATCGGTCTAGGGCCTGTGGGGATTCATCGTGAGTTGATGACGGCGGCAGCGAGATAGATCATGGCTTGGAAGCTCTGGTCAGTTTTGCATGCGCGCATGGC
>NZ_FUYP01000043.1 GCF_900168005.1 Sphingopyxis flava
CCATGGGCATGCTCAACCACCATTTCGCAGCAGCCGCCTGATCGGCGCAGAGCGACAGCCTACCTCTGACTGCCGCCAATCTTTGCAACAGAGCCCGAGCAGGCATCGTTCGACATCGCCTACATGACCGAGGTCGATCCGCTCTGGCAGGACGATACGCTGACCACGATCATCAATCCCGAGGTCGTGATCTTCGCCAATCCGATCGCCAAGGCGGCCTGCGCCGGCGACTGCATCGCGGCCACTGCGCGCCTCCCCCTCGATGTGACGTTCTGGTGCGCCGGTTGCCAGGGCTCGATGTACCCGATGAATGGCAACATCTCTTCGTCGATCGGCCATGTTCAGGCTTCCCGCCTCGCCCTTTCGCGCTTCGCCTTCAAGATGCACCGGCAGGGCCTCGCCTGGGGCACCATGGGCAGCAAGGGCCTGTGCGACAAGTATCTGATGCCGGTGCTCAAGAAGCAGCAATACCGCATCCAGATGACCAATCCGATCCCGACGGTCAGCGGCAAGATGGGTTGCTCGCCGATCGGCGCCTCAACGCTCCCGCCGCAGACCGGCCGTGCCTACCCCGTCCAGGGCGAGGACATGGGCTACCTCGTGTGGCGCAAGCGTAACTGTTGTGTGCTCTAGGAGACATATCCGATGCGACGTAGAACCTTGGTCCTCGGCGCGATTGCGGGCCTGACCGCCATCGGCGGTATCCAGGCCATCGCCCAGAACATTGACGGCCTCGACCTCGAGGCAGTGCGCAAGCGGGCCGCCGCGATGCAGGAGGATGCCCAGACCTTTGCCGATCACGTCAAGGGTCGCGGCGATGCCTTCCGGGAAGAAGCGCTTGCCGTCCAGCAGCAAGGCACCGACAGCCTGACCGATCTGGCCAAGGCGGATCTGCCGATGAACGGCGATGGCCCGTTCGACTTCGACGAAATCATCCAGGGCGCTTCGCAGAACGTGGCGGGGACCAAGGGTGATGCGCCGCAGTTCATCGTCTTTGCCAGCCTCTCGATGCCGCCCAAAGCGCTGCGCCAGTTGATCGCGGATACGTCGAAGGCCGGAGGCATCATCGTCTTCCGCGGCTTCCCGAACAATTCGCTGAAGGCGTTCACCTCCGGGCTCGCCAAGGTGGTCACGGAAAAGGACCAGCTTTCCAATGTCGGGATCGATCCGCGCCTCTTCCGCGCTTTCGATGTGACGGCGGTGCCGACTTACGTTGCGGTGTCCTCCGAGTTCGACCTGTGCGCTGGCCTCAACTGCAAGACGGTGGTGCCCCCGCACGATCGCATGACCGGCAACGTCTCGGTCAATTACGTGCTCGAGTCCTTCGTCGATGGTCATGGTCCCGGCGCCGGCGTTGCCTCGGTAGCGCTACGCAACATGAGCAAGGCCAGCTGAGATGCGGCGGCTCGCCCTTTCCCTGATCCTCCCGATCGCTTTCGCCGGCGCCGGGGCGGTGCTCGCCCAGAGCACGGTTCAGGAGGCAAAGGAGGACGGCAAGAGCTTCGCGACGGACATGCGGGCCAATGACGCATTGGTGCCCAGCGAAACCATGCGTGACCAGGTGCCGGGTTATCAGGGGACCGACCTGCCCCAAAGCGGCTACTTCGACGATCCCGACAAGCTGGTGGCCGATGCCGGCGCGCAGGCGAGCAGCAACGAGGCATTCGTCGTCTCGACGGATCGGGGCAATACGCGGCCGCAGTTCGACGCTCAGGAGATCCTCGATACCACCCGGCGCGCGACCGAGATCGAGGCGAACCCGGACACCTACCTGCAGGGTGAGCAGATGGGTGGTCAGGCTGGCAGCTGCACGCCCCTGCCCCCCGGTGGCGGAAACGTCAGCTATTACGAGGCGACCTGCAACTACGGGTCCAAACTCGACGAGGTGCCGCGCACTTGCACCTCGACCCTCAACGTCTCGGTCGAGAACCGCACCCTCTACTATTACCATATGTCGACCATCGGTCCTTACGTTGACCCCGACAGCATGGCCGATGAGATCGCTGCGGGAACCTGCAAGGCAGTCGGGACGGCATCCTACTGCGGCACGATGGCCGAGTATGGGTCGACCGCGGCAGGCAGCTGCAACAAGGATCATGGCAACCAGCTCCTGCAGGTAATGGAGTGCTCGGTCCAGGCCAGTGTCGTCGGCAATCCGATTCTGTTCGGGAACACCTATCCGGTCATTTCGCGCACAACCGGGCAGCATTGGTTCAGGGTCGATAACGCGGCGCCCCTCATTTCGACAAACAAGGTCAACGGCTGCACGGCACTCGAGAACAATGCACAGTGCGTGGCGCAGAGCGCTGAGGTTTGCACCGACAGCGACCCGCAAACCCGCATCATCAACGGCGTGCCGGTAACGCAGCCCTGCTGGGCGTGGCAAACGAATTATACCTGCAATGAGATCACGCAGGGCAACGACTGCGGCGAGCTCGATGACAAGCCCGAATGCAGCTACGTCCGCGACGAGTGCATCGATGACGAGGACGATCCCGATTACACCCCTGGCGCCTGCAAGGTCAGCCAGAAGGTGTATCGCTGCCCGGTCCCGACAACGCCGGGCAACGATCCCAAGCAATATGTCTGCGGCAACGACGTCTACTGCATCAACGGAGATTGCGAGACGATCGAGCGCGAGGCTTCGACCGAGTTCAAGGATGCGCTGGTTGCGCTGCATGCGCTGGGCCAGGCCGGGGAGGAGTTCGACGAGGAGAACTTCACCGTCTTCTCCGGGACACGCGAAACCTGCCACAAGCCGGTTTTCGGGCTGGTCAATTGCTGCGCCGGCAAGACCTCGGGCTTACTGACCGCTGGCGCCGGTGCTGCTGCCATTGCCGGTGGCCCGACCGCGATCGCCGCGCTCGCGACCCCGTTCCTCACGATGTTCCTGTGCTCGACCGAGGAGAAGATGCTCGACATCAAGGATCGCATGGGTTTCTGCCACAAGGTCGGCACCTATTGCTCCTCGAGCGTCCTCGGGATCTGCAAGACCAAGCGCACGGCCTATTGCTGCTTTGAGAGCAAGCTCTCGCGCATCCTTCAGGAGCAGGGGCGCCCCCAGCTGAACAAGCCCTGGGGCAAGCCCAAGAAGGAGCAGTGCGAGGGTTTCACCATCGACGAGTTTTCGCGCCTCGATCTGTCCGTCATGGACTTCACCGAGGTTTATTCCGAGTTCGTGGACGCCGCCAAGCTGCCAGACGAAGTCAGCACGCTCAGCGAAATCCAGGACAAGATCCAGGACTACTATGACATCCACACCAGCCAATGACGCCGGCGGCGCTGGCACCTGCGTGCCATGCCTGATCGATATGAGCGTGCTTGATCTCGCGATCTTCATGCGGGTTCACCGCGTCAGCAAGGTCACGCCGGCAGGCGAGGTTTCCGCGACGATCGGACACTGGTTCGATTGCCATATCGACCCTTTCGAGATCGAGCAGCGGTTCCGCGCGATGATCGAGAAGGGCTGGCTCGTTCGCCGGACGGGCGGTGTTCGCCCGACGCTCGACGGTCGGCGACACGGCCGCACGCATCTGCGCGGTCTGGTGCGGATGATGGATCAGGGCACGAGCATGCTCGACGTGGCCCGAATGATGTCCGTCCTGGGCATCGCAATGCAGGAACTGGATGGGGAGCACTCAGTCGATGATGACCAATAAGCGTAATGCTCTGGAGATCCGCGCGCGCGGGCGCATTGCTCACCTTGGCGCGATGCTGTTGGCTCTGGCCCCCGCCCTGCCCCTGCCGGTGCTCGCCGCCCCGCAGGATGCCGGGCTCGAGGCAGGCGAGGACAACGATGACTTCTACTGCCGCGAGCGAAAGCTGGGGCAATGGTTCTATTGCGAAAAGCCCAAGCCTCGGCCGAGCGAGCAGAAGCAGGCCGAGCCCGCACAGTCCGCGAGCGAGCGGATTGCCGCGATCGCAAAGCAGCTGGACGAGTTGAAGGCCCGCGCCATCCTCGAGCCGAGTGAAGAGAACGTGATCGCCTATGTGCGCTTCCAGCGTGAGCAGCTCGATCGGGCATCCACCTTCTCCGACACCTGGCAGCGCGCCCTGTGGCAAAACCCGGACATCGACTACACGCTGCAGCGGCCTGTCTCGACGGTCGCCAAGCGGGCGTGGACCGACAATCGCACCGCCGATCGCGGCCAGGTGCTTGCGCATCTCGGTCAGCGCTACGGCATGTTCTACTTCTTCGCGCAGAGCTGCGGAGCCTGCGAAATCTTCGCCCCGATCCTGCGCTCGGTTGCCGACAGCCATGGGCTCGCGGTGATGGCGGTCTCGATGGATGGCGGCCCGAGCAAGGACTTCCCGAATTACGTGGTCGATTCCGGTCAACGCGAACGAATGGGCGTGCCGGGTAACGCGACGCCGGCGCTGGTCCTCTTCGACACCGCCACCAAAAAGACCGTCCCGATCGGCTTCGGCATCCTCTCGGCCGACGAGATCATGGACCGGATCTTCATGCTCACCAACACCAAGGTCGGGAGTGACTACTGATGGGCGAGCTTCCCCCCTTCCCTCGCGCCAAGCGCCTGGCCTCCCCCCGCCTCCGCGCCTTTCGTCGGCGGCTCGCCGCCGCTGCCCTCAGCCTCGGGGCAGCCAGCATGGTGCCGATCGGCATCGCGCGCGCGGACGTCGCCAGTTCGATGAACTCGTTCTTCAACGACGCCGGCGGCGCTGCCAACGTGACCGGCCCGACCGCCTATCAGGGCCAGTCGGCGGGCTACTACTCGCTCGGCAATGCATGGACCCGTTTCCCGCAGAAAAGCGTGTCGCCGTTCAACCTCCAGCTGCCAAGCGCTCGCGCTGGCTGTGGAGGTATCGATCTGTTCACCGGCTCGTTCTCGTTCATCAACGCCTCGGAAATGGTGGCGATGCTCAAAGCGACCGCCAACAATGCCCTCGGGTTCGCATTCAAGCTGGCGATCGACAGCGTCTCGCCCGAGATCGGCAAGATCATGGGTGAGTTCCAGCAGGCCGCCCAGCAGATGAACCAGATGAACATTTCTTCGTGCGAGGCGGCGCAGGGCCTCGTCGGCGCCGTCTGGCCCAAGATGCAGGGCGCCCGCTCGACCATCTGCACGGCCGTCGGCAACAGCCAGGGCGTGTTCTCGGATTGGGCGCGTTCGCGTCAGGGCTGCGGTGCCGATGGCCAGATCGACGATGTGCTCTCGGGTAACAACGACCCGAACATGAACGAGCATATCCCGGGCGAGCCGCGCAACTACACCTGGGAGGCGCTCAAGCGGTCCCAGAAGTTCGGTGCGTTTGACGCCGAGTTTTCCGAATACCTGATGACCGTCGTCGGCACGATCATCGTCAACAAGGCCGAGGGCAGCAATCCCGCCTCGATCCAGTATATCGGCCCCGCCGAGGATGCGGTGGTCACGGCGCTCCTCGATGGCACGCAGACCGGCAACACGGCCAAAATCCTGACGTGTACGGACGATGACAAGTGCCTGCAGGTGTCGGAGCAGAACCTCTCGGTTCCGACGAATGTCGCGCTGCGTCCCCGCATCAAGGCCATGATCACCTCGATGCGCGACAAGATCCGCACCGATGCTGCGTTGTCGTCGGCCGAGCAGCAGCTTTTGTCTCTGACCACCGTACCGCTTTATAAGCTGCTCGCGGTCGAGGCGATGGCCCACGGCAGTTTCACCGACAGTGAGTCCGACGCTCTCGCGGAGATCGTGGCCGTCAATCTCCTGAGTTCGATGATCGAAAACATGCTTGACCGGGTCACGCAGTCGCAGGTCCATTTTCAGCCAGCGGATCAGGCAACCGCCGAGACCTGGCGCAAGCAACTCGGCGAGGCGCGGTCGAAGTATGCCGAACGCGATCTGAAGGTGAAAAACACGCTGAACATCTCGATCGCGCTCATCAACAAATCGATCGCGCTGGAATCGACGCTGCAGAATGCCATGTCGCCGGGGATGGCGGCCGCGCTGAATTTCTCGCGTGGTCTCAACGTCCACGGGCTCAACTAAGCGGGAGGTAGGGCCATGGTCGAGGTTTTCACGATCGGCGGCGGGGAATACATCGTCAACACGTTCAACGCCGTTGCTGCCTGGACGGGCGGTGGCGGCTATGGATCGCTGATCAAGGTGGTGATGGTCATCGGCCTGATCTACGCCCTTCTCTCAGTGGCTTTCACGCTCAATTTCCGGGTGTGGCTCAACTGGTTCCTCGGTTCGACCCTGATCTATTCCTGCCTCATGGTCCCGACCGTCGACGTGAAGGTGACGGATCGGATCAACCCTTCCCTCGCCCCGGCGACGGTCGCGAATGTCCCTCTCGGGCTCGGCGTGATCGCCAGCTTCTCGAGCCAGGTGGGCGACTGGCTCACACGCACGGCCGAGACCGTGTTCACGATGCCCAGCCAGCTCAACTATTCGAACAACGGCATGATCTATGGCTCGCGCTTGTTCGATGCGACCCGCAATTTCCAGATCCGCGATGCCGAGTTCGCGACCAACCTGCAGAACCACTACAAGAACTGCGTGTTCGGCGACGTGCTGCTGAACTTCAAGTCGCTAACGGATCTTGCGAGCAGCACCGACCTTTGGGCGTCGATCGGGCCCGGCTCGCCTGCACGATCGCAAGTCTGGCTTCAGAAAGAGGCTGGTGGGTCCGTCAGCAGCACCATCATCACCTGTCAGGCGGCCTATCAGGCGCTGACAGGGCAATGGAACACCATCATCGGTGCTTCGACGCCGCTTTGGGGGCGTCAGACCTACACGAACCTCAGCGAGACGGCCGCGGCCGCGAAGCTACGGCAAGACGTTCCGATCGTGAACCAGACCTTCACCGGATCGTCGAGCGATTACACGTCTGCGATGCGGCAGACCTCGGCGATCAACGCCTTCATGCAGGCCCGCGATGCCATGGGAGGAAGTGCCGGCAGCGCGTCGATGGATGCCTTTGCTGCGACGCGCGCCGACATTCAGGCGCGCAACACCTACAACTCGATTGCCATGCAGGCGATGTCGTGGGTGCCGATCCTCAACATCGTGCTCACCGTCGTCTTCTACGCCATGTTCCCGGTGATCTTCCCGCTTTTCCTGATGCCCCAGACCGGGGTCCAGGCGCTCAAGGGGTATGTGACGGGGTTCTTCTACCTCGCCGCCTGGGGACCGCTCTACGTCATCCTCCACATGATCTGCATGACGCGGGGAGAAAGCGCATCGAACGCCGTCGCTGAAGGCGGGATCACCCTCTCGAGCTATGCTGGAATCGGGGCCGTGAACGCGGAGACGGCGACGATCGCCGGCTTCATGCTCATGAGCGTGCCGTTCATTGCGGCGGGTCTGGCGCGCGGAGCCATGAGCATTTCCGGGCAGGCAACGTCGATCCTGGCGCCTGCGCAGAATGCGGCCGAAGCGGCGGCCGTCGAGCAGACCACCGGCAATTATTCCTACGGGAATACCAGCTTTGCGAACCTCACGTCGAATATGCGGCAAAGCAACCAGTGGTCCGATGCACCGACGTTTTCGACGGGGGCATCCTCCTTCACAGTAAGACGGTCTAACGGCTCGACAGACACATATATGGAGAATGGCGCGACCGTAACGGATACGACCGGAGCCATTTCTAAGCTCCCGATCTCGTCTACCGTTAACACAGGTTTCGTGGCTGAAACACGGCAGGCTGAATCCAACTACCTTAGGGCGGCAGAATCGCTAGAAAATTCGGCTGCGCGGGTCAGAACCGCTTCAACAACCGACCGGACCGCCCATGGCACGTCCACCGAGACATCATCTGGGTCGGAACGCAGCAGCCGGACGACTGCAGGGACCAACTCGGAGCGATTTGACCGAAATTCGTCCTCTGAGTTCGATGGGCTCGAAAATCGAGATAATATCGGAACGCAAGATCGTGTTCAGATGGGCACAGCAAGCCAATCGCTCATCACCGACGCATTCACCACCAAAGTTGGTGCTGGCATGGGTGCTGGCGGTGGATCAATGGGTGGAGGCAAAGGCAAGAAAGGTAAAGGTGCTTCTGGTGGGGATGACGGGTTTAAGCTACCCATTCCCAGCGCCTCGATTGGCGCGGACAAAACGGATACTATCCAACAATCTAATAACCTTCACTACAATACGGATCATTCCCGTTCTCGCGATAGCAGCATGGCGGCAACTGATGGTGTTCGAGATGAACACTCGAATGGTACCAACTTGTCGGCACGGGAGGCAACCGAAGACGGCAGCGGAACCTTTAGCCGAAGCTCGCGTTCAAGCACATCGTCGCGTAGCCATGAGGAAGCGTTGTCTCTCGCGAATTCCTACGAGGCTCGCGCTCGCGAATTTCGTGAAAAGGCGCAGCAGCTTTCGTCTGACGCCAGCTACGCAGAAAGCCACAATCTCCAAATGAGCGAGAATCTATCTCAAGAACTCGCGGAATGGTATCGCCGTCAGGAGTCGACCAACCCTGGTCTTCAGGCTCCTGGACTACACGAAGTCACAATGAATGCACATCAGCGCCAGGTGAGAGATGGGCTGATTGCGAAGTTTCTCGAGGAGCGCAGGCAAGCGATTTATGATGAGGTCGCGCCGTATCTTAAAGAGCCAGATTTGGCCGCCGATCTCACTGCACCGCCAGTTCAGAGCGCTGCGGACGTTGAAGCAATGTATCACCCGTCCGGTCTTAAACCAACTGTCAGCTTGGGCGGGCAGAGCGATGGGTCAGGAGTGATAGATCAGATCAACGCCGGCAGGACGCAGATAGAAACTACGACGGCAGCAAAGCGGGCGGGCCGAACCCAAAGTGTTATCGCTGGCTCCGGCCTGCAAGGCGAAGTCGAACAGTCATTGGATAAGGATTACTTCCGTGATCCAAAACTCAGAAAATGAGCGACAGAAGCCAAAAAAGGAAAGCCAAGAGCATTATGGCATTAACGAGTAATGCTACTCTGACAGGGATGCTTGGCGGCTCGTCGATAGCAAACTCAGGCGCATCATCATCAGACGACAGCGTCCAATCCGTTGTTTCAGGTAAAAACATCGGACCGTTTGGATCATTCATTGTCGCGTTATAGATGATCTGATTGTAACTCATTGCACTTTCCTCCAGTCGGAGGATACCACGTCGAGAACATCATGGCAACGAACTCAACAGACCGGAACGCCGCTGCCGAACAAGTTAGCTACGATCCGGTATGCTACTGCACGCTAGGGTTCTCATGGCTAATAGTATCGGTGCTAGGGTTACTTCCATTATCGGAGGCCTATTTAGATCGTTCGCCGTCGATCACAGTGCCCGTCATCGTTGCCTTTTTTGTTGCAGTCGGTAGCGGTGCTATTTTGCGACGCCGATACACATGGGTTGGCGTAGCCCTGCATATCTACAGTCAAATTGCGATCTGGCTTTCGCTTTTTTGCGCGTCACTTACGATGGTTTTAATCTGGCTGACACCTCAATGAGCCAAACGCTTGGGCAGATCATCCGAGCCCTATGCTCGATCATTTGGGACCAATCATTTCAAGCCTCGTTGTTTCGCGTCGGGAAAACCGGCCCGCGCACGCTCATCCTGCAGGCATCGTAGGGCCGCTGAAGCACCGCAATATCGTCGTAGGAACCGCGCAACCAGGTATCGACGTCCTCGGGTTTCAGGATCGTGATCATCGCCTTGGGATGGATCGGCGCCACGAGCTCGTTGGCGTCGCACGTCACCATGGCGAACCCGTCTCCCTTTTCGGTCGTCTGCCAAAAGCCCGCCACGGCGAACACGGGCTGATCGGTTACCGAGAACCACATTTCGCCCTTCAGCGGCGGCTTGCCATCTTCAAGGTCATGCTTGCCTGGAGTGAACTCACAGAACTCAGTGAGAGGAACAATGCAGCGGTTGTGGGGATTCTCGGCAAGCCTGCGCCACTGCGGTAGGCCCAGCTTGCGCACATTGGTCATCGGCCAAGCCGCTTTCCCACCAAGCACGTCCCACGTCATCACGTCCCAGGCTCGCTGGCCTGTGTCTTCGCGAATTATGTAGCAGCGCCCCTTTGGCCTCAACTCCTGCGGATCGAAGCGGTTGTCGCGCGGCCGAGCACTGAATAGCTTCGCAGCCGAGCCAAACAGGGTCTCCGGCTCGTGCTTCAAACGTGCACGGTTACACATGGTCGGTTCCTCTTTTTGGCCCTAAACGGGTTTCTTACTGGCGCCGACTTTAGCTAGCGACGGGCACCTGGTCGATGCGCGTGGTCCATGAAGGGCTCTTGAAGGTCCGTTTGGTGTCGTAAGATTTGCTGCCCATACCTTCGGAGGCGAGGCGCAGCGTATTACGGCCGAACCTGTCGTTGATCCCGTCAAGCGCTGCCAGCAAGGCAGGCGAACGGGGATCAGGCGCGGCAAAGAGATCCTGCTGCGCTCCGGATTCCGGTTCCAGCCCTTCCAGCATTACGCCACATTTAGTGTAGACCGCGCCCTGTTCGAACATCGCTTCGGCCATGCGCGCCGCGGTGCCAGCGATAACGCGCGGATCGTTGGTCGAGGGCGAAAGTCGTGCCACTTTGGAAGCCGACGGTGCATTGGGCTTGAACCGGCTTCCGTGCGCGAATGCGATCAACCGGCAAGCCTGGAGTTTTTGAGCCCGGATTTTCTCGGCCGCGCGTACCGCCCTTCGCACCATCGCTTCACGCAGTACCTCGCGATCGTGGACCGGATCTCCGAACGTGCGCGTCACCGCCGTAGACTTCAGTGCTTCCGGCTCAGGTTGGAAGTCGCTGCATTCGACACCGTTCAGCTCGCGTACCAGGCGCTCGAGCACGACAGTCCCGACGTCGCGAGCGAGGTCCGGGTGCATCGATGCAAGATCGGCCGTCGTGCGAATACCAAGTGGGTGAAGACGCCGTGCCATCGCCTTGCCGATCCCCCATACCTCCTCAATCGGCCATTTCGCAAACATGCGCCGGCGGAGCCCCTCATCGTGCAGGTCGATGACGCCGTTCCAGACCTTCTCAGACGCCTTCGCCAAAGCGTTAGCGACCTTGCTAAGCGTCCGTGTCGGCCCAAGTCCGATCCGCGTAGGCAGACCGACATGCTGTTTGATGGTTGCGCGGATTCGCTGAGCTTGCTCGACATCGCCAAGCCCAGAAGGTAGAATTGGCAAACGGAAGAACGACTCGTCGATTGAATATATCTCGACGGTATCGCTATAATCGGACAGAACCATATTGAAACGACGGTTCATGTCCGCATAAAGCTCATATGAACTCGACCGATATTGCACCCCGTGGCGCTTCACGATGTCGCGTATCTTGAACATGGGTGCCCCCATCGAAATATGAAGGGCCTTGGCTTCTGCCGATCTTGCGATGGCACAGCCATCACCGTTCGATAATACTATGAGGGGCACATTGCGCAGGGTGGGGTCGAAGACCCGCTCAGCTGAGCAATAGAAATTCTCGATGTCGACGATAGCCCAACTCATGACGGATCAGGCCTGAAGGTTGCGGACGCTGGCTCGGACGACGCCCCACACCTCGACGCTCTCATCCGCGATGACCGGATCGTAATGCATGCGGCTATTGCGCGCCTCGAGCGTCGGAACGCCATTACGAACGCAAAGTTGGCGGACGACGAAACCGCCATCGACCACAGCGATGACGATGCGGCCGTTTGCCGGCTTCGCGTCGCGATCGACCACGAGCACGTCGGAATCGAACAGGCCCGCATCGAGCATGGATTGCCCGCTGACACGGAACACGAAGCTGGCGGCGCGATCGAGGCGCAGCAAGTCGACGAGGTTAATCGCCGATTCCTCCCAGTCCTGGGCGGGGCTGGGAAAGCCCGCGCCCGCAGCGCCGACAACCTTGAGTTGCACGGGCCGCGGGAGGTCGCTGAGGGGAATAGGGGTGGACGCAGGTATGGCGAGATCGGTGAACATCGGTAGCTCATACCGCAAAACAGAACGTGAAGGGAACATAGCAAAAACACAACACGTACACTGTGCTCTGTCACGCTCCCGGACGATCCATATTCGCGCGCGGCCGATCCGCTCGAGAAACCGGTGGCTCTATTCCCTCGATTGGCAGGGGTTTTCGGATGCGATCCGATCGCGCGCCGTGTGGCAACAAGCGGCTAATCGGGTAAATGAAGGTCTTTAAAGCCCTTCAGGCCAACTTTTCGACCTTATATCCGCAGCCTTCCAAGGGCAGGCCTCCATAAGCGCCGCTCTTATGTCTGAATTGAAAACTTCGCGCTCATTTCTCTCGTGATCTATGAAATCTATAACTGATCGCTGCCGATCCTGCCGCTGAGTTTCTGATAGGTTTGCCAAATTAAGATCAGGGTAGTTAGCCCCTCCAGCCACCATTTTACGATACCAATTCTCGTACCGCTGCATCATTTCGGGTGACATTTGATTATTGTGCGTTTCCGCATAGTCAGCGTCCGCGTGCAAGATACTAGCCTGCACTCGCATTTTTGCGGCTTGCGCCTCCAAAACCGCAGCGCATTTCATTTGCGCGTCCTGGTCCTCAGCGGGCGCGGAGGCAGCGAGTGCTAGGAAAGCAAGATATGCGATCATGCCCTAATTATGACTCAATAATTCCGGGCGGTCCAGACTGGTATGGATAGGCGCAAATTATCGGTTTGATTTGGCTGGCGCAATAGGGTTGCTAACAGAACCATTTGCGCCATGGCTTTTGCGCCTGGCGCATATGGTATGCTCTGCGCGCCCGTTGTGGCGTCGTGCGCTCGACGTTCGAGCTTGCAGGGAACGCGGAAGCAATGGTGGAGCAGCTGCTAAAGCTCACACCTGCTTCCCATGACCAATTCACAGCAGTTAGGAATGCTTAACAAGATCTTCAACATACGTCACATAAAAGCCGCGAACCATACGATGGTCTTGCATTCTTTCTCCAAGGGAAAAGCCGTTCAATTTGCGGGGTGTTGGCTGGAAGATATCCAGCCCGCGA
The DNA here is from genome assembly GCF_900168005.1 of Sphingopyxis flava. Taxonomy (GTDB): domain Bacteria; phylum Pseudomonadota; class Alphaproteobacteria; order Sphingomonadales; family Sphingomonadaceae; genus Sphingopyxis; species Sphingopyxis flava. The sequence goes on from NZ_FUYP01000043.1 coordinate 12,918, forward strand.
TCCAGAACCATTTTCCATCCAGTGTCGGTGGTGATGTCACGGGCATGCAGCGTTCCGCTTCCATCAAAGGCCCAGGTAAATTCAATGCCCGTTCCCGTGCAGGCCTCTGCGATCCCGTCGAGACATTCCCGCTGCTCCTGAATGTTTCCATCGTCCGCTGCGGTGACAAGGTGCACCGCGACCTGATCCTCCGGCCGCTTGCGCCGGATCAGCATTTCGATAAGTTCCATTACGTTGCGCGCCTGATGGAACTTGCGGATATACGGATCTGTGATGATGATCCGTTTTGCACCATCCGTCCAAGGGCCGAAAATCTTGTCGAAACTGATACCTTTGCGGTTCTCGGCGAAGACAATATGCCCAGGCTTTGGATTAATCGCCGAGGCAACGTTGCTTCCTCGCGGTTCAGAACTAGCGCGAATCTCGGTCGGCTGAGCGTCAGTCGGCGCGTTATCCGCCTGTTCGCTAATTGGTTCATCATGGCCCACAGATCGCTGATGATAGAATTGAGGAAATTCTTCTTCCTCCAGCGTCGTGACGCTGCGCTTTGAGCCATCCTGAGAAATGTAATGGAAATTGGCTATCTCGAAAGTGCTATCGATCCGCAACAGCTGATCTTTCACGCGCTTGCGGCCTTCGATAGCAAATCGCAGGAGTTCTTCGACTTCCGCTTCCGTCTCGCCGCCATTCGGGAAAATCAGCTTCAGAAGCCCCGACATCGTCTTATTGATCGCAGCACGGTCCCGGATATGGGTCTGAACAGGTACAGTGAAGAACTGATCCGGCCGGTGCGAGAAGTCCTCAGCGCGTAAATGACGTAGGATTTCGGCGAGATAATCGACGATGAAACCATAGCCGGATGTGAACATCTCACCCCGAATGATGCCCACCTCCCACCCGGGCAAATAGGCGTGCAATCGATCGATAAACGCGCTGTCATGGAACTGCGGTGGCAGCGCTTCAAACAGATCAGTATTCTTCAGCATCCATGGGACGTTGTGGTCGGTGTTACCCACGAAGGCGAAGCTTGCTTCCGCCCCCATCGGGTTGACCCCGCGGGAGAACTGCTTGTTTGCCATGTAATTTTTCATGATGTCGACAAGCGCCTTGTTGGCGGTCTTCTCGCGCCCGGCAAACTCGTCAAACGCCACTACATCCCAATAGCCGACCAGCCCGATCCTTCCGTTGGAATTGTTCACAAAGAGCTTGGGAACCGTGACCTCACCGCCCGAGATCAGCTGACCATGGGGGGAAAATTCGGAATAGATATGCGATTTGCCTGTTCCCTTAGGGCCAAGCTCGATAAGGTTGTAGTTGCGTTCGACGAAGGGGATCAGGCGCAGCAATTGCAATAATTTCGACCTGCGCCCGAACAGCGATGGATCAAAACCGATGCTTTGCATAAGCAGATCGATCCATTCGTCAGTTGTAAATCTGTCACGTGTTTCGCGATAACCGTCATAGTCGACACGGGCGATCTGGATCGGCTTTAGCGTATCGATGATCCAGGGAGAAATTCGGTTATCTTCCGAAAATTCGTACTGCACATCGGCGATACACCAGATGCCCGTTACAAGCAGCTTCGGGTGCGCCTTGACCGTGGCGCTGTCGATCGCAACCCGTTTGACCCCGAGGTTTTCGAACACCGCTTCATAGGCATCGGTCTTTTCGTTCAGCGCTACGCTGACCTGATCGATGACCTTGTAACGGCCGCGCTCCTTGATCGTGGACTGGACCAGCCCCGCCTCTGAACGATGAACGTAGTGCTTGCGCAGGATGTCCTTGACCGTCTCGATGCCCGTGGCGATCGAGGCCTCGTCATCGGTCGCACAATACTGGCCGAGCAGATATTCGAGCACATAGGTGGGAACAATGGCGTTCCCCTTCACGGCCTTCACCAGATCCTTGCGAACCACGAAACCGGCAAAATGCTCGTTGATCTTGTCATTAAGGGTCGACATTGGCACCTCAGAAATCGAAATCTGTGCTGATCCCGCGTTTCAGCAGCAAGGGCTGTGACGCGAGATCTTCGAAATGGCTGGTCTTGCCGATGCGCGTACGCAGCCTCAGGAAGACTGTCTGATTGTTATAGGCGTCTGCCGCCTTGGACAGCAGAAAGCCCCGCGATAGCTCGCGCTCACGCGGGTTGTCGGACTCAAAATCGAACTCCAGCTCGGCTTCATCAGAGATGAGCGTTCTATCGTCCGCAAAGATGGCTGCATGCACATGCCGGGGCTGCTGCTTGTCGGTGACTGGCTCCGCCTGATAGAAAGTGACCTGGATCTGGCCCGTGGTGATCTGGGCACGGGGTGGCGGAATAATCTGCACCGACACCTGTCCAACATCTTCCTTGCGCTGCTTGCCCACACGCAGGACCGGCAGGACTATCTCCTGCAGGCTCGCCCCGCCATGGACAAAGCGGCTGCCTGATCCCTTTAAGCGAAGGCGGTTGATCGAGTTCGGGATCAGGATGTCCTGATCCCCACCCAGGCCAAGCTGCGCGGCCGTGAACTTCTTCATCCCGCCGCTGCTGCTGAGACTTCGCCCGATCACATAGCGGCGGTTGCGAGTGACGATGTCGCCTTCCGGCTCGCTCAGCGCAAAGCCGCTCTCTTCCAGCGCCTTGTGCTGCCACAGAAACCCATGATCGGCGGTGATCAGGATGTTCGAGAAATTGGCCGAGGTCAGCTTGCGCACCAGCTTCACAAGCTCCTCGATGGCCGTCTCGGCCGCTGCCGGAACATTTTCCTCGGTGGCGATCTTGTCGCCAATCGCGTCAATCTGATTGTGGTAAAGGTAGAAGATGTCATGATCCCGGAAGAGGTCCTTACCCTCCAATGAGCCGAGATTCATGAAATCCTTCGCTGCCAGAACCTTCACCCGGTCCCCTGCGCGGCCAGCGGCCAGCGCCTTTTCGCGGGGCGCCGCGCCCATGGTACTTTCACCATCCAGCAGCACCAGATCACTGTCATCTCGGATCGCCAGTCGCCGGTGCGGCAAGAGCGCCGCCATGCCAAGCTGGGTATAGCTGGGCAAAACCCCGACCATCGGCTTCAGCTCGGCGTCGAAGCGGTTGAGCTTGCGGATCTCGCGCAGCGCTTCTTCGGCCACCTCATATCGCAGCGCATCCGAGATGATGACGACGACTTTCTGGTCCTTGCGTCGGAACTCCGCGGCCTGTTCCCGGTAGAAATCCATCTGACGTGGAAAGCCCGGAACCGCCCAATCCGTCAGGCGCGACACCTGATCCTGCCAAGCATCGTTCAGCTTCAGTACGAAATTCGTGGTGTAGCGGTTCTCGACCGCCTCATAGAGCGCCGACAACAGCCCCGACTGCCCGCTTTTCTGCATGTGATAGATGAACTTGCGATAGAGCTGGTCCAGCCGGAACCAACTTGCGGAGTAGCGGTTCACGCCATCGGATACGCTGGTCATGGTCAGATCGGCTTCGGCCAAGGCCTGCTGAAACTCGGTCGCATAACTGATGGCCTGATAGACGTCCTCGTAACGGCCATACCAATGGCTCTGGCGGCGGTCGCGCCCCCATTTCAGCACATCTGTGGCCGCAAGACTCTGCTGCGCCAGCCCTTCGACCAGGGCGACGGCAATCCGCCGGTCCACTTCTTCGAAATGGTCATGCGGGATCAGCTTGCGGAAATCGCGAGATGCCAGATCGTCCCTGATCTTCAGCACATCCTGATAATCGCCCGACAGCGTCTCGAAGGCTTCACCCCAGCGGCGCGAGGCGCTCCAGCGGCGGAACATCAGCGTGGCATCGCTGTTCAGCCGCCCTTCCTCTCCCATCGCCCGCGCCCAGGCGCTGGAAAACAGCGTGATGGCGAAATCCTGAAAATCCGGCTCGGGCGCCGTATAGCCATAGCGCGCGGTAACCTCTTTCCAGAAGAATTCCGCCAGCCCGGCCCGGTCCATCAACCGCAGCGCATCATCATGGCCATTTGCAAGTTCAGCCAGCAGCGCCTCGATCACCGTATCCAGATCGCCATCCGCCCCCGCGCAGACGGCCAGCATCTTGCGGCGGACATCATTGGCGCTTTGCGACGGGCGCTCGCGCTCCATCAACCGGAGCGCATCCAGCCGTTTGCCGGAACGGTAGAATTCGGCATGGTCGCGCACGGCAGCTTCGTATTTCGCCGGGATGCCCAGATCGGCCACCCAGATCGCCGCCTGATCGGCGCGGAAGACCGCGCTGGCCAGTTGCACATCCAGCAGCCAGTTCTCAGGCATCGGCGGCTCAGGGCCATCCTTGTAGAGCAGAAACCGCGCCTTCGGTTCCTGTCGCAGCATGCGGTATTTCAGGCCGAATTCGTTGTTGGCGATCTCCAGCTTTATCACGCCGGGGAGGTCCACCGCATCGAAGGCCGCGCGCAAATCTCGGGCAGCGTCATACCAGAAGACGATTCGGTGCCCCTGATCCTCATAGAGGCGCATCAGGCCGGCGGTGATGCGGTCAGTCATCCGCAGCCTCCAGCCCCTTGATCGGCTTCAGCGCACCGGCGAACAGCGGATAGTTGCGCTTCACGCCGTCATCCAGATCGATGGCGATCTTTTGCTGCGCCATCGGGTAGACGGTTTCGCGCTCCCATTCGGTCAATTCAGCAATCTGCTTGATGACAGTAGCCGTTTCCTTTTGCGCCTTTGTTTGCTGGGCGGGCGTGGCTGTAGAATCCACGGCCAGCTTTTCTAGCCGGGCGCGCTCGACTTCCAACTTGTGGATGAATTCGCGCACATATTGGTTCAGTACGACCGAGACCGTGTCGGGCCGATAGCGGTGCATGTAGATCAGCGCGTTGAAGCTGCCTTTGGAGCTGGAGAACATCCAGTAGATCGGGCGCTTCTTGTAGCGGCGCACGTGATAATCGAAGAAATCCTTTGTGAACCAGCGGCGCAGATCCTTGCCGAGCGTCGCCTCAATGAAGGCGAGGTTTTCGCGGAACTTCGCCTCGCCAAAGGTTATACGCACGAAATCGCGGGCACGGGTGACGATGTCATCGGCGAACCAGTCGGCATCCAGCACCGGGATGACATTGTCGCGGTCGGGAGCGAAGCTGGGTTCGGGCACACGAGCCAGATAGTCCTCGATCCCTTCACCCTGATTGGCGAGGATCAGGCCCGGCGCGTCGAGACTGTAGCGCCCGAACATGCATCCCACGGCATAGTGGAGGAGTTCGGCCACGGTATCCTCGCGCAGTCGCGCCTCGCGGTCCTCCTCGGAGTTTTTCACGCCATAGCGATAGGCGGGGTTGCAGGTGAGAGTGATTTCATCGATCGGCACTTCGGCGGTAAGTTCGCCTGCGAGACCATAGGCGTCGATGAAGATGCGGTTGTTCTCTTCCTCCAGCCGCTGCATTTCGTCCGTCATGCCCTGCCAATGGGCGCGGAGGTTGGCGTAGGCTTCCGCCAGCGTCGCGGCGCGGTGATCGGGCGAGAGCAGCGGGAGCGTGGTGAAATCCCAGGAAGTTTCGTAGGCGTCCCAGTCGGCTTGGGCAGTGCTAATCCCACATTTCCCAAGTAAGGCGCTGATTTCGCTGTCCTGACCATTATATTTCCTATATAAAACATGGTGTTGAAGGCTGCGAGGGGCGCGTTTCA
>NZ_FUYP01000071.1 GCF_900168005.1 Sphingopyxis flava
GGGCATAATGCCGTAACCCTGATTATGCCGCATGGCGTTGGCTAGGACTTGTTTTTCGGCCATCCGCCATGCGGCACCTCGGCATAATCAGAGCCCTTCGAGGAACGCGAGGAGCTGATCGTCGGGTTTGAACCGACCTGTCGGCACGTCCGGAGCAGCGACGCGCGCCAGTGCCTTTTCCTTTAAGCGCATGTCGGCGTGGATGTAGACCTGCGTGGTCTCGACCGATTCATGACCCAGCCACAGTGCGATCACGGCCTGATCGACACCATGGTGGAGCAAGTCCATCGCGGTGCTGTGGCGCAAGGTATGCGGCGTGACCCGCTTTGCGCCGATGCTCGGACAGGTGCGCGCTGCCGCCAGGCAATGCTTGCGTACCAAATGTTCGAGCGCATCGCGGCTTAGCCGTTCGCCACGGATCGACGGGAACAGTGGTCGATCGCTGTTGCCATGCTCCCCAATCCATACCTTCAGGATCTTGGCGGTTTCCCGCCTGATCGGTGTGGACCGTTCTTTTCGTCCCTTTCCTACGCATCGGACGTGGGCGCCGGTGCCGAGCACAACATCCCGGTATCGCAAGCTGATCAGCTCTGATGCCCTGAGGCCCGTTTGCAGCGCGAGCAGCAACAAGGCGTGATCGCGCTTTCCGGCCCATGTCGAGCGATCCGGCACGGCCAGCAGTGCCGCGATTTCGTCTGCGGTCAGGAACGTGACCGCGCGCTTAACATAGCGTTTGTTAGGCATGGCAAGGATGCGCTGGCAGTTCAGCATCCATGTTGGATCGGCCATCGCCACATAGCGGAAGAACGAACGGATCGCCGCGAGCCTGGTGTTACGGCTACGTGCACAGTTGCCCCGTGCTGTTTCGGTGTGGACCAGAAAGTCGGCAACCAGATCGACGTCGATATCTTCGACCGTGATAGCGACTGGTCGTTTGCCAAGGCGCGAACCGGCATAGCGCAGCAACAGGCGGAACGTGTCGCGATAGCTCGCGATGGTATGATGGCTTGCTTCCATCTGGACGCACAGTCTGTCGGTGAAGAAGCGTTGGATCAGCGCTGGCAAAGTCATGGAGGTCATCGCTGCGCCTCCCAACCAATGCGCGTGGCGCGTGCCATCGCCAGCTCGAGCAGTTCGGGCACCGCCTCAATGTACCAGAACGTATGGTCGGGGCTGGCATGGCCAAGCCAGGTCGTCAGCCTGATCATCTCCCGCGCCGGATCCTTGCCCATACGATACCAGTCGATCATGGTGCGAACTGCGAAGGTGTGGCGAAGGTCGTGTATGCGTGGTCCTTTGCCGTGCCGCTTGAACCGTGAGTATTCCCGCAACCCGATCGCTCGACTTACTCGTGCGAAGCTGGCTCGTGCCGACCATTCGCTGAGCCGGTCCCCATTACATCTGACAAAGAGGGGGGTGGATGCTCGACCAAGCAGCCGATTACGTTCTGTGGTGTAGGTGATCAACCGGTCTACGACAGTCGGGTCGAGTGGCAGCAGGCGCTCCTTTCCCAGCTTTCCGTGCCTGACACTCAGCACACCGGTTGCAACATCGAGGTCGCTCGTGTCGAGCGCCAGCGCTTCGCTGATCCTGAGCCCCGTTACCGCGATGAGGCCGAAGAATGTCGAACACGTCAGCCCCCGCATTCCGTAGGTGGAAGGCAGTTCGCTGGCGGCTGCGATAATGTCACCGATTTCGACTTTGCTGTAGATGTATGGCCGTTTGCGGATTGTGCGATCCGGCAACAACCCGCGCGGCGGCGCTTCATGCGCCAAGTCGACACTGCTCAACCAAAGAGCGAACAACCGTACCATACCGAGCCGAGCGGACCGGGTGGACGACCCGGCAGCAGGCTGACTTGCGTCCCAGCGCAGGAACAGGTCAGCGTCGATATGCTGCGCACCCGCATCGTCGGCAAAGCGGATAAAGCGGCGTAGCACCCGTTCGGAAGTCCTGAGATCATAGCCGAGGCTACGGCGAACGGCGAGATAGCGGTCAAGCTGGCTGGCGAGGCTCATTGTGCACCTCCCGCGACGGGCCAGGGCTGGGCAATGGATCGCAAGCCTTCGATCTCAAGCCGGGCGTAGATCATGGTGGAACCGCGCGACCGGTGGCGCAGCATGTCGCCGACCTCGTCGAGTGAAGCGCCACGATTTATGAGTTGCGTGGCAAGGCTGTGGCGTAGAACATGCGATCCCACATAGGGCGTAGCGGGCTTCTGACCGGTCGCATCGAGCGCATCCTTGATGATAGCGTTGACGATCTGGCTATCCTTGAATGGTCGATGCGGAGCGCGCTGGGTGACGAACAGGGTCCGGCAGTCAGTCGGTCCGCGCTCCTCCCTCAGATACCGGCTTAGGGCTTCACCGACCTCGGCGGTGATGGGCACACGGTCATGCACTTTGCCTTTGCCGCGCACAGTCAGTTCGCCTGAACGCCAGTCGATATCGTCGAGTTCGATCCTGGTGATTTCCGGCGCGCGAAGCCCAAGCCGTGCCATGATCAGGAGCATCGCATAATCGCGAACGCCGTGCCGGGGATTTCGGCGAACCCAGTCAAGCACGGCTTCGACGCCTTCGGGCGACAGATGTCGGGGAAGGCGCTTGTCGCGAGCCATCGCTGCTTTGGGCACGCTTAGGGCAAGGTTGGTCGCGGTGACGCCTCGTGCGAACAGGTACTGGAAGAACGTGCGCAGATGCGTCACTGCACTCTTGTCTCGGTATGGCCGCCCCCGCGACAGCAAGTGTTGAACGAACCCGACGGCGTCAACGGGTCGTAAACTGGTCAGGTCGAACATGTCCGCACCAAAGCGGTGGTCCATGAAGCGGTTGGCAAAGCGGAGCGTATGGTGGATGCTGCGCGGACTGAGGCCGCGCTGTTTGGTGAGATAGGTTTCGAAGTCGGCCAGCAGTTCGGCGCGGGCGACCTCAGCGGGAGTCGGTGCAACCGGCTTGGCAACGCATATCTCGATCAGGTGCGCAGCGAATTTGCGCCCCAGGCTGTAAAGGCGGATCGTTCCTGTTCTCTGCGGCTCTGCTGCCCGACCCAGCTTTTCCGCAAGATCGGGCGTCAATGCCGATGGTGCAATGCCAGCCTCATCCATTGCCAGTCCAAATCTGCGGATCAGATTTCGGTATTCTTTGATCGTGGCGTGTTTGTAGTTCGCCTCGGCAAAGCAGCGCATGAAGCTGTCGATGTACGGCTCAATGCAGGTTTTGGTGATTATCGTCATGGTTTTCGTGCTCCATAGGGTTGGAGCGCGATCCGGGCCTTGTCGTCGCCCTGACTGCAAGATTATCAGTTGTGTTGGTTTCAGATATGCGGAGTGGGCATGAAGCAGAAGACCAAGGTTTTGGGTGATGCAGCCGTAAAGGCGTTGATCGAGAAGTACGACTGCCCGGTGCCATTCCACGAAGTGCGCACCCGGCTTCTGGGCAATATCGCAACCCCGGAGCTATCGGCCTCGCCCTTGCAGATGATTCAGGATTTATGGGGCGGTGAGTTGCCCGTGTTCGACAGCGTGGACGAAGCCAACGAATTGATTGGTGCTCTGATCGACGGCCTTTGGAATGGGCTGACCCGGCACCAGAAGCGTAGTCAGCCATTCAGGCTGACACGTGTGTCGATGGACCCAACTGCTGCAAATCTCGGACACTACGGGCTGATCCGTCTTGAGGAACTGGATGGCTTCATCGAAGGTCTGTTCAACGGTCATGATATCATCGATCTACCCGAACGTGCTCATGGCGCGATCGGCCAACTTGCCGAGCTCCGTGCGATGATGGGCGGTATCTGCGAACTCGTGGAACGTGACCCCAATGCGGATGATCGCACCCAGCTTGACACGACATTCAAGCACCTGCGCGAACTGACCAAAATCATGGAGACCGAAATCCACGAGACTGTGCTGGCTTGCACTCGTGCACGGCGACAGATGCTTGAAGGCATTCTCACCGAGAAGCCGACGGTGCATTGATCCAATGTCCGAGGAACGTCTCCGCGAGAAGCTGCGCAAGATCGAAGCTCTCTATGCCGGCGCCACGACCGCCGGCGAGCAAGCCGCCGCAGGTGCCGCTGCGGAACGCATTCGCCGCCAGTTCGCAACGGCCAGCAAACAAGAACGTGCCGAGGAGTTCAAGTTTTCAATTTCTGACCCCTGGTCACGACAGCTCTTCATCGCTCTGTGCCGCCGCTATGGCATCAAGCCATTTCGCTATGCGCGCATGCATCGTCAGACGGTGATTGTTCGCGCGCCAGCGAGTTTCGTTCGGATGACGCTATGGCCAGAGTTCGAGGAACTGAGCCAAGCCCTGACCTCGCATCTGGATGAAATCACGCAGAAGATCATCAGAGAAGAAGTGCACGAAGCCACGCAGGATGCGGAAGAAGTGAGCGAACCGCGTCAGTTGCGCTGAACGTTCCCACATTCCAGCGGATTACCTCCCAGGCACCAGGAATATGCCGAAGCGGCACGTCACCAAATCGCGGAAACACGAGATCCTACGATGCCATGCGGCATAATCCGGGTTACGGCATTATGAACC
>NZ_FUYP01000051.1 GCF_900168005.1 Sphingopyxis flava
CGGGTTCTACGTCGGCCAGCCGGCGTTCGCGGCGATGAAGCGCAACGGCTATGGCCGGATCCTGATGACCAATTCCGCCTCGGCCTTCTTCGGCAATTGCCGAAGCCCTTGCCCATCTTGAGGCCGTCGGTGCCGAACATCTTGTTGCCGGTCGCAAAGCCGAGCACGGGTGCGTTGCCCCGTTCGCCGGTGACGCGGCACGTTCCCTTGCCGTCAAGGCTGGCCACGTAATACACCGCATCGGGGTTCGGCTGAAGGAGGAACCCGGAATTGAGATAGGGAACGAACTCCGGGTACCGCGGATCGGTCGACATCAGCAGGAAATAGGCCTGCGACAGGTTCATCGAGATCTGCCGGTAAAGGTCCGCCCGCAATTGCTCGTCCACCGGCGTCGGCGTTTCCTTGAGGATCTCGTCGACCGGGGCCAGCAATTCCAGATATTCGGTCCAGTTCTTCATCTTGGTCGCTCCGTGAAAGGCATGGCTCACGCCGGGTCCCATTCGAGTTGGAACCCGCGAACCGTGTTGATGAGGCCTGCCGCCATCCTCGGCGTCGTGCCTTGGGCAATGCGGCATTCGGGCATTGTGCCGATCCATTCTTCAAGGAAGATGCGAATTTCGCGCCGCGCCAGCCGCGCGCCAAGGCAGGTGTGCGGGCCGCTGCCGAAATTGACGTGACGCCGCTTCGACCTACGGGCATCGAAGGTCATCGGGTCCGGATTGGCGCGTTCGTCGAGCCCGCTCAGCGGAAAGATGCCGAGCACCTGATCGCCCTCGCGCAGTTGAACGCCGCCGAGTTCGGTATCCATCTTCGCGAGCCGGGCAAGATTGCTTGTCCCGAACCGGCGCGTGATCTCTTCGATCGCGCCGTCGTGCAACTCGGGATTGTGCTTCAGTTCGTGCTGGATCTCGGGGTGACGGGCGAAATGGACCATCGCAAAGCTGGTCATGTTCATGACGGTTTCAAGCCCGCCGGTCACGACCAGCTGGACCACGTTGTGCCGCTCGACCGGTGTCAGATCGCGCCCCATAACCTGCGCGTTGACGAGCATCGTGACGAAGTCATCCCCTGGCCGGACCTGCCGGTCGTGGATCAAGTTGGCAATGTAGTCGTGCGTTTCGGCCGCCGCCTGCTCCATCGTGTCCTGGCCGGGCACGTTCCGCTTGGCGAGGTCGAGCAGGTAGGGCGCATCCTCTTCGGACATGCCGAGAAGATTGAGGAACTGATCACCGGCATGATCCCGGCGAAGTCGAGCTGGAAGTCGCAGGTGCCCTGCGGACGCAACCGTTCGATAATCTCGACCGCTGTCGCGCGGGCGCGGATTTCGGCCTTTTTGAGCAAGGCGGGCGTGAAGGCCTGCGAAACGAGCTTGCGGAAGGGGCCGTGCTCGGACGCGTCGAGCTGGCTGGGCCCGGTATGCGGGATGATTTCCTTGGGCACGAAGGGTTCGAGGCTGGAGAAGCGGCCCGGGTCGGTGGTCAGCTGCACCATGTCGTCGTAGCGCGTCGCCACCCAGTGCCCACCGTTGCGCGGCGTCCAGAAGATGTCCGGATGGGTGTCCTGAACATTCTTCCACAACGCGTAAATGTCATCGGTATAGCCATCGACGAGCCCGGGCAGATTGTAGGGTCGAAATCCCTGACCAGTCCGTCGGGGACATGATCCGGCTGAGCAACTATAGTGCTGATCAGGTTCATCGACCCATCCTCTCGTTCAATTCAGGCGTTGGCCCGTGCATCAGGACCGTTGCCTCAGGACCAATACCTCAGGACAGGGCCGAAGCCGCAGCCTGGTGGATTTCCTCGGTCGTCGGATTGCGACGCAGCGTCAGACCGCCGTTCACGTGGAACGTCTGCCCGGTCATGAAACATTCGTCGCCTGCGACATAAAGCGCGGTGTCGGCCACATCCTCAACAGTGGTGATCCGACCGAGCGGATATTCCTGCGCGAACCGGTCGATGACCGCCTGCGGGAACTGGTTGTTCAGGATCGGCGTCACGGTAAGGCCGGGCGCAAGGATATTGGCGCGAATGCCGAACTTGCCGAATTCGTTGGCCACGGTCCGCGTCACGTGGTTCAGGCCGGCCTTTGCCCCCATGTACGCAGCGTGGTTTTCGAACATGATGTCCGCGACCGCCGAAGTCACGTTGATGATCGCACCCCCGCCGACGGCCTTCAGCGCCGGGATGGCTGCTTGCATGAACCAGATCCCGCCCTTGAAGATGATCGACAACATCTCGTCGATCTCGCCCTCGGTCATTTCTTCGAAGGGGCCGTATTGGGGAGTGGCGGCGGCGTTCACCGCGATGTCGACACGACCGAACTTTTCCTGCGTCTGCTGGAACAGCGAGAAGACCGCATCGCGGTTCGACACGTCGGCCGCGATCGCGGTTCCACCGTGCTCGGCAACGAACGCTTCGAGCCCGTCAGCCGACCGGCCCGAGACAACCACGGTCGCACCCTCCTTGATGAAGCGCTTGGCGATGGCCTGGCCCATGTTTCCGACACGCGTCGCGCCCATCACGATGGCGACTTTGCCAGCAAGCTTGCTCATATTTCCGGTTTCCTCTTTCCCAATCGGACCCGATGCCTCCGCGCATCCTTGGTCGACGGCTTGGTTTCTTCAGGAGGCAGTGCCTTACGCGCGGCCTGCTCAGTCTTCGGGAGCGATGGTCACTTTCAGACCATCCAGCGAATCGTCAAAGGTGATCTGGCACGACAGGCGCGAGCGCTCGGTACGATGATCCGAACTGTCCAGCAGGTCGCTTTCGTCTTCGCTGATCGTGGGCAGCTTGTCTGCCATGTTGTCCACGTAGACGTGGCAGGTTGCGCATGAACAACACCCGCCGCACAACGCCAACAGCTCGTCAAACCCGTTGTCGCGGATGATTTCCATGACCGACGTGCCTCCAGCAGCCTCGATCGATCTCTCCTCGCCGCCGCGGTCCGTCACAATCAACTTCGCCATTTCCGTTCCTTCTAAAACCATAATTCGGGATCTGCGTCGCGAAACGCCAATTGGGCGGCACGCATTCGCGACGTACTGGCCCATCCGCCCGACAGTTGGCAAGCATCCACTACATAGCGCGCTTGGACCAAGCCTTGATGCCGGGGCCGCAGCCGGTTTCGTCGCAATCCTGCTCCAACATTTCCGCAAGCTTTCCGATGGCCGCGCGCGAAGTGCAAGAAAGCGTAGAAGGTGAACGCAAAACATCAGCCATGAGATAGCTTGCCAAGTGCCTAGACATCCATCCTACCGCTTGGCATTCGCGACGGTACGAATGGCGGACTTGGCCGCATTTCCGCACCAGGGGGCGCAATGTCGGCCCCAAGGTGCGGCTTGTCGTTTGGAGGATCAAGAGCATGACGAGCAACTACGCTCCGGACGGCGCGACCCAGCTGGAAATCTACAAGCGGGCCGCGCTGCTGAAGGCAAACGACGAGAGGAGCCGCAAGGTCATCATGACCGGCCGTCTCGTCATGCCCTATTACAGCTATCGCGGGCAGGAAATCATTCCGTCGGCCATGGCGCAGGCGCTCACCGACGACGACTACTGGGTGACGATCTATCGCGGCATTCACGACATGCTTGCCAAGGGCATGCCATTGAACGACCTGTGGGCAGAGGTTGCAGGGCGGGTCGACGGCACCTGCAAGGGCAAGGGCGGCCCGATGCACCTGACCTATCCCAAGAAGGGCATTATGGTCACCACCGGCATCGTCGGATCGTCGATGCCGATCGCCAACGGCATTGCGTGGGGGTCGCAGCTTTCGGGCAACAACCGGGTGACCGTGGCAACATTTGGCGACGGCGCCTCGAACATCGGCGCATTCCACGAAAGCCTGAACCTGGCCGGGGTATGGAAACTGCCCGTCATCTTCCTGTGCCAGAACAACCTTTACGGCGAACACACCGCCTACGAAAAAGCCACTTCGGTAGCGCGCATTGCCGATCGCGGCGCAGCCTACAACATTCCTGGCGTGCGGGTGAACGGCAATGATCCGATAGAGATGTATGCTGCTGCACGCGAGGCGGTTGAGCGAGCCCGGGCCGGCGAAGGGCCGACCTTGATCGAAGCGATGACCTTCCGATTTCACGGCCATGTGTTCGGCGATTCCGATGCTTACATGGACAAGGACCAGAAAAAGGCTGCGATGGACGCCGATCCCGTGCCGATCTTCCGGGCCCGGCTGATCGCCGAGGGCATCGCATCGGAAGACGAGCTTGCCGCGATCGAAGCCCAAGTCGAAAGCGACATCGACGCAGCGGTCGAGTTCGCGCTGGCCTCGCCCTTCCCCGAGTTCGATGAACTTACCAAGGATGTTTACGCTGAAGGAGTGGCGGCATGAGCGATACCGCAACAAAGACCAAGCCGATCACCATCCTCGAGGCAATCAACACCGCGATTGCCGATGCCATGGCGGCCGACGATACGGTCCTCGTCCTGGGTGAAGACGTGGCGGATCCCGAAGACGGCGGCGTAGTCGGTGTAACCAAGGGGCTTTCGACGCGCTTTGGCGACGCCCGCGTCCGCTCTACGCCGATCGCCGAACAGGCCATCATCGGTGCCGCCATCGGCGCCAGCCTTGTCGGCTACAAGCCGGTGGCCGAGATCATGCTGATGAACTTCACCACCGTGGCGATGGACATGATCGTCAACCATGCTGCCAAGCTGCGCTTCATGTCGGGTGGCCAGACCCACGTACCGATCGTGATCCGCACGATGACCGGCACCGGTTTTTCCTCTGGCGGGCAGCACTGCGACTATCTCGAAGCGTGGTTCGCGCACACCGCCGGCATGAAGGTGGTCGCGCCGTCCAACGCCGCCGATGCCTATGGCCTGATGCGGGCCGCGATCGACGATCCCGATCCCGTTCTCTACATCGAGAACCTGCCCGCTTACTGGACCCCGGGCGAGGCACCTGAGACAGGCCATGTCGTGCCGTTGGGCAAGGCGAAGGTGGTGAAGGAAGGCGCCGACGTCACCATCATCAGCTATTCGCGCGTGCTGAACGAAGTGCTGGGCGCAGTCGAGGCAATGGATGCCGCGGGCGTGTCGGCCGAGATCATCGACCTGCGCACGATCTCTCCGTGGGACAAGGAAACGGTGTTTGCGTCCGTCGCCAAGACCGGGCGCTGCCTGATCGTCCACGAGGCGGTGACCCAGTTCGGCGTCGGCGCGGAAATCGCCGCAACGCTCCAGTCCGAGTTCTTCGGCAAGCTCAAGGCCCCCGTGGCCCGGCTCGGCGCGCCATATGCTCCGGTGCCATTCTCCAAACCGCTCGAAGATGCCTATGCCCCGACCGCGGCGCGCATCGCCGAAGCAGCTATCTCTCTATCGAAGTAGGAGGCCAGACCCATGGCAACGGAAATTCTTCTTCCCAAGATCGGCTTCTCGATGAACGAGGGCACGTTGGCCGAATGGCTGGTGGCCGATGGCGCTCAGGCGACCGAAGGCCAGCCGCTCTTCGCGCTGGAAAGCGACAAGTCGACCAACGAGGTCGACAGCCCCGCCTCGGGCACACTCAAGATACTGAAGGAACCCGGCGAAACGTACGAGGTCGGAACCGTCCTCGGCATCATCGAGTAATCGGAAACTCACAACTTGCGCGCGTCGTCGGTTGCCTCACGCGATATGCGGGCAGGCAACCCGGCGGCGGCGACAGGCATCCCGATGGCTGTGCGCTCCGCCTGCCATAACCGTTGAACGAAGCGCTCGATACCGGATTGCCGCCCGCACCGCTGCTGCCGCAAATATTTCCGCGTCGCGCTGGATAGGGGCGCCCCTGGCCGCGCCGATGGCATTGATCGCACGCGTGACGCGAAGTGCCGTCCTTCCTGACATCGGTGCCCCGCGAATTTGGGGTGCAACGAACGGCCAGGGCCAGCGCCGGTTTTCTTCGCGTCGAACTCGCACATCGGGGCCGTACGTGCCGATCCCCGATGCACCGCACACCCTCGCAAATGACAAGGCCCGAATCTCGTGGTGAGATCCAGGCCTTGCCTCCAAGTTCATCGACGGCAGATCAGAGCCCGTAACGCTCGATGTAGGGCTTGAACTCATCCAGCATCGGGCTGTCCACCGGAATCTTGTCGTAGTTGTGCTCGCCCGGGCTGTTCTCGGCCTCGCGCAGCGACCATGCGCGCATTGCGGCCTCGGCATCGGGCGTGAGGTCCAGCCCGAACTTGTCATAGATCCTGCGCACCACGCCCAGCGGGTCGACGCGGATGTCCTTTTGCAGAACGTTCACGAAGCGGTCGGGTTGACTATCCTGCGCTTCCATCGTGCGGCGCACGCCTTCGGCCCAGAATTTCGCCTCGCGCTTCAGCCGGCGCTCGCAATCGATGCTCTCGCCGAAGAACGGCTCCATGAAATTGTTGAGCAGGCTGGTCAGCGAGGCGAGCGAGGCGGCCGGATGCCGATGCGTCTGGACGATGCACGCGTCCGGGAACACCGCCAGAAGGGCATGGATGCCGAACACATGACTGGGGTTCTTCAACAGCCAGCGCCGGTCGTCGTTCAGGCCCACCAGCCGCAAAACGTCCTTGTAACGGCTATAGGACGGGGTTTCATCCGCCGTCATCAGCCATTCGTCATACTGGTCAAGATCGAGCTGTGACGGAAAGACATTGGAAATGAAGCTTGGCGCCATCGGCACGATGCACTCGTCCACGTCGTCCGGGCGGACGCCGTGGGCAATCATTGCCTGCGGGGCAATGGCCATCAGCTGCTCGTACATGGCGACGTTGGCCTGGTATTGCGGATGGTCATTCCACGTTTCGCGCGCAGGCCGCACCAGCGGGGCGTCGCAGATCCACTTCTCCAAGCCCTGAAACTGCTTGTCCTGACTGAGCAGATTATAGAGCGCTGTGGTTCCGGTCCGCGGCACGCCGATGATGATCAGAGGCGCCTTGATCTCGCGCGAACGGTATTGCGGATTGGCCTTCCATTCGGCCTGGGCCTGCAGGCGCGCGACCAGGGCAGCAACGATAACACCTTCGGCGACCGCAATGCGGCCTCCCTGCGGATTTTCGTCGTCCAGCGATTTCAGCAGCACCCGAAATCCTTCGTGGTACCCATCGTCACCGAAATCGGTCGTGCCGGCCTGATCGATCGCGCGCTGATGCAGTTCGTCGAACCGGGATTGCCAGGATTGCGCCGTCATCGTCAGCCCCACGGATCGATTACGAGCTTTCCGCTCACGCCAGTTCCCTTGCGGAATTCCTCGAACGCGTCGGACGCCTGCTCGATCCCCACGGCATCGGTAACCATCACCCGGGCGAGGTCCGGATCGCGGTCGATGGCGTCGGCGCTTGCCGCGAAATCATCTCGCGTGAAAATGGTCGACCAACGGACCGTGACGTCCTTGATCATGGCCATCCCCGGTATGATCGTATCGGGCTCGAGACAGAAGCCGAGGCCAATCACCAGCCCTTGCCCGCGCACCAGATCGATGGCCCGAGCGATCACGCCGGGAACGCCTGCCGCCTCGAATACGATGTCGGGCGCGCCGCCGAGGATCGAATAGATCTCGTCCTTCGCATCGTCGCCTTCTATGACGAACTGTCCGCCGCCCATCTTCTCGGCCAGGCCTTTGCGCCGGCCGCTGGAGGCGAGCATGACCACGTTCTCGACACCGCGCCGCTGCAGCCAGAACAGCACTGACAGACCGATCGGTCCCGGTCCGATGATCACCACCTTGCTGTCCTTGGACGGGTTGGCCAGACGCACCGCGCGACCGCCCACCGACATCGGCTCGACCAGCGAACTGTCAGCAAGGCTCATTGTCGAGGGCAGCTTGGTCGCGCCCCGCGCATTGACGCGGGCGTATTCGGCCAGGCCGTGGGCATAGCCCTTGAAACCGTTGGTGCAGAGCAGGTCGATGCCCGTCTTGCAGCCTTCGCAATGCCCGCAACCGACGACGGTCATTGCCGAAAGCCGGTCACCCACCTTGAAACGATCGACCGCCTTGCCCACGGCAACGACTTCGCCGCCATATTCATGGCCAAGCTGGCTGTCGGCCGGCATGGGGAAGCCGTGCCCGCTGGTGGCGTGGGCGTCTGTTCCGCACACACCGCACCGTGCCACGCGGATGACGACTTCGTCTTCGCCCGGCTCGGGATCGGGGATGTTTTCCAGCGCCAGTGGCTGACCCGGCGCCTTGTAAAGCAGTGCGCGCATCACATGGTTCCTCGTTCAAAATTCATGGCCGATAGTCCGTCACAGCGGTTGCCCGGCTTCCTGCATCACCCGGTCCTGTCGCATGCGGATCAGCGCATCCGACCCCGCGTTCGTGGCAAGATAGAGCTGGTTGCGCTCGATCGCCGCCACGACTTGCCGGGCAACGTCGTCAGGCTTGAGGAAAACGGAACCTTCGGGGATCAGCGCCGCGATCGCGGGATCGCTGTTGATGTCGGTCTCGACAAGGCCGGGACACAAGACCGTCACGCCAATGTCATGGCCGCCGCCGTCAAGATCGGCTCGCAGCGTTTCGGATAACGAAACGACGGCATGCTTGGTGGCGTTGTAAATCCCGTTCGAGGGTATGACGCCAAGGCCCGCCATCGATGCGGTGTTGACCACATGACCTCGCCCCGCCTCGACCATGGCGGGCACGAACATCCGGATGCCGTGAATGACGCCCCACATGTTGACGTCGACCACCCGCTGCCAGTCCTCCAGCGGATTGGTCCACAATGGGCGGAAGGGAGACACCACGCCGGCATTGTTGCAAAGGATGTCGACCGTTCCCAGCCGTTCGCAGACCAGATCGCGCAGGCGCTCCATGCCCGACGGATCCGAAACATCGGTCGGTACGGCAAGAACGGTCACGCCTTCACGCTCGAACTGCGCGGCAGCGGACGCCAGACGATCTTCGTCGCGATCGGCCAGGACAAGCTTCAGGCCGAGTTCTGCAAAGCGGGTCGCCATGCCCAGACCGATCCCGCTGGCACCGCCGGTGACCAATGCAACCTGGCCGGCCTTGATCTTCATGCGGGCGAGCCTGCAATGACCGCCGGGCGCTCAGGGTTGACCATGACATTCATCATCGAGCTCTCCCGCCTTCGTTCTGTTGCGCAGCCGCAGATCCTGTCTTTCCAACCACGAGTATGATCCGCAAATGAGGGCAATCGGCGATACTGGCAACCGGCTGCGATCACGGATCACATGGAAGATATGACGCCCGGCCATGGCGGCAGGCGGCCGGCCTTTCCCCTAACGGACATCGCTTGGCCCCGTGGTGGGGGCCATGCCCGCTTGCAACGCCTGCCGCCCGACGGCAAGGCGACGGCAGCTTGATCAGGAGATGGACGTGGCGGTGGACTATACCAAATTCGCAGCGCTGAAAGTCACCCTCGAGGATGCGGTGCTGACCGTCACGATGGACAGTCCGCCGCTGAACAGCATGACCGCAGAAATGCACGAGGAACTGACCCGGATCTGGGCGGTCGCGGGCCGTGACCCGCGCGTCCGGGTCGTCGTGTTCACGGGCGCGGGCGACCGTGCATTCTCGGCTGGCGGCAATCTCAACGAGATGCTCGATCACTGGGGCGACAAGGCGCGCTGGCAACTGGGGATGGCCGAATCACGGGCGATAATCGTCGGAATGCTGGAATGCCCCAAACCGATCGTCTCGCGGATCAACGGCGCGGCGATGGGCCTCGGCCTCACGTTGGCGCTGGCGGGCGACATCACGGTCGCGGTAGACGACGCAAACCTTGCGGATCCGCACGTCAGCGTGGGGCTGGCCACCGGTGACGGAGGTGCGCTGCTGTGGGCCAGCCTGCTGAACGTCGTCGAGGCGCGCAGACATCTGCTCACCGGCCTCGCGCTCACCGGCAAGGAGGCTGCGGCCAAGGGTCTCGTCACGCAATCCGTCCCGCGCGACCAGCTGGATGCCAGCGTTGCGAAGTGGGTGTCGGGCTTCCTCGAAAAGTCGCCCAGCGCTGTCCAGACGACCAAGCTGGCGCTCAATCTCGATCTTGTCGACAAGGCAAAACGCTACATGGGCGAGATGCTGCGGCTCGAAACGCGGTCATGGGAATCGCCCAACCATCCCGAAGCCGTGCGCGCCATGCTCGAGAAGCGCCCGCCTTCGTTCATCGACGAATAGCCGGTGGCCGCTGCCCCTTTGCGGGCGGCAACGATCGCGACGACGCGCAGGGCGTCACAGCATGCCACGCTCCTCGGCGGTGCGGGTGTTCGTGTCGAGGCCCTGCTCGCGCAAGACCTCGACCACGGCGCTGGTGGCGCTCGCCACCGCCGGAAAGCCGACATAGGGCAAAGCCTGGATCACGGCTTCCTCAATCTCGCGCACTGTCAGGCCGTTGGTCAGGCCGATGCGGACATGGTTCTTCAACTCGCTCAACTGGCGCTGCGCGATGAGGACGCCGATCACAACCAAGCTGCGTTGCTTGCGCTCGAGCCCGTCGCGCGCCCAGACGCTGCCGAAAACGAAGTCCGTCGCCATCCTGCCGATCGCTTGACCGAAATCGGAAGACTGCAGCGCCATGCGCAGTTGCTCGCCCGCTTGCGGTCCCATCAGTTCCGCAAAGACCTCCAGGCCCTTTTCAGTCACGTCATCCACGATTTGTCTCCCGCCTTGTTTGTATCAGGCAATGGACCGTCCCGGCGATAAAGCTGCCATTCCGCAGCGGTCGTCACTCGAAAATTGTTGGTGCAATCATGCCGTTCATGGCTGGCGTGTAATAGCGGCAAGGGCGCCTGGTTCCGTTGCCTCCCAGAACTTTGCCCAGGTCGGAAAATCGCCCGGCAGGTGCGACCGCTGATCCGGAAAGTTCTTCCAAAGCTGGAACGGTGGATGAGGGCGTTCGAGCACATCGGCAGAGTACCAGTGCTTTTCGCGCCTGCGTTCGAAATACCAGCGCCCTGCCCGCGGATCTCACGCACCGTCATCCCACGTGCGTACATCGAGATGATCTTCGTATCGAAGTCCGGGAACCGCCGCTGATACTTCGCGATCAGCTTCGGATCGAAGGTGCCGGATCGGTCGCGCGGAATATCCAGCGTCACCTTCGACGAGCCGGTCAGCATCGTCTTCTTCGAGCTGCCGTTGCGTCGATTATCGCCGCCGGCCTCGGCTTCCGATGCCAGATGATCGTCCAGCTCCGCCAAAAGCATCCGCTCCGACAGCGCTTTCTTCAACTCGTCGATCAACCCGTCCTTGGCAAATAGCTCCTGCGGATCACGCCCCGCCAGCAACTGATCCAAAACTTCCTTGTCGATTGCCATATGATGAGTCCTTTCTTTTCCATCTATATGGCCTCACGCACAAAACGTATGGCCCGCCCCGTTTGCAAGAGGATTTTACGGTGTTCTGAGGAGTCTGCGTCAACGTATGCGGTCTCATGGGATCTCCCATGGCCAAGATGGACATCCGCGCGTCTGGAGCCACAATAATTACTTCGGCATTGACTGCCATTTTGTGCGACGGGCTTTACAAACGCCGATCGACTCTCAGGCCATCTCTTCGATCCTTCCTGCAAACTTCCGTGGGCTACGCGCGTTCGAGCACGCAGCCGATCTGGTTCATGCCGCTACGGGATAGCTGTGTTCAAAACGTACGTCCTTGCGCAGCGCTGCCCAGGCGATCCGCGCCAGCTTGTTGGCCAGCGCCACGACAACCACATTGCGGTGAACGCCTCGCTCGATCATCGCCTTGAGCCAGCGCCCGATCGGCGTGTCGCTTTGCGACAATGACGGCAAGGCTGCCCGCGCTCCGTGGATCAGCAAGGTGCGTAGATATTTGTTCCCGCGCTTGGTGATGCCGAACAGGCGTGCCTTGCCGCCGGTGCTGTATTGCCGGGGGACAAGGCCCAGCCAGGCCCCGAGATCGCGCGCTTTGTTAAAACCGCTCCCGTTCCCCACTGCCGCCACCAGCGCGGTTGCATTTAACACCCCAATGCCGGGAATCGACGTCAGCCGACGCATCGTCTCATCGTGCCGAGCCGTTTCGACGAACTCGCCGTTGAGGGTTTCGATCCGTGCATCAAGCACCTGCCATTCGGCGCGCAGTTCACCGACCAGCTGACGCATACGTGGAGACAGACAAGCGTCTGCGCCATCTGCCAGCAAGACATCAAGGCCTGCCTCGAGCTTGCGGCGCCCAGCCGGAAAGATCATACCGCGCTCGAGGAGTATCGCGCGCGCCTGGTTTATCAAGCTGGTTCGCTCGGCTACCAGCCGCGAGCGCACCCGGTGCAGGGTCTGCAGATCAAGTTGCTCCTCGCTCTTGAGGTCGACAAAGCGCATTGTCGGTCGCGAGGCGGCTTCTGCAATCGCTTCGGCATCGCGATCATCGTTCTTCTGGGCCTTGACGTACGGTCGAACGTATTCTGGCGACATCAGCCGGATCTCGTGTCCGCGCGCGGCAAACAAGCGTCCCAGGTGATGGGCGCCGCAACACGCCTCCATCGCGATCACACAGGACGGAAGCTTGGCGACATAGTCGATCAGTGTCTGGCGGCGCATTGACCTGCGAAGGACCACCGCGCCGGCCGCATCAACGCCCACCACACTGCAAGCATTCTTGCCCAGATCAACACCAAGGATCACAATAGACATCGGTTCGCTCCTTCCTTTCTCAAGCACCGGCATCATATCCGACGCCGGGGGAAAGGGGCGGGCCATCCCATAATTACTGACAGGCCGCACCCGGCGGCGGCCAACCGCATGGCCCATGCGTTGCAAATGACGGGCCATCTGCCGACTGCCATACCATGGGCAGTCCATGAACACCTGATCGATCAAGGC
>NZ_FUYP01000052.1 GCF_900168005.1 Sphingopyxis flava
TTCGCCCGCTTCCAGCGCACGGCCAGGCCATCTCATAGTGAGCAGGAGCATCGCGAAACCGAGCCGGGTGGCATCGCCGCGACGGCGGCCGACAAATTCCAGATCGTCGCTGGTCAGCGTATAGTGACGTGCAATCTCGCGCTCATCGAGCGGCGCGTCATAATGCCCCGCCCAGATTTCCGGGCTCACCAGTCGCCGCCTCGCCAACATCATCTCCTTCTCTGTGCCTGTCCGTCAGACGGTCCTCTGGCGGCCAGCATGAATATGTCCGTCAACTCTGGACCTGTGATGGCGATTCGGACAAGATCGCATAATGATGGGAAAACGGACACGATCGGGCAGCATGTGGCGCTGATCGGCTATGCGCGCGTCTCGACCGCAGACCAGAAGCTGGCGCTCCAGCTCGACGCGTTGAGCGCTGCCGGTTGCGATCGGATATTCGACGATTATGCATCTGGAGCAAAAGCCGATCGGCCCGGCCTGGCCGAGGCGCTCAACTATCTGCGTACCGGCGACACGCTGGTGGTCTGGAAACTCGATCGTCTTGGGCGTTCGATGAGCCACCTGATCGAGAAAGTCGGCGAGCTGGCGGCGTGCGGCGTGGGTTTCCGCTCGCTCACCGAGCAGATCGATACCACCACGTCGGGCGGGATGCTGGTATTCAACATCTTCGGCTCGCTTGCCCAATTCGAGCGCGATCTGATCCGGGAACGCACCCATGCTGGCCTGCGAGCCGCGCGCGAGCGCGGTAGTCAGGGCGGCCGCCGCCCTGTCGTCACTCCCGACAAGCTGCGCAAGGCGCGGACGTACATCGCAGCGGGCCTAACTGTTCGTGAGGCGGCGGCTCGGCTCAAGATCGGGAAAACCGCCCTGTACAAGGCTCTGGAAAGCGCATGAAACCGCTGCCGATCCAGAACTCGTGGGTGCTGGTTACAGGGGCCTCAACCGGTTTGGGCAGGGCGTCAGCCCTCCGTTTGGCGGCATCGTACCAGGCCAAGCCCCTGATTGTTGGGCGAAGGCTCGACAACTTGCGGGAGCTACAATCTGAAATTGGCGAGCGGTTTAATGTCCCGTGCGAGATCATAGTGGCCGATCAACGTGAAATTGAGGGCAGGGAGAAGATCGCGGCCAAGGTTATAGAATTGAAAGTCAATGCGGCTTTCTTGGCTGCCGGGCTGACGAGCGCCGGTCCGTTTGATGCTAGCCGTGCCGACGCCTATGCCGAGGTGATTGGAACAAACGTAGCCGGCTTCACGGATTTGCTGGCCCGCCTGATTGCGATCTTCCGGCAGCAGCCGTTTGAATCCTCAATAATCGCAGTGTCGAGCCTGGCGGGCGAAACATCCGTACCCTTCCAAGCGGTCTACGGCGCGTCGAAAGCCTATGTGAGTACCCTCATGCGGGCACTTTCCGTCGAGCTTGCCGGGACGGGTGTGAGCGTTGGGTCTTTTGCACCCGGTGGCATTGACACCGATATGGCTGCCCTCAGCGATTTGAAGTGGGGGAAGTTTGGCTTGATGGACGTTGATCGCTGCGCGACCCTTGCCGTCGATGCTCTGGTTCATCGGCGATCCTTCGCCATACCGGGGATGGGCAACCGGCTCACATACTTGGCCAGCAGGGCTCTACCTCGATCGTTGATGAGCCGGCTTGCGGCCCTCCCATATCGGCGCCCGCAATGATCGACACATGCTCAAAGGATAGGTTGAACACGCCGTTGAGTACCTACAGGTAGCTTCCGCTGGCATTGTACCGGATTTGTTCGCCCTTAGCGTGCAGATACGTTACTTTCGTGTAGTCACCCCATATAGCGCGCTTCGCGGATGCAATGACGAGCCATGCTCGATCCCCTCAAAAGGCGAACGCGGTCTGGCCGCTCGCCTCGGTGAAGCTGGCGCTATCGCCTGCGGCGTAACGATCGCGGCCCAGCGGCGTCCATTGCAGATGGCCGGAACGATCGTGCGCAAACCATCCATCCTCAATGCCGTGGATGAAGGCCCACGCCTGATCCTCTGCATTCATGCGGCCCGTATTGATGGGCCAATGCTCGCTGCCGCTATCCTGCTTGCACATGCTCGGCGCGGAAAACGTGCGGATGATAGAGCTGCGGTCTGCCGGTTCGGTCCCGCCCATTTCGCTCATGATCTGGCGCGCCTCGGCGGTGTTGATGTGGCCGCGACCGTTGCTGTCCCCATGGTTGGAATAGCGACAGCCGAAGACAACGGCCTGAAAGATGCAGCTCGGTTCGGTGAACTCCTGTGTGTCGAGCAATTCGCGCCATTTCCCGGCGCTGATTAGATCAACGGCATGATGCCAAAGCCCATTGGTGCGGTTGCTATAGCCGTAGCGGTTCGTCACGCCTTCGCGGGCGATCTCGACGCCTAGCACTCTTTCAACGTGCTGCACGAAAGGATGGGCGGCAAGCAAGGGATGGCGAAGGCCAATCTTGCGCGGTTCGTCCTGCTCGGCCCGGATTACCTCAATCGGGAATTGAAACAGGCGCGAGGGCAGATTCCAAGGGGCAGGAAGCGGAAAGTTGCGGGGCACATCAAGCGCCCCGTTTATGTCCAGCAGGAAGCCACTTGCGGCAAAACCTGCGGCAACGATCTGTTCGCCCAGCTCGTCGGCCTGCTCGGTGCGGATCGCGGCGGCGGCGCTCATGCGCTCAACTCCGCATAGGTGGCGCTGCACTCGTAACGGATAGCATCGCCATCCCACATAGGACCGGAAACGCCTGCGAACTTCGGCGCGCCCTGCAATTCAAAACGCTGGCGCGGGTTGCTGTTATAGTCGGTGCATTGGAAGCCCTCGACGGCGGCTCGGTTCACGATGATTTCAACTGTCCCGCCCTCGATCTCGATCCGGTCAAGTCCCTGCTCGGTCTGGCGGTAGATGCGGATTTTCATGTGTTTTCCCTTCTTAAATGGAGCCGAAGGCGATGAACGGTCATCGACTTCTGCCCGCTGGCGAAGCCGGGGGGGATGAACCGGCATTGAGGGCTGATCGCGGGGGAGGGGGATCACCCGCCCTGCACAAGCGAAGCGCGGAAGGGCGGGGAAACCGCCGCGATCACCAAGGGAGGCCGCTTGCGGCCGAGACGGCCAGGCCCTTGACGGGAAGGGGGGAGGCCGCCCCCCTTCGCCTGGACTAGATCCGCTTGCGATCTAAGGCCTGTGGACATTCAGGATTCCCACGCTGCCTGATTTCTGATTCAGGATTCCCAAGGGGAGTTCTGAATGGACGAGCAGCGATTTGTGGTGACGGATGGGATATGGGCGCGCGTTGAACCCCACCTTCCCGGCAAGAAGAGCGATAGCGGTGTGACGGGTAAGGACAATCGCATGTTTTTAGAGGCGGTTCTCTGGCGTGTGCGCACCGGTCTTCCATGGCGGGATCTGCCGCCGGAATTCGGCAATTGGAACAGCGTGTTCCGGCGCTTCCGACGATGGGCGAAGGGTGGTGTTTTCGAACGTCTTTTCAGAGAGATCCGCGGCGAGCCGGATTTTGAATACGCGCTGATCGACGGTACTATCGTTCAGGCTCACCAGAAGGCGAGCGGCGCAAGGGGGGGACTCACGCTCAGGCCATCGGGCGCTCGCGCGGCGGACTGACCACCAAGATCGTGGCGCTGGTCGATGCGCTTGGAAACCTGTTCAACCTTGTTCTCCTGCCGGGTCAGGCTCATGACCTGAAAGGCGTCGCACCGCTGATCGAGGACGTAGCATTCGATGCGCTTCTGGCCGACAAGGCCTTCGATGCTGACTGGCTGCTTGCCGAGTTGGATGTGCGCGGCGCGAGCGCAGTCATTCCGCCCAAAGCGAACCGCAAGATCAAGCGCAATTACGACCGGCATGCCTATAAGTGGCGACACCTGGTCGAGAACTTCTTCGCGAAGATCAAGGAGTTCCGAGCCATCGCTACGCGCTACGAGAAAACTGCCTGCAGTTACACCGCCAACTGGCACCTCGTCGCGACAATCCTCGCCGCGAAGTGAATGTCCACAGGCCTTAGTCGAAAACGGCGCGGCGGCTTTGTCGCCTCGATCTGCCAGCAAGGCAGGCGGTGGCAGCTGCCACCGCCTGCGCCAATCATCCCGGCTTTCGGATCGCCAGCAAAACGGTGTTCACGTTGGTTCCGGCGTGGGCGAAAGAGCCGAGAGGAAGGTCGATCCATTTCCGACCATGGAAATAGATAGCGCTGCACCCCTCGATCATGCGGTGCAGGGCCTTATGGCGCTGATCCTCGCCATATTCGGCGCGGGCGCTCATGATCGCCACCAGCACGCCACCGGGTTTCAGGAAGGCGAGCGCGTGGCGCACATGGTCACAGTCTCGGCCGCGATCGAACGGCGGATTCATTATCACCGCGTCAAACGGTGTGAAGTGCTGCGGGTCCAGGGCGAGAAAGTCCCCCTCGATCGCATCCGCAAAACCATGCACGACGCGCAATTCGTGAGCGAAGCCGGGTTGCAGCTCGACGCACGTAACATCGGCGCCGGCATCGCGCGCGGCAGTCGCGAGCGCGGCCTTGCCTGCGCTTGGTTCTAGAACGCGCTGGCCTTGGCCGATCCTCGCATGTTCGATCACTTGCGCCGCGATCTCTGGCGAGGTCATGAACGCGCCGAAATTCTTGGCAGGCGTGACGTGATAGGCGGGGGCGGTTTCGGCCTCGGTCGTATCGTAGCTGTCGCCAATGGCTTCGCCGTAATACTCCGCGAGCAAGAGATTGACGCTCTGCAACATATCGTCGCGCTCGAACCAAATGTGCAGATTGCCATTCTTGAAGATTCGGACGCGGAAATAATCGCCCTGCAGAACGGTCGGCAGTGACGCGCGGTCACGCGCGGCCTGGCCGACAAGACTAGCGATGCTTGCCGCCTCGGCGACGGGGGGCTTGCCGTCCAGTTCGAGAAAAACGCGCTCCACGTCGCGCAGCGTGTCGCGGCGCTCGTAGCGCTCCCATGATCCCCATGTGTTTATCGCGCCTTCGATGATGAGCCGCGCGCCGATCTTGAAACCGTTGTGCGAACGAAAGCGGCGGTCCAGCTTGGCGAAGACATTGGCGATCCCGCGCAAATAGAGGTCGCGGCGATTTGTCCAGATATGGCCGAAAGTGGCGGTGCAATTGTCGGGCGTGAACGGAACGGGGGCATCGCGTAGCCCGTCATGAAATTCCTTTCGGGCCTGCTGGTCTAGCAGCTGGTCAAAGCCCAGCTGCTCCATGAGAGCGGTCCAGCATCGCCGGTCCATCGTTTCGGTTAGGACGCGCGCGAAATTGTCGCGTGCCTCGATAGTCTCGCGCGATCCCGTCTCCTTGTCGCGCCGCTCGATAGGCTGCGACTGGATGAAAGCGCGCGTCAATGTGTCCTCGGTCCAGTCCCGTCCACATGAGAGCGAAAGCGCGCCGCCAACGGTAAGCCGCGCCGCCTCATCGCGGGTCGAATGGTAGGTGTCATACAGGTTCAGCCAAAGGGTTATGGCCTTGTCCCGGCCCTCGCAAATGTCGGCGATCTGCGCGGGCGTCATAAGCTCTTGCCCCATGCTCACGCCTCCCCGGCAATGAGAGCGCCAAAGCCGAAGCCCTCGGCGGCGTCCTCGATGGTGGTCACGAGGCCGTCAAAATCTTCCTCCGGCCCTAGCAGCTCGGCAATCTCGATGACGGCGGGAAGGTCAGCGCCATGGTTCTCGGCAAGGTCTTTGATGTAGCCGAAGCGATCAAAGTTGCCCTCTTCCTCATAGCGCGCGAGCGAAATGGTGCGGGCGGCGTTGATCCGAAGGATCGTTGCCAGCGGAATGTCGGTCATGTGCTGTTCCCTGCCTAGAATGGAGCCGAAGGCGATGACGGGTCATCGACTTCTGCCCAGCGGCGAGCGGGGTCGGGGAATGGCGCAAATGAGGGCCGAGCATGGGGAGGGGGATCACCCGGCCTGCACGGAGCGTAGCGAAGGAAGGGCGGGGAAACCCCCATGGTCGCCAAGCGAGGCCGTTTGCGGCCGAGACGGTCCAGCCCTTGCGCCAGGGGGCCGGAACAGGCCCCTAGATCGAATGAATGACGCGGCGGCTCGTCCGCCTCAATACTGCATGTCGCTTGTGACATGCCAACAAACAGCACCGGAAGAATCCGAGTAATCGGATCCTCCGTTATTTAGTTGCCGGCGCGGTATCGCGTCACGTCCGCATGAGGCTTGCGCCGGCACTGGCTGCACCGGAGCCGCGCGATCAGCTCGTATATACGCGTATCGAAGGAAATGCGCCGGGAGCGGGCAAACTCGCCCAGGGGCACGGCGACATGCCGCCCGCAAGCGCAATGGATGCGCAGATAGCAGCTTTGCCGATACCAGATCGGATCAACGGGCTTGGGGCGGTTGTAGTTCGCGGCCATGCCGCGCTTATGCGCCAAAGAGAACAAGAGCGGAACATTCTCGCGATAGACCGCTTATTGGAACGGCAAGGATTTTGCGCTATATAGGGGATGGCTTCATTGACGGTCAGTCAATGCACCTACCTGAGCCCGCCATGCTGCGAACGTGGCGGGCTCAAACTTTCCGCCCCGCCAAGCGTTAGATAGATGGGCGGAGACCCTGCGAAGGCCCCCGCCCGCTGGGTCAGTCTTTACGCTGCCCCAGCTTTACAATCGCGATCACGAGCGCAACGGCTGCGATCGTCAATTGCATGGCTTCATATGTAGTCAATCAAATGCACCTCCTTTGAGCGGTAGGATTTGCGCCGGAGACTGCGAACCTCCGATGCCACCGCCCAAAGCTATGATACACAAAATCGCCGCGCGTGTGTGGCGACGGGCTTCACAATTTCGTGATGCCGGTGGCAGCTGCCACCGCCAACCCACGCCATCATTCCATGATTGCACCCTCGAAGCGCGCGATCAGCTGCTCGGCAAGGGAGTTGATTTCGGCGGGATCGGAGGTTTCGGTGCAATCGCTCCCCACAACAGCGTCAAACGAACCGCCGTTGAGTTGGACGACGCGGACAAGCCAAACATCGCGGCGAATTTCGCATTGATCGGGTAGCGGCCTTCCCATGATCTCGTGGAATGTCAGGTCAACCCATTGGCGAATGTCCGGATCGGATGCCGCGTCAGCAAAGTCGGCGCGGCCCGCCATGACGCTGTATCGTTCGCCCAGCATGAATTGACGATCGCGCGCGCGTCGATCCTGTTCGATCCGCTTCACGCGATCTTTCTCCGCGCGCTTCGCGGCCTGTTTCATCCGAACATCGTCGGCGCTGCTCGCCAGCGCCGCAATCATGTTGGGGACGCGCGCGGGCATGTAATGCCCCGCGCGCTCGGCCGCCTCGATCACGAATTGCAACTCGCTGATCTCAGTTGGGGACAGGGTAGCGCGAACCGCGCTCGCCGTGTTGCTGACTTTCATGGCTGCGGCTCCGGGTCCGCCTTGGCCTTGTAGGGCGCAAGGCCGATCCATGATCCGGTGCCGCCGCGGAACTGGCGCACAACGTCGCCGCCATCCCAATGGCCGGTGAAGATGCCCCGGCGGTTGATACCGCCAACGGGCCGCGTCCGCGCGGCTAGGAGGCGCGCGCGGCGGGTGTCTCTATCAAGGTGGCGCATGGGCTCCATGGTCGATCCTTCCTATTCGCTGGCGGTGTCGAGGGTGTTGCCGATCTCGTCGGCGTCGAAGTCCTCAAGGGCTGAAATCGCGTTCTCGAGTTCGGATATTGCGGCGTCCATCTTCTCCGCGCCTTCGCCGTCAGCAAGGCTCGGGGGAAGATTGTCGCGGGCGGACTGCTCGTCGTCCTTGACGGTTTCGAGCATTTCGCGCGCCTCATCAAAGAGGGCTTTGCCCTGATCGATCAGGGCGCGCGCTGCGGCGATCTGCTTGCGGCGCTCGCGGTTCATGCTGCCCCCCTCACGTCGCCGCGAACGATCTGGAAACCTGCGCGGTCCAGCTCGTCACAAAGAGCGCGCTTCCTTTCCTCGCGGGAGCCGCTGCTTGCGATGTAGCTGCACCGGCCCTGATGGAAGGCGAAGCCTGCGCGTTTCAGGCATCCGCGAAACCGCTGGTGGGTGCGTTCGCTCCAATCGAAGGTGCCCGCATAGTTGCGGAAGGCGGCGACGGCATAGACGGAACCGTAATTCTCATCACGCCAGTTCAATTCGATCTCCGGACGGGCTTTGCTCATGACTGCCTCCTTCAATATTCGTTGGCGAGAAGGATCGTGAGCACGCGCGTCGTGGCGTCGGGATTCCAAGGTTCGGCGCTGCCAAACTCTAGCTCGCGGTCGTAATAGTCGATCTTCCACATGACGGAGAGGGCGGGCCGCGTGTCGTCGTCGGTCCAGCGGGTATGCCATTGGCCGGTCACGTCGCGATAAAGGAAACCGGCGTCATGCTCGCCCCTCGGGTCATTGTCCGGGGTGAAATCCTCGAAGCTCTCGATCAGCTTGAAAATGTCGGTCTGCGCGCTGGCATCGAGCGCCCCGATTCCCTGCGTAACCACGGTGCGGCAAGTGACGCCCATGGTCCGCCGCGCAAGGTCGTTAAGCGCCGCGATGGTCGCGATCTGCTCGGGGGTAATCTCCATTCTTCCTCACTCCTTCAGGCGAAGCCGCTGCCTGCGGCCTGCGGCTCTGACCCGCTGGCGAAGCGCGGGATGGGGAGGGGGGAGCAAAATCGATGGGAGTGGTGCGGGCGGCGCGGCTAGGGAGGCCCGGCGCGCGTGAGCGTGCCGATCTGGCCGAACTTGGCGCGCAACCCGGTCCTGTCGATTATGCTTCGGGAACGAAAGGGCGGGTGCCCTTGGTGTTCCCCGGTGGCAGCTGCCACCACTGACGGGGCGCGGCCCTGGGCCGCTCGATCCTATGTGGCAGCTGACAAACTATCAGCGCGCGGCCCTCGGCCGCTCGATTGACTAGCGCTCGCGATCCTTCGGCTTGTCGGCCTTCTGCGTAGGGATTTTACCTTCGCGCAACGCGGAGACGACATTGGATTTCGCGCTCTCGGTGATCGCCGCCAGCTGCTCCTTGGACGCGCCCTTTCCAACGGCGTCGGCAACCCGCTTGTCGATGGCGATCTGAAAGGGGGCAAGCCGCGCGTCGTCGCGGTTCTGCTCGGGCGAATTTTTCTGGAACTGCTCGGCAAGGCGCAAGTCCACTTGGCTGACGCCGGGAGGCATGACCTGCATCCGGAGCGCGCGATCGGCGGCTTGAACGTCGCGCGGGCTCATCTTGTCCAGGAAGGATGCAGCGCCGGCACTGATCGCGCGAACCCGTTGAAGGGGGTCCATCCCCTCGGCCCAATTGACCTCGATCTGGTGATAGCGGCGCTGCTCGATAATTTGCACATGGTGGAGCGGTCCTTTCGGATCGCGAAAGAATGCCAGCTCTTGCGCGGAACGCTCGGCGAGCTGGCGCATGTCGCCGGAAGTCGCTGCGAGGCGGTTCAGCTGCTCATACTGCCGCGCGGCCACGGCCTGCGCGGTCGGCAAGTAGCGATTGATCTGCTCCTTGGCCTGCTCGATGCTCATGGCGCGGCGCTCGCCCGCTGGCATAAGAGAATCCATGGCGGGCGGCATGGCGATGCCCGCGGGGCCTCGCGCCGGTTCCCGGCGCGATTGCTCCTGCGGCATCGCGTCCCGAATGACCTTGGCGAGCGAGGCATGATTGCCGGTATGGAAGCTGTCTCGGCTCGCCTCCATCCAATCCATCGGCCCCATTGCCTGAATCGAAACGAACTTCTCTGCCGCGAGGGAGTGAAGCTGCAAATGCAGGCGCATTGTGCGGCCGTTCCCTTCGCGGAACGGGTGAATGGCGTTCAGCTCGGAGATATGGCGCGCCATCGTGTCGGCGAAGCGATCACGGTCCATGGATTTGAGAGTTTGAAGATCCGGCAGCTGGCGGAACTCATGGTCCATGCTGCGCGCGATGAAGTGCGCCCGCGCAAAGGTGCTGCCCGGCTTGCTAATGTCCACGGTGCGGAATCGGCCCGCCCACTCATAGACGTCTTGGAACATATGCTTGTGGATGGCGCCATACTCGCGCGCCGTCATCGCCGGCGCGGCGCGCTGTAACGTCAGCTCACCATGCCGGACGACCGAGAAGAAGGCTTCTCGTTCCGAAAGAGTCTTATCGTCGCGTAAACCCAGCTTGTTCCTAAGAACGGTGCTGTCTCGCCAGGTATATGGATCACCCACCTGTCATGCAGCAATCTTCTGCCGCGACAGAACATCGCGGTTGTATTCCTGCGCTAGATTGATCGCCACATCGACGGGGATTTCAGTTTCTACCAATAACAAACAAAAGGCATGGTCATCGGCAAGCAATTCCAGCCCTTCAATTTTGGCATTTGCGAGTGCTTCGCAATAGACGTCCATGACGACAGGAACGTCTTCCTTGCGCCGAGGCTTGAAGCCCATCGCCTTTATGCGATTCTGATAGGTGTTGATGATATTTTCCATTTTGCACCTGATAACGACCTAGGCTGCAATATAGTTACCATATCGGGATATGTATATAAACCACTTGGGCAGACCGCAAAAATCCTAGTTCAAAATTGGGACGCCGCGATAACGCGGCGTCCGCCCGTTTTTTTGGCGCGGGGGACCGTTTCAGCCCCCTTGATCCAGCATCATCGCCAAGAGGTAATCGGCGGCATTCTGCGCTTCGCGCGCGGCCTCGAAAATGGCTCGCTTATCGTTGCGGAGCGCGGTCAACCAGTGTTCAAGGTAAGCTGCATGGTCTTCCCGTTCCTCGACCTTGAAACCGACGATGGCGCCGATGAAACAGGCTCCCAGCTCCGCCACTAACTCGTCCCTCGCATAGTCCGCGCGGCTTGTTGAAATCAGCGTCTTGCGGTTCAGACGGCTTTCATGGCCTGCAAGATGCACTGCCTCATGAGCGAGCGTGGCATAATAATCATCGGCGGAATGAAACACCTTGAAGGGCGGCATCTGAATGTAGTCGTCGCGGGTGTGATAGAAGGCTTGCGATCCGCCAACGCGATGATCTGCCCCCCGCTGAGTGGCCCAGAGACTATGATAGTCTGGACCACGAAAGGGACGACGAATGCCGAGCAAGAAGCACAAGCCGGAAGAGATTATCGGCAAGCTGCGTGAAGTTGAGATTGTGCTGGCGCAGGGCGCCTCGACCGCTGAAGCGTGCCGGCGGATCGCGGTCAGCGAACAGACCTATTATCGCTGGCGCAAGGAATATGGCGGCCTGAAGACCGACCAGGCGCGGCGCATGAAGGATCTGGAGAAGGAGAATCTGCGGCTCAGGCGGGCGATCTCTGATCTGACGCTCGACAAGCTGATTTTGCAGGAGGCGGCGCGGGGAAACTTCTGAGCCCCGCGCGGCGACGGCGCTGCATCGAACATGTGCGACGAGAGCTTCCGGTGTCCGAGCGACGGATCTGCCGGGTGTTGGGTCAGCATCGATCGACGCAGCGCAAAGTGCCGCGCGGGGCGGATGACGAACCGGCGCTGACGGAGGATATCATCGCGTTGGCGAAGCAATATGGTCGCTACGGCTATCGTCGGGTGACGGCATTGCTCTGTCATGCGGGATGGACGGTGAACCACAAACGCGTTGAGCGGATATGGCGGCGCGAGGGGCTCAAGGTCCCGCAACGCCAGCCAAAGCGCGGGCGTCTATGGCTCAACGACGGATCGTGCATCCGCCTGCGGCCTGAGTATCCAGGGCATGTATGGGCTTACGACTTCGTCGAGGGGCGCACGCATGATGGCCGCAAGTTCCGCATCCTGACCATCATCGATGAGGCTAGCAGGGAATGCCTGGCGCTCATCGTGGCACGTCAGCTGCGGCATGAGGACGTCCTTGCCGCGCTGGCGGAGCTGTTCGTCACTCGCGGCCCGCCTGCACATATACGGTCGGACAATGGCGCCGAGTTTATCGCCAATGCCGTCCAGCAATGGCTCGGCCAGATCGGCGTGAAGACGCTATACATCGCGCCGGGATCACCATGGGAGAATGGGTATAATGAGAGCTTCAACGGGTCGCTGGGGCCTGTCAGAAGTTTTGTGCGTGAGGCCATAAGATGGAATGGAAAGGACCCATCATATGGCAATCGACAAGGAAGTTTTGGATCAGTTGCTGG
>NZ_FUYP01000053.1 GCF_900168005.1 Sphingopyxis flava
GACCAAATCCGCCTGTCTACCCGCCATCATGAAACGCTCCCAAATGTCCGATGAGAGCATATACAATGATGCTTACTTCAGTTCCAGATGACTAGAGTATATATGCCCGGTCGCCATCCATCGCGGAATGGACGATTGGCGAGCCATTGTTGGAGGAAATGTGCGGCAGCTCCGCCAGAAGGCGCATCTGACCCAAGAGCAGTTGGCATTCGCAGCAGAACTCGATTTGACCTATGTCGGTGGAATTGAGCGAGGGAGACGGAATCCCAGCGTCATCGTTCTCGTTCGACTTGCCGAAGCCCTGGGAGTTCAGCCGAAGGACCTACTTACTCTCGAGAGATAACCCCCTTCAACGGTCTGCCTGGCCCTTGGGGCTGCTCGTCTCACCGCTATTGACGCTCGACTCGTCGCGCTCGTATTGGTGTCGGTAGAGTTTTTCGGGGGAAGTGCGGGTGATAGCCAACGCAGAAGTGTTTGAGAGTCTTGCTCGCGCAGCGCAAGATACGCGCCGAGTTCAAGGCGCTACCCATCGTTTTTACCGTTACCCCGCTCGCTTCTCTCCACTTTTCGTACAAGCCGCGATCGAGCAATTCACGAAGCCTGGTGACCTCGTATTCGATCCATTCGTTGGCGGTGGAACGACGCTAGTCGAGGCGATGCGCCTCGGCCGCGCGGGTATCGGTTCAGACATCAACGAACTGGCGATTTTCATCAGCCAAGTGAAGACGACGCTGCTCACGGAGGCTGCCGAGCGGGAGTTACGGAACTGGACTGCAGGCGTCGAGCAATACGTCAACATGCACGCGCCCGCCGACGCGGATGGCAGGTGGCGCGAAAGCGGCTACTTCAAGCACATGGAGGCGAATGGGGTCTGGCGGTACCGCAAGGCTATCCAGCAAGTGCTGAATGCCACCGCATGGCTCCCCGACAACGCGAGCCGGGAGTTTGCCCGTTGCGCCCTGTTGCGAACTGCGCAGGTTGCGCTGGACGGCAAACGTTCGCCGCCGCCCATATCGACCTTCCGGACACGGCTGGTCGGGTATCTGTCGGAAATGCTTGACGACATGGCAGCGCTACGTCGCGAGACGGCGGACGTTCAGCGCCAGCCATGTCGCGTGTTGAAGCAAGCCGCTGACCAGGCGCACACCAGCGGCGCTTTTGACGAGCAGAAGCCCCGCCTCATTTTAACCTCGCCGCCATATCCCGGAGTCCACGTCCTTTACCATCGGTGGCAGATTGGCGGACGGCGGGAGACCGCAGCACCTTACTGGATCGCGAACCGCCTCGATGGCGACGGCGAGCGTTACTACACGCTCGGCCACCGCAAAGAGAAAGGCTTGGCGACGTATTTCCGCAACTTGGAAGCGTCGTTCCGCTCAATCGCAAAGGTCTGCTCCCCCGAGACGATCATTGTGCAGGTCGTCGCCTTTGCCGACCCGGAGTGGCAGCTAAGTCGCTACCTCGAAGCCCTGACTAGCGCTGGTCTTCAAGAGGTCGGCCAAGGCGAGCAAGAGCGCCTATGGCGCGACGTTCCCAATCGTCGCTGGCACGCGCTTTCTCAAGCCAAGCATTCGAGTGCTCGTGAGGTCGTGCTGTTTCACCGACTTGCTTAGGCTGCTTCGGCGAGCTTCGGCTTGAGCAACAGGTCGAGCTTACCGAGATGACGGATCATCGGGATTAAGACCAAGGCCGCAGCGCTCGTCACTTGATCGGCGCGCTCGCGCACGACGTCACCATCCGCATTTTTGCCGAGTCCGTGAATCACCGACATTCCTAGAAGTAGCATGCCGACGCGATATTGCTCGCGAACGAGGTCTTCTTTACCCTTGGCGTGCTTAAGCTCGTTCAGCAGGTGAATGTTGTCCTGGTTGAGAAAGAAGTCGAACTTCGCCTTATCGCCGCCGGTGTCGGCCCGCAGAACGCGCAACACAGAGTGCTCATTGAACCCGTAGTCGTCCCACTCCTCTTTACTGATCCACGTGGCGGTCGGCAGTTCGATACCGGCTTGGTCGGTGGTGTCGTTGCCGTCATTCTTCGGATTTTTCTTCTTATGCTTCTTTGTGTCGGACGTGTCGTGGTCCTGGTAGGGAATCAGCTCGATCCTGGCGCTGCTGACCAGTGGTTCAAGCATTTGATCGTCTGACACGGTAAAGCGGAGTGGCACCTGCTTGCCGACTGGCTCGTCGCCTTCAAGCGTGATTGTCAGCGTCGCATTGCCCCGATAAAGGTTCATTGAGCGCTGCGTAACTGCGACCCACGCGCCGTCGAGTTCTTGCTCGACGGTATAAGAACCCGGCTCCTTAG
This sequence comes from Sphingopyxis flava, assembly GCF_900168005.1. Taxonomy (GTDB): domain Bacteria; phylum Pseudomonadota; class Alphaproteobacteria; order Sphingomonadales; family Sphingomonadaceae; genus Sphingopyxis; species Sphingopyxis flava. The sequence continues at coordinate 2,305 of NZ_FUYP01000053.1, forward strand.
ACCGCCCAAAATAGTTGTCTTCAACGTCTGTCTCGAAACTCAGGCGGATCGCGCGGCCCTTTTCCGCCTTCCGGCTCAACTCCTCGTCCTGAGCACGACCGCGAAAGCGGAAGTATGAGGGGAAGAGCTTGCCGTCGAACTTATCGGACGCCGCTGACTGCTTTATGTTGAACGGCGTCTTCAGCTTCTGGCCGCTCAGGAAGATAGACGCCAAGGATGGAGAGGACGACAGAATCTCCTTCAGCGTATCCTCCATGCTAGAGTTGTCCTCCGCCTTCTCCTTAATCTTCTCCTCGCGCCGCCGATTGTTGAATTCGCGCAGCAGCGGGTGGTGGTTCAGCACGTCTTCCAACTCGCGTTCCACAGCGGTCCGGAATTCCGACTTCGCCAATGCCTCGCGCGAGTTCATGAAAAGCTCTTCGAGAGCGGTGCGGCTAAGCTCCGAGCAGTCGAGCGAGACCATTAGGGAGTCCGCAACATAGTCGAGGCCGACTTTGCTCCGGGTGAAGATCTGCGGACTTAGTGTGCCGTGCGTCTGGCCGTTGACGACGAACAGTACACCTTCTGAACGGTTCAGGTAGGTGGCCGCTTTCTTGGCCTTGAAACCGAACAGGCTGATGCGGAATCTTTGGCCGGCGACAACCATCTCATCATGCTTCGGAAAGTCCTGTTCCAGGTTGTCGCCCTTATCGTCAGCAAGACGAACGAGAACGCCGGTAGCCGGGTTCGCGAAACTGCGGTCGGAGTCACCTTTGTAAGCCCTGCACTCGTGCATCATGTAGGGCAGCGCTGGACTGGGTAGCCGCGTGTCGATCTGGCGCAACAATCCGTCACTCAACAGAACGTGGGACCGGTAAGTGTATTCATAGTGGTAGAGCTTGATGAACGCCCCATACTCCTGCTGCAGCGCATAGGCGTTGTTGCCCTTCGGTCGGATGGGCAGGCTCTCGACGTTGAAAGTGAGAAGCATCGGCTTCTTCTCATCGCCGGTCGGGATCGGCGCAAGATAGCGATAGACGGAACTGCGCTCGCCGTCCGTCGGCTCCATTCGGCGCACGATGGTAAAGCTCCACGGATTATCGGCACCATCCGGAAGAAGCGCCGGATTCCGCCGCGTCAGCACGAGCTGGAAGTGATGCAGTCCGCCGCAGAAGCGTAACGCTCCCGTCCCTCCCATATTGAATTTGCCTTGCACGAACGGAATGCGCAGCTTGTTCGACTTAGCGAGCGACATGAACGTGTCGGGCACTGCCGCGGGCGTTTGCCCTTCGCCCAGATCGCTGATCGACAAGCAGGGGTTGGACTTTGAGCCGGTGGCGGAAATGCTGATGTATTCCGCCTGTTCACGCCGCTGCTTCCGCACCCAATGCTCGATGCGGCCATTCGCCGCCTTATCCGGGTCGCTGCCCTCGATTAAGCTGGCAATCGCGCGGCGAACGGAAGTCGGCGCTTGTTTGCTCGTCGGATCGATACCTCTGCTGATGCATTCGTTCATCAGCCGCGCGTCGATGCTGTTGACGACCTTCTCGACGAGCGCAGCAATCGGGTCCGACTGTTGCGCGCCAATGACCGAATAGTTGTTCTCGTTGTCCCCAAGGTCGCGCCAAACCTTAGGATCATCCCAGTACCCTGCTTTCTGCAAAATGCTGACTACCTCTTCTGGACTGTCAGCATGCACCAGAGCCATACAAAGTTCCTGGGCCTTCATATCCACCTCGCTTACAGCTTGAAACTCTTCTCGCGGGATACTTTCGGTGCCGCGAACTTGCGTTCGACTTCCGCGACGGCATCCTTGAGTGCCTTCAGGATTTTTCGAATCTCCGCATCGTCCCATTCGTAGAGATGACGATTTGAAAGATTCCCGATTCTTCGGATTGAGTCCATGGCGCGATTGGTCCGGTTTTCGGCCAATTCCCGAAATTTGTCGTGCTTTTCAGTCATTCGAATCCGCCTATCCGCGTAAATATCGACGCCATTCTGATAGGATCGATCTGATATGTCAACCTTTTGCAGAGAAAAATGTGCATCTAATCGACCGTATATCGGCACGATACTAGGCAAGGCGAGCGATGCGAAGCCGTGAAATTGAATGGCCGAGGGCAGCTTGTATGCGCGCTAAGGCGAGCCAATGTTAATGTGTTAATTTGTTTCGGGTTCCACCCAAGCATCTGAAATAAATATCTATTTGTGGAAACGGACGCACCCCAACTTTAACATGGATCGGCCTCATCTCCGTAGGTCGTTCATCACTTTCGCAGAGGAACGGAAGGAGTAAAGGCGGCGCCAGTGACATGGCACCAAGTTCGGGTCGGCAGAGTGCAAACAAGGCGGCAAGACGTCCATCACTACACGGACTGGCAAAACGCGATGACGCGCATATAGTCCTGAGCGGCGATGGGAGGCATTTATGGCAAGAACGAAAGGCAAGACGAAGGAGCGGAAGCCCTATGGGAAGCGTACAGACCTTGAGAGAATTCAATCTCAGTGGGTCAAACTCACCGGGTTGCACGACAGGACTGATTATTCAGCTGCAGTGATTAGGGCCGCTAGTGCCACCGAGCTCGCCGTGAATTATGCTCTTCGTCAGGAATTCTCTGCGCGCAGCCAGCTTGACGCTAAGTTCGTTGATGGCCTGTTGATGTGGGCAAATGGGTTGAAAGGCAAAGTAGAACGTTTGCTGCTGCCGATACTGGATGGCGACCCCAAGCGCGCCACCGTCACCAGCCTTTGGCCGCTCGCAAAGAAGATCAATAAGAAGAGAAACGAAATCGCACACAGCGGCCATTTCTGCTCCAAGAAGGAAGCGACCGATTTGATCGCAAACTGCCAAACCGTAGTGCATGGCATCGTGCATCTCTATGATCCCACTTTCCTCTTGAAAGAGGCCTCATCCGCAGATGAGTGAAGCGCAGCAAGGGGCAGGCCCGCCATTGGTACATGCAGGCGCGACGCCACCTTAGGCGACCGACTGAAGCGTTTGCACATAGGGCGCACACACAGTGTCCCCCCTTAAACCCCCGCACGCTGTGTGCCGGTGCACGGCACAGCATGCACGCGGTCACACATATTCACACTGTGCCAGTCTGTGCGCCGGGTGCGAACTGTCGAAACGGATTATTAGGATCGCGCAGTACCGTCCACCGTTCTGCCCAGCTCCGGTTCGGTCTCTGGTACGGTTCTGCGGCCAGCACCCCGTCGCGCTCCAATCCCCGCATCAAGTCAATCGTTCGCTTGCGCTTCAGGCCCTGTGGGAATTCCGGATCGTCCTTTAGCATGGCATACGCACCTGTCGATGCCTGGGGCGCTAACGATGTGCTGATGTACTTGCCGCGCGCGTAGTATTCGCCGATCAAACGCGCCAAGGTCGCGGCGTGGTCGGTTCCCGCATTGACACCAAGCGCAAGGTCGTCGCCGATCTCAACGGCGAGCTGCCAGAGCCCCCACTCGCCCCTTTGAAGCTGCAGATCGGGTTGCGTCACGCCGTCCTGGTTTTTCATCACCCTGAGCATGAACCGCTCGCCGACCACGACTTCCTTACGCAAGTCGCTGTCCCACTCCTTGTCAATCTGGTGCTGCAAGAACATTCGACGGCGGCTGGAATTGTGCCACTGGGCGCTCCCGGCGTAGCCATCATCGTTGGTAGTGTTACCGCGCGCGCTCGAACGATCGATGTGAACGATGAGCAAGACGCCGATATTTCGGCAGGGATGCACCCGGCGCAGCATTTTGATGAACCCGCGCACCTCGCGCCTGGCGATCTCGTTCCCATCGAATGTGTCGGAGGCACCGTCAACAACGACCAGTTGCGGATCGAAGATTTTGACCATTTCCCGCAGCCTGTCGAATTCCGCAGTACCGCCTAGCACCTTTGCGGCTCGCTTACCGTCAGCCCCAGATTCGAGCCGCTCACTATAGAGCGGGTCAATTTCGCTGGCATCGAGCACGCGCAAGTTCTGTCGTAGCTTCTTCTCGTCATAGTCGAACTGCTGGGCAACGCGGCGCAAGCCGCGGGTAAGGCGCTTGCGCCCGTCCTCGGCAGAATAATAGAGTACCCGGCATTGCCGGGTCGGGTGATTCAAAATCGGCTCGCCCAAAGCCACCGCACAGGCCATCTGCAAGGCGAGAAAGCCTTTTCCGACGCCGCCGTGCCCACCCAGCAGCGTCACCTCTTCGTCTGCCACCAAACCCTCGACAACATCGGGTACGTCAGCATCAACGGGCGCTGTCCAATCAACGCTCAGCCTGTCCAACAGCGAAGGGATTTCTGCGTCGGCTTGGAGCTGGTCTGTCGTTGGCGACGATGCCGTCTGCCGCAGCAACCCCGCCGCCATAGCCTCCCCGTGCCGCAGTTGCTCCGCATCGTTGTGGTAATGCTGCATCGCCTGTGCCATGGTCGATTGCGCGTAGCCGGTTCGCTTTGCCTTATCCCGTTCGCCCAGCTTCGACAGCCGAAACGTCAGCCAACATTCGCGTGGTGATTCGGTAAGAGGAATCAGCAGCTTGACGAGGGCAAGGTCAGCTTCCGACTGAGAGGGATAACGACCTTTCCAATCACCGGCGAACAACCGCCCCAGCTCTCCTGTATCCTCCGCCGCGCGCGTGGCTGCGTCCCAATCGGCGTGGTCGTCACCCCACAGTTCCAGCTTCGCAGGCGCTTCGCTCGCCATCTGCGCCACCATGTTGCTCAGCACGTCCTGCCGGTCCGCAATCGGGCGGTCACGCACGACGCTACCGGTGCAAATTATGAAGCGGGCTTGGGAATAGACCTCGACACCATCGCGCCGCCTGCCCTCACCAATCTTGCCCCTGACCCAGACATGGAAACCTAGCCCGGAGCGGGAATGTTCGGTGTAGCTGTCGAACGTTTCGATGACGGAGTGGTACCGTTGCAGTGCCTCAGGGCCGGTGCCATCCTTCACGTCCAGGTCGATACACGAAAAAGGGTCGTCCGCCGTCAGCACATAGCCGATCCCACAGCCTCGCAATTCCGCGCAGCGTCGCGCAGCGTCAAAATCAGTCCACGTGCTGGGATCGCTGACACTGGCGTTTCGACCATCGAGCGCTAATGGCCGCTTGTCATTAGCGGCGAGGCACCATTGCGGACGCTGACGCAGTTCAATCGGAATGTTGGACCAGGGCGCGGTCGGCCCGGTGCCCCCTTGACCCCCTTCGGCACCCTCCAGGTATGCTGTCAATTCAGGCGGCTCAGCGGCGTGATCGCCGCTTTCAAACTCGCTTGGTTTTTCCCGAATTGCATCGGGGTTGCGGACCGAATCTCCGTTTTCGTACAATGAGCTTGTCACGTAGATACCTTTCCGCGGCAGGGCCTCGAACCCTGCCGCAGTTTGTGAAGAGAAGGTTTCAGGCGTTGCCTGGGTGATGGACGGTGGCCGCGGACGTGCTTGCGAACTTCCGTGCAGTCTTCCACGCTTCGATGTCGGCAAGATCGTATCGGACCCCTGCCTGCTTGGCGTCGGAAAGCTTCGTGAACCGAGGGCCTTTGCCCTTGCAGCGCCAGAACCGAAGTGTGGCTTCAGTTACGCCAATAAGACTAGCGGCTTCCTTGTGAGTCAGAACTTTCATGGCAGGATGAACCCCGCAATGCCCGCGACGCCATGAGCCGCAGGCGATTGCCTGCGGAGAACCCAGAGCAGGAAGTTGGGGTGTCAGCAGCCCCGATGGACGGAGCCCGTTGGCTACGCTGCCGCTACATGGGCGAACCAGCGCAGCTGTTTTGTTAGCACAGGCTGCGGCTAAGTGCTATGCAATTCGCAGTGTGTGACCAGTCAGGCTTCGGTCGTTTGAGAGGTCGCAACCCTCCCTGATCGACTTCTGGAATGTATCCATCATTGCTTCATCTCGTCAGATAGCCGCCCCCATCTGTGAGTTCTCAAAGCCCCGTCACCGCGAAGCGCCAAGGCACCGACTAGTTCGTATTTGTGGCCATGGCTTCGAGCCGACCGAGGTTCGCCTTCAGCTCCGAAATCCATTCCCGATCCTTGTGCCTGAACGCCCAACCCGTGTCTGCGATCTCCGACACAATGCGTGCGACTAGCATGGCAATTTCCGGAAATCCCGAAACTTCAAGCGACCAACCCATCGGCTCAAAATGAGTGAATTGGTTGCGCACGCTTGCGTGGAAGCGATTGAGCCATTCCAACTCGGCGTCGCTTATAGCGATACCTTGGTCATTGCTTCTGTCGCCCGCCGAATGCGGTTTCCGCGCGGCCTTCAGAAGTCCCGGCAGGGCCATTAGTCGCGCTTCTGGTGGCTTCGCATCGGGGTTTGCGCGGCTCTCCTCGAAGAAGCTAATGAACTTGGCCGCATTTTCAGGATAGACAGCGCCGATCGGGGTGGCGGTCGAGACCAGATGACAAACGCAGGCGCCTTGTAGGGTCGAGTGAAGTGCCAGCGCGAACCACTTCCATACCTGCGGGTCCTTATCGATCAGTGGAAGGCATCGTAGGGCGTGCCGCAGCGAACCGGCAACGTCATCCGATTCATCTGTTTGGAACCAGCGGTCCCCCGTCATATTGCGAATCTGCTGGCAAACTGGCGAAGAGCTTCATTGATGTCAGCACTTTCAGGAGCGAAATGCGCCTCGCGATGACAGTTCGGACACAGGGCGACACAAGTCCAGACGCGGTCGCTAACCTCAATCCCTAGGATATGATGCACATCGAGGAAGCCTGGGTAGTCGCGATGTTCGTCGCAGCCCGCGCGTTCGCAGTGGCCCTTTGCCCGGGCGCGAACTGCCGCGCGGACCCGTGGATCGCGCGGATAACCGGAGCGGAAGCTCGCAATTCGCTGTCCCTGGTCACGACCGAAATACTGCTCGGCTCCAACTAAGTCGTCGAACGTATCATTGTCATGCTCAAGCTCGTCGAGACGTGGAAGTGCCAGAATATTGATCACACCTGGCCATTGCCAAAGGACGCGGGCCACGGCGGGAGTTTCTAAATGCCGGTCGTCTTGCAGCCACAGAGTCGGGCTTGAACCGTTCGCGGCATGATTTTTGGTCATCTTACCAGTCAGACCGCGCGAGATTAAGTCGTCGCTCACCTCTCGTTGCCGCTGCCATATCGCCGGAATTTGGCCGCTGGGCACCAATGCTGCGAATACGAATCCTTCTGTGCTGTCCTGCACCAAAAGTAGATGGGTGAACCCCTCGCGTTCGTGACGGGCGGCGATGTTCTCGAGGGTTTGCTCCCAGCTTCCCTGATCCAGGCGGGCGCGAAGCTGGGCCGCCGAATAAAGACTTTCGTTGGCGTTGCGTCCGTCTCTGCGCCAACAAAGGCGAACGTGCATCCGCACCGCCGCTCCGCCAACTCGTTCAGCGTCGATTACTTGAGTGATTGCAATGCCATGCTCCGTCCAGTGGTGACCTGTTACCGCAAAGCCGTGTCGCTTTAGCAGTGGTACCACGCGCTGCCGAGTAGCCAGTTCTGCGGCAATGCTCTCCTCGGTCCGAAAAGGTCGTTGGGCCATCGTGCTGCCTTTCCCCGTCGTCAGCCTGTCAGCTCTGGCCGCGTGGCCCAAACCCGACTCTGCTTCAGGTCGACAGTTCCTACATCACCTTGGGGGCACGACCAATCGAGACCCAAATCCAAAAATAGTAGGTCGGGGATATTCAAAAAATAGTAGCCGGGATGGCGTGACCCTAGCCACGCTCGGCTGTGGGGCGATTTACGGTGTGGCAGCGGTGCTGTGCTACCCTAGCGACGGCCAGCACGCTTTCGCCCCTACAGCCCCGACTGTCAGCGAGATATTGGTGCATCATGCTGCGCTCACGCACGCTGGGCCAGCGATACCACGTTGGCACCGGCTGCAATCGCCGCTTGCTGCTCGATCCAGTTGCCCACCTTCTGCACATCGGGCTGCAACCAATCCAACCGCGCTAGGTCGAGGTAATTGCGGGCGGTTACGTCCTCCTGCGCAGGCTTATGGCCAGTGAGCAGGTCGGTGCGAAACTTCTCAATCAGACATTCCCGCATGGCGATGTTCGTGTAGGTCCGGCGCATATCATGCAGGCTCAAATGCTTGCCAGCTACCTTGCCGACCAGTTCCATCGGTGCGCTGGCATCGGTGATATGTCCGGTCTTGGACCAGCTTGGGAACACATACGGACTAGGCTCCGGGTCGTCCTCACTCTCTTTAGGCTTGGGCATCCGTGACTTAAGGAGCGCCACCGCTTGCGATGAGAGCGGGAGCCAAATCGGATCACCACGCTTGCGGTCGTCCAGATGCCACCAACAGTTTGAAGGGTCATCATCGTCGATGTTGACCCGGTCCCATGTCAGTGTGGTCATTTCGTCCCGGCGGGCACCCGTCAACAGCGCGAAGATCGTCAGGTCGATCCCCGCAAGCGCATCCTTATTCTTCGGGATTTCGCGGGCTTCGTGCAGCTTGTTCCACACCTCCCCGATCTTGCGGCGGTCAATGTAGCGATCGGTGCGCGAGCCAAGCGGCGCCCAATGGTCTTTTAGCACGTCAACGGGGTTGTGCAGGACGAGCGGGCTACCGTCAGCGCGCCGGTATTGGCGGCTGGCGAAGTTGATAAGGATGCGGAGCGTCACCATGGCGGCATTCGCGCTGGCAGGCGCGGCGCGCTTCCCTTCTAGCCCGTTTTCAACAAGTTCCCGATGCCGTTCCAGCACCATATCCCGAGTGATCGAGACGATGGGCTTGTCCTTCCACCCGGTAAACACCTGATCCACGTGCCGCCGGTATTCAGCGGCAGTGCTCGCTTTCAGCTTCCCCGGTCGCGTGACATATGCCTCAAGCGTTTCACCAAGGCTCACCTTCATCGCCGCGTCGGCCCTCTTCGCAGCCAGCGGATTTATGCCGTCCTCGAACTGGTGTTTGCATTCCTCAGCTCGGCGGCGCGCGTCGTCCACTGACCACGCGCCGTAAGTGCCGATTGTAATGCGCAGCTCCTTGCCCTCCCCGGCAATCGTGCCTTGAACAACGAAGCTAGCAGCCCCCGACGCAGTAACGCGTAAGCCAAAGCCGCGCGTCTCGGTGTCCCAATAGAGTGTAGTTCCGCGACCGGGTTTACGTACCCGATCGATATTTGTTTTGGTCAGCTTGAGCTTGGGCATGGCCACCTCTTGTAAGTCTAGTGTAAGTGGCGGCTGCACACTTACGTCAACATACAGTAGCCCTAAAATCGACCTTTCCCAAGTGATATCAGTAGGTTGACTAGCATATGGCAACGTGCGCATTCATACGCTAACACTTCTCTGGTCAAACTCTTAATCAGCGGGTCCTAGGTTCGAGCCCTAGTGCGTCCACCAATTTCCGGCTCTTCCCCGTGAACGGGGGATGAGGGTGGATCAGACCCGATTGATGACGCCATTCCAACCGCAAAGAGCGAGCACGCGCAAGCGGTAGTTGTGAAAGTTGCGGAAGCCGAACGCGCGGCGCGAGATCATCTCCATCTTTGTGTGAAAGCCCTCGGTGATTCCATTGTTCCTGGAAAAGCGCCACATGCGGGCGACGGGCTCGAGCCAGCTGGTCAGGGTATCGGCGAGGGACTTGAGGGGGCTGGCGGCGAACTGATCGATCAGCCTGAGCAGGTCGGGGATAAGCTGGCTGGCCTTTTTGGCATTGAGGGATTTTTGCGTCAGCAGGAGGGCCATGTCCTGCTTGGCAGTGTAGAGGGCTTCGAGCACCGGATTGGCTTTCAGGTAGACGGCCAGCCTTTTGCGCTGTTCTTCGCT
>NZ_FUYP01000017.1 GCF_900168005.1 Sphingopyxis flava
TGGAGCAGAACGACGAGTGGCAACTCCAGCATCGCTACATGCAGATCGAAGGCATGGCCGAGCTCAACCAACCCATGATCGAGGAGGAAAATCAGTCCCTACACATCACCGCCAAAGCCGCCTGACGATGGTCCACGGCCACAGCCGAAATACACCACCTTGACGGACGCGACCCTTTTCGTCGGTAACGCCGAGCGCACACCCGCATCGAGAATATTCCGAGCTATTATGGTGTCGTGGCCCATCCGGCGCGCTCAGAATAAGGCGCTCGCGATATCCGCGGTGAGCACGTCAGCCGAAGACGTGGCCGTCCATCAGTTTTCGGGCAGTTCGCAAGAGCGCGGCGCTCTCGATGACCCCGTCGCGGCCTGTTGCCATGACACAGGTCAGCTGCCCGGTCGGATGCTCGACGGCCAATGTCTTGCTTGCTCCCCCTTCAACGGTCGCAACCTCTGCAGCCGGGCTGCCAGGCAAGAGGCATGCTGTCGACACGCTTACCGCGCCAAGCACACCAACCGAGGCGTGCGCGCGGTGGGGGATGAAACTCCGCACCGTGACCGCGCCGCCGCTGCGGGGCGGAGCGACCAGCATGATCTTGGGGACAGGCTTGTCCGTGACATCGCCGAGATTCATGAGGGGCCCGGCCAGACGGCGGATAGTCTCGATCCGCGTCTTGAGTGCGGCAGAGCCGTCGAGGGTATCGCGATCTTCGTAGCCCGTGGCGCCGAGGGCATCGGCCCGCATCACGATGCACGGCATCCCATTGTCGATGAGCGTGCAGGCGACGCCTTCAATCACATCGACGATGTTCCCGGTCGGAAGGAGCGCGCCACAGGTCGATCCAGCGGTATTGCGAAACTCGAGCAGAATCGGCGCAGCCGTCCCCGGTACGCCGTCAATCCGCGCATCGCCTTCATATGAGGCCATCCCGCCAGGGGTTTGCACGGTCGCGATCGCAGATTGCCCGCTATTCTCCATGAAGATCGAAACGCGCGTGGCTTCGCCCTGCGGTGTCACCAGACCCCGCTCGATTGCGAAGGGAGCAACGCCCGCAAGGATGTTACCGCAGTTCTGACTATCGCTCACGATTGCCATGTCGACGAAGACCTGGAAAAAGAGATAATCGACGTCGATTCCGGGACGGGACGAGCGTGAAATCACGGCAACCTTGGACGTGAGGGGGTCGGCGCCCCCCATCCCGTCGATCTGTCGAAGGTCGGGAGACCCCATGACGCGGAGGAGAAAGGCGTCGCGCGCGGCGGGATCTGAGGGAAGATCCTCCTTCAGGAAGTATCCGCCTTTCGAAGTGCCGCCGCGCATCCACATGGCGCGCACGCCCTCAGACATAGCGCAATCCGTGCGCCTTGAGAGTCTCGCGCATGTCGTAGATGTCGAGCCCGAGCTCGCCGGCCGCGAGGCGCTCGCGCTTTTTCACTTCATTCGCTTCACGTTGACGCCCGGCCTCGAGTATCTCTGGCGCGCTCGCGCGCTCGACGACGCAAACGCCGTCGTCGTCCGCGACAATCACGTCCCCCGGCTTTACCGAGGCGTTGCCGCACACGATCGGGACATTGACGCTGCCCAGTGTCATCTTGACGGTTCCTTGCGCCGAGATGCTTTTAGACCAGACCGGAAAATTCAGCCGGGCAAGATCGCTGACATCGCGCACACCGGCATCGATGACGAGGCCCTTGCAGCTGCGCGCCATCGCCGAGGTCGCGAGAAGATCCCCAAAATAGCCGTCTTCGCACGGGCTCATCGGAGACAGCACGAGAATATCGCCCGGCTGCAACTGCTCGATTGCAACATGGACCATCCAATTGTCCCCGGGGCGCGCAAGGATCGTCACGGCGGATCCCGCTATTCGTGCACCCGAATAGATGGGGCGAAGCCGGCTCGAGAGGAGTCCGGTCTGCCGCTGCGCCTCGTGCACGGTCGCGACGCCAAGCTTCTCGAGACCGGCGATAACTGCCGGATCGGCGCGCGGAATATTTTGAACAACGATACCGGACATCTTCGTCTCCCTGGGATGATCATGGCGGCGGGAAGCGAAAGCGGGCAACGTCGATTTCGAATATCGATATAAGTTTTTGTGATAGAGGGCGCTCATGCCTGATCCCTTCGACCTCAATCTCCGCCACCTTCGCGCCATCCCGCAAATCGTCGCGCGCGGAAGCCTGGTCGCGGCGGCCGAGACCGCGAACCTGTCGCAGTCGGCGCTCACACAGGGCCTCGCCAAGCTCGAAAGGCAGCTGGGTGTTGTCCTCTTCGACCGCCGGAACGACGGGATGATCGCGACGCGCGAAGGGGCAGCCTTCTCCGAACGGCTCACGACAATGTTCCATTATCTCGGCGAGGGCGTGCCTCCCGCGCCGCGCAGCGCTCGAGGCTTTTCCCGTCCCGATCGGCTGTTGACCTCGGCGCAGCTGCGATCCTTCGTCAAGCTCGCCGACGCGGGCAGTTATGTCGAGGCCGCGCGTCAGAACGAGGGCGCGCCGTCGGCAATCCATCGCGCGGTTCACGATCTTGAACAGATTGTCGGTGCCCGGCTCGTCGAGCGACGAGGCCGCGGTCTCGGCCTGACAAGCGCGGGCAAGCGACTGGCGCGAGGGATCCGGCTCGCGCGCGCTGAGCTCGAGGCGGCTATCGAGGGCGTTTCGCCCGGCGCGGGAGAGCGCGGGCGCCTCGTGATCGGCGCGATGCCGCTTTGCCGCAGCTGGTTACTCCCGGCAGCGCTCGCGACTCTCATTTCTGAGGTCCCCCGTGCGCAGATCGACATTGTCGAAGGCTCGTGGCGAGAACTCATCGATCCGCTGCGCGACGGGCAAATCCACCTCATGATTGGCGCGCTGCGCGAGGACCCGGTTCCTTACGGACTCCTTCAGCAAACGCTTTTCGTCGACCGGCTTTCGATTGTCGGGCGCGCGGGCCACCCGGCGCTGAAAGCCGGAACGGGGCTAGCGGAACTCGCCCAATATCCCTGGATCATCGGCCGCGATCGCACTCCGCTGCGTGCCCACTGGCAGATGATGTTCAGCGGGTTTCCCGAGATAAGAGCGCCGATTGCCTGCGGGTCGGTGATGACGATCCGCGGTATCCTGCTGGCCAGCGATTGCCTGACCCTCCTTTCGCCCGATCAGGTCGCAACCGAAATCGAAGCGGGGCTACTCGAGCATCGCGATGCAATTGGTGAGCGTCTGACCCGCCCGATCGGCATTGCGAGCCGGCCGGCGTGGCGGCCGACGGATCTCCAAAAACGATTTCTCGAAATATTGCATAGCGTCGCGGCAAACCATCATTCCTAAAATCTTATGGCGCGCCGTCGCTTTGAATTGGCCGGTGCGCACCGCGCTGCGCATCAGGGGGAATGATCGCAAGATTGTCCTTCATTGGCTTTGGTGAAGCTGCCCAGCAGTTCCGGCCCGCGCTGCGTGCGTGCGAGATCGCAGCCTATGATCGCAAGACGGACGACGAGGCCACCCACGCGGCGAAATTCCGCGAATATCGTGCAGCGGGCGTTGTGGGACTGTCGTCCCCGACCGCGGCGCTCGGGGGCTGCACGGCGGCGCTCTCATTGGTCACCGCCGATCAATGCGTTGCTGCGGCAAGAGCCGCAGCGGCCCTTCCGGCAGGCTCCTATTGGTTCGACATGAACAGCGCCGCTCCTCACACCAAGCGGGAAGCTGCCGCCGTGATCGAAGCACGCGGCGGGCGCTATGTCGATGTCGCGATCATGGCACCGGTAGCCGGCAAGGGCGCCGAAGTTCCACTTCTCGTCAGCGGTCCCTGGGCCAGGGAAGGCGCGGATATGCTGTGCGCGGCAGGCTTTGGGGACATCACGCTCCTACCCGGGCCAGTCGGTGCGGCCTCATCGGTGAAGATGATACGCTCGGTAATGATCAAGGGCATTGAGGCGCTGAGCGCAGAATGCGCGCTCGCCGCGCATGCGGCAGGGGTGCTCGAAACCGTCATCGCCTCGCTTGATGCAAGCTGGCCTGGTGCCGATTGGGGTGCCCGCTTCGACTATAATCTTGACCGAATGATCCTCCACGGAACGCGCCGTGCTGCTGAAATGGACGAGGTGGTAGCGTCGCTCGAAGCGCTTGGCGTGGATGGCAAAATGAGCCGCGCCACAACCGCCTGCCAGCGCGCCGCCGGCGCGGCTGGCGGGGACGCGCCCGCAGGCTTGCCGGCGAAACTTTCTCTTTTATCGGCCCATCTTCGACAATGACTGGAGGCGTACCTGCCATGTCCCTCGTGATCGATTGCCACGGGCACTATACAACCGCCCCTGGACCGCATGCTCTTTGGCGCGAGGCGCAAGTTTCGGCCTGGCGGGCGGGGAAGGCGCCCCCCGCCTATCCGCAGATCTCGGACGACGAAATCGGCGAATCGCTCGAAGCCAATCAGCTGCGTCTCTTGCACGAACGCGGCGCCGACATGACGCTTTTTTCTCCGCGCGCATCGGCGATGGCGCCCCACGTTGGGGACGAGGCGGTATCGACCGCCTGGGCACGCGCGAACAATGATCTTATTGCGCGCTGTGCTGCGCTCTATCCCGACATTTTCGTCGGGGTATGCATGCTGCCGCAGAATCCCGCCGCCGACATGACGGGATCCATCGCCGAGCTCCGCCGCTGCGTCGAGGAGCTCGGCTTCGTCGGCTGCAATCTCAACCCCGATCCAGGCGGCGGGCATTTCAGTCACCCGCCGCTGACCGATCGCTTCTGGTATCCCTTCTATGAAGCGATGGTCGAGCTTGATGTTCCGGCAATGATCCATGTGTCGGGGAGCTGCAATCCGGGCCTTCATGCAACGGGCGGCTATTATCTCGCCGCCGATACGATCGCCTTCATGCAGCTCTTGGAGGGCGATCTGTTCGCTGACTTCCCAACCCTGCGCTTCATCATCCCGCACGGGGGCGGCGCGGTTCCTTATCATTGGGGGCGCTATCGCGGGCTTGCCGACATGTTGAAGAAACCGGCGCTCGAAGGCCATTTGATGAACAATATCTATTTCGACACCTGCGTCTATCATCAGGCCGGGATCAATCTTCTGGCGGACGTGATCGACAAGAAGAACATCCTCTTCGGGAGCGAGATGGTCGGCGCTGTCCGGGGCATTGATCCGGCGACGGGCCAATATTTCGATGATACCAAACGCTATGTCGACGCGCTCCCCATCTCGGATAGCGAGCGCCATGCCATTTATGAAGGCAATGCGCGCCGCGTCTTTCCGCGGCTCGATGCGATGTTGAGGGGGCGGGGGCTTTGAGCGGCTTCGTAATGGATGCGGACTGGCTTCCCTTTCATCCTGAACCCGGACTCCCCGCCTATGTTCCGCCGCCGGGGGCGGTCGATGCGCATTGCCACGTGTTTGGCCCGGGCGCGCTTTTTCCTTACGCGCCCACGCGCAAATACACGCCTTGTGACGCGGGGCGCGATGAGCTTTTTGCACTTCGGGACCGCATGGGGTTTACGCGCAGCGTCCTTGTGCAGGCGACGTGCCATGGCGAGGATAATCGGGCGATGCTCGATGCGATCGCGCATTCGGGAGGGCGTGCCCGCGGGGTTGCGTCCATCGGGCCGGACGTAAGCGAAGATGAGCTTTCCGCGATGCACGCCGCGGGCGTGCGCGGCGTGCGGTTCAACTATGTGAGGCGTCTCGTCGATCCCAGGCCTGATGCATTTTACCGCCGCCTGATCGACAAGATTGCTCCCTTCGGCTGGCACGTCGTGATTTATTTTGAGGCGGCAGATCTTGCAGAGAAGTGGGATTTTTTTGTGTCGCTCCCGACAATAGTCGTTGTCGACCATATGGGCCGCCCAGATCTTTCAAAGCCGGCCGACGGGCCCGAGTTTGGGCAGTTCCTGCGCTTCATGGAGCGCGGCAATATCTGGTCCAAGGTGAGCTGCCCGGAACGCCTCTCCTTGAACGGACCCCCTGCCTACGATGATTTCGTGCCCTTCGGGCGAGCGGTTGTCGAACGCTTTCCCGACCGCGTTCTTTGGGGCAGCGACTGGCCGCACCCCAATCTCAACCTAGTGGGCCATATGCCCGATGACGCCTGGCTCGTCGACATGATCCCGCGTATCGCACCCACCGCCGCGCTGCAGCACAAGCTGCTCGTCGACAATCCGATGCGGCTCTACTGGCCGGACATTTGAAGCGCAGCGGCGCACGGGGCCTCGCTTCATTCACCCCCAGGCCAAGGCCCCGGCGCACGAAGCTGCGCGCGAAAGCAGACCGAGGCGGGCCTATGGTGCGAGCCGCCCATGTATCCCGGTGCGGGGACAGACGCGTGATTTTTCCCATGATACCCCTAGGCAAAATAACCGCTCCAGGGAGGGATATGTGAGAAGAATCAATGCGAGCCATTGGCTGTCGTCGGTAGCAATCGTCAGCCTCGCCTCGTTGCCGGCCCCTGCGATCGCGCAGGATGCTGCGGCCCCGGCTGCCGGCGAGACGCAGGATAGCGCCGCTGACGGGGTCCCGGGCGAAGCGATCATCGTAACCGGGTCGCGCGTCGCCCGATCGGGGCTCAATGCCCCCACGCCGATGACTGTCATAGGCTCTGACCTCACCGAAGATCTCGGGCAGAATAACATTGGCGAAATGATCCGCCTTATTCCGCAGAACCTTCCTGCGCAGTCCGACACAAATGTGGGATATCTCAATAGCGCGAACGCAGGCTCGTCCTTCGTCAACCTGCGCGGCCTCAACCCAGCTTCGGGAACCCGCACGCTGACGCTCGTGAACACACGGCGTTTTGTGCCAAGCTCTGATGGCGGCGCTGTCGATCTCAACGTCATACCCTCGGTGCTGATCGAACGGGTCGAGACGGTCACCGGCGGTGCCTCGGCTGCTTATGGCTCGGACGCGGTGGCGGGGGTGGTGAATATTATCCTCGATCAGAAATTCACGGGCTTCAAAAGCGAGGTAAACTATGGCCAGACCTCGCGCGGCGAGGGGAAGAGCTGGTTCGGCTCGGCCGCCTATGGTTCATCCTTTGCCCAGGATCGCGGGCATTTTGCGGTCGCACTCGAATATCAGAAGCAGGGGGGGATCGGCGCCTGTTCCGAGGTGCGCGACTGGTGCGCTGAAAGCTGGGACATCTTCACCAACGAAGAGAATGTTCTGATCGACGGATCGCCATCGGGCTACAATGTGCCGGGTTCACCTGGCTACGGGCTTCCGAACTTTGTCGTCGGACCCAACTCCAAACTGGCAGCAAACGACAGCCGCGGCGTGACCCGAAATCGTGGCCCGGCGCCCATCGGCGCGCGCAACATGATCTTTTCCGAAGATGGGCTGTCGATCCGCCCGTTCGACCAGGGGCGTTTTGTCGCCGCGAATGGGCTCAATTCGCGCCAGGGCGGCGAAGGCGAATCCATCTATGCAGACTCCGCGCTGCGCGCCGAAGTCAAACGCGTGGTCGGATATGGCTATGGCAGCTTCGAGGTGACGCCCGACTGGACGCTGTCGACCGAGCTCACCTACGCCCACCGGGAGTCCAGTGCGCGTATCGGGACGACCGGCATCCGCTCGACCTATTTTGTGAATGCCGACAACGCGTTCCTGCCCGAGGAACTGCGAACCCTGCTCAACGGCGCTTCGTTTAGCCTGGGCAAGGATTTCGACCAGCAGGTGAAGACGACCAATTCGATCGAAGCGGATATTTTCCGCGGCCTTCTTGCCGTCAAGGGCGATCTCGGCGGCAGCTGGGTTGTGGATGCCTATTACCAATATGGGACCAATACGCGCAAGCAGGTGGCCGACCGGGCGCGCGTCAATACACCCTTCATCTACGCCCTCGATGCAGTTGTTGATCCCAATACCGGGAATATCGTCTGCGCCGAGACGCTCGAAGCCGATCCCGACCCGGTCTCGCAGGGCTGCGTGCCGATGAACCTCTTTGGCACATCCAATCTTTCGCAGGAAGCCATCGATTACGTCTACCGGCCCATCTATGAGGATTTCAAGTTCCGTCAGCACGCCGCCTCGGTGTCGATCCGCGGGGCGCTGTTCGAGGGGCGGGATGCTGGCCCAGTTGGTCTCGCTGCCGGCGTCGATTTTCGCAGCGAGAATGGCGACGTTTATCACCACGACATTCCCAATTATGAAGACTATGGCCTGACGTTCGGCCTTGACTATGCGGGTTCGATCAAGGTCATCGAGACCTTCGGCGAGATCAATGTTCCGGTGTTCCGCGACAGTCCGATCGGACGATCGCTCGAGATCGACCTTGCCGGGCGCTGGACGCGCAACACGAGCCACAATCTTGTCACCGACGAGAAAAAGACGATCAACGCCTTCAGCTGGAAGATCGGAGGTATATACCAGCCCTTTGACATGCTGCGCTTCAGGGCAACGCGATCGCGCGACATTCGTGTAGCGGGCTTTCGCGAACTGTTCGAAATCCAGGCGGTTGCGGAAGCGGGTTCTCCCCAGGGCATCGTAGACAATGGCAATATTCCCGGCTCGCCGGGCCTCGGCGACGACGATACCGAGGTCATCAACGGCGGAAGCTTCGCGCTCGGCGCGGAAAAGGCGGATACGACGACCGTGGGCGCCGTATTCGAACCTTCGTTCATCCCGGGGTTGAGGCTCGGCGTCGATTGGTACCAGATCAAGATCGCCAATGCGGTCACTGCGGTCGCCCGGCAGCAGATCGTCGATTACTGCGAAGACTATAATGTCTTTTGCGACCGCATCACCTACGCGAGCCCGACTGATATCACCTTCATCGATGCGCGCCTTGTCAACCTCGGCCGGTTCACCGCGCGAGGGGTCGATATCGAGATGGAGTACCGGATTCCCCTCGACAAGGTTTTCGCGCGGGCCGCGGGGCAGCTCAACCTGCGCGTACTTGGGACCTATCAATATGATTTCCTGATTCAGCCCTCCACCGACGCGCCCGCGATCGACTTCGCCGGCCAATCCGCGCAGCAGCGCGACAATAACGACTTCAATCCCGCCCCCAAGTGGCGCTGGACCGGATTCCTGTCATACAAGAACGGCCCTTTCACCGCGACGACCGCGGTCCGGCATGTCGGCAGCGGGAAGCTCGACGTAACCAAGACGGGCCCCGAAGATTCTGGCTATGATCCCTCCCTTCCCGACAGCATCTCGACCAATCGGGTCAAGTCTGCGACGTACGTCTCGATTGGCATGAGCTATGCCTTGCCCGCATTCGGGCGCGCAGAGGCGCTCGAACTGTTCGGCGTCGTTGACAATCTTTTCGACAAGGACCCGCCGGTCGCACCCGGCGGGGGGCGCGCAGCATTGGGATCGGCTTACCCCACCAACCCCATTCACTTTGACACGCTGGGGATGCGGTGGAAGGTGGGCGCGCGGCTTAAGTTCTGACACCGACCGCTGCCGGCGCCCATCCCTCCTATTGCGGCTTGATAAGGGGGGGAGGGCGTCTTCTGCCTTACATCCCAACGGGAGCCGGCCCATGAAATTGTCCTTTTCGCCCTTTCGCGGGGTCGGCCTGGCAGCGCTGGCGCTCTTCGCGCTGTCGCTTGCGGCCTGCACGTCGACGCGGCCCCTCAGCGAGGGAGCCGTGCCCTTGGCCGTATATGGCGCCGAAGGCGTAATCGAAGTGGCGCCGGTGCGTCTCACCCATGAGAAGCTATATCCGGGGGCCGGCGGCGTGCGCCATGGCGGGGTGCGCAGCCTGGTGACGGAAGAGGATCCCGGGGACCTTGCGACCAACGCGGAAACCCAGCTCCTCATCTATTCTCTGGATCGGCCCGATCTGCGGATCATCGGGCGGATCGCCGAAGGGCTTTACCGGATCGTCGGGCGCAAATCCCACGGCATCTCGGGCGCCGCGAGCCTCAAGGGCAAGCGCATCGCGACGATGACTGACAGCTCGTCGGGCTATTTTCTCCACCGATTGCTGGAGAGCGAGGGCTTGTCTTTCGATGACGTCGAGCTTGTGGACCTGCGCCCTTTCTCGGCAATCACGGACGCTCTCATCGAGGGCAAGGTCGATGCGATCTCGATCTGGGAGCCGCACAGCGAGAACGCCATTCGTGCGCTCAAGGAGGATGCCGTGATCATTGAAAGCGATCTCTATCGCGAGCAGTTCAACCTGAATACGACCGCCGAAGTGCTCGCGAACCCGGACAAGCGAGCCGCCTTAGTGACTTTCGTGCGCAGCCTGATCATCGATACCGAGACCATGAACGGTGCACCGGCGGCCGCGCAGGAGATGGTCGCAAGGGCGGGCGGTTACGCACGCGAAGAGGTCGCTGCCGCGTGGCCGCACCACCGCTTCGACTTCACCTTTCCCGATGCCATGCTCGATATCCTTGAGCGAGAAGAGGTTTGGCTCGCGGGACTTCAGCGGCGCGCGCCGCGCCCGCGGGGGGAGCTTGCCTCGCTGATCGACCGCAGCATTTATGACGAAGCGCGGGACAGACCCCGCTGAGTTAGCGTCGCCCGCGGCGGTGGCGGCCTCGAAAGAGACGCAGTCCGGTGTGTCGGAACACCATGCGCCGTTCTGCCGGCGTCAGCTGGACGCCGGCGCGCTGAATGGCAGCGATCATTTCGGCATAGGGTCCTGCGGTGTTGCCGAAATCGGATCCCCACATCATTCTGCCGGCCCCTAGAAGATCCACGGCCCGGCGCAGATAGGCCGCGCTGTCTCCTCCTTGCTTTTCGAGCATGTCGATATTGATCGTCGTGAATTTGAAAAAGACATTGCGCCGGCCCGCGAGGACCCGCGCGATAATGTCCAGGCCGTAGTCGGGAGCGGGACCAAGCGCCCAGCCGATATGATCGAGAACGATCGGAACGTCGGGATAGCGGTCCGCAACCGCGGCGACAGCGGATAGCTGTTTATCCGACATGGCCGCCGGAAGTGCCATGATCACGACGACGAGCCCGAGATCGCGCGCTGCGTCCCAGCACCGGTCGGCTTTGCTGGAATTGATCCAGGGGAAGTCGCCCTCCGCACTGGCAGTGCCAGTCAGGCGAATACCCGCGATCCCGGCGTGCGCGGTCATGCGGGCAAGCGTTGCGGGTGTATCATCGGCCAAGGGATCGAGGATCACCACCGCGGCGATATCGCGCGGATGCTGCGCGTGGACCTCGAGGAGATAGCGATTATCCCTTTTATACGCACTCGCATATTGGACGCCGACGCCGCCCTTGACGTGATGCGCGCGCCATTCGTGCAAGACCCGAGCGGCATCATTGGGGTGCGCGCGCACCCGCTCGATCAACGTCCCTTCGCCCTCGCGCGCGCCCTTGGCGTCGAGCGGGTAATGCTGCGTGTCCGCAGTAAAAAAATGCGCATGCGTGTCGTAGAAGGCAGGGCTCGCCGCCCGTCCTGCGCACCCTGCCATCGACAGCGAAGCAGCGGCAAGAATTGCGCGAAGCGCCGTCAGTCCAGGCTGTGATGTCGCGGCGGACACGGGCGTGGCGCTGTGCTTGGCGACTAGAGCTTTGCTTCGCCGGTTTGTTGAACCTTGCGGAAGAGCGCCATGGCGCTCAGCGCGCGGGGAAAGCCCGCATAGGGGATCGTCTGAATGATGATCTCCTCGATCTCCTCGTCGGTAATCCCAAGCGCGTGGGCATTTTTGAAATGCATGGCGACGCCGGGCGCCCCGATCGTGATCAGCGTGGTCATGCAGATGATTTCGCGATCCCGAAGGGATAGTCCCGGGCGCGACCAGATGGTCCCGAAATTGATTTCGGTCGTGATCCTCCAAAGATCCTCGTCGAGCGCGCGAATACCTTCGTTCGTGCCCCATCCCATCTGCTGCATGACCTTGAGGCCGGTCTCCATCCGGCCATCGCTGAAATCGACCGCCGCAGGGCCTTCGCCCACCCCCGGAGCGGCCGCCCCCTTGACCGCTGGCTGCGCATTGGCCGCGATCCCCGCTCCGGCGAGAGCTGCTCCCCCTGCCGCCAGGCCGCGCAGTAGGCTGCGGCGATCATTCGCAGTATCGATATCGCGCGCCGCGCTGGGTTTCGGCTTCTCCATCTCGACTTCTCTCCTTGAGGCGAAGGCTATTTGATCGTCTTGAGATAGGCGACGAGGTCCGCGGCCTCGGCTGCCGAAGCCGCGCCCGCATACGCCATCCGGTTGCCCTTCACTTCCGCCTGGGGCCGCAGGAGAAAGGCGGCGAGGCGCTCCTCGCTCCACACTCCCCCATGGCGCCGGAGCGCGGGGGAATAGGCAAAGCCGTTCTCGTCCGCGACCTTGCGCCCGACGATGTTGCGCAGCCCCGGGGCGAGATCGCTTCCTTGCCCCCGTGCGCCATGGCACGCTGCGCAATCTTGATAAGCCAGTTTTCCGCGCGTTGCGCTCCCGCCCGCTGCATGAAGGGCGTCCGAACGCCAGAGAGCCGCAGCCATGATCACTGCGGCCACGACGAGTGTCCCGCGCATCATGAGGGATCCTTCAACATGTCGATGGAATCGGGCGTGGGCTGCGGAGGAATTGCCTTGAGAAAGGCATAGATGTCAGCCACGTCCTCGTCGCTCATCGTCTCGGCGCCGTAGCGCGGCATCCGGCCAACGGGTTCGCGCAATTGAGCGGAAAAGGGCTCGAAAGCCATCAGGGGCGGCGTCAGTTTGGGGCCTGCCAGAAAGGCGCCGTGACCAATGGTTCCGTGGCACGCATAACAGCCGGTTTGAAAATAGAGATAGCGCCCCCTCGCGGCGTTCGCCTGCTCCATTGGGCGTTCAGCCTCGCCTGACGGCTGCGCGATGACGGGGCCTGTTGCAGCGGCGAGTGCGAGGAGTGCGCCTGCGACAAATAACGACCGCATCTTCAGCGACCCTGCGAGACGATGTCGATGAGCGCCGGCTCGCCCGATGCGACCACCTCCAGCGCGCGCGCTATCGCGGCGCGCAGATCGCCCGGCTCGACGACCCGCTGCGAGGCCACCCCCATGCTTGCGCCCAGCTTTGCATAGTCGGCTCCGGGGAGCACATTGCCAACATGCGTCCGCGCTATTCCGCGCGCGCGCGCGTTGGCCTGCTCCTGCACTTTCATGATCTCCTGGTGATAGCCGCCATTATTATGGACGAGGTAGAGGAGGGGGATGGTGTGATAGGCCGCGGTAAACAGCGCTCCGGGCGCCATCAGCAAATCGCCGTCGCCGCCGAACACGATGGGCAATCGTCCTTCGCTCCGGTGCGCGTAGGCCGCGCCCACAGCGGCGCCCGGCAAATAGCCGAGACCATAGCCGCCTGAATCGCCGATATATTGGTGATGCTGGCGTGCATCCCAGAGCTGCTGCGGCCACTTGCCCTCAAAATGGCATCCCCCCACGATCGCCCAGTCCATGTCTTTTACCTGGTCATGGACTTCCGCCCAGACGCGTCCCGTGGTGATCGGCTTGATGCTCCAGCCGAGCGCGGCTTCGCGGCGCGCCCTGGCCATCTGTCCTTTGCGATCCTCGGCCCACCTTGCCCCCCGATCGGCGATCGCGCTCCGACTGCGCCGCGGAATCGCTGCCCGAAGAGCTGCGAGGAGGGCCGGCAAGGTCGCCTCGGCGTCGCCCGCGATCGCGAGGTCGACTTTGGGCATCGCCTGAAAGCTCTGATAATTGCTCTTGAGATAATAGTCGTACGAGCTGAGGCTGATCAGCCTCGCGTTCGGCGCCGGCCGCACCGCATTGCTGAGGTCCTGAACCTCCATTGCGAGGATAACGTCAGCCTCGCGAAGGACCGCGCCTCGGTTGAAACTCTGATTGAGCGGATGCAGCCAGGGAAAGTTGAGCCGGCCGCCCATGTCGATAACGGGCGCCTGCAGCGTTTCGGCAAGCTCGATGAGCGCGCCAAATCCCTCGGCTGTCCGCGCGGTACGGTCAGCGATGAGGACGGGATTCTCCGCCTGTGCGAGCATCTTCGCTGCTTCGGCGACGCCCCCGCTATCGCCTTGCGGAGCCGAAATTCTGGGTTTGCGCAAAGAAGGGAGCGCTTCATCCTTTGCGATCCTGCGCTCCTGCAGGTTCAAGTCGATCGCAAGCACCACCGGACCTTGCGGCGGGGTCATCGCCATCTGGTACCCGCGCACAAGGCTCTCGGTGAAGTGAGGCAGCGATCGGGGTGTTTCATCGAATTTGGTGAAATCGCGCGTCAGGGCCGGTCCATCGCTGACCGCGTGCATCCAGTCGACCCAGTTCTTGCGCGACTCGGGATCGGTCAGCGATCCGGTAAGGCAGACCACCGGGGCGCGGTCGCACCACGCATTGTAGAGTGCCATCGACGCGTGCTGGAGCCCGACCGTCGAGTGGACGATCGTGGCGGTCGCGTCGCCTGCGACCTTCGCATAGCCATGGGCAAACGCGACGCCGATTTCCTCGTGCGTGACCGTCAGGAGATCGAGCGGCTTCTCGCGCAGCATGCCGCGGTTGACGATCGACTCATGGAGCCCGGTAAAGGTGCTCCCGGGAACCTGCGGAATCACCGTGAGGCCAAGGTGTTGCAGGCAGTCGGCCATATAGTCGCTGCCGTAAAGCGGTTGGGCCCTCGCGGAGGCGCTGAGGGCGGCATCGGAGGGCGCGGTCTGGACGCTCTCGCTGGGCTCAAGGGGGGCCGTCTCGAGCGCGGCCGCCGGAATGGGCGGCACGCTCGAGGCGACCTTGCTGGTGCCGCCGCCGGACGCTGCAGCCCGTGCCTTGCCCGATGCCGCGACGGCGGCCAGCCCGCCTGCGGACATGGTTTTCAGAAAATTCCGTCTACCGCCCGTCATCGTCCGTCCATTCCTGCCGGCCGCGCGCCGGTTGATGGCCTGCTTCTAGCAGGAGCACGACGCATCGGTCTGTCTCGTGCCCAGGGGACAGGATGGGAGCGAGCGGCTTTCAGCTCGCGTTTGGCGTGCCGCGAACCGGAACGTGACGGCGGATCGTCCACAGCGAAAGCACGACGCAGACCATCCCGAAAGCCATCGCGATGAAGAACAGCCGGTATCCCCCTGCCGCCAGCGCAGAGGTTGCCACAAAGGGGCTGATGACCGAGCCGATACGTCCCATCCCGACGGCCCAGCCGATGCCGGTCGAGCGGAGCGAGGTGGGATAGACGTGTGTCGCGACCGGATAGATCATGATCTGCGTTCCGCCGACCAGAAAGCCGACGAGCGTGAGCAGAATGAGAAGCGGCAAGGGGGAGGAGGCGGGGTTCATCGGTAATTGGGTGAGGCCAAGCGTCAGAATGACTGCGCCGGAGGCCATGCCCATAAGCGCGACGCGCGACCCGAGCCGCGACAGGGCATAGACCCCGAACACGCTCGCGAACATCCCGCCAAAGGCAAGGCACGAGGAGGCGATGCTGGCGATCTCGATGCCATAACCTCGATCGGTGAGGATCGTCGGCATCCACTGGGACTCCATGTAAAGGACCATCAGCGCGAAGAAGAAGGCGCCCCACAAGCCGAGCGTGTCGAGCCTGAAGCGCTGCGCGAACAATTCGCTGAAGGCGGCCGTTCGCGCCGCGGAGACTTCGCTCGCGTCGACGATCCGCCCCGGTCCGGGCTGGAGACCCATCCGGGAGAGAATCAGCCTTAATGCCTGCTGATCCTCATCGCGGCTCGAGCGGGCGAGATAGCGAGGAGATTCAGGAAGGATTAGAAAGAGGATCGTGCCGATCGCGAGCGCGATGAAGCCGCCGATCACGAAGAGCGCGCGCCAGCCCATCGTCGGAAGCACCGCCGCTCCGAGTAGGCCTGAAAGCACCCCGCCCACGGGCACGCAGACCATCCCGATCGTGACCGCCAGGGTTCGCGACCGGCCGGGGCTGAGTTCAGCGAACATCGAGGCGGCCGAAGGCATCAATCCTCCGAGCCCGAGCCCGGCCAGAAAGCGCATCACGGTCAGTACCGGAACGTCGCTCGCGAGCGCATGGAGGGCCGTGACCGCGCCAAATATGAGCACGCTGCCAACAATCGTCCGGCGCCGGCCCCACCTGTCTCCCATCATCCCGCCGAGGGTCGTACCGAGTACCATTCCCGCAAGACCCACCGAGGTCGTGAGGGCAAATGCCTCGCGGGTGGTTGCCCACTCCTTCAAGAGCGGCGGGATCGCGAGCGGAAGCAGCCGGTTTTCAAGGCCGTCCATTATGATTGCAAGGCCAACCAGAAGAAGGATGAGCAGTTGGTACCGCCCGACCGGCTGGCCGTCGATCAATCGGGAGACGTCGATCGTTTCGCCGCCGGTCGGTTCTGATTCTGCTGTCATCGCCTGAAGATGCCTGCCGCGATCATGCGGAGCCAGCGTCTTCACCGCCCAGTCCGAAGATTCGCCGTGCTTCTGGAACGCTTGCCGGCTCGCGGCCCCAGATCTTCGCAATCTCGACAATCGCATCGACCTGGTCGGCGTTGGTTCGGGCTGGGGTGCCGTCGGGCATATAAATATTGTCCTCGAAACCGACGCGGACCGAATCGCCGCCCATCGAAATGCCGAGCGTGCACATGCGGAACATGTCCTTGCCCGTCGCGGTCGCTCCCCACAAGGAATTGGGGTAGAGGCGCCGGCTTTCTTGGACGGCGAAGGTGAAATGCGAGGCGAGCGGCGGGCTGTTGCCGAACCCTGAACCGTGCAGGATCCAGAGATTGGATTGCTCGGGATCAAAGGCCCCAGTCGCGGCTACCCTCAGCATCCGGTGGAGGACCGCGGCGTGCGGCACCTCGAACTCGACGACGGAACCCATTTCATGAACCCGGCGGACGGTTTCGCTCACCAGCTCGAGCGAGTTCACAAATGGCGTTTCGGTCGTATAGCCGCCTTCGGGATTGTAGAAATCGCCTGATCCGCACGCAATCCCAAACAGGTCCTGCCGCGGCTCGAGATCGAGAAGGCCGAGCCGTTCCTCGTCGCGCGGCCAGATCAACTGACCGGTTGCCTTGTCATAGCGCACGCCGATCCCATTGGTGGTCTGGACCAGGATGTCGCATTTGTCGCGGATCCGCGCGATGATCTCGGCGAAAATCTTCTTGTCGCTCGAATTGCGCCCCTCTTCATCGCGCGCGTGAATGTGCACGACTGATGCGCCGGCCTGCCAGACGCGATAGCTTTCCTCGGCGATCTCGGCGGGTGTGATGGGAACCTTGGCGCCCTCGCGATCGCGCTGCATGCCACCGTTGAGAGCCGCGACGACGATCAGCTTGTCTTTGTTCTGCATTGAATTTTAGTCCTTCGTTCAACTCGCTCCTGCGGTACGCCCAACGGCTGATCCCCGTCTGTCTACTAAACAGGGGACGCCTATTGATTGTGGCGGCAAACTGGGCGACGATGCCTCGCAAAACGGTTATCGGAGAGGATTGCCGATGGAGATGATCAGCCTGTCGCAGGCCCAGCTGACGAGCCCTGTGATGAATGCCTATCGGCATGTCGTCGACGGGATGGATGGCCGCGACCGCAAATCAGGGATGGACGACGCGCTGAGCTCGCTTGCCCCTATCGACCGCTTCTACGTCTCGGAGCGCGCGGCGGCGCTTGCGCGCCCGACGCTGATCGCGCACCGCACCGAAGCGCAGATCGCCAATCGAATGGGCGATTATTTCGATCAGTTTTTTGCCAGGGACCCCGTCGTTCGCGCGCTCGAGAACGCAACCGAAGGGGGCACGACGGTCGTCTTGCGCATCGCCCCCGAGGACATCGAGCAACCCGAATATCGCAAGGACTTCTTCGAGAGATCCGCGATCATCGAACGGATATCCTTTGTTGAGCGTCTCAAGGACAAATGGTTCATCCTCAACGTGGCCCGGCGCGCGCCCTCGCCGCGCTTTACCGAGGAGGAAATCCAGTCACTGGCGACCTTCAGCCGTCTTCTGTTCCCGCTCGCAGCGCAGAAAAATGCGTCGGAGCAGCTGAACTATCGCAAGGGGCATCTGACGGTCCAGCAGCTGGAAGAGAGGTTCGCGCACGAGTTTCCGGCGCTCAGTCCGCGAGAACGCCAGGTGTGCGCGCGCACCGTCGTTGGCATGACGTCCGAAGCAACGGCGCTTGATCTTGGCGTCGGGATCGGTTCGGTCCAGACTTACCGCAAGCGAGCATTCCATAGGCTCGAGATCTGCAGCGCCTTTCAGCTTGCCCACCTGATCCTTCATTGATCGGCGGCAATTGGCTGCGAGAGCGAGACGGCTTATGCGAAGATGATTCCCCGGGCTTCGCCGAGGCCGATCCGCGCAAACCCGTCGCGCTTACACCAGCCGCGCAAGATCACCTCGTCCCCATCTTCGAGGAAAAGGCGGCTTTCGCCGTTGGGAAGCTCAATCGGGCTGCGACCCCCACCCGTATGTTCAAGGAGGCTGCCGTGGCCATCGGGGGCCGCGCCTGACACTGTGCCCGATCCGAAAACGTCCCCCGCGCGCAGGTTGCACCCGTTGGAGCTGTGGTGTGCGATCATCTGGGCAACCGTCCAATAAAGGTCGAGGCCCGAGGATCGCGTGAGGACCGCGGGCTCCTCGCCCCGCTCGCGCATCGCCTGCGATGCAAGGGCAACCTCGAGCTGGATGTCAAAGGCCCCAGCGTCCTGGTCAGCGGGATCGAAAAGATAGGGCAGGGGCGCAGGGTCGCCCGCATCGCGGGCGGGCTGCGGCGCGCGGAAAGGAGCCAAGGCCTCCGCGGTGACGATTGCAGGGGAAACGGTGGTGAGGAAGCTCTTGCCGAGAAAGGGGCCAAGCGGCTTGGTTTCCCAGCTCTGGATATCGCGGGCCGACCAGTCGTTGAGCAGGCCGACCCCGACCAGCTTGTCGCCTGCTTCGGCAATAGGGATGGGCTCGCCCAGGGGATTCCCCCCGCTGATCCAGAATGCGAGCTCGAGTTCGAAATCGAGCCTGCGGGACGCGCGCCACTCGGGAGCGGTCGCCCCATGGGCTGCAACCTGGCCGCTCGGACGGCGAACGGGATGGCCCGATGCGACGACCGATGAGCTGCGCCCATGATAGGCAATCGGCACATGTTTGTAATTGGGAAGCAGCGGTTCCTCGGGCCGGAAAAACCGTCCCGCGGTCAGCGCATGATGAATGCCGGCAAAAAAATCGGAGAAATCCGTAACCGTCGCGGGGACAGTGAACTTGACCTCGTCCGAGGCAAACAGCGCCTGTTTCGCGGTCGGGCCGGGATCGCTGGTGAGATAGTCTGAAATCAGCGCGCGCACGCGTGCGCGCCGATGTGAAGGGAGCGCCACGAAGCGATCAAGGTTGCGCGCAGCGAAAACCGGCCGAAGATCCGCGTCGTCATCGCCGAGCGTCGCGCCGAGGCATTCAAGGCCTAGCACAAAATCGCCGATCAGCACCCCGGCGCGAGATCTTCCGGCCGCAATGAAGCTGCACATCGGCAAATTCTGCACGGGAAAATCCTGGTGGCCCATGGCACCTGGAACCCAGCAGCGCAGGCGCTGGTCATGGGTGCGATCGATACGCGGGCCGGGCATTATCTATCCTCTTTCGCTTGGGGGACGCTGGTCTCGCGCGGGTGCCGGTCGAGCCCATGGAGGGCCAGGAATTGCGAGAGGAGATCGGCGACGGCGCCGTTGTTGAGATCGGCAAAGGGCAGATGCGTGTTTCCATGAAGGCCGGCGTCGGGCAGGTGCAGCACTTCAGCGGAGCCGCCGCGCGCGTTGATGAGCTCGGCGAGCCGCTCGGTCTCTCTCGCAAGTGGCCCCCAGGTCGCCGATGCGCGAACATTGTCACCCCATACGAACTGGATCGGGATCCGGGTGAGCTTTGCGAACTCGGCAGAAGAGACAAAGGCTGGCCCATATTTTCCGGCACGGCGGTTCTCGCCGACATCGTCCGGCCAGACGAGGCCGGGCGTTTCATACGCGACGATGCCGACGACCTTGTCGCTTTCGAGCGCGGCGAGCATGGCCCGCAGGCCCCCGGCCGAATTGGTGACCAGCACCGAGGGACCGATCCTGTCGATCGCGGCAGCGGCTGCCTTCGCTTCAAGCCGGGCATTTTCCACCGTGTCGAATTCGTCATAGCGCGCGCGCATGGCCTGATCCCAGGCGTCCGCATCGCGGGTGGGAAACTGGACGCCGTCGAACCAGACCCCGGGGCTCGGCCCGAAGCGCCAAGCCCTGAAGCTGCTTTCGTCCGCGCCTTGCGGCGGCGTATAGCTATAGGCCACGCAGCCGAAATTGGCTCGCCCGACGCGTGGTCCATCCCAGATGTACACCGGAAACTTGCGGCGAAGGAAGATCGATTCAAAGCCTGGTCCCCCGTCCCACCGGCGCTGCCAGGCGGCCGCGCTGGAGCTATGCCATAGGAAGAGCGACGTCTCGCGGCGGCCGAGCGGAATTTGATATTCGACATGGCCATGATCACAGTGCGTGGTCGCGCCCGCAGTCCCGATAACGCTGCCGCCGGCTTCGAAGGAACCCTGCCTGACAAGCGTGATGACATCGTCCGATGGCGGATTGCCTGCCGCTGGCGGCTCCGGCGCCACCGAGCACCCCTGAAGGCATGTCGCAGCGATCAATGCAGCCCAGCCTCTCAAGAACCTCAACTCCTTCCCGTCCGCATGTGCTCGCAAGGTCGTATCATCATTTGCCTAGAAATTGGCGTTGAGCCTTATGCCATAGGTTCGCGGCGCCTGGAGAACGGCGATGACCGCGCCGTTGGCGTTGAATGTCGAGGAAGGCCGCAAATAGGTCGGCGTCGCCGTATTTGTCAGATTCTTAACAAAGGCGCTCACCCGCAGATTTGCGTCGGGCGCTTCCCAAGTCAGCGATGCATCCCAGCGGGTGTTCGCCCGGGCGATCGTATCGGGTAGATAATTGACGTGGGTTTCGCGATTGCTCTCATATTGGGCTCCGACCCGCCCGATCAGCATCGCGCCGTCGCGCAGCTCAATCCCCTGTTCGATTTCGCCGCCAATCGCCCATTTGGGCGACTGAAGGGCGGCAAGACCGCTGCAGTCGACCTCAGTACCCTGCGGGAGCCCGCGCGTCAGCGCACAGGCGGTCGACGCCGGCGGTGGAAAGGGGGTGAAGTAAACGAGGTCCCTATACTCCGCGTCGAGATACTGGATTTGCGCGCTCAGCCGGGTGTGCCTTGCTGCGAGCCAGTCTGCCTCGATTTCGACGCCCTTCGAGACGAGTTTTCCAGCATTTTCCGTCACGAAGATCGACGCGGTGCCGACTTGCTTGGTGTAGGAAATCTGCTGGTCGCGATAGTCCATGTAAAATAGTTCGGCATTCAGCTGGAGGCGATTGTCGAAAAATCGGTTCTTGAGACCCGCGACATAGGCCGTCAGATGCTCAGGATCATAGGTGTCGCCCCCCGGGGGGCCCGAGAAGAAGCCGCCGGCTTTGAAGCCTGTCGATACATTTGCATAGAAGAGCGAGCGGTCGAAAATATCATATTCAATCCCCGCCTTCCAATTCACCGCATTCCACCGGGCGCTTTCATCGACGTCGTATATGGGTGCACCTGGCGGTATGTCGGGGAATATGGGGTCGGGGCCCACCAGATTGGGAATATTGTAGCGCTCGGTGTCCGAAAATTTCTTCTCGGTCGTGTATCGCAGCCCCCCCACGACGCGAAGCCGGTCGGTGACCGCGAAGGTGGCCTGTCCGAACGCTGCCCAGGTGGTGGTACCCGTGTTCGTAAGCTGGTCTCCGAAGGATCGACCGGTTGCGTTTTCTGTCCGGGAACGCGCATCCATTTTCGTCTTGAGATAGTAGCCGCCCAGCACCCAGCTCAGCGGACCCTCGCCGCTCGACGCGAGGCGCGCCTCGATCGACGTCTGCTCGGATTGCTGCTGCTCGTTGATGAGGAAGCCAACCGTGGTGCTTGCATAGTCGACATCGGCCGAGCGGTGCGAGGCAATTACGGTAAAGGTGGCGAAGTCTGCGTCGAAGTCGAGCTGACCTGTAAGCCCCCGATACGCATTGTCGAGATAGGTGTTGCGCGTCTGGGCCGCGTAAGGGGAAAACTCCTCGGACAGATCCGCAAGGCCCGCCCAGGCGCCCCCGGGATAGCAGGGTTTGCCGCCGCAAAGCTTGTAGATGGTCGAGCCTCCACCGCGTCCTCCCTGGTTTGCAAAATCGCCGACAAGCAGAAGCGAGAGATTCTGGGCGGGTTCGAACAGGAGCGAGACGCGCCCTGCGACCATTTCATCGTCGCCCGAGCCGTCGGAGAACCAACCGTTGCGGTTGCTGCTCATGCCCGCCGCGCGCACCGCTACCTTGTCGGAAAGAGGAATATTGACAGCCGCTTGCGCAAAAATGGAATCATGGTTGCCGACTTCGGCGGTCAGGTTCCCGCTCGTCTCGAATGTCGGCTTGCGCGAAATGATGTTGATTGCGCCCGCGGTGGCATTGCGGCCGTAGAGCGTGCCTTGCGGGCCTTTCAGGACCTCGACGCGCTCAATGTCGAACATCATCCCGCGGATGGCAGCCGGCGCGGCAAGGTAGACGCCGTCGATGTTCACCGCGAGCGCGGGATCGGCGAACGCGTTGGCCCCAGTGTTGGACACGCCGCGGACGCTGAACCAGGTGTAGGTGCCGGTGGCCGCCGATATCTCGAGCGAGGGTGTGACGTCGGATAATTGCTGGACGCTGGTGACGCCCTTGTCGATCAGGTCGTCGCCGGTCGCGACCGTGACGGCGAGGGCGGCCTTCTGCAGATCCTCGGATTTTCGCTGCGCCGTAACAACGATGTCTCCCAGCGCTTCATCCTCAGCTGTTGCGGGCGTGTCGGCTGATTGCGCAGCCGCCGGGCTGGCAAGAGCTATAGCGAGCGCGCCTAACGAAAAATGCACAAGGCCTGGGGTCGACATCTGATTTCCTTTAGCGCGGTGGCAAGCACCTCAATCGGGAGGCCGTCCCCTAAGCGCACATCAACAGACAAGTCTGTCCCTCTGGCGAGATACAAGATCGACAATCGCCGCAGCGGGGCGGTGTCCACCAGATCGCTCGGATGCGCAGCGGGCGCCCGGCTGCGCGGAGCCTGGTTCGCGCGTTGCAAATAGGGCGGCCTTGAACACAGCGGCGAGCCCTCCCATATTCGCGTCATCGTCAACAAACGAAAGGAGGTGGTCCAATGTCTCATTGTCCAATGCCGCATACGGCCGACAGGATGAGCATGGCCTCCGTCCGCGGGGTCGGGTTCGCCTGATCGCTCCGCATCGGCCACGACAATGGAAGGGTCGCCCGCGAGGGCGGCCCTTTTGAATTTCTGCCCATTGGCAAGGAAGGAACGGAACCGGGAGCTTTAAAACGCGCTTGCCAGACATGCGAACATGCGACCTTGCCGATTCCTCGCTGATCAGCGGCGCAGCCTATGATGAGGAGGCGCGGCTGCTGTGTCTCCAATTCCGCGAAGCGGGCTGCTATTTCTATTTTGGTGTCCCACGCGCCTTGTTCGATGCGCTTTGCGCTGCTCCATCCCCCGGCACTTATTTCAACGCGCACATCAAGGACCGTTTCCGCTTCGAGCGGGATCCCAGGCGGCGCCGGTTCGGTCCAAAAGCGCGGCGGGGTTGAACGGGGTGCAACCGGCTGGGGGATCGGCGAGTTTCCCCTGACAGCGGGCAAGATGGGAGACCGATATGACCGATAACGGGGATTTCAATCGCGCCGCCACGGCGCCGGTTGAACGGATCGCGCGGGCGCTCGCGGGCCACGCGCTCAGCCGGAATGCTGAAGGCGATCTCGCATCCGCGGGACCGAGCGTTGACGCCCTTTGGCCTGAATATAGCGATGTCGCACTCGCCGTGCTCAAGACCCTTCGCGAGCCGAGCGGAAGGATGCTCGCGGTTGGCGATGCCGAGGTCTGGGACCGCATGATCCACGCGGCAATCGAGGATGAAACCATTTCCGAAGCCTGACACGGAGCTTCTCGCATGCGCCTCATTCGCGACAATAGCCTGACGATCGCCCTGATGCTGCTGTTCGCGGGGAGCATCGCTGGACACTGGATAGCCGGCTGGCATGTCGCGACAGAAGATGCCGTCCGGCATGGGCAGGCAGCGCTGTCGCTTGGTGCCTACACAATAAGTCCCGAATTCCTCTCGAGTGTATTCGAGAATTGGGAGAGCGAGTTCCTCCAGATGTCGGCCTATGTCGTCCTCACTGCAATTCTCGTTCAGCGCGGCTCCTCGGAATCGAAGGACCCCGACGCGCCGCCGCGAGACCGCGACCTTGCAGCGCAGGGGCTTAAACCCGCGGCGCCGGCTGCTCTTCGTGCTGGGCGTCTCGCGCGCGCCCTCTACGCGCGCTCGCTCGGGATCGCGTTGGCGCTCTTGTTCCTCATGTCTTTTGTTCTTCACTGGACGCAAAGCGCAAAAGCGGCCGTCGAAGAGGCCATCGAGCATGGCGAAGTGGCTCCGACGTTGATCGCCCACCTTGGCAGTCCGCAGCTCTGGTTTGAGTCCTTCCAGAACTGGCAAAGCGAATTTCTCTCGACCGCCGTGCTCGTCCTGCTCTCCATATTCCTTCGCCAGCGCGAGTCGCCTGAATCGAAGCCGGTCGCAGCCCCCCACACGCAAACCGGCGAATGAGCGCGCGGCTGATCCCCCACATCAAGGCAAACATCGTCCTCTACGGCGCGCTGCTTGCAAATCTTGGCATCGCGGCCGCAAAATTCGTGGCGGCGGCAATCAGCGGATCCTCGTCGATGATTTCCGAAGGCGTGCACTCGCTTGTCGACAGCGGCAACCAGATATTGCTCCTCTATGGCCAGGCCAAGGCCACGCAGCCGCCCGACGCGAGCCATCCCTTCGGTTATGGCCGCGAGCTTTATTTCTGGGCGTTCGTGGTCGCGATCCTGATCTTCGCAATCGGCTCCGGCGTCTCGCTTTACGAGGGATGGACGCATATCGCCCACCCGGAGCCGCTCCGCGATCCGACGATCAATTATATCGTGCTCGCCATCGCATTCCTCCTTGAAGGCGCATCATGGACGATCGCGGTACGCGCATTCCGGGCGGCGCGGGGCAGGGCGAGCTGGTGGCAGGCCGTGCGGCGATCAAAAGACCCCTCGGGGTTCATCGTGCTCTTCGAGGACAGTGCTGCGCTTGCCGGGCTGATCGTGGCCGCGGCCGGCGTTTATCTGAGCCATGCGACGGGTGATGCGCGAATCGATGGCGCGGCGTCGATCATCATCGGCGTCATCCTCGCGGTCGTCGCAGCGCTCCTCGCGCGCGAAGCCAAGGGTCTCTTGATCGGCGAAAGCGCCGACCCCGAGCTGATCGCGACCATAAGGGAGATTGTCGCGCACTGTCCGGGCATTGTCACCGTCAATCATGTCCGCACCCTCCACAGCGCGCCCGACGAGATCTTCGTCGCGATCAGCGCGGACTTCGACGACACAATCAGCATGGGAGCGGGCGAAACGCTGATCGAGGACATCGAGAGCAAGCTGCGCGAGGCGGTGCCGCAGATCAGCTCGGTCTATGTCCGGCCCGAAAAGGCGGCCGATGCGGTGATCCAGCCAGGCTGGAGCTATTAACGGCGCGCAAGCACGTCATAATGCCGGCCGAAGCCGAAGCGGTCGAAACGGGCAAAGCCTGCGGCGCGAAGGCGCGCTTCGATCGCGCCAGCGTCGGTCCAGCGGCTGTCGACTTCGTAGAAGATGGCGGCCAGTCGGTCACGGTGCCGCGACGCCGAGAGCGCCTCAACAACGATTTCTTCATGGCCCTCCACGTCGATCTTGACGATGAGCGGCTCCTCGCCTTCGAGAAGCGCATCGACCCCGGCGATGCCGAGGATACTGATTTCTTCCCCCGCCGCGGAACGCGGCGCGGTGCCTCGCAGGCTTGCAGTGCCGCTATGCGCCCTGTCGGTTGCAATCGAGGCCATTCCCGAGTGGAGTGAGACCGCTGCGTGGACGGGCCTGATCCGACCGTTGCGCCTGTTGAGGGCGATATTGTCGCAGAGCAGCGCGAAGGTCGCGGCCACGGGCTCGAAGGCGATAGCAGCCACGCACGCCGGGTTTTGTGCAGCGAGCAGGCTGTAGAGACCTTGATTGGCGCCGATGTCGACGAAGACGAAGCGCCCTTCCTGTGCCGCGAGAAAATCCGAAAGGTTGCGGCCATAGGTTGCGGCCTGGCAATATTGGAACGTGCGGTCGTCCCAATTCGCCCGCATTTTCACGCCATAGCGTGACGTCACGACGCCGTCGGTGTCCGCTCGAGGAAGCATGGAGCGCGCCCGAACCCACGTCTTGTGCAGCGTCTTTCGCACAGCGTAGTTGAGGAATGCGGCGACCGCCGAGGGTTGCTGAGGCGCCCCGCCCATGATTAGGCGCGCGCCATGTAGGAAAGGATCGCCTCGGCCGCACGCTCGGATGAAGGCCGCTCATCAAGGTCGAAACTGTAACGAAACATCTCGCTCTGCCGGTCGTACATGGCTGCCGTGAGCCGCGGTGTTTCAGCGAGCGCAGTGTCGAGGTCTTTGACCGTCTCGAGAACGGACCCCGCGCGCCAATGTGCAAAATCGGGGTCGCCCTCCCATCGCAGGCGCCGGGGATTGAGGAAGAAACAGGGGCGCGGTCGCCGGATGAACTCGTAGACCTGGCTACTTGCATCGCCGATATAAATGTCGGCGGCGTTGGTATAGGTCATGTCGAGACAGGCCGGGCTACCCGTGTCGATCAAAATATGGTCATGTTCATAATGGTCGGGGCGCGGGCCGTAGTTCCAGCCGAGCGCAAAAGGCGAAAGCGAGGCTGTCAGGCGCTTCTTGAACAGCATGATATGCGGCGCGAAGATGAGATTGTAGCGGTCCTGCGCCGCGAACCAGTCGAGAAGCTGCGGTCCTATCGCATACCAGGAGGAGAGCGCCGGCGATGGGTGCGGGTTATAGAGGACCGTCGGCCGATCCTTCGGGAAGAGCCGCGGCCCGCCAGTGCGCGGTGGCAGGTCGAATTTCGGATAACCCACGATTGCATAGCCGTCGTCCTTGAGCAGTTCCGCCTGCGCGAGCCGGTCGCGGATTTTCTCCCCCGATAGAAGAACGAGGTCGAACCGGCCGCTCGCCTTGTCGAAGCCGATCGCGCGGTCGCCTGCGCCGTGACGGGTGTGGACGAGTTTGAGCGATTTCAGCCCGAAAAGAGTTTTAAGAAGCAGCGATGTCTTTTCGGGAACCACCAGCGCGTCGAGCGCGCGGAAGCGGTCGAGGTTTCGGTTGAGGGTCGAGACGATGTCGGCAGGAAGGGCGCGGCCCGTTGCCAGGTTCGCTGCACGCGATATTGCAGACGGCGGGCGAAGGCGTATTATTTCGGGGACCGGTCCGTTGCTCTCGGCCGCAAGGCGGCGCACCTCGTCTTCACAGCCTTCGGAGACGAGGATGCTAACGCGCGTATTGCTTCCGCGGGCGAGCAGCGCGAGTGCGACGGGAAGAGCGTGCGCGACCTGGTGTCCGCCGCTGTGGTTGAAGAGGAACCCGATGTGCATGGGAGGTCAGCGCGCGGCACCCCTCCAGTCAAGAATTGACCAGCGGCGCTCGGTCGCGGTCGCGCGGAGCGCGCGCGATGGGTTCACCGCAATTGCCTCGTCCGCAAGTTCGAAGACGGGGAGGTCGGAAATATGATCCGAAAAGAAGCGTATATGCGCCATTTCGCGCGCGATACCTGCGGCGGCGAGAAACGCCTCGATGCGCCCCTTCTTGTCGGCGCCATAGCAATTCGTGCCATCAATGGCGGGCGTCAGGCAGCCACCGCGCCATGTCGAGGCTGTGGCGATCACGTCGGCAACGCCAAGCCGGCGCGCGAGCGCGGCGACATAGAGGTGCGGCGCTGCGCTCGCGATGACGATGCGGCGCCCTGAAGCGCGTTCGCGCTCGATCCGCGCGATGCCCTCGGGGTAAAGGCCGCGCGCGATCAGATCGCGCGCGAAGCGGTCGGCAAGGCGCACGGCGTCGCGCTGCGGCAGCCTCCGCCCGAGCGCGACCCCGTGCATTGCTTCCTTCATCGTCCGACGGGAGATGAGCTTCACCGCATAGAGTAGCGCGACGGGAACCAAGAGCGGCACGAGAAGGAGGCGCCATGGCGCGCGGTGGCGCGCGGCGAACAAGAGGAAGCGGCTGTAGGTCGGCTGGATCGTAAGTGTGCGGTCGAGGTCGAAGATCGACAGGCCCATGGGGCGTGCGGCCGGCTGGGGGGCGGCTTCGACTTTTCGCTGTGGCCGTGCCATCGCATGCTCCTTCGAGACTGCTATGATGACAGCGCGACGTGACGCGGCGATGACGCCTTCATTTGTTTTTCGACATCTTCGCCGAATGGATGGCCCGGCGCGCGTTCTACGATTATCGTGGGACCATGCACATCCTGGTGATCGAGGACGATGCGCGCGTCGCGGAGCATATCGGCAAGGGGCTGAGGTCGGCCGGCCATCTGGTCGATGTCGAGAGCGACGGGCGCGCGGGCTTGCTGCGTGCGGCGACCGAGAGCTATGATCTTATCGTGGTCGACCGGATGCTCCCCAATGTCGACGGGTTGACGATTGTCCAGACAATCCGCGCGACGGGCGATA
The DNA here is from genome assembly GCF_900168005.1 of Sphingopyxis flava. Classification (GTDB taxonomy): domain Bacteria; phylum Pseudomonadota; class Alphaproteobacteria; order Sphingomonadales; family Sphingomonadaceae; genus Sphingopyxis; species Sphingopyxis flava. The sequence goes on from NZ_FUYP01000017.1 coordinate 28,449, forward strand.
CGACGCCGGTGCTCTTCCTCAGTGCTCTCGCTGAAGTCGACGAGCGCGTCGCGGGGTTGCGGGCGGGCGGCGACGATTATCTGACAAAGCCCTTTGCCATGTCCGAGCTTCTCGCGCGCATCGACGTACTCAGCCGCCGCGGGCCTGCGATCATTGCCGAGACAAGGCTCGGTGTCGGTGATCTCGAAATCGACCTTTTGGGTCAGGTCGTGCGGCGCGGCGGCAGGCCCGTCGACCTCACCGCGCGTGAGTTTCGCATCCTTGCCTATCTCGCGCAAAATGAGGGTCGAGTGGTGACGCGCTCGATGCTGCTGGAGCATGTGTGGGATTATCATTTCGATCCCCAGACCAACATCATCGACCAGCATGTGAGCCGCCTGCGGCAGAAGGTTGACCGCGGCTTTGGCGCGCCGCTCATCCATACGGTGCGCGGTACTGGCTATGTCATGCAGGCTGGCAGGTGAGTGCGCGCGGTTTGGGGCGGCTGCGGCGCAGCCTCACGCTTCGACTTGGCGTCATATATGTCGCCCTATTCCTGACGTCGACCGCGCTCATGTTCGCAGCCGCTTACTGGATGGCGGTCTATCGGCCCTTGCAACGGGAAGCGCAGGCCGTGCGTCGCGAAATGGGGAGCCTTGCCGCGATCGATCGCGCGGGCGGACGCGATGCGCTGATCCGGGCGCTGGTGGAGCGCCAGTCGACGGGCCCGAAGAAGCCGTTTCATGCGCTCATCGCGCCCGATGGGGAACCAATCCTCGCCAATCTGCCGAGTTGGCCGCACGATCCCATTTCCGGCTGGACGCTTCTCGAGGCCGACATTTACCAGGCGGGCCAGGAGCATGATTATGAGGCGCTGGTCGTTGAGAACCGGCTCGACGACGGGGCGCGGCTTGTCGTCGGCCGCGACGTCGAAAGCATCGACGACCGCGATGAACTCTTCACCATTGGATCGGCTTGGCTGATCCTGGTTGCAGCGTGTCTCGCGATCGCTGGTAGCCTCGCGATGAGCGGGGCGGTGGGCCAGCGGATCGACGCGGTGACACGCACAGCGCGCCGGGTCATGTCCGGAAGCCTGACCGAACGTATTCCGCTGCGCGGCACTGGCGACGACTTCGACGAGCTAGCGGCGGCGCTCAACATGATGCTCGGGCGAATCGAAGAGTCGGTCGAATCGGTGCGGCGAGTGTCCGACAATGTCGCGCACGAGCTGCGCACACCGCTCGCGCGCCTTCACGCGGATCTTGATGAGCTGCGCGGCGCCGGGAGCGCTGCGGAGCGCGAGCGCCTGACCGACCAGGCGCTCGCCGAGGCGGAGCGGCTGCAGTCGATCTTCGACGCGCTGCTACGCATCGCGCGGATCGAAAGCGGTCGGCATCTTGCCGGGATGAAGTCGATCGACCTCACGCTACTCCTCGCCGACGCGATCGAATTCCACATGCCCGAGGCGGAGGCGCGCGGGCAGCGCATCGAGAGCGAAGTTGAACCGGGTCTCGTGATCGAGGGCGATCGGAACCTCATTTTTCAGGCGGTCTCGAATCTGCTCGACAATGCGATAAAATATGGGGGTGAGGGCGGCGTCGTGCGTGTCTCGGCGCTCCGGGATAGAAAGGGAGTGCGCATCGCGATCGCTGATCGCGGGCCGGGGATCGCGCCTGAACATCGCGCCCGCGTGACCGAGCGCTTCTTTCGCGTACCCGAAACGGCGGAAGCACCGGGGACCGGCCTTGGTCTCGCACTTGTCAACGCGATCGTCGCGCTCCACCACGGGCAATTGGAAATCGGCGACGCCGCGCCCGGCACGGTGGTGACGCTTGTCCTTGGCGGTGCCTAGCGCCCCTTCTTCCCTGGCCTGGCCTGCGCCAGGCCCGACGGTTCGCCTGCGGTCCGAGCCCAGGGGGCGGGGCCGCTCGCACTACTGGTCGATCACCATCGTTCCTGGATGATGCTTGTCGAGGTGGCGCTTGATGATCTTGAGGTTGCGGCTGTTCGAGCGGAACAGGAAGTCAAATGCATCGCCCACGAGCGGTACAGCGCCGAGCGCCGTATCGACGCCGAGGTTCCCCACCATTCTCCAGATCTTCCATTTCGGCATGCCGAGGTTGCGCGCTTCCCAAATCAGATAGGCGCCCATCAGCGCAGTGATCACGTCGCCGACGATGGGTACCAAGCCGACGATCGCGTCGAGCCCGACCGGGCGGTTGATGCCCGGAATGGTAAAGCTGCGTTCGAGCAGGAACTCAAGCGTTTCGACCCGTTTACGGAGCGCCTCAGGATCGCGCTTGTTCTGGATCAGTGCATCGAAGATCGCATCGGTGTCGGGGGTGGAGGGGGCCATTGGCGTCCTTTTCCAGACGCGCACAAGAGGCGTGCGCGAAACCTAGTTGGGAGCGGCGATCAGGTGATTCAATGGGTGGCGCGCGCGACCGTTTGCGCGAAGTCCCGTGAGCCGCTGCGAGGCGACCGACCAACGCAGCGGGGTCGCGAGCGGGATGAACGGCGTGTAGCGTGCGAGCACCGCCTCTGCCTCGCCGATGAGGCGCGCGCGCTCTGCCGGGTCCGTCGCCGCAACCGCGTCCTCGATCTTGCGCTGCGCTTCGGCATTGCACAGCGTGTCCTTCCGGCACGACAGGCGGCGCAGGCCCCAGACCGCGTCGTCATTGGGCATGGTCATGTCGATCAGCTTGAGGTCGGCTTCGCGATCGATATCGACGCGCTGGGTCGGGACCCCGATGCGCTGGAAATCGGCCGCGATATAGGCAAACAGAATACGCCCGCCGGGCGATTCCGGGATCGCGATCCTGAGCGGCTCGATTGTGCGGCCTCCGCCCTTCCAGGCGTCAACCACACGCTTGGCCTGCGCGAGGCGCGAGGCATCGTCATAGTCAGCCCAGGCCGGAACGAGCGGCGCCGGGCCCCCGTCGCGCGAATAGAGCGCGGGACGAATGGTCACTTGCGGCTGCCACTCGGCGAGTCCGAAAGCATCGATCATCCGACCGCGCCGGACAGCGCGCGACAGCGCTTCGCGATTGGCGTCGGTTGCAAGAAAACCCTCGGCGCGCATGAAGACGAGCCCGAAAAGTCCCGGAACCGGGTCGACAACGAGGCGCGACCGCCCGATGTTCGAGGCAACGAAATAGGGAAGCGATGAAAAGCGGCCACCGAGCACGCCGTCGGCATAGCCGTTCTTGAAACGCGCGAGCGCCCGCGGGGCGGTGACCCCGACGAGTTCGATCGATGCCGCGGGGTCGGCCGCCGCGGCCTCCGCCTCGTCGGGATCCTCCGCAAGCGGATCGGGCACAGGGGTGAGCAGCATCGCGCTACCCTGCTTTTTCGGCCGCATCGGTCCCCACCCCATGCCGCGATTCACGATAGCCATCGAGGGCAGGGCAAGCAGTTCGAGTATGTCGGGCTGGGGAACCGAGAGGCGAATTTCGATCACGCTGTCGGTCATCGCCTTGATTGTCTCGATCTCGGGGAAATCGTCGCGCAGGACATGCTTGCTGCGCGGGCCCAGATAACCGCGCAGGATCGACGCAACGTCCTCGGCGGTCACCTTGTCGCCGTTTGACCATTTGGCCTCGCGGATGCGGAAGATATAGCTCAGCCCGTCGGCGGTGACCGTCCAGCGTTCGGCAAGGCCGACGTCGATCTGGCCTTCGCCGTCATAGCTCACGAGCCCCTGCGATGTCGCCTCGAGGAGGGCGGCATTGGGCGGCGACAATTCGCCGTTCATGGGGTTTGCGGCGGGGTTTAACGGACCAATCGCGGCGATACGGACCGGTCCGCGCTCGCTGAACAGGTCGCAGCTGCTGAGACTGAGCAGGATCAGCGCGGCCGCGATACCTCGCGCCCCTATGCTGCTGACCTTCATGCGTCTGCCACTCCTGCGCCCACTGTTGCCGCTGGTGCGGACGGCGGGACTCGAACCCGCACACCCATATGGATAGCAGATTTTAAGTCTGCTGCGTCTACCGGTTCCGCCACGTCCGCGCACCCATTGTCCGTCAAGCGGATGGACGGGGGGAGGTCAAGCGCTGTTTGCGGGGTTCCCCGCGCCAGAGGGGTCGGGTAGAGCAGGGGCATGCAACCCGTCCTCTCCATCTTCGACCTCGGCAAAACCTACAAGAGCGGTCACAAGGCACTGAGCGGCGTCAGTCTCGACATCGCAAAGGGCGAGATTTTTGCGCTCCTCGGCCCCAACGGCGCTGGCAAGACAACGCTGATCAGTATCGTGTGCGGCATCGTCATGCCGAGCGAGGGCGCGGTGAGCGTTGCCGGGCACGACCATCTTCGCGACTATCGTGCTGCGCGCGCGATGATCGGTCTGGTGCCGCAGGAACTCCACACCGATGCTTTCGAAACGGTTCTGGCGACGGTCAGCTTCTCACGCGGCCTGTTCGGAAAGCCGCGGGACCCGGATTTCATCGAGCGGCTGCTTCGCGACCTCTCGCTGTGGGACAAGCGCGATGCGAAAATCATGGAGTTGTCGGGCGGGATGAAGCGCCGGGTGATGATTGCAAAGGCGCTGAGCCACGAGCCCGAAATCCTCTTCCTCGACGAGCCGACCGCCGGGGTCGACGTCGAGCTACGGCGCGACATGTGGACGATGGTACGCAGCCTTCGCGAGCGCGGCGTCACGATTATCCTGACGACCCATTATATCGAAGAAGCCGAGGAGATGGCCGACCGCGTCGGGGTGATCAGCAAAGGCAGGCTGATCCTCGTCGAGGAGAAGCACGCGCTGATCAAGAAGCTCGGGCGCAAGACGCTGACTCTTAATCTTGCCGAACCAATGGAGGCCGTCCCCGCTGAGCTTGGCGAATGGCGGCTCGAGCTTGCCGGCGAGGGGCACGAGCTCGTCTATGAATTTGACAGCCAGGCCGAGGCGACGGGGGTGCCCTCGCTCCTGCGCCGGATGAGCGATCTGGGTATCGGATTTAAGGATCTCAACACGAAGCAGAGCTCGCTTGAAGATATTTTCGTCGGGCTGGTGCACAATAGCCAAGCGGAGCCGCCGGCATGATTTCGAATTATCGCGGGATCCAGGCAATCTATCAGTTCGAGATGGCGCGCTTTGGCCGCACTTTCTGGACCAGCCTGATCCTGCCGGTCATTACCACTGCTCTCTACTTCGTTGTTTTCGGCTCTGCGATCGGCAGCCGGATGAGCGATGTAAGTACGGTTCCCTATGGCGCATTCATCGTGCCGGGCCTGATGATGCTGACGATGTTTACCGAGAGCATCAACAACGCGTCCTTCGGCATTTACATGCCCAAATGGACGGGCACGATCTACGAGATGCTGTCGGCGCCGATGTCACCGCTTGAACTGCTGATTGCCTATGTCGGCGCAGCTGCGAGCAAATCGGTGATCGTCGGCTCGATCATCTTTGCGACCGCGCATCTGTTCGTCGACGTGGAAGTCGCTCATCCCCTGCTGATGGTGGCGTTCATGATCCTGATGGCGGTGACCTTCTGCCTCTTCGGTTTCATCATCGGTATCTGGGCGCAAAGCTTCGAACAGCTCCAGGTGATCCCGATGCTCGTTGTCTATCCGCTGACCTTCCTCGGCGGCGCTTTCTACTCGCTCGAAATGCTGCCGAAAGCATGGCAGACTGTCACGCTTTTCAACCCCGTCGTCTACCTGATCAGCGGATTTCGCTGGACCTTCTTCGGACAGGGCGATGTCGCAATCGAGGTGAGCATGGGCGCAGTGGCGCTATTCCTCGTCCTTTGCCTCGGCGTGATTTTCTGGATGTTCCGAACGGGGTACCGGCTCAAGAATTGATAGAGGCGGGGCGGTCCTCGCGGCGGGCGTTCGGCGCGCTGCAAAGCCGTCTCGCCCGAAGCGCGGGAGAGCGCTTCGCCGCGCGCCACGATGAAGGAAGAGAAAAGCCGGCCGCTTAGTCGTTAAGCCGCTCGCGCATTTCCTTGCCGGGCTTGAAATAGGGCACATTCTTGGCCTTGACCGCGACGGGCGCGCCCGTGCGGGGATTTCGGCCGGTGCGCGAGTCGCGGCTTCGCGTTGAAAAAGCCCCGAAACCACGCAGTTCCACCCGGCCGCCGGCGGCCAGCTGGTCGACGATGGAATCAAAGAAAACATCGACGATCTTTTCCACCTCTTCGAGGCGCAAATCGCTGTTTTCGTTTGCGATCTTTTGAACCAGTTCAGACCGGATCATGTGCTTCCCCTATTATCACGCCTGTCCCGCCATGGCGGGGATGTCCGGTCGGTGCCGGTTCGGATGCGTGAGACCCCTCCCAACGCGCGCAGAACCTACCATGAAACGGGGCGCGTTCAAAATATATCCGGCAAGGAAAAAGGCCCGTCGAGGGACACTCGACGGGCCTTGTCTTCCGTCTGTCGAAAGGGGGGAAGGTTTAGCCCTTCTTGCCCGCCTTCAGCGCCTCGCCAAGGATGTCGCCGAGCGAGGCACCCGAGTCCGAGGAACCATATTGCGCAACGGCCTGCTTCTCTTCTGCGATCTGCATCGCCTTGACCGAGAAGTTCGGCTTTTTCGAACGATCGAAGCCAGCAACCATTGCATCGAACTTCTGGCCGACCTGATAGCGATCGGGGCGCTGTTCGTCGCGGTCGCGGCCGAGGTCGGCGCGCTTGATGAAACCGGTCGCGCCATCGTCGCCTGCCTGCACTTCGAGACCGTTGTCACGGACTTCAAGGACGGTGACGGTGACGACGTCGTTCTTCTTCAGCGAGCCCGCTGCGGCACCGGCGCCGATCGCGGGAGCACCCTTTTCAAGCTGCTTGATGCCAAGGCTGATGCGTTCCTTCTCGACGTCGACGTCGAGCACGACAACCTGAACCTGCTCGCCCTTGCGGTGGAGGTGCAGCGCTTCTTCGCCCGAGATGCCCCAGGCGATGTCCGACATGTGGACCATGCCGTCGACGTCGCCGGGCAGGCCGACGAACAGGCCGAACTCGGTCGCGTTCTTGACTTCGCCCTCGACGACGCTGCCAACCGGGTGCGCTTCTGCAAAGGCGCCCCAGGGGTTCGACTGCGCCTGCTTGAGGCCAAGCGAAATGCGGCGCTTTTCGCTGTCAACTTCGAGGACGATGACCTCGACTTCCTGGCTGGTCGAAACGATCTTGCCGGGATGGACGTTCTTCTTGACCCACGACATTTCGCTGACGTGGACGAGGCCCTCGATGCCGGGCTCGAGCTCGACGAACGCGCCGTAATCGGTGATGTTCGTGACCGTTCCCTTGAGTTTCGCCCCGACTGGATATTTGGCGGCAACGCCTTCCCAGGGATCGCTCTCGAGCTGCTTCATGCCGAGGCTGATGCGCTGCGTGTCGCGGTTGATGCGGATGATCTGGACGCGGACGGTGTCACCGATGTTGATGACTTCGCTCGGATGGTTGACGCGCTTGTAGCTCATGTCGGTGACATGGAGCAGGCCATCGATGCCGCCGAGGTCGACGAACGCACCATAATCGGTGATGTTCTTGACCGCGCCTTCGATGATCTGACCTTCTTCCAGGTTCTGGATGAGGCCCGAGCGCTGTTCAGCGCGCGTTTCCTCGAGGATGGCGCGGCGCGACACGACGATGTTGCCGCGCCGGCGATCCATCTTGAGGATCTGGAAGGGCTGCGGCAGGTCCATGAGCGGGCCGACGTCGCGAACCGGGCGGATATCGACCTGCGAACCCGGAAGGAAGGCGACGGCGCCGCCGAGATCGACGGTGAAGCCGCCCTTGACGCGGCCGAAGATAACGCCTTCGACACGGGCTTCCTTGTTGAATTCTTCTTCGAGGCGGTCCCAGGCGGCTTCGCGGCGGGCGCGATCGCGGGACAGCATGGTTTCGCCATTGGCGTTTTCGACGCGGTCGACATAAACTTCGACTTCGTCACCGATCTTGAGATCGGCCTTCTGGCCCGGCATGGCGAACTCGCGAAGCGGCACGCGGCCTTCGCTCTTCAGGCCAATGTCGATCACTGCCAGGTCATTTTCGATTCCGGTCACGGTGCCTTTGACAACGCGGCCTTCAAAGCCGCCGTCGGCGCCGCCCAGCGATTCATCGAGCATCGCGGCGAAATCGTCGCGCGTCGGAAAAGCCGTAGAGGCCATATGGGTTTGTCCTTACATCATTGTTCCGGCCAAGCGGTTGGTTCCGCTGGTCTTTTGGCCGATCCGTCCCGTCTGCCGGATGCAAGTCGGGACATCCGCGGGAACGGCGTCGCGGCGGGCGCAGGCAAAGCAAAAGGGGCGCGACAGGTGCGCCCTGTCACGCCCGACGCTCCTTTGGAGCGGCGGCCAAGCTGCGCCGCAACCGGCAAAATCGCCCGTTGGACGCGGCGCATATATGAGGGAACGGCCCGAGAAGCAAGGCGAAAGGACGGGTAAACGCCATCGTAAGACCTGGGCGATAGATCTGCCTCATCGAGGGGGATCTTATGCAAAGGGAATCAGGCGGCCGGTTCGCCGATCAGACGGTCGAGGCACGGTTTCAGGTTGCCGCGCGCACACTGCGGCTGCCCTTCGTGCGTATCTACGGCGTGCTCTTCATGCTCGTCGCGCTCGCCTACACGATCGCGAACCCGATGTTCCTGAACCTTTCTGATACCGCGGCGCTCGCCTTGCTTTTGGGATGCACCTTGCTTCTTGCGGGGGCTTATGTCGGCTCGACCTTCTGGCCCTCCTATATCGAGCAGCCAGCAATTGATTTTGCGGCGCTCCTCGGGATCATGTTCCTTGTTGGACATATCAACCTCGTTCTTTTCGACGAGCTCATCGACATGCACGAGGACATGCATGCCGTTGGCGTCATCAACCGCCTTTCGGTTAGCGCCTTTGCGGCTGTTGCCCTTGCGGGCCGGCCGCGGCTCTTCCTGCTGTGGCTCGCGCTCGACTTCACGGTCTTCCTGGCCACAGTCCTGCCAGTGCAAAGCCATAGCGCCGGGCTGTGGTACGCGCTGCTCAGCTATGGGAGCGGCGCCATGATCATGATCGCGATCAACCTCGCGATTGATCGCTCGAGCCGGGGCGCCTTTGCACTTTCCGAAGCCCTCGAGGCCGAGCGCCGGAAGAATGAGGAGCTGGTCTACAATATGCTGCCACCCGCGGCCGTCGAACGGATCCGCGACGGGCGAATGGTTGCCGATGCCTATGCCGATGCGAGCGTGATTTTCATCGATATGGTGGGCTTCACGAGGCTCGCAAAGCGCGTCTCGCCCGGGCATCTCGTCGAGGTGCTCAACGCCTTCTTCAACCATGCCGATGCCTGCGCGGCAAAGCGCGGGGTCGAAAAGGTCAAGACGATCGGCGACGCCTATCTCGCCATCGCAGGCGGCAATGTAACGAGCGGCAACAGTGCAGACGCCGCCATAGCCTTCGCGCGCGACGTGCTGGCAGGGGTATGCGACCTCCAGGCGGTCGCGGGCACCGACTTGGGTCTGCGCGCTGGCATCCACAGCGGCCCCGTCGTCGGCGGGGTGATCGGGGCGACCCGAATGGCTTATGACTATTGGGGCGAGACCGTAAACATGGCAGCACGGCTCGAAGGAACGGCGCCGGTCAATGGCATCGCGATTTCGGAAAGCACGTGGCTGCGCGCGCGGGATCGCGCCGATTTTGGTCCGCCGCATACCGAGATGCTGAAAGGGGTGGGTGAAACCTGTGTCTATCATGCGCCCGCGGCGCCGGAGCGCGCGCGCCTGCCCGAGTTCAACTGGGTCGCCTGACCTTTTCGCTCACGAAAGCGATTGCCGCTGCGATCGCTTCATCTACCCCCATGTCGCTGTTGTCGAGGAGCAAAGCGTCCTCGGCGCGAAGGAGCGGCGCGTCGGCGCGGCCCGTATCGCGCGCGTCGCGCGCGTGGACATCGGCGAGCACGGCCTCGTAGCTCACCTCGACCCCGCGCTCCAGCATTTCGGCGTGGCGGCGACGCGCGCGCTCTTCGGGCGTTGCCGTGACGAACAGCTTCGCGTCGGCGTGCGGCGCGATAACCGTGCCGATGTCACGTCCGTCGAGCACCGCGCCGCCCGGCTGGTTTGCAAAATCGACCTGGCGCTGAAGCAGCGCGCGGCGCACCTCCGCGTGAACCGACACCCGGCTGGCGAGGCTGCCGGTGCTTTCGTAGCGCAGCGCGGGGTCATCGAGAAGGCTGGCGGGAAAATCGCAGGCCTCTAGCGCGTCGGCGGCATTGTCGGGGTCGCCATGGTTAAGCTGCGTCTGATAGCCGACCGCGCGATAGAGCAGGCCCGTGTCCAGCACCGGCAGCCCGAAATGGGCCGCCAGCGCCCGTGCGATCGTGCCCTTGCCCGAAGCGGTGGGGCCGTCGACAGCGATGATCACGGCTGCAGACCCGCGAGCAAAGCTTCGAAATTGGGAAAACTCGTCGCCACAGGTGCCATGTCGTCGATCTCGACCGGCGCCTTGCTGACGAGGCCCGCAATTGCGAAGCTCATGCAGATGCGGTGGTCGAGGTGGCCTGCGATCAGTGCGCCGCCGGGCAGGGGCTCGCCGCCGCTGCCGTCGATAACGAGGCCGTCCGCGCTTTCTTCGGCGCGGGCGCCTATCGCCTCGAGCCCCGCGGCCATGACCGCGAGCCGGTCGCTTTCCTTGACGCGCAGTTCGTCAAGGCCCGTCGTGACCGTGCGTCCTTGCGCGAGCGCGGCGGCAACAAAAAAGATCGGAAACTCATCGATCATGCTCGGTGCGACTGCGGGGTCGACCTCGATCCCTCTGAGCGCGCTGTGGCGCACGTGGAGGTCTGCAACCGGCTCTCCCCCGACTTCGCGCGCGCCGAGCAGAGCGATGTCACCGCCCATCTGCCGGAGAATGTCGATAAGGCCGGCGCGCGTCGGATTGAGGCCCACATTGAGGATGGTGACGTCCGAACCGGGAACGAGGAGCGCTGCGACGAGGAAGAAGGCGGCCGACGAGGGGTCGCCGGGCACGACAATCGTCTGCGGCTTCAGCTCGGCCTCGCCAAGGATGCGGATATGCCGCGCGCCGTCGCTGTCCGTGTCAACGCTGAGCTCGGCGCCGAAAGCCTGGAGCATGCGCTCGCTATGATCGCGTGTCGGGACCGGCTCGATTACCTCGGTGATCCCGGCTGTATTAAGTGCGGCGAGCAGTACGGCGCTCTTCACCTGCGCCGAGGCCATCGGCAGGCGATAGGCAAGGGGGATGGCGGGCGCGAGCCCGCGGACCATCAGCGGCAGGCGGCCTCCGGGCGAGGCGACTATGTCGGCGCCCATTTGCGAAAGCGGGTCGATGACGCGTCCCATGGGGCGCCCCGAGAGGCTGGCATCGCCCGTAAAGGTCACGGTGATCGGATGGCTCGCAACAAGGCCCATGAGGAGACGGGTCGAGGTGCCGCTGTTCCCCATGTCGAGCGCGCCCGCTGGCTGAAGCAGGCTGCCCACACCGACGCCGGCGATCTCCCAGGCGCCTTCGCCTGTCCGCTCGATCCGCGCGCCCATGGCGCGCATCGCCGCTGCGGTGGCAAGGACGTCATGACCTTCGAGCAGTCCGGTCACGCGGCTCGTGCCCACGGCGAGCGCGGACAGCATCAAGGCGCGGTGCGAGATGCTCTTGTCGCCGGGTATGGTGATCCGGCCGGTGAGCGGCGGGGACGCGCAAAAGCGGCGCGGGCTGGAGAGGGGATCGGTCATGGCGCCGCGCTTTTGACAGCAGCCCGACAATCTGGCAAGGCGCACGCCGATTTGATGGATCGGCCACGACGTGGTGATTTTCTTCCAAAATTATCTGACTGTTTTCAGTTGTTTAAGAGGCTTGTATGATAAAAGCTGAATGGGGCACGAAACGCAGCTGCCCGAAATGCGCCACCCGATTCTATGATCTGACCAACGACGATCCCGTTACCTGCATCAATTGCGGCTACGCCTGGATCCCGGAATCGGTGCTCAAATCGAAGCAGCCGATGCCGTTCGAAGAGGCTGAGAAGCCCGGCAAGGTGAGCAAGGAAACCGAGTCTGACGACGATCTGGATCTGGACGTCGATGTCGACGAAGACAGCGATTCACCCGATAACGACGTCGATCTTGGCGGCGACGACGATCTTGGCGTTGCGACCGGCGACGACGAGGACGACGAAAGCTGACCGAAAGGCGGGGGGCCAAAAAAGCATCGCTTGATGCATTTGGCCCCTTGCATATAGGACGCGCGCTGGTAAAGGCGGCGTCCCGATCGCACGACCCAGAGCGATCCTGAAAAATGGCATGGGGCCTTAGCTCAGCTGGGAGAGCGCTACAATGGCATTGTAGAGGTCACCGGTTCGATCCCGGTAGGCTCCACCATTTTCCCACCTTCCCATCACATTGAAATGCTTTCCTTGGAAAGCCGGCCATCTTTTGCGACCCCATGGGGATGTGGAAAGATGGTGGCTCCCATTTTTGCTGATGTTCGCTCTCGAATGAGCCAGATGCTCTCCGCCTCAAGATGAACGGAGGAGGATGCGATGGATCTCGGGCTGGCTGGCAAGAAAGTGATCATGAACGGCGGCGCGCACGGTTTGGGGCTTGCCGCGCTCAAGATTTTCGCTGCCGAGGGCGCCGACGTCGCCTTTTTTTCGCGCGATGCCGAGAAAGTGGCGGCCGCGGTCGCGTCGATCGACGCGGCGGGGCCGGGCAAGGTGTTCGGTGAACAGTTCGACATGACGGACAATGCCGACGGCTATCGGGCCTGGCTCGATCCGCGCCGTCTTTCCGCGCGGGATCTTCGCGCCGCCTTCGCCATGTGCCGTGCTGATTTGCCGGTGAAGCGAGCTGTCGGCGGGGATCGAGTGTCTCGCATGTTCGTTACTTCGGCTGACGCAACGGTCCAGCAGACGGAGAAACATATGACCCTGTTCAAGAAAGCGGCGCTCGCGCTCGTCGCCACATCGATGGTCGCTGCGCCCGTGACGGCCTCGGCGGCGCAAGCCTATAGCGGTGTCTCCGCAGTGTCGGCGAGCAGCGGTCAGAGCAAGCTTGAGGGTAATTCGAGCTGGCTGATCGGCCTTCTTGGTCTATTGGCCGGTATCACGGCAATCATCATCATCGCCGATAACGATGATGACGCGCCTGTCAGCCCCTGAGCCAGGGCCATCGTGAGCAATTCAGGACGCCGCGCTACTGCGCGGCGTCTTCCGTTTCGAACAAGGGCTCCATACGGATCGGGTCGGCAAGCGTGATCCTGTCGAGGATCGCGGCCGTATCGTCGCGCACCTTGAGCATCAGGCTGCGCATCCGGCATTCCTTTTCAGGCAGGCAATTCTTGCAATGTTCGTGCGCGTTACGGCTCGCGCACGGCACAAGCGCAAGCGATCCGCGCGTCAGCCGAACGAGGTCGCCATAGCTGATATCGATCGGGGGCAGCGCGAGCTGATAGCCTCCGTCGCGGCCCCGCTGCGATATCAATAGCCCCTCGCGTGCCATTTCCGACAGGATCACGGTCAGGAATTTGGGGGGGATATTCTGCGCTTCCGCAATGTCGGCCAGTTGCACCTGACCCTTGCCCCAATGGTCGGCGAGGTGCTGGAAGGCGCGGATGGTGTAGCGGGTCTTCTGCGAGAGCATGGCCCGTTGTCTGAGCCAGTTTGGCGATAATTTCAACCGGCTGGCATGACAATCTTTGTGCCATTGATCGAAATCACAGCGGCGACTAGATTCCGCGCTATAAGCAAGGCCTCAACAGGTCCGGGAGCAGCGCATGAGACGATATTATTTCATTCCCGCCTGGGCGGCGATCGCAGCGATGGCGGTCACGCCTGCGCAGGCGCAATTCGGCAGCATTCTGCGCAAGGTCGCGACGCCGACACCCAGCCCCGACAGCAGCGAGGACAATGGCGGCTGTCCCAAGGGCAAGAAGGGCAGCCGGGCGGGGCGGAATATCCTCGGCGGCGTCCTGAACGAAGCGATCGGAAGCGCGGCGAGCAAGGCCGGCGTCTACAGCTATGTCCCGATATCCGAAGTCAGCGACACGCTCACCAACGCTATCGCCTGCAAGCTCGACCCCGCCGAGCAGGTCCAGGCGGCCAAGGCGACCGAAGAAGCGGTGCGCGGCGAGGAAGTCGGATCGACGGCTAGCTGGACGAGCGAAACGCGCGAGAATGTGAGCGGAACATCGACGATCATCGCGCGCAACGACGAGGCGGGCGGACGCCAGTGCATCAATGTCACCGATTTCATCATCGTCGATGGCGAGGAAACGCGCGCGACAAAGCGCATGTGCCGCGAACCTGGCCAGCCGCGCTATACGCTGGCGCAGGCATGAAGCAGACAGCGCGCCTTGTCTTGGGCCTGGCGGCTCTGTTGACGCTCGGCGCGACACCGGCGAAGGATCCGGCCAATCCGACCTGTCCGCTGCACCCCAACTGGTCCGCCAATCCGACGATGGTGCTCACCCCTGTGGAGCGCGGCGGCGTCAAGATTCTGCTCGCCGAAGGGCGCGTCGATCCTGGTTTGCCCGAGCGGCTGAAAGCCGCTCTTGCGGCCAATCCCGACGTGACCGAAATCTGGCTGAGCTCACCGGGCGGCGACGCGCGCGCGGGCAACGCAGCGGGACGGGTTATCCGCTCGAACATGGGTATCACGACCCGCATTCCCTCGGGCTGGGCCTGTTTCAGCGCGTGCAATTTCGTCTTCATGGGTGGAATCCCGCGCTATGTGGATCCGGGCGGATTGTTTATCGTCCATATGTTCACGCGTACGGGCGACCGGAGCACGATCGACATGAGCGTTGCAATGGGCACCGATGCAACCACCGAGCTCATCGGCGATGTCGAGCAGGATGCAGCGTTGCTCGCAAGCGAGGACAATGATTTCCTCATCAAGATGGGGGTGTCGCGCAAGCTTCTGACCGACGTCATGTACCAGCAAAAGGCGGTGAAGGGCAGCGGCCCCGACCAGTCGACCCGGCGTTGCCTGACGCGCGAAGAGGCATTGAAATACGGCGTCGACAGCAGCGACCCGGCCGGCGGCTGATCGATCGGCGCAAGGTTGCAAAGTGCAACGCTTGGCGTAGACTGCCCGACTGGAATTGGGAGAGCCGCCAATGAACGACGTGACGCATCCGCGCGCGACATTCCGCGCGATGACCGAGGGTACGCAGGAAGACTGGGACATCATCGCGGCCGAGCAGAAGGAATTTGCGCCCCGTAACGGCGCGCGCATCCTCGAGCACCTGAAACTTCTTGCCGGCGACTATGGCGGTTTTCCGGTCGACCGGCTCGCGCACTGCCTTCAAACCGCGACGCGCGCACACCGCGACGGACGCGACGAGGAATATGTCGTGATGGCGCTTCTTCACGACATCGGCGACACGCTCGGCGCCTTCAATCACCCCGACGTCGCAGCGGCGATCCTCAAGCCCTTTCTGTCGGAAGAGAACCACTGGATCGTCCAGCATCACGGCATCTTCCAGGGCCATTATTTCTTCCACTATATCGGCCTCGACCGCGACATGCGCGACCGGTTCCGCGACCATCCCTATGCGGCTGCCTGCGCCGAATTCTGCGAGAAATATGATCAGCCGGCGTTCGACCCCGACTATGACACGCTACCGCTCGAATTTTTCGAGCCCATGGTGATGCGCCTTTGTTCCTATCCCAAGAACAGCATCTACAAAAAGGTGATGGTCGAGGGTGCGGCCGAATAGCTTCCTTCCAGGCCCATGGTCGCCAGCAGGAACTGCGGCCTTTTCTCAGCACCCCGGGGCCCCCCGGCTTTGGCCGGGGGCGAACGCCCCTACTTTCCTTGGAAGGCGGTCTTGCGCTTTTCCTGGAATGCCAGAATGCCCTCGGCCGCGTCGGCGCTGTTGCCTGCGATATATTGGCCCATCGCCTCGGCATCGAGCGTCGCGGCATAACTTTGCGAGAGCCCTTCGCGCAATATGCGGCGCATCGCGCCGAGCGAAACGGTCGGCCCGTTCGCAAGGCGCGTCGCCAGCGCCCTTGCTTCCTCCATCAAGGCGGCGTCCTCGACGCATTTGTAGATGAGGCCCCATTCGGCCGCCTGCTCGGCGCCGATCTTCTCGCCGAGCATCATCATCTGGGCGGCGCGTGGGAGGCCAACAAGACGGGGCAGGAGCCACGAGGAGCCTCCGTCGGGGACGAGGCCGATATTGACGAAGGCCTGAAGGAAATAGGCGCTCTTGCCCGCGATCGTGAAATCGCCTGACAGGCCAAAGCTGCATCCGACGCCCGCGGCAGGACCATTGACCGCGACGACCACCGGAATGTCGAGATTCGAGAGGGCGAGGAGCATGGGGTTATAGTGATTGCGCAGCGCCTTGCGGCTGTTGGCGCCGCCGCCAACGGCCGACGAGTTCCGGTCCCCCGCGAGGTCCGCCCCCGAGCAGAAGCCGCGGCCTTCGCCCGTGATCAGGAGCGCGCGTGCCCCGAGCAACGGGAGATAATCAAGCGCGCCGCGAATATCGTCGGCCATCGCGGGCGGCATGGAGTTCAGGCGCTCCGGACGGTTGAGCGTGATCGTCGCGACATGGTCGGCGACCTCGAACTTGATCGTTTCGAAACTCGGGACATCGGTCATGGGGAAGAATCCTCTCGCGGGTGCTTTACCTTTACGTTCACGTAAAGGTGTGGCGCATTTGAAAAGGGAGTGCAAGAGGGGAAGGCGGCCAAGACGGCGTTTCAGGCCATGGCCTCGCGCGCTATTCCGGATCGCCCAGACGCACGAAATGCATGTCACCCTCGGCGCGGTGGAGGACCGCGCCTTGTTCGGTCCGTTCGACGCAGGCGCCCTTGAAATCGACGATGCCCATGTCGTTGGGGATGATGGCGATGCGCAGCCGGCCTCCGTCGCTTTCGGAGAAGTCGAACCGCTGCACGGCGAGACCATAGATTGGCGCGCCCACCTCGACCCAGCGGGGAAGGCGCTTGTCGTCCCCCGGCATCGTCCAACCGTAATATTGCGTATAGCCAGTCGCCGGCTCCCCGCCGTCGAAACCGATGACGAAATCAACTCCCGGCACGCCGTCGTCATCGGGGCCGGTCACGAGCAAGGTCGGCACCTGTTCATCCACCTCAATGAGCGGGCCTTTCTCGAACGCTGGCGGGACGGGTTTGGGCTCGGTGAATAGGCAAAGCTGATCGCCGCGCCTCTCCCATCGTCCCTCGGCCCGTTCGTCGAGAGCCCCGACCGCGAGGCCATATTGAAATCGGCCGTCCGCCTGAATGAGCAGCCCGCCCGCCGCATCGGGACCCTCGGATAGCCGATACGCGCCGATCAGCTGCGCCTCTTGCGCAGCGGCGGGTAGGGCGAGGAGAGCGGAGGCGAGAAGAAGCATTCGCATGGCCGCAGCATGCGCCCGCTCGCGCAGCGGCGCCAGCCCCTTTCCACCTGCCGTCCCACCTGCTAGGCGCCCGCGCCATGTCCAAGCATCCCGACCGCCGAACCTTTGCCATCATCTCGCACCCTGATGCGGGCAAGACGACGCTCACCGAAAAGCTCCTCGTCGCGGGCGGCGCGATCCACATGGCGGGCGAGGTGAAGGCGCGGGGCGCGGCGCGGCGGGCTCGGTCGGATTGGATGAAGATCGAGCAGCAGCGCGGAATCTCGGTCACCTCGTCGGTGATGACCTTCGAGCATGATGGTCTGGTCTTCAACCTGCTCGATACGCCGGGACACGAGGACTTCAGTGAAGACACCTATCGCACGCTGACCGCTGTCGACAGCGCGGTGATGGTCATCGACGCAGCGAAAGGCATTGAACCTCAGACATTGAAACTGTTCGAGGTCTGCCGTCTGCGCTCGGTCCCGATCATCACCTTCGTCAACAAGGTGGATCGCGAAGGTCTGCCGCCATTCGAGCTGCTCGACGAGGTCGCCGATCGCCTGGCGCTTGATGTCTGCCCGATGAACTGGCCCGCGGGCATGGGCGGTCAGTTTGAAGGGCTCTACGATCTTGTCGATCCCGCGATCATGAAGCCAGGCGGCGATGCCTCGCGCATGTTTGAAGGCGATCGCATCGGTGTCTCAGGGCTCGAAGACCCCGCGCTTGCGGCCGAGCTCAGTTGGGATGCGCTCGCGCACCTTAAGGAAGAAACCGAACTTGCCTCGGCCTGCTATGCGCCCTTCGACGTCGACGCCTACCGGAACGGCGACTTGACGCCAGTCTATTTCGGGTCGGCGCTCAAGGAGTTTGGCGTCGTCGACCTTCTCACCGCGCTTGCGAAACATGCACCTGGCCCCCAGCCGCAGCCTGCGGAGCCTGCGCCTGTGCGTCCCGATGACGACACGGTCACCGGTTTCGTCTTCAAGGTGCAGGCGAACATGAACCCTGCGCACCGCGACCGCATCGCCTTCATGCGGCTGTGTTCGGGCAGGTTCGAGCGCGGGATGCGCCTCATGCAGGGAGGGACCGGCAAGGCGATCGCCATCAGCAGGCCGATGCTGTTCCTCGCGCAGGACCGCGAGATGGCAGAGGAGGCTTTCCCGGGCGACATTATCGGCATTCCGAACCACGGCACATTGCGCGTCGGCGATACACTGTCGGAGCGCACCGACATCACCATTACCGGCCTTCCCAATTTCGCCCCCGAAATCCTGCGCCGCGTCGCGCTGGTCGATCCCACCAAGACAAAGCAACTCAGGAAGGCGCTTGACGATATGGCCGAGGAGGGGATCATCCAGGTCTTTTACCCGGAAATCGGATCGAACATGATCGTCGGCGTCGTCGGCCAGCTGCAGCTCGACGTGCTGATCAGCCGCCTCGAGGCGGAATATAAGGTCGAAGCGCGGCTCGAGGCATCGCCATGGGACACCGCACGCTGGATCGCGAGTGACGATCCGGCAGCCCTCAAGGCCTTCCAGGCCGATCACCGCGGCGCGAGCGCGGCCGATCGGGATGGCGCCCCCGTGTTCATGGCGAAGGATGCGTGGGAGGTCGGCTATGTCACCCAGCGGCACCCCGCGATCCGCTTCACGGCGACCAAGGAGCGTCGGTTCGCCTATGCGGGATGAACGTCTTTCCCGCATTCCAGGGCACACACTTGTTATAATCTTATAATGGAAGCGATCTGATGCATCCGGCTTGTCCATTCCCAGGCCAGGTTGCAAACTTGCCCCTCATTTCCATCAGCAAATGGATGCATTAGGGATAGAAAGACGCTCGGCACTCGGCATTTCTCATTAACCTTCTTCACCGAGACCGATTCCCAACAGGGGTTGCCGGGCCATCAGGCGCCGCATCGCATCACGGTCGGTCAGCAGATCCGCAACGCTGTAGGTATCGAAGACATTCATCATGGCCTGCATACCCTTTGCCAGAACGCCCGTGAGACCGCAGGCAGGCGACAGGGAGCAACCAGAGCATTCGGCTAATTCGAAACCTTCTTCGGTTCGTCGCACGACTTCGCCGACACTGATTTGATCGGCCGGGCGCGCCAGACGCATACCGCCTGAACGACCCCGCACCGTCTCGATGAAGCCGTCATGAGCCAGCGCGTTTGCGACCTTCATAAGGTGATTATGTGACACGCCGTAGATGCGCGAAATTTCACCGATCTTGCACAAGCGTTCATCGTGAAGCGCGAGATGGATCAAAACCCGAAGCGAATAATCCGTATAGCGGGTGAACCGCACATAGTTCTCCTGACCGCGATTATCCTGGCAACCTCAATAGAGGAACGCGCCCGACCGGTCCAGCCCACGCGCCTGACCCTGGAGCTCGTGCACGAAAATCCTGTCCGCCGACTCGGTCCTTCGCCGAAGGATCTGCCCGAAAGCCCTGTGGGGATCGATTGGGGCCGGGGCGATTTTGAACGGGGTCCGATCCACGCCCGCCCGCGCAATAGCGCCAGATTCGATTAAAATTGGAGCAGCTGATCTTAATGCTGGACAGGCCGGTTTTGCGTTCATATAAAATATGTATCTTAAATACATCTTATAAGGATGAATGATGACACAAATCACGCGACGCGATGCCGTTTTCAAAGGGCTGGGGGCAGCCGTTGCGGTTCCGGCATTGACTGCCGTGTCATCCGATGCCGCTGGAAAAGAGAGGACTGCCGCTGCTGGAAAGCCGCGCGGACAGGCGGCGCAGCACAAGTTCGAGATGAACATCGAGGAAACCCGAATCACGCTGGTCGGGCAGCAGACGTTCCAGACTTTTGCCTATGCCGGCCAGGTTCCCGCACCGCTGTTTCACGTCCGCGAGGGGGATCATGTCGAGGTCGTTCTCAACAATCTGACGACCCTTCCCCATACGATCCACTGGCACGGCCTCTTGCAGCGAGGAAGCTGGGAAATGGACGGTGTTCCCGACATGACCCAGCTTGGCATCCAGCCCGGCGATAGCTTCACCTACAAGTTTGTTGCCGAGCCAGCGGGGACGATGTGGTATCATTGCCACGTCAATGTGAACGAGCATGTTGCGACGCGCGGCATGTGGGGGCCGTTCATTATCGATCCCATCAAACCCGCACCGATCGAGCGCGAAGTCACGGGCGACTATATCCTGATGTTTTCGGAGTGGGCGTCGTCATGGGCCGACAAGCTCGGCCAAGGCGGCATGCCGGGCGACGTGTTCGACTATTTCACGATCAACGGCAAATCCTTCCCCGAAACGCAGCCCATCCGCGTCAAGGAGGGCGACGTTATTCGTCTGCGCATGTTCGGCGCCGGGGGCGGCTTCCATTCGATCCACATCCATGGACATGTGTTCCAGATCGTCTTCAAGGACGGCCATCAGCTTCCCGCGCCGATCAACGCCGATACCGTGCTTGTCGGCCCCGGCGAGCGATACGACATCATCCTGCGCTGCGACAATCCGGGCCGCTGGATGATCCACGACCATATCGACAGCCACACAATGAACGGCCACACGCCGCATGGCGGGGTCATGACGCTCATCGAATATGACGGCATCCCGCGCGATCAATCCTATTACCACTGGGCGCACAAGGAGTTCGTGCCGGACTTCTATTACGAGGAGAGCCTTCGCAAACCCCACGGCATCCATACGAACCCCAATTTCAAGGGCACCCCGGTCGCTTGAGGAGTCGCACGATGAAAGCTTCATTGATCTTTGCGGCGAGTGCGGGGGCCGTCCTCGTGGCGCTTGCCTTCCGCCCGACCGCTGTGGATGCCCAGGCAGCCGGGTCCGAACTGACCCGCCAATGCGCATCGTGCCACGCTTTGACGAAGCCGGCCGAGGCTACGGTGGACCGCTTGTGGACGCGGAAAGGCCCCGACCTCTGGTATGCGGGCGACAAGTTCAACAAGGAATGGCTCGTCACCTGGCTGCAAAAGCCGACCGTCATCCGCCCGGGCGGCGTGCTGTGGTTCAAACACGCCAAACCCGGCGAGCCCCGGGACACGATCGACACGGCCGCTGTCGAGAAGCATCCCGCTGTGGATGCGGAAGCCGCGACGAAACTGGCTGACGAGCTGATGCAGTTGAAGAGCGGCGGACTCGTTAAAGAAGGTGCGTTCAAGCCTGAATCCGCCAATGCGGCGATGGGCAAGCTGGCCTTTTCGAAGCTGCGCGGATGCATCGCCTGCCATCAGAGCGCGGCGGGCACAGGCGGGCTTTCCGGGCCGGAGCTTTATGACGCGGGCCAGCGTCTGCGGGCCGATTATGTCATCACCTATATGAAGGACCCGCAGCAGTTCGATCCCCATGTCTGGATGCCGACGCTGACCCTGTCCGAGCCCGATCTTCAGCGCATCACCGGATATCTCATGTCGCTTGGGAAGGAGAAAGAGTGATGATCCGCTTCGGGATTGCCGCGTTGGGTCTGGTTGCATTGACCGGCGCCATCGCCACTCACCAGCCTGCGACAGCGGGAAGCGAAAGCCCCAAGATCGCGGCGTCGGCGCACCTTTACGATATCTATTGCGCCCAGTGCCACGGCGTCCAGCGCAATGGCAAGGGGGTGAATACCGTCGGCCTTTCGGTTCAGCCGCGGGATCATAGCGATACCGCTGGCATGTCCTCGCTGCCACGTGACCAGATGATCAAGGCAATATCGGAAGGCGGAGGATCGGTGAACAAATCCGCACTGATGCCGGCTTGGTCGGCCGTTCTTTCCAAGGAACAGATCGAAGATATGGCGGACTATCTCATCTATGTCTGCAAGTGCGGCACGGCACAATAAGTTCATTCAGAGCAGGGGTTATATGTATGCGTAGATCGATATTGCTGGCCGCTTCAGCGTTCATTGCCATGGCCAGTCAGCCCAGTTTCGCCAAAGAGGTAACGTTGACGCTGACTGCCAAGGAAGTGTCGCTTCCCATCGACAACAAGGGAACGATGCAGGCGTCGTGGACATTCGAGGGTCAGGTGCCCGGCCCGCTGCTCCGTGTGACGGAAGGCGACACCGTCACCATTGTCCTGACCAACGATGCTACAAGCAAGAATTCGCATTCGATTGACCTGCACGCCGCGCGCGTCGACGTGGTTCAGGATTTCGAGGCGATCAAGCCGGGTGAGACCAAGACGTTCCAGTTCGTCGCAACGCATCCTGGCGCCTTCTATTATCATTGCGGCTCGGACCCGATGTACCAACATATCGCCCGCGGCATGTTCGGGGTTATTCTGGTCGATCCCAAGGACCCCAATGCGCTTCCCAAGGCCGACCGCGAATATGTTCTGGTCCAGTCCGAAGTATACGCCAACCCGGACAATCTGCACTCGATCATGAAATCCGACTGGTCGAACGTGGTCTTCAATGGCGTCGCGTTCAAATATGACCCTGTGCACGACCCGGCGGCGACCAAGATGCTGGTCGCAAAGCCAGGTGAACGGGTTCGCGTCTATTTCATCAACGCCGGACCCAATGAATTTTCCTCGCTCCATCCGATCGCGGGCATTTGGGACGCGGTCTATCCGAGCGGTAATCCCGCGAATAAAAAGGTCGGGATGCAGAGCATGGTGGTCGGCCCCGGCGACGGCGCAACCTTCGATCTGATTTCGCCGGTTGAGGGGGCGAACGTGATCGTCGATCACTCGATGTCCCATGCGCATACGGGCGCGATGGCCGTCCTCATGTTCTCGAACGATGCCGACCCGGCCATGGGGCGAGGCGATCTTATCCTGGTTCCCTGACCTCGCTCCGGAAGGAGATGTCCTTTCCCCCGTTCCGGCTCTCCGGGCGATCCTTGATCCTCGCCGGAGAGCCGGAGCACCCCAGTCGACATCGCCGCGTGCGCCGATTTCAGTCGGCGGCTGCTCGCGGTGCGCGCTGAGCAACGAACGCGAGTAGAAGGACCACCAAGGTTCATGCCCCGACTTCCGATTCCGGTCGGCCTCGTCGCCAGCGCCTTCTGCATGTCGCTTCCAGCCGCCGCTGCCGAAACCGCCGACGATGACGCCCTTCGCGCTTCACCGTCCGTCATCATCGTCACGGCGCAACTTGAAAATTGCGAGTTACAGGACCTCAGGACGGCTGCGCTCGGCGTCGCCGTCGGCGGTAAGCAGATCGCGGCGATCAACGCGATCAATGCCGAGGACGTGGTGCGCTACGCGCCCGCGCTGATCGTCCGCAAACGCTATATCGGCGATGCCAACGCGACGCTGTCGTTCCGCAACATGCACACGACCCAGACGCCGCGCGCGCTGGTGACGGTGGACGGCTTCACCATCTCCAACTTTCTCGGCGCCGATTTCCTTACCGCGCCAAAATGGGCGGTGCTGGCCCCCGACGACATCGCGCGCGCGGAAATCATTTATGGGCCGACGTCGGCGCGCTATTCGGGCCATTCGATGGGCGGGACCATGCTCGTCAAGACACGCGAAATCACCGAAACGGCAGCACAGCTGAGCGCGCAGATATTCGGCCAGAATTACAAATACTACAGTACCGACGAAGACCTGTTCGGCTGGTCGGTCGACGCCGGGTTCGATTTCGTTCTGGGCGATCGCGGCGGCGTTTCGATCGGCTACCGCCATTTCGAGAATGAAGGGCAGCCGCAGGAATGGCGGACGGTCAGCGCCTCTTCGCTTTATGACGATCAGTCCATCGTCGACAGCGAGCTCTCCTTCCTGCGGATCGGCGCACAGGATTCGACGGTCGATTCCACCGAGGATCAATTCCGCCTGCGCGCGCAATATGATCTTGGCGGCGGCTGGGAATTGCGCGGCCTCGCGGCTCTGCTCGTCAATCGGGAAGATATGCTGAACCCCCGGAGCTTCCTGCGGGGCGCCAGTGGCGCGGAAACCTTCGTCGGCATCGGCGGCGTCAATAGGGGAATCGCCGGATCGACCGAATTGCTGGCGGGCATCGGCCTGTCGGGCGAGGCGGCGGGCTGGAGTCTCGACCTGTCATTCAGCCGGTTCGACGTGTTGAGCAATCGGGAACGCCGCTCCGGCAATTTCGACATCGTGACGGGCGAACGCCCGAATAGCGGGCGGCTGACGACCAATGACGCCGGGTGGAACAGCTTTGACGGCACGGCGGAACGCCGCTTCGGCGCGCATGCGCTGGCGCTGGGCCTGTCCTATGCGGGCTATGCCGACGACAACCGTACGCATGCCACGTCCGACTGGCGGCGCGCCAGCGTGACCGGCCTGCGCGATGCGTCGGGCGGCGAGACCCGGCTGCTCGGCGCGTTCGTCGAGGACGCCATCGCCCTGACGCCTAAGCTGACGGCGACGCTCGGCCTGCGTTATGAGGCCTGGCGCGCGTCAGGCGGCTTTCTGACGAACGGCGGCGCGACCCTTCGCTATGCCAAACGGAGCCGCGAGGGCTGGTCGCCCAAAGCGGCGCTGAGCTTCAAGCCCGACGATAATAGCGAATTCGTCGCCTCGGCCGCGCTCGCCACGCGCTTTCCCACAGTGCGCGAACTCTATCAGGCCGGGTTGGTCGCCTATGGCCCCAATGTCGGGGATCTCGACCTCAACGGTTTCAACCCCGACCTTGAACCTGAACGCGCGATCGACCTGCAACTGACGGCGACGCGCCGGATCGGTAAGGTCAAGGTCACGCTCTCTGGCTACCGGCAGGACGTCAGGGACACGATCTTCTCGCAGATCATCGCGATTCCCGATGCGGTGACGAGCGATCTGACGCAAGCCACGCTGATGACCAACATCGGCAAGGTCCGCACCTGGGGGGCGGAAGCGATCCTGTCGGCCGACAACATCCTGATCGACGGGCTATCGTTCGATGCGAACGCTTCGTGGATCGATGCGGAGGTGACACGCAACACGCTCAACCCCGCGCTGGTCGGCAACAAATTCCCGCGCGTGCCCAAATGGCGGGCGAACGCCAGCATCCGTTACAGCTCCCGCGCCGACTGGACGTTTGCCGCGAATTTCCGCTACCAAAGCACGCCCGATCGCAATATCGAGAATAACGGCACATCTCGGTGCGACACTTTCTATTGCGTCTCGACCTTCGCCTTCGTCGACCTCAAGGCGATCAAGCGGTTCGGGAGTTTCGAGCTCTCGGCTGGTGTTGACAACCTGCTCGATGAAAAGGCGTTCGTCTATCACCCCTATCCGGGACGGACCATCGTGCTCGGTCTCAGGTGGAACACCGCGCTATGAGCGCGCGCGATCCGCGGCAGCCGCTCTACGCCGCGATCTGGCGCTGGCATTTTTATGCCGGGCTGATCGTCATCCCCTTCGTCCTGCTGCTGGCCATGACCGGCACAGCCTATCTGTTCAAGCCGCAGGTAGAACGATGGGAGGAACGCGCCTTCCAGGGCCTGCCGACTGCGCGCGCTGTCACGGCTCAGGAGCAGGTGGCGGCCGCGCTGACGGCGTTCCCGGGCGCCCGGTTCGCCAGCTATCGCCTGCCCGAACGCCATGGCGATGCGGCAATGATCCATCTCGTCCCGCGCGACGGCCGCGCGCAGCGCGACGTGTTCGTATCTCCCCAGGGCGCGGTGCTCGGCAGCATCGCGCCCGAGGCGCGCCTGATGGAATGGGTCAAGCGCATCCACGGACAATTATTGCTCGGCAAGCCCGGAAGCTGGATCGTCGAACTGGCAGCGAGCTGGGCGCTGGTGCTCCTATTGTCGGGGCTTTACCTCTGGTGGCCGCGCGGCCGCCGGCTTGCCGGAGTGGTGTGGCCGCGCTTCGGCGGCGGACGGCGGCTGCTCTGGCGCGACCTGCACGCGGTCACGGGATTCTGGGTGTCGGGCCTGGCGCTGCTGCTGCTCGTCACGGCGCTGCCCTGGACAGGAGTCTGGGGCAGCGCCTTCAAGGCGGCGCGCACCGAAATGGGCTGGGTCAAGGGACCGCAGGACTGGACGCTGGGCGGCGAAGCCCCGGCGCCGAGCGGCGATGCGCACGCCGCGCATGGTGGTGCCGCGATGGCGCGCAGCATGTCGATGGCCGCGACCGGTGCCCCGCAGGCCGGTCTGGATATGATCGTCGCGAAAGCCGAGGCCGAGCATCTCGCCTTTCCCGTGATCGTCACGCCGCCCGGCGCACCGAGCCCGCCCGGAGCGGCGGGCGTCATGGCGTGGACGGTCCGCTCGGACGCGCAGGACAGGCCGCGGCGAACGAGCATCACCTATGATCTGGCGACGGGCCGCGAAACCAGCCGCGACGGCTTTGCCGACGATCATGTGATCGACCGCGTCGTGGGATACGGCATCGCGTGGCACGAGGGGCAGCTGTTTGGGTGGATGAACCAGCTCATCGGCGTGCTGACCGCGATCGGCCTCATCGTGATCGCGGTCAGCGGCTTCGTCATCTGGCGTCGGCGCAAGCCCGCGGGGGTGCTGGGGGCGCCCCCGCCCGCGCAAGTTCCCGCGCGCATCGGCGGGGTCGTCGCGGTCTTGCTGGTGCTTGCCGCCATGCTGCCGCTACTGGCGATTTCGCTGATGGCGCTCTGTTTGTTCGAGTGGCTGGTACTCCCGCATTTGCCGCGGGCCGCGCGATGGCTGGGAGTGGCATCGCGCAACGCCGCCGCAGGGTAGGCTCTGAAGAGCTGCAGCCCATATGGGCAATATTCGAGAGGTTTGACGAAACGGCCGATCGACGACGAGCTTCACATAGTGAACCGGATCGATTTGCCCGCAGCGCTTGATGCGCGATGATCGCATCATGGGCGCACTCTCGATCCGCAGGCATGAAGATGTGGCGGCGCGCCGGCTAACGGCGCTCGCGGCTTTCGTTTCGCTTGGCATTGGTATCGTCGCCGGAAGCGCGAGCCCTCAGTCGGCGGTCGGGGCAAGTCCGCTTACCCCCTTCGCTGCGTTCATTCCCCATCGTGGCCAGTTTTTGATGTAAGGCCCAAACGCGGGCTCTTCCCGCCGCGCCTTGACGACGCGTTGCCACGCGGCGGCCGATGCAAGGCACCGCGCCCGCCTGACGTCTTCCCTCGTGATCATGGTCAATTGCCGCTTGCCCGCCAGGGCGCTAACAGGTGCGTCAGGGGGAATGCGCGATGATCCGATCATGGAAGCGACGGCTGGTGCTGCTCCTGCTCACCCTCTGTTCGCTGCCCGGCACGCTGATCGCGCAGGAGCCGCCGGACATCGCCGCAAAGAAGCAGGCCGTCGCGGCCGCCCCGGTCGACCAGCGCGCGCGGCCCGGCGAACAATTGCTCGCGCTCATAGCCAAATATTATGGCACCGAAAGCGACGAATATGCGCAAGGACTCATCGAACAGTCGGGCCATCTTCGCCTTGCAGAGCGCCGACCCGACGCGCACCGCACCGCCGAGCGGGCGATCGCCATTCTCACCCGGCTCCACGGCGCCGACAGCCTCGTCGCCGCCGATGCGAAGCATGGCTTTGCGACGTCGCTGATCGCCGACGGGTTTCGCGAAGAGGCGCTGCCCTGGTACCGCGACTATGTTGCCGCGATGACCGAAGAGGCGGCGCGCTGCGGCCGCATCGAGCGGCGGCCCGGCGGCGAGGTCGTGCTCGGTTGCGTGCGCGACGAGAAAGACCTCGGCGATGCTCTCCTCCTCTATGGCCAGCTTCTCGCCGATCTTGGCCGCGCAGACGAGGGCGTGGCGGCCTTTGAAGCGGCGATCACGCGCTTCACGCCCCGGTGGGAGGGGTGCGAGGGTGCCGAATGGGGTATCTCCTGCGACCGTGCCGCCGCCGACCGCCGCGACTTCATGAGTGACTTCGCGCGCTATCTGGGCGAGGTTGGACAGCGCGAGCGCGGCATCGCGATCCTGCGCGCTGCTGCGCTTCCTCGCCTTGAGGCACTTGCGGGCTGTGCCGTGGATGCCTGCCGTGCCGACTATTGGCTGCTCGCCGATTTCGCGATGTGGAAGGTTGCGGTCGGCGAGGCAGACCCAGTCCGCGGGCGCGAGCTTGGCTACCGCTGGTTCCCCCTTCTCGCTGCCGAACCCGTCTATGCGCGCGGGGCTGCCGAAGGCGCCGACTATTTCGAACACGAGTATCGCAAACTGCTCGATGGATTGCTCAAGGCGTTTGCCGAGGATTCGGTCATTGCGGGCGAGAAGGACCGGGCGCGTACGCTCCTTACCGCGATCGGCAGCTCCGATCTGCTCGCCGCAGCCGACACGTCGGCGGATTTCGAAACGCAGATGCACGCGCTCAGACAGCGCGGGGAAGCGGTGAGACATGGCGATGTTGCCGCGCGGGTCGCGCTCGAGAAAGAGGAGGCCGAACTGATCCGGCGGCGATATGGCGCATCGTCCTTTGAGTATGGCCGTATCTTGCGCCAGATTGCCACGACCAGCGACCGGCTCGCCAATGATTCAGAGACCGAAAGCTGGTACCGACGGGCACTCGCGGTCATGCGCAGCGCCGAAGGCGACGACGGTTATCAGGTCTGGGTGACGCTATCCTATCTGAGCGACTGGCTTGTCGACCAGGGGCGGCGAGGGGATGCTATCGACGCGCTACGCGAAATCCTGGCCTTGCCCGTGAACGACAAGAGCAGCTTCTATGCCGATCCGGCCAAGGCACGATTGCTCGCGAGCGGCATGGGCGCGATCAGCGATCCGCATGGTCCGCTCAACGACCTCAAGGCCGATTTCGCCCGGCTGCTTCTCCAAACCGGCGGCGATCCTGTCGAAGCGCTCGCTGCGGCACGTCACGCCCGGCGCGGCAAGGCGGCGTGGCGCAGCGGTATCGGCTTTTCGCGCGAGGACGAGATTGTCTATGCGCAGAGTGACAATCCCTCGATTTACGGCGGCTACGAGCGCGCTGACTATTCCGCGATCTATGCCGACGCTCTATGGACAGTGCACGCGCGCGACGCCGCTGCGGCGGAAGAAGCCTTCGTCGCCTTGCAGGAGGTACAGATGGGGACGGCCGGCGCTGCGGTTGCCAAGGCTGCAGCCGAGCGGGCCATCAATCGCGGCGGCGCGAAGGCGCTGCTCGACGAGCGGCGCGAAATCGACCGGCAGATCGACGCAATCGCTGCCGAGCTTCCTCCCGCCGACGCGCTGATGGGTGACCCCTATCAGCGCTGGTATCGCGACAATCTGGCACGACGGGACCGGCTGGAATTTCGCCGCGAGGAGGTCGACCGCGCGATTGCGGAAGCAGCGCCTGGCTATTTCGAGTTCATTCGTCCGCGCCCGCTGACGCTCGCCGAAGCGCAGGCGCTGCTCGCGCCCGACGAGGCGATGCTGATGATCGTTCCGACCGAGTTCGGCACGCATGGCCTTCTCGTTACCAACCAAAGCCTCGACTGGCATCGCAGCGATCTCGATGAAGGCCGCCTCGGCGCGCACGTCCGCCGCTTGCTGTGGGATGTCGGTGCCAACATCGACGTTACGCCCGAGGAGGATGCAAAATGGTCGGCTGAAGGCGAGGGCGACTTTCCCTTCGATCGCACGACGGCCTGGACCCTTTACCGCGAACTGTTCGCTCGGTTCGAGGCGCGGCTCGCGGGCAAGCAGCATCTCTTCACAGCCGCGAGCGGTGCAATTTCGTCGCTGCCGCTCGGCATTCTTGTCACCGCTGAACCCACCGGAGCCGACGGCGATCCCGCGGCGCTGCGCGCGACGCCCTGGTTCGCCGATAAGGTCGCACTGCTCCAGCTCCCCTCGCTCCAATCGCTCCTGCTCCTCCGCGCGGTCGCGGCGCGCAACGATGCGCGCGCGGGCGTTGCAATGGTGGGCTTCGGCGATCCGCTACTCGAAGGTGACGCGGCACCGCGCGGCGCCGGCGGTCGCAACCGCGGAACGCGCAGCACCGGGCTGCCAGGGGCGGCAGGGCTGCGCCCGGCGCCTGGCGGCGGCCCACCGCTCGCCGATCCGGAGGCGCTGCGCAAACTTGCACGGCTGCCCGGCACCGAAAGCGAACTCAGAGCGATGGAGGCACTGCTCGGCGCCGAACGGGCGCGGCTCTATCTCGCCCGCGAGGCGACCGAGACCAACATCAAGCGCGGCAAACTCACGGGCCTGTCGGTGCTGTTTCTCGCGACCCACGGCCTCGTCGCGGGCGAAGTCGGCGGTAACGCCGAGCCGGGGCTAGTGTTCACCCCGCCTGTCACGGCGAGCAGCGCCGACGATGGTTTCCTGACCGCATCCGAGGTTGCTGCGCTCGATCTTGGCGCGCGCTGGGTAATCCTGTCGGCGTGCAATACGGCCGCGGGGGATGGCAGCGCTGGCGCGCCTGGGCTTTCGGGGCTCGCCCGCGCCTTTTTCTTTGCGGGCGCTGAAAGTCTGCTCGCCTCGCACTGGCCCGTGCGCGACGACGTTGCTGCGGTGCTCACGGTCCGGCTGTTTGAGCTGATGCGCGCCGACCCCTCGCTGTCGCGCGCAGAGGCGCTGCAGCGGGCCGAGCGCGAAATTCGGAATGACCCGCGTGCCGATGCCTTTTTGCAGAGCTGGGCGCATCCCAGTGCATGGGCGCCCTTTTCGCTCATCGGTGATGGCATACACTAAAATTGCCTCACGCATATTGTTAAACCAGGCAAAGTTCGCGCATGGCCGAAGTCACGAATATCGGTCTCACTGCCGGCCCCGTTACACCGATGTTAAAGCTTACCAGGAATCACGATTTAAACCCTTCGTCGATGGGATATTCAGCGGCTTTGCGCGTCCTACGCGCTAATCCCACGGTGCCAGCCCGGAATCGCAGACTGACCCGTCGGCGACGCATTGCGCGAAGGGCGGCGTCAATGTCCTGACCCGACCGGCCAGGGAGCGCGGATTAGATTAAGCTCAGCAGGTCGGCCGGATCTGCGGCCTCCTTTGCATCCTCCTCGCCCTCGAATTTGCTCAGCGTCACCCCGAGAAGCCTGATGCCCTGTTCCACCGGCAGTATTGGCGCGAGGATCGCTTCGCCCACTGCGAGCAGACTCGCCCCATCACCGATCGGGAAGGGCACCGACTTCGCCCGCGTGATCGTTCGGAAGTCGGAATAACGCAGTTTGAGCGTCACCGTGCGCCCGCGCGCTTGCTTTTTCGCGGCGCGGTCCCACACGACGGTGCAGACATGCGCAAGCGCCTCGCGGATTTCGGTTTCGGTCGCAAGATCGTTGAAGAATGTCCGCTCACCGCCGAGCGACTTCAAGGGCCGGTTCGATCGCACCCGTCGATGGTCGATTCCGCGCGCCAGATTGTGGAGCCATTCGGCGCTGTTCCCGAAATGCGCCGCGAGCCACGCCATGTCCTTTGCGGCAAGGTCGGCCCCCGAGAATATACCAAGCCCTTCCATCTTCGCCGCAGTGACGGGGCCGATGCCGTGAAATCGCCGGATCGAGAGCGTCTGGACGAAGGCGGCACCCTTGCCGGGCGGGATGACGGTGAGCCCGTCGGGCTTTTTCTGATCGGACGCGAGCTTGGCGATGAACTTGTTGTATGAAACGCCGGCAGATGCGGTGAGGCCGGTCTCCGCCCGAATGCGCAGACGGATCAGCCGCGCGGTAGCAGTTGCGCTGCCGAGCCCCGCCTTGTCACGGGTGACGTCGAGATAGGCCTCGTCGAGCGAAAGCGGTTCAACCTCGTCGGCGTAGTCACGAAAGATCGCGCGGATCTGGTGCGATATCTCGCGATAGACATCGAAGCGGGGCGGAACGAAGATCAGATCGGGGCATTGGCGCTTGGCGGTTATGCTCGGCATTGCCGACCTGACGCCGAACTTGCGGGCCTCGTACGATGCCGCCGCGACCACGCCGCGCCGTGAGGAGCCCCCGACCGCGACAGGTTTGCCCCGCAGCGCCCTGTTATCGCGCTGCTCGACCGAGGCGTAGAAAGCGTCCATGTCGACATGGATGATCTTGCGGACCGGCAGGTCCGCCCCCTTATCGCCGCTGGCCTCGGTCTTGCTCACACGTGCCGCCTAGCATGTTGCCATAATGTTCTCAATCTCGGCGCGGTGTTTCGCTTGACGCTCGCGCTGCAAACTGGCAATCGCGCTCGCCTTGGAGACGCGGGTATAGCATAGTGGTAATGCTCTAGCCTTCCAAGCTAGCTAGGCGGGTTCGATTCCCGCTACCCGCTCCATTTTCTCATACATCACCGACCGCTAATGTCTGGACTTTCCCCGGAAATCTGCCATATTTTACGTCTGAATTGGTCGCGGACGTTCGCGATTGAGCGCTGGTAGCCGGAAAATCTGGGGGCTTTTTATGGGGGCCTTTTGGGTTTCAATCCCGCCATCGAATAAAAAGGCCCCCAACATGGCCCTGACCGATACGGCAATACGCAATGCTAAGCCTGCCGAGCGTGATTATAAGTTGGCGGATTCTGGGGGCCTTTTCGTGCTGGTCACGCCAGCGGGAGGGAAGCTTTGGCGGCTCAAATTCCGAATCGATGGCAGAGAACGCAAGCTGTCGCTGGGGCGCTATCCCGACGTCAGTTTGAGCGAGGCCCGAAAGCGTCGCGATGCAGCCCGCGAGCAAATCGCGCTTGGCGGCGACCCCGCGCGCGAAAAGCAGCGCAACAAGATCAGGGCGAAGCTGTCGGTCGATAACAGCTTCGCAGCCATCGCTGCCGAATATTGCGCGAAGCGCCAGCGCGACGGTGAAAAGGGCTGGGCACAATCGACGGTCATTCGCACCGAATCCCTGTTGACGCGGCTCAATGCTTCGATCGGGCGATTGCCGATCGGTGAGATCGAACCTGCCGACGTGCTGGCCGCCGTCCGTAAGATCGAAGCGAGGGGCAAGCTGGAGAGCGCGCGGCGCACGCTGCAACTCGCGAGCCTTGTCTTTCGCTATGCCGTCGCGACGGCGCGGCTGACGTCCGACCCGACGCGCGATTTGCGCGGCGCGCTGACTTCGCCGACCGTCACGCATTACGGCGCGATCACGGACGCGAAGCGTGTTGGCGAACTGCTGCGCTCAATCGATGACTATGACGGCAGCGGCATTACGAAGTTGGCGCTCCAGCTCGCGCCGCACGTCTTTGTTCGCCCCGGCGAGCTACGCCACGCCGATTGGAGCGAGATTGATCTGGACGCGGCTATCTGGGCCATCCCGGCCGGGCGCACCAAAATGCGCAAGCCGCACCATGTTCCGCTGTCACGGCAAGCCATTGCGCTGTTCCGCGAAATTCACGAGGCGACCGGGGCGACGGGCTATGTCTTTCCATCGGTTCGCACGCGAACCCGGCCGATGAGCGAAAACACGCTGAACGGGGCTTTGCGGCGGCTGGGCTATGCCAGCGATGAAATGACCGCGCACGGCTTTCGCGCGATGGCTTCGACCTTGCTCAACGAAAGCGGCAAATGGCACCCCGACGCGATCGAACGCGCGCTGGCGCACGGTGATAGCGACAAGGTGCGCGCGGCCTATCATCGTGGCGCGCATTGGGACGAACGGGTCACGATGGCGCAATGGTGGAGCGATCATCTCGACATGCTGCGCAAGGGAGCAGACATTGTGCCGTTGCCCGCTCGCACCTCCGCAAAATAATTCTGATTGCATCGCGTGACCGGTTGTATTCATGATGCGCGCCGATGGCTTCGCAATGGATCGACGCGGCAACCGCGCGCCGTATTGTCGCCGACGGCGGCAGTTTGAGCGCGGCCGGGGACTCGATTTGCATTCGCGCTCACGCTGGAATGCTGAACTCTCGGGCCGCCCGCCTTCAGTATGGCGATGAATCGAAAGACAATTGCCCCGTTCCCAAGGAATTTTGGTGGGCTGAAGGCGATCTTGCGCTTGAACAAAATTGGGAGGCCGGAGACTTCTCGACGTGGATCAAGCAGGAGATTGAGCTTCGCGCCTTTGGCGTCGAGTTTGACTTGGCAGCAATCCTAGCTCTCTTACCGATCGAACGTCGCCCAATCGTTGCGCGGTCGCTTTCGGTTGAGTCCAATCCCGATTGGGTGAATGCTCGCGCCGCGTGCGCGATAATCGAGAAGAACGAGGGGGTTTATTACGCGGTCGCCCGACGCCGACTCATCGAGTTGGCGGAGTTGGGGTTTGTTTCGGCACGCGCCGTGCAAATGTCTCGACACCACCGGCACTCCACCTCGCTCACGATAGAGCGCGAATGGGACGTGCCGCTATGGTTTTGGGAATCTTGTATTCATTCGACCGAAGCGAAAATCGACTGGGCGCTGGGCAGCTTTGGCGGAAATGCCTTTGTCGAGAAAAACTGGTGCCGGGTCAATCTGGTCGGAGTGCACTTCCTTCGTGCGGCTCTGGCGCCGCCGACTGAAACCCAATCGGATGATGACAAAGATGACGGGGACGATGGCGGATCGAAGCCGCGCCTTCCTGATCCGCGCCTGAAAAAATGGTGGGAGGGAAAGGCCAGCGTTCGCGAAGGGTTATCCATCGATGATTTATGGACACTCGCCCGCGCCAGTTTTCCAGACCACCATATTTCTCGCGATCGAATAAGGGTGTTGGCAGGTGGCCGAAAGCGAGGCCCCAAGCCAATCGGCGATGAAAGCGCCGCCGAATAGCCGCCGAACTTTCCGCCGAATTTTGCACCGGCGACGATCCCTGCATTCGCTGGAACGCCAGCGTTCAATGCAGGAGCAAAGCCAATGGATCGTCTCGCTTACTCGATCAATGAAGCCGCCCGCGTGCTGAGCATGGGCCGCACGTCGATTTATGCGATGATCGCCGACGGACGGCTCGAAGCGTTCAAGCTCGGTCGCCGCACACTGATCCGCGCGGAATCAATCCACAAGCTGGTTTCGGGCAAGGCGTAACGCCGTGCCCGTCCGGTGGATCAATCCGCGCCTGATCAAAATTCACCGCGCCTACAGTGCGGACGAAGCTGCCCGCACGCTCGGTGTCCACAAGAACAGCGTGCGCGGCTGGATCAAGAAGGGCCTGCCTGTCGTCGATAGCGGGCGGCCGATGCTGATCCTGGGGCACGAGCTGCGCGCCTTTCTGGACCGCAAGCGCAAGGCTGGGAAGCGTCCCTGCCCGCCCGGCACGATCTATTGCCTGAAATGCCGCGAGCCGCGTGGCCCGGCGCTCGGCATGGTCGAATATGTCGGGCGAAACGCTGCGACCGGCGACCTGACGGCGCTTTGCGAGATTTGCGGAACCATAATGTTCCGCCGCGCTCGCGGTGCCGACATTGATGCGATCATGCCCGGAATCGACGTCCAAATCAGGGAAGCAGGCGCACGCCTAATAGAGCGGGCTTCGCCTTCCCTGAATTGTGACGAACGAAAGGACTGATAGACCATGGCAAAGCACAATGGCGCGAACGCCCGGATCAAGCGCGAATATTTCGCCTATCTGAAGGAAGCGCAGCGCCGCGACGAAGCTTCGATCGATGCGGTCGCCAAGGCGCTATCGCGGTTCGAGGAGTCGAACGGGCACAAGGACTTCAAGAGCTTTCACCGCGAGCAGGCGGTGGCCTTCAAACGCAAGCTGGACGAGGCCGTCGCGGTGCGCACCGGCAAGCCGCTGAGCCGAGCGACGGTGCATGGCACGCTGTCGGCGCTGCGCACATTCTTCGTCTGGCTCGCCGGTCAACCGGGCTACAAATCCCGGCTGCGCTATTCGGACGCCGACTATTTCAATCTGCCGGAAAAGGACGTGCGAATTGCCAAGGCGACGCGCGTTAAGGCGTTCCCGTCGTTGGAGCAAATCCACTACGTTCTTTCCACGATGCCGACGAACAGCGCGGTTGAACTGCGCAACCGCGCGCTGATCGCATTCGCCATCCTGACCGGCGCGCGCGACGGGGCGCTGGCGTCGTTCAAGCTGAAGCATGTCGATCTTGTCGAAGGCCGGGTGGATCAGGATGCCCGCGATGTGCGCACGAAGGCGAGCAAGACCTTTTCGACATGGTTTTTTCCGGTCGGTGGCGAGGCGTTCGCGATCATGTCCGACTGGTGCGATTTTCTGCGCACGAAATCGCTATGGGGCGACGACGATCCGCTGTTTCCGGCAACGCAAATAGGGCTGGGCGATGGCGGCGCGTTCCGGCCGGTCGGCTTGCGGCGCGACGGCTGGCATAGCGCCGGGCCGATCCGCGATATTTTCCGCAATGCCTTCGAGGCGGCCGGATTGCCCTATTTCAATCCGCATTCGTTCCGCGACACGCTGGTGCAGCTTGGCGAGCAGCGGTGCTCGACGCCCGAACAATTCAAGGCATGGTCGCAAAATCTGGGGCACGAGCGGGTGATGACGACACTGACCAGTTACGGCAATGTTGCAGCGCACCGACAGGCAGCGTTGATCCGGGCGTTGGGCGAAGCAAATCCCGTCCCGGCCGTCGATCCGGCTCTGGTCGCGCGGGTAATGGCAGCGATGAAGCATGTAGACGGAAATGGTGCCGCCTAACCTCTTGGCGACAACGGCCGGGACGGATAGACCGGCGCGATGCACGATCCTAGCCTGTTCGCATCCGGTGCGCTTTTTACCCAAGATTATCTTGCCGAAGGCATCACCGCGACGCCGAATTACGGCGCGGTCGATGTTCCGGCCGTTCGCGTCGAATTGGGCCAAATCCTCGCTGGCTTCCCGCACGCGGACGGGCCGAACGAGGCGACGACCGAAGGCGATTTGGTTTGGCCGATCCTTCGCCTGCTAGGCTGGACCGACTTTCTGACCCAGCAAAACCTGTCGGCGGCGGGCCGCGTCGATGTTCCCGACGGACTGCTTTTTATCGACAACGACGCCAAGGCCGCCGCGAACGCGCATCCCGAAGAGTGGCGGCGTTACGCATTCGGTGCGGCGGTGCTGGAAAGCAAGCGCTGGGGTCGCGCACTTGACCGGGCCGAAGGGCGCAAGGGCGCCGACCGCGACACTCCATCAACCCAATTGCTGCGCTATCTGCGTCGCATCGACGACCTGACCAATGGACGGCTTCGCTGGGGCATTTTGACCAACGGCGCCAAATGGCGGCTCTATTTTTCGGGCGCGCGTTCGACGATCGACGATTATCTGGAACTCGACCTAGCGCGCATCCTGTCGCTCGCTCCCCAGTTGCTCGACGACGGCGTTACCGATGCCGAACGCGACCATTGGCTGGCCGTGTTTGTTGTCATGTTCTCTCGCACCGCTTTTGAACGGGCGAGCGATACCGCACCCAGCTTCCACGACAGCGCGCGGCGCGATGCAGCCTTCTATGAAGAGCGGGTGGCAAAGAGCCTGTCGGATAAAGTGTTTGGAACCCTCTACCCATCGCTGGGCAAGGCCGTCGCTGCCGCTGCACCGGCCGACACGCCGCTCGACGACGTGCGACAGGCGACGCTGATCCTGCTCTATCGGTTGCTGTTCGTCCTGTATGCCGAGGACCGGGGGCTGTTGCCGGTGCGCGATCGGCGGTTTGACGATTATGCTTTGCGCATTGCACGACTCGATGTCGGACAGCGCAAGGATGCGGGGGATGCCTTTTCGGCGGTGGCGCGCAATTACTGGAATCGCTTTGCCGATCTGGCGACGATGATCGACAAGGGCGATCCGTCGGTGGGATTGCCACCCTATAATGGCGGGCTGTTCAACGCCGATGCGACACCCTTGCTGGCGTCTATTGCGCTTCCCGACGCGGTGATGGCCGAAGCGATCGACATTTTATCTTTTGAACAAGCGGACGGGCGTCGCCGCTATATCAATTATCGCGACCTGTCGGTGCAACAGCTTGGTTCGATCTATGAACGCTTGCTGGAGTTTGAACTTTCGCGCGACGCCGACGGCGCGGTCGATGTCCGGCCGAACATCTTCGCGCGCAAGAATTCGGGGAGCTATTACACGCCCGACGAACTGGTTCTGTTGATCCTTGACGAAACGCTGGCGCCGTTGATCGACGACGCGCTGGAGGGTTTCAAGACGGCGCTGGCGGCGTTGAAACCGAAGGACAGCGAAGATTATCGCATTGCGCAGTTGCAAAAGGCCGACCCGGCGCGGGCGATCACGCGGTTGAAGGTCTGCGACCCGGCGATGGGGTCGGGCCATTTCCTCGTTTCGCTGGTGGACCGTCTGACCAATCACGCGCTCGACGCTATCGAAGAGGCGCGGGCGTTGGCGCGCGATGTCGCGGCGCTCGATTATGAAAGCCCGGTGTCCGAAGAGATTCGCAAGGTGCGCGCGACCATCCGGCACAATGCTGACGATGCGGGCTGGAGCGTCAGCGAAGAGCAACTGGACGACCCCCAGTTGGTAAAGCGCATGGTCCTGAAGCGCTGTGTCTATGGCGCCGACAAGAATCCGATGGCGGTCGAGCTGGCGAAGGTGGCGCTGTGGCTGCATACCTTTACAGTGGGCGCGCCGCTGAGCTTCATCGACCATCATCTGGCGGCGGGCGACAGCCTGTTCGGCCTTTGGGTGCGCGATGCACTCGACAAGGCCGGGAGGGGCGGCGGGTTGTTCCTTCACGAACCGCTGAGCAACGCACAGCGCCAAGCCGTCGTCATGCGCACCATCGAATCGCTGACCGATGCCGAGGTTGCCGAGGCGCATCGCAGCGCCGAAATGTGGCACGACGTCGAAGCGCAGACGGGGCCGCTGGACGGCTTTGTCAGTTTCATGCACGCGCTCGACTGGCTCGACCTGAAAGACAAGCAGGACAAGGCGCTGGTCGCGCTGTGGCTCGACGGGCGGTTCGGCGAGCCGATCCCGATCGCGCGCGGCCGGGTCGCGCCCGAAGGCGGCAAGGCGCGCGCCGAAGAGGTGGAGCGCTTCACCGCGATCTGGCGCGAGGCGCGCGCGTTGATCGACGAAGAGCGCTTCTTGAACTGGCAAATCCAGTTTCCCGGCGTCTGGGACAATTGGGGTAGCACCGAACGCGAAGGCGGCTTCGATGCAATCGTAGGAAATCCGCCTTGGGACCGGATCAAGCTCCAACAGGTCGAATGGTTCGCGGCACGGCGGCCAGAAATTGCGAAGGCGCAACGCGCATCCGACCGGGCGCGCCTGATTAAAGCGCTAAAGGATGCGGGCGATCCGCTGTTCGATGATTATGAAAGAGCGGAGGGCCGTGCGATGGCGACGGCGCGCGTCGCCCGTAAGGGCGGGCAATACCCATTACTTTCCGGCGGCGATACTAATCTGAATTCGCTGTTCGTCGAACGCGCGCACGCACTGGTCAAGCCGAACGGTATGGTTGGATTGCTTGTTCCATCTGGGATTGCATCGGACCAGAGCGCGTCGGCATTCTTTCGCGGTGTGATGGCCCGGCGGCAGGTTCACAGCGTGATAGACTTCTTTAACCGTCGTTATGACGGCAACCTCTATTTCCCCGATGTCTACTACCGATTCAAATTCTGCGCCTATGTTGGAGGAGGCGAAAAACGCACGTTCGATAGTGCGTCGTTCGGTTTCTTCATTCGTGACGTTGAGGAGGTTAAGAACCCGGACCGGGTCTTTCCCCTTACCGCTGAAGAGATAAACCGGATCAACCCGAATAGTGGGACCGCGCCGATATTCAGGTCGCGCCGCGACAAGGACGTTACGACAAGCATCTATGCAAAGACGTCTGTGATGGTTGATCGCGAAACTGGCAAAGAAGTTTGGCCCGTTCGGTATGTCCGTATGTTGGACATGGCAAACGACAGCGGGAGTTTTCGCACGCGGACGGAGCTTGAGAATGATGAAGCGGCTTGGCCCATAGGCGGCAACCGTTTTCAGTCCGAAGCTGGCGTTTGGGTTCCTCTATATGAGGGGAAAATGGTTCAAGCCTTCGATCATCGGGCGTCCGACATCGTGCTAGCAGAAGCCAACGTATTCCGGTCGGGACAAGGTTCAGATTTGACCGACGCGGACCACCGCGATCCCTCACGCCTTCCGACTCCCCGTTATTGGGTGATGTCCGATGTTACGGGGTGGAGCGCGCCAACAGACTGGTGCCTCGCGCTAAAGGACGTGACCTCCGTTACGAATGCCCGGACGACCATTGCCACGATCATGCCGCGCTACGGCGCGGGTCATACGCTTCCTGTCCTGTTCCCGCCTGACGGTGCGGACAAGGGCAGTTATTCGCAAACGGCTTTGCATCTTATCGCAAACCTCAATTGCGTGATTTACGATTATCTGGCGCGCCAGAAAGTCCACGGGAACCATTTGTCGTGGTATCTGCTAGAGCAATTGCCCGTCGTTCTGCCGCCTGCATATGCGCGATCGTTCGGTCCCAAATCGGCAACCGATTTGATCAAGGAATCTGTGCTAGAGCTCACCTACACCGCACACGACATGGCGCCATTTGCGCGCGATATGGGATATGTTGATGAGGCGGGCGATGTGCTGCCGCCCTTCCTCTGGGACGAAGAGAGGCGGTTGCACCTTCGCGCCAAGCTCGATGCGCTTTATTTCATCCTCTACGGCATTTTCGACCCGGCCGACCCGGCGCAAAGCCGGGACGATATCCGCTACATTTATTCGACCTTCCCGATTGTCGAGCGGCAAGAGCGGGCGGCCTATGGCGACAGCTACCGCAGCCGAGACCTTGCGCTGGCCTACATCAATGCCCTGATCGCCGGACAGCCCGACGCGGTGGTGGCGGGGTAATGGCAAAGCGCAAACCCGACGTTCGGCAGGATGGCGACCTTTACTGGTTTTCGCTGCCCAAGGCGGCCGGGCTTGCCGGATTGACCAAAAAGGAAATGATGCGACGCGCCGAGGCTGGCGAACTGCGAACCGACCCGGCCGTGCCGGACGATTATTGGTTCGAGCGCGAAGAGATATGGGCGCTAAAAATGGCGAAGGAGGCGCGTTCGGCCGAATGGCTTGCCCGCAATCCCAATGGCGCCAAAAAACGAGTCAAGACGCCCGAACAGCAAGAAAGGGAATGGGCGAAGATGTCGGGCGCGCGGGCGCAAGGATGGCGACCGGGCGGTAGAGGCGTGTCGTCGCACTATGAAAAGGTGCTGCTTAGCGAGATTGCCGAGGCGAACCGCAAGCTCAAAAACCAAGAGCCAAAATGACCGAACCGGAAAATATGACCGACATTACCCGGTCACGAAGAGCAATTGGGGGCCTTTTTGGGGGCCAAATAAATCGACATCGTCGACCATCGTCGGAAAATGGCCATTTTCGTTGACTTTGCGGTTCCCGCTACCGCTCCAGAAGCCGATTTCAGGGCGTCTCACACCATTTACGAATTCGGGCTCTTCCCCGTGAACGGGGGATGAGGGTGGATCAGACCCGATTGATGACGCCGTTCCAACCGCAAAGAGCGGCTCTTCCCCGTGAACGGGGGATGAGGGTGGATCAGACCCGATTGATGACGCCATTCCAACCGCAAAGAGCGAGCACGCGCAAGCGGTAGTTGT
>NZ_FUYP01000055.1 GCF_900168005.1 Sphingopyxis flava
GATCAGGCTTCCAAAGGCCTCGTCGGCCAGGCTGCACCAAATTTGCGGATGAGCCCCTGTTTGTCGGCAATTCTCACCTTGTTTGTCGCGCAGCACTCGCGCGAAAATGGGATGCGATCGAGTTCGAGGCGCAACACGCCGAGCTGGTCGATCGACGCGTAGAAGCCCATCGGAATACTGGCGCCGTGACCCGACAATATCCCTTCGAACCGCGTCCGCTCGAAGAAGCCTCGAGGTTCCGCCGGAGGCTGCGAGGGCGTTCGCGCCATCACGTCAGCCTTTTGCGGGAGGGTCGCGTGCCGCCCTGCGATTGAAGCGAAAAAATGCGACTGAGCCATCCGGCAATCCTCATGCCGCATCGAATGATTCGCGCGCACCGTGGCAGTAGGCATAGCATGGCGACATTCGCTGTTCAGGGCTGTGCCGGTGCGACGGCGGCAAGATGCTCCCGACTTTTGGCGATCAGGCCGGCAACGAAGATCGAGCTGGTTCGCAGCACGGAATCGAGATCGACCTCATCGACGCCTTCGCTCCCGATCTTGAAACTGGCGACGATCTGGATGCCGACATCGGGAAAGGGTTCGACCGCTTCCCAGAAGCGATAGCTGTCATTTGCAGCGAAGTGGCCCGCAGGCACTTGCTCGATATGGTGACCCGGCGCGAACCATTGGACATTTTAGAGCGCGCCGATGGGCAACGGCCAGCGGCGCGCTCCTTGGACCATCATGCCGCAATCAAGGCGGCTAACCTAGCGGGCTCAGCGGGTTTGCCGCCCTCCTTGATATGCCACTTATGCCGGCTTCTCCGACGGTTCCAACGCTTCGCCGCTGCGGGATGACACACCGACATTGAGCGCACGCCCCAGCTGAAGAAATCTGGAAGTCGTTTTCTCCTAAAACGTCGGCTCCTAAGTGGGACGTGCTACCATTCGACCAATTTTTAACGAAAAGGGGGCGTTTTCGCCAATGGTGGAGGCGAGGCGTCCCCGATTCCGTCAAATAGTTAATAAAATTAGCAGTTGCCGGGGACACCATCGGCACACTCACCAACCGATTCAACGTCTCTACCAGCGCCTTCGACTGTATTGCAGGCAGACACGAGAAACAACGAGCCACTCATGGCGAATATTGTCAGAAGCTTTTTCATTCTCTCTCTCCCACGGGGGAAGGCAACGACCCTCCATTTAGGCAACTCGACAACGAGCGATTAGTCCAATTGTTCCGTCGTCACGGCATACCGGACCGGTCTCGATGATGTATCGCCCGACACGCGCGGTCAGCCGAGCCGATTCGCTCACGACCGGTCCGCAAGACTTGATCGGATGAGGGGGTGCGCTTCTTCCGCCCCTCGCCATCCACCCTCTGGCGTCCTGCCCCGCCCCCAAGATCTACGGATTTCAAGGTTAAGCTGCGGACGAGGCTCGAAAGTCGGCCTTCGGGGGCGTTGGGATGGCGGCGAACACCGCCGATTAGGTTCCCGGACTTTTTCATGCTATGCTCGCAAGACGACTACGGGCCTACCCTAGATCGGCTTTCGTGGTTCCGGCTGTGCCGTAGTCGACCCGTTACATGCGGCCAGCCGATTGATTGATGCCGAGAGCCCGGTGGCGCTAGCTCTTGTCAGAATGGAGCTATAATGCGTACATATCATCTGTTGCTGCTCGACGATGCGTCGGGCACTCCTCGCCGCGTGGAGTTCAAGGCGGACAGCCCGGATCAAGCTTTTCAGGTCGCCCGAAACGAGCGCGATGGCATCCATGTCGAACTTTGGGAATCCGACCGCTTGCTGGTGCGGATGAGCAAGGACGGGGCAGTCTGGAAACTGCTGCCGACACCTGGCTTCGTCACATCATCTCGAGACGTCTCCGATATGCGGGGCCGTCAGGACGGGGGCCCCGCGACGACGTAATCCAGGGTCAAGTCCCCGCGCTCGCGACAATAAAGGCCGCAAGGCAATGCGCGCGATCATGGGGCGCCCTCGCTTAACGCTCTGCCCTCCTCCACTTTTTGCGGCAAGCTCGCCCGAGGTGGGCGGCCTCAGGCTCATATTGAAGCCGCCGTGGTACAGAGTTCTGCGACTGGAATGGCACCCTGCACGGGTACCGCCCGGGGCCGCTTAGGGAGGCGCGCAGCGGCGCTTCTGACGAAGTTTCACCTTTGAAGCGCTCACCCTGGAGGCGCTGCTCGCGGCGCTGCGCTTGCTCTCGGCCACCACGCTCTCGCGCCTTTCTCGGACCCTGCGCAATGGAAGCTTGTGTTTCCGCTGCCCCTCGTCCCGCTCGGGTTCGCGGGCCGCGCTGGCGCCAGGCTTGAGGGCGGAGGGGTCAGGCGATCTTGCCCGGCCCGTCTTCGGCCTCCAGTCCATCATATTTGAGCTGGAGATAGCGTTCGCGCGTCGCAAGCTTGTCGAGTTCTCCCGCAGCAAGATTGCGCGCCGCCTCGCCGATCTCGCGTTCGAGCATCTTGAGCCCTCCAACCAGCGTCTCGTCGGGCGTGCGCCCGGCGTGCGCCTCGCTGCGGAGGCCCGCGGGGATGCGCTGATAGCCCGCAACAAGTTCAGGCAAATCCTCGCCGACCAGCCTGCGGATGTTCGCCGCGGCAGGTTCGGAAGGGTCGAGCGTCTGGAGCTGCGGCGCGAGCAGGTCGAGCTGAACGCCAATTCCGTCGACGAGCTGGCGCGCCGGGGCGGGGAGCGCCGGGCGCTGCGCTTCAAGCCAGATCTCGGCGCGCCCCGCGAGCTGCTTGAGATCGGTTTTGGGCAGATCCTGCTGGCGCGGCTCGGAAAAGGGCGGCCATTTGCCGAAGACCACCGCAATGCCGATCAGCAGCAGCGTCACCGCCATGATGCCGGTGAACCCGAGGGGCTGGATCAGCGCACCGAAGAGCGCGGCCGCGATCAGAACCGCGCCAAAGCCTATCGCGATGCGGCCGATCTTCTTGAAGAGATGCTGACGGCGAAGCGCCAGGCTCTTGGTGCCGACCGGGCGCCGCCGCTCGCGCGAGCGCTCGATCGCGGCCTGTCCCGCAATGATGGTACGGTCGACCTCGCTCATCGCCATTGCGCCCTCAGGCTTCCAGCGCGGCGAGCGGGCTCTCCGCGCCGCCGACACTCGCCTGCGCCTGGCTCGCGCCCTCGGCGCGCGCGATATAGCCCTTCGACTTGGCGACTTCGCCCTCGAGCGCGTTCACGGTGGTCTTCATCGTGTCGAGCGC
This sequence comes from Sphingopyxis flava, assembly GCF_900168005.1. GTDB lineage: Bacteria > Pseudomonadota > Alphaproteobacteria > Sphingomonadales > Sphingomonadaceae > Sphingopyxis > Sphingopyxis flava. The sequence goes on from NZ_FUYP01000055.1 coordinate 3,213, forward strand.
CTTCAGCTTGAAGGTATCGATCGCATCCATCGTGTCGTAGATGTTCTGAAAGGCGCGGCTCAGCGTTTCCATGGGAATGGTGCTCGACGCCGCCTGCTCGTGGATGCGCGCGGTATTGTCCTTCAGCATCTTCGACGTGCCGTCGATGATATTCGCGGTCGTGGTGTTAAGCGCGGTGATCTGTTCGAGCACCAGCTTCTGGTTCGTCATCGCCTGCGCGACGGTGATCGCGGTCTTGAGCGCGCCCACCGTGGTGGTCGATGCGCGGTCGACCCCCTTCACCAGCTCGACATTGTTCTTCTTGACGAGGTCGAGCGCGAGATAACCCTGCACCGTCACCGCCATCTGCGTCAAAAGGTCCTGCGTGCGCTGGCGCGCATAGAAAAGCGCATTTTCGCGTAGGATCTTCGCCTTGGCGGGGTCGGTACCGTCGAGCTCGGCGGCCTTCGCTTCGAGGCGTTGGTCAAGCGTGTTGGCGATGTGAATCATCTGCTCGAGCTTGCCCATCGATTCCCACATCTTGCGGCGCTCGACGTCGATCGCGGCATTGTCCATCAACAGCTCGTCCTTGCCGTTGGCAAGCGCGGTCAGGATGCCCGAGATATGCGTCTGGGCGCTGCGGTACTGGGCGAAATAATTGGTGATCCTGCTGCCGAAAATCTTGTCGAGAAAGCCTCGCTTCGACAGCAATTTGCCGTTCGCCGAGGGGTCGAGGCGCTCAACCGTGGTGCGCAGCTCGATCAGATTCTGGCCGATGTCGGTGTCGCGGTCCATCGCCTTGATCGGGCGGTCGAGGAAGCGGTTCGAGTGGCTTGCGGCCTCGAGCATTTCCTTGCGACCCATATTGGTAATCTGGTCGATCCGCTTGCCAAATTCCGGCGAATTCTCGTCCTGCGCAACAAGGTCGTCGATGAAACTGTCGACGCGCTCTTCCAGCTTCGACTTCTGTTCGGTCGAGAGCGGGACGAGCCCCGCCGCCTTTTCAGGCGCCAGCGGAGGCAGCGGTTCGGGCGGCGTCAGTTTCAGCTCGTCGGCCGCGGTCGCCGTTGCGGTGTTCTCGCTCATTCCTTTTCCTTCCACCCCGATGCCGCCTGCCTATATGGCATGCGAACCTGTGTTATTCAAGCACTACACCTTCTCTGCGCGATTGAGCCAGGGTGCAATCCACGCAGAGAGGATCAGCTGCGCCATATGATAGACGAGGATCGGCACCAGCACCATGCCGGCGGTTGCTGAGGAGAAGAGCGTCGCCGCGAGCGGAGCGCCGACCGCGATGCTCTTTTGCGCTCCGGCGAAGAGCAGCGTGATGCGGTCGGGCCTTGCCAGTCCGAGGGAGCGGCCGAGCTGCCACGCGCCGTTGAACGACAAAGCGAGCAGCGCCGCAACAGCTGCAAAGACAATGCCGATCTCGGTCGCGTCGAGGAGGCGCCAGATGCCCCCGACGACCGCAGCGGAGAAGGCCACATAGACCGCGATGGCGATCGAGGTGCGGTCCATGAAGGTCGCCGCCCCGCGGTGCGCGAGCACCCACGGGCGCAGCCAGCGCTGCGCGGCCTGGCCCGCGAGGAAGGGGAGGAGCAAGATGAGCGCGATGCGCAGCACCGCCGCGCCGTGGATCTCGGCGGCGCTGCCGGCGAGAGCAGCGAACAAGAGCGGCGCGGCGATCACCCCGACAAGGTTGAGCAGCGCGGCTGCGACGACGCTCGCCGCGACATTGCCGCCCGCAAGGCTGCTCGCGGCCGTCGCTGACTGAACCGTCGAAGGCAGGATCCCGAGAAACAGAAAGCCGAGCGCAAGCGTCGCGGGCACCAGCTGCGCGGTCGCGGCCTGTGCAATAAGGCCAAGGAGCGGCATCAGAACGAAGCAGAAAGCAAGATTGGCGCCCTGCAGCTTCCAGTTGCGGATGCCGTGCAGCACCTCGTCGCGCGGCAGACGCACGCCGTTGAGAAAGAAGAGCAGCACGATGGCCGCCGTCGACACGCCCTCAGCGACGGGAACCGCTTCGCCGCGCACCGGCAGCAGGCTCGCAAGACCGATGGTTGCGAGCAGCACGGGTACGAAGCGGTCGGGGAAGATGCGCGATAGCATGGGCGCGAGCGATGGCGCGATGCGCGGCACTTGGCAAGCGCGGCCGGACGTCGCACGCGAATCCTTGCAGCTTGGTAGGCGCTGCCGCTAGGGGGGGCGATGCACATCCTTCTCCTCGCAGCGCTCGCTGAAGAAGCCGATGCGTGTTTTTCCAGCGAAGGGACGCGCGATGGCGACATGTTTGCCGTCCGCCGTCTCGCCGCGCACGGCCGCCAGCTGACCATCGCAACCACCGGGCTCGGCAAGGTCAACGCCGCACTCGCGGCGGGCGCGCTCGGCGCCGAGGCGGACCTGCTGCTGATGATCGGCACCTGCGGTGCGCTTGGGGCGGAGGCGGGACACGCCTATTGGATCGCCGAGGCGGTGCAACATGATTATGGCGCGGTGCATCCGGGTGCGTTCCGCCGATACGGCGCTGGAGAATGGCCGGTCGGAGAGCCGGGAGAGGCGTATTTTTCGGCGATAGTCGACCCGGGGCTTGGCCTCGCACACGCGCGGATCGCAAGCGGCGACAGCTTCATCGCCTGCCCCGATGCCGCTCGTGACCTCGCGGCAACCCTTGGAGCATCGCTCGTCGACATGGAGGTCGGCGCCGTCGCGCAGGCGGCAGCTCGGCTTGGCCTACCCTGGGCCGCGATCAAGTCGGTCACCGACGGGGCGAATGAAGACAGCAGCGCCGACTTTCACACCAATCTGGCTCGGGCTGCTGGTCTTGCCGCGCATGGGGCTGAGCGGCTGGTCGCGATGCTGTGAAGGGCAAAGCGGCGCTCGGACAAATCGCGCTGGCGGTGGTGATAGCGCTCGGCCCTCCCCTTCGCGGGCGGTTCTAGCCGACCAAGGCCGACCTGTTTGCGGAATCGCGCAGCGGTCCGGCCCAGGCCGAGGTTGCGGCTATTGAAGCATATTTCGATCGCGAAACGGTCGGCGACTTGCTGCCCCTCGCCGACATGCTGCGCAGCGACGCGCATCTCGTCCCGCCACCGGGGCCGGTGCGCGCTGTTTCGGGCTATCGCGGCCCGGCCGCCAACCTCTGCTTCAAGGATGTAAAGGCGACCCGCCACCTGCGCTTCGCCGCGCTCGACCTCATCCCGGTGCGGCCGATACCGCGCACGAAGCTGTTCGCAAATCTCTGCCCGCTCCTTGGGCGGACGGGGCCAAGATTTGAAGGTGGGCTTGGCATCTACTGCGCAGCGCGTTTCCACACCGACACCGCCGGTTATCGCCGAAGAGGCGGTGATTATCGCGCCGCGTCATCGCCGTGCGGGGCCGCCCGCAGATCCCCGGCAATTTTGTTGCGCCGCAGCAGCGCTTCTGTTAGGGGCGCGGCGTTTCGCGGCGCTCCGCGCGCTGCCCCTTTCCATCAAGGCTTATCCCGCATGTCTTTGCGCAATATCGCCATCATCGCGCACGTCGATCATGGCAAAACCACTCTTGTGGACCAGCTTTTCCGTCAGTCGGGGACGTTTCGCGACAATCAGCGCGTCGAGGAACGCGCGATGGATTCGAATGACCTCGAAAAGGAACGCGGGATCACAATCCTCGCCAAATGCACCTCGGTCGAATGGGGTGAGGGCGAAAGCGCGACGCGGATCAACATCGTCGACACGCCGGGCCACGCCGACTTTGGCGGCGAGGTTGAGCGGATCCTCAGCATGGTCGATGGAGTGATCCTCCTCGTTGACGCAGCCGAAGGGCCGATGCCGCAGACCAAGTTCGTGACCGGCAAGGCGCTCGCGCTCGGCCTCAAGCCCATCGTGGTCGTCAACAAGATCGACCGCAGCGACGCCCGCGCCGCCGAAGTCCTCGACGAGGTATTCGAGCTCTTCCTGACGCTCGAGGCCAATGACGAGCAGCTCGATTTCCCGATACTCTATGCCTCGGGCCGCGGCGGCTATGCCTCGCCCGACCCCGAAGCGCGCGAGGGCACGCTCGAGCCCCTGTTCCAGACGATCGTGAACCATGTCCCGGCGCCGGGGCTCGATGAGGATGGTCCCTTCACCTTTCTCGCGACATTGCTCGATCGCGACAATTTCATCGGGCGCATCCTCACCGGCCGCATCCAGTCGGGCACGGTCAAGGTCAACCAGCCGATCCACGCCTTGGACGCCGACGGCAAGGTCATCGAAGCGGGCCGCGCGTCGAAGCTCCTCGCCTTCCGCGGGCTCGACCGCGTTCCCGTCGAAGAAGCGCGCGCGGGCGATATCGTCGCGATCGCGGGGCTGACCAATGCGACCGTCGCGAACACCATCGCCGACACGAGCGTGACAACGCCGATCGCCGCGCAGCCGATCGACCCCCCGACGCTGTCGATGCGCTTTGCGGTCAACGACAGCCCGATGGCGGGCCGCGAGGGCAGCAAGGTGACGAGCCGCATGATCCGCGATCGCCTGCTTCGCGAAGCCGAAACCAATGTCGCGATCCGGGTGACCGAGAGCGCCGACAAGGACAGTTTCGAGGTCGCGGGCCGCGGCGAGCTTCAGCTTGGCGTTCTGATTGAAACGATGCGCCGCGAAGGCTTCGAACTCGGTATCAGCCGGCCGCGCGTTCTCTACCAGACCGATGAGAACGGCCAGCGCACCGAGCCTTATGAAACCGTCGTCATCGACGTCGACGACGAGCATTCGGGCACGGTCGTCGAGAAGATGCAGATCCGCAAGGCCGAACTCACCGACATGCGCCCGTCGGGCGGCGGCAAGACGCGTATCACCTTCAGCGGCCCCAGCCGCGGTCTGATCGGCTATCATGGTGAGTTTTTGTCGGACACCCGCGGCACTGGCATCATGAACCGGTTGTTCGAGAAATACGGCCCCTACAAGGGCGCAATCGAGGGCCGCAAGAACGGCGTCCTCATCTCCAACGGCGCGGGCGAGGCGGTCGCCTATGCACTCGGCCCCCTCGAGGAGCGAGGCATTCTCTTCGTCTCGCCTGGCGAGGCGCTCTACGAAGGGATGATCATCGGCGAGAATGCAAAGCCCGAGGACCTCGAGGTCAATCCGATGAAGTCGAAGCAGCTCACCAACTTCCGATCGACGGGCAAGGATGACGCGATCCGTCTGACGCCCCCGCGGCGCATGACGCTCGAGCAGGCGATCGCCTATATTGACGAGGATGAGATGGTCGAGGTGACCCCGGCAAATATTCGTTTGCGCAAAGCAATCCTCGACCCGCACGAGCGCAAGAAGGCGAGCCGCAAGAAGGAAGCGGCATAAGGTTCTGACCGGCGGCCGAGTGGCCGCCGGTTTTCTTTTGGCTCTTTCTTGACGCGCTCGCTTCACCGTTCGGTACTTTCGCCTTTCCGCCACGAAAGGGGCCGCCCGTGAGCCGTCTCATCCTTTTCAACAAGCCCTACGGCGTCCTGTCGCAATTTACCGACCGCGGCAGCGCAACGACGCGCGCAACGCTGTCCGACTATATCGACGTACCGGGCGTCTATCCCGCCGGGCGGCTCGATCGCGACAGCGAGGGACTTCTGATCCTGACCGACGACGGCGCGCTCCAGGCCCGGATTTCCTCGCCGCGGCACAAGATGCCAAAGACCTATTTTGCACAGGTCGAGGGCGAGCCCGATGATACCGCGCTCGCGGCGCTTCGCGCAGGGGTCAAGCTGAACGATGGCCCGACCCGCCCCGCGGCTGTCCGGCGCATTGATCCGCCCCCGCTTTGGAACCGCGACCCGCCGGTGCGATATCGCAAGAACGTGGCCGATTCATGGATCGAGCTCACCATCACCGAAGGCCGAAACCGCCAGGTGCGCCGCATGACCGCTGCCGTGGGATTTCCGACACTGCGGCTGGTACGGTGGCGTATCGGGGAATGGGAGATTGGCGATCTCGGACTGGGAGAATGGCGCGAGGTCGCTCGCTAGTGGTCACCCCCGGGCGAGTACGCTTCGAGTGAAGCTCTCTTGCCGAGAGAAGGAGTATAAAGCGATTCCGCCTCACTCGGCGGCACGCGCGCGAGCCAGCGCCGCGAGATGATCGCGGCAAATTGCCCCGACGAGGTCTTCGAGAACAGCAACGCGCCCGCTAATCCAGATCAGTTCCTCCGCGTTCATCTTGAAGTGAGGCGAATGCCGAGCGCGCAGCGATGTCGAATTGGCGTTGGACACACCCTCTCTGCAGAAGCGCCGTAGTGATCGGCTCGGCATAGTTTTGAGCGTCCGACCCTGGCTGATCGACGCAGCTTTTGGCGCGATGAGCTCTTGCCATGAACCGTGAATATAGCGAGACTCCCAGGATGAAGAATGATGTCGATCATCTGCCCCCGGTGCATCAGGAAGAGCTGGCGCTGGCAACGCGGATTTTGATGGACGAGTTTACCGTCGCGATTTCGCGGGCGACGCAGCCGTGGAAGAAGAACGGCAAGATCCTAATGATTATCCTGTTCGGGAGTTTTAGTCGCGACGACTGGGTCGACGAGCCAGAGAACGGATATCAGTCTGATTATGACCTGCTGATCATCGTCAGCCATAAGGATCTGACCGAAATCGCGGACTATTGGTACGTGGCTGAGGATAAGATCATGCGCGATGCGGCGATCGCGCGACCGGTGAACATCATCGTCCACACGCTCGACGAGGTGAATCGCGGGCTGAAGCGCGGCGAGTATTTTTGGGTCGATATCGCGCGCGATGGCGTCGTGCTTTATGATCTTCCGGGGAGTGAGCTCGCTGCTCCGATGCCGCTCACGGCGACCGATGCCTATGAAATGGCTAGTGAATACCTTGCCAAGCAACTTCCGGCGGTCGATCGGTGGCTAAAGCTTGCAGCGGTATCCTGCGCCGAAAGTGAAACTGATCCCGAGTGGGCCAAGAATGCAGCGTTCAATCTGCATCAGGCGGCCGAAACCGCCTACACTTGCTATCTGCTAGTTCGCAGCCAGTATGTCCCGCGTTCCCATAATCTGAAGTTTTTACGTTCGCTTGCTGAGGACCGGGAGCCACGTCTCGTGGAGGCCTGGCCGAGAGCGACGAAGCTCGACCGCCGGCGCTTCGAGTTGGCGAAGCGCGCCTATGTCGAGGCGCGCTACTCGGCTGCATATGCTATCGACAATGAGGATTTGCAGGCGATCAGGGCAGCGGTGACAAGCTTGCGCGACATGGTGGCGACGGTGTCGCGCCAGTGGCTTGAGGGCCTCCGGCAGAAGGCCGAACTCTAACTGCTGTGGCGGGATCGGCTACGGCGCGTCGAGAAAGCCTCTGCAGTTGATCTCGGACTTGCAGCGCCCGGATCGCCTGACATCGTGCGGCGGGTGCTTTGCGAGCGCGGCGGTCTTGAGCACAATAACGTCCGCTCGGAATAAGCTGAACGCTCCGCATACGCTAGACTCGTTTTCACTTAGATTGACGCGTACCCGGAGTTTCTGAGGTAGTTGGCGCATTCGCTGGGCGAGAAGGCGTCGAGCAGGGTTCCGAT
>NZ_FUYP01000064.1 GCF_900168005.1 Sphingopyxis flava
GATAATAGCGTCGCTCATGCTCGAGACGGCATGACGTTCGACTTGGGTTTCGACCATCGCGATCATGGCGAGATGCGGGAAGTGCCGGCGCTCAAATGCCCCCTCCTAGCTGGAGCACCCTGAATCAGCTCGGCACTTCAAACGCCACCCCAGTTTGTTAACCTGAAGCGATTGCCCTGGGCAAGCGGGACAGAGCGGGCCCCCGCCGTCCGCCCTTGCAATCGCGGCCTTGACCCAAGAGCGCGCTTTTCTGGCATGTTCGGGGCGTCTGGACCCTTGCGCGGGGTCACGGAGAATTGCGATCTGGGTGAGCTTGCAAACTTTCCCTCACGGGATGCACCCTCCTTCAAAAGGGCAACCCTTTCTGAATGAGGCCAAAGGAACACTTGTTTGGTCCGACTCCGTTCGGGGGCACAGAATGCCCGCTATCAGGAGGTAGGAAAATGACCATTCAACTCGGACAGATCGCGCCCGATTTCGAGCAGGACAGCACTCACGGCCCCATTCGCTTCCACGAGTGGCTCGGTTCGTCATGGGGGCTGTTCTTCAGCCATCCCAAGGATTTTACGCCGGTATGCACGACCGAGCTCGGCGAGGTCGCGCGATTGCGCCCCGAATGGGACAAGCGCGGCGTGAAGCCGATCGGCCTGTCGGTGGATCCCGTTCACTCGCATAAGAGCTGGGAAGAAGACATTGAAGACACCCAGGGGCAAAAGCTCGACTTCCCCATGATCGCCGACGCGGACCAGAAGGTTGCAACGCTCTACGGCATGATCCATCCCGACGCCGATCCAACGGTCACCGTGCGCGCCGTCTATGTGATCGATTCCAACAAGAAGGTCCGGCTGATCCTCACCTATCCGCCCAGCACCGGACGCAATTTCTCGGAAATCCTGCGCGCCATCGACAGCCTGCAGCTGACCGACGCCCAGTCGGTGGCAACACCGGTGAACTGGACGCCGGGCGAAGAAGTCATCGTCTCTCCAAAGCTTTCGGACGAGGATGCGAAGCGGCGCTTCCCTCAAGGCTTTCGTACCCTCCGGCCGTATCTGCGTTACGTTGACCTTGAGAAATCGAGCTGAACGGCACCGTGCCTGAAGGGCGCTGACGGCATCTCGCCGCCGGGGAGCGCTCTGACGCTGAAGTGGGCGCGCGTCTCGCTCGATAGCTTCCGCGGGGTTTGCCTCGGGAGAGCAGGTCGCTGCCAGGGATAATTCGCCGCGAGGCGGGTGACGGGTTTGACAAGTCGGGAAATCTGGTTGCACCCTGCAACCTGATCGTCGGCTTGATCCGACGCGCGAATCAGCATGGGGGGAGCAAGGGATATGGCGCCGGCAATCGAGAGCGAAGCGCAGCGCATGAATGAGGTGCTTGCGGCGCAACGGTCGAGCTTCACGGCGGCCATGCCCGAAAGCCTCGCCGTGCGAACAGACCGCATCGACCGCGCGCTTGCTCTGCTTATCGACCATGCTGATGCGTTTGCAAAAGCGGTGAGCGAAGATTTCGGACACCGCAGCCGCGAACAGACGCTGATGACCGACATCCTCCCCTCGGTCAGCGCCCTGAAGCACGCGAAGAAGCATATGACGAACTGGGCAAGGGGAGAGAAGCGCAAGCCGACCTTCCCGCTCGGCCTGTTGGGGGCCAAGGCGGAAGTCGTGTTTCAGCCCAAGGGCGTCGTCGGCGTGGTCTCGCCGTGGAACTTTCCGGTTGGCATGGTCTTCGTGCCGATGGCGGGCATCCTCGCCGCCGGAAACCGCGCGATGATCAAGCCGAGCGAATTCACCGAGAATGTCTCCACGTTAATGGCGCGCCTCGTTCCCGACTATTTCGACGTGACCGAGATGGCGGTCTTCACTGGCGGGGCCGATGTTGGCGTGGCATTTTCGCGCCTCGCATTCGACCATCTGATCTTCACAGGGGCGACGAGCGTGGGCAAGCACATCATGCGCGCCGCGGCGGACAATCTGGTGCCTGTGACGCTCGAACTCGGTGGCAAGTCGCCGACCTTCATCGGGCGCAGCGCTGACAAGACTCTTGCGGGTCAGCGCGTCGCGATGGGCAAGCTGATGAACGCCGGGCAGATCTGCCTCGCGCCCGACTATCTTCTCGTTGCAGAGGAGCAGGAAGGCGACGTGATCAACAGCGTCACCAAAGGTGCGGCCGCGCTCTATCCGACGATGCTGGCCAATGACGATTACACCTCGGTCGTGAACGGCCGCAACTACGACCGGCTTCAGTCCTATCTGACAGATGCGCGCGAGAAGGGAGCCGAGGTGATCGAGGTCAATCCTGCGAACGAGGATTTCGCGAGCGCCAACGGGCACAAGATGCCGCTGCACATTATTCGCAATCCGACCGATGATATGAAGGTGATGCAGGAGGAGATTTTTGGGCCCATTCTGCCAGTGAAGACCTACCGGTCGATCGATGATGCAATCGATTATGTGAACGCGCACGACCGCCCTCTTGGTCTCTATTATTTCGGGCAGGACAAGAGCGAGGAGGAGCGCGTTCTGACGCGGACGGTTTCAGGCGGGGTCACGGTCAATGACGTCCTGTTTCACAATGCTATGGACGATCTGCCTTTCGGCGGTATCGGCCCCTCGGGGATGGGCAATTATCACGGACTCGATGGCTTTCGCACCTTCAGTCACGCGCGCGCTGTCTATCGCCAACCAAAGCTCGACGTTGCTGGCCTCGCGGGGTTCAAGCCCCCCTATGGCAAAGCGACCGCGAAGACGTTGGCGCGACAGCTCAAGAAATAGCTTGGCAAGCGGCAGCGCTTCGCCTTAGGGGAGGCGCCGTCCACGGGCCCCTGTGGTGAAATTGGTAGACGCGCTCGACTCAAAATCGAGTTCCGCAAGGAGTGCTGGTTCGAGTCCGGCCAGGGGCACCATTTCGGTCCAAAAGCCCGAGTCCCTAGCACCGCCGCCTCTACGCCAGAAGCGGCGGTGAGGGTTCGCAGCAACTCAGAGCGTGTGCCGCGGATTCGCACGTCGGTCTTGCTGAACACCTCGACACGCTGCGCCACGGCCCGGATATGGTTGCGCGCATAGGAGCCGTCGTCCTGGCGAAGCTTGCGCCGGGCGGCCAACGCAAAGGCGTGAAGGCTCTCGACCGTGATCTCCGGGCTGATCTTCTCGATATGCGCGACCGCGCGCTCGGCATCGCCTCTGGCCTGGTCGCGGAGAGCAGTCAGGTCCGCGATCCGTGCCTTGAGCGATGAATCGCCCATATCGACCAGCCCGTTCTCGATCGCCTCATAGAGCCGGGAGAGTTTGGTCTCGGCCTCCGTCGCCCGCCGTTCCATCTCGGCGACGTGCTGACGGCGCTCCGTCACCCAATCCTCCCGCCGCGCGATAAGCTGGTCCATCAGCACTTCGAGCCGCGCGGGATCGAGCAGCCGCTTCTCCAGATGGTCGATCACGGCCTCGTTCAGCCGGTCCATCGGGAGCGAGATGCCGGAACAGCCTGTTTTCCCCTTCGTGGCCCTGGTCGCGCAGGTGTAGTAGCGATATTCCCGACCGCTTCGGCTGGTGCCGGTGCGTAGCGTCATTGCGCCGCCGCAGCAGGCGCAGAAGCAGATGCCGGTCAGCAGCGTCGATCCCCCGACCGCGCGCGGCGGCATCATCTTCGGGCTGCGTGCTTTGAGGGACCGCTGCACAGCCTCGAACTCCGCCACCGAGACGATGGGCGGCACTTCCATGATGGCGTGTTCGGCCTCGGGCTTCCGGCGCTTCTTCTTGACGTCATAGGTGTTGAAGCGGTGCCGGCCGATATAGGTCGTCCGGGTGAGCACCTGATGCACCGTGCCCTTGCCCCAGCGTCCACCGTAGCGGGTGCGGATATTATTGTCGTTGAGCCAGCATGTGATCGCCATGACGCCCATCGGCCCGGAACCATCGGCGCCCTCCAGCGCCAGGCGGAACATCCGGCGCACCGTTTCCGCATGGATCGGGTCGATCTCCAGCTTCTTCTTGACCTTCGTGCCGCGCTGTTCGGCATCGACCACGCGGTAGCCGATCGGCGGACGCGCGCCGTTCCAGAAGCCCTGTCGCGCATTCTCGTTCATCGCCCGAAGCGTATGCTTGGCGGTTTCCTTCGACTGATATTCGTCGAACAGCGTCATGATCCTCCGCATCATCTCGCTCGCCGGATCGTCGCCGAGAACCTGCGTGATCGAAACGAGCTGCACGCCATTCTTCGCCAGCTTGCGGACGTAGAACTCGAACTGGAACTGATCGCGGAAAAAGCGCGAGAAGCTATGGACGACCACCACGTCGAACGCAGGCGGCTTTTCCATCGCGACGTCGATCATGTCCTGGAAAGCGGGGCGCCGATCGTCCGTCCCTGAGACGCCCGGCTCGACGAACTCGGCCGCGACCTCCCAGCCTTGTGAGAGGCAATAGCTCTCGAGTTGACGGCGTTGATCGGGGATCGACAGATCATGGTCCGCCTGGCGCGGCGTAGAGACGCGCAGGTAGAGCGCGGCGCGGGCCGTCGCCACGACGGGCGCCGCATCCTCTTGTGGTTGCCGGACGGCGCTGGTCATGACGCTTTGCTCCTTACTTCATGGCAAGGGACCGAACAGCGCGTCCAATTCCTTGCGTAAATGGCTTTCGATGACGCGAAGCTCGGCGTCGCCGATGGGAACTTGCTCGGGCCAATCGTCGGTGACGACGATCGGGCCATCGTCGGACGTCCGGGATCGGGCCGCCGCGCGCCGTTGCGGCTGCGGCTGCATATAGTCGTGCAGGTCCGCGAGACCTTCCGACCATCGGCGGGGCGCGCGGCGGCGACGTTTGCGAGGCAGGGCCATAGACTCGCGCTGGCCCACGATGGCGCCCGGCGCAAATGACAACGTCCGGCGTAGTTGAGATAAGTGCTTGCGGCGGTTCTTTGCGGTGTGCCGCTACTGATCATGCCTGCCTGCACCACCGCCTCAATTTTCCGAATCGAAGCTGCGATTCTCGCGGCAATGCCAGAGGCGCAGAATGAAGATGGTCGTCGACGCGATCTCATAGCGCAGTTCATAGTCGCCCACGATGATCCGGCGAACCTCGCGCGGTTCATAGGCTTCCAGCTTCTCGCCTATCCGGGGATAATCGAGCAGCCGGTCGGGCGCATTGGCGAGTTGCCGGACCACGCGCGCAGCGGCCTCGGGCGCGACGGGGCGGAGATGGTCGTGCAGGCGCACAAGGTCCGAGGATGCCTTGCTGGTCCACTGGAGTTTCATTGGACGGGCGGCGGGAGCGGCCTGTCCGTCCCAAGGCTGTCGGCCCACGCCTGGATCGCCCGATGGTCGATCACGCGCCCGGCGTCCACATCGGCCAGGGCTTCCAGCGTCATCCGGTGGCGTTCTTCCTCCAGATCGACCCAAGCAGCGAGCGCCTGTTTCATCACCCAACCGCGCGAGCGTTCGAGCCGCGCGGCCATCGCGTCCACCTTGTCGGCAAGGCCGAGCGGCACATGCGCGGTCAGCACTTTCGTATCAGTCGCCATGAAGATCACCTCAAATCAGGATGATTAGAAATTAATCGAAAATGCGTTTTGAAGCAACCCCGGATAGTGAGGAAGCGAGCGGACTCGCTGCCTTTCTTGCCGCCCCGCAAGCGGGGCGATCGTTGCTAAGGACAAGCCCTCGCGATCAGGAGGCGGTCGCGTCCGTCAAGGTGGTGTATTTCGGCTGTGGCCGTGGGCCATCGTCAGGCGGCTTTGGCGGTGATGTGTAGGGGCTGATTTTCCTCCTCGATCATGGGTTGGTTGAGCTCGGCCATGCCTTCGATCTGCATGTAGCGATGCTGGAGTTGCCACTCGTCGTTCTGCTCCA
>NZ_FUYP01000090.1 GCF_900168005.1 Sphingopyxis flava
GAAGATGAGACAGACAATGTCGCCGCGTTCAGCGGCGGCGTGTGCGGCGTTCAGCACGGCGACGGCGTATCGGCTGGAGGCGGATATGCGGCTTCCTTCGCAAAAGAAGGCGCCGCGCGGTCGCCGTCGTGCGGATCCGCTGGCGGATATCTTCGACAGCGAGGTGGTGCCGCTCCTGGAGAGTGCGCCGGGGGTCCGAGCCGTGGCCGTGTTCGAAGAAATGCAGCGTCGTCATCCTGAGCTTCCCGATGGCGTGCGGCGGACGATGGAGCGTCGGATCCGCAGTTGGCGGGCGCTGCAGGGCCCGGAGCGCGATGTGATCTTCCGCCAGGTGCACGAGCCGGGGCGGATGGGGCTGTCGGATTTTACCGACATGGCCGATCTGGGTGTACGGATCGCGGGGGTGAGGCTCGACCACCGGCTGTATCACTTTCGGCTCGCCTGCTCGGGCTTTGAGCATGCCCATGTGATCCTTGGCGGCGAGAGCTTTATCGCGCTGGCGGAGGGTCTGCAAAATGCGTTGTGGGCGCTGGGCGGCGCGCCGCGTGAACATCGCAGTGACAGCCTGTCGGCGGCGTTCCGCAATCTGGATGCATCGGCGCGCGAGGATCTGACGCGCAGATATGGCGCGCTGTGCCGCCATTATCGGATGAAGCCGACGCGCAACAACCGCGGCGTGGCGCACGAGAATGGCGCGATAGAAAGCGCGCACGCGCATCTGAAGGCGGCGGTGCGTGACGGACTGCTGATGCGCGGCTCGGCCGACTTCGACGAGCTTGCGGAATATCGACGCTTCATCGACGAGATCGTCGCGCGCAAGAATGCGCGGAGCGCGAAGCGCATCGACGCCGAGCGGGCGGTGCTTCAGCCGCTGCCGGGCATGCGCACCAGCGATTATGAAGAGGTGCTCGTCATGGTCACCTCCTCGGGCGGGTTCACGCTGCGCAAGGTGTTCTACACGGTGCCCTCGCGGTTGATCGGTCACCGGCTCAGGGTACGGCTTTACGACGACCGGCTTGAGCTGTTCCTCGGCGGCACGCCCCTGTTCACCCTGCCGCGTGGTCGCGCCGACCGCAAAGGCAAGCATGATCATGTCGTCGATTATCGCCATGTCATCCATGCGCTGCGGCGTAAGCCGATGGCGCTGCTGAACCTCGTTTACCGTGACCAGCTCTTCCCGCGCGAGGCCTATCGGCGCATGTTCGACCGGCTGATCGAGCGGCTCGCCGAACGGATGGCGTGCCGGACGATGGTCGAACTGCTGAGCCTTGCGCATGAGCGGGCGTGCGAGGCGGAGCTCGCTGCGGTCTTGGCCGACTTGCTGGCGACGCCGAATGGGATGCCGGACATGGCCGCATTGCGGGCACGCTTTGCGCCCGATCCCGCAGCGTTGCCCGACGTCGTCGTCGAGCTTGTCCCGCTGAGCGTCTATGAAGCGCTGCTGGCTCCTCGCGTGGAGGAAATGGCATGACCCAGGGCATCGATGCGACCAGGCTTACCCTGATGCTCAACGAGCTGCGGCTGCCAACGATCAAGCAGCTCTGGCCGTCGTTCGCCGAGCGTTCCGATAAGGAGGGCTGGCCGGCGGCGCGGTTCCTCAGCGCCATCACCGAGCATGAGATCGCCGAACGCGACCGGCGCCGGATCGAGCGCCATCTTGCCGAGGCGAAACTGCTGCCCGGCAAGACGCTCGAGGCTTTCGACTTCGACGCGGTGCCGATGATATCCAAAGCGCAGATCATGGCGATCTGCGCCGGCGACGGATGGCTCGAAAAGGGCGCCAACCTGATCCTGTTCGGCCCGCCCGGCGGCGGCAAATCGCATCTGTCGTCGGCGATCGGGCTCGCGCTCGTTGAAAAGGGCTGGCGCGTCCTGTTCACCCGGACATCCGACCTCGTCCAGAAGCTTCAGGTTGCGCGCCGCGAGCTCGCGCTTGAAAATGCGATCAACCGGCTCGACCGCTTCGATCTGCTGATCCTCGACGACCTCGCCTATGTCGCCAGGGATCAGGCCGAAACCTCGGTCCTGTTCGAGCTGATCAGCACCCGGTATGAAAGGCGTTCGCTGCTCATCACCGCCAACCAACCGTTCGGCGAATGGAACAGGGTCTTTCCCGATCCCGCCATGACGCTGGCCGCCGTCGACCGCCTCGTGCACCACGCCACCATCTTCGAAATGAACGTCGAAAGCTATCGGCGGCGCGCTGCGATCGACCGAAAACAGCACGGAGCAGGTCGGCCCGCAAAGGTCGCGACAATCAAAAATACCGGCGTGTCGCTCCCCGACAATCAAACCCTGACATAGGCCTTGCCAGCGACAATCAAACACACCAAAACGGAACTGTCGCGGTCAGAATCTTCTCATCCTGATTGCCGCAACTTCTCATCCAGTTTGTCGCGCTACA
>NZ_FUYP01000101.1 GCF_900168005.1 Sphingopyxis flava
GGGCCTGTCAGAAGTTTTGTGCGTGAGGCCATAAGATGGAATGGAAAGGACCCATCATATGGCAATCGACAAGGAAGTTTTGGATCAGTTGCTGGCGGGGCGTGATCCGCAGGAGTTATTTGCCAAGGACGGCTTGATCGACGAGTTGAAGAAGGCGTTGTCGGAACGGATGCTGGCAGCGGAGCTTGACGATCATCTGGAATCCGAGATGGCGACGGGTGGAGGAAATCGGCGCAACGGCACGTCGCAGAAGACGATGCTGACCGGTTCGTCGAGAGTGACGCTGGATATTCCGCGGGACCGATCGGGGACCTTCGATCCGAAGCTGATCGCCAAATACCAGCGGCGCTTCCCGGACTTCGACGACAAGATCATCTCGATGTACGCGCGCGGCATGACGGTGCGCGAGATCCGCGGGCACCTCGAGGAGCTTTACGGCATCGACGTGTCGCCGGACCTGATCTCGACGGTGACGGATGCTGTTCTGGAAACGGTCGCCGAATGGCAAGGTCGGCCGCTCGATGCCTGCTATCCGCTGGTGTTCTTCGACGCGATCCGGGTCAAAATCCGCGATGAAGGCTTCGTTCGCAACAAAGCCGTTTACATCGCGCTTGGCATATTGCCCGACGGCACCAAGGACATCCTGGGCATCTGGATCGAGCAGACCGAAGGTGCAAAGTTCTGGCTGCGCGTGATGAACGAGCTCAAGAACCGTGGCCTCGCCGATATGCTGATCGCGGTTGTCGATGGTCTGAAAGGCTTCCCGGACGCCATCAATGCCGTGTTCCCCGAAACGGTGGTCCAAACGTGCATCGTGCATCTGATCAGAAACAGCATGAGCTTCGCATCGTGGAAGGACCGCAAATCGATCGCGAGCGCGCTGCGCAGCGTCTATCGCGCCGAGAACGCCGAGGCTGGCCTGACTGCCCTGGAGGCCTTCGAGGCGGGGCATTGGGGCCAGAAATATCCGGCGATCGCGCAAAGTTGGCGGCGCCATTGGGATCAGGTCATCCCATTTTTTGCGTTTAGTGAGGCCATCCGCAGGATCATATACACAACGAACGCTATCGAGGCTTTGAACTCGAAGCTGCGGCGTGCGGTTCGCACCCGCGGACACTTCCCCGGTGACGACGCCGCGATGAAGCTGCTATACCTCGTCCTCAATCATGCGGCGCAGGAGTGGAAACGACCGCCGCGCGAATGGACCGAAGCAAAAACCCAGTTCGCCGTGATCTTCGGCGAAAGGTTCGTCATCTAATGACGATAAGCGGCCTCGCGCACAAAACTCCTGACAGGCCCG
>NZ_FUYP01000038.1 GCF_900168005.1 Sphingopyxis flava
GCAAGACCCGATATCTCCATCAGGAGAAAACGCAAACGCTCCGGATGGTCCAACGCCTTCGCCAAAACCATCCTCGGTCAAATGCGATAGCCCTGACCGCAAGCTGCTTCGGCCTTGACCGGCAGGGGAATCGCCGCTAGGGGCGCCCCGTTCGAAAGCGGCGGACTTCCACCGGTTTCGAGTCACAACAGCGCTTGAACATTGCTGGCGCGGATGAAGCCTCCGGAGGGTCATGCTGATCCGCCGGGGTCTTTTGCTGTTATCAGGTCGGCCGCTTTTCCGCCGTTTTTGGCGGGTTGGGCCGGAGCTTCATCCACCGCGGTAGAGTAACCGTTCGCTCCGATGGGCGGACACATAAAGGTGAAGCATTCATGCCCACGATCAACCAGCTGGTCCGCAAGGGCCGGACTCCGCAGAAGGTGAAGTCCAAGGTTCCGGCGATGGAAGCGAACCCGCAGAAGCGCGGCGTTTGCACCCGTGTCTACACGACGACCCCGAAAAAGCCGAACTCGGCGCTCCGCAAGGTTGCGAAGGTGCGCCTGACCAACAGCCGCGAAGTCATTACCTACATCCCCGGCGAAGGCCACAACCTCCAGGAACACAGCGTCGTGCTGATCCGCGGCGGCCGTGTGCGCGACCTTCCCGGTGTGCGTTATCACGTCCTGCGCGGCGTGCTCGATACGCAGGGTGTGAAGGACCGCAAGCAGAGCCGTTCGAAGTACGGCGCGAAGCGTCCGAAGTAAGGACCGCTTTTTCGGCTATTTGATCATCCCGCTGCGCGCTGCGCCGGGATGCTGTTGCAAAGGAATATCCCATGGCTCGTCGTCGTCGTCCTGAACGCCGCGAAATCCTGCCCGATCCCCGTTTCGGGGATGTCGTGCTGTCGAAATTCATGAACAGCGTCATGCTGGACGGGAAGAAGTCCGTCGCCGAACGCATCGTCTATGGTGCGCTCGAGTCGGTCGAAGCCCGCGCCAAGAAGGAACCGCTGAGCGTCTTCCACGAAGCGCTGGCGAACATCCGCCCGAACATCGAAGTGCGCAGCCGCCGCGTCGGTGGCGCGACCTATCAGGTCCCCGTCGAGGTTCGACCCGACCGCGCGCAGGCGCTCGCGATCCGCTGGCTGATCGCCGCGGCGCGCAACCGCAGTGAAACCACGATGGCCGCGCGTCTGTCGGGCGAACTGCTCGATGCGTCGAATAACCGCGGCAACGCGGTGAAGAAGCGCGAAGACACGCACCGCATGGCCGAAGCAAACCGCGCTTTCAGTCACTATCGCTGGTAAGCGCCTGCGCGACGCTTCCCCGCGTCTCGTAATCGCAAGGAAACGTCCTATACCGGGGGCGGCCCCCCAAGCCTCCCCCAAAACCCGAGGAAAAAATCATGGCCCGCAGCCATCCGCTCGAACGCTATCGCAATTTCGGTATCATGGCGCACATCGACGCCGGCAAGACCACCACGACCGAGCGCATTCTCTATTACACCGGCAAGTCCTACAAGATCGGCGAAGTGCATGACGGCGCCGCGACAATGGACTGGATGGAACAGGAACAGGAACGCGGCATCACCATCACGTCCGCGGCGACGACCTGTTTCTGGAAGACGGACGAGGGCAATGGTCCTGAGCATCGCCTGAACATCATCGACACCCCCGGCCACGTCGACTTCACCATCGAGGTCGAGCGCTCGCTTCGCGTCCTCGACGGCGCGGTCGCCGCGTTCGACGGCGTTGCCGGCGTCGAGCCCCAGTCGGAAACCGTGTGGCGTCAGGCCGAAAAATACGGTGTGCCGCGCATGTGCTACATCAACAAGCTCGACCGCACCGGCGCGAACTTCTATTACTGCGTGCAGACGATCATCGATCGCCTGGGCGCAACCCCGGCCGTCCTCTATCTGCCGATCGGCGCCGAGAGCGATTTCGTCGGTCTCGTCGACCTCGTCAACGAGCGCGCGATCATCTGGAAGGATGAGAGCTTGGGCGCGGAATTCTTCTATGAAGAAATTCCTGCCGACCTTAAGGACAAGGCCGCCGAATATCGCGAGAAGCTGGTCGAGCTTGCCGTCGAGCAGGACGACGAAGCAATGGAAGCCTATCTGGAAGGCACTCTTCCCGATGTGGCGACGCTGAAGGCGCTGATCCGCAAGGGCACGCTGGCGCAGGCGTTCGTGCCGGTGCTGTGCGGCTCGTCGTTCAAGAACAAGGGCGTGCAGGCGCTTCTCGACGCGGTCGTTGACTATCTGCCGAGCCCGCTCGACATTCCCGACGTGCAGGGCATCAACCCGGCGAACGATGAGCCCGACACGCGCGCGACGTCGGACTCGGCGCCGCTGTCGCTTCTGGCGTTCAAGATCATGAACGACCCGTTCGTCGGCTCGCTGACCTTCGCACGCATCTATTCGGGCACCCTCACCAAGGGCAGCTATCTGAACTCGGTGAAGGACAAGCGCGAGAAGATCGGCCGCATGCTCCTGATGCACGCGAACAGCCGCGAGGACATCGAGGAGGCCTATGCGGGTGACATCGTCGCGCTTGCTGGCCTCAAGGAAACCACGACCGGGGACACGCTCTGCGCGACCAACGCGCCGATCATCCTTGAGCGCATGGAATTCCCCGAGCCGGTGATCGAGCTGTCGGTCGAACCCAAGACCAAGGCCGACCAGGAGAAGATGGGCATCGCGCTCAACCGCCTCGCTGCCGAGGACCCCTCGTTCCGCGTTTCGACCGACCATGAATCGGGCCAGACGATCATCAAGGGCATGGGCGAGCTTCACCTCGACATCCTCGTCGACCGCATGAAGCGGGAGTTCAAGGTCGAGGCGAATGTCGGTGCGCCGCAGGTTGCCTATCGCGAGTCGCTCGCGAAGCCTGTCGATGTCGACTACACCCACAAGAAGCAGTCGGGCGGTTCCGGCCAGTTCGGCCGCGTCAAGGTCAGCGTGTCGCCTGGCGAGCGCGGTTCGGGCATCACCTTCATCGACGAGATCAAGGGCGGTAACATTCCGCGCGAATATATCCCCTCGGTCGAAAAGGGCATGCGCGAAGCGGCTGAGAATGGTCATATGATCGGCTTCCCGATCATCGACTTCGAGATCCGCCTGACGGACGGTGCGTACCACGACGTTGACTCGTCGGCGCTGGCGTTCGAAATCGCGGGCCGTGCGGCGATGCGCGAAGTGGCGGCGAAGGCCGGCATCAAGCTGCTCGAGCCGGTGATGAAGGTCGAGGTCGTCACCCCTGAGGAGTTCATGGGCGACGTGATCGGCGACCTCAACAGCCGCCGCGGGCAGATCCAGGGCACCGACAGCCGTGGTAACGCCCAGGTGGTTGAGGCGATGGTCCCGCTTGCCAATATGTTCGGTTACGTCAATCAGCTGCGCTCGTTTACCCAGGGCCGCGCGCAGTACACGATGCAGTTCTCGCACTATGAAGAAGTACCGAACAACGTGGCCGAAGAAGTGAAGGCCAAGATGGCCTGATGGACCAAAGCCGCGCGGACTTGTGCCGCGCGGCTTAGGCCGGAACGAGCGCGGACTTGCACCGCGCGCCAAGAGCGATTAAGGGCGGCGCCTGATTCAGCAGGGCTCGTCCACGACTGATCAACCCAAACATCGAACAAGAAGGTTCAAGAACATGGCTAAGGCTAAATTTGAGCGGACGAAGCCGCACTGCAACATCGGTACCATCGGTCACGTCGACCACGGCAAGACCTCGCTGACTGCGGCGATCTCGAAGGTCCTTTCGGAAATGCAGGGCGGCACCGCCGTCGATTTCGCGAACATTGACAAGGCCCCCGAGGAGCGCGAGCGCGGCATCACCATCTCGACCGCGCACATCGAATATGAAACCGATGCGCGCCACTATGCGCACGTCGACTGCCCGGGCCACGCCGACTATGTGAAGAACATGATCACCGGCGCCGCCCAGATGGACGGTGCGATCCTCGTCGTGTCGGCCGCTGACGGCCCGATGCCGCAGACCAAGGAGCACATTCTGCTCGCGAAGCAGGTCGGCGTTCCGACCATGGTCGTATTCCTCAACAAGGTCGACCAGCTCGACGACCCCGAGCTGCTCGAGCTCGTCGAACTCGAAATCCGCGAAGAGCTTTCGAAGCGCGACTTCGACGGCGACAATATTCCGATCATCGCGGGTTCGGCTCTCGCTGCCCTCGAAGGCCGCGACGACAACATCGGCAAGGAAGCCATCCTGAAGCTGATGGAAGCCGTCGACAGCTGGATTCCGCAGCCTGAGCGTCCGCTTGACAAGCCCTTCCTGATGCCGATCGAGGACGTGTTCTCGATCTCGGGTCGCGGCACCGTCGTCACCGGCCGTGTCGAAACCGGCGTGATCAAGGTTGGTGAAGAAGTCGAGATCGTCGGCATCAAGGACACCAAGAAGACCGTCGTCACCGGCGTCGAAATGTTCCGCAAGCTGCTCGACCAGGGCGAAGCCGGCGACAACATCGGTGCGCTGATCCGCGGCGTCGGCCGTGAGGAAGTCGAGCGTGGCCAGGTTCTCGCCAAGCCCGGCTCGATCACGCCGCACACCGAATTCACCTCGGAAGTCTACGTCCTGTCGAAGGATGAGGGCGGTCGTCACACGCCGTTCTTTGCGAACTATCGTCCGCAGTTCTACTTCCGCACCACGGACGTCACCGGCGAGGTTGTCCTCCCCGAGGGCACCGAAATGGTCATGCCGGGCGACAACGTCCAGCTGTCGGTCAAGCTGATCGCTCCGATCGCCATGGACCAGGGCCTGCGCTTCGCGATTCGCGAAGGTGGCCGCACGGTCGGCGCAGGGGTTGTCGCCTCGATCACAAAGTAATATAGGGCCGCGAGCCGCGCGATTCGGTTGAGTCGCGCGGCTCGTAGCTTTTAAGGAATTTTGATGGCCTCACCGGCCTCCCTGCGGGGGTCGGGACAGGCCATTTCGGCTCTTTCGCATCGTCAGACGGGATTCGACTGGAACAGTCATGGAAACGCAGAATATTCGCATTCGCCTGAAGGCCTTTGATCACCGCGTGCTCGATCAGGCCACGACCGACATCGCCGACACGGCGCGTCGCACGGGCGCTCTCATTCGCGGTCCGATCCCGCTGCCGACGCGCATCGAGAAATTCACCGTGAACCGCGGTCCGCATGTCGACAAGAAGTCGCGCGAGCAGTTCGAGGTGCGAACCCACAAGCGGCTGCTCGACATTGTGCAGCCCACCCCGCAGACGGTCGATGCGCTAATGAAGCTAGACCTCGCCGCGGGTGTAAATGTCGAGATCAAGTTGGCCTGAGCCAACACAGCCCCGGATCTGATCCGGGGTCTCTATCGGCCAGACGCTTCGGCGATGGCACCAGTCCGGAACGATCCGGACCGACGATAGGGTGGATACCGCCGGACCGCCCCAACGCGGGCATGATGGTCCGGGCTGCGTCCCCCGTCTCGCCGTCAACCCATCGGGAAGGCGGCACCTCAGCCCGGACGGGGCGATGCATCGAAATTATGGGCTGGGAGGGTTCCGGCGGGGCATGCCCCGATGGGTCCCGCAAGCCGTGCGGATGGTCCGCCCGGCCTCTGTTGAGGAGTGAAGATCATGCGCACTGGCGTGATCGCGAAGAAAATGGGGATGACCCGCCTGTTTCAGGACGACGGCCGCCATGTGCCCGTCACCGTCCTGAGCCTCGAAGGCTGCCAGGTCGTCTCCGTGCGCGATAAGGAACGCGACGGCTATGTGGCCGTCCAGCTCGGGGCCGGTACGGCCAAGGCGAAGAATGTGGCAAAGCCGCAGCGCGGTGCCTTTGGCAAGGCTGAAGTCGAACCCAAGGCCAAGCTTGTGGAATTCCGCGTCGCCGACGATGCGACGCTCGATGTGGGCGCTGAACTGTCGGCCGACCATTTCGTCGCTGGCCAGATCGTCGACATCCAGGGTGTGACGCAGGGCAAGGGCTTTGCCGGTGCGATGAAGCGCTGGGGCTTCGGCGGTATGCGCGCATCCCACGGCGTCTCGATCAGCCACCGTGCGCACGGTTCGACGGGTAACCGCCAGGATCCGGGCCGCGTCTTCAAGAACAAGAAGATGGCTGGCCATATGGGCGCCCGCAATCGCACCCAGCAGAATCTCGAAGTCGTCCGCACCGACGCCGAGCGCGGTCTTCTCTTCGTCAAGGGCTCGGTCCCGGGTTCGAAGGGTGGCTGGCTGCTCGTTCGCGATGCGGTGAAGCTCCCGCGCCACCCCGAGGCCCCCTATCCGGCGGGCGTCAAGAGCGCGGCCAACACCAACACCGCCCCGGCTGACGCGCCGGTCGAAACGCCGGCCGAAGACGCCGTCGTCGACACCGTGGCCACCGACGGCGCACAGGAGTCCTGATCATGAAGGTCAAGGTTCAGACCCTCGATGGCAAGGCTGGCGCCGACATCGATTTGAGCGATGACGTCTTTGGCGTCGATCCGCGTGCCGACATCCTGCACCGCGTTGTCGCGTGGCAGCTTGAGAAGCGGCGCGGTCCCGCCCGTGCCGCGCGCGAGCGCAGCGACGTCGCGCGCACCGGCAAGAAGTTCGGTCGTCAGAAGGGTGGCGGTACGGCTCGTCACGGCGACCGCAAGGCGCCGATCTTCATCGGCGGCGGCAAGGCGCACGGTCCCCGGGCCCGCACCTTCGGCCACTCGCTGAACAAGAAGATCCGCACTCTCGGCCTCAAGATGGCGCTGAGCGACAAGGCGAAGGGCGGCAAGCTCGTCGTCCTCGACACGCTCGAGCTCAAGGATGCCAAGACCAAGGCGCTCGCGGGCAAGCTCGGCAAGCTGGAGCTTGGCGGTCGGGCGCTTTTCATCGATGGCGACGCGGTTCATGCCAGCTTCGCTCAGGCGTCGGCTAACATCGTCGGCGTCGATGCGCTGCCCGCGATCGGTGCCAACGTCTACGACATCATCCGTGCCGACACGCTGGTCCTGACCCGCGCGGCGGTCGAAAAGCTGGAGGCACGCTGCAATGGCTAAGGCAAAGACGGTCGACGCGCGTCACTATGACGTGATCCTCGCTCCGGTGATCACCGAAAAGTCGACGATGCTCAGCGAAAACAACGCGGTGGTGTTCAAGGTCGCGAACGATGCGACCAAGCCCGCCATCAAGGCCGCCGTCGAGGCGCTGTTCGATGTCAAGGTGGTTGGCGTGAATACGCTCGTCACCAAGGGCAAGACCAAGCGCTGGAAGGGCAAGCCCTACACTCGCAGCGACGTGAAGAAGGCGATTGTTCGCCTGGCCGAAGGCCAGTCGATCGACGTCACCACGGGCGTCTGAGCGTCAGGGGAAGGCAGAGAAAATGGCACTCAAACATTATAACCCGACCAGCCCCGCGCAGCGCGGCCTGATCCTCGTCGACAAGTCGTCGCTGTGGAAGGGCAAGCCCGTCAAGGCGCTGACCGAAGGCAAGCGCAAGACCGGTGGCCGCAACAACAAGGGCCATGTGACCTCGCGCGGGATCGCCGGCGGCCACAAGCAGAAGTACCGCTTCATCGACTTCAAGCGTCGCAAGTGGGACATGCCGGCCACCGTCGAGCGTCTGGAATATGACCCCAACCGCACGGCGTTCATCGCCCTGGTCAAATATGAAGACGGTGAACTCGCCTATATCCTGGCGCCGCAGCGCCTGGGCGTCGGCGACACGATCGTCGCGGGCAAGAAGACCGACGTAAAGCCGGGGAATGCGATGGAATTGTCGCAGATGCCCGTCGGGACGATCGTTCACAATATCGAGATGAAGCCGGGCAAGGGCGGGCAGATCGCCCGCTCGGCGGGGACCTATGCGCAGGTCGTCGGTCGTGACCGCGGCCTCGTGATCGTGCGCCTCGGTTCGGGCGAACAGCGCTACATTCGCGGCGAGTGCATGGGCACGGTCGGCGCGGTGTCGAACCCCGACAACCAGAACACCAATCTGGGCAAGGCGGGTCGTAACCGCTGGCTCGGCAAGCGCCCGCTGACCCGCGGCGTTGCGAAGAACCCGGTCGACCACCCGCACGGCGGCGGTGAAGGCCGCACCTCGGGCGGCCGTCACCCGGTTACTCCGTGGGGCAAGCCGACCAAGGGCGCCCGGACCCGTCACAACAAGTCGACCGACAAGATGATCATCCGGTCGCGTCACGCGAAGAAGAAGAGGTAAGCCATGGCTCGCTCGGTCTGGAAGGGTCCGTTCGTGGACCTTCATCTCCTCAAGAAAGCCGAAACGGCCCAGGACGGCGGCAGCTCTGCCCCGATCAAGACCTGGTCGCGCCGGTCCACTATCCTGCCGCAGTTCGTCGGGCTCACCTTCAACGTCTACAACGGCCGCAAGTTCGTGCCGGTGTCGGTCAACGAAGACATGGTCGGCATGAAGCTGGGTGAATTTGCGCCGACGCGCTTCTTCCCCGGCCACGCGGCTGACAAGAAGGGCAAACGCTAATGGGCAAGGAAAAGTCCCCCCGCCGCGTTGCGGACAATGAAGCGCTCTCGGTCGGCACGCAGATCCGCGGCTCGGCTCAGAAGCTGAACCTCGTCGCCGCACTGATCCGCGGCCGCAAGGTCGAAGACGCGATGAACGTCCTCGCCTTCTCGAAGAAGGCGATGGCCGTTGACGTGCGCAAGGTTCTCGCAAGCGCGATCGCGAATGCCGAGAACAACCACAATCTCGACGTTGACGCACTCGTCGTCAAGGAAGCGAGCGTGGGCAAGTCGATCTCGATGAAGCGCTGGCACGCGCGTGGCCGCGGCAAGTCGACCCGGATCGTCAAGCCGTTCAGCCGCATCCGCATCGTCGTGCGCGAACAGGAAGAAGAGGCGTAAGATGGGCCAGAAGAGCAATCCGATCGGCCTGCGCCTGCAGGTCAACCGCACCTGGGACAGCCGCTGGTTCGCCGAGGGCCAGGACTATGGGCGCATGTTGGTCGAGGATCTGAAGATCCGCAAATATGTGTTCAAGACGCTGCCGCAGGCCGCGATCTCGAAGGTCGTGATCGAGCGTCCCGCGAAGCTGTGCCGCGTGTCGATCTATGCTGCCCGTCCGGGCGTCATCATCGGCAAGAAGGGCGCCGACATCGAAAAGCTGCGCAAGACGCTGGGCGAGATGACGGGCAGCGACGTGTCGCTGAACATCGTCGAGATCCGCAAGCCCGAGGTTGACGCGAAGCTCGTCGGCCAGGGTATTGCTGACCAGCTCGAACGCCGCGTCGCATTCCGCCGCGCGATGAAGCGTGCGGTGCAGTCGGCGATGCGTCTCGGCGCTGAGGGGATCCGCATCAACTGCGCCGGCCGTCTCGGCGGCGCGGAGATCGCGCGCACAGAATGGTACCGCGAAGGCCGCGTGCCACTCCACACCCTGCGCGCCAATGTCGACTATGCCGAGGCCGAAGCCCACACCGCCTATGGCGTGTGCGGGATCAAGGTCTGGATCTTCAAGGGCGAAATCCTGGGTCATGACCCGATGGCGACCGACCGGCTGATGCTCGACGCGCAGACGTCGGGTGTGCGCCCGGCGCGCGATGATCGCCGCTAAGGACTGCTGACATGCTGCAACCGAAAAAAACCAAGTTCCGCAAGGCCTTCAAGGGCCGCATCCACGGCAACGCCAAGGGCGGTACGGCGCTGAACTTCGGCTCCTACGGGCTGAAGGCGCTCGAGCCCGAGCGCATCACCGCGCGCCAGATCGAGGCGGCCCGTCGCGCGATCAGCCGCGCTATCAAGCGCCAGGGCCGTTTGTGGATCCGCGTATTCCCCGACGTCCCCGTGTCGTCGAAGCCTGCCGAAGTCCGTATGGGTAAGGGCAAGGGTTCGCCGGAATTCTGGGCCGCTCGCGTGAAGCCGGGCCGCATTCTG
Organism: Sphingopyxis flava; assembly: GCF_900168005.1. Classification (GTDB taxonomy): domain Bacteria; phylum Pseudomonadota; class Alphaproteobacteria; order Sphingomonadales; family Sphingomonadaceae; genus Sphingopyxis; species Sphingopyxis flava. The sequence goes on from NZ_FUYP01000038.1 coordinate 9,834, forward strand.
TTCGAGCTCGACGGCGTTCCCGGCCCGGTGGCCGCGCTGGCGTTCGAGCGTGCGGCCATGAAGCTGCCGATCAAGACGAAGGTCGTCGCCCGCCTCGGCGACACCTCGCACCTGGAGGGTTGAGGGCCATGGCCAAGACCGAAGATTTCAAGGCGAAGACCGACGACCAGCTGGCCGTCGAACTTGGCGAACTGAAGCGCGAAGCATTCAACCTTCGCTTCCAGGCCGCAACCGGCCAGCTCGAAAAGCCGTCGCGGGTCAAGGAAGTGCGGCGTTCGATCGCCCGCATCAAGACCGTGCAGACCGAGCGTGCGCGCTCGGCCGCGAAGTAAGGAGACACGTCATGCCGAAGCGCATTCTGACCGGCACGGTGGTGTCCGACAAGGGCGACAAGACCGTTGTGGTGAAGGTCGAACGGAAGGTGAAGCACCCTCTGTATGGCAAGATCATCCGCCGCTCGAAGAAATATCACGCCCATGATGAGGACAACAGCTTCAAGGCTGGCGAAATTGTCCGCATCGAAGAAACGCGTCCGATCTCGAAGCTGAAGACCTGGAAGGTGCTCGACAAGGTCGACACTCACAGCAAGCCGGCGGGCGCCGCCGCTCCCGCCGCGGCCGAAGGTTGACAGACGTTCACGGAACCGCCGGGGCATCCCGGTAGGCCAAACAAGAAGGAAATGCATCGATGATCCAGATGCAGTCACAATTGGAAGTCGCCGACAACAGTGGCGCGAAGCGCGTCCAGTGCATCAAGGTGCTGGGCGGGTCGAAGCGCCGCACTGCCGGCGTCGGCGACGTCATCGTCGTATCGATCAAGGAAGCGCAGCCGCGCGGCAAGGTGAAGAAGGGCGACGTGCATCGCGCCGTGATCGTCCGCACCGCGAAGGATGTACGCCGCGCCGATGGTTCGGTCATCCGTTTCGACAGCAACGCCGCGGTGCTCGTCAACAAGAACGAGGAGCCGATCGGCACCCGTATCTTTGGCCCTGTCGTCCGCGAACTGCGCGGGAAGGGCTATATGAAGATCATCAGCCTGGCTCCGGAGGTGCTCTGACCATGGCGAACAAGATCAAGAAGGGCGACACCGTCGTCGTCCTGTCCGGCAAGGACAAGGGCAAGACCGGCGAAGTGACGCAGAGCCTGCCGAAGGAAGGCAAGCTTGTCGTCGCGGGCGTCAACATCATCACGCGCCACCGCAAGCCGACCCAGCAGAATCCGCAGGGCGGGCTCGAGCGCAAGGAGGCGCCGCTGTTCGCGAGCAAGGTTGCGCTGGCCGATCCCAAGACCGGCAAGCCCACGCGCGTCCGCTTTGAAACCAAGGACGGCAAGAAGGTCCGCGTGGCCGTGAAGTCCGGGGAGACGATCAATGGCTGACAAATATACCCCGCGCATGCGCAAGCTTTATGACGACAAGATCGTCAAGGCGATGACCGAGAAATTCGGTTACAAGAATGCGATGGAAGTGCCGAAGCTCGAGAAGATCACTCTCAACATGGGCGTGGGCGACGCGGTGCAGGACAAGAAGAAGGTCGAGACCGCGGCCGCCGAAATGGAGCTGATCGCGGGCCAGAAGCCCGTCGTGACCAAGGCGAAGAAGTCGATCGCTCAGTTCAAGCTGCGCGAGGGCATGCCGATCGGTTGCAAGGTCACGCTGCGCCGTGAACGCATGTACGAGTTTCTCGACCGGCTGATCACCATTGCGATGCCGCGCATCCGCGACTTCCGCGGCGTGTCGGCGACGAGCTTCGACGGTCGTGGCAACTATGCCATGGGCCTGAAAGAGCAGATCATCTTCCCCGAGATCAACTATGACCGCATCGACACGGTGCGCGGCATGGACGTGATCGTCACCACCACCGCTCGCACCGACGAAGAGGCCCGCGAACTGCTCCGGCTGTTCGGCTTCCCCTTCCCGATCGAAGCGCAGGAAAAGGAAGCCGCCTGATCCCCGCGCGGGACCAGGCAGGCTCTTTCAACAAGGAAAGAGAACTTAAGTCATGGCGAAACTGAGTTCGGTGAACAAGAACGAGCGTCGCAAGAAGCTGGTGAAGAAATATGCCGGCCGTTATGCGAAGCTGAAGGCGATTGCGGCAGATACGTCGCTCGACGATAGCGAGCGTCTCATCGCGCGCCTCAAGATGGCGGAAATTCCGCGCAACGGCAACCCGACCCGCATCCGCAACCGGTGCGAGCTGACGGGCCGTCCGCGCGCCTATTATCGCAAATTCCGGCTGTGCCGTATCCAGCTCCGCGATCTGGCCAACAAGGGCTTGATCCCCGGTGTTGTGAAGTCGAGCTGGTAAGGGACTTAACAGATGGCAATGACCGATCCCCTGGGTGACATGCTCACCCGCATCCGCAACGGCCAGCAGGCGAAGAAGGACAGCGTCCTGACGCCGGCTTCGACGCTGCGTGTCCGCGTTCTCGATGTTCTTCAGCGCGAAGGCTATATCCGCGGCTATAGCGAAGAAGCGCTGGGCTCGAAGGGCCAGCACAAGGGCATCCGTATCGAGCTCAAATATTTCGAGGGTCAGCCGGCGATCCGCCACGTGGCCCGCGTCTCGAAGCCGGGACGCCGCGTCTATTCGGGGTCGAAGGACCTGCCGATCGTGCGCAACGGCCTCGGCATCACCATCGTGTCGACTCCGCGCGGGGTTCTCTCGGACGCCGAAGCCCGCGAACATAATGTCGGCGGCGAAGTGCTGGCGGAGGTGTTCTGATGTCCCGCATTGGTAAAAAGGCAGTGGAGATCCCGAGCGGCGTCAGCGCCGCGATCGACGGCGGACAGCTGTCGGTCAAGGGGCCCAAGGGCACGCTTTCGATGCCGCTTTCCGACAACATCAAATATGATGTTGCCGAAGGCAGCATCTCGATCCAGCCCGCGAACGACAGCCGCGAAGCGCGTGCTTTCTGGGGCATGCAGCGCACACTGGTTCAGAACTTGGTCACGGGTGTGACCGAGGGCTTCACCAAGGTGCTCGAGATCACCGGTGTCGGCTATCGCGCTAACGCGCAGGGGAAAAATCTGAAGCTGCAGCTCGGCTACAGCCACGATGTCGATTTCGCGGTGCCCGAGGGCATCGAGATCAAGACGCCGGACAATACGACGATCGAGATCAGTGGCATCGACAAGCAGAAGGTCGGCCAGGTCGCGGCGGAAATCCGTCGTTGGCGCAAGCCTGAACCCTATAAGGGCAAGGGCATCAAATATCGCGGCGAGTACATCTTCCGCAAAGAAGGCAAGAAGAAGTAAGCCATGGCACATCTTACCCCTTTCCAGAAGCGGCGCCAGCGCGTCCGCACCGCGCTCCGTCAGCGTGCCGCAGGGCGTCCGCGCCTGTCGGTGCACCGTTCGGGCCGTCACATCTATGCGCAGCTCATCGATGACGCCGCCGGCGCGACGCTGGTCGCGGCCTCGACGCTCGACAAGGATGTGCGCGGCAAGTCCGGTGCGACCACCGCGGCGGCTGCCGACGTCGGCAAGCGCATCGCCGCTGCCGCCAAGAAGGCGGGCGTGACGCAGGTCGTATTCGACCGCGGCGGCTTCCTGTTCCACGGGCGCATCAAGGCGCTGGCCGACGCGGCGCGCGAAGGCGGATTGGAGTTCTAATGATGGCAGACGAAGTTCAGAACGCCGAAGGCGCCCCCGAGGCGACCGAAAACACCGGTGGTCCCCGCCGTGGCCGTGGCGGCCGCGACGGTGGTCGCGGGGGTCGTGACGGTGGCCGTGGCCGCCGCGACGACCGGCGCCCGCGCGACGAGGATGGCGGCGAAGAGCTGATTGAAAAGCTCGTGCACATCAACCGCGTCTCGAAGACGGTGAAGGGCGGTAAGCGCTTTGGTTTCGCCGCGCTCGTCGTCGTCGGCGACGGCAAGGGCCGCGCGGGCTTCGGCCACGGCAAGGCGCGCGAGGTTCCCGAGGCAATCTCGAAGGCAACCGCTGCGGCGAAGAAGGCGATGATCCGCGTTCCGCTGCGCGACGGCCGCACGCTGCACCATGACGGCCGCGGTCACTTCGGCGCCGGCAACGTCACCGTCCGTTCGGCGCCTGCAGGGACCGGAATCATCGCCGGTGGCCCGATGCGCGCCGTGTTCGAATCGCTGGGAGTTGCCGACGTGGTGACCAAGTCGGTCGGCACCTCGAACCCCTACAACATGATCCGCGCGACCTTCGAGGCGCTGGGCGAACAGACCAGCCCGAAGTCGGTTGCGCAGCGTCGCGGCAAGAAGGTCTCGGACCTGATCAAGCGCGGCGGTGCATCGGATCGTGCTGCCGAGGCCGAAGCCGCGGCGGTGACGGAGTAAGACAATGGCTGACAAGAAGATCAAGATCCGCCAGATCGGCTCGCCGATCCGTCGTCCCAAGGAGCAGCGCAAGATCCTAACCGGCCTCGGTTTGGGCAAGATGCACCGCGAGGTCGAACTGGTCGACACCCCGGAAGTGCGCGGGATGATCCGCAAGGTTCCGCACATGGTGGAAGTGATCGAGGGCTAAAGGCGGATGAAGCTTTACCGCCTGTTGACGGGTCCCGACGACGCCGCCTTTTGTGCGCGCGTCGAAGGGCTGCTCAACCGGGGGTGGCAGCTTCACGGCAGCCCGTCGATTACCAATGTTGAGGGTCGCGGCTATGTCGCCCAGGCCATCGTGATGGAAAAGGCGGGGCCCTATCCCGGCTTTCAACCGTCGAGTGAAATTGAACCGGACTGATTTCCTTCAGAATCGGTCCCCCGCGCGAACATAGCGAAAGCGAGTGCAAATATGACTATCAAGCTTAACGATCTTCGTGACAATAAGGGCGCCCGCAAGGGCCGGATGCGCGTCGGACGCGGCATCGGTTCGGGCAAGGGTAAAACCGGCGGCCGCGGCCAGAAGGGCCAGAAGAGCCGCTCGGGCGTGTCGATCAACGGCTTCGAAGGCGGCCAGATGCCGCTTCACATGCGCATCCCGAAGCGCGGCTTCAACAACATCTTCGGCAAGGATTTCGCGATCGTGAACCTTGGTCAGATTCAGAAGCTGGTTGATGCGAAGAAGCTCGATCCCAAGGCGACCGTCGACCATGCCGCACTCAAGGCGGCTGGCGTGGCGCGTGGTGGCAAGGACGGTGTCCGCCTCCTCGCCAAGGGCGAACTGACCACCAAGCTGAGCTTCGCTGTCGCCGGCGCATCGAAGGGTGCAATTGCGGCGGTCGAGAAGGCCGGCGGCAAGGTGGAGCTTCCCGCAGCGGCTGCGGAAGAAGCAAAGGCCGAGTAATAGACAAGGGCGGATCCGCGGGGGTCCGCCCTTCGTCATGGGACAGAAGCTATATCCCGTTCGTGGCGAGCGCATTCGGACCGCTCCCGGACAGCGAAAGCCTGAAAGAGCTCTCGACTTCCTGGCGCGAACGGACAATGAAAGCGGGTGTTCTGTACCGATCGACCGCTTATGTAGGGCCTTTCCCCTTGCGCTTCGCGACCGTCGAACGCACATAGGCGCCGGGTCGCGGGGGGCGCGGTCCGGACATTCCTGAGGAAACTACCCATGGCCTCTCGCGCCGACCAGTTTGCATCCAGCCTGAACTTTTCGAAGTTCGGTCAGGCGACCGAGCTCAAGAACCGCATCTGGTTCACGATCGGTGCGCTGATCGTGTTTCGCTTCCTCTCCTACGTGCCGCTGCCTGGCGTCGACCCCGTGGCTCTCTCGCAGCTTTACAGCCAGGCTGCCTCGGGCGGCGTCCTCGACATCTTCAATACATTCTCGGGCGGCAGCCTGGAGCGCATGAGCATTATCGCGCTCGGCGTCATGCCCTATATCACCGCGTCGATCGTCGTGCAGCTCGCAGCGGCGCTGTCGCCGAGCCTCGCTGCCCTCAAGAAAGAGGGCGAGAGCGGCCGCAAGAAACTCAACCAGTATACACGCTATGGCACGGTCGCGCTGACCGCGATCCAGGGCTATTTCATCGCCGCCGGACTCGAAACGCTCGGAGCGAGTCAGGGTGTCGCCGCGGTCGTCGACCCGGGTATGCTGTTCCGGATCGGCGCGGTCATCAGCATCGTGGGTGGTACGCTTTTCCTGATGTGGCTCGGTGAGCAGATCACCAGCCGCGGTATCGGCAATGGCGTCTCGCTGATCATCATGGCCGGCATTCTGGCCCAGCTGCCGCGCAGCTTCGCCCAGATGTTCACCCAGGTGCGCGAAGGCTCGATGGGAGGCGGCACAATCCTTGCCGTGGTCGGCGGCGCTGTCGCGATCATCGCCTTTATCGCCTTCATGGAGCTCGCGCAGCGCCGCGTTCTCGTCCAGTATCCGAAGCGCGCGACCCAGCGCGGCGGGATGCAGGCCGACCGCAGCCACCTGCCGCTGAAGGTCAACACCTCGGGGGTCATTCCGCCGATCTTCGCCTCTTCGCTGCTGCTCATGCCGCTCACGGTTACCCAGATGATGGGGCAGAATGTTCAGGGCGATTCGGCCTGGGGTGATTTCCTGATCACGCTCAATCAGTATCTCGCGCATGGCCAGCCGCTTTACATGGCGCTCTATGCCGTCGGGATCATCTTCTTCTGCTTCTTCTACGTTGCCGTTGTCTTCAATCCCGAGGAAACCGCAGACAATCTGAAGCGTCAGAACGGTTTCATTCCTGGCATTCGCCCCGGCAAGAACACGGCCGCCTATCTCGACTTCGTGCTGACGCGTATCACAGTGATCGGGGCGGCTTATCTGGCGCTAATCTGTCTCGTGCCTGAATATTTTATCGCGCAGTCGGGCCTGCCCTTCCAGCTTGGCGGAACCAGCCTGCTGATCATCGTCAACGTCACGATCGATACGATCACGCAGATCCAAAGCCACATGCTCGCGCATCAATATGGCGACCTGATCAAGAAAGCCAAATTGAAGGGTGGCGTTGCGCGGCGCTGACCTGTCGGTTAGGGCCACCTGGACGGAACGGAAAACAGGGGCTTTCATGACGCTGAACATCATTTTGCTGGGCCCGCCGGGGGCGGGCAAGGGAACGCAGGCGTCGCGCCTTGAGGACGAGCATGGCATGGTCCAGCTTTCGACCGGCGATATGCTGCGCGCTGCCGTCAAGGCTGGAACCCCGATCGGCCTGCAGGCCAAGGCGGTGATGGACGCAGGCGAGCTCGTATCGGACGAGATCGTGTCGGGACTGATCGGTGAAAGGCTCGATGCGCTGGGCGGTGACGTGTCGGTGATCTTCGACGGTTATCCGCGTACCGCCGCACAGGCAGAGGCCCTCGACGACATCCTGGCGGCCCGCGGCCGTAAACTTGACCATGTGATCGAGCTGGTCGTCGACGAGGATGCGCTCATCGACCGCATCACGGGCCGCTTCTCCTGCGCGAAGTGCGGGGAAGGCTATCACGATCGCTACAAGCTCCCCACGGTGGCGGACATGTGCGATGTTTGCGGCAGCCAGGAGTTCAAGCGGCGTCCCGACGACAATGCAGAAACAGTGCGCACGCGCATGGCCGAATATCGCGCCAAGACCGCGCCTATCCTGCCGATTTATGACGCGCGCGGGATCGTCACCCGGGTCGACGGCATGGCGCCGATCGACGAGGTCAACGACGCGATCGAAACGGTTCTTGCGACCGCGGGCTGACCGGCGGAGGCATTCGTCTGTCGGCCGGCGGACGGCATGCGGGTCATCCCTGTTGGAACGCGCAGAGAAAGGCGAAACTGCGGGCGCTCGCGCAGTGTTTCGGCGCGCGCGATCGCGGCTCGGCCTGAAAGGCTCAGGGCAAGGCTGGCGGAAATCAGGTTCTGCTTGAGCAAAGGGGACGAATATGAAACGCAAGGCTTCTGTCGCCGGGTTGACGCTTGCGGCCGCGCTGATCGCATTGCCCGCACACACGAAGGTTATCGATCAGAGCGAGATCGGCTTTACCGTCGCCCACAGCGCGCAGGTCGCTGCGACGCCTGAGGAGGTGTGGAACATGCTCCGCACGCCCGAAAAATGGTGGTCGAAAGCCCATAGCTGGTCAGGCGACTCGGCCAATTTCTGGCTCGATTCGCAAGCGGGGGGCTGCTTCTGCGAGAAGCTGCCCGGCGACGGCGGCGCCGTGGGCAGTGTCCAGCATGCGCGGATCATCTTTGCAAAGCCGAACGAGATGATGCGTCTGTCGGGCGCCCTTGGGCCGCTGCAGGGCGAGGCGGTGACCGGAACGCTGACGATCCAGATCAAAAAGACCGATGCAGGCGCTGCGATCCGCTTCGATTATGTCTTGGGTGGCTATATGCGCTTCAAGATCGCCGAACTCGCGCCCGCCGTCGACGAGGTGATCGCCGAGCAGCTTCGCGGTCTCGCAGCAGCGCTCGGCGGCAATCTGCCGGCTGCGCGGGGCGAGAAGGCCCGCGAGGGCTCCCCGGCCGGCGCAACCGACGAACGCCCGGAGCCTGAAAAGTCCGAACCGGGCCTCGACGACGCGATGGCCGATCTGCTGAGCGACGCCGCCGCGACGGGCGCCGACCGCGCCGAACGGCCCCGCTAAGCGTCTTTGTCTCGCAGCGCTGCGAGCGCTGCGAAGGGACCTGCCTGCTCCTCGCTGAGCACGCCCTTTTCGGCGAGAATGCGGTCGGCGTCAGGGTGGCGCGGAAAGGGGTCGAGCGCGAGCGACAGGGTCTGCACCGCCGCTTCGCCGAGGTCCGTGCGGTCCCCGTCGAGCGGCAATATGTCGCAATCGGCGCTGTCGATTTCGACCTCCTCCTCGCCGCTCACCTCGGCTACGGCGTCGCGGAGAAAGCGCAGGTCGAAATCCTCGGCAATCGCCGCGGGCACCGGCAGGTCGGTCGCGGCGCAGCGCTGGACTGCGTCGGCAGCTATAGACCCCGTCGCTGCGATACCGCCTGCGACTGCGCGCACTTGGGCGGTCAGCACGAAGCGATCAAGCTGGACGAGGCCCAGCCGCGCCGCAATTCGGGCGCGCGCCTCGGTGTTTGCTTCGATCGCAATCCGCCGGCCCTGCGCTGCGTCAGCGAGAGTCACAATATAGGGGAATTCGGACGGTATCATGCGCGGGCTCCCGGGAGCTGGTCGGCGGCGATCAACGCCTCGACGGGCAGGGCGGCGAGCGCGGCGCGCAGCGCGGCCACCTCGTTGGCGACATGGTCGAGTGCGCCGTCTGCGGGCGGCTTGCCGCGCCAAAGATTGCGCACCAGCGCCGCGCGCAGTTCGTCCGACCCGTCGGGTGCACGATAGACGCCGAGCCGGCCGCCGAGCGCGCCGACCATCCGTCCGACCTGCTTTCCGACCACCATGTCGCCAAAGCCGATCTGGCGCATCTGCCCGTCCATGTCGGATACGAAAAGTTCGGTCAGCTGGACCCCGGCGAGCGTCTGGCCGGGATCGTCGTCGATGCGCAGGAGGACGAGTGCGAGGATAAGACTGACCATGTCGAACCGTCCGTCGAGCGTGTCGGGAACCTCGCCTTCCTCGTACCAGTGCGGCGCGCGGGCGGCGGCGACCACGGCGTTCCAGAGCGGGCGGCGCACTTCGCGCGGGTCGGGGCCGGGACGGAACAGCTTGCGTAGCGAAATCATGATGCGTCGCTTAGGCCCAATCGCGCGCGGCGGAAAGGGGGAGCTGGCGTCGGCTCCGGTCAGCTTCCAGCAAGCTTTGCCTGCCCACAAGCGGCTTGTGCGCCCTGCCCGCTTGCGGTTAAGAGGCGCGTGACATGCGCAGCGACTGCTGCCGGCCGCCGGGGCGGGCGGCCAGGGCGAGGCCAGGCAGGGCCTGCGCGACGGAGAAGATCGAATGCCCAATGCCACGTCTGTTTTTGCCCCCCAGCGCCTGTCTCTGGTCACCGCCGGGCTGATCGTGGCGCTCGCCGTCAGTGGCTGCACCCAGCTTCGCGGGCGGCAAGGTTATGTCGTCGATCCGGTCCTCACCGCTGCGATTGCGCCGGGTGTCGACAACCGCGAATCGGTCGAAAAGACGCTGGGCCGCCCGACCTTCGTCGGCCAGTTCAGCGACAATGAATATTATTATGTCTCGCGCGAGACGCGCCAGCTCGCCTTCGCCAATCCGCGCCCCGTTTCGCAGCAGGTGCTGCGCGTCCGCTTCGATCCCGCCGGCAATGTCGTCGCCGTGGACAAGACCGGTCTGGAACTGGTGAGCAAGATAAGCCCGGAAGGCGACAAGACGCCGACCCTTGGCCGTCATCGCAGCTTCTTTGACGACATCTTCGGCAATATTGGCGCGGTGGGCGCTGCCGGCATGGGCGGGAATACCGGCGGCAATACAGGCCCGTAGCGGCTCGACGCCTCCGCTTTCGCGGGCACAGCTTTGTTATAACTCGCTTGCAGTGTCCATCTGAGATTGTAGTGGTCATCTAGCCAGATGCATGGCACGCCGGTTTTCGCCGATAGAAATCGCTGAAGAGTGCCGGCATATAGCGATCATGGGCACCAATATGCGTATTGGTCATGCGTTCCGCAGCCGTCAGCCCCAATCGCAGAAAGCGATTCCAGTCGATCGCATCGAGCAACCGTTCGATTGGTCAGCTAGCCGCTCTTATTCGTGACGATGTTGTTCTTGGGGAAGATCAATCGTTGGCGGCAGCGGGCGTTTGAGCAGGCCGAGTGCCTCCGCTGCGTCTATTTCATCGCGTGGGATCGA
>NZ_FUYP01000056.1 GCF_900168005.1 Sphingopyxis flava
TGAGGTAACGTCGGTCATGGCGGGTGTAGCCTATGGCAATTTCTGTCCCGGAGCAGGGACGGCTTAGACACCCAATTTCTTACTTCAGAACAGAGCTTTACGCTACTCCCGCCTACCGCTCAGACACCCCTTGGTGCATAAGAGCGGTTAAGGATGCATCTCGGCGACATATTGGCGCGTAACCTTGATGAAGTCTTCTCGCAGCGGAGACAGACGTTCGCGGCGCCAAGCCAATGCCGCCATAATGCCGTGGGCCTGTTCCTTTTCAAGCGGAACGAAGGTAATGCTGGGTGAGTCCACGACCGGCCGGGTGTCGAAAAATATCGACGACCCAAGCCCTTGGGCGACGAGGGCTAGGATGATAAACATCGAGTTGCCTTCGAGGACTACGTTGGGTTCGAAGCCCTCTGAGTGGCAGGCTTTCCGTAGTGACGTTACTGCATCCGGCGCTTCTTCATATGGGTAAAGCACCAATGGTTCGGATTTGAGGTCCGCAAGTTGTAGACTCCTCCGCAAAGCTAAGGGAGATCCCGTCGGTACCGCCACCATTCCTGCACTGAAGGATTCCACCTCCAAAAACTCAAGGTCGTGGCATTCAAATATAGGCGGAGTACGCATGAATCCGACATCTAGTGTATTATCTCGCAGTCCATTTATTTGCTCTTCTATCGAGCATTCCAGTATTCGTATTTTGGTGTCCGGATGTATAGCCTGGTAGCGTTTAAGGATGTCTGGAAGGATTTTCAGAACGGTCATCGCAAGGGTACCTACGACCAGGGTGTCGGGTCTGTGCCTGGCCTGTTTGCGTGCCTTCTCAACGGCCTGGTCGGCGGCAGCGATTATCTGGCTCGCCTCTGCTAGAAAATCTGCGCCAGCTACCGTGAGCGAAACGTGCCGTGAAGAACGATTTAGGAGCTGTACTCCAAGGATCCGTTCCAGCCGTTTGATTGCGTGGGAAAGCGCTGGCTGCTCGATTCCGAGCCTCGTAGCGGCCGCTCCGAAGTGCAGCGTTTCCGCCAGCACCTTGAAATAGCGAAGGTAGCGCAAATCCAAATCCATGACCGTGTCGGATGAGTGCTACAGTCAGGGTTGTCAACCTTACGCTGGAAGACGTGCTCTGCCGATCGTGTCCCTTGGAGTGGTATGGCTGGGGGATGCCCCCGATCATGCTGGCAAACCCGACCGGGGTCACCAGCCCTCCGGACCAGGGCTAGGCGAAAGACTCTAGACCCGAGCGGTCCAAAGTTGGGTAGCAGTGCAAAGGTCAGCCACTCTGGCCTCAGGGTTTGCATTAGCGCGAGGTCGCGGCTTGCCGCGAACCGTGGAGCACGGCGCTTCTATCAATCGATCCATGCGTATGTCGCCATTGATACCCCGCTCGTTCTCGACCAACGTCCTTGCCAAAATCTACCGACGGCTCCGCCGAGCGGAGAGGAATAAAAAAGGAATACCTAATGGGAGAGACAAATATTGCGGCGCCCGCATCTAAGGGCCGTATGAAATATTCTGCCTTTGCTGGCCAAGTTAATCCTGCAGGTAGCTCAAGTAAAGTTCTTGAGGCTCTTAATAAGGTTGACCAGCATGTTGTTGGTGAAGAGCTAAATGACATACCGTACATCCTCGAGAGCGTAGCCCAGCCTCCCTTATTTGTTGTTCGACCTTATGGTAAACACCAAATACTTACTGATATGGACTCTATTACGGAGTACTATAACTGGACACGTCGCGAGGCGTTCGAGGTGGAATATACTTTGCCGATCAAGCAGGTCGCTTCCGACTGGTACGTTTTTTGGGAGCAGCTCCCTCGCATGCGCTTTGTTGAAAATTCCGCCGGCGGCAGGGCTGTGGGTAGCGAAATGGATACACATAGCGTCGCGTTCTTCCCCGCTACGGCCGCCGGGGTGATGGAGATGCCTGGTGGCGGTGATCCAGCGTATGAGGCCACGGCATTGGTTGGTGGCAGTGCACCTGCCAAATCTGATCCTACCTTGGAAGCCCGCAATATTATCTCTCACAACACCTTTCTGAAACACCTCCGAAATGGCGATTTGAGTGCGGCTGCAGACCTATTTGTGGAGGGGTGTGGCTGGTTTATCCGAGATTATGTCACATCGGATCCTATCGCTCGCGCCGTCAACAGGGGTCAGGCCCTGGATATGCTGGTCGCCTTCGACGACTTGTACAAGATCGACGGGTTGGCGGTCCTGAATCGTGTCTCGAGCAGTTGGTATATCTTCTCAGAGCAGCTGTTCCAGTTGACCGCGAAACGGGTGACCCCCGAAGGACATGTGGCAGGAGCGCGGCTCCAGCTTCGCACGGCCGGCGTGACCGGCGTGGACGATAAGGGTCGGTTCACAGGGCAGATGGCCTACGGCACCGACGTCGAGACCATCTGACAGGGCGGGGATACATCACATGGATAGCTTGAATTCGAAGGGTTGGCCCCCCGAGCGTCAGCGCGTGTCATCATTTGTGGGTGATGTCCGCCCGGAAGGCGAAGCCGCATCGGTTATCCATAGCATCGGAATGGCCGAATGGCACATAGGCGCCGAGGAGACCAACGACGTAGAACGCGTTGTGAAAAGTCTTAGCGAAAAGAACACACTACATGCTCGACGGAACTTTGATGATCCTGCGTATGACATACTCGATACTGAGTATGACCAGCCCCGCGTCCGATACCGTGGAAGCCGAGACTACTCGGAAACTGTGCATAGCACTTCATTTCGACAAGTGGCAACTGACTGGTATCTGTTCAGCGAGCGCAGCTGGCTTGTGCGGCCTGTGACAGCTGACGAGACTGGCCGCCACGTCGGCGAGGCATATCGCGCCGAGGGTCTGGTCCTCGTTCATACCGAAAGTGACGGAATCATCGGTGAGATGGTCCTCACACGGGATGCAGTCGCGGCGCGGCCCACGGCCTTCCCCGGCTTGGAAGCCGATTACACGCGCGACCTCGAAACTGCTCTGCACCGTCATGACGCTTTGTTGGCGGCCTATGTTGACGGGAATATCGATACGATACTGGAATCGTTCGCCAATGATTACAGCATGTTGGCTCGAAACTATTTTTCGCCTGGACCACATGCGGTCGATTTTAAAGGATCGCAGGAGGTGCGCGGCCATCTCAGCAACATGTTCTCAGCAGTGGATGTCCTTGGTGTGACTGTTCTCAATCGGATCGTCACCGAATGGTACATCTTTGCCGAGATGGACTGGCGCATCCGGGTCAAGGCACCGTTGGAGGACTCAGGCGCGGAATCGGGCAACGTAGCACATTATCGCACAACCGCCATGTACCGGCGCAGCGGCAATGGCCGCTTAGCGGGGGAGCTGGGCTACGGAACACCAATCAGGACCTTACCGGAGGCAGCGAAATGAGAATTGAGGATTGCCATCTCGTCATAACTGACGTCGGCCCTGAAGGACGGTCCCGGGTGGCCCGCCACGATCGAGTATCCACAGTAGCCGCTCACGGCGCCACGGTGGCCCCGCTCTGGATAACTCCGGAAGGAGCGCCTTTTGCGGAGATACCTCCGCCGGGCGGCCTTAGCTGGATCTTGATGGAAATGAAACCCGACAACGCGGGTGGCGGCGAAGGTCTGCCTAACCAGTTCCACACCGGAACGACCACCAATTACACGGTGATCCTCTCGGGTCGCGCAATCCTGCATGTGCAGGAGGGCGAGGTCGAGGTGGGTCCTGGCGACACGGTAGTTCATCGACCACTGGGCGCCCCGCATCGCTGGTCGGTACCAGGACCGCACAATTGCGTCATGGCCTGTATGATGTCGTCTCCAGCCGAAATCAGGAGCTAAGCCATGGGATTGCTAGACGGAAAGGTGGCCATCGTATCGGGCGGCGGACGTGGGATCGGTCGGGCTGTTTCCAAGCTATTCGCCCTGGAAGGCGCCCATGTTTTGATCGTGGATAACGGAAGTGCTCCGGATGGGTCGGGCAACAATAGCCGGGTTGCTGCTTTGGTTGCAGAAGAGATCGAAGCAGAGCGCGGAAGCGCCGTTCCCTGCTTTGCGGACATCACCCGTGGGGACGACGTGAATGGCGTGCTGGATTTGGTTCTCAGCCGTTGGGGGCGCATGGATATCCTTTTCAACGGCGCCGGAAATATCCGACTGGGCACGTTGCTAGACACCTCAATAGAGGACTGGAACTCCATTATGCGCATTCATTTGGAAGGCGCATTCCGTATGGCTCAGATGGCCGCACGTCACTGGCATCGCCATGCTGTCAGAGGCCGGCTGATCAATGTTACTTCTTCAGCAGTAATGGGACACACCAGCTTCTTCGCCTATACGGCAGCGAAGGGCGCGGTCATCAGCATGACCCGGGCTTGCGCGAACACCATGGCGGACTGGGGAGCGACGGCCAACGCCATCGCTCCTGCCGCAGCGACCCGCCATGTTGATTCCATCCAGCTCTCGGCCAAGGAGCATTTCGAAAAGACGGGCAAGCTGCCACATGAAGAGGTGGCCGGCACACCCGCCGACCCCGCGCATGTCGCCCCCATTGCGGCCTGGCTCGCGTCGGATGGGGCCAGCCGTATCAGCGGGCGCGTATTCTCGGCCATGGCGGGCACGTATGGGCTGTGGGCAAACCAGCTGGACGTGCTCCGGACCGTGAGTGGAGATGCGTACAACGGGCGTGAAGAATTGTACCGGGCTTTCGATCACGAGCTTACCCAAGGCCTGAGCATAGACGACCTGACTGAGCGCCAGCCCTACGCCAATTGGGAAACGTGGAGTTGGGAAGGTCCAGCCAGAGAGCAGGTTTGATGAATGGGAGGACATGCTGCTCCACGCCTCGAAAAACGAGCCGGCGCGGCAAAGATCTCTTGATGGGCCACAAGACGACTAGAGCCGCAGCCTCCCGTCAGGCTACTGCAATTCGTTTGCCTTCTACAAGGGGGGCGGCTCTGAACCGGGACAGTGAAACCAACATATTGGTAACGAGATGCAATTTCTTGACTATACTCACGCCGGATATTTAACTACCGCGCTAACGCTATGCCCACGCTGCCTACGCATAATACAAATATACATGCGCAGCTTACCATGACATATAAATATTGTGACATAATATTTTAACTTATTAAGGGAGGATATTTTCATGACGGCGCATATCTATCGTGCTAATGCGGTGTCATTGGCCACCATGGCCTTGGCCATGATTGCGCAACCCGCTTTGGGACAGGACAAAGCTGCTTCTGTCGCCCATTCTCCATCAGGCGACGGCGAACTGGGCGAAATTATCGTCACCGCGCGCAAAGTTGGGGAAAGCTCGCAATCGCTCCCTATTACCGTGACTGCATTCACGGGTGAGGATTTGGCAAACAAGGTCGTCAAAAGTGCGCAGGATCTGCAGGCTGTTACGCCGGGCTTGACCGTGTCGAACAACTCCAGCGGCGGCACGCCCATCTTCGCCGTTCGTGGAACAGCGACCGAGCTTGGTATCGAGGGTGGCGTCGCGGTCTACTTCAATGACGTACCGTTGATTTCGACGGCCGGCATAGCCAATTCCAGTTATGATGTTTCGACCATTGAAATTCTAAAAGGCCCGCAGGGAACGCAGTTCGGTACCAATACCACGGGCGGCACCATTTCGGTGCGCTCAAACCTACCGACTGGCGAGTTCAAAGGCTATGTGATGGCGGGATACGGCAATTTCAATCGGCGCGAACTTGAAGGAATGATCAATATTCCGGTGAACGACGTAGTCCGCTTACGGTTCGCAGGTAATTACGTGAAGCGCGATGGTTATATTAACAACCCAGACAACGGGGGCATCTCCCCAAAGTCCTATCAAAACGAAAACCACTATTCCTTCCGCGGCACACTGTCGATAGAGACTGGATCGCTCAAAAACTATCTCATTGCGGATTACTATAATCGCGATGAAGCGCCCTTTGGCCAAATTCCGACTATATTTGCCCCCAGTTTGTCTGGCGTATACCTGCCAACTCTTTTCCCGCAGGCAAAGCTTGGCGACTATAATACGATCTACCAGGGGCCCAATCCGTCCCCCAATCAAACCAGCCACTTTGGTAAGGCGGACCTGTACGGCATTCAGAACCGAACAGAACTAGAAATTTCCAGTGCATTGTCTTTGCGCAATGTTCTTGGATACCGCAATGATCATACCACGATTTCAGAGGACAATCCCAGTGTCACGCCCGTCGTCGTGGATGTTCTGAGAGACGACAAAACTTCGCAGTGGACCGACGATCTTACACTGCGCTACGAGAACTCCGAACTGGGTCTACGGGCCAGCCTTGGCGGATACTATTCCTTTATGCGCCGGGAAACAGGGTTCAACGTTAATGTGCTGCAGGGGCTTTACGCCTTCTTCGGATTCCCGACCAGTCCAGATTCTGTTATTAACACTAACAATTTCGAGATTAAGACGTTCCGGTCTAGGGCGGTCTATTTCAATGCGGATTATGACCTGACCAGAACCATCACCGCTCAAGGCGGGTTCCGCTACAACTGGGACAGCGTCAATTCGACAGTTACCGCAGGCTCGAACTTGGCGAACCCCGCCACCCCGTTCGGTACGCTTCCGGCTTTTGGCCCAGACTTCTTTCCATCTGCCCACAAGCCGTGCAATGTTAGCAGCATGGTCGGCTATTCAAATTTTAATCCGGCGAATTGCTCGGCGTCGCGCGCTGCGGAATTCAGGGCACCGAGCTGGATGTTTGGAATTACCAATAAGTTTAGCGACAAGGTCTTGGGTTACGCAAAAATCAGCCATGGCTATCTGGCTGGCGGTACGAACTTCACTCTGCGCGACCAGGGGCGCACGACCTTTGATCCTGAAAAGAACACGATGATCGAGATCGGCGTGAAAGCTGACTGGAGACTCGCTGGCCGACCGATCCGTACCAACCTTGCGCTCTATCGCGGAAAGATCACCGACAAACAAGTCTATGCCAATGCCAATTACAATGACCCTCCCGGTAGCACTGGTTTCGGCGTCGTCAATGCCGCAAAGGAGAGCGTGTATGGCTTCGATGTGGAGATGCGGTACTCGCCGGTTGCGGGCCTGACCTTGGATCTCAGCTACAACTATATCAAAGCCAAGTTCGACGAATTCCTCTATCCGGGCCTTGGCGGCAATGGCAATGGCATGCCGAGCGGGTTGCCTGGTGACGCCTTCATTCCAGCAGTGGATTTGAGTGGAACAACGCCCGCGCAGACCCCGAAACATCAGATGAATGTCGCCGCCACCTATGATTGGCCGGTGAGTCCAGATATCGGGAATGTTTCAACTACGTTGTCTGTTTACTACACAAGCAGCATCACGCAAGCAAATCGGCTGAGCGATTTCGACAGAGCCGCGGCTGGTGCGCTAAACACGGTTCCTGGCTATTTCCTCGCAAATGCCTCGTTAAACTGGGGCAATATCATGAAATCGCCGGTCAGCCTGCAGCTTTGGATGCGTAACATCCTCAACAAGCATTACGTAACTGCATCGCAAATCCAGATTGCGACGTTCGGCTGGGCCACCCAAACTTACGGAGCTCCGCGTACATTTGGTGCTTCTGCGAAAGTGATGTTCTGATTGAAGCGTGTGGCTTGCCGGCTTGGAAAGGCCACAGTTTTGATTAAGCTGTGTTTTTCGAAGGATATGGCAAGACCTCACCGAAAATGTGGGCGCCGATATCAAGGTGGATATCGGCGCCGAAAGTCACGTTGCGGGTCGGAGCGCTTTTCTGGATAATTAAGACGACATTGGTATTGGTAACGTATATAATCGATATGTTCCTTATGCTCCAGGCGAATGCCAAGAGTAGATTCAATAGGTATGAGGTATTTCTCCGTGGAATGCGCCGTGGAAGATAATTCGTATTATGATATGATTATCGTCGGTGCTGGAGCGGCGGGCTGTGTGCTAGCAAGCAGACTTTCTGAATTCCCAGATAAGAAAATTCTTTTGATCGAGGCAGGGCCGGACTTACCGCCGGGACAAGAGCATCCTGATATCGTTGATTCCTTTTTCACCTCTCTGTGGAACGATAGCTTCACTTGGTCGGGCCTAATGGCCGAAGCAGGTCCAGCGCCCGGTCACGGCAGCGCCTGGCCGGAAACGTTCTATACACAAGGGTTTGGCGTCGGGGGTGGATCGAACATCAACGGCATGGCCGCCGATCGCGGACAACCTGCTGATTATGACGAGTGGCGAGATCTCGGCGCAACGGGCTGGGGCTGGGACGATGTCCTTCCCTATTTTAACAAACTCGAGCGCGACGCAGACTTTTCGGGGCCGTTGCACGGACAGGATGGGCCGATGCCAGTCAGACGTCTGCGCCCTGAACATTATTCGCCGTTCGCAAGGGGGGTTGAAAAAGTGCTGCGGGAACGAGGCTCCGCCGCAATCGAAGATTATAACGGCGATTTCCGGGATGGTGTCGGTCCGATGCCGATGACATGCCTGGCCGATCGTCGTGTTTCCGCTGCGATGGCCTATTTGGACGCGGATGTTCGCAAGCGGCCGAATCTCACTATTATGGCGGATGCACAAGTCGATCGGGTCATCGTGTATGAAGGTCGTGCCCGTGGCGTTAAATTGCGCTCACGATCGGGCTTTCAGACCTTAAATGCCGCGGAAGTCGTCTTGTCATGCGGTGCGATCTTCAGTCCAGCGCTTTTACTTAGATCCGGAATAGGGTGCACTGAGGAACTTGAGAATCTCGGAATTGAAGTTGTAAAGGAGTTGCCCTGCGTCGGGCGAAATCTTCTAAATCACCCGGGGGTCGCCCTGGTAATGCATCTGCACAGAGCAGCAGAGCAGCCGCGGGACGTCAATGTATGGCAACAGAACGTTCTACGTTATTCGTCTAATATACCTGGATGCACACAGCATGACATGATGTTTTATCCTGCCACCAAACAGTCGTGGCACGAACTTGGACGATCAGTCGGCACGCTGATGTGCATTGTGCAAAAAGCCTATTCGCAGGGTTCAGTCACCCTTGTGAGCAAGGAGCCGGATATATTGCCGCGCGTCCGATTCAATCTGCTCGACGATGAGCGCGATTTCGAGCGGTTGGTAAAGGCGCTGCAGATGTCGCTCGAGATCGCCGAAGATCCGAAAATAAAGAAATTGCGGCATGAGCTCTTCGTGCCGAGCGGCGCAATCGTTGCACGTCTCGCTAGGCGCACCAAGTCCAATGCGATCTTGGCACGCCTTATCGTGCTTGCTCTGCGAATTCCACCGCTTCGCTGGCTGGCGTTGAGAAATGGGCGTGTCGACGTGCGCAAGCTGCTTGGCGATAAGCAGGCCCTTCGCGATTATGTGCGCGCAAATGCCCAGGGTGCCTATCATGTGTGCGGTACCTACCGGATAGGCACGCCGGGCGATCCGAATGTCGTTGTCGATCCTGATTGCAAAGTGGTTGGCTTGTGCGGGCTACGGGTGATTGACGCGTCGATTTTTCCAACCCTCCCGCGCGCACTCACCCATCTGCCGGTGTTGATGGCTGCTGAAAAGATGGCGGACCGGGTCAAGGCGGAGTGGCACGGTGACATCGGCGGCATGATTCCCTCCACCTGAAGTTACGCGAAAGGAGGCAAGTGCTTGACAACTTTCCGTTTGGGGCAGTGGCGGGTTGCTCTTCACCTTTTCGTTGCGAAGAAAGGCGCTGCGGCGACTGAATTCACGTCCCGTGACCCTGGCCGGGTTCCTCTAACCCCCGGTGGACCAGAGAATGGTGTCGGAGCAGGCGGAAAACTCTAGGCCCGAGCGGTCCAAGGTTGGGTAGCAGTGCGCGCAGGCATGGCTCTATGTCCGCGTGGTGGAAGTTCGACAGAAATGAAACTAGGACTAACGACTCATAACCGAGAGGATTGTATGATGCAGGACGCTAAATTGCCGGCGCAGCAGGATGGCGCCCAGCGCGATCGTTCCGATCAGGCCGCCTACCGCGGCCACACCTTCGTTCAGGGGCTCTATCATGCCGACAAGAAGGCGCCGCCGGAAATCCTGCTCGAAACCTCGCGCGATCCGTCGCTCGGCACCGATCCGGTCCCGTCCGACCGCTATTTCTCCCGCGAATTCTATGCGGTCGAGAAGGA
>NZ_FUYP01000079.1 GCF_900168005.1 Sphingopyxis flava
GCGCGCATGCAAAACTGACCAGAGCTTCCAAGCCATGATCTATCTCGCTGCCGCCGTCATCAACTCACGATGAATCCCCACAGGCCCTAGACCGAGCGACGATCAGATTGGCCTAGCAGGCTTCCCCGATGCCCAGCCGAGATATAGCGGCCTACTTGTTTGTGTTTTCGCCTGATACAGACGGCCCGGTTCTGCCTCGATCCCGAGCAGCCCGCAGAATGCAGCGAATGCTTCAAACCACTTTCGCGTCGGCGAGAAAGAATGGACGATCATGGCCGCTGCATCAGCCTTGTACCTGTCCGCTTCGATTAATCCCGAAACTGTGCGGTGGAGAAGCTGGTAATGGATAGTGCTGGGGATGCTGGCTGCATCGAGACCTAGCGAGCTTGCGAGGTAGGACAACCGCTCAATTTTTCCCGGCGAGGCATTCCTGAGCCAGTCGGTCAACTGGCGATCGAAGGATTCATCGACTTTTCCTTCGATCATAACTGCCACGGTAGAAGGGCCAGCTCTGACGAAGGCAAAAATGTCATTCTGGCTTTCGCCTCGTGATGATCCAGGGAGGGCGACTTTGTGCTCCGGAAAGGCAAAGAGCAGCCTGGGTGCGGGCGCAATCGCTTCGAGTAAGGCACCGACCTCAGCTGGTATTCCGCGCGCGTTTTCCCAGCACTCGGCCAAGGACTTGGCGGAGTATCCATTCCGCCATTGTTTGTCAGGCTCCGCGAGGAACTTTCGCCAAGCGTCCGCTCCTTCCGTGGGCACATAGAATGGCATTTGCTTGCCTCCTCGCGGGATACGGATTGCAGCGATTTATCCCGCAAATCCGGAAATCGAGAAATTGCGGGATAAATCCAGATTGTTCAATTTGCTCACTCTGCCTCTGGCTCCCGATCCACGAACAGGGCAACCAGCGGCTGATTGATGTAGTAATTGTTGCGACCTTCGCGGTGCTTGAACAGCATTCCGCTTTCGGCGAGTTCATCGAGATATTTGGTCGCTGTTGGACGAGAGACCCCAATCTCCTCCTGGACGAATTCGATGCGCGTGTACGGGTGCCGGAAGAGATTGTTGAGCAGGTCCTGTGAGTAGATTTTCGGGTGCTCGGTTCGCATCCTTCGTTTCGTCTCAGCCATCAGACCACGGATCGCTTCGACCAACCGTAAGGTTTCAATGGCAGTCTCCTCCACGCCCTTGAGCATGTAGAGAAGCCACTCTTCCCATTCACCGGTTTCACGTACGACCTGGAGCAGGCGATAGTACTCTCCCTTGTTCTGGGTGATGTATCGGCTGAGGTAGAGGATTGGGATATCGAGCAACCCACAGCGTGTGAGATAAAGCACGTTGATGATGCGCCCGATGCGCCCATTCCCGTCCGGGAAAGGGTGGATGCTTTCGAACTGGTGATGGACGATTGCCATCCGAGTCAAAGGATCGAGATCAACCCCATCACCATCTTCGTTGATGAACTTTTCCAGTGCCCCCATTTCATCGCGAACTTCCTTCGCATCCTGAGGCGGAATGTAGACGAGCGCGCCGGTTCCCTCGTTCTTGAGGGCGGTGCCAGGTGTTTCGCGGAAGGTTCCATCGGTCTTCTTGAGAATGCGGAAGATGGCGATGAGCATGTTGTTTGTGAGCAATCCGTCGAGACGCCGTTGCTCGTCGTATCCGTACCGCAGCGCGTCCCGATATCGGGCCACTTCCTTTGCCGCAGGTGATCCCGCACTTTCGGGAAATGCATTGAGCTGGAAGAGCTCATCTTGCGTCGTGACGATGTTCTCAATTTCGGAACTCGCTTTCGCTTCTTGAAGCGACAGCGTGTCGATCAGAATGCCCTGATTGGGAATGGTTGCAGCGCGGCCTTTAAGTTCGGCAAGGTAGCGATGCGCGCGCGCAAGTGCTTTCAGCACGCTGGGCGTTTCAATGAGGCCGGGGGGCGGCAGGTCCGGAATGGCGTAAGTCGGTTTGAGGGCCACAGATCGTCTCATGCAAAGAATATGCGGCAAGACTTAGCACGATTGCTGGACGTGTAAAGATTTTTCGATTTTCTTTGCATATCCGAATCAACGTGCAAAGCGAAAGCGCATTTGCTTGTCATTTTGACTCAAGCTGCGATTCGCGCGAAAACCGGTCTTCCGCTGCACCAGAACCGTAGATTCGGACCTGCATCGCCCGGGAGCGGACACCAGCGGGAAAAAATCTTTCAGTCCCGGACTGTCCATAGCGATCCAACAGCGTCCACCCGCCATTGCGGAACGGCAATCGTTCTATATTTGTTCTTTCCTACAGCATTGCGGTTCGCATAGCTTGGCCAGCGTCACCTAAGCCAAGGGTGGCGCTGAGTTGAACATCTGATCGCACGGTCCGCAACGGCAATTTGAGAACCAACCCATCGTCGCGAGGGGACAAGCGGCAACGGTGACAGAACCTTGAAACGAAGGAGTCTGTCATGTCGAATATCGAATTACTCACCTGCCATGAGGTAATGCGCCTCACGGGCATTCGCAGCCGGACAACGATCTGGCGACGCATCCGCCGGGGTGCCTTTCCCCATCCCATCGACATTGGCGGCGGACGTATCCGCTGGCGTTCCACTGACATCGAGGAGTGGATCGAGGCCCTCCCCCTGCGCAGCTATTGACCCCTCCAAGGCGGGCAATGGCCCGCAGAAAGCATCTCCCCCATGTCTGTCCTTTCCCTGATCAACGCTGCCCTGCAGAAGCATGGCTGGCTGATCGCTCGCCTTCCGAGCGACGAAGAAGGGCGAGCGGCCCAGCTCGTCGAATTGCTCGTTGAAGACAATACCGATGGGCGCGCCCGTCGGCACATATTGCATCCCTGGCTCTGGTACGAACGCCCGGTCCGCGAGCGGTTTGAAGGACAAGATTGTTGCCTCACTGTTGAGGGCCCGATCTACAGGAGCCAGGACGGAACTGGATATCCGCTTGGCAGCCAGCTTCGCACCGAGTTCGGGTAGCTGGACCTTACGCCAGAAGAGACCAACCGGCTCGCAGACGAAGTCCGGTCAGCGATCGACCTGGCCCTCCTTCGCTGGTTTACGCGCCCCGAAATGGCGGACCGCCAGTTGCCTTCGCGCCAATCCCGCGATCGCTACTTCGACGACTGTCAACGGCGGAGCAAAAGTCGGCCACGGTAGCGGCGGCATAATGCTGCTGCGGGCGGAGTAAAATCCGGCCACCTATTTCCTTTCTGCAACGAGTGCAGGAGGGACAGGGGATCTACACCGTGGAACTTTATTTGAGGGTTCGCCTGGCTGTTTCCGAAGGGATGACGCAGCGCCAGGCGGCGAAG
>NZ_FUYP01000033.1 GCF_900168005.1 Sphingopyxis flava
TGAGGTAACGTCGGTCATGGCGGGTGTAGCCTATGGCAATTTCTGTCCCGGAGCAGGGACGGCTTAGACACCCAATTTCTTACTTCAGAACAGAGCTTTACGCTACTCCCGCCTACCGCTCAGACACCCCTTGGTGCATAAGAGCGGCTAGGCATTTGGCGCCGCATCAGAGGCAATTTCCAGAACGGCCGATCTAATTTCATCCCAGGATGTCACCTCTCTCTTCCCAAGGATCGGAGCGAACTTGCCTTGACGTTGCTCATTCTCGGCGATCAGGCCGGGCAGATCAATTTGAATTTCCGGGCGAAGCGCCCCCGATGCGACTTGGTCGATCCGTGACTTCATCTGCGTGAACACTCTCATATGAAATGCCTCGACTTCCATCACGAATTCCTCTCGAGGCAGATGAAAACTTCCGCTTATGGCAGACCATGCCGGCACCCCATCGACGAATTTGTCGCTATTGTCCCACTCGATGTATACGTCATCCTCATCTGACCACATAAGTATCGATGTCGACGGAGATAGATAACCGGTTTCCATAGACCGGTCGCGGAGCAATGAATTTGCATTGTCCCACGTGTCCCAAATTTCATCTCCGGAACTATCGTCGAGATTTTTCTCGGACCAAAATTCATATGTCTTGGCCCACTCGCGCCCTGATTTTCCAGAAATATACTTTATGAGGTCTTGAGGGACGGGCTCCAAGACACTTGGAAGCATATTCATCAAATCTTCGAAAATTCTCGCAACATAATAATCACAATATCGATCGCCGTCATTGGGGCGGACGCGTTCGCTGTATTCAAACAGGACATCTGCGCCGACATTCATCCAATACCGGCCCTCCGTTAAACCGAACCAAGAGAGGCTATGGTTGTCGGGCTGCCCCCAAGGCATGACTTTCTCTATCGGGGTTAGCTCAAAATCGATCAGCATGCAGATGACTTTTCAATAAGATGCTGGTGTATACGGGCACCCACCAGCCAGCCGGACGGAATGCGCAAAGGCCAAAGCGGCAGCACATCGCTCATGATCCCGCATCCATAGGTTCGCCGGTCAGGCCGTCGCTGGCCGCGCCGCCGCCGCAGCCATATTCACGATCGCCGCATTCGGCATAGCTGTCGCAGATCGTCGTCACACGGGTTCGCAACCGCTCGGACAGACTTTCGCCGACCGGCATATCGGGCCGGTCGAAAATGACGCGCATCATTCCCGGTCGCACGCCTCCCTCCCAGTCCTCACGCAATTGCCGGGCGGTGCGGGCTACATCCTGCGCGCTTGGCAGATCGGCACCTGAATCGCCCACCTCGGCATATTTCAGATCGAGCAGCAGTGCCTCGGCCCCCTCGAAGTGCGACAGGAAGGTCGCAATATGGTCGGCCAGATTCTGGTGGCCGGCAAATTCCTGGGCCAGTGCAACGCCTAGAAATTCGGTATGATGGTCGCCCCGCGGCCACCAGATGGCACGTTCCTCGAACTGCCCGGTCATCGGCGCGAGGTCGAGCGGCCGGTTCATGCGCGGCAGCAGGCGCCCGAGGCGAACGATATTCGCCTGCGCCGCTTCATGCAGAGGCGCGAATAGCGTCGGCCAGTCCGCGCGCGATTGAGACCTTACCTTACCGGCAGCCTGCTCAAAATCGTCGAGGAATCGAGCGAAATGGCGATCGAGATCGTCGAAACCACCCTCGACATAGCGCGCAGCAAGGTCCTCGCCTGCCCACGCGCCCCCATCGGCATAACAGGCCGAAAACTCCTCACGCTCATAGGCAGCCAAGTCGACTTCACCGCAGGCGGCAAGCGCGAAAGCGGCGGATGCAAGCACTGCGGTAGTCACTGACTTCAAGGTCATCCTTCCACCTCCCCACACATGCGCGCCACCTGTGATCGCAGCCGACTGGCAAGGCTGGTGTGCCAGCCATCGTCGAGCACACGCAGGGCGGGGCGCCGGAAATCGGCGTCATAAGCTTCCACAAGCGCGTCATCCGCCAATATGCGCAGGGCGTCCTCATTGCGCTCGCCGCCGCCTTCTCCTGTCGCATCCAGCAACATGCGGGTCATATCCAGGCGCGCGAGAAAGCGGACCTTCGACCGCGGCTCTCCCGGTATTGCGACAGTCGTCAGTTCACGCAGAAATGCCGCGCGCAGCACTTCGCCACGGTCGGGCGGATCAAGGTCGGGGAACGGCACACCACCCGGAATGTCGTTGAGCAGAAACTTCATCGGCCACGCCTCGTCGCCCGCATCGCGGAGCGGGATAAGGCGGGCGAGGGCGCGGTAGACATCCTCCATCGCGGCGCGCAACGCGGCCGTTGCAGCCATGTCAGGCCTGTCCTCTTCGGTGTCGAAGGCTTCGGCAAAACGCTCTGAAAAAGCGGTGAAGCGCTGGTCGAACTCGCGGAAGGCTTGTTCGAATTCGTGCGCGGTCGCTTCTGCGTCGTCATCGGCCCAGCCTGCACCGCCGGTGCATATTTCGGGCGGCGGCGACCGGACGCCTTCGACGGCACCGCCCCCCGCCGGAAGCATGGCGAGCGACAGGCAGGCCAGCGTTACGGCCGTTCGCTTGATCATCCCCGCACCTGCGGACACATGGCGCGGACGCCCCGATGCAGCCGTTCGGCGAGGCCCGGCACATCATCAAAGATCGCCTTCTTGACGACCGGATCGAAACCGTCACGCCAATCGCGCAGGAGCGCCCGCGCGTCGCGTTGCAGCCCGGCGATGTCCGCTCCGCGATCGGGGGCTTCCGTCTGCGCTTCGAGCCGCCGTAGCCCATAGCGAAGCTTTCCCAGCGAGGTCAGAAAGGCGTCGATGCGCTCACCCGCGAGGTCCGCCGCGGCATAGTCCTCGCCGCGCACCATCTCATCCGCCAGCGCCGCGCGCAGCCATGCCGCGTGCCCGTCACCGGGCTGTGCTCGCTCGGGTTGCTGGAACTCGAACGACCCCGCGACCCGCGCCACGGCCAGGCTGTCTGCCGGGGCGCCAACGCCGGTCAGCAGACGCGCAAGGCGCGGCATCAGCGTGTCGAGCCGCACTGCCATGCGGGCGGCCCTTTCGGAATCGGCCTTCGCCGCGTCGATCTCGTGCGCGAGTGTTCCGGTAAAGGCGCGGAAATGCTTGTCGAATTCATAGTAGCTGTTTTTCAGATATTGCTCGGCGCGCCGATCCTCGCTCAGCAGCCACGCGGACTCTCCCGCGCAGGGTTCGATCGCCTCGGCCTCATATCGGGCGAAGGCGGGAGGGGCTTCGGGCGGTGCGGTCGCAGGCGGATCGACCAGCACGACATCCTCGAACTGCCGCGTGTCGAGGAAGAACAGCGCATATTCGTCGGCTTCATCCGCAAAAGGATCGGTCGCAGGCGAGCGGTGACGTTCGAAGATCACCGCCACACGGTTGTGACGGATCGTCGTTTCCGCCACGAGCACGCGTTCGTTCGGCCCGAGATCGAGGAACGGCAACTCGCCCGAGACATAGCGCCGCTCCGGAAACGACCACAGCCGCTGGATACGTTCGCCGGTGACCAGCAGGCCGAGGTTGTGCAGGCTGCGGTGGGGGGTCAGCAGAGCAGGCGAATAATCGGCGACGAGCATCTGATTGCCGTCGGGGCCGTAAATTTCGGTACAGACGCCCTTCTCGCCGCAGATCGTGCCGCTGCGCTCGACGTGGAAGGCATAGAGGCCATAGCCCGGCGCAACCTGGAATGGGCATCCTTCGCCCGCCTCGCCAAAGGGGTCAGTGACGAGTGCAGGCAAGATTTCATTGCCGTCCTTGTCGCGCAGTCCGCAAGCATTCCCGCTGCGCCACACGGTCAGCGTCTCATCCTGATAAGCCGCCGTCACATCGGGGAGCGGCGGCGGCATCTGCTCTATTTCCTCGGCGTTCGGCTCATCGGCCAGCCTTTCGGGTTCGAGCGACAGCGCCAGAAAGGCGACCTTGCCCTTTTCGACCCTGCGGGTGATACGCATGGCTTGGACCAGCGCCGCCTCTGCGAATTCCCAGGTCGCGATCGGTCCCGCCTCGCGCGGCTCCATGTCGAGACCGTGAAGGCGCTTCAGTACTCCGGTGAAGCGGGCGTAGGGGTCGAAAGACTTTTCATCCAGACGCACGATATTGCTGACGATGATCGCCAGGACGGGCTCGTCGTCCGGACCGGCCTCGCAAATGTTGCGCGGCTCGGCGACTTGTTCCTGCCAGCATTGGGCATGAAGATAACCCCAACCGTCGGGCGGAGCGTCGTTCCCGACCTCGCCCGCATACAGGGGGGCGGCCGACAGGAGGACGAACGCGGTCGCGAAGAATAAGAGGCTTTTGGAGGCGGATTGGCGCAGCGTCATTGTCCGCGCCAGAAGGTCGGGACGACTTCAAAATATTTGCTGTTTCCATAGTCGGTTCGGTAGGTTCGATGTTCCTGCCTAGCTTCGTCGATACCGCCGAACTCGAAGCATCGCGGCGAACGCAGCGACGCAATATGGTCATAGTCGAAACGCTTCAGACCATGTTCCTTATATTTCCTTTCCAACTCTTCGCTCTGTCCTTTTGGCGCCTCAAACACGTCCGACAGATAATATCCCTTCTTGATGCCTTGTTGCGCCCGCCGCCTACGCGCGGCCGCATCCGTTATAAACCCCTCGAAAATTTCGCAAAAATAATGGCTTCGGTCATTCTCCACCGGCTGCTCCCCCGCCAAGGGAGAATTTGCGGCATAAGCGGCGCCAGCCGCCTCTTGCTCGCTTGCCTGCGGCGGCATTTCCTCACCATTTTCGGTTATATGCCGCTCGCGCATCACATAGCGGGCCGAGACCCAGCCGGAACGGCAAGGGCCGTCATAGGCACCTTTCGCCGCAGCGTGCAGCGCACAGCCGTTCCCTTCGGGCAGGCTGCCGCTGGACCGATAGACCACACCGAACCATTTGCCCGACTCATTCCGGTCGCACAGATAGACGCGGGCGCCGGGATCGAGCCGGGCCAGTTCGCGGGCGCGCGTGGTCGGCGCTTCGCGCACCGCCAGGAAATTATCCTCGCCCCCAGGCAGGCCGCCGACGCGCCCGACGGCATCGCATTGCCCAAAATCCGCTTCGGCCGCGCCGACGCGAACGTCGCGCGCCAGCCGCGCCGTATCGGCGGCGGGCGAAACGGCCTCGTCGTTGGCGGCGATCCCGGCTTGTTTCGCCTCGTTGTCGATAGTGTCGCCGTCCGAGCAGGCTGCGATCGTCAGCAGCATGGCTCCCGCCGCGCCGAATACGGCAAGAGCGCCGGGACGCCGGCTGGTCGTCGAAAGGGTCATCGTATATCCTTCCCTGCTTCGGCACCCGTGGTTGCCGCCTTGGCCTTATCCGTTTTCAGCGCCGTCGCCGCCCGACCCTGATGACCGTCGCCAGCCGGCATGACCGGGACTGGCGGCGGCCCTCCGCAGAAAGCCGCACCGTCACCGCCCTCGGCGCATTCGCCCGAACCATCCTGCAGCGCCCACAGCGATACCGCGCCGCCGGTAAGGACGAGGGCGGCGATGCCGGCGCCGGCGGCCTTCCGCCCGGCGCCGAGCCGACGGATGCCACGATACAGGAGGTAGAGCAGGCCGACGTAAGCGGCGCCCAACGCCCAAAGGTGCAACAGGCCGAACAAAGCGTCAGGACTCGACATCAGCTGGGCCTTTGTCGCCGAAAGCGGCCGATCATGGCAGGCTCCTCTCCATCGCTTCCTCTACTTTCCGGATTTTCCGATGCGCCCTCAGATTGGCGGCGTTCATCGCCTTCCACGCATCGGCAATGCCGGTCAGCGGGGTACGGAGCGTCACCCCGTCGATCCGCCCGTCCTCCAGCCGCATCGCGAAGCTGGCTGTGAGAAAGGCAGCGTCCGGATCGAGCATCGTGCGCAACTCGTCCGCCGACGGCAGCAGCGCGGCGTGGATGCGATAACTGGCGAAGCTGGAATAGAATGCGGGCGCGCCATCCGGGATCGGCGCGAACGAGGCTGGCACGCCAAGTTCGCGATGTGTGCCGTCGCGCATCTCGATGCCGAACTTCGCTGCTTCGCTTTCGACGAGAATATCGAACATAAAGGCTTGGAAATGCAGGCGCGGGATTTGGGCATGGCGGCCTATGGCGGCAGTCATCCCGGTCTTGGCGGTCAGTTCCCCGCTCCGTTCGGCCATCGCCTCGTCCAGTGCGCTCCACGGCTGGCGCAGCATCTCGACGCTGAAGGCCCATTGACCGATATTGTTTCGGAGCGGGCTTCCATCCCCACATTTCACGGCCTTGTTGGTCGCGGCGATATAGGCGATGCCGCTCTCCGCCTGCTTTGACAGATCGACGCCGCGATCGTCCGACGCGGCCCATGGTACGGGCGCGAACGCCGCATCCTTGGAAAACAGATCGCCGACCTTGTTCCACGCAAGCCCGCGCACGAATGCCGCTTTGTCCTCGACCAGCTCGACGCCGGGCAGGATCGGGCCGGAAAGCTGCGCGCAAAAGCGGTTGTCGCCTGCCTGAAAATTGCACAGGCTTGCCAGCGCGGGGCGATAGAATTGCCCCTTGCACTTGGGGATATTGGGCAGATGCTCGGCCGCCTGCCGCTCCAGCATCGCCAGCCGGCGGCGTTCCCCGGCCTGCGCGGCGTTCTCCTTGTGCGTGTGCTGCAAGGCCGCGCGCCGGCGAGCAATCTCCGCGGGCACGCCCTCGAACGAATAGGCAACCACGCAAACTTCGTGATTCCAGTTGGCGTCGGCGAACGCGGGTCGCTTCGCCGCCGACGCCGCCTGTTCGGCGGGGGACATGCCTTCGCCCCAGGGTGAGGAAATGAGGGGTAGTTCGGGTTGGCGCACCTGCGCGCTCGCATCGCCGCCAATGCCGGGCGCGATCGCGGCCAGCATGGCAAGCCGGGCGAACCCCGCCCTCGTGCCATCCGCACATGGCCGTAGCATCATCGCCGCGCCCTCACGGATAGCCCGAACCATTATAGGTCGGGTGCGGAATGCAGCGGCGGCCATCGAGCGTCCCGTCATAAGTATAGACGCCCGTCAGTGACGGCGGGCGCCCATCCGAATACCAGGTGGCGTTAAAACCGCGCCCGCCGTTGGCCCAATGCGGGCAGCGGTAGGCGCTGGAATAGCGGCGGTCGCGGTAACGCCCGCCGCGATATCGCCCATGCCGCCCGTCATTATCCTCCAGCCGCCGGATCGCCGCGCGCTTCGCCTCCAGGCACACGCGGTCGTGCCCGACGAATCGCCCGTCGCGATAGACCGAGCATTGCTCGTAATCGCCGTCGGAGAGCGATTGGGCGGAGGCCGGCATTGCCGGCAGCACCGCAAGACAGAGCGTTATGGTCGCGACGCGAGCAGGCGTCATTTCTTGTGCCGCTCGACATAGACCGGCAACTTGCAATCCAAGGGCTGGTTCTCATAGGGCTGATGGTAGATGCACTCGCCGAAGCTGATGCTCTTTATCGTGTAGTGGTTATAGATTACCTTGGCGCGTTTGATCGCTTTCTCGCGAGCTTCGGCCTTTGTCCATCCGCTCTCGATGATATATTCCGTGGCGCGCTCGGCCAAAGTCGCCGATGGCAGGCTGATCATCCCAAGTGCGAATGCTGCAATCACGATCTTGTTCATTGTCATTTCCCTTCCCTCAGTTTGAACTCGTGCGAACCAGAACCTCGTAAGTCACCTGGCAGCGATAACCCGCCGATGGCCCGTCGCCTTTCGATGCGATCGGTGCACAGGCGCACCGGCGAATATTCAGCCCCAGATATTTTCGCGCGTCAGCGGCCGCCCGCGCCCGCGCGGCGGCACAGCCTCCCGCTTCGCCGCGCCCTTGCGCATCGACCGTCCGCACCGTCCAGCGCGCGTCCTGCGCGGCGGAAAAAGGCCACAGCACGAGCGGGGCCAAGGCGGCCATGACAAAGACAATGCGTCCGGACATCAGCGCGAAGATGTCCCCCAACCATCGCGTCGCGCGGCATTGCCTTTTTCGATGACACTCATCAGCCCATCATGTCTGGACCGCCGAACCAAGCCATTGAAGGAGGCCCGGCACTGATATTCCTTCATGCGGCCACTACCGCCGGGCCTCGGCCTCGACGTGCAGGAACAGCCTCCCGCCTCGAATGAGCGAATCCCCACGGGCGACGGATTGCGCGTCGCGAGGAGGCACGCTTGCCGCTCGCTGCTCCCCCAATGGGATATTTGTGACCCCGAAATCGGGACCAGCGGGTCGGATTGCGCCGATGCCAAACCGGCGCCGCCCGCTATCGCGGCCACCACGGCCACTGCGCTCATCTTTATCAAGTTCATTCAGCATCTCCCGTCCGACAACGCTCCCCGCGTCATGACGAAAAGGCTGATGCCTGCCGCGCCAGAAATCTTTGCTTCGCCCTTGAAAAAAGTTGAAACTTCTTTCCGGCAGATTCTGAAAACTATGAACTATATATTATTCAAATAGTTATTGATGGTTAGCGCCGTGCGTTCACATCCGCCCCGCGAGCTTTTTTGCCTCGTTCAACGCTGGATAGGTCGGCGGAAGCTTGTCGACGGCCCCGAGAGCCGACAGACAGGCGCGCCCGGCCTGTCGCGCGGCGGCCGCGTCATAGCGCGCCAGCGCGATTTGGCCGGCAAGGCAATTCAGCCGCGCACGCCAAGGATGGTCGGGCATGAAGCCGCCACGATCCATCGCCACGCGCGCTCGGCGTCGTTCATCCTCCGCCTCGTCAACCTTGCCGAGCGCGGCGAGTGCGCGCGCCCATCGCATATGGAAGTAGGCCGCCTTGGCATCGCGGCCGTAGAGCACCCGCGCACCGATCCGCCGGGCTTCGCGGAGCAGGGCTTCCGCCCGGTCGGCCTCGCCGGTCTGTGCCTCGGCCAGTGCCAGTTCACCCATGACATAAAGCGTCCAGAAATGGTCTGAACCCAGCGTCTCGCGATAGCGTGTCAGCATCGGGCGCAGGATCGCGCGCGCCTGTTCGGGTTCATTGCGCCACAGATGGGCGATGGCCCGGCTGTAGGCGGGCGACAGCGATTCCGGATGGTTGCTTCCCAGTGTCGCGTCGAAAATCGTCTGGGCGCGGGACAACTGCCGCTCCGCCTTCGCGAAATCCCCGCTGTTCACCAGGAAATCGCCATAGTCGGCATAGGCCCAGGCGGTCAGCGGATGACGGTCGCCCCATGTCGTCTGGCGGATGGTCAAATGCCGCCGGTAGGCGCCATCGGCAAGCTCGAACCGTGCGAGTTTTCGCAGCGACAGCGCCTGAAACCATTCCGCATCCGCACGCTCGGCCGGAGACAAGTCCTCGGAATCGGCCAGCACCCCCGCAAGCGCCGTCGCGGCTTCGTCATATTGGCCGACTTCGAACTGCAATTTGGCGCGCACGATCCGCGCGGCGCCGAGCAGCGGCGAGCCCATCGAACGCGCAACCTGTTCGGCGCGCAGGCAGATACGATCGGCTCGTCGCGTTTCGCCGGCGAGCCGCAGATTCTGGCATAGGGCAATATCAACCGGAATATTCTGCCGCGCATATCCCCCGTGCAGGCGGGTGTTGAGCACCTGGGCGCGATCGAAGTGGCTGACGGCCTTTTCATATTCGCCCCAGCCCGAAAAAGCCTGCCCAACCATGCGGTGCAAGACCGCGCGCGTCGCGGGATCGCCGCGCAGCCGGTCGTCCATCGTGGCTGCCGTCCGCTCCACCACCTGGCGCAACGACTGCTCCTGCCGCGTAGCCGCATAGGGGTCGGCTTCGGCCAAAAGGTCGGAAGAGAGGAAGGTCAGCAGCGCCTCAACTTCGCGCTCGCGCTCGGTCGCCTGCTGCCGCGCTGTGGACGCCCACCATAGCGCCGCTCCCGCCACGGCGAGGCCCAGGCCCAGCGACAGGGCGCCCGCCGTCGCCATGACCCGTTGGCGGCTTCCGAACAGTCTCGCCCGGATACGCGCGGCGAGGCCGCCGGCATGTCCCGCACGAGGAGGCGGACCGTGGAGGCGCTCGACCGGTCCGGTCAGCCGATATCCGCTGCCATAGATCGCCTCGATCCGCTGTCCGTCATCGCCCAGCGCCTGGCGCAAGCGTCCGATCGCCTTGGCGAGCGAGTTTTCATGTACGAAACGCCCCGGCCAGCCGGCTTCGAGCAATTCGTCCTTGCCGATCGGTTCGCCATCCCCGCGCAGCAAGGCCGCGAGCAGGGCGGCGCAACTGCGATCGGCCTCGACCGCCTGTCCTGCAACCGTCAGGCACCCGTTCGCTTCGTCGAACTGGACGTGGCCGAAACGCCATCGGCCCGATTCAAGTTCTTCTGCCCCCATGGGCATTTCATAGCCGCAAATCGGGCCTGCACAAGCAGATGCGCGCGATCACACCCACTGTTGGGCGGCGCATTGCCGCGCAATTCATTGGTCAGGGTCTTTCAATTTCAGATGCAGGGTCCGTAATTCACCTTATTATCGAAGCCGTAATACCAATAGCGTTTTCCGCGATTGCCGTTGCTGGCGGTGCAACTGCTGTAGCCAGAGCGGGCGCCAGTTTCGCCGGGGTTGCTGTAGTCGGTGCGGTCGGCCTGCGGACGTGTGGTGGGGGCACCGCGGCCGGCAAGCCCGGCGCGCCGGCTCATTTCATTGCGTGCCGCCTGCGCGGTGGGGCTGTTGCCGAGCATGCGGACGATTACCGGAAGATCCCGTTGTCGACATAAAGCATGTGAACCGCATTCGCCGCGCCATGGCGTGTGGCGCGTTCTTTCATCTTGCGGGCGCGCGGGACTTCGCTGCACGCCTTGGTCGTGCCCAACCGGCAGGCCCGGTCGAAGGCAAGCAGATAGTCGTCCGCATATTGCCCCAGCGCCGGGTCGGGCAGTTCCTGCACGACGATCATCAGGTTGAAGCATCCGGCCAGCATATCGCCCTCGCAGGCCTTGCGACCGAACGGGATGGACGCGGCGAGGTCGCGCGAGGGCGATGCCTTGTGCGTCAGCAATTGCGACATGGCGTGGCACGACCGCGCGTCTCCCAACGCGCATCCCCGCTTGCCGGGAACCGCCACCGATGCCCAGCTGATGTAGCTTGTCAGCCCTTCCGCCAAACCGCTTGCGACGAGCGACGCATCACCGCACATCGAAGCGCCGCTCGGTTTCTGACAGGCGACCGTCGCGATGCCGACATAACGGGCTATGTTGAAACTAGGCTTGCCGCGCGTCAGCAAAAGCTTTTCGACGAGATCGCAGCCGGCACGGTCGGCATTTCGACACAAGGCCTCGGCGATTTGCAGCGCGCCGGCATCATTGCCGCGATCATGGAAAGCCTGCGCTTGGCCGATGGTTTGCGCCTGGGCCGGCTGCGGTAGCAGCGCCAGAAAAGCCAGAAAGGAGAATAGCCGGGTCGTTCGCATTTTTTGTCACCCATTTTCGTATCGCATCATCGGTGGTTCAAGGCCGCTCAGGCCTTGTCGGTCACTCGAACTTGTCGCGATGCCCACGCTTGACCAGATCGGCCATTTCCGGCGTAAGTTTTCGCATCGCCTCGGCCTTTTTCTCATAGGCATAGGCGTTGGGCACTTCGACGCGGCCATTTTGGGTCCCGCGACCGGCGCGATACATCGCGGCGGCCTGAACGGCGCCGTCTATCTCGCCATGATCGGCGGCGCGCTTGAACATATCGAGCGCCAGTGTTTCGTTTTGCGTTACGCCGCGCCCGTCGCGCAGCGCATAGCCGGCCGACAGTTCGGCCGGGCCATATCCCTTGAGCGCGGCCTTGGCGACATATTCGAAACCCAGCGCGTGATCGGCAGGCAGCTTGCGCCCGGACAGGAGTTCAAAGCCGAGGTCGTTGGCGGCCAGCACGCTGCCATTGTCCACCGCCCGCTTCATATAGAAGATATATTTGTCATAATCGCGCAGCACCGCGCCGCCGCCGTCATTTTTGCCGGTGAAATAGAGCGAAGCCAGCTTGCGGCTGGCGAGATTGTCGCCGCGCCCCGACAACTCGGTCAATATTGCGATAGCTTTCGCGGTGTTGCGGGGCAGCAGATAGTCGCCCGCCAGCGATCGCCACTGGGGTTCTTGTTCCTTGGTTATGCCGACCCCGGCTCTCCACGGATATTGCACGCCCGTCAGATATTTGGCTGCCAGAAGATGGGCGGCGGCATCACCCGACCGCAGCCGGACGGGTGTGGCATATTCGATGGCCTTGGCCAGAACCCCGGTCTTTTCCGTGCGATAGGCGATCGAATGTTCGCCCGGGCCCTTGTCGAACAGTCCGGCGGCCTTGAGTTTCGGGAAATCGAATTTCAGTTCGCCCTGATCCTCGCAGAAACTGCAATAATTCGGGTCGAGCGCGATCCGCAGATAGCCGGCCACGGCTTCGCGGTTGCGGAGCGCCGCGCCCTTTTCATAATAGGATAGCGCCTCGCCGCGATCGCGCGCGCGGAACATTTTCCAGCTGTCATCGGGCGATTCCGCGATCTCGCCCACGCGCGCAAAAGCAAGCCCTTCATTCTGCTCCATCGCCATCGCGTAATATTTCAGCATCTGCTGCTGAATCTTCTCGCGCGACCAGGATTCGCCGAGCAGATCGGCGCGCATCCTGTCGGCGAACGCAACCTGTGCAGAGGCGCTGCCACCGTCGGCGCGCGCTTTGAGTGCCTGAACCTCCGGATTGGCGAACCAGGCTTTGACCCGCGCCTCGGAGGCGGCCAGTGCTTCCTTGGATTCAGCAGCCAGGCCTCCCGCCAAATCGTCAAAACCGCCGCTTTGGGCATAGGCTGGCGCCGTGAGCGCCGCCGCCGCGAGAATCAGGGTCAAAGGCCGCGCCGTCGAAGAGAAAAACATCATCATGCTCCCGGTTGCATTGGATTGGTGGTGGTGAGGGTACAGGCTTGCTTGTGACCAAGCCGGCAGGCTTCGCGGTGGGCGGCGTCAGCGGCACCGGGATCGCGGATATGCTCCGGCCCTTCCGTCAGCATCTGGCCGAGGTTGAAGCAGCCGCTATGGCTGCCCAGGGCGCAGGCTTTGCGCAGCAGCGTGCCCGCCCTGCCGAAGTCGGCCGGGCCGTTCATGCCGTTCATCAACATCACCCCCATATTGTCGCAGGCATTCGCGGCGTCGGCGGTGCAGGCAGCGTCGAGCAATGCCGCGGCGCGGGCGATGTCCCGCGGCCCAGCCTCGCCCATCATCAGCATGAAGCCATAGTTGGTGCAGCCGTCGGTGCTGCCAGCGGTGCAGGCCGCGTCGAAGATGCCGCGTGCCGTCGTCAGGTCGCGGGCTCCTCCTTCGCCGAATTTCAGCATCACCGCGTGGTTGTTGCAGGAATCGGCAACATGGCCGTTGCATCCCAGCGCGAACAGGGTGCGCGCCTCGGCGACCTCGTCCATATTCGCGGCCTCATAATAAAAAAGCTGACCAAGGTTATAGCAAGCAGCCGGATAGCCGGTGCCGCACGCCCTGCGATAATTGCGCACGGCCGATGCGCGGTCTTTCGGCCCGCCGATCCCCTTCTCGAGCATCGCGGCAAGGAAGTTGCAGCCTTCCGACTTGCCTTCGGCACAGGCCTTGGCCGCGAAGCGACGGGCGCCGACATCGTCCTTGGGCAGCGTCTTGCCTTCATAGAGGCGGATCGCCTGCTTCAGGCAGGATGGCGCGTCGCGGCCGGTATCGCACGACTGGACCAAATCGATGGAATTGCTTGCAGGCTGGAGTTCTGCGGCGGACGACTGAAACGGCGCCAGAAAGCAGGCGAGGGCCACGGCAAGACAAGTTCGAAGCGACGCGGTCATGATCCTGTTTCTTCCTTCATTGCGCGCGGCACGGTGGCCCAGGCGATGGCGTCCCGAAGCTGGCCGAGCGTGAATGTCTGCACTTGGGACTTCTTTCCAAGGCCATGGAAAAACGTCCATTTGCCGTCGTCGTTCTGCCATGCGAGCTGCACCTTGGTCGCGTCGGGCTTGCCGGCCAGCGTGGCGAGCGATGCCTTGGGCATATCGAAGCGCGAGGAGCCAAGGCCCACCGACCCGCTTCCCGACAATTTCGTGAGGGGGATGGCCGTGCCGTCGCTTAGGCGCAGTTGAACCGCTGCCGCATTGCCGGCCAGCCGGATCGTCCAACCGCCCTTCTGGCTGAAAAGCAGGCGACCGCTAGGGCCGCCGAACAGCGCCACACTGGTCAGATGGATAAAGGCCGTGTTGGCATCACCGCGTTGCTTGAGGCGATAAGCGTTCAAACCATCCCGCAACAGGCTGCCGGTAAATGGACCGTGTCGCAGCCGCCACGCCCCCAGTTCCTTGGCTGCGACGACCCTTTCATATTTGCCCGCCAGCGACGAGCCAGGGCTTGTGCCCTCTCCGGCCTTTGCATTGTTCTCGGCCTGCCACAGAGCGTCGAACCCGGTCTGCAACAGGCGGGACATCGATCCGCGCGCGCAGTCCGCGTCGATCAGTCCCGCGAACATCTTTTGCAGGCCTTCAAACGACGCCCGGTCGGAGCCGCCATGATCGCGCGCGGCCATCGTGGCGGCGATGATCCAGTCGGCACGGGGAAGGCGAATGCGATAATCATCCATCGCACATTCGCCGGGGTCACCGGTCATGGCAGCGGGCGCGGCCTGGAGGGCGTGCCCCATCAGCCGGGCCTGGTCGACCCAGCCCCATTGCTTGCCGTGCGTCGCGCGCGGCAGGCACCCTTTCCATTCCCTCTGTGCATTGGCCGTGTGGCTGAGCGAGGCGAAGGCTTCCTTCGTCGTGGCGCGCGACAGATCGCCACTCAGTGCATCGCGCAGCACGACCATCGCCCGATATTCGCCCGCGTCGAGCAGGTCGCATTTTTCGTTGGCGCCCAGCGCATAGGTCGCGATGCCATAGAATTGCGCCATCGAGCGCAGCTTTTCTTCGTTCGATTGCGCCTGCGCACAGGATGCCGACAGGGTGGCGATCGCGGACAGGCCGATGGCAAGACGCTTCGCGAGGGCCGACTTTTGCATGACAATCTTCTCTCTCATATGTCCAGGGTGAAGCGCCTAAAGCCCCGCAGGACATGAATCGCCGCCAAGGCGGCAAGCGCGGCTTCGCAACGCCGCCGGATCCTGGCCGCCGGCAGTTGCCGCGCCTTCGGCCTCGGCGATGATCGCCAGCGTTTCGCACGCCCCGGCCCAACCAAGGTCGCAGGCGTGGATGACCAGCCTGATCGCACGTTTCCGGTCCACAGGGCCGCCGACGCTTTTCTCGTGCATGACAGCAAAGGCGAAGCAGGCCTGCGCCACCGCGCCGTCGCACCCCGCGCGCATGAAGTGGCGCGCCATTGCTTCGTCCCGCGCGGCGATGGGGCCGTGTGAGAAATAAAGCCCCAGATTGGCGCAGGCGATGCCCACATGATCGTCGCAGGCCTTGTCCAATGTGGTTTGTGCAAGCGCGACGGCCTTTGCGTTCGTGGGATGGAGCAGTTGATCGAGCAGCGTGACGCAGCCGTCCGCGCGCGCCGCGAGGCAATGGGCCGACGCGCGGTCCAACGGCTCTATCGCGCTCGCAGCTGGCGGCGAAACCGGCAGACAGCCGCGCCGGGCCTCGCGCTCGCAGGCTCGCGCCGCATAGGCGTGAATTGCGTTCATATCCGCGCCGCCGCGTTCCTCCGCCCGCAGCAGCGCCCCGGCGTCGTGACAGGCACCGTCATTCGGTCTGACGCGGCATTCCTCGCCCATCTGGAACAAGGCGATGGCGGAAAAACCCTCCTCGCCCGTCGCTTGGGCGGAAGCGCGGCCAAGCGCCACGCCCATCCTCATGCAGGCGAAGTCGCTTCCCGCAAGGCAGCCCGCAGCAAGTGCTTGCGCGGCTTCCATCAGCGCGTCGGCTCCATCTGCCCGTTCCAGCCGGGCGAGACCTGCCATCGTGCAGGAAGGTGCCAATCCCATGCCGCACGCGCGGGAAAAGCCATCGATCGCCAAGGATGTTTCGCCGCGCGCTTCGGCGTCAAGGGCGCCGGCGTGCAGCAGGAACGGATCGGCGCCTGTGTCCGTCTCCGATGCTGCCAAGGGCGTGGCGACAACGGCGATCAACAGCATCACTGCTGAGAAAAGGTGCATCACAAGAGCGGCGCGCGGACTCTCCGCGACCGACCAAGTTGTCGTCAACTGCACTGCATTCCCCGCGCGTTTCGCGCGACCCACAATCATCGCATAGGCTGCTTTGCTTCACAAAGCAATGACATGGCCCGAATGGGGCTGGCGCGACCTTAATCGTTGAACCGACCCGCGCGCCCTGGCTCAAGGGGACGATGAACGCGTTGTTCCTCAAAGATCTTGCCAAGAAGACGCATCGCGGTCTGCGCGGGCGGGTCGAGAAAGGCTTCTCCGCCGGGGCGGTCGGCTATGGCTACCGGATGGTCCGGCGTCTGACGAGCGAGGGCGAGCTGGTGCGCGGCGAACGCGAGATCGATCCGGCGCAGGCGTTGATCGTCGAGCGCGTCTTCCGCGAGTTCGCGGACGGCAAGAGCCCGCTCGCCATCGCGCGTGACCTGAACGCGGATGGCATCCCCGGCCCGAAGGGGCTCGCGTGGCGCGATACCAGCATCCGCGGCGATGTACGACGCGGCACCGGCATCATCAACAACGAGCTTTATGTCGGCGTCCGCGTCTGGAACCACAAACATTATGTGACCGATCCCGCCAGCGGCAAGCGCGTCACCCGCTTCAATCCCGAGTCCGAATGGATCAGGAACGAGGTGCCCGACCTTCGCAT
This sequence comes from Sphingopyxis flava, assembly GCF_900168005.1. Lineage (GTDB taxonomy): Bacteria > Pseudomonadota > Alphaproteobacteria > Sphingomonadales > Sphingomonadaceae > Sphingopyxis > Sphingopyxis flava. The sequence goes on from NZ_FUYP01000033.1 coordinate 16,690, forward strand.
CGTCAGCGATGAGATATGGCAAGCGGCCAAGCGCCAACAGGCGGCGCTCGCCGAGCGCCATGCCGGGATCAAGGAGGCGGCGCAGGCCCGGGCGCTTCTGAATGCGCGGCGTCCCGCCTATCTACTCTCGGGCCTCCTCGAATGCGGCACCTGTGGCGGCCCCTATGCGGTCGTCGTCGGCGACCGCTATGGCTGCGTCGGTCATCATCGTGGCCGTACCTGCGCGAACAATCGGACGATCAGGCGCGCCAATCTTGAACGCCGCGCGTTGGCGGGCATTGCTGACCGGCTGGTATCGGCCGACAAGATCGAGGCTGCCGTGCAGGCCTATACCGCGCACATCAATCGCGAGAACCGCGAGCAGCGTATCCAGGCCGATGCCGACCAGCGCGCATTGGCGAAGATCGACAAGGCCGTTGCCGGCATCATGGCGGCGATTGAGGACGGCCTGTATCAGCCGACTATGAAAGCACGGATGGCGGAACTTGAACGTGAGAAGGCCGAAATCTCCGCGCGGCTTGCCGAGGCGCCGCAGGACATCCCGGATATTCACCCCGGCATCGCTGAAATCTACAAGCGCAAAGTCGCGGCACTCACCGCGGCGCTCAACGACACCGAAACGTGGCTCGATGCCTCAAGCGACATCCGGTCGCTCGTCGGCAAGATCGTCCTGCATCCCGGCGAGAAGCGCGGCGAAATCCACGCCACCCTCCACGGCTCGCTTATGGGCATCCTCGACTTCGCAAACGATACCGCGCAACCTGAGGCTCGCCGAGTTATAACATCGGTGGCCCCGGGTTCGCGGGGGCAGCGGCTTTCTTATCCTGCGATACCGCCCGCCGCGAGCACGGCAAGAGTGACGAGGTCCGAGGCGGGTGACGCCATCGTTGCGACCTGCACCGGCTTTTCCATGCCGACGAGCACCGGGCCGATCATCGCGCCGCTCCCGAGTTCGCGCAGCAACTTCGCCGAAAGGTTCGCCGACTGCAGCCCAGGCATCACCAGCACATTGGCCGGGCCCGACAGGCGGCAGAAGGGGTAATTCTTCATCAGCCGCTCATTGAGGGCGACGTCAGGGGCCATTTCGCCTTCATATTCGAACTCGGGCTGCCGCTCATCGAGCATGTGGACAGCGTCGCGAATATTGTCGAGCCATGAGCCTGGCGGATTGCCGAAGGTCGAATAGGAGAGAAATGCGACGCGCGGTTCGTGCCCCATGCGACGCGCGACCTGCGCGGTGCGTTCGGCGATGTCGGCGAGCATCTCGGCGCTGGGGCGCTCGTTGACCGTCGAATCGGCGATGAAAATCGTCTGTTGCTGTCCGACCCAGACGTGCATGCCGAACGGCGTCTTGCCCTCGGCATGATCGATGACGCGGCGTACCTCGCGCATCGTCTGCGCATAGGTGCGCGTGACACCGGTGATCATCGCGTCGCCAAGCCCGAGCTTCAGGAGCAGCGAGCCGAAAATGTTGCGATCACGGTTGACCATGCGCTCAACGTCGCGGCGCAGATAGCCGCGGCGTTGCAACCGCTCGTAGAGCATATCGACCATCTGCGGCACATGCGGCGAATTGACGCTGTTATGGACCTCGAAGCTTTCGGCGTCGGCGACACCCATCGCGCGCAGCTTATCGTGCAGCCCCTCGCGTCCCACGAGCACCGGTATGCCATAACCGCCGTCGCGGAACTGGATCGCGGCGCGCAGCACCACTTCCTCTTCGCCCTCGGCGAACACCACGCGTTTCGGATTGGCACGCGCCGCCTCATAAGCGAGCGTCAACACCGAGGTCGTCGGGTTGAGCCGACCGCGCAGGCGGGTGCGATATTCGTCCATGTCGGCGATGGGATGCTGGGCCACGCCGGTGTCCATCGCCGCCTTGGCGACCGCGGCGGGCACAATCTCCATCAGCCGCGGGTCGAAGGGCGAGGGGATGATATATTCAGGGCCAAAGCTCGATGCGCGGCCACCATAGGCGGCCGCAACCTCCTCGGGGACCTGCTGGCGCGCGAGGTCGGCGATGGCATAGGCAGCGGCGATCTTCATCTCTTCGTTGATCGCGGTCGCGCGCACGTCGAGCGCGCCGCGGAAGATGAAGGGGAAACACAGCACGTTGTTGACCTGGTTTGGATAATCAGACCGCCCGGTCGCGATGATCGCATCGGGCCGCGCGGCGCGCGCATCGGGCGGCGAAATTTCAGGGTCGGGATTCGCCATCGCGAAGATAATCGGGGCCGGGGCCATTTCGTTGACCATCTCGGGCTTCAGCGCGCCCGCGGCTGACAGGCCGAGAAACACATCGGCGCCTTTCAGCGCTTCGGTCAGGTTGCGCGCTTCGGTAGGCACCGCATGGGCGGACTTCCACTGATCCATCCCTTCGGTGCGTCCCTGGTAGATGGTGCCCTTGCGATCGCACATGATGACATTTTCATGCCGCACGCCCATTGCCTTGATAAGCGCGGTGCAGGCGATCGCCGCCGCGCCTGCACCGTTCACGACCACCTTGACCGTCGACAGATCGCGCCCGGTCAGATGGCAGGCGTTGATCAGCCCGGCGGCGGTGATGATCGCGGTGCCATGCTGGTCATCATGGAATACCGGGATGTTCATCTTCTCTTTCAGCGCCTGCTCGATGATGAAGCAGTTCGGCGCTGCGATATCCTCGAGATTAATGCCGCCAAAGCTCGGCTCGAGCAGTTCGACCGCGTCGATGAAAGCCTGCGGATCCTCCGTCTTCACTTCAAGGTCGATCGAATCGACGTCGGCAAAGCGTTTGAAGAGGACGGCCTTGCCCTCCATCACCGGCTTGGAAGCGAGCGCGCCGAGATTTCCGAGCCCGAGGATCGCGGTACCGTTCGAGATGACGGCGACCAGATTACCCTTGGCGGTATAGTCATAAGCAGTGGAGGGGTCCTCGGCGATCGCCTTCACCGGCACCGCAACGCCAGGCGAATAGGCAAGCGACAGGTCGCGTTGCGTCGCCATGGGCTTCGACGCCACGATCTCGATCTTTCCGGGGCGTCCGTAAGTATGATAAAGCAGGGCCTCGCGGTCCGAAAACTGCACCTTGCTGCCGCTGTCCATTCGCTGTCCTCTCAAAATCCAAACAAGATGCGCGCCCGAGATATTTCCCCTAGCGCCGCCTCGCGAAAATGTAACCGGCAATATTTTGCGGCAGCGACAGGGCGCGAAGGCGTCGGACAATGGGCAGGGCCGATGGATTGCTTTGCCCCCTTTTCGTGCGGATCATTCCCTCACCCGCCTTGCCATGCGGCCGCCAATCACTAAGCAGGGGCGGATGCCGGCTACCGCCCCCAAACCCGCGAACAGCAACGCCGCGCCCGCGGCCGCAACGCCCATGATGGCGCAATATTGGGCGCTGAAGGAGCGCGCAGGCGACTGTCTTCTCTTCTATCGCATGGGCGACTTTTTCGAGCTGTTCTTCGATGATGCGAAGGCGGCCGCGGCGACGCTCGACATCGCGCTGACGTCGCGCGGGGAACATGGCGGAAAGCCGGTACCGATGTGCGGCGTGCCAGTCCATTCGGCCGAATCCTACCTCGCGCGGCTGATCAAGGCGGGACACCGCGTCGCGATTGCCGAGCAGGTCGAGACCCCGGCGCAGGCCAAGGCGCGCGGCGGGTCGAAGGCGCTCGTCGCGCGCGATATCGTTCGCTATGTAACCGCGGGGACGCTGACCGAGGAGGCGTTGCTCGAAGGACGCAGCGCCAATCGGCTCGCCGCGCTCGCAACCGTCGGCAGCGCGAATGAGGTTGCGATCGCAGCCGCTGACATCTCGACCGGCCGCTTCGAGGTGGTCGCGGTCCGTCCCGAACAGGTCGATGCCGAGCTGGCGCGGCTCGCGCCCTCCGAGCTTTTGGTCAGCGAGTCGGCGGATCGCCTTCCCGCATGGGGCGCCCGGCAGACCGTGCGGCGTCCCCAAGGCGATTTCTCAAGCAACGCTGGTCAGAAACGGCTCGAAACCTTGTTCGGCGTGGGCACGCTCGACGGCTTCGGTGCGTTCACCCGCGGCGAGGTCGCGGCAATGGGAGCGATTGCCGCCTATCTCGATCATGTCGGCACGGGCGGCGCGGTGTTCCTTCAGCCACCGCAGCGTGTCCCGGCTTCGGGGCGGATGGCAATCGATGCGGCGACGCGCGAAAGCCTTGAACTTGTCCGCACGATGGCGGGCGCGCGTGACGGCAGCCTCCTGGGCACGATTGACCGCACGGTGACCGCGGCGGGTGCGAGACTACTCGCCGATGATCTTGCCAGCCCGCTCACCGACAAGGCGGCGATCCTGGACCGGCTCGACCTTGTCGACGCGCTCGCGCGCGACGCGCTGTGGCGCGACGAGCTCAGGAGTGAGTTGCGCGCTCTTCCCGACGCAGGACGCGCCCTTGGCCGCCTCGTTGCCGGGCGCGGGGGCCCGCGCGACCTTGCGCAGCTGCGCGATGCGCTCGCGGGGGCGCAGCTGCTGCGCGACCGGCTCGCGCGCCGCCCCGACCTTCCACCGCTCCTTGCGCGATCGCTCCCCGGCCTCGAGGGCCATGGGGCGCTCGTCGACGAACTGGCGCGCGCGCTCATCGAAACCCCGCCGGTCGACGCCGCGCAAGGGGGCTACATCGCCGAAGGCTATGACCCCGAGCTCGACGCGCTGCGCGAGACCGCACGCGACGGACGCAAGGCAATTGCGGCGCTCGAGGCGCACTATCGCGAGCGCACCGGCATTGCCTCCTTGAAGATTCGCCACAATGGCGTGCTCGGCTATCATGTCGAGGTGCCCGCGAAACATGCCGATGCACTCATGGCACCCGAATCGGGCTTTACCCACCGCCAGACGCTCGCGGGTGTCGTCCGGTTCAACTCGCCCGACCTTCACGACGCCGCCGGCCGTGTGATGCAGGCTGGCGTTCACGCTCTTGCCGCCGAGGCTGCGCATCTCGAAAGACTGACCGAAGCGGCGGTTGCACGGCGCGAGGACATAGCTGCATCGTGCGATGTCCTCGCGCGCATCGATGTCGCTGCGGCTCTTGCCGACCATGCGATGAGCCACAATTGGTGCCGCCCCCATCTTGCGGACGAACCGTGCCTCGATGTGACGGGCGGCCGGCACCCTGTCGTCGAGGCGGCGCTTGCGAAGAGCGGCGAGCGGTTCGTTCCAAACGACGTGTCGCTGTCGAGCGACGACCGGCTCTGGCTCGTGACGGGCCCGAACATGGGCGGCAAATCGACCTTCTTGCGCCAGAATGCACTGATCATCGTCCTTGCGCAGGCGGGTGCATTCGTGCCCGCGGCGAGCGCGAGGCTCGGACTCGTCGACCGGCTGTTTAGCCGCGTCGGGGCAAGCGACAACCTCGCGCGCGGCCGGTCGACCTTCATGGTCGAGATGGTCGAGACAGCCGCTATTCTTGCGCAGGCGACACCACAAAGCTTCGTCATTCTCGACGAGGTTGGACGCGGCACTTCGACCTACGATGGGCTGGCGCTTGCCTGGTCGGTGGTCGAGGCGGTGCATGAGGTGAACCGGTGCCGCTGCCTGTTCGCAACGCATTACCACGAGCTGACCCGGCTCGCCGAGAGGTTGAACGCGCTCTCGCTTCACCATGTCCGCGCGCGCGAATGGCAGGGCGATCTTGTGCTGCTTCACGAAGTCGCCGCGGGGCCCGCCGACCGCAGCTACGGTCTCGCGGTCGCGCGGCTTGCGGGTGTGCCGGCGGGCGTCGTGAAGCGCGCCGAGACAGTTCTCGCAAAGCTTGAAGCCGGGCGCGAGGCGACCGGGGGGCTTGCCGCGGGGCTCGACGATCTGCCGCTCTTTGCGGCAGCGCTCGCAGCCACGCCCGAGGCGGCGAAAGACCCGCTGCGCGATGCGCTCGCCGGGATCGATCCCGACGCGCTCGCGCCTCGCGAAGCGCTCGATGCACTCTACCGGCTGAAGCAAATTATGGCGGACGAGAGATGAGCGACGTCTTCGGTCATCTCGATCGACGCCGCGGGATCATCGATCGCCGTGCTCTCTCGGGGCGACTCGACGAGATCGCCGCTGAAACGAGCGATGTGGGCCAGCGCCGCCGCGCGATGGTGACTCTGCTCAAGGAGGCGCTCGACGCCGGGCGAGCCGAGATCGAACGCCGCCTGCTCGACCAGCCTTCGGCAGGGCGGGTCGCCGCCAATGCAACCGCCTTCCTGGTCGACCAGATTGTCCGCCTCAGCCATGATTTTACCACCGAGCACCTCTATCCCGCGGGCAATCGCTCCGCGGGCGAGCGGATCACGGTCATTGCCGTGGGCGGCTATGGCCGCGGCGAGATGGCGCCGCACAGCGACGTCGACATCGGCTTCCTGACGCCGTTCAAGCAGACGAGCTGGACCGAACAGGTGATCGAGGCGCAGCTTTATACCTTGTGGGATTTGGGACTGAAGGTTGGCCATTCGTCGCGCTCGGTTGACGAGATGATCCGCGCGGCAAAGGATGATCTGACCGTCCGCACCGCGCTGGTCGAGGCACGCTTCATCTGGGGCGACCGCAACCTCTACGATCAGGCCGCTGCACGTTTCGATGCAGAGGTCGTCGCGAGCAATGCCCGCTCTTTCGTCGCCGAAAAGCTCGCCGAGCGGGACGAGCGGCACAAGAGGATGGGCGATTCGCGCTACGTCGTTGAGCCCAATGTGAAAGAAGGCAAAGGCGGGCTGCGCGACCTTCACACGCTGTTCTGGATCGGCAAGTTCATCCACCGGGTCCGCACCGTCCCGGAACTAGTCGACGCCGGACTGCTCACGGCGCGCGAACTTCGGCAGTTTTCGCGTGCGGAGAATTTCCTCCTCGCTGTCCGCTGCCACCTCCATATCCTCGCAGGCCGTGCCGAAGACCGGCTGACTTTCGACTTCCAGCGCGAGATCGCGCAGCGGATGCAATTCGCCGAGCGGCCAGGCAAGAGCGCGGTTGAGCGCTTCATGCAGCTTTATTTCCTCCACGCCAAAAGCGTGGGTGACGTGACCGGGACCTTCCTTGCCCACCTCGACGACCAGCTCGCGGCGCGCGGGCGGCGCTTCCTGCCCACGATCCGCCGGCGCCCTGGGAAGCTTGGGGGGTTCGTCCTCGACCGCGGACGGCTTGCCCTACCGTCGGACGATTTCTTCCAGGCGGATCCCGTCCGCCTGCTCGAGATCTTCGCGCTCGCGGACCGCTACGGCCTTGAGATTCATCCCCAAGCCATGCGTCAGGCGCGGCACGATGCCAAGCTGATCGACGCGCGCGGCGTGCGCCGAATCGCGCGCGCGAACGAATTGTTCCTCGACGTCCTCACCAGCCCGCGCGACCCCGAAACGGTGCTGCGCTGGATGAATGAGGCCGGTGTGTTCGGCCGCTTCGTGCCTGACTTCGGCCGCGTCGTCGCTCAGATGCAATTCGACATGTATCACCATTATACGGTCGACGAGCACACGATCCGCGCCATCGGGCTGCTCTCCGACATCGAACAGGATCGGTTGAAAGACGATCATCCGTTATCGACCGCGATCATGCGGCAATTGCAGTCCCGCCGCGTCATCTATGTCGCGGTCCTGCTCCACGACATCGCCAAGGGGCGCGGCGGTGACCATAGTGTACTCGGCGCCGAGCTCGCGCTGCGCGTATGCCCTCGCCTCGGCCTTTCCGAGGCGGAAACCGAGACGGTGTCATGGCTGGTGCGTCATCACCTCTTGATGTCGGCGACCGCGTTCAAGCGGGACCTTGCCGATTTCAAGACGATCCTCGATTTCGCGCAGGTCGTGCAGAGCCCCGAGCGCCTGCGCCTGTTGCTTGTCCTTACCGTGGTCGACATTCGCGCCGTCGGGCCCGGGGTATGGAACAGCTGGAAGCGGCAGTTGCTCACCGAGCTGTTCGACGCTGCCGAGGAAGTGCTGCGCCTCGGTCACAAGCAGCGCGGGCGCGAAGTGCGGATCGCCAGCAAGAAGGACGAAGCTCGGACGCTGCTCCAGATCGGCGACAAGGACTTTGCGAAGCTCGCGAAGCGGCTGCCCGAAAGCTACTGGATCGCCGAGCCGGTAGAAGTGATCGCGGCGAACCTTGTTCATATGCAAAAGGCCGGCGACGCACCGCTCCATATCGCCGCGGTGCCCGATGACGATCGCGGCGCGACACTGGTGATGGTGCTCGCGGCCGACCATCCAGGGCTTTTTTACCGCATCGCGGGCGGCATACATCTTGCGGGCGGCAATATCATCGATGCACGCATCCACACCACGCGGGACGGGCTCGCGCTCGACAATTTCCTCGTCCAGGATCCGCTGGGTCGACCCTTTGCCGAGGCGGGCCAGATCGATCGCCTGACCCGTGCGATCGAGGATGCGCTCGCAAACCGGCAGAAGCTGTTGCCCAAGCTCGAAGCGCGCGCCCTTCCCCGCGCCCGCGCCGAAGCGTTCCGCGTCGCGCCCAATGTCTTCATCGACAACAAGGCGTCGAACCGCTTCACCGTGATCGAAGTCAATGCGCAGGACCGCCCGGCGCTGCTCAACCAGCTCGCCTATGCGCTGTTCCAGTCGAAGGTGACCGTTCACTCGGCGCATGTCGCCACCTATGGGGAGCGTGCGGTCGACACCTTCTACGTGACCGACCTGATCGGCGACAAGATCGACAGTGCTGCACGTGTGAAGGGGCTCGAAAAGCGGCTGCTCGAGGCGGCGGGGAACGGCGAGGATGCGGTCGCGGCTTAGCGCTTATCCTAGCCGCTCTTATGCACCAAGGGGTGTCTGAGCGGTAGGCGGGAGTAGCGTAAAGCTCTGTTCTGAAGTAAGAAATTGGGTGTCTAAGCCGTCCCTGCTCCGGGACAGAAATTGCCATAGGCTACACCCGCCATGACCGACGTTACCTCA
>NZ_FUYP01000082.1 GCF_900168005.1 Sphingopyxis flava
GCAAGACCCGATATCTCCATCAGGAGAAAACGCAAACGCTCCGGATGGTCCAACGCCTTCGCCAAAACCATCCTCGGTCAAATGCGATAGCCCTGGAAGTACCCCTGCTGCTTCTTGACTTCCATGCCGGCCCCGCCCGCATCCTTGTCAATGGCGCGGCCCTGCCGCTCGCTCGTGGTGGTGAGTAGTGTTTCCTGGATGACTTCGGACAAGGTCGATGCCTCGCTCTCGACCGCGCCGGTCAGCGGGTAGCAACCCAGCGTGCGGAAGCGGATGGAACGGTCGACCGGCACTTCGCCAGGCTTGAGCGGGAAGCGTTCGTCATCGACCATCAGCAACATCCCGTCACGCTCCACGGTCGGGCGCCTGGCCGCAAAGTAGAGCGGCACGATGGGGATGTCGTTGAGCTGTATGTACTGCCACACGTCGAGCTCAGTCCAGTTCGAGATCGGGAACACGCGGATGCTCTCGCCCTTGTGCTTGCGCGCGTTGTAGAGGTTCCACAGCTCGGACCGCTGGTTCTTGGGGTCCCAGCCGTGGCTCGCCGTGCGGAACGAGAAGATACGCTCTTTCGCAGAACTCCCATATGGAAGTAAAGCATTTGGCATCGCGTAAGCGTTGCGAGCGCAAGCTTCCCCGCCTCGTCCTGAATGAGTCGTCGCCAGAGGCATTCGCTGCACTCTTTCTGGACGCCGATTCCACAATGAAATCAATGCACAACGCGACTTCAGGATCGCAAAAGGTGCTGCAAGCCCGCGCCAGGCTGCCCCTTCCTGCCCTGGCAGCAGCCAGTCGGTCGCCGATGCCGAGCATGTTACATATCAGCCTTCTGATGGCGCTCCACCGGCATCCAACGCATCCTTGGCGACCCGGCTGGCCGGCACTGCTGGCGTGAGGCAACGCCGGAGCCGGTCTTGCTCCGCGCGGCCCCGCGCCATGTCGCCGGCCGGGCGAACATCATTATACTGATCGATGGCCACACCCGTCGGCATGCCGGTTCCCGAACGCGGCTTCGCTCTGTAAACGGGGGCAACAAACAGGCAGGCCCAGGCACGGGCATAGGCACGGGCAAGGGCATGGTCACCGGCACCGGCGCACAGATGAGAAGGCGTTGATCGATGGAACCGAAGTTCATTGCCGACCAGTCGCTGCTCGCCGATGCATTCCGGCAAAGCATGCGGCGGCTGGCCGCGACCGTCACGATCATCACGCTATTTCAGGATGGCGGACAGCCGATGGGCATGACCGCCACGGCGGTGACCTCGCTGTCGGCCGACCCGCTCTCGCTGCTGGCGTGCGTGAACCGCGACGCGCGGCTCAGCAGGCACCTTTCCATCGGCGCGTCGTTTTGCGTGAACCTGTTGTCGGAAGGGCATGACGAGGTGTCTCATGCCTTTGGCGGCCAGCGGTCCCAAGACGAACGCTTCGGGATCGGCGACTGGGAACTGGGCGACGTTCCCTACCTCAGGGACGCGCAAGTCAATTTCGTCTGCACCGTGGATGCCATATTCGAGTATGGCTCGCACAACATCGTGGTGGGTAGGATCGACGCCATCCGCATGCACCCCGAATTCGCACCGCTGGTCTATGGTGACGGACGGTACCTGTCGACACGAGCATGACATGTCGCCCTTGTCATGCAAGACATTGCGAGATGAACATCCATCGCGGCCATGACAAGTTGCAACCTCCGCTTCGCAACACAAGCCAGCCTCGGCCAGGCCGATGACCGGTCGGGCCTTGGTGATGGACGATCGACGCCGGTCGTCGATCATGCGCCCGGGCAAGGAACTGTCGTGGCAGCCCCTCGCGGACACGGGGTGGTCGCTTTGAATTCCGACAGCGCGACAAGGACCACTCGCCGGGGACGGCCACCCAAGAAGGACGAGGCGCGGCTTCAGGACGCATTCCTGGATTTTTGCATGAGACAGTTCCTCGTCAGGGGCTATCGCAGCACCACGATGGCCGATCTGGCAAGCGGCTTCGGGGCGAGCAAATCGACCTTGTACGCGCGCTACAAAAGCAAGGCGGGGTTGGTGCTGGCGGCCATGGAGCGCGCCGTTCCAGTTCTGCTCGCGCCGTTGTCGACCGTCGACACCCGGCTGACCCGGTCGCCTCGGGCCGTCCTGGAAGATTTCGGCATCCTGCTTCAGGCAAACGCGAACGATGTCTCGGTGCGCCGTTGTGGCGCACCGTCATTGAATCGCGTGCCGAAAGTCCGCAGATCGACCTTGCCATGAACAATGGCCTGAAGCGGACCCTTGCCCCCATGATCGATTATTTCGAGAGGGCGGGCGAGGTCGGAATTCTTGCCATCGAGGATGCGGAAGCGGGAGCCCGCGTCTTTGCCGAGCTGGCGTCGGGCGGTCTTGCCGCATTCATGTGTTCGCCCGCTTCCCCGGACGAACAGGCTGTCACTCTCCGATTCGCGCTGGACATCTTTCTTCTGGGTGCATCGCCGCGCCAGCCAGCGCCTCATCACAAGTGAGATTATCGAACCGGTGGTACGTATTTATTGCACGGCCGATATGGATGTGACGAAGATAAACGGGCAATTCAGGATAAGGAACGTAACCCGGGCAGCGAAAGGCCGCGATCGCATAGCGCCTGATCTGCGTTGAATTATCATGCGCGGCATGATCGCCAACCGCTCCCCGCAGTCTGGCGATGCCTCGAATACGCTGACCGGAGAGAGAAGAAATCTCTCCCGGCGACATGGAGATAGCCTGAAATGAGCAGTGCGGAAGTACGTTTTGACGGTCGAGTGGCGATCGTGACGGGGGCCGCAACGGCCTTGGGCGCGACTACGCGCTGAACCTGGCCAGCCGCGGGGCGAGCGTCGTCGTCAACGATCTGGGCGTGGACACGCGCGGCCAGCCGCTTG
>NZ_FUYP01000011.1 GCF_900168005.1 Sphingopyxis flava
ACAACTACCGCTTGCGCGTGCTCGCTCTTTGCGGTTGGAATGGCGTCATCAATCGGGTCTGATCCACCCTCATCCCCCGTTCACGGGGAAGAGCCCCGAAACTTTCACAACTACCGCTTGCGCGTGCTCGCTCTTTGCGGTTGGAATGGCGTCATCAATCGGGTCTGATCCACCCTCATCCCCCGTTCACGGGGAAGAGCCTGATTTATTGAACTTTTCTGGAATGGCCTGAATATGGCCGTGGTGCCCGGGGGCGGAATCGAACCACCGACACTGCGATTTTCAGTCGCATGCTCTACCAACTGAGCTACCCGGGCACGGGCTCCGCAAGGCCGGTCGGCCTGCTGGCGAGCGGCGGCTATAGGCAGGGCATTTCATCCTGTCCAGTAGCTTTATCGCCCTATTTTGACGCATCAGCCTTCGTCGAAGCGATCATCGTCCGCAGTGCCGTCTGGCGGCTGGTCAACCGGCACGCGGTAGCCCTCATCGAACCAGCGGTTGAGGTCGCGGTCGCGGCATCCGCGACTGCAAAATGGCTTATATTCCTCAACCCGCGGCTTGCCGCAGAGCGGGCATCGGCGCGGCTTTGCGGAGGCCTCATTGGGCATGACCGGCTCCTTTCATGGCGGCGTCGACTGCGATCGCGACCGGTCGGCCCGTGCGCCGCTCAAGTTCGGCGATCCAGCCAGGATGCGTCTTGATATGATCGGCAACGGCGGGACGCGCGGTGAGTTGCAAAGATCCGTGGCCAACGGCGCGTTCGGCCTGGCGGAGCAGCGCCGCCGCGTCGGTCGCGGCCGCGTCGAACCGCACCTGCTCGACGAGCGACGGCCGCTCGCGCCGGCGGATGATCTGAAGAAAGCCGAAGCCGTTGGTCGCCGTGCGCTCGAAGGGCTGCGGCAGCAGCGCGTCGATCAGCGCATCGATCGCCTGGCGCTCGGCGCGTCCGGGAAGCGAGGGAAAGTCGATACCGATCGACCCGCCAATATCGCAGCAACGGATAACATGTGCCGCCGCCGCCGCTCCCGCCTTGGCGAGCGCCAAACCATCGCCCTCGCCGTCGATGTCAATGAGCAGCATCGCGGGCGCTGCGTCGACCCACAGCGCGCCGCTTGCAAACGGCCAGTGTCCCGTGCGCACATGATCGATCAGCTCTGACCAGCCGGCATCCTCCAGCAGGTCCGCTCCCCGTGCATGCGCCTCGGTGACAGGCAGGCCGGCCGCCTCGATGCGCGCACGCAGGTCGGGACCATCTGAAAGTGGAATTCCCACCTCGGCGGGGCGGGCCCGCGCGGGCTTGTCACGCCCGCGCTCGCGCAGGGCCATGCGCGTAATCTCGACGGTGAGGCGCGCACCGATCGAAGTGCCCGGCGGCAGGCCTGTAATCGTCGCTGCCGGTTCGCCAGGCGCATCGAGAGCCACCCGGCCGGGCTCAACGAGGCGCGCACCGAGCACGGCACCGACGCGCGGGCCTTCGCTCTCGCGTTCGAGCCGCGCCTCGATGATCCGGCCGTCCTCGATGAGCGCGGCGCGCGCTTCACCGATTCCGGCCTCGTAGACCCACTCAGCCAAGCGGCACGCCAGCGGCGCTCAAGAGCGCGCGCGTCTCAAAGAGCGGCAGGCCCACCACATTCGAATGGCTCCCCGAGAGGAAACGGACGAACGTCTCGGCGCGGCCCTGGATAGCATAGCCGCCCGCCTTCCCCATCCCCTCGCCGCTCGCGACATACCAGTCGATCTCCTCAGGTCTCAGCACCTTGAAGGCAACGACCGTATCGACAATGCGCACGCGCGGCTTTCCTTCCGCATCGACCACGCAGACACCCGACCAGACATGGTGCCGGCGGCCCGAAAGCAAGCCGAGCATGCGCCTTAAATCGGCCTCGTCGGCGGGCTTTTCGAGGATGCGGCGCCCGGCGGCGACGGTCGTATCGCCCGCGAGGACGACCTCGCCGGCCGCGCGCTCCACTGCGAGCGCCTTGCTCTCAGCAAGGCGGGCGACATAGGCGCGCGGAAGCTCGCCCTTCAGCGGCGTCTCATCGATGTCGGGGGCGACGATGCGGGTGGGCGTCACACCGATCCGCGCCAGCAATTCGCGCCGGCGCGGGGAAGTCGAGGCCAAAACCAGATTTCGCATGGGGGCGGAAGGTAACGCCGCGCCGCTCACTTGAAGCGATAGGTGATCCGACCCTTGGTCAGGTCATAGGGGGTGAGCTCGACGAGCACCTCGTCGCCCACCAGCACGCGGATGCGGTTCTTGCGCATCTTGCCGGCCGTATGGCCGAGAATCTCGTGGTCGTTTTCCAGTTTGACGCGGAACATCGCGTTGGGAAGCAATTCGACCACCTGGCCGCGCATTTCCAGAAGCTCTTCTTTCGCCATCAATCCTCTATGGGCTCGAAATATCAGGATGCGCGCCCATAACGCCAAATCGGCGGAATGGAAAGCAATCTGTCAAACGCGGCTCCATTCTCTCTTTCGTCCTGCGGACCCGATCCTCCTTTCCGCCAGAAGCGCTGGACGCCGCGCCCGGACCCGGTCCGAAGTGATCGCGCCCGAGAATGGAGGGATCAATGAACGAGGCGGAGCTTGCGCGCGATCCGCCAGCCGATCGTTTTCGCGCGGGCATGGGCCGGCCAGCGCGGCGGCATGGCGGGGTCGAGTCCCATGCGCCGCAGCGCAGCGTTGGCCGCATGCGCCTCGGATTCGCGGTAGCTCCATTCGCTGCGCCACGTGATCGAGAGCGAGATCGAGGGTGCGTCGCCATTGGCGACGAAATGCGGCGCCATCACCGGCATCAGCACCGCATCGCCAGGGCCAAGCGGCACGCGCTGCTGTCCGCCTTCGAAACCATCCTCCCAGGGCAGGTTGCGATGACCGCCCGTATGATAGCGTTCGTGCTCGATGCGGTGCGCAAAGCGCTCGTCCCCTGCAGGCCAGACGTTCATCACCTTGCGCCCCTTGAGCTGGAGCAAAATGTTATGCTCAGGGTCGAAATGATAGGGGGTGATCGAGCCTGGCGACGAAATGAAGATAAAGCCCTGCGGCGTCAGCATCGCACCCGTGCGCGGCTCGACGACAGACTTGAGTTCGGCAAGCAGGCCAAGCAGCAGATCGCGATAGGCGGGCTCGCTTTCGATGTTCTTGAGCACCGCCCAGCTCCGGTTCGTGTCGATCGTGCGGATTGTCTCGCCGATCGAAAGACCATTCGAGGGCACGTCTTCGGGTTGGATACCGACCGGCAGGTCTCCGGGATTATATTCGACCTGCGCCGCGGGCAGCCGCTCGCCGAGATCGGCGAGCGCCACAAGCGAGAGCAAGGGATGATCGGGGAGGCGGTGGCGAAGGAGGCCCGCCTCGCGGGGGTAAAGCTGCTCCATCGCGTTCAGCGATTCGGCCGGAAACACGGGGCGAGAGATGGCTTGATGCGCGGTCATGACTGGTCCTGGATTTCGGCGGAGCGCTTCCAGCGCCGCCACAAGATTTCAACTTGGCGAAGCGCAGCGAAGCGCATCCGGTCAGCGCGGCCCCCGAGCGGGACATTGACCCAGACGAGACGGCGCCGCTCGCGCCAGACGCTGTCGATCATGGGATGACCCGGCGCGGCGCAGCTGTCGACCCAGGCAAGCCTGGGATCTTTCAGGAGGTCAAGATTGTCCTGCTGAAGCAGCACGCCCGGGGAAAAGCGGGCATAATCTTCGTCGAACGCGGTCTTGAAGGAAAAGCCGCCGGGCGGCGAGAGAAAGCTCACCAGCATTGCGATCGGACAGCCATCAAGGTCAAGGGCGCGCAGATCAAGCCTGCCGGCAGCCGCCGCGCCCGTCAGCATCGCGCGGAACCAGGCTTCGGTATCGGCGTGGCTGGCGAGCGCAGACCCCGCGCGTCCTTTCCAGCCGCACGCCTCGAGAGCGAGGAAAGCATCGAGCCACGGATCGAGCGCCTCCTTTGTCTGCCAGCGGCGAAAGGCAAGCGCGCCCTCTTCAGCGAGCCGGCTTGCCTGTCGCCGCAACTCCTTGCGCTTCTTTGCGCGGACCGCTGCCTCCCAATAGGCCTCGGGCGACAAATCGCTTTCGAGCAGCGCGCGCGCCTCGCGGTGTACCGTCACGGCCTCGCCGCCGCGCGCGCGCGCCGCCTCGACGAGCGCGCGGTGGAGCGGCCCCTCCTCGGTCAGACGCGGCAGATGGAGGAGCGTATGCGCCCAGGGGGCCGCGTCGCACCATCCGAGCAGGATCGACCAGAAGAGCGTCTCGCATCCCGCGCGCACAAGCGGCGCGCCGTGAAAATGATTGGGATGCGCCCACCCTATGACATGGCGCAGCGGAAGGCGCCCGTAGCGGGTCGCAGCGGCAAGAGGCATGACCCCGATCACGCGCCCCGCGTCACCATCGCGGACGAACACGAGCCGCGCTTGCCGGTCGGGGTCGAGCAGATGGAGAGCCGATTGGAGGCACCAGCGCTCGGCGAAGGGATTGGGCTCGCTCGCCTCCGCCGCAAGCGCGTCCCACGCGGCAGCAAGATCGCTCGAGAGCGCGAGCGGGTCGGCAACGCGCACCGTAAGCGGCGCAGCGCCGGCAGGCACCGGCGTACCATCGACAGGAAAGGCGGGATGGACCGTCATCGGTGGCGAGCCTAGCGGCCAAGGGTTAAGATGCGGTGGCTATCGAGAGCGGCGCCCCACGCGCGGGCGGGGCGGCAGCGATCAGATCCCGAACAGTTTGGCCAGCGACTTTTCCAGCATGAAATATTGCCAGATCAGCCGTCCGTGATCGCGCCGCCCCGACTGGTGCGCCGCGACGACGCGTTCGATTTCGGCCATGTCGAACCAGCCCGAGCGCGCGAGAGTCGATGAAGTGGCGAGCGCGCGCGCCTCGCCCGCAAGCACCCCGCGGAACCAGTGCGAAACGGGCGTCACGAACCCCATTTTGGGGCGATAGAGGATGTCACGGGGCAGATAGGGCTCCATCGCGCGTTTGAGCACCGCCTTACCGGTTGCGCCCTTGACGCGCATCGCGGCGGGCAGGCTCGCGGCAAATTCCACAAGGCGATAGTCAAGCAAGGGCTCGCGCGCTTCGAGGCTGACCGCCATGCTCATCCGGTCGGTCTTGGTCAAAATGTCGCCGGGAAGCCAGATCTTGAGGTCGGCATATTGCGCCCGGTCGAGCGGCTCACGTGCCGGTGCCTCGGCCATGGCCCGCCAATAGCGCGCCTCGCCGACATGATCGCCGAGCGCCCGGCGCGCCGCATCGTTGAAGAGCCGCGCGCGCTGCGCGAGGCCGGTGACGCCAACCGCCTCGGCATAGCCTTCGGCTCCGCTTTTTGAGAGGCTCGCAAGCGTCGCGCGGGCGCGCAGCGGACGCGGCGCCCAGTCCATCTGCGGCCACGCGCGAGCAAGCGGCCCGAGCACACCCCGGCGCAGGAAGGCCGGGATCATTCCGCGCAGCCGTTCCTCCTGGTGCTGGAAGACGAGCCGCCGATAGCCGGCGAAAGCCTCGTCGGCGCCGTCGCCCGAAAGCGCCACGGTCACCTCCTCGCGCGCAAGCTCGCAAACCCGGTATGTGGGCAGCGCGCTTGCATCGGCGAAGGGCTCGTCAAACATGTCGGCAATCCGGTCGACGAGCGCGAAGTCGGCGGCGGCAACCTCGCGCGTCCGATGCTCGGTCGCGAAGCGCGCGGCGATCTGGCGCGCATAGGCCGTTTCGTCGAGCGCGGCCTCGTCGAAGCCGATCGTGCAGGTCTTGACCGCTTTGGCGCTCGCTTCTGCCATCAGCGCGACGACCGCGCTTGAATCGACCCCGCCGGAGAGAAAGGCACCAAGCGGCACGTCGGCGACCATGCGATCTCTCACCGCGGCACGCATCAGGTAGAGAAGCTGCTCCGCCGCTTCGTCCTCGCTCGCGCGAATGCGCCGCGAAAAGTCGGGCGCCCACCAGGAGGAAGGTGCGGGAAGCTCCTTGCCCCGCTCGAGCAGAAGGAAATGACCCGCGGGGAGCTTGCGTACCCCTGCGACGATGCAATTGTCGTCGGGGACGTAGCCGAGCGCCAAGAAATCCTCGACCGCGGACAGATTGGCCTCCTGCCGCAAGAGCGGGTGACGCAGCAATCCCTTGAGCTCGGACGCAAAGGCAATCGAGCCGTCCGATAGCCGGGCGTAGTGAAGCGGCTTCACCCCGAGCCGGTCGCGCGCGAGAAACAAGGAGCCGCGAGCGCGATCATGGAGCGCGAAGGCAAACATACCGTTCAGACGCGACAGGCAATCCGCGCCCCACTGCCGCCACGCGGCGATGATCACCTCGGTGTCGCCGCTGGTGCGAAAGCGGTGCCCATGATCCTCAAGTTCGGCACGCAGCTCACGGAAATTATAGATCTCGCCATTATAGGTGAGCGTCACATTCTCATCGTCGCTCGCCATCGGCTGCGGGCTGCCCGCGATGTCGATGATCGAAAGGCGAAGATGCGCAAGGCCCACGCCCGGCGCCGTCCACACGCCCGATCCGTCGGGCCCGCGATGCTCCATCGGCTCGAGCATCGCGCGCAGCCGCGCAGGATCGACCGGCTTTGCCGTCTCAAGATGATAGAGGCCCGCTATCCCGCACATGCGCGCGATGCTCTAACGGCTTTTCAGCGCGCGGTCAGCCATCCGTTGCGCACCGCCCGAGGCCGCGACGAAATCGGCAATCGCGCGCGCGCCGCCCTCGCCCTTTTCGCTCGAGACGATGAGCGAGAGCGCGCGCGGATCGCCGCCGAACAGGCGCGCTTTGAGCGCGGCGAGTTTCGCGCGGCGCGCGCTTCCCGTCGCGCGGCCGCCGACGATATACCAGGTCGCAGCATCGCGCAGCACCGGTCCCCGATGCAGCAGCCGCTCGGTCTTTGCCCCATCGATGGGCGGGAGCGATGCGCTCCACGCCCACGGGCCCGCAGGATCGATTGCCCCCTGGCCGTAAGCCACGACCTCGCGCCCTTCGGCCTGACGCTCATAACCCCCGATCGCGACGGTAACGCGGCGGCCTTCGGCATCAGCGAAATCGCGCAAAAGCTGCCGGTCCGCCCCGTCGAAGCGCGGCGTCCAGGCGAGGCGCTTGAAGGAAGAGGCGCTCCAGCCGGGGGGCGCGATGAGCGTCATTTCAGGTGGAAGCGGCGCCGCGCGCGCGGCGGAAAGCGTGCCCCATGCAGCGAAGAACAGAGGGATCGCAAGCGCAAGAGGCAGCACCGCTTTCGCAGAGCCTGCAAGGCGCGGCCGTCCCTCGAGCCCCGCGATATCGACCGCTGCGTCATTGGCGGGCCGGTCGAACCAGCGCCGCGCGGCGAACATTACCGCAAAGATGACGAGGCCGAAGAAAATCCAGCCATAAAAGACATGGTCGATGCCGCCCGCGGCCTCGATGCCCCAGATCTCGGCGGCGATCATCGTGCCAAAGGCCCGCAGCGCATTGGCGAGGATCGTCGCCGCCAGCGCTGCTGCGACAAAGACGATCCGGCGCGTCCAGCGCAAAAAGCAAAGATGCGCGGCAAACAGCGAATAGGCGAGCATCGCGATCAGGAAATTGACGCCCGAACAGGCTTCGGCAACCTCGAAGAGCCCCGCGCGCGTCGTGATGAACACCCCTTCCATCTCCGCGGTGCGTCCCGCAAGATGAAGAAGCGCAAGAGAGATTTTCGCGGTCAGCGTCTGGAGCAGCGGCACAAGTTCCTCGCCGAAGGGGACGAGGAGCAGCGCATAGGCGAGCGGAAACAGGAGAGCGCGCACCAGTCTCGGGCCAAGCGTCACCGCGACAGCCCCCTGGAGCATCAGGACGAGGGCGAGCTGGCGGAAGAGAGCAAGCGTCGCCGCCTCGCCGAGCAGCCACAGGACGCTGGCGCCTCCAATCCATGCGAGCGCGGGCCACCAATAGACGGGGGTCAGCGGTGTGAGAAGCGCCGCGCGCTGCGCGACGAGCCAGCCAATGATCGGGACGAGGAGCAGGCAATGGGTAAAGGTCGAGCTTGTCCACCAGATGGCCGCCATGTCGGCGGCATCCTCGCGAAAGAGGATAAGAAGCGCCAACGAAAGCGCGCCGAGCGCTGCAAGATGGCGCTGCCAGAGCGACCAGCCGCCGGGACGCGCAAGAGAGCGCGCGATCATGCCGCGAGCCCCAGCAGCCGCCCGAGCGGCTCGAGCCGCGCCTCCCAGCCATAACGGGCGATCATCCGCTCGCGCGCCGCCGCGCCCATGCGCGCGGCTCTCACGGGATCATCGAAAAGCGCCCGGACCGCTGCGGCCATCGCTTCGGCGCCGTCCGCCACTAGAAGGTGCGCGCCGGCTTCGACCTCGATCCCGGTCGCCGCGGCACGGCTTGCCACCACAGGGCGCGCCATCGCCATCGCCTCGAGCAGCTTGTTCTGGACGCCGCGTGCGAGGAGCAGCGGCGCGACCACCGCATCGGCGGCGGCGAGCCACGGCCGCACGTCAGGGACCTGACCGGTGACGCGAACCCCGGGGCATTCCTCGAGCGCGCGCACCTCGGCGGTGGGCGCGCGCCCGACAATCGCAAAGCGCGCCTCGGGGTGCCGCTCGCGGACCCTTGGCAGGATATCTTTCGCAAACCAGCGCACCGCGTCGATATTCGGGCGATAATCCATCTGGCCGGTAAAGACCGCAAGCGGCCCCTCCCCCTCCCCCACTTTTGCAAGCCGCTGTGCAGGGTCGAAGCGCTCGGTATCGATCCCGTTCCCGACCGCGCGGACGCGCTCGGCGCCAAGCCCGGTGCGCTCGCGAAACAGCGCAGCCTCGGCCTCGCTGACGAAGAGGCTCGCATCGACCGTGCGCGCGATCTCGGCCTCGAAGCGGCCGAGCCGTTTCGCCTCGCGCGCATGAACCCAGCGCATGGGCCCGACCCGGTCCTGCTCGGCATAGGTTGCAAATTTTGCCGAATCGACGTCGACAAAATCCATGATCACCGGGCCATCGAAACGCGCGGGCAGATATTGCGCCATCTGCCCGGAAAAGGCGACGATGTGGGTGATCGCGCGCGCCCGAAGCAGCTCATCGACATAGGCTGCGACCGCCTCGCTTCGAAAAAGCCGGTTCGACACGGGCTCGCCCCGCAGCAACGCCCCGGCAAGCGCGAGCGGACGCGACGCCTTGCGCACCTCGATCGCGAGGCTTTTGCAGCGCGGCGCCATCCTCGCGCGCGCAAGCGCGGCCTCGGCGGCATTGTCGGCAAGCGCTGCAACATGGACCGGGGCGAGCCGGGTGAGCGCCTCGAACATGTGCCAGCTGCGGATCCTGTCGCCGCGGTCGGGCGGCCACGGCGCGCGGTGCACAAGGAATAATATTTCAGCCATCAGCCGAGCCCGCGCGCGATCAGCGGCCCGAGGCGGTTCGCCGCCCAAAGCGGCAGTTTCTTCCATAGGTCGACCTGCAGCCGGTATCTGGCGCTGTTGGGATTGGTATCGCGGGGCCGCTCGCCGGGCGCGAGCCAGCGCGCATAGACGAGCGGCTCAGGCTCGAACCCCCAGTTCTTCTTGTAGGCAAAGGGTCCGGTCCCAAGCTTCGAGCGCCCGAAATCGAAGCGTGTGCATCCCCGCTCGCGCGCGCGGCGCATCAGCGCGAAATACATGAGCTCGTTCGCGCGCAGCCGCCGCGCCTCGAAGGTGCCGCCCCCCCAATAGGGCATCACCGCGCCGCGCCAGTAGAGACTGAGAACGCTGGCCACCGGACGATCCCCATCGCGCACGGTCAGGATTTCCGCATCATCCCCAAAGGCGTCGAGGACGTCATCGAACAAGGCGCGCGGAAAAACCGGCGTGCCAAGATTGCGCACGCTCTCGGCGTAAACGCGGTAATGATCGCGCCGCTCGGCGCCATCGCGGCCGCTCGTGACGCGAAGATTGCCAGCGAGGGCCTTGCGCACCTCGGCGCGCTGCTTGCGAGGGATCGCAAGCAGTTCGGCCTCGTCATCTCCCGCAAGATCGCGGGCAAAGCCCGCGTAGACGCCCTCTTCGCGGTACCAGTCCGCGCCGCCGGGCAAAGGCGCCCCGCGCAGCTCGACCGAGGGAACGCCCAGCGATTTGGCAATGTCCGCGGCGCCTTCTGCGAGCATCCGGGCCACTGCCGGGTCGTCGGCAAGGATGCCGCCGCCGACGGCAAAGCCGCTCGCGACGAGCGCTTCTCCGAAAATTCGCGAGCGGACATGGTGGAGCGGCAGGAGGCCCGTGAGCGCTCCGGCCGCATCGCGCGACGTGACGAGATGACAGCGATGCCCGGTCGCGTGCGAGATCGCCTCGCACCACAAGCGGCTGTGAAAGGGGCTCGCGCCGCAATGCTGGGCGACATAGGCGTCCCACGCGGCCGCATCGCCAAGCGGCGCAGCCGATACAAAGCTGGCCACCATATGCGCGGGCGCGTTCACGCCGCAGCGCGCCAGGGCGCAGCGCGGTCCCGCTGCGCAGGAACAAGGGCATCGGCGCGCGTCCATTCAAAGTCGGCGCACAGCTTTCGAAGCTTGCCCGCCATGACCGAGAGGCCGCTATAATGGCGTATCCTCGATTTGATCGGAGCGTTCGCGACGCGCGGCTGGCCGGGATCGATCTCCCAGGGGTGGAAATAGAGGATCGCGGGATGCCCCTCGGCGTTCATCCGGGCGATTGCCCAGCGAGTGAAACCATAAGGAAGAAGCCGCATGAAGCCGCCGCCGCCCGCCGCCAGCGTCCGGCCGAGCGCGCGCGCGGTCGTGACCGGCCATTCGACCAGATCGCTGCCCGCGACCGGCCGCCATGCATGACGCGGGCTCTGCGGCCAGCCGTAATGATCGTGGACGACCGGGGCGACGCTCGACGAATAGGCATAGCCCTCGTCGGCAAGAATCGGGTGCGCCCACGGCGTGCGCGCATCGATCGAAAAGCTCGGGGCCCGGTAGCCCGAGACCGCGGTCCCGCCGACATCTTCGAGGATCGCGCGCGTCTTCTTAAGGTCGGCGGCGAATTCGTCGGCGCTCATCGCAAAGACGCGCTTGTGGTCGTAACCGTGGCTTGCAAGTTCGTGCCCCGCTGCGACGATGCGCCGGACGAGCGCGGGATAGCGTTCAGCAACCCAGCCGAGCGTGAAGAAGGTACCGGTGACGCCGGCCTCGGCGAAAATCTCGAGCACAGCCTCGCAATTGGCCTCGACCCGGCATTCCAGATGCGGCCAGTCGGCGCGGTCGATCGTGCGCTCAAAGGCGCCGACGTGGAACCAGTCCTCGACATCGACCGACAAGCCGTTCTGCATCATCCCTCACCTTTGCCTATCTCCCGGCGGCCGGCTCGCGCGCTCAGGCCGCCGCCCAGGTCTGCGGCATCTGGCCCGCCGCCGGATCGGGCGCATTTTCCGGATCGCGCTCGACCCAGTCGATCAGGAGGTCAAGCACGCGGCGGAGCGCAGCGTCCTGATCGGCAAGCCGTGCTTCGAGCCCCGCGATCTGGCGTTCGAGCGCCACGAGCTGCGCGTCGGAGGCCACAGAGGTGTCGGACGAAGCGCTCGAAGGGCCAGGGCTAGCGACTTTGCCGAGCGAAGCCGATGGGGGCATATCGCCGGGTGCAAGTCCGAGCTGTTCAGCGACAAGCGAGCGCGCCTCGGCAAAACCGGCATCGCCGGGAAGCGGCGCGGCGAGGGCTTCGGAGCTTTCCGGCACGCTCAGAGCAATCGGCGCCTCCTGGGGCGGCGCGAAGGGCGCCGCGGCCGGGGCTGCCGCGGCCGGCGCTGCTGCGGGTGCGGGCCACGTGGGGACGGCATCGGAGCGGGCGGCGGGGGGGGCCACCGGGACGGGCGCCAGCGCCGCCTGGTCGATCCCGCGGTCGGCCTCGATCTCGCTCACCACGTCGCGGACATGGGCTGCGGTGATCCGGCTCAATTGCTCGACCGCGCCGTAGAGCAGGAGGCGGCTCACCAGCACGTTGAGCTTGCGCGGAACGCCCTCGCTAAAGTCGAAAATCGCCTCGAACGCGTCCGGGCTGAAGCTCGGGTTGCCGGTCCAGCCCACCTTACCGAGACGGTGAAGGATATAGGGCTCGACCTCCTCGGGCTCCATCGGGTCGAGGTGATGCGTCGCGATCACGCGCTGGCGCAGCTGTTCGAGCGTCGGCGAGTGAAACAGGGTCTGGCGGAATTCGGGCTGACCGAGGAGGAAGATTTGCAGGAGCGAATGGCCGCCAAGCTGGAAGTTCGAGAGCATGCGAAGCTCTTCGAGCGCGGAGATGGCGAGATTCTGCCCCTCGTCGACGATGAGCAGCGTGCGCCGGCCTGCGCGGGCCTGCTCGCGAAGATATTGTTCCATCGAGCGCAAGAGCTCGGCTTTGCTCTCGCCTTCCCATTCGAGCCCGAACTGCTCGGCAACGAGGCGGAGGAGATCATCGCCCTCGACCTGGGTCGACACGAGCTTCACCGCCGTCAGGCGATTGGGATCGATGGTGTTCATCAGATGGCCGACCAGCGTCGTCTTGCCCGCACCGACGTCGCCGGTGATGACGATGAAGCCTTCGCCCTGGGCAAGGCCATAGCCCAAATAGGACATCGCCTTTCTGTGCGTGCCGCTTTCAAAATAGAAAAAGGGGTCAGGCGTCAGCTGGAAGGGGCGTCCGGTAAAGCCGTAATATTGATCGTACATCGCAGTTTTCCTTGGGGTCCGGATCAGAAATTGTAGCGAAGGCCAATGAGCGCCGAGGCGATCAGCTCGCTGGCGAAACCATCCTGTTCGAATGCCTGGAGCGACGCGGCAGCGGTACCGGTGAGTTCACGCCAGACACGGCGCGAATAGGCGGCAGAAATACCGGCCGACTGCATGTCGCCGACCCCCGCCGCGCCATGGTCGAAGTAGCTCAGATAGCCCGAGAGGCTGAGATCGGACTGGGTGTCGAGCTCGCGCCCCGCGGAGAGGAAGAGATAATAATTTTCCTCCTTGACGCCGTCGAGCGGGGCGAGAACCGAATTTGCGGGCACAAGCAGGCGGCGCTGGTCATATCCGATACCAACACCATAGCTCCAGCGCCCGAAGCGCGACGAGTAGAGCGCCTGAACACCGCGATTGCGGAACTGAAGGCTGGTCGTGCTGCCGAACTGCGGGTTGAGACAGCCTGCGCCTTCCTCGCCGAAGACGCAGGGGTTTAAGCTGCCGTCGACGGGGTTGCGGGTCGGATCAAATTGGGTGGGAAGCGATGCAAGCCCGCCCGAAAGGCCGCGGCCAAAGCTCGAAAGCCCGTCATAGACACCGACGTGGATCGTGGTCGCGTGGTCGGGACGATAGGAGAAGCTGCCGGTGTAGATCGTGTCGCCGTAGCGGCGCCCCACGCGCGCGGTGAGCGAGGTGCGGCGGCTCGGCCGCCACATCACGCCCGCATCCCAGATGAGCCCGTCGGTGTCGAACGACAGCTGGCGCGGCTGCGATTTGTCGGTCACGAAGCGGCCGCTTGCATCGCGCACCGGCAGGCCATTTTCGTCCAGCACCGGATCGCGCTGGCCGATCTCGATATCCTCATATCCGGCGCCGCCGAGAAGGGCGAGGGTCGGGCCGATCGGCACCGTCACGTCGGCGCGCGCATATTTGCCCTCGAAACGCTGATCGAGCTGGCTTGCATCCTCGCGCTCATAACCGCCCGACAGCTGCCAGCCGAAGGGCAGCTCGCCCGGCCGCTGCCCGACGCTCGCCCAGGCCACATGGTTGGTCGAACTGTCGAAATTGCCTCCGGGAAGACTGCCCGCGCCATCGAGGTCGACCTTGGTATAGCCAAAGCGGTAGCCCGCGCCGACGTCGAGGCTGCCGGCGCGCTTTACGAGCGTCGGACCGGCATAGAGCGAATAGACATCGGCGATATTGTCGCCGCCGGTGATAAGGCCGCCTATGCCGCCGCCGTCGGCGCGTGTGCGCGTCGCGAGCGCCCCGCCTTCAAGGTTGAGACCGCGCGCGACCTCGAGGCGCCCCCGCGCAAGACCGCTCAGAATATCCGCGTCACCAAGCCCGCCCGATTCGCCGAAGCGATGCTCGTAGCGCAGCGTCGCCGCCGCTTCCGCGCGGCGCGTGACGATTGCAGCGTCCACGCCCGCCGCGATCGTTGTGTAGGTGAGAACGTCGCCGCCGCCCTTGAGCTCGGCGGAGAGCACCTGCCCGACTTCCAGATAGGGGCTGACATCGACCGCGCGCCGCTTGCGCTGCTCGCCGCGCGCCGGCTCGCGCCCCTCGGCCGAGGGTGCAGCCGATGCGCCCGGCACGCTATCGCTGCCTCCCGCCTCGGATGAAAATTGGGCATGCGCCGTGCCCGCACTTCCCGCGAGCATCAAGGCTGCAAGCGTCGCGGCGCGCCGCACGAGATGAGGGTCGGTGCGCATCAGGACGCGCCTCCTTGTCCGTAATAGGTGCCGAACCGGCGGCCGCCCGGGGAAAATTTGACCCCGTTGAGAAGAAGCTGGATATGCGGGCAGGCCCCCATCAGCCCGATCGCATCGCGCAGCGAGGATTCCAGGGTTTCATCGGCGCGCACGACCATGATCAGCTGGCCGACATGGCCCGCGAGCACCGCGGCCGGCGAGGCCGCGAGCACCGGCGGCGAATCGAGAATGAGAATTCGGCCGGGTGCCCCGGCCTCGAGCTGGGCCAGAAGCGCCTCGGTGCGCGCCGAGGCGAGCAATTCGGTGTCATGCATGTGCTGGGTGCCAGCCGGCATCACTTTCAGACCGGCAATGTCGGTCTGGATGAGGCAGTCGCCAAGCGGCAGAAGCGGATCGGCGAGCGCGTCCATCAGCCCTGGCCCTTCGTCGAGCCCCAGCGTCTCAAGGACGCTTGGCTTTGCGATATCGGCGTCGATGAGCAGCACCTCATGATCGGCCTCGACCGCGAGGCTGAGCGCAAGATTGACCGCGGTAAAGGTCTTGCCCTCGCCCGGATTGGCCGAAGCGATGAGAACGCGGTGGCCGCGCGGCAGCACCGGGCGGCCCGGCGCGCCGGTGAAGTTGCGAATGATCTCGCGCTTCACGATGCGATATTCTTCCGAAATGCCCGTCACCGGCGCTTCGGGCACAATCATTCCGCGTGACGCGAGGCGGTCGCGGTCGATGTTCCCGTGCCGCGCCGGCACAACGGCAGGCGCAGCGCGCGCCACCTCCTTGCGGGGCGAGGCCTTGAGCGAAGGCGCGGCCTCGATGGCGGGCTCGGCTTCGGCGGCCGATGCTGGCGCAGCGCCGATGCCCGCTTCGGCGGGAGGCGTCCCGGTCTCGTTTTGCGCCTTTGACTTTTTAGGAGGCTCGGGCGGCAGGCCGCTCACGTCGATCGTCGGCGCGCCTGCGGCGGGATCGATGCCGAAGAGGTCGGCGGCACGTTCGAGCAGCGAGGGCTGGCGCTTGACGGGGCGATGTTCGTTCATATCCGGTTCCCTCAGGCCACCATGCCGCGCTGGACGAATTCGGCGATGAGCAGCAGGGCATAAAGCCCGACAAGAGCGCCGCCGCCGCTCGCAAGCCAGACGAGCCTTTTCTTCCGCTCGACCTGGCGCTCGGGTGTGACCACCTCGGTGATCGAGCCGATGACGGGGAGGCCGCTCGCGCGCTCGAGGCGGGCAGCGGTCGGATAGCTTGCGCGCACCTGGGAAAGGCCAAAGGCGGCCCCGACGCCCCCGCCGATCCCGGCGAGCAGCACAAGGGTCAGGAACAACGGCCGATTGGGCGCGGCAGGGCTGGTGGGCTTCGAAGGCGGATCGAGGAGCTCGACCTTGATCGCATTGGCCTCTGTCTGCACCTCCCCGCGCAGGCGCACCTGCTCGCGCTGCCCGAGAAGCTTGTCATATTGCGCCTTGAGCGCCGTATATTCGCCGTTGATCCGGTCATATTCGGCCGCGATGCCGGGGTTCTGGATCTGCTGCGAGGTGATCTTGGCGATATCGCTCGTGAGCTGCGCCTTGCGCGCGCTGAGGGCGCTCACCGTCGCCTGGCGCTCAGCACGCATCGCGGCGAGCGAGGCATAGGCTGGGTTTTGGGCGTTGCCCCCGCCCCCGCCGCTGCCCTCACGGTCGGCCTGGGCCTTCAAGGAGGCGATCTGGCTTTTGATCGCGATGATGTCGGGATGTGCGTCGGTCAGCCCGCGCGCGCGCATTGCGGAAAGTTCGTTCTGCGCGCCGGCGAGCTGCTGCCGGGCGACACCCGCGCCGGTCGCCGACATGCCCGGAACGTTGATTGTCGCCGGCGTCGAGGCGAGCTGGCCGTTCGTCGCCGCGAGCGCCGCCTGCGCTGCGACCAGCTGCGATTCGATCTGACCAAGCTCGGCCCGGGCTGCGTCGACCCGCTGCGCGGGCGAACCCGATCCGCCTGGGATCAGGCCTATATTCTGGGCCTCGAACGCTGCGCGGCGCGCTTCGACCTCGCGCAGGGCTTTCTCGCGATCGGCGATCTGCGAATCGAGAAATTTCAGTCCCTCGCGCGCATTCACCCGGCCGCCGCGAAGCTGGTCGTCCCGAAACACGGTGATGAGGCTGTCGAGCACGCCCGAGGCGAGTTTCGCATTGTCGGCGTCCGACAGGCTGCCGATCGCGATGCTCGAGGTGATTTCGAAGATATTGTCCTGCTGCGGAATGACCTTGATGTTCTTTTGCAGCATCGCGACCGCGCCGGCCTTTTCGCGTTCGCTCGCGCCTGCGGGAAGCAGGCCGGTCGTGACGGCGACCTTTTCCAGATTGCGCGCGCTGGTCAGGGTACCGCGAATCTCGTCGAGATGCCGGCGCCCGCCCAAGGGCCCGCCCTGCGCCTCATCGGGAAGGATCTGGTTGACGTCGACGAGCAGCCGCGCGCGCGAATCATAGCGATTGGGGATCGACGCGACCGCAAGCCAGCCGAGAATGCAAATGCCCCACGCGACCGCCAGCACCAGCCAGCGACGCGTCCATACGCTGTGCAGCGCAACCCGGAATTCATCGTAGAGGCTGTTCATCGGTCGGGGTCGATCCTTGGAGAAATAGGCGCTGACGCTGACGGCCTCGCGTCAGAACATGCTTTCAGGGATGATGATCACGTCGCCCGGCTGCAGACGGACGTTCGCCTTGATGTCGCCCCGCTTGATGAGGTCATTGAGGCGCAGCGCATATTCCTGCTGCTTGCCGCTGCCCTTGTCGAAGCGGACGAGGCGCGCCTTGTTGCCCGCCGCATATTCGCCAAGTCCGCCGACCGCGATCATCGCGTCGAGCACGGTCATATTGGCGCGAAAAGGGATCGACGCCGGCTTCTCGGTCGCGCCGACGATGCGCACCTGCTGCGAGAAAGTGCTGTTGAAGCTGGTCACGATGACGCTGACGATAGGATCGGTGATATATTGGCTGAGCTGGAGCTTGATGTCCTGCTGGAGCATCGTGGCGGTCTTGCCGACCGCGGGCATGTCGGTGATCAGCGGGGTGGTGATGCGCCCGTCAGGCCTCACCTGCACCTTCCCGCCGAGTTCGGGATTGCGCCACACGAAGATCTGGAGTTCGTCGAGCGGGCCGATGATATAGGCCTCGCCCGGCCCTTCCTGATTGGCGACGAAATTGGCGCTGGGAAGCTGGGGCGCGTCACCGACGCCGCCTGCGCAGCCTGCAAGGGCCGTGGCGGCAATGCCGAAGATCAGCGAGGCGCGCGCGGCGTGAAGCCAAGGGGAGGATGTCATCTTCAAATCACCTTTCGACCGGCCGGGGAGGCGGCCGCGCACAAAAAGGGCGCGGCGACAGCCATTTCGTCAGCCTCCGCCATCACCGAAAAGGGTGAAAATACCGTTAGTATTGGGATAATTTCGCGCAGGCGCTCGCCGGCTTTCGTTCCGTTTCGGGACAGATAGGGCTACGCTCAGACGAGGATTTCGCGCGCGGGTCCCTGCCCCAGAAACGCGGCGGGGCTTGCCGAGGCGCCATAGGCGCCCGCCTGGAAAATCGCGACCAGATCGCCCGCTTCGGCGCGAGGCAGCGCGACCTGGTCGCCAAGACGGTCGAGCGGGGTGCAAAGACAGCCGACAACCGAAACCGTCTCGACCGCTTCGGCGCCGAAATGGCTCGCGATCGCGATCGGGTAGTTGCGGCGAATGACCGTCCCGAAATTGCCGCTCGCAGCAAGCTGGTGATGGAGCCCGCCATCGGTGACGAGAAATGTCTCGCCATGACTGACCTTCCGGTCGACGATGCGCGTTAAGTAAACGCCCGCTTCGGCAACGAGCCAGCGCCCGAGCTCCATCGCAAAGCGGCTCGCGCCCAGCACCGGATCGCGCGCCGCCAGCGTTTCGGCGAGCGCTGCTCCAACGGCCGCGGTATCGACCGCGCTGTCGCCGGGGAAATAGGGCACGCCCATCCCGCCGCCGAGGTTGACGAGCGGGGGCGCTGCCCCAATGTCGCTGGCGAGGCGCGCTGCAAGCGCAACGGTCTGCGCCTGCGTCTCGGCGATCGCGGCGGCGGCGAGTGCCTGCGATCCGGCAAAGATATGAAAGCCTTGCCAGTCGGCGCCCGCGTCGACGAGGCGCCGGACGAGCGCGGGCACGCCCTCGGCATCGACTCCGAAGGGCTTGGCGCCGCCTCCCATTTTCATTCCCGAGCCCTTAAGGTCGAAATCGGGATTAACCCGCACCGCAAGCCGCGGACGGGCGCCGAGCCGCGCCGCGATATGGAGCGCGCGTTCCGCCTCGCCTGCCGATTCAAGGTTGATGGTCACCCCTGCCTTGATGGCCGCTTCGAGCTCGCGGTCACGCTTGCCGGGGCCGGCAAAGCTGATGTGCTCGGCCGCCATGCCGCTCGCGAGAGCTGCGGCAAGCTCGCCCCCCGATGCGACATCGAAGCCGTCGACGATGCCCGCCATGAAAGCGAGGAGCGGCGCAAAGGGGTTCGCCTTCATCGCATAATGAAGCTGCACCTCGGTCGGCATGGCCGCGCGCCACTCCGCGACGCGAGCCTTCAAAAGCGCGCTGGCGTAGACGAAGAGCGGCGTATCCCCGGCGCGCGCCGCGAGCGCATCGGCGCGCTCGCCGCCGACGAGCAGCATGCCGTCGGCGTCCGCCGAATAGCCGGGAGGAATGGGGCCATGCGGCTTCATGCCGTCACCTTTTCGATCCACTCGGCCGCAATCGCGACGCGGTCGAGCTTGCCGTTGGGATTGCGCGGCAAGGCCGCGCGCCATTCGATCGTCTGCGGCTGCATGAAGTTCGGCAAATTCTGCCGCAGATAGGCCGCGAGCGCGCCCGCGTCCTCAGCGCCGCTCGCCCCCCGCACGATCAATATGATCGCTGCGCCAAGCCGCGCATCCGGAATGCCAAACGCCACAGCCTCATAGACGAGACCCGAGGCGACCGCGGCGTCCTCGACCTCGGTGGGACTGACGCGGTTGCCCGCGGTCTTGATCATCGCATCTTCGCGCCCGATGAAGGTGAGCAGCCCCTCGGCATCGCGCTTTACCGTATCGCCCGACCAGACGGCTGTGCCGCCGTAGATGGATGATGGGGGTGCTGCACGAAAGCGCTCGGCGCTCCGTTCCTCATCCTGCCAATAGCCTTTCGCCACCAAGGGTCCGCAATGCACGAGTTCGCCAGGCTCATCATCGGCGGCGATGCTCCCGTCGGGGCGGCAGACCAGGATTTCAGCATGGGGTATCGCGCGGCCCATCGAGGTGGGATGGCTGGCGACGAGCGAAGGGTCGAGATAGGTTGAACGAAAGGCCTCGGTGAGGCCGTACATCGGGTAGATGTCGGCCTTGGGAAACGTCGCGCGCATCGCGTCGATCAGCGAGGGCGTGAGCGCCCCGCCGCTGTTGGTGAGGCGCTGCAGCAGCGCTGCGGTATCGTGAGGCCAGTCGCTCTCCACCAGTTGCACCCAGAGCGGCGGTACGCCTGCAAGCGTCGTGATCTCATGCCGGGCAACGGCTTTGACGACGTCGCGCGGCGTCAGATAGTCGAGCGGGGCGACCGCCGCGCCGGCATACCAGCTCGAAAGAAGCTGATTTTGTCCATAGTCGAAGCTCAGGGGGAGCACGGCGAGGATGCGGTCGGAAGGCGTGATCTTCAGATAGGAGGCGACGCTTTCGGCGCCGAGCCACAGATTGGCGTGGCTGAGCATCACGCCCTTGGGGCGCCCCGTCGAGCCGCTGGTATAGAGAATGGCCGCCAGATCCTGGGGCTCGGCGAGCGAGGGCGGGAGACCTTCACCGGGCGAATCGATGACCTCCTCGGCGATCTTCAGATCCTCGAGCGCGCAGGCTTCGGGTCGTCCCGCGCCGAGCGCTTCGCCGCGCGAACCGTTGGTGACAAGCAATTTGGCGCCGCTGTCGGCGAGGATATGCTGAACCTGCGGCGGTTTGAGCAAGGGGTTGACCGGCACATGGATGAGCCCGGCGCGCGCCGCAGCGAGCGGCATCAGGCACGCACTCCGCGTCTTGGCGCTCCAGCTCGCGACGCGCTCCCCTGGTCCGCCCGCCTGTTCCGAAAGCCAGGATGCAAGCCGCCCCACCCCGGCGTCGAGGTCCGCAAAACTGGTGACACGATCGCCAATCAGGAGCGCGGGCGCGTCGGGCGCACCGCGGCGGGCGAGATGGTCGATCGGGTGCGACGGCGGGCTGAGGGCTTTGGTCATCGGCTGTTAGGAGAGTGGTGATAGAGCGCTGCGTCATGCAAGGGAACGGTGAACATCAACCTAATGATATGGCGTTGCCCCCTGCCGCGCGCGGTGCTGGCTTTGTTTCGCCTTTCGACCAGGCAGCCTGGTTCGATCTGCTGACGGCGCACGGATATGCCCCCGGCGGGCGTCTCAACGCCTGGGGGAGCGCGGGGGAAACGAGGGCATGGCTACCGCTCCGGCTCGAAAAAGCCGGCGCGCTTGCAGGCCTTGGCAACTGGTACAGTTTTTCGGTCCGCCCGCTCTACACCGGCGGCGACAAACGCGCCGATGCGCTCCGCAACCTCTTCGCGCGGCTGCGCAAACGCGCGGGCCGCCTTGCCCTTTATCCGGTTCCCGACGCCGAAAAAAATGGCATCGCCGCGGCCATGCGCGATGCCGGTTGGTGGGTGCGCAGCGTCCCCAAGGGCGACCGCCACTGGCTCGATCTTGGAGGCCTCGACCATGACGGGTGGTGGGAAAGCCGCCCCGGCGCGCTTCGCAGCACGGTCAAGCGTAAGGCAAAGAAGAACGTGGTGGATATCGAGATCTTCACCGCCTTCGATGGCGCAGCCTGGGCTGCCTATGAAGAGATTTATGCCGCAAGCTGGAAGCCCGAAGAAGGCGACCCGGCGCTGCTTCGGGCCTTTGCCGAAGCCGAGAGCGCGCGCGGCACCTTTCGCATGGGGCTCGCGCGGATCGCTGGCGCGCCCGTCGCAGCGCAGTTCTGGACGGTCGAGGATGGCACCGCCTTCATCCACAAGCTCGCGCATGTCGAGGACAGCCTCAAGGCCTCGCCGGGCACTCTCCTTTCGGCGGCGCTGTTTCGCCACGTCATCGAGGTCGACTGCGTCGTGCGCATCGATTTCGGCACCGGCAATGACGGCTACAAGCGCGACTGGATGAACCGGCACGAGCCTTTGTGGCATATCGAGGCTTTCAATCCGTCGCGCATCGCGGCATGGGGGCCCGCACTCAAGGCTTTTGCGCGCTCGGCGCTCGGGCGCGCGTGAAGGATATGCTCGTGACCGATACCCCCGCCACCGCCGTCGATGCCACCTTGCGCGCGCTGCTTGGCGATGTTCTGGGCCTCGGCGAAGCCCGCGCCGCTGCGCTCACCGCTGACAGCGGTCTTTTTGGCGAGCTTCCCGAATTCGATTCGATGGCTGTTGCGACCGTGCTCACCGAGATGGAGGACCGGCTCGGCATCCTGATCGACGACGATGAGGTCGACGGCGAGATTTTCGAAACCTACGGCAACCTGCTCGCCTTTTCGGTGCGCAAGGTCGCTGGATGAGGCGAGTCGCGTCGGGCGCATGAGCGAGCATCACTTGCGCATAGTCCCCGCCGGCAGCGCGCGCGCCAGCGTCCTTTTCGTCCCGCCGCTCTTTGAAGAGGCGAACCGCACCCGGCGCACGCTTGTCCTTGCGATGCGCGCCCTCGCGGCCGAAGGCCTCGCCGCGCTGCTGCCCGATCTTCCAGGACAGAATGAAAGCCTTGTTCCGCTCGTCGAGGTCGATCTCGCGCGCTGGCGCGCCGCGCTTGCAGAGACCGCAAGCAAGGTCAGCGGCCCGCTGATCATCGCCTCGCTGCGCGGCGGAGCGCTGATCGACCATGCCGCCCCGGCCGCAGCCTGGTGGCGCCTCGCGCCTGCAAGCGGCGCCTCGCTTCTTCGCACCCTGCTTCGCGCCCGGGTGTCGGCCGATCGCGAGGCAGGGATCGCCTCGAGCCTTGCGAGCCTCGAAGCCGAAGGCGCTAAAGCCCCGCTCCTCCTTGCAGGTAACCTGCTGTCGCCGGCGATGATCGCGGGGCTTGGCGCCGCGGAGGTGCAAGCCGCCGAGCCGCTGCGCAGCGTCGCGCTCGGCGCTGACGGCATTGCCGGCACCCCGCTGTGGCTGCGCGCCGAACCCGGCGAAGACCCGGATATGGCGCAGGCGATCGCCGCCGACATCATCGCATGGAGCCGCTCATGCGGCATCATCTGAGCTTTGACTGCGAGGGCGCAGCGCTTGCTGCGACGCTCGATGATGCGCCTGGAACGACCGGGCTCCTGATCGTGTCGGGCGGCAATGAAATTCGAAGCGGCGCGCACCGCGGCATGGCGATGCTTGCGATGCGGATTGCCGCGGCGGGTCATCCGGTTTTCCGCTTCGACCGCCGCGGGGTTGGCGACAGCGAAGGCGAAAATGGCGGCTTTGAGGCGAGCGGGCCAGACATCGCGGCTGCGATCGCGGCCTTCCGCGGCGCCGCTCCGCATGTCGCCCGTATCGCCGCCTTCGGAAATTGCGATGCAGCGAGCGCGCTGCTCCTCCATCGGCCTGCGGGGCTTGACGCGCTGCTCCTCGCCAATCCCTGGACCTATGAGGCTGGCGGCGACGAGCAAGCGGGGGACGAGCCCGCGCTTCCCCCCGCCGCGGCGATCCGAGCGCGCTATCTTTCGCGGCTGAAGGATCCAGGGAGCCTCCTGCGATTGCTCAAGGGCGAGATCGATCTTGCAAAGCTATGGCGCGGCCTCGCCTCGCTCGGGCGGCGCAAAGCGCCGGCAGCGCCGGACAGCCTCGCAGCCCGCCTCGACGCAGCGCTCGCGTCGCTGCCCTGCCCTGCCACTATCCTGCTCGCGGCGGGCGACCGGACAGCGCAGGCATTCCTAGAGAATTGCCGCCCCGGCGCGGTAGCCGTCGAGCGGCTCGAGAGCGCGTCGCACAGCTTCGCCGGGGCAGACGCCGACTGGCTCGCGGCACGGATATTGGCCCGCCTCGGCTAATGGGTGCACCCCGGCGGCGCGCGCTCTTAAGCGTCCACCATTGCGTGATATTCGGCCTCGGCGAGGAAGCGCTCGGCGTCGAGCGCCGCCATGCAGCCCATGCCCGCCGCGGTGACCGCCTGGCGATAGACTTTGTCGGTGACGTCGCCGGCGGCGAAAACCCCCGGGATCGCCGTCAGCGAAGTACCCGGCGTGACCTCGAGATAGCCGTCGGCATCGAGCGGCAGCTTGCCCTTGAAAAGTTCGGTCGAGGGGCTGTGACCGATCGCGACGAAGCCGCCGTCGGTCGGCTCGTGACTCGCCTCGCCCGTCACCGTGTCGATAAGGTCGACCCCGACCAGTCCCGCGGTGCCCTCGCCTGCGACGAAACGCTCGACCTTCTTGTTCCAGAGAAGCTTGATCTTCGGGTTGGCGAAGAGGCGGTCCTGGAGGATCTTTTCGGCGCGCAGCGAATCGCGGCGGTGAATCAGCGTTACGTCATCGCTGTGATTGGTGAGATAGAGCGCTTCTTCGACCGCGGTATTCCCGCCGCCGATCACCACCACTTTCTTGCCGCGATAAAAGAAACCGTCGCACGTCGCGCAGGCCGACACGCCCTTGCCGCCCAGTTCCTGCTCGCCGGGGACGCCGAGCCACTTCGCCTGCGCGCCGGTCGCGATCACCAGCGTTTCAGCGAGATAGACATCGCCGCCATCACCGGTGAGCCGGAAGGGACGTTCGCCAAGGTCGACGTCGACAATCGTGTCCCAGATCATGCTCGTGCCGACATGCACCGCCTGCGCGGTCATCTGTTCCATCAGCCACGGGCCCTGGATGACCTCGGCGAAGCCGGGGTAATTTTCGACATCGGTCGTGATGGTAAGCTGCCCGCCCGGCTGAAGCCCCTGGACAACGATCGGCTGCATCCCCGCACGCGCGGCGTAGATGGCGGCCGAGAGAC
The DNA here is from genome assembly GCF_900168005.1 of Sphingopyxis flava. Classification (GTDB taxonomy): domain Bacteria; phylum Pseudomonadota; class Alphaproteobacteria; order Sphingomonadales; family Sphingomonadaceae; genus Sphingopyxis; species Sphingopyxis flava. The sequence continues at coordinate 24,291 of NZ_FUYP01000011.1, forward strand.
CGGCGGGGCCGGAACCGAGAATGAGCATCTTGGTGTGGTGCGTGTTGGGCATGACGATCCTTTTCGGCCCTGTGCCGGAGGGAAGAGATGGGTGTTGCCAATCGCGCTAGCAAGGGTCACCCTGCGCGCCAAGGGGGAGAGGCGGTGACAGCGAGGGATGCGTCCGAAAAAAGAGCGCGTACGCGCCCGCGCAACTGGAAATTCGTCGCTGCGATTATCACCGCGCTCGCCGCAGCCCTTGCGGTCTATATGCTGGCGGAGGCGGGAGCGGGCGGAGCGATCGGCTATGCGCTGCTCGTCGTGTTGCCCGCAGCGCTCACGGCCTTCATTGCCTGGGTCGGCAGCATGGGCCGCAATTGGCCGCGCCGGACCTTCCTCCTCGTCCCTGTCTGGATGGCGCTCGCCGCGGCGGTAATCGGGGCGGCATTTCTGCGCGAAGGCGTGGTCTGTCTCCTGATGGCGCTCCCTTTCTGGATGCTGTTCGGCTATATCGGCATTTGGCCCGTCTATCTCTATCGGCGCGATCGTGCGCGGGTCGATCCGGCTACTTTTCGCGCCCACGGGCTCTTGCTTCTGCCTTTCCTCGCGCTTCTGGCCGATCAGCAGCTCAAACCGCCGGGCGAGACGCGCGTCGTCGTGCGCGAGATCGTCGTCGATGCACCGGCCGACGCGGTATGGGCGCAGCTTCTCGCCATTCCGGCTATCACCGCTGACGAAGGGCGGTGGAACATGAGCCAGGACATTTTGCGCCTGCCACGCCCGGTCGCCGCGCATTTGCAAGGCGAAGGCCCCGGCGCGATACGCGATGCGCTATGGCAGGAGGATATCCGCTTTCAGGAAATCATCACGGACTGGGAGCCAGGCGCGGCGCTGCAATGGCGCTTCGCCTTTCCCGACCCCTCGATCCACGAGCGGACCGACCGGCATATCGAACCCCATGGACGCCATCTTTGGATCGACACAGGCGGCTACCGGCTGATAGCCATGGCTGATGGCCGGACCAAGGTCCGCCTGTGGACGCGCTATCACCTCGCCACCCCGTTCAATGCCTATGCCGGCTGGTGGGGCGAGCGCATTTTGGGCGACATCCAGGACAATGTTCTTGCGATCGTCGCCGGGCGGCTCGCGAAGAGCATGGCAGGAGGGAAGCCATGAGCAGCTGGTGGGAGCGTCACGCAGTCCCGCGCCTCATCCAATGCGCCTGTTCGCAGGGGCAGATCATGAAGCTGCGCAGCGAGGTCGTGCCCCACGCGGCGGGGGATGTGCTCGAGCTTGGCTGCGGCGGCGGCATCAACATGGAATTCTACGATCCTGCGCGGATTACGGGCCTCAGCGGCCTTGATCCCTCGCCCGAACTTCTGGTGATGAGCCGGGCGGCTGCAAGGGCGCGCGGCATCGAGGCAGATATCAGGGGTGGTATCGGCGAAGCGATGCCGTTCGAGAGTGACCGTTTCGACACAGTCCTCACCACCTTTACGCTCTGCTCGGTCACCGACCAGGCAGCGGTGCTCGCCGAAATCCGCCGCGTGCTGAAACCTGGCGGGACCGCGCTTTTTCTCGAACATGGCGGCGCGCCCGACGAAGGCGTCGCGAAATGGCAGCGTTGGATCGAGCCCCTATGGAAGCGGATTGGCGGCAATTGCCACCTCACCCGCCCCATATCGGATGCTTATGCCGGCGCGGGCTTCGCGGTCGAGACGCGCGGCGCACTCTACATGCCCAAGACCCCTCGCCCCTTTGGCTGGGTCGAATATGGGGCTGCCCGCCCCCGCTGATCTTTCATCGAGGAAGGTCTCGCTCGCCTTTCTCTCCCATCTCGACAAGCCCGTGCCCGACGCTGACGCGCTCGTCGAAGACGAAGCAGCTCCCGCGCCAGCGGCTCGCCTCTGCCGGCACCTGCTCGAGATAGGCGAGGATGCCGCCCTTGAGGTGCACGACATCCTCGACGCCCTCGCTCCTTAAGAAGGCCGTCGATTTCTCGCAGCGGATGCCCCCGGTGCAGAACATGGCAATGCGCTTTCCCGCAAGGCTCTCGGCGTTGGCCCGCCACCAGCCGGGAAAATCGCCAAAGCTCGTGGTATGGGGGTTAAGCGCGCCTTCGAAACTGCCATAGCCGACCTCGAAATCGTTTCGCGTGTCGATGAGCACCGTCTCCGGATCATCGACGACGGCGTTCCAGTCGGCGGGCGCGACATAGGGCGCGGCATCGCGCACCGGATCGATCCCCGCGACCTTCATGGTCACGATTTCCTTCTTGAGCCGTACCTTCATCCGCTTGAACGGCATGGCGGCGGCTGCGGAATATTTGACGTCGAGTTCGGCGCAGCCCGGCAGCGCGCGGATATGGGCAATCACGGCCTTGATCCCCTCCGCGCTCCCGGCGATGGTCCCGTTGATCCCCTCGCCTGCAAGGAGCAGCGTCCCCTTGATTGCCTGCTTAGCGCAAAGATCGACGAGGGGCTGGCGCAGGCAGGCGGGATCGTCAAAGGGGGCGAAACGGTAAAGGGCGGCAACGGTGAAGGTCATGGCGCCGCCCATAGCGGCGCGCAGGGCTGAACAAAAGCCGCCGTCAGCGGAAAGGATCGCCCCTCCCCGTTGCGTAATGCGCCATCGCCATCGTCGTCCACTGCGCGTTGACGCGAATGCAGCTGGGAAAGACGCTTGCGTCGCTCACGAGCACGTTCGCCGTTCCGTGGACGCGGCACTCAGGATCGACGATGCCGTGTCGGGGATCCGCGTGGATCGCATTGCCGCCATGCGGGTGGCTGCTTGAGAGAGTGACGTCGTCGGATTCGCGAATGACGCTTTCGAAGAAGGCATCGATGTCCATGTCGGGCGTGACCGCCTGCCCGACCGTGAGCGCCGGGTAGCATTCGAGCGCACCTGCGGCGAAATGAACCTTGGCGAGCGTCGCCATCGCGCGCCGCAGCACAGGCAGATCCGCATCGCGGTCGAGCTGGAATTTGAGCTTGCCGTCCTTGACCCGGCCGCGCCGGTCGGCAGGGAATAATATGCCGGCCGAGTGTACGCGGCCATAATTCTTCATCCGCGCGCTATGATCGGCAAACCATCCCGGCATGAGCGATGCCATCGACATCGGCGGCTGAAAATGACTCTCGAGCAGATAATCGCCGCAGTCGACATAGCTCGACATCTGGTCCTCGTCCCAGGCGTCGCCGCCGACGCCTTCGGGCATCAGTGCGACGACCGGCGAGGCGACATTGAGCGATATGTTGCGGCCCGTGCCCGCAATATCGCTGCGATCGAGAAGCTTCGACGAGGCGATGGTGCCGGCGGCAACGATCACGCCAACCCGGGCCCGCACCAGCGCCCTCGACCCGTCGGGAAGCACCAGCCGGACGGCTTCCGCCTCGCGCCGCCCATCGATGGCCATCTGCCAGATGATCCGGTCGGCCTTGGTCCCAGGAAGGATGCGCGCGCCGAAATCGCGGCATGCCTCGGGAAGATAGGTCTGCGCCATCCCCATCCGCCGTCCATAGGCGCATCCCGAATTGCAATAGCCGCAATAGGCGCATGCGGTCGCGGTGCCGGGCGGGCCGAAATTCTTCGCGAACCAGTCCGCGACCGCACGCTGCTCCTTGGGGTCCTGCGAGGCCGCCGCATAGGCCGCCCAGCCATTCAGCAGATGCGGGCCATTGTGGCGCCCGCTGCGCGGCTCGATCGCGGCGATGCCGAGCTTTTCCTGCACCGCGTCATAGCTTGCGTGAAAGGCCGCGGCATCGATCGGGGCGCCGAGGCTTGCCCACTGCGCGAGGACATCGGGTGCGTCGGGGTGGGTGCGCCCAGCTTCGTTCACACGCAGGCAGATGCCATTGTTGATCGTCGACGATCCGCCGACACAGCGCCCCTGGAACACGACGAAGTCGCGGTTGGTCGAGGTTTGGAGCGCGCCATGCTTGAAGAGCTCTGCCACCATGTCGAGTTCGTGATGGGTGATATGGTGCGAGGGATAGAAGGGGCCGGCCTCGACGATCAGCACCTTGTAGCCCTGCGCTGCGACATTATAGGCCGCAACCGCGCCCCCCGCCCCCGATCCCACGACGATCACGTCATATTCGGACGCGAGATCGGCGGCGCCCAGCACATGCGCGGGATCGATCTCGCGCCCGTCGATGCGCGTGATCGGCATCTCGCCTGCGCCCCGCTGGCGAAACTTCGGGAGGGTAAAGCCGATCTGGGCGTGGACCGGGTTCGCGGCATTGGCATCCTGGTCCCCTGCCTCGACCCCCGGCTGCCAATGACCATAATAGCAGGCGTAGATGATACCGCGCAGCCGCGCCATGTCCTGGAAAAGATCAAACTGGCTGTTCTGCAGCCGGTCCCGAATGCGCTTTGCGCGCGTTTCGACGCGCGATGCGGCAAAAAGCGGCCCGAGCACGATCTCGGTCGCGGTGAGCGACAGGCGGATTTCGTCGAGTTTCGTCCCGCCGACCTTCGCGAACAGGTCGCAGATATTGGCGACCACCTGATCGGGTGAAATCACCATTTCGGCTTCATGGAAGAGCGCCTCGGTCAGCGCCTTCAAGAATTTGAGCTGCCCGAAATTGAACGGTGCCGTCATCGCCTCACCCCCTGCCTCCCCTTATGAAAGATGCAGGCTTATAGCGGGTTAAGGCAAGGCGTATTGTACCGGATCGCCAGCAATGCGGGGGCGGAAAAATTGGGCGCGGTCAGCGAACCGCGATCGTGAGATGCGCGAGGTGAAGGTCCGCAAGGCAGCTGCGCAGCTGCGAAGGCGCGCGCTCTCCCTCAACCTCGACGATCGCCGCGCGCGCCTGCGGACCCACCCGCCAGACGTGAAGGTCGATGAGGCGCAGGTCGCCGATCGCGCCGATCCGCTCGCGCAGCGCCTCGGCGAGCTCCGCATCGGTTTCATCGAGGAGAATGGCGGAGGTGTCGCGCATCAGGCTCCATGACCAGCGCGCGATGACGAGCGCGCCTGCGATGCCCATCGCAGGGTCCATCCACCATAGCCCGAGGTAGCGCCCCGCGAGCAAGGCGGCGATCGCGAGCACCGACGTCAGTGCGTCGGCGAGGACGTGGAAATAGGCCGAGCGCAGATTGTTGTCATGTCCATGGTGATGCCCCCCGGCCCCATGATCATGATCATGCCCGCGATGGTGCCCGCCCATCAGCATGAGAGCGCTCACAATATTGACGGCAAGTCCCAGCACCGCGACCAGCGCTGCGCTCGTGAAATCGACGCGCACCGGATCGAAGAGGCGAACGACCGATTCGGCAGCGATCCCGATCGAGAAGATGCCGAGGATCAGCGCGGACGCGAAGCCCGTGAGGTCGCCGACCTTGCCGGTTCCGAAGCTGAACCGCGGGTCGTGGCGGTGCTTCTTCGCATAACGATAGGCAAGCGCCGCAAGCCCGAGGGCGCCGGCGTGGGTCGCCATGTGGAAGCCGTCGGCGAGAAGCGCCATCGACCCCGTCCAATAGCCCGCGGCAATTTCTGCCACCATCATCACGGCGGTGAGCGCGACGACCCAAAGCGTGCGCCTGGCATTGTCGTCATGCGACGCGCCCAGAAAATCGTGAAGCGGCTGGACCGCGGCGGATTCGCTCTCAGACATGGCCCGCCCCTATTTCGCGTAGCGTCGGATGACCGCCAGAAGTTCGTCGGCGCCCGCGGCGCGCTCGGCGTCGCTTAGGCCGGGAAGCGCAACATGTTCGGTCAGATGCTCGGCGATCACTTCGTCAAGCAGTCCATTGACGGCCCCCCTCACCGCGGCGACGCGGTGAAGCACGGTTGCGCAGCTTTCATCCGCTGCGAGCGCTTTTTCGATGGCGGCGACCTGGCCTGCAATGCGGCGCACGCGGGCGAGGAGTTCGGGGCGGGTGGCAAGGTGACTCATACCCTACCCCCCTATACTATACACCTCCCCTTCTCAAGCACAGTTTCCGTTTACGTAAAGCAGTTGCGCCGGCCCGCGGGACGGGTTACGCCGTCATCCATGTTTTTCGGCTTTCTCGACGAGCTGCGGGCTGCAGGCATTCCGGCCAGCCTCAAGGAGCATCTGATGCTGCTGGAGGCGCTCGACCGCGAGGTGATCGACCGCAGCCCCGAGCAATTTTATTATCTCTCGCGCGCCATCTACGTGAAGGACGAGGGGCTGCTCGACCGCTTCGACCAGGTGTTCAACAAGGTCTTCAAGGGCCTTCTCACCGACTATGGCCAGAACCCGGTCGACGTGCCCGAGGAGTGGCTCAAAGCCGTCGCCGAGAAATATCTCACCCCGGAAGAAATGGACGCGATCAAGTCGCTCGGCTCGTGGGACGAGATCATGGAGACGCTCAAGAAGCGGCTCGAGGAACAGCAAAAGCGCCACCAGGGCGGCAACAAGTGGATCGGCACCGGGGGCACCTCCCCCTTCGGCAACGCGGGCTACAACCCTGAAGGCGTGCGGATCGGCGGCGAGAGCAAGCACAAAAGAGCGCTCAAGGTCTGGGAAAAGCGCGAGTTCCAGAATCTCGACAACACCAAGGAGCTCGGCACCCGCAACATCAAGATCGCGCTGCGCCGTCTGCGCAAGTTCGCGCGCGAGGGCGCCGCCGACGAGCTCGACATTCCGGGCACGATCGACGGTACCGCGAGGCAGGGCTGGCTCGATATCCGCATGCGTCCTGAACGGCGCAACGCGGTGAAGCTCCTTCTCTTCCTCGACGTCGGCGGCTCGATGGACCCCTTCATCAAGCTGTGCGAGGAATTGTTCAGCGCCGCGACCAGCGAATTCAAGAATCTCGAATTCTTCTATTTCCACAATTGCCCCTATGAGGGCGTGTGGAAGGACAATAAGCGCCGCTGGTCCGAGCGCACGCCGATGTGGGACATCCTCCACAAATATGGCCATGACTACAAACTGGTATTCGTCGGCGATGCGTCGATGAGCGCCTATGAGATCAGCCATCCCGGCGGCAGCGTCGAGCATTTCAACGAAGAAGCGGGCGCGGTGTGGCTGCAGCGCATGACCAATGTCTATCCCGCCGCCGTCTGGCTCAACCCGGTGCCCGAGGCGCATTGGGGCTACACCCAGTCGGTCAAGATGATCAAACAGCTGATGAACGACCGCATGTTTCCCCTCACTCTTGCGGGGCTCGACGATGCAATGCGCGAGCTGACGCGAAAGCATTGACGGGCTGTCGGTGATGGCCGACGATGCGGTCGAGGGGAAAGTCGATGAGGGTGATTTTCGCCGCGCGATCACCTTCATTTCGCTGAGCCGGCTCGCCGGCACAATCCTCGCGCAACTCCTCCTCCTCCCCGCCGCCTCATTGATCGCGCTGGTCGCCGTCCATGTCTGAGCCGCGCCGCGCCCATTCGCGCTTCTACCGCGTCCGCGCCCGGCTCGAGGCGATGGCCGTCGAGCCCGGGCCGCGCGGCTGGTTTCTCGAATTTCTCGTCTTCGGCTTCAAGCAGGGCTGGGCCTGCCTCTTCGGCGCGCTGATGCTGACGCTTCTGCTCGCGACCCATTTTCTCTGGCCCGATAATGCGCCGCTTCACCGCTACGATGCGATTACGATCGGCGCGATCCTGATCCAGCTCTCGATGCTCGCCTTCCGGCTCGAGACGCTAAAGGAGGCCATCGTCATCCTCATTTTCCACATCGTCGGGACGGTGATGGAGCTCTTCAAGACCGCCGCCGGGTCGTGGCAATATCCCGAAGCGAGCCTCCTGCACATCGGCGCCGTGCCGCTCTTCTCAGGCTTCATGTACGCCGCGGTCGGCAGTTATATCGCGCGTGTCTGGCGGATCTTCGATTTTCGCTACACGCGCTATCCGCCCGCCTGGACGAGCTACGCCCTCGCCGCGGCGATTTACGTAAATTTCTTTGCGCACCACTGGCTGCCCGACATCCGCTGGCTCCTGTTTGCCGCGACTGCGCTGCTTTTCCGGCGCTGCCAGGTCTGGTTCCGTCCGCTCCATATCCACCGCCGGATGCCGCTTCTCGTCGGCTGGGCGCTCGTCGCACTCTTTATCTGGTTCGCCGAGAATATCGGTACCTTTGCCCGTGCCTGGACCTATCCCAATCAAGAGAGTGGCTGGCAGATGGTCGGGATCGCGAAGCTCGGCAGCTGGTATTTGTTGATGATCATCTCGTTCGTTCTGGTGAGCATCGTCCAGCGGCCGCGGACCCTGCCTGGCTCCCCGCCCGCCGAGGCCGTTCCCGCCAAAGGATCCCGTCACCCGGACGCGCACCAAGGAAGCGGAACCGGGCGCGCGGGAGGATCCTAACCAATCGGATTGTCGATCGACACCGGCGGCTCGCTGAACCATTTGGGTCCGCTCGCAGTCATGTAAAAACAATCCTCGAGGCGAATGCCGAATTCGCCAGGAATATAGATGCCAGGCTCGTTCGAGAAGCACATGCCAGGTGCAAGCTTCGTCGTCTCGCCGCGCACCAGGTTGACGGGTTCGTGGCCATCGAGCCCGATGCCGTGCCCGGTGCGGTGCGAGGTGCCGGGAAGCTTGTAGCCGGGGCCGTAGCCCAGGCCTTCATAATAGGTGCGAACCGCGTCATCGACCGACCCGGCTGGAACGCCGATCTTCGCGGCCTTGAAAGCGACGAGCTGGCCCTTGCGCATTTGCTCCCAGACCTGGCGCTGGCGCGCCGTCGCGGTCCCATGGACCCAGCTTCGCGACACATCGGACTGATAGCCGTGGACGTTGCAGCCGCAGTCCATCAGCACCACCTCGCCCTCCCGCACCCGCTGCGGCTGGCCGCTTCCGTGCGGATAGGCGCTCGCCTCGCCGAGCAGAACGAGCGCGAATTCGGGTGAGCCGCCAAGCGCCCTCGTGGCGCCGTTCATGATCGCGCCGATGTCGGCGGGGGTCATCCCTGCCTCGACGCGCGGCGCAGTATAGCGATAGGCCTTGATGGTGATATCGGTTGCAAGCTGCATCAGCGCGATCTCGGTCGCCGACTTGATCATCCGGCATCCGCGCACGACCGGAGCGCCATTGACCAGCGTGGCACCGGGCATCGCCTTTTGAAGCCCATCGACCGCAAAATAGCGCACCGTTTCTTCAACGCCGATCCGGCCCTTGGCGAACCCGCGCCTGGAAAGCCATGCCGAAACCGCCCCAAGCGGATTTTCATCCTCGTCCCAGGTGAGCAGCTCGGCTTCGACGCTGAGGCTCTCGCGAACCGAAGGCTCCTCGAAGAAGGGCGTGACGATCGCAACTTCCCCCTCGCGCGTCAGCACGGCCGCGGTGAGCCGCTCGCTGCGCCACCAGTGAATGCCGGTAAAATAGATAAGGCTCGCGCCGGGCTCGATGAGCAGCGCGTCCATGTCGTGGGCGCGCAACAGCCCTGCAGCCTTGGCGAGCCGCGCCTGAAGTTCGTCGGCGCCGATCGGCTGCGTATCCTTTGCCATGCTTGAAAGGCCTGCAAAATCGTCCGCCGCCCAGCAGGTCGCAGGAAGGCTCGCTGCAAGTCCTCCGATGGCTGCCACGCCCATGAACCGCCGCCGATGCATGGTCATATTCCTGTCCTCACTCGCCGCGATAAAGCAGCAGATCTTCGGTCGCCGCGCGCCAGGCCGCCTCGTCCGGTAGGGCTAGGGCGTCGAGATCGCCCGCCTCGGCGCCAGCATCGTCGACCCATTCGCGCAGCAGCGGCGAGCCGTTGATCACGTCGATCGCGAGCACGCCTTCGGTATATTCATACAGGAAATCGGTGCCGCGCCAGATCGGGTATTCGGGGTAGAGCCTGCGGATCGCCTTGAAGGCGAGCGCCTGCACGCGCCACGGCCGAAACGCCGCATGGTCATACCAGGGTCCCTCGGCATGAATGTGGACGCCGCTGTTGAGCACGCCGACATGCTTGTGGAACGTCGGCTGGAACCAGATGTCGCGCAGCTTGCAGCCGGAGAGCCAGGCGGGCGCGAGCCGCTGCATTTCGACGATCAGCGCGCGCGCATCGATATCGGGCGCCCCGAAGAGCTCAAGCGGCCGCGTCGTCCCCCGCCCTTCGCTCAGCGTCGCCCCCTCGACCATCACCGTTCCCGCATAGGCGCGCGCCATGTTGACGTTGGGCGCGTTGGGGCTCGGATTGATCCACGCACGCTCCTGCGGCCAGCCGAAACCGGGCGCGGCGTCGGGGGCCCAGCCTTCCATTTCGATCACGCGATAATCGACCTCGAGCCCGAAATGACGGATGAACCAATGCCCCATTTCGCCCATCGTGAGCCCGTGACGCATCGCCATCGGCCCCGCGCCCACGAAGCTTTCCCAACCGGGACGCAGCAGCGTGCCTTCGACCGGGCGCCCGGCGGGATTGGGCCGGTCGAGCACCCACACCGCCTTGCCATGCTCGGCTGCGGCCTCGAGCACATAGAGCAGGGTCGTGATGAAGGTGTAGATGCGGCAGCCTAGATCCTGAAGATCGACAAGCATCACATCGAAGCTCTGCATCGCCTGATCCGACGGCCGTCTCACTTCTCCATATAGGCTAAAACATGGAACCCCGTACACCGGATCGGTAAAGTCGGGCGACTCCATCATATTGTCCTGAAGGTCGCCCCGCACGCCGTGCTGCGGGCCGAACACCGCGGTTACATTGACGCCCGCGGCCACGAGCGCATCAAGACTATGCGTCAAGTCTGCGGTGAGCGAGGCGGGATGCGCGAGCAGCGCAACCCGGCGCCCCTCCAGCGGCTTGCGAAGGGCTCGATCGGCGAGCAGGCGGTCGATGCCGAACAGGATCGTCATGCCTGGTCGGGTGCCCCAAGCGTCAGCGTAAAGCAATCGGGATGATGGAAATCGGGTTTCCCCGGCGGGTGTGCGAGCGCCCAATAGCTCTTGGTGCCATCGATCTCCTCGATCACGGCAGAAAGCGCAAGCCTGCTGCCGCGATCGGGAAAGATGCCAGGTTCAATGCGCAGCCGGTACGAGGCAGGCGCGCGCTCGGCCGCCATGTCCCAGGGCGCAAGATCGTCCGGGCCGAGCAGCGATCGATAATCGTCGAACTGGTAGCAGGCCCAGCGGCCATCGGGCGAATAGTTGAACTCGGTATAGTCTGGGGTATCATCCTCCGTGAGGAAAGCCTCGAAACAGGTGCCTTGCCACAGGCCATCGGTCGGACCATCGGCAATCACGAGCTGTCCCTCGCCCGCGGGGAGCACGATGCGGTCGATCTCGCCTTCGACGATGAAGCAGAGCACGAAGCCCTCGTCGAAAGAAAGGCCGATCTCGGCTCGCACCGTCCCCACCGCGATTGCCGGGGTTTCCGGGTGGCATTGCAGTTCCGCGCGCATGCTATCCAAATCGCAAACCCCATGCTAAGCGCCCGCGCGCTATGACGACTTACAAATCCGACCTGCTGCGCCTGCTCGATGAGCGAGGCTATATCCACCAGATGACCGATGCGGAAGGGCTCGATGCGCTTGCCCAAAAGCAGGTCGTCCCCGCCTATATCGGCTTTGACGCCACCGCGCCCAGCCTCCACGTCGGAAGTCTCGTTCAGATCATGATGCTGCGCCGCCTTCAGCAGACGGGTCACAAGCCGGTGGTACTGATGGGCGGCGGAACGACACGCATTGGCGACCCTACGGGACGCGACGAAAGCCGCAAAATGCTGTCGGATCAGACGATCGAGGACAATATTGCCTCGATCCGCACGATCTTTGAACCCTTTTTGACCTTTGGCGATGGGCCCACCGATGCAGTGATGGTCAACAACCACGACTGGCTCGGCAAGCTCGGCTACATCGAGCTGCTGCAGGAGGTTGGAACCCATTTCACGATCAACCGCATGCTCACCTTCGACTCGGTCAGGCTGCGGCTCGATCGCGAGCAGCCGATGACCTTTCTCGAATTCAACTACATGATCCTCCAAGGCTATGATTTCCGCCATCTGGCGAAGGAAATGGGCGTGCGCCTGCAGATGGGCGGATCGGACCAGTGGGGCAATATCGTCAACGGCGTCGAACTTGGCCGCCGAATGGATGGCGCGGAGCTTTATGGCCTCACCACCCCGCTTTTGACCACGGCCGCGGGCGCCAAAATGGGCAAGACGGCGGCCGGCGCCGTCTGGTTAAATGCCGATCAATTGTCCCATTTTGACTATTGGCAATATTGGCGCAACTGCGACGACCGCGACGTCGGACGTTTCCTCAAGCTCTTTACCGACCTCCCGCTCGACGAGATTGCGAGGCTCGAGACGCTCGAAGGCGCGGAAATCAACGAGGCGAAAAAGATCCTCGCCAATGCCGCGACCGCACTGTGCCGCGGCGCCGAGGCCGCGCAGGCGGCCGCCGAGACCGCGGCGCAAACCTTTGAAAAGGGGCGCATCGGCGGGGATTTGCCGCAGGTCACCGCGCCTGCCGAGGGACTGCGCATCCTCGATGCGCTGCGCGAACTTGGCTTTGCCGCCTCGAACAAGGAGGCGCGGCGCAAGCTTGAGGAGGGCGCGGTAAAAGCCGGCGGCGCGGTGATCCGCGATCCCCACCACCTCATCCAGCCTGCGGACGAGCCCGTCCCGGTCAGCCTCGGCGCCAAGAAGCACGGCCTTGTGACGCGATGATCCGAGGGGTGATATTTACCGATTCTTAGCGGATTGGAGTCGATCTTGGCGCGAAGACCAGCAAGGGTATGCTATGCGCAAGATCGACACCAACAAGGCCCATTATGTCGGGCTCGACCAGCGGCTCTCGCCGCGCAGCGACGTCTATTGCCGCCTGCCCTTCGTCATGCCTGACGGCCGGCAGGAAATGTGCACCTGCGTGAACATCAGCGCCGACGGGCTCCTGATGCGCTTCGAGCGCAGCCTCGAGCCCGGCGATATGGTGGTTTTTCGTATGCCGATCATCGGGCGCACCGCAGCCAAGGTGATCTGGTCGCTCGGGGGCAAGACCGGAGTCCAGTTCGACAAGATGATCGCGGTTGAGGATTATCTCCCGATGCTGCGCGCGATGGGCGCGCGCGCGGATCTCAACTAGCCGCTTCGCAGGAGCGGCACCGCCGCATCGCGCTCAAAGAGATAAAGGCACGTTCGCACCGCCTCGCCGCGCGGGCCATCCATGCCGCCGTCGCGCTCGACGAAGAGGCGAGCATCATCGTGGGCAAGCGGAAGCAGGCGCACAAGCTGCTCCGCCGCCGCGAGCCGGTAATCGGCCTCGCCGGATTGCTTGAGACCGAGCAGTTCGCCCCCGCCTCTCAGTTCAAGATCCTTCTCCGCGATCACAAAGCCGTCGCTCGTGCCGCGCATCAGCGCGAGCCGTTCGCGCGCGGTTTCGGAGAGGTTCTGCGAGCGAAGCAGCAGGCAGACCGACTTCGCCGCGCCGCGCCCGACGCGCCCGCGAAGCTGGTGAAGCTGCGCGAGGCCGAAATTCTCGGCATGCTCGACGATCATCAGGCTCGCCGACGGCACATCGACCCCCACCTCGATCACCGTCGTTGCAACGAGGACGCCGATCTCGCCCGCTTGAAAGCGCGCCATCACCGCATCCTTGTCAGGACCTTTCATCCGGCCGTGAACGAGCCCGACGCGGGTCTCACCGAAGCGCTCGCGCAGCAGCGCTGCACGCGCCTCGGCGGCCGCGAGTTCGCTCGTCTCGCTTTCGGCAACGAGCGGACACACCCAATAGGCCTGCGAGCCGCCCGCCAGATGGCGTTCGAGCCCGCTCACCACCTCCTCGAGCCGGTCGGCCGAGACGACGCGCGTATCGACCGGGGTGCGCCCTGGCGGCATCTCGTCGATCTGCGACACGTCCATCTCGCCATGGTTGGCAAGGAGCAACGTGCGCGGAATCGGGGTCGCCGTCATGACAAGCAAATGGGGCGGCCGCTGCCCCTTGGCGGTCAGCATCAGCCGCTGCGCGACCCCGAAGCGGTGCTGCTCGTCGACCACGACAAGCGCCAGATCCTTGTAGGCGACCGCCTCCTGGAAGATCGCGTGCGTGCCGACGAGAATGTCGATGCTGCCGTCGGCGAGCCCCATCAGGGTCGATTCGCGCGCTTTTCCCTTGTCGCGTCCCGTCAGGATCGCGACATTGACGGGCAGGCCGGAGAGCATGCGCTGCAAGGTGGCAAAATGCTGGCGCGCCAGGATTTCGGTGGGGGCAAGAAGCGCCGCCTGCGTCTTTGCCTCGACCGCCGCCAGCATCGCGCGGAGCGCGACAAGCGTCTTTCCCGAGCCGACGTCGCCCTGCAGCATCCGCAGCATCGGCCGATCCTGCGCCATATCGCCCGCGATTTCGCGCCCGACGCGCTCCTGCGCGCCGGTCAACCCGAAGGGCAGCCGCAGTCTGCTTGCCAGGCGTCCGTCGCCGACAATGGCGCGGCCCTTGCGATTGCGCAGCCCCTCCCGGATCAGCATCAGCGCAACCTGGTTTGCAAAGATCTCGTCATAAGCGAGCCGGTCGCGCGCAGCCTCGTCGCGCGGGCTTGCGTGCGCCCGCGCGACAGCCTCGCGCCACCCTGGCCAGCCCCGCGCGGCGAGCAGCGGCGCGTCGATCCATTCGGCAAGGTCGGGCCTCCTCTCGATCGCGACGGCGGCAAGCTGCGACAGCCGCGCATTGCTCAGCCCTTCTGTCAGCCGATAGACGGGCTCGTGAACCGAGATCGCACTTTCGTCGCCGGGCTCGGCGACCTGATCCGGATGCACGATCTGCCGCATGTCGCCGTAAAGATCGAGCCGCCCCGAGACCCGCCGCTTCTCGCCCAGGGGAAAGAGCTTGCGCGCAAGGCCCGAGGTGCGTCCGAAATAAACGAGCCGAACATGGTCGCCCGCGCTGTCGAACGCCTCGACGCCGAAGGGCGCGCGCGGCGAGCGACCGGGACGATAATCCTTTGCCGTCACCTCGACGATGATCGTCTGTCCCGCCTGCGCGTCGCGGAGCCTTTCGACGGGCACACGCGAGATCAGGCCGGTCGGCAGATGGAACAGCACATCGATGACGCGCTCGAGCCCGAGCCGGGTCAGCGGTTTGGCGAGCTGCGGCCCGACGCCCTTCAGGTCGGTCAGCGCGGCAAAGAGCGGGTTGAGGATTTCGGGACGCATGGCTAGGGCGTGTCTAACCTTTAACCCTTGGTCTTGCCCAGCCCCTCCTCTGCTTCCGCATTCTGTGCAGTCGAGGCGCCCACCGGTGCAGCGCAGGGCCGATAGGTGCCCCGATCTCGCTCGCGCCGAACGAGACGGGGCGTTGTTCACGTCCGCTCAAGAAGAACCGCCATGCAAGACCGCCTGAAACGCCTGAAATTTCGTGCCTGGCACCGCGGCACGCGCGAGGCTGACTATATGATCGGCGGCTTCTTCGACCGCTATGCCTCCCAATGGGGCGAGGACGAACTCGCCTGGTTCGAGGCCGTTTGCGAAGAAGATGACGTCGACATCATGGCCTGGGCGCTCGGCACCGGCCACCCCCCGGCGCACCTCGACAATCCGCCGCTGATCGCCGCGATGCGCCGACTGGACTATATCCCGCTGCCATGACGCACCCCGCCGCCGATATATTCGCCGCCATCGCGTCGGCCTCGGCGCCGCTCACGCTCGCCCGCGCGGCGGACGGCTTCCTGCCCCTCCTGCTCGCCGATCTCGCGCGCGCCAGCGACAAGCGGCTGCTATATGTGGCGACCGACGATGCCGCGATGCAGGCGGTGGCGGACGCCGCCCCTTTCTTTGCCCCCGACCTAGTCATCCACCGATTTCCGGCATGGGATTGCTTGCCCTACGACCGGGCGGGGCCCTCGATGCGCGTCAGCGCCGACCGGCTCGCGACACTTTCGGCGCTGCAAGCCCCGCCGAGGCGCGGCGAACTTGTTCTTACCACGGTCGCCGCCATCACCCAGCGCACGCTCACCCCTTTCAGGATTCGCCAGCTCGCGACGCGCCTCGAGCCCGGGCAGCGGATCGACCGCGATGCGCTTGCCGAACTGCTCGTCGCGAACGGCTTCAACCGCGTCGACACCGTCGCCGACCAGGGCGAGTTCGCGGTGCGCGGCAGCCTCCTCGACCTCTTCCCCGCGGGGGAGGAAAATGGTCTTCGCGTCGATTTCTTCGGCGACGAGATCGAGAGCATCCGGCGCTTCGACCCCGCCGACCAGCGCAGCCTTGGCCCCGCCAAGGCGCTCCAATTGCTTCCTGCCGCCGAAACGCTGCTCGATGAGGCAACGATCAAACGCTTCCGCTCGCGGTACCGCGAAATCTTCGGCGCGCAGGCCACCGGCGATCCGCTCTACCAGGCGGTCAGCGAAGGGCGGCGCCAGGCGGGCATGGACCATTGGCTGCCGCTGTTCGAGGAGCGGCTCGCGACATTGTTCGACCATCTCGATCCCGCGGTGCCCGTGCTGCGCGGGCACCGCACCGATGCGACCGCCGAGACGCGCTTCGATGCGATCACCGACTATCATGCGAACCGCGTCGCCGCCGAGCGCGAGCAGGCGGGCAGCTATCGCCCCCTGGCGCCGGAGACCCTCTATCTGACCAGCGACGAATGGGCCGCGGTCGAGAGCGCCCGCCCCGTCCATATTGTCTCGCCGTTCGACGTGCCCCCCGCGGCGTCGGTGATCGATCTTGAGAGCTTTGCCGCGCGCGATTTCACACCCGAGCGCACCGCTGACCTCAACGTCTATGACAAGGTCGCCGACCATCTGTCGGACGAGCGCCGCAAGGGACGCAAGACGATCATCGCGAGCTACTCGGGCGGCGCGCGCGACCGGCTCTCGGGCCTGCTGCGCGACCATGGGGTCACCTCGCTCGCTGCAGCGGGCAGCTGGCAGGAGGCGCTCGGCGTCGCCTCGTCGGACAGCGGCGGCGCGACCGCGATGGTCGTCCTGCCGCTCGACCATGGCTTCGCGGCGGCCGGGGTCAGCCTGCTTACCGAGCAGGATATCCTGGGCGAGCGCCTCGTCCGCCGCCAGAAGCGCCGCAAGAGTGCCGACGCCTTTCTCGCTGAGCTTGCAACCTTAAGCGTCGGCGACCTCGTCGTTCACCTCGATCACGGGATCGGCCGGTACGAGGGGCTGACCTCGATTCCGGTCGGCAACAGCCCGCACGATTGCGTCGCGCTAAGCTACGCGGGCGGCGACAAGCTCTACGTTCCTGTCGAAAATCTCGATGTCCTCTCGCGCTATGGGGGCGAGAGCGAGGGCGTCGCGCTCGACAGGCTCGGCGGGGAGGCCTGGCAGCGCCGCAAGGCGCGGATGAAGGAGCGCATCCGCGAAATCGCGGGCGAACTGCTCGCGACCGCTGCCCAGCGCGCGCTTCGTCCCGGCGACGTTCTCGCGCAGGACAGCGCCTATCCTGCGTTTGCCGACCGCTTTCCCTATCAGGAAACCGACGATCAGGACCGCGCGATCGGCGACGTTCTTGCCGACCTCGCCTCTGGACGTCCGATGGACCGCCTCGTTTGCGGCGATGTCGGCTTCGGCAAGACCGAGGTGGCGCTGCGCGCCGCCTTCGTCGCGGCCATGGCGGGGGTCCAGGTGGCGGTCGTTGTCCCCACCACGCTGCTCGCGCGCCAGCATTACAGCAATTTCGTCGAGCGCTTCAAAGGCTTCCCGGTCAATATCGGGCGCCTGTCGCGGCTCGTCCCGGCGAGCGAGGCGCAAAAGACGCGCGAGGCGCTTGCGAGCGGCCAGGTCGACATCGTCGTCGGCACCCATGCGGTCATCGCAAAATCGGTCGCGTTCAAGAATCTCGGGCTCGTCATCGTCGACGAGGAGCAGCGGTTCGGCGTCGTCCACAAGGAAAGGCTGAAGCAGCTCAAGGCCGACGTCCATGTTCTCACGCTTACCGCAACCCCCATTCCGCGCACCTTGCAGATGGCGATGTCGGGCCTGCGCGAACTCAGCGTCATCCAGACGCCGCCGGTCGACCGCCTGGCCGTACGCACCTACGTCGCGCCCTGGGATCCCGTGGTCATTCGCGAGGCATTGCTGCGCGAACATGACCGCGGCGGGCAAAGCTTCTTTGTGACCCCGCGCATCAAGGACTTGCCCGACATCGAGGAATTCCTGCGCACCCGCGTGCCCGAGATCAAATATGTGGTGGCCCACGGTCAGATGGCGCCGGGCGAGGTCGAGGAGCGGATGAGCGCTTTTTACGACCGCAAATATGATGTGCTCGTATCGACGACGATCGTCGAGAGCGGACTCGACATCCCGAGTGCGAACACGCTGATCGTGCACCGTGCCGACCGGTTCGGGCTTGCGCAGCTCTACCAGCTGCGCGGCCGTGTCGGGCGTTCGAAGACGCGCGCATACGCCTATCTGACCACGCCCGAGGTCGGCGCGATCACCGATACCGCAGAAAAGCGTCTGAAACTCCTCGGCGACCTCGACACGCTGGGTGCGGGTTTCCAGCTTGCAAGCCACGATCTCGACATCCGCGGGGCTGGCAATCTCGTGGGCGACGAGCAGTCGGGGCATATCCGCGAGGTTGGCTTTGAACTCTATCAGTCGATGCTCGAAGAGGCGATTCTCGTCGCCAAGGCCGAGGGCATGGGCGCTGCGCCGCCGCGCGAGGCCCTCTCGCCCGTCATTACCGTCGACGCGCCGATCCTCATTCCGGAAGATTATGTCCCCGACCTGCCGCTTCGCATGGCGCTCTATCGCCGCCTCAACGAGGCCGAGGATCGCGCGGGGCTCGACGGGTTTGCCGCCGAAATGATCGACCGCTTCGGCCCGCTCCCGCCCGAGACCGCAAACCTCATTCAGCTGATGGAGATCAAGGCGAATGCGAAAGCCGCTGGCATTGCCAAGCTCGACGTCGGCACCAAGGGTGCGCTCGTAAGCTTCCACGGCGACGCCTTTGCAAATGTACCCGGGCTCATCGCCTATGTCGAACGGCTGAAGGGCCGCGCGCGGCTTCGGCCCGACAATAATTTGTCGGTGAGCGGCGAATGGGCAAGCGTGGGCGCACGCCTCAACGGCGCGCTGCAATTGTCGAAGGGGCTCGCGAAGCTTGCGCGGCAGGCGTCATAGACGCTTTGAGTATCCGTGATGATCAAGCTGGAGATTGCGTCCAGCATCGATCGGCTTTGAGCAGGGCGTTCGCGGTGACGACGAGCTTTCGCATGACGGCGGTGATGGCGATCTTGGCGGGCTTCCCGGCAGTAACGAGCTGCTGATATTTTGCCTTGAGATCGGGATTGTACCGGGCGGCGACGAGGGCCGGCATATAGAGAGCCTGCCGCACGTTGGCGCGTCCGCCACGGATGAAGCTCTTGCCTTTCCATTGTCCGGACTGTCGAGCGACGGGGGCGAGACCGGCGAGGGATGCGGCCTGCTTGTTCTCGAGGCTGCCGAGTTCGGGCATGGTGGCGATGAGCTGGTTGGCGGTCAGCGTTCCGACGCCGGCGATGCTGGTGAGGATCTCATGCCGGCGGGCGAGCGCAGCATCGGCGGCGATCAGGTTGGCGATCTCGGTATCGAGCGCCTCGATATGCCGATCGATCTGCTCGAGCCGCTGCCGGCACTGGCGCTTGAGGAAGGCGATGGTGAGGTTCTTCTCGCGATTCTTGAGCGCGGTGCGATCGCGCACGAGGCCGTCTCGGGCATTGATGAGCTCCGCCATCTGCGCCTGCTGTGCGCTTCGAGCGGGTCTGACCGGCGGCTGCAAGGTGGCCGCCATACGGGCCAGCAACATGGCATCGATGCGATCGGTCTTGGCCAGAGTGCCAGTCGCCTGGGCGAAGCGCCGGGCGCGCTCTGGATTGAGCTTAACGCAGGGCCAGTCGGCCAGAGCCGCCTCCAGCGCTCGATGGTAGGTTGCGGTTGCCTCATAGGCGATCCGCTCGACCGGCCATTGTCGCAGCCAGGCGATCAGCGCCTTGTGGCCCTTGGCGGTGTTGGAGAACTGGCGCTCGGCGCCGGCAGGGTGGACATGGCAGTCGAGGCTCGCTTTGGAGATGTCGATGCCGATCGTCTGTGGTAGATTGTCGCTCATCTTTTCCGCTATCCCATGCTTGTCATCCGGGTCCAAAACCCCGGTATCCGTTCGGGCCTGATGGAAAAGAAAGGGGCGATCCTACTCTAACCCGGTCCCACAACGACCGGCGTTTTCACGATCCGTCCCCTTCCGCCCGGGCCGGGGTGGCCACCCCGGCCCGGGCAATCCAGCATGGCCCAAACGGACCGCAATGTCATAAGACAAGCGTCTTTCCGCGCGCGGAGTGCACCGATCCGCGCTCCTTCGGCGGCATGGACAATGATAGCCGGTCTTCCGGCGAGCCGGATTGAAGGGCGCTCAAGCGCCTAAAAGGTCGACAAGCTCTTCACCCGGTACAGGCCCCGACTTCAGGAAGCCTTGCCACATCGCGACCCCGATCTCGCCGAGTCGCGCGAGCTGCCCCTCATTCTCGACGCCTTCGGCCACCACGAGCAACCCCAGCGCGCGCGCAAGATCGACGATCGCGCGTACGACGATCCGATCGCGGTCGCTGCCATCGATCGAGCGGGTGAAGCCGCTGTCGATTTTCAGATAGTCGATCGGCAGCCTGGCGAGCAGCGACAAGCTCGAATAGCCCGTCCCGAAATCGTCGATCGCGATCGCCGAGCCGAGCGCGCGGATCTGCGAAAGCTGTGCCGCCGCGCTCGCAGGATCGCTCAGCATCGCCTGTTCGGTCAGCTCGAGCGTCAACCGGTCGGGATCGACCTTTGCCTGCCTCGCCATCGCGGCGAAGCGGTCGGCAAAGTCAGGATCGCCAAGATCGGCCGCGGTGATATTCAGCGATATGCGTAGGCCCGCGAGCGCTTTCGGCCAGCCGGCGATCTCGGTGAGCGCAAGGCGGTGGGCATGTTCGGTGAGCTCGCGCTCCATTCGCGCAGCGCGCGCGGCGGTAACAAGCGGCCCCGCGCCGAGCAGCCCAAGTTCGGGATGCCGCCAGCGCAGCAGAGCCTCCACCCCCACCATCGCGCCGCTCGCGACGTCATATTGCGGCTGATAGAATATCGCGACCTCTCCATGCGCGAGCGCCGCCTTGACCATTGCGCCGTCGCGCGCCGAGGCCGGGCGCGCAAGCTGGTCGCTCGCGATGCGAAGCTGATCGGCGATCGGCTCGTCGCGGGTTATCAGCGCGGCGGCGATGCGGATCGCGACGCGGCCGCTGGGATCGCCGACGAGCGGTTCAGCGAGCGCGACGTGCAGCGCGCGCTCCTGGGCGTGGAGCGCTGCGAGCGACAAGGGGAGCGCGGGGACAATCACGAAGCGCGGCCCGGTCAAACGCCCGACCACCGCCCCGGGGCCAAATTCGTCGCCTGCAAAATTTTCGAGGCGCCTGCCGACCTCTTCGAGCAGCGCATTGCCCGTCTCCGTGCCTGCGCTGTGGTTGATTCGCGCGAGCTGATCGACCTGGACCAGGATCACACCGGCATCGGCATCGTAGCGTGCATGCAGCGCAGCAAGATGGCGAATGCTGGCGCTATTGGGGTCGATCGAGCGATTCATCGCGCTCCCATATCAGGCTTTGCTTGCCAAGCCCTTGCCTTTTGCATCACAATCGGCGCGATGGCTGTTCAATCGCCTCCAGATGCTTTGCTTACTGACGGCCACGGCCGCCGGATCAGCTATTTGCGCCTGTCGGTGACCGACCGCTGCGACCTGCGCTGCCGCTATTGCATGGCTGAGCATATGAGCTTTCTTCCGCGCTCTGCTGTTCTCAGCATCGAGGAGATGGGCGCGCTCGCCGAGCGGTTCGTGGCGCGCGGCATTCGGCGCATCCGGCTCACGGGCGGCGAACCCCTGGTGCGCCGCGGCATCGACATGCTTGCGGGCCGGCTCGGCGCGCTGATCGGTCGGGGGCTCGACGAACTCACGCTCACCACCAATGGCATGCGGCTTGCCGACTATGCGCCGATGCTTGCCGATGCGGGGGTACGGCGCGTCAACGTCAGCCTCGACACGCTCGACCCTGAGGCCTTCCGGCACATCACGCGCGTCGGCGATGTGGGGGTCGCGCTGCGCGGAATCGATGCCGCGCGCGCGGCGGGTCTTTCGGTCAAGATCAACATGGTGGCGCTTGCCGGACTCAACGAAGACCAGCTTTTGCCCATGCTCGATTATTGCGCGGGGGCAGGCTGTGATCTGACGCTTATTGAAACCATGCCGCTCGGCGAGGTCGAGGGCGACCGAAGCGATCATTATATTCCGCTCCACCGCTTCATCACGCCGCTGCGCGCGGAGCGCGCTCTTTATCCGCTCGACAAGCGAACAGGCGGGCCCGCGCGCTATTTCGGTGTCGAGGACAGCCCGGTGACGCTTGGCCTCATCACGCCGCTTAGCGACAATTTCTGCACGACATGCAATCGCATCCGGCTGACGGTCGAGGGGCGGATCTACATGTGTCTTGGCCAGGAGGATCACATCGATCTGCGCGCAGCGCTGCGCGAGGGCGGCGTCGGCGCGGTCGACGGCTTGATTGATTTGGCCTTGGCTGGCAAACCCCGCGCGCATGACTTTCATATTGAACGAAAGTCCAAACCGGCGGTCGCGCGTCACATGAGTGCAACAGGCGGTTGACACGCCGTCCAAGGGGGACCGGACCAACATGCATCGCAAGATCGCGCTCGTCGCATCGAACACGCCCGCGGGTGAAGAGGCCGAGGCCGAACTGCGGCCGCTGTATGATTTCGTCGACATCGCCGAGGCGGACCTGCTGATCGCGCTCGGCGGCGACGGCTTTCTGCTCCACATGCTGCATCAATTGCTCGACCAGCGCCGAAGCCTGCCGGTCTTCGGGATGAACCGCGGCACGATCGGCTTCTTGATGAACGAGTTTCGTGTCGAGGGGCTGCTCGAACGCATCGCGGGAGCCCGTCCGTTCCTCATTCACCCTCTTTCCGGTGACATCACCACGATCAGCGGCGAGCGCCACATCCTTCCCGCGATCAACGAGATTTCGCTGCTGCGTGAGACGCGCCAGGCAGCAAAGCTCGAAGTGATGATCAACGAGAAGACGATGCTCGAGGAGCTCGCGTGCGACGGCGTCCTTGTCGCGACTCCCGCGGGCTCGACCGCCTATAACCTTTCCGCCAACGGCCCCATTCTTCCGCTCGAATCGGAGATGCTGGCGCTGACCCCGATCAGTCCTTTCCGCCCGCGGCGCTGGCGCGGCGCCCTGGTGCCGGAATCGACGAGTATCCGTTTCAACGTCCGCGAAGCTGCGAAGCGCCCGGTCAGCGCCGTCGCCGACCAGCGCGAAATCCGCGACGTAAAGACCGTTCTCGTCACCACCGACCGCAGTCGGCCGCTGACACTAATGTTCGACCCCGACCAGGGCCTCGACGAGCGCATCGCGATGGAACAGTTCATCGCTTGAGCGTCAACGGCGCTTTGGATGAAATATTCCGAAATCGCCCTTGATAATTTCTGCAGTTGAAGGCAAAGGGGCCGCCTTGCCCGCCTAGGCGGGCTGCTCCTCGGTAGCTCAGCGGTAGAGCAATCGACTGTTAATCGATTGGTCGCAGGTTCGAATCCTGCCCGGGGAGCCATTTTCCTGTGACAGCATGTGACAGGCCCCGCCAAGCCCGCAGAAATCCGTTGATTGGTAATGTCAGGTTGTGCCACCTGAGGCCACCTAATGCCCCGCTTCTGGGGACACATTGGGGACACTGGTGGGGGTATCGTGCTCACAGACGCAAAAATCAGAAAAGCGACGATTCGCGACAAGGACTACAAGCTCGCCGACGCGCACGGCCTGTACGTCCTCGTGCGCGCCAACGGCAGCAAGCTCTGGCGCATCAAGTATCGGTTCGACGGCAAGGAGCGGCTGCTGTCGCTCGGCCCCTACCCCGAGGTGTCCCTCGCGGACGCCCGGGAGACGCTGGCTGACGCCCGCAAGAAGCTCCGCGCCGGTGAGGACCCCCAGCGCCGCCAGCCTACCGGGCTGACCTTCGAGACACTCGCCCGCGAGTGGCATGCCCTGCAGAAACCTCGGTGGGCGGATCGCCACGCCAAGAAGGTGCTGCAGAGCCTCGAGCACGAAGTATTCCCCCTCATCGGCAACATGTCCGTCGACGACATCGACCCGCCCACCGTGCTGGACGTCGTCCGCCGTATGGAGAAGCGAGGCGCGCTCGAGGGCGGCGCCCGCGTCCGCCAGCGCATATCGGCCATCTTCGTCTACGGCATCTCCAGCGGCCGGGCGAAGAACGATCCAGCTGCCATCGTGTCCGGCGCCTTGGCACCGCCGAAGCCAAAGGGGCGCCGTCCCGCGCTCGTCGACCTCGACGAGATCAAAGAGCTGATGCTCGCGATTGAGAACAGCGGCTCCTATCCGGTCACCATCCTCGCCTCCCGACTGCTGGCGCTCTCCGCAGCACGCCCCGGTATGGTCCGGGGCATGGAGTGGTCGGAGGATCATGGCGATGTCTGGACCATCCCCGCGGCCCGCATGAAGCTGCTGAAAGAGCACAAGCACGACAGCGAGCGGGACTTCTCCATTCCCATCACGCGACAAATGCGCGAGGTGCTCGAAGCGGTGCGGCCGCTCACCGGTCATCTGAAGCTGGTTTTTCCTGGCCAACGTGCTTTTGACAAGCCGCTCTCCGACAACGCGCTCGGCGTTCTCTACCAGCGCCTCGGATATAAGGGCCGCCACGTCCCGCACGGCTGGCGTTCGTCCTTCTCCACGATCATGAACGAGCGGCGCCCTCGCGACCGCGAGGTCATCGACCTGATGCTGGCGCACGTTCGTGAGAACGAGGTGGAAGCGGCCTACAACCGCTCGCAGCACTGGAGCCGCCGCGTGTCGATCGCCAACGAGTGGTCGACCCTTATTTCGAAAGGGTTGCCGCCTCCGCAGACGCGCACAGCTTGATGGCGTCCTCGGCCTTGTCGGCATAGCCACCCTTCCCCGCATACTCGAGCAGCTTGGCGCTGACGATGCGCAGAGCATCCTCCGCCAGATCCGGCAGAGCCCCGAGCGGCGTCGGCCGCGCGGGTGCCTGAGCCGGGCACGGCACCATCACTTCCTTGACGACCTCGACGGTCTTCACCTCGACGCCACCGGGGGTGTGGGCGCATCCTGCGAGGAGGAGCAGACTAAATGCCGGCCAGAGCTTCACGGACGTCTCCCGGGGTTACGCAGGTGCTCGTGCCCCGCGTGCGGAGCAGAGCGTCGATCTTCTGCTGGGTGCTGCGATACGCCTCGGCGTTTCGCTTGGCATCGGCCTCTGCCTTGAGCTTGGCAGCGTCGAGCTTCTTTGCGCGTTCGCGGCTCTCCGCATTCTTCTCAGCAAGGGCGGCGATCACGTCGTCGAGCGACTGCTTCGTCGTTTTCTGAGCGTCCTTCCAGCTCTTGGTCAGGACCTTTTGATCCTCGAGCTCGTCGGCGAGCCGATCCGCCCGACAGGTCTGCAGGGTGAGAAGCATGAGCAGGGCGAGTGTCGTCGCCCCGAAAATCTTGCTGGTCAGTACGCTGAACATTTCTTCCGATCCACGTTGCCGACGCGCTTGTTGATCCAGCCGCGATAGAATACCTTGAGCTTCGGGTTCACCCGCACGAGCCGCTGGTACTCGGCGGTTTGCTTTGCGTCCATTTTGTCAAGCATGAGCACACAAAGACGAGGGTTCTTAAACCGGGCAAAGGCCGCGACCGACTTCGGTCCGATCTTGCAGTCGACCTTGAGCCGCGGTGAGGCGCCGAGTTCATTGAGGCTCTGCTGGAACCAGCAGGACGGCCGATGGGGGCCAAAGTTCACTGCGCTGTCGACGATCTCCTCGCCGACGGCGGGGCTGATCTCGATGATCGGCAGGAAGCCGGGCTCCTTGATGTAGCCCTTGAAGATGATGTCGTTGGCCCACTCCTTGGGGAAGTCTTTCATGTGGCCGGTATAACCGTCCTCGCGCGCGACCTTCTCGGTGATGCCGTGATTGGTAGCGCCGCCCGGATCAGAACTGTGGTGAACATATCCCCCTTCGTTCAGACCGACAGCGGCAAGGATGCCTGTGATAATGACGCCGAGAGTGCCGAGCCCTGCGAGGACACCCTTGCGGGCAGTTTCCTCCGCGGGATCAGTCATCGCTCTTCTTCTTGAAAAACTTGTAGATCAGCACACCGATTTGAAGAACGGTGTAGATAATGGTGACGATGAACACCCAGTCCTGAAGAGAAAACCCCAACGCGGCGGCGCCACTTACCCCCACAGGAAGTGCAGATTTAGTAGCTGCGGAAGCGTATTCTGAGATCACCTTGCTGCTCCGGCCAAGTACGCGAGCAGGAGGAAGGGAATGAGTGCCTCCCGCACGTAGAACATCATCAAAGTCAAAAGCAGTAGTCCCACGACCCGGGCCATTGCTTTTCAACCTTCTCGCTGTGCGAGTTTCCAATCTTGAATTGATCCTCGATGCACGAAGCATGACGGAGCCCACATGATCAAAAAACTCAGCTATTCGGTTACCTTTCCTACCAACGGAATTTCGCTGTCCGGCGACCTAAACCTTCAACCGGGCTCAACCGCCTTCATTGGCCCGAACGGGTCCGGCAAGACGTTCGGCTCGATCGAGGTCATCCGCTATCTGCTGTTCGGAAAGCGCGCGCTCCGCGGTCCGGCATCCGACTACAAGAAGCTGACCGCCGAAGGCGTCTTCGAGATCGCCGGCAAGGAATACCGCGTTGAACGGACGCCTCGTAAGGAATCCCTATGGGGGCCGGATGGAGAGGTGCTCGCCGTCAACACCGAGGCAGTGAACCAGAAGCTGCTCGAGATCCTCGGCTTCGGCCTCGACGTGTTCGACGTCGTGTGCGCGGCGCGCCAGAAGGACAGCGAGCGGCTGAGCCAGATGAAGGCGCCTGAGCGCAAGCGCCTGATCGACCGCATCCTCGGCCTCACCGCGCAGGAGAAGGCCGAGAAGGACTGCAAGGACGAGGCGAAGGGTCACCGCAAGCTCGCAGAGGCGCTCGCCGAGGGGCTGGTTAAGCCCGAAGAGCCGAAGAAGCCCGAGGGGTATCGCCCCGTCGCCGAGATCGAGGCCGCCCTGAGTGCGGTCCAGGCCTACGAAAAGGAGAAGGCGCGGCTCGAGGCGATCGTCGCCCAGGCTGGCGAGGAACCGCCCGTTCCCGTCGCCCCCGCCGTAGACGTGGCGGAGCTAGAGGCACGGGCCGAAGCCGCGCGCTCGGACAAACAGGCGCACGCCTCCCGAGTGGCAGAACTTGAGCGCATTCCCCTCCCCGCCTACACCCTCGAGCAGATCGAGTTGTCCGAAAAATACAGCATATTTCGGACAGAGCTGGAGCGCCGCGGCCCGAAGCCGACGGTGACACCGGAGCAGATCGACGACATGCAGCACGCGTGGCACCTGCTGATGAAGCCGGGCGATGAGGTTACCTGCCCCAAATGTGAACACCAATTTGTGCCGGGTCGCCCCGACGACGTCGTGGAGCCCGCCCTCTCGCTCGAGCAGCTCAAGGCCGAGAAGCGGGCCAACGCCCTGTGGGAAGAGCCGCTCGACGAGGTAGCGGAGCCAGCTGTCGTGCTGACGGCCGAGGAGATCAAACAGCAGCAGCTTGCCCACTCGCAGGCTGAGCGCCGCCGCGAGCTCGAGGCGCTGGTCGCCGACTATGTCGAGCCCGAGGACGTCAGCGAGGAGTTGGCAGCCGCGCGTGCTGCAGTGGCCGACTACCGGGCGCAGGTCGCCACGCGCGAGCGTTGGGAAGCTACTGCCGAGGCGCGGGAAATGTTACAAAACCTCACGCCCCCCGCAGGATCGTCCGAGGAATTGTCACAGGCGCTCGTCGAGGCGCGCGTCTACGAGAAGCTCCTCGCCGATTACGAGATCCAGCACGAGGCATGGCGCAAGGCGCAGGAGCGGATCGACGACGCGAAGCAGAAGGCCAAGGATTACACTGCCGGCGCCGAGGCACTGGCCGAAGCACGCCTTATGGTGAAGGCCCATCTCGCACCGTCGCTCTCTCGGGTTGCGACGAGCCTGATCCACCAGATGACCAATGGCGTTCTGACGACGGTCGAAGTCGATGAGGATATGAACATCACCGTCGACGGTCAGGATATTTCTACGCTCTCGGGCGCAGGAGCCACAGTAGCTAACCTGGCCGTGCGGATCGGACTTGGCCGGGTGTTGGTCAGCCGGGTATTCCCTGTCTTCATTGGCGATGAGATCGACAGCGACATGGACGCCGAGCGGGCCGAGGCGACTGCCGAGGCGCTCGCGTCGCTGACGGATCAGCTGCAGCAGATCTTGATCATCACGCACAAGCAGTTCGAGCATGCAGATCGGGTGGTAATCCACCCACTCGCATAGCGACTTCTTGGTCTACGAGTGCCAGAATCTCAACGCTTTACTAAATCCTCGGGTATCAAACCCGGAGATTACAGTGAGTTTAACAACCAAAGACAAAACAGCGATTCTGGAGCACTACCGGCGCAGTCGGAGTCCCTTCAAAACGGCCCAGGCGCTCGGCTTTGAGCTGAGCGAAGTGTGGGAACTGATCAACGATAGCGTGGAGCTCCTGCACTCGCGGCAGGAGCGGTTCGGGGGCTTCGGTCGCCCCGAGCTCGTCCGCTTCACTGTGGCACGGAGAAAAGCGGGCAGCGGCTGGAATAACGCCTCCCCCGAACTGCGCCAAGCTCGGCGACTGTACGAGGAAGGTACGGTCGAATTGGCCACTGGCCGCGACGGTCTCTGGGAAATTCTCTACGCGATCCCGCGGAAGCGTCCGCAGCCTCGCCCCCATTATTTTCGACTTGGAGTTTGAGCGTGGACGGAAACCCGAAGACCGCAATGGGCGCGCAGAAGCCCGACCTGAGCGTTGTGCCCCCCTCCGCCCTGCTGCACTTGGCAACTGCCATGATGAACGGCGCGAGGAAATACGGCCCGTACAACTGGCGCGACGACCCGGTTAGCACCCGCGTCTATGTGGCCGCAGCCATGCGTCATCTTGCGTCGTATCTCGACGGGGAGGACTATTCGGCCGACACGGTTGAGGCGGAGGAGCCGGTCCACCATCTCGGACATGTCATGGCCTGTTGCGCGATCGTCCTCGACGCTTGGCACGCCGGGACACTCCTCGACAACCGACCAAAGGTGCCCGGGCGAACCGGAGAGCTCATCGAGACATACCGCACAACGAAGAAGTTGGCGGCCTAAACAACCGGCCAGATCCCTCGGGGTCTGGCCGGTTTCTTATTTGTGCCAGCGTCCGTAGACGCAATGGGCCGCTTCGTGTCCGATCCACTCGGGCTGGTAGCTCTGCGTCGGATCGACAATGTGCATTTCGCATCCGCGTGACGTAATCGCAGACCAGGCTTGCAGTTCTGCCGCGCCTTCCTTCGCAGACGCAGGCGCGGCATCGCGCAGGGCCTTGAGCGATGGGTGCGTCACGACCGTGATGTTCGGCGCGGCGCGCTCGAATTCTTTCCGCTCGAACTGGTAGCCATCTGCAGGGCCGCATCCGGCAAGGAGCACGGCGGCGAGGAGCGCGAGGCTCCTCACGCTTCTTCTTCCGCGAGCGGATTGACCGGCTCAGGGTTGGGCACCGAGAGCATATCGCGTCGATTGATCAGCGACTGCAGGTCGACATTGAGCACGATCTTGATGCGATCGATGCGAGCCTTGACGTCCTCTGAAACGTCGCTCTCCTCAATGGCCGTGAGCGCCGCGAGCACGGTGGGCAGGTCGCCGCAGTCGTTCAGCGGTTCGAAAAGGGCGAGTTCGGCCAGACGCGCGGTCTCAGCTGCGCTCCATTCGGCCATCGCCTGCTGATATTGCAGGGCGGTGAGCGTTTCCTCTTCCTCAGGGGTGAGTGGGGGATAGTCGGACACAATATTACTCCTCTGTGGTGACAATTGAGACACGCTGGGTTGACGACCCCAAGGTATCGGTGAAGCCTCGGGCCAAGGTGGCAGTGAAGGTGCGATCTCCCGTGCCTCCGGCATTGTCGGTGTAGGTAAAGTTGATGGTGTAGGACCTGACGAGCGTGGCCGTTCCCACTGAAGATCCAACCACAGGGCGAACGCCTGTAAATGTGCCGATCCCGCTCGTCGTTGAGGCGCTTTGGACATCGGAGAATGACCCACCTCCGATCTTACGGGCGAGAGTGACTGTGCTGCTCGCGACGGTTAGCGCCTTGGTTCCAGACCAGTTATTTCCGCCCGTATCTGATGCGTTGTAGGAGGCGGCGTCAGCATCGAAAGCATTACGGCCAGAGATATCGGCCGTATAATTCTTCACCTCGGTCTTTTGGTAGGTCCAGCTCACAGCCACCACGATGGGATTGCCGTTGGTGCCGAAGGGGCCGCAGGTTGCGACTTCGGTAGTCCCGAGGCCCGAAGTGCTACCGTCGTTCTTGAGCGTGCCGGCATGTAGTGTGCCACCGAAGTAGGAATCGCCGTTAGTCTTGGTATAGGTGATGGCGTTCGCCTCGGAGCAGAGGTTGAGTGCCATCTTGGGGCCGAACCATTCGATGAACTGGTTGCTCGTGCCGAAGCCCTTGCCGATCACCTTCATGTAGGTGCCGGTGTCGGCGATGATCTTGCCGTTATTGACATAGAGGTCGCCGTTAACGAGTGCACCGGCAGCGCTGACGCCGAAGACCACGCGCGGGGTGACACCCGGCATCGCGACCAGGAACTTGTCGGCCTGCACGATGAAATCGCCGCTAGTCCCATCATTGTTCTGGCTGAAACCAGTGATGTGGTTGTTCACGCTGAGCGTGACGCTGTAGCGGGTCGCGAGACCGTTGAGCGCGGTCTGCTGGGTGCTGATCGTCGCGCCCTGCGCTGAGACGGTGGTGTCGAGGCTCGCGAGCTGCGTCGTGTGCGTCGCCAGCGTCGAGGCTTGCGTCGAGACGGTCGCTTCCATCGGAGCGAGCACGGTCTGGTCACGGATCTCGGCAGGCGTGGCGGGCCGAACTCCACACTTGTGCCAAGTGATGTCGTTGGCGTTGGCAGTGGATCCAGCCGTAGACCAATGGGCCATGGCGTATAGAAAATAGCCGTGGGCCGTCGCGGCAGTTACCTTGACGAGCTTGGCGAACTTGTATGTTTTGCCGACCTCGCCGCTCCCGATCGGTGCGCCCGTGTTATTACCGGGGTCGGTCGCGAAGATGCACCGCAGGTCAGACTGGACCGCCGATCCCGCGCTGTTGGAGATGGCCATGTAGGCAGCGGCACCAGCCAAGGTTCCGCTGTTCAGGGTGATTTCCGCCTCAATGACAAAGTAGTCGCCCGGATTGACGAGGTTCGTCGTCGAGTGGCCCGAGAAGACCAGCCCCGTGTTGGCCCCCGGCGTGCCGGGCATTCGCAGAGAGTAGCCGCCGACGTTATCGTTGACTCTATACATGTTGGCCGAGCCCACCCAGTTGGTCCAACTGGTAGGAAGCTGCCCGACCGTCGCGCTTGGATAGTCGTCAAAGCCGGGGTTCTTATTGAGGAAGCCTTGCCCAATGCTCGCCGACAAGACGGCGCTCTGCTGAGCCGCAGCCGCTTGAGCTGTAGCTACAGCAGCCTGCGAAGTGGCAATGCCTGCCTGCGACGTCGCTTCGGACAGCGCCTTAACATCTTCGCCATAGAAGGCGTGGAGCCGCGCAACTGAGCCGGGATTCTGCGCCGTCCCGTTCTCTGTGCGGTTCATCAGGAGGTTTGGACGAATATACTTCGCCCCGGTAGTGGTAAGATTATAATCCGCATTCGCGTTATTGCGGCCGATTGTGACAGACATCGCTCCTCGTTCACCCGTCGCAAGATTGATGCGGCTAGGGTTGACCACGATGCTTGTTATCAAATCAAAATTTTCATCGAGGACACGAAGGTAGACCGAGGAGCACGTCTTGGCAGTTGCCGACGTAATCTGCTCGACATCAACGGTTAGACGGATGACGTCTCCATCCTTAATGGGGACGGCAGCTCGCATTGAGACGGTGTAACCGCCTGACGGCACGTCGATATATGCACGGCTTGCCGGGACCCATGAAGGATCAAGTGCGGACTGTGCGCTCGTCACCCCTCCAGCCAAACTGCCACCGAAAAGATCAGGGTTCATCGCCTTCGGCATCAGATCCGATAGGCTGTTGATCATCGTGGTCTTTGCCGACGCGGTAAGGGTCTCGTTGGCCGCTGCAGAAGCAGCCGACGACGTAGCCGATGCAGCTTGAGTGGTCGCGATACCGGCTTGGGTCTCGGCAGCAACGCTCTCGGTGACGTCCTCAATCTTGAGCTGGGAGAACCGACCGTTGGGGGTGCCGGCATTGAACCGGCCCATAGCGCGCAGATACACAACGCCCGCCGCAATCAGCGTATCGCCGTCAATCACGGCGGTCGACGTGGTCTGCCATGTGGTGGTGGAGGTCGCCGGAACCGTAACGACGGAGCCGCCGATATAACCATAGGACGCATTAAGAGCGATCGCATAGACGGCCATCGGTCGGGTAGAAGAGGACGTCTGATGCGTCGCACTGACCCGGTATTTGCGCCCCGGACGGACGGCAACGACGCCCTTTTGCGCGATGTCCTGAACAGAGGCTGTGGAAGTGGCCACTGCAACGCGACCAATCCCAGCGATTGTCTGGAAGGAGTAGACCCCCGATCCCGAGGCAGAGGGGAGACTGGATGGTGCACCGAGCCAACCGGCTCCCGTTCCTTCACAGAAAAATAGGCCGTCCTGCTCAAAGGTCGAAGGCAGCGTTTGAAGAGCAGCGGTCTCCGCTGCACCAGCATAGTCAGCCGAAAGAGTTGCGTTCGTCGAAGCGACAGCTGCATCCGCATCAGCGTCGGCTGCGCTACCTGCTGCTGCGGATGCAGATGCAGCTGCGTTAGCCTGTGCGGCCTGCGCTTCATTCTTTGCTGTCGTGGCGCTTGTAGCGCTGTTCCCGGCCTCGGTGGCCTTGGTCGTGGCAACCGAAGCTGACGATGCTGCCGCACTTGCCGAGCCTGCCGCTGCGGTGCTTTCAGTTACGTCGTCGCAGGTGATGTATTCGATCTGCTGGACCGCGCCTGCCGCTGAAATCGTATTGTAACCATTGAGCCCGACCATCAGCCGCCATTCGGTCGCGTTCGCATTCGCTCCTGTGCGTTTCGTGGTCGGCTCAAACTCGATCTCGCGCGTGACCCAACCATCGGCGACCGTGAGACCCGACCAAACCCCGACAGCAGAGTAACCCGTGCTAGCGCCGCTCGCATCGAGCATCGCCACCCAAAGATAATGCCCGTGCGGCTGCGTGGTCTGGTCTGAGGTAAGCCTTGTTCTGATACGGACACGAATTTTCTGGCCATCAATGAATGGCCGCGTCGAGCGCTCCGACATGACGACGTAGGCGTTCGAACACTGAAGGACTTTACCTACCCCGGTAACAGTCTCAATCGTTACCGCGCTGTTACCGACATCAACGTCATAATAGGTAGGGAGCTGAGCCTTGGTTTGAGCATAGCCAGCGACCCAATAACCCGGACCGTTTTGGAAATCGGACCGGAAGATCTGACGAGCGGTCGTTTCAGCGGCTGCCGCACTGTTTGCGGCAAGCGTTGCCTGGGAGGATGCCGTATTCGCCGAACCCAGCGCGTTCGATGCGCTCGTCGCCGCTTCGCTCGCCTTGGTAGTCGCCGTGCCTGCCGCTGTCTGCGCGGTGTTGGAGTGACCGGATGCAGCTGACGCAGCCGCTTCAGCATCACTCTCCGAGGCAGCTGCGCTGGCTTGCGAAACCGAGGCAGCCGAAGCGGAAGCGGCAGCATTTTCGCTCTCGGTGACGTCCTCAAGATAGAAGTTGTCGAACGCGAGGATCTGGCCAACAGTGTAACTATAGTTTGCGAAGATGATCATCGACACGCGCTTCGTGCCGACGTGGAAGCCGCCCGCACTCCAGACCGTTGTCGTCGCCGTGGCCCCGGTAATAACGTCCGAGACGAAGTCGCTCCAACCTTCGGGGAGCGCCTGAGCTACGGTCGCGTATTTAACACCCAGATACACGTCATCAGCGTCGCGGCACTGAATGCCAAGATAGTGAGTGGCACCGTGGTTCGAGGAAAATATGCGACCGCGTAGTCGGTATTTACGCGTGGGGTCGATCTCGAAGCGACCCGACATGAGATTGCGCCGGACGTCCGACGCGCAGACCAAGACGCCCGAGGCACCTTCATAGGTTTCTTCGTGCGTCGTCTGTAGAGGCGGAGGGTCAAGATCAGATGAACTGGCGTAGTTATACCAGCCGTTGAGCCCAGCACTGAAATCGCCATTCTTCGTGAGACCCCGCGTTGCCGCGTTGATTTGAGCCGTAAGCGCCGCCTCGCTTGCAGCTGACGCGCTGGATCCAGCTGCGGTCTGTGAGGCAGCTGCGGCAGTGGCCGAGTTGGCTGCCGCGTTCGCTGCGTCCTCCGCATCGTCCTTCGCGATCGAGGCGTTGTTTGCAGCCGTGCTCGCGGACGTAGCGAAGTTGCCCGCCTCAGCGGCCTTGGTGGTAGCGACTGAAGCTGACGATGCAGCTGCTGATGCTGCCGTCTCAGCGTCATCCTTGGCTGCAGCGGCAAGCGTCGCCTGCGACGACGCCGTATTCTTGAAGCCTTCCGCATCGGAAGCGGAGGTCGCGGCTTGTCCGGCGCTGGTCGATGCCTCGCCCGCCTTCGTGGTGGCCGTGTTTGCAGAGCTGCTTGCGGAAGCGGCGAAGTCCCCGGCGTCCGAAGCGCTCGCTGCGGCATTGGACGCAGACGTGGATGCAGCCGAAGCGGATGTGGCAGCGTTTTCGCTCTCGGTGACGTCTTCGACATAGAGATAGTCGAAGGCGACGGTCGCCACCGCCGCGCCGGTATTGGTCAGCGCATAGGGGACCATCTGCGGCGCCCCGTTGATCACGGTTGCATTGTCGATGAGGATGTCACCCTCGATCCACGTATTGAGCGCGGCGGCGTTCGCGTTGACCAAGTGGGTAAAGGCGACATGAGCCCCCGCCGCGTCCTTCGTCGCGATACCGATCAGAGTGCTGTTCGCAGCCGTGATGCGGAATCGATAGCGCAGGCGATATTCGCGGCCAGCCTGCACCTGTGCGGGACTGCCGCGCATATCGCGTCGCGCGTTGCTGGCGTTGAGGGCGACATTCGCCGCGCCATTCCAGTTGGTCGCGGCGGCCATAAGCGTGGGCGATGTGTCCGAGAGGTTCGCGGTATAGGCGTTGAACCAGCCGCTCACGCCCTCACTGAAGTCCGCGTTCGGCGTCATGCCCTTGGTTGCCGCCTTGACCGCTGCGGTGACCGAACTGGTCTGCGCGGCCGTCGCGGCATTCTCAGCGGCGGCTTGGTTCGCGGCCGCGTCGGATTGCGCCGTCTGCGCGGCATTCCGGGCCGCGACAGCATCGTCTTCGGCCTGCTGGGCGTTCGCGGCTGCCAGCGCCGCCGCGTCCGCACTTGCAGCGGCGCTAGCGGTATCGCCATAAGTCGCGATTAAGTTGTCGATGTCAGTCTGCGCTGTGGAGATCGCACCGAGGACGTCTTCTGACAGAACCCCACCGACTTTGAACGTGTCGGCCGAGATGCCCTCGGAAGTGATAATATCGCCGTCGCCGAGAGGGTTGCCCTCAGAGTCCTTGAGGTTGTCTCCCGCTGTAGCGCCATCTGTCGCCCCCGGTTCGGCTGGCCTCAAGTCGTCGACCGGTGTGCCATCACCGTAGTAGCCCGGCTGCAGGGCCTCATCGATCACTTTGGAGACCACCACCGGCTCCGAGGTTCGACGCATCCGGTCGACCGCAGTGATGCGGAACTCCCAATTGCCGAACTGGGGATTGATGATCTCGATAGAGGTCAGGCTCGTGAGCGCACTGATTTGCACCCACTCGGCGCCGTTGACGCGATACTCTGTGCGGTAACCGGCCAGCATGGCAGCGCCGGGCCGATCCCAGTTCACATTCAAGGCCAGGTTCTGCTTATAGTCGCTGACAAAGCCTTGCGTCGTGATGGTCGCGTTGAGGACCGGAGGGACTACGACGTCGATGGGCGGGACGTATCCTTCCTCCGCCACACCTGAGTCAGAAGCGTCCCACTTGCCGGTGTCGATCTCGATTGCCGAGATTGACACCATTTCCCCGTCGATCGACATATTCGTGACGCGGTACTGTTTCGGCAGCGCAGGGAGCCCGTCAGCCGAAAGCGCAATGTTCGCGTTTGGGGCCACGCTTGTCGGCAGAGCGGACGACAGGTAGATGGTGGTGACGTTGCCGCGATGGGCCGCGTCGTTCGTGATGGACACCGTCTGCGTGACAGTAGGCAGAGAAACATTCTCGCCCTGCGGGTCGACGTCGGCGTCCGGCGCGTAGTCCGGATTTGGCACCGTGAATGACACTGAGTACGCGACGCCGAGCTCGAGCCGCAGCGGGTCGCGAACGGTAATGCTCATTCGGTCCGACGCAATGGACACGATGCGCCCGGTTGCGCGCGTGTTTTCATCGGAATCGAGGAGAGTACCGAGATCGTTATCGGCAATAAGAATCGTAGATAGCGGGCGCACCATCCGCCCCCGGCGGTTGGTGGTAAAGTTGACCGCACGGGTTTCCCTTGTGGCGACCCGGAGCCGCATAATTGCGCGGCGGAGAGCTTCCTGACGGCCGGTGCAACCGATCGCGACAATCGTCGTAGGCTTGCGCCCAAAGCGCGCAATGTGCGCGGAGTCCACAACCCGCACACGATCCTCGCGATAGCCGAATTCCTTATTGCGGAAGACCATCGTGATGTCGTTGAAACGGGTGTCGACGTCGGTGTGTGAGTAGCTGAACTCTCCGTTGATCGCCTCGAGCGTAAACAGGTCGACCGGCACCTCCGGCTTATCGACCTTCATCCTCCACTCGCCGCCATTCTCCTCCCAGGCGAGCGCGCCGACCGCGCCCGCGAGATAGGGCACGAACTCGCTCGCCTTCTGGGGCTCGTTAATGGCGATGTTCAGCGACGATCGGGGCTCAGTGCCTCCAGCGCCATCGGGCACAAGTTCCGAGAACCATTTGCTGGCCTCAAGCGCGTCCCACTTATTGAGATGCGCCCCCGGAGAGAGGGAAGCCATACCGTGAGTGCTGTTCGAGATCAGCCCATTGATGTTCCATGCCGGGTCAGTCGTGAAAGCCTGCGCCCAGCTGCCGTCCCAGATCTCGCCGGTGTATTCGCGCGTCTCGGGATCGAAGACTCCCGAGGGCGGCACCGGCACGATGAGCGTGTCATATTCGCCCTCGACCGCGGGCACGCCCGTGAGCTGGTCCGACGCTTTACCGTAGAGCTGCAACCATGAAAGCCCGCGCCACGGCTCTGTGACCCCCAGCTTAGTGTTGTAGCCTGCGGACACCGACTCCCAAGTCAGCATGCGCTTCTCGAAATTCGGATCGGCTTCGACGCTCTCCTTCTCGATGAGCCGACACCGGACGTCCCAGCCTACATTCTCATAGGCACCCTCATTGGGGACCACGATGCGCAGCTCATGAACCGCGGGGCTGCTGGTCTTCCCGTAGATCCTAAAGTAGCCGTTGTTGGTCTCCGGCTTATAATACCCCCCGCCATCGAACACGATGCGTGGGATAAGAAGCCGTCCCCCC
The DNA here is from genome assembly GCF_900168005.1 of Sphingopyxis flava. GTDB lineage: Bacteria > Pseudomonadota > Alphaproteobacteria > Sphingomonadales > Sphingomonadaceae > Sphingopyxis > Sphingopyxis flava. The sequence goes on from NZ_FUYP01000011.1 coordinate 61,770, forward strand.
GCCATCGGTATGGTCGAGCCCGCCTCTTCGTAAGTTTGCGACGGGACCCCGAGCATGGGCGAGATCCAGTTGGTTGCGCCGATTGGCTTAAGCTGGATCTCAATGTTTGCGCTGTGCTCGTAGATCCCCTTCTTGTCCTGACGATAGAGCTGGCTGCAAACAATTCGCAGATCGAGGAAGTCAGCGCCGAGATTGTTAACCGTCCGCGTCACCCATGGGCCGGGGCCGCTGGCGTTGGTGTTTGACAGCGCGAGATTGACGTTGACCGGAGAGCCACCCGCGCCGAGCCGGAGATCGACCTTCTGGGGGAAATTTGCAGGGTTGCCGTCCGCGAAGATCGCGACGAAGTTCTCGAAATTGAGCTTACCGCTCTCGTCCTCGAGCGGCGTGCCGTCGATCTTGAGGGATTTCAGACCTCGAGTCAGGCCCTTGATGGGGCCGGCGCAGAGACCGAGCAGCCCCTCGAAAGTATCTGTCGAACGCAGCGTGTCGGGCCGCTGTTTGAAGCTGCCGCCACCACCACCTTTTGCACCAAAGAACCCGGTCATGTTCGGGTGACTAAGGGTGGTTGAGGCTGGTGGTTAGGCGGCGGGGGGAATTAGTCCCCTAGCTGTTCAACGCCGCACCGTAGGCGGGCAATTTCCCCATATTCGCGATCGTAGACGATAGCCTTGAGATCACGACCGGAGCGGTAACCGTGATGGGTATGCCATGCGTCTGTCGACGCGAGGGTTCGGTGTGTCTCAACCGTGCAGCCGACCATGTCCTTGACCTGATCGTGATGGAAGTGACCACAGTGCCAGACACGGAAGTCGCTGGCGGCCCAGTCGTCTTTGACGTCGCGGGCCATGATGAGGGGTAGATCCGTCAGCTTAGCGCCGTCGCCGTGAGTGGACCCTATGAGCGTCTTGCCGAAGCGAAAATAGAAGAAGCTCGACGGGCTCTCGTCGATGACCACCCGGGGGTTGTCGTGGTACCGCGCTGCAAGGCAAATCGACAGCATCGCTGCCTGGTGCGGGTCGTGATTGCCCGGGTTGTTGCGAACGATCACCTTCTGGTGCTTCTCGAGAAGACGCTCAATGCACCTAATGAGAGCTCGGACCCCCGTCCTTGCGATCTCCTGAAAACGGCCATCGACATCGAGATCTGCACCGGAGCGCGGTGTCCGGTTGGTCCCGTTGTCAGCGTGGAAATAGTCGCCGAGATTGAGCAGGAGCGCGGTGTGGCTCGAAGGCGTGCGGGCGGAGATGCGGTCAACCGCGGCGAACGTCAGGCGCTCGGCTGTGGCCAGATCGAAGTTGGTCCCGGTTTCTGCAGCCCACGCGCGCATGCCAAAATGAGGGTCGCCTAGCGGCAGAACCGTGAGCAAGCGCTCGTCGTAGAAGCTCGGAGCCGGAATCGGTGGCAGCGGGGTGACCTCCCCGGACATCGCCTCGACCGCGGCGCGGAGCAATTCTTCGCGACGCTCATGGTCGGTCGTCGATTTGACCCACTGGCCGGTGAGCTCGCCGTCTCGGTTGTAATAGGACGAGACCCCCTTCACCCGGAAGCCATCGGGTACGACATGGGTCATATCGTGTTCCGGTGAATAGCCCTTGGATGCCGCCTTGTCCTGCAGCGCCTTGATGCACCGAGAGACGGTGGCCTTGTTGACCCCCAGCTCCTTTGCAGCCTTACGGCAACTCCCGAAGCGCAGGACTGCATCAAGGTAACGAGCTTGGGCGGGGCTCGCGAAGCGAGCGAGTTCGGGGGAGATGTCCATTATGTGGGGGTCGCCGGATAAACGCCAAAGGAAAGCTTGTCGGCATCAGACTGAAGGCTGAGCCAGTGACCCGACAGGTTGATGCGGCCGCAAGCCAACGTGATCGGAGTGCCCTGCGCGGTCGTGTTCTGAGAGATCCCGAGGTATTTCGATGCCGGCGGGTCCTCTGCTTTGGATATCGTCGGAGCCTTCATGAACAGGCCGACAACGCCCTGAACAACCATAAGAGCACCGCTAACAAACAGGCTGCTGGTGAGGGCACTCGCAAACACACCCGCGGCCGGTGCAAAGACAACGGCCGCAGCGATCATCAGGCCGCCGAGAATGATCCCGAAGAATTTGCCGCCCCCGCCGTACATCGACGGGACAATGTGAACCTCGTCGACATCCGAAGGGGCGAACAGGGCCTCGTCTGTGTCGTATCCGACGACCTCTACGGTCAGATGAGGCGGAAGGTTGGTGACCTGAGACGCGACACCCTCGAGGGCATCCGCCACTGTGCGCGCGTTCATATTGACAGACGCGGGGAAATATTCGCGAAGCGATCCGTGGAAGACGAGCCTCATTTCTTCAGGACCAGTCCATTGTCGATCACGAAGGATTCAACCGTGGGGGTACCGCGAAGCTCCCCTACGATGTGATGCTCGAGATGTGGCCAGCTCAGAAACCCAGCATAGTCTTCCTGGCTGAGGTTCGGGTCTCCACCGGGATGGGTGTGCCAAGTGCCAACGAGATCGGGGTTGTCGACGTGTTCGAGAATTTGCTTCGGGTCCATCCGGAACCCGCGCTCGGGCTCGGAATGGACATTGTCGATTTCAACGATGGAGCCGTCGCGGAAGATAAAACCGCACCGCTCGACAGTGTGTCCCTCGAGATAAAGGTCAATCAGTGGTTGCATAACGGGCTCGCAGAAGTTCTTCGATGGTGACATCCGGATAGGTGGGGCGAAGGTCGGGAACGTCAGGGTGACGAAGGACGTAGCAGGTCAGGTTCCGCCAGAAATCGCGGTATTCCTCGCACACGGAGAGACGGTTGGCCGGGTGGTGAAGGATCTTTCCCTCACCGACGAAAATGGCCATGTGATTTGCGTTGCCCTCGCCAATCGCCATGCAGAGGACGTCGCCGGGGCGGAGGTCCTTGGGCTTCCAGGACGTGATCATCTCGAAGCCCTCGCGCTCATAACAGGCGCGAATGAGATCGATTGTGGAGCTTTCCCAGTCGTTGGGGCGCGCGTAATCCGTGATGCTGATTCCAAATTCCTCAGCATAATACTTACGGAAGAGCCCGAGGCAGTCATTGCTGCCCATACGAAAGGGGATGCCCTCGTAATCCGTCATTGGACGAACACCGAGGGGAAGTCGGGAGAGTAATACTGCTTAAATGGCAGCGAGAAGTTCAGCCCGTCCGCTTGCCGTGCGAGCACGAAGCCAATCTGGGAGCGGGAGTACCCGGGGATGCGCTTGATCCGGTACTCCTGAGTCTCGAGGATAAGGCGGTTATTAAGGAGGTCGTCGAGGAGAATGCGGTGCCGGATCACGACACCTCCATCCATGGAACCGTCGAAGAGCAACGGTTTGATCGCGATCAGCGAAATGTTCTCGTCACCGATGGTGAGAGTCGGCTGCGACACAGTGCCATCGGAACTATAGCTCTCGCCCTCGAATTTGAGGGGGAGCCCCTCATAGAGGTTGCCTCGATAGGTGACAGAGTTGTCCGCCTTGATACGGATTGTGCCGACGCCCTCTGAAGGGCTGAGCTCATAGAGATAGACTTCTCCGTCTGCCTGAAGCAGATGGGCATCGGCGATATGCTCGGATGGGATAGTCGTCATTGCACGAAGGACTTAGGTCCGTCGCGCAATGACGACGATAAGCGGGGGGGAATTAGCCTCCCTGAGCGATGCTCTTGATGAGCTTCTTCGTACCGCTTTCCTTCAGCATCTCATTAGTCATGACGGCGATCACGTCGTTCGGACCGAGCTGAGGTTTCTCCTCTGGTGCCACAACCCACACGTTCGTTTCCATGCGCGAGGGACGAAGCGGAATAACATTAACACCCATACCCTGAAGAGCTTGAGCACCCCGCTTGTTGAGGTCGCGCATGAAGTCGACCCCGACGCTGTCAACCGCCGCTTTACGTGTGACGAACTCGCCGCGAGCAAGCTTGGTGGCCACGCTGTCGCGGTTGGGCACGCCCTCAGTGACGAGCCCACCCTCGGCGCGACCGACCAGACCCCCGTTGAAGAACGGCGCGTGGCCGCCAAATGTCGCGTTCCCGCCACTACCGCCTCCGGACGGCGCTGACCCGCCAAGGAGCGAAGCCCCGACCTTCAGCAGCATACCGAAAATCTCGTTGGCTAGCGCCTTGGCCGCCATTTCCTGAAGAACGCGGATGACGGACAGCGCAAAGTTCCGCAGATTATTAAGGACCTGATCCGGCTTCGTCAGCATATCCGTGAAAAAGTTCGTGAACGCCCCGTGCACCTGCTCGATGGCACCACCAAGGTCATTGATGATGCTTTCTTTCATCGTCCGGTTCAGGCCGGTCACGCGCGCGTAGGCCGCGGCGGCCTGATTGAATGCCTCGCCAATCGTGAGAGGAATTTCTGAGGCGCCGTCCAGGCTTAGCTTGAGCGCGTCACTCTCGGTGCGCAGTTGGAACAGCTCTTGCTGCGTCGCGTACGCAGCGTCCTGAAGCTCCTTGAGGCTCTTCCCGGCGAACCGCTCAACGGCAGCCCTGGTCTCGGCGCTCACGACAATCTCGTCGTCTGAGCCGCTTGATCCCAGCGCTTCCAAAGGCGATTTGCGGGAGGCAATCGCCATCTCATAATCCCGGAGTGCCTGCTCTCGCGCCGCGATTTGCGTGCCGTAGGATGTCAGTCGCCCGCGGGCGGCACTCTCTTCCAGCTGCTGCTTACGGAACTCGGCATTCTCCCGGACATAGTCCGGCACACGACCGACCATATCGGTGCGATTGAGCCGCTGGATACGAGCGTCCGCCATGGCGAGGCCGTACTCAAATGGCCGCATGTGCTCTTCAGCCAGCCGATCAGCGATCTCGAGGCTGTTTTCGACCATCGCGATAATCGCGTCAGCGAGCTTTTGCTCCGTCTCTTCCTTCCGGTTCTGGATCTGCTCGCTGATCTCACGCCGATAGGTGTCGGCCGCCTCACCGGTCAGGCCCTTCTCCTTGATCTCGGCCTCGATCAGCTTCTGGCGCTCCTCGATCCAAAGCTCGAGTTGCTTGTCGATCTCGGCCGCACCCTCGAGGAACTGGTCGAGGTTCAGGGGCTCGGAATTGTCCTCGATCGCCTGCTTGAGATCCATGTCGACGGTCTTGAGCGCCGCCTGCGAGACGAACTTGTCACCGCGCAGGCGCCGGCGCGCTTCACGAGCGGCGGCGCGCTGCGAGGCCTTCGCGACGCGCTCTCCTTCCTTCAACTCCTTGAGAGACGGCTTCGTCGCTGCTTCGGCCTGCGCGGCCAGACCGTCGAGGTAGGTGGCCTGCTCGAGCATACCACGGCGCATGCCCTCTGTGGGGGCGTTCGCCGCGTCCCTGCGGATTTGTGCCGCTGCCGCTGCTGTCTTCTGTGCGACGTCAGTGTAATAGCGCTTCTGTTCGCTGTCTGTGCGCCCGGTCGTGTTGGCGTTCGCTCGCTGGAGTCCCGCTGAGATGACCGAGCCACTCTCCGTGATCGATTGGCCCGAGTTGCTGAGGAAGTAGTCCACTTTCTCAGCGTCACGCTTTACCGACCCGTACTGCTGGGTTGTGGACGCAAGTTTACCTGCCGCGCCGATAAACCTCCGCGCAGAGTCGCGGTGGCGGGGGTCCAGCTTGGACTCGGTATAGTCTGAAAGCGCCTGGTTAGCCCGGAAACGGTCAGCATATGACCCGTTTGCCATAGCAGAGGTTAGTTGCTTACGGAGACGCTGGAATTGGGGATCGTTAATCCGGTTCAGACCGCGGTCCGCCGACACATACTGGTTGCGCTGGAGGTCATACTGCGAAGCCAACTGGTTCTTCTGGATCCCCAGCTGCTGCCCCTGAAACGCGAGAACCTCGGCACGATATTGCCGTAGTGCGTTGAGCGCGCCCTGGAAGCTCTGAACATTGCTCATGAGCTTTTCTGACAGCCCATCGAAGCGCTGGCCGAGCTGAAGCAACTCCGCGCTCAGAGCCGCGCTATTGTCGGTCAGCGTGTCTTGCTGGACAAGCAGACGAGCAATCGCTTCGTCGACGGCGCCTAGCCGGACGTTGTTAGCCGCCAACGTCTCGTTCGTGTTCGAAATCTTGGTTTCGAGATCTTCTTGGGACTGCGCAACTGCATAAATGCCCGCAGAGCGGTTCACCGACTCCTCAAAGGCCGCGCGCTGAGCAAGCGCATAGGCCTTATCCTCGTCGCCCGCTTGCTGCGCGGCCAGAGCCTGTTCTTTCAGGGAGGCAACGAGGTCACGCCGCGCCTGCACCTCTTGGGCGATCCTGTCATTGGTCTCGCCCGCACGCTCGAGGTAGTCGTTGATCCCCTTAACAATTTCCGCGAAACTGTCCGCAATCTTCTTGTTTCCGTCATCAGCGCGGTCAGCGATGATGTTCTTGAAGCGCTGCCACTGCGCGCTGAATGAACCCAGCGACTTCTCGGCCGCCTCGGCCGCCGTGCCTTGCTGTAGCATGGCCAAATTGAGGTCATCCATCACGTCGAGGTTCTGGCTGAGCACCAGATACGCCGCGGCCGCACGGATTTCGAGGCTGCCATATGCCTGCGCGGCTCCGAAGCCGGCGTTGCGCAGGGTCTCCATGACCGGGCGGAGGCCGCGCGTGCGAACGTCGACATCACCCAAGGTCAGTCCGAGGTCCGAAAGCTGCTTCTTCAGTTTCTCCGACGGATCGAGGAGATCGGTCAGGAAGGTGCGCAGGCCGGTACCAGCTGTGGAGCCGCTACGGACACCCGCCTGCGAGAGCGCGCCAACCGAGGCCAGCACGTCGTTGAGCGAGATGCCGACGTCGTGTGCAGTCGCACCGAGATACGACACAGCGAGACCTGCCTGCTGGACGGTCAGTCGGCTGCGGTTCAGAGCCGAAGTCATCACGTCCGCAACGCGCTCGGCCTCGCTGGACTGGAGACCGAAGCCGCCAATGCTGGCCGTGATGAGATCGGTGCTCTCTTTGATGCTGGCGCCCGAGGCTGCAGCAAGCTCGGTCACCGCCTTCAGCGACTTTTCCATCTCACTGGTGGAGAAACCCGCCTGCGCCAACTGCTGGGCGGCTTCAGTGATCTCTAGCGTCGAGAACTTCGAGTTCGTGCCGATATCGAGGATCGTATCGCGCAGATGCGTCATCTGACCATCAGTGGCGGCGGACACTGCCTGCAGGTTGGCAAGGGCGTCGTCGAATTCGAAGACGAAGCGCACGCCATCTCGAAAAGTGTTGAAGAGCCCGTAGGCGGCCATAGCCGCGGCGCCGTAGACCGAAGTGCGAGCGAAGGCCGCCGCGCCGTAGCCAGGCGATAGAATCGTGCTGACTGGGCCACGCTGGGCTTGGGCCTGCTGGGTCTTCTTCGCCGCTCGGGCAGCCTGAGCGGCCTCCGCCGCTTGCGCGGCGGCGCTTTGTTTCAGTTCGGCCTGAAGTTTATTGTGGAGAGCGATGCTTTCAACAAGCTCGCGGTTATAGCGCTCATAGTCCGCAACCGCCTTGGAGAGCTCGGCCTGACCCGCCTTGCTGGCAAGTGCGGCATTGAGACGCTCCTTGGCGTTGGCAGCACGCAGGGTCGCCTGGGCCAGCTTCTCCGCCGCCCCTGCGGTGGTGACGCCGTCGGGAATTGCCAACCGTCCCGCTTCGCGCCGGAGCCGTCCTTCTTGCTGGAATCGCGTCTCGTTGGTGTACTGACGGGCCTTCGAAATCAACTGGTCGTAAGCCTGCCCCTGTCGACGAAGGTCAGCGTCGACACGACGCACGTCAGCGCCGTAGCGGGCCATCGCGTCACGGAGCTGGTTCAGTTCGGTCGTGAAATTGGTGCGCCGGCCATCCCGCAGAGAACGGAACAGTGCCGCCTGCGCCTCGGCGACCTGCCGCTGCTGAGCCGCGAAGTCGCCGCCGTTCTGGCGAGCCTTGGTGTTCAAATTGGTCAGAGAGCGATCGACTGAACGGAGCTCACGATCAATCGCACGCAGATCGTCTTGCGCCCGCAGGAGCTTGCGCTTCGGAAGGAAGTCCTGCTGGCCAAGTCCGGCCATTTTCTTTGTGAGATCATTAATGCGAGCGCCGACCGCCTCGACTGCGTTACCTGCGCTCCTGACTGTGCCAGCAAAACGCGCCGCGGCCTCGGTGCTCTTACCAAACTGCTGAGCCTGCGTGAGCTGGCGGACACCCCCGGCGCCCGCGTACATCGATTTCTCCAGCGTCGACAGCTGAGACATCGCCTGTTGCAGGCTCTTTACGCTCTGGTTGAGCTTTCGGTCAAAGTTCTTGACACCGGAATCCGCCGAAGACGAGATCTGGTTGACCGCCGCCAGCGCCTTCTCGATCTTGGCCTGGATAAGATCCATCGCCTTCGAAACGTCTGCCCCTTGTGCGAGCAGTTCGACGTCAACCGTTTGCGTGTTCGTGGGGTCGGCCATTCTCCTCCGATGCCCTTATGGGGAGGAGAGACAAGTTGACGGGGGGAATTAGGTATGGGAGAATCTGGAGCTATGGAGATCAACGCTATTTCGAAAGGCGCCTGGGGGGCACTGGCGATCATCGCTTTGGGTATCGGCCTGCTGATTGCGTACGAGAGCGCAACAGGTGCCCCCCAGGCTCGGGCGCAAGAAGCTTACGTCGCAGCGATCGCCAAGGTGAAATCCCGGAACCCGGATATCCCCGACATCGACGCGAAGCTCATAGCCGTCGGTGAGACCCCCGGCGGTGACTGCAACCTATTGCGCCCCACGCAATCTGACATTGAGTCCTACGCGACAAGGACAAGCATCCCGGTAGGGCGCGTCCCGGGATTTCTCCGCGAGACGTGCCTGAAGTCGTTTTCTCCCCTCACCCCGGAGGAGCGACAGGCACGGCGAATTCGGGAGGAACAGCGGGCTGAGGATATTCGGTCTCTTCGGAAGCACGCCTGGTGTGCCGAAAACGACATCGACTGTAGTCGGCTTTAGGGTCAGGAATAGCCCGGGTTGCTCTCGATTAGCTGAATTTCGACAGCCCCGATCACACCGCCGCTATTGGGAATGCCAGCCGGGACCGTGACCGCCGCGGCGAACTTCACCACGAGAAGCCCAATGTGCGGATGCTCCCAGTTAAACTCTCGCCAGCGTTGGTGTGCCGCGTAGAATTGCTCGAGCCGGTGGGCGTTATGCTGTGGGTCCGTGTCAGGGTCGTACAGACCGTTTGCGTGCAGATACCACTTGAGACCGTGAAGGTTCACCTTGAATTTTCGCCGGTACGGCACTGAGGGCTTAGCTGAGAACTCCCACCCGTTCATGGACGTGACCGCCACGGGTTCGGGCGGAACGGTTTCAGGCACCAATGTGCCCGTGCAGAACTCAAAGGTCTCAAGCGCCATGCTGAGCCTTTATTCCCCGTCGCGCCGAGGACGCATACGAGAGGGTGAATTAAAAGAGACCCCGAAGCTTTCGCTTCGGGGTCTCCCCACCGCCAGCCGAAGAATCAGGCGCCGATATAAATATCGAAGAAGGCGCTCGTGCCGATATCAGCAAGACGATCGGTCGCCTCCGACGTCGACATGAGAAGCGGCATCAGTTCCCAAGGCATTCCGCCGTACTCGGTTTCCGAGAAGGAGAGCGAAAAGCCCTTCGAGACGCGGACCTTGGGCAGAACCACCGTGACCGGTCGATCGTACGAGTCCAGGGTGCCCGTAATTTTGACGCCGAAGAGATCATCCTGATCGATGTTCGGACGCAGGACGGGCAGAACCCAGACTTGTGACCCTACCGGGAAGCTCATGCCAGCCGGGATGGCGTAGTTCGCCGCGATCGGAACCGTCCACGGCGACTCCGTGCCGGTGGCCGCACCGCTCGACTTGGTCGGGAAGACGTAGTCCTGATTGGGCGCAGGGCGCTGTACCAGAATAGTCGAACCCGACGGGATGTCACCGAGGGCAGTGATAGCCGAACCAGCCTCGCCCGGAACAGGGTTGCTGCCCAGAATCAGTTGAGTGGCCTCAGCAGCTGCTTCAGTGGTGAGAACGCCACGCTTCAGAGCTCCAATAGTGCCCGACATCGCCAGCGAGCGCGCGACGTTCTCGGCAGTAAATTCATAGGAGGTGAACGAGATCGTCGGCTGGACGCTGGTGCGCCGCGACGCCACAGTTGCCTGCGAGACACCGTTGGTCAGCGAGATCATCGAGCTGTCGAGGGGCACGGCCACCTCTTTCACCATGCCCACGCTGTGGGCATCAGGCGTGAGGGCGTAAACGTCGGTGGTGAATGCGGGCGCCATCATCACGGTGGCGCTCGAGAGCATGAATGCGGATTTCTTTACGGCTGCCACAGGAGGGCTCCTTCTTCGCGATAAAACTCGGAAGGAACAGTGGCGCCCGTGCCCCGACTATGGAATCTTCGCCTCCTGCACCGCCCTCAACCAACCCGGGCCAATGACTTAATCATCGCGATGTCACCTTCGAGTGACCCCGTATTGATCTTGCTGACCTCTTCCTCTTGCTTCTTGCCCCCCAGCACTGCCGAGACAATCTCAGCGAAGCCGGCGTAAGTGCAGAGCTGAAGTGAGGATAACTCGCCGTACTTCAGCTGAACCTTTTTCGAGAGCTCCCAATAGGAGAGCGTCCAGTAGAGCTCTTCAAGGTCGCCTTCGACTAGTCCGAAGGCCCAGCAGACCGCGTCGTCGAAGCTGAGGCTGGAGAACCAGCCGTAGAGGGGTTCGATAGCCCCAACGCGTTCCCGAACTCCTTCGCTTGGCGGGACGTGGTGCCCGCCGAGGTGCCGAAAAAATACAGGAGATGCTCCATGACCCATTCGAGGAGACGGAGCACTTCGGACGGGTCAATCTCGTCGATCTCTTCAACCGAGATGAGCTCCTCCTCCGACGTCACGACACCCTTCTTCTCCGTCAGGGCGCGGCGCACGATGTAATCTCGGATGCTGGGATCGCTCACCACATCATTGATCGCAGTGCTGAAGTCCGGAACAAGGCGCTGGATGTCCTGGCTCAGACCATAGGTCCACTTGATCTTGCGAGCATCCCCGCCGATCTTGATTTCGATTGATAGTTCAGGCCGCTGCACGTTCGATCTCCGTATTTACGAGCCGCTGAAGCAGGCTCATCAGGCTTTCCCGTTCACCCAGCCCAAGAAGAATGAGCCGGTTAACAGTCGCGTTGACATCGGTGCCTTCGGATTGGGCTATCTGTCCGAGCCGGAGATACAGGTCGATTGGTACTCGAACCGTGAAACTGCGCTTTTCGGGGTTCATTGGACCTCGCGGTGGTTGTCGGTGGTGGCGCAGGTCTATGTCTGTGATCCGGGTTGGGCCATTCTCGGGGGTGAATTACCTGATCCGAGCTCCGAGCCCAGTCTGCACACGCCTCTGGACGGCGTAAGGGATCGCCTTCGTCAGGACAAAGTTGAGAAAAGGCTCGAGGGTAGGCCGATACGGCGCGGCGGGCGGACCACCCAGCCGATAGGCCAGTTCTTCATATCCCGCTGCGGCCACTGCAGCGGGAATTCCTCCTTTGGTGTAGGACTGGAGCATCGCCGGGGTGATTTTCTCGAGGGCCGCGACCTCAACCGAGCCAATGTGAATGCGAATGGCCTTGGGGTCCTGCCCTTCCTTTGCCACCGGCCGGTAACGGAGCCCCCCCAAGTTCGGGGCTACCGCCCCGCCAAAGCCAGGGCTCTTTCCTGAGCGTACGGACACCTTGATGGGGCCGAAGATCTCGGTCCACATTTCTCCCTTGCTGAGCATCGAGGCCATGTGGTGCGTCCACCCCTCGAACCAGCGGGTGTGCCCGAGATGCCGCTCCTTGCGGGCGAGATATTTCGGACTGCGCGGTTTCCAGACTATCCCCTGACTTGGGACGGTCCGGGGGCCTCCCTCCGTCATGGCCTGCAGCCCGCCCACGCTCATACCGCGCTCATGTCCAATGACAATTCGCCGATAACGCGCCGCGGCATTCGCAATCTCGGCCCGGACATCAAGGCCGACTCGTTTCTGGATGTCCCGGACCAGAATTTCGCGATACCCGTCGGCATATCCGAATGCGACGTTCTGGATGATCGTCGACGCAGCGGTGGCTGCCCAGCGCTTCGTTGTGCGCGCGGACGACCCCCCGGTAGCGAGGTTAAAGAATAACCTGAGCCGAATGTCAGCCATCGTTGGCGGTTCGCTTCAGTTCAATGGAGGCCGTCCGGTAATTGCGCAGCATCGTCTGTGCCATCGGGGCGATCTCAAAGTCGGTGACAACGAGTTGATTATCCTCGTCTCCCGTCTCGGGGTCGCGAAGCGGAACGCGCTGCTTCTCCCCGAACCAGGCGTGGATGCCGTCGAGGATTTCCGCCTCGCGGAGAAGGAGCGTGTCCTGATAGGACGATAGGGAGATCGAAAAGCGAACGATCCATAGACCACTGTTTTCGTGGAAGTTGAACCCATCGACCCCCAAGAGGATGTTCTTGGGCAGCTTGTCCTCTTCACCGCGGGCTTCCCAAACGTGATAGGTAATGCCGAAAGCACCAGAAGCGTTCAGCTCCTCGATCATGTCGGACACGTGGCGCACGAGCGACTTGTAGATGCGTGAAATAATCATGACTGAAGGAACCCGATGCGCAGGCCCAACTGGACGTCGGACCGGATGACTTCGTATTCGTCGAGCAGATCGTCCGACTTGACGTCCGCCCCTGTAATGAACCGTGCACGCTCGAACGAAGTGTTCATGCGCCGCTCGTTCTCCTCGCGGTCGGTCGGCTCAATGCCGACCCAGATCTGGCCGAGGTTCTCGATCGGGCCGTCAGTCTTCTGCTTGGTGACGGGGTCGGTGATCTTCGTCCGTCGGCGCCAGGTGACCAAATGTGTCGCACGGAAGAGCCGGTAGCTGTCCCACAGCACCCCCTGAGCGTGCTCCGCGGGGCCGTTATCGCCCACGATGTATGTCTCGCCCGCCTTCGTCCGAATGACCATCCCCAGTCGCACCGGAGAGGGGTGGCGGGTGCGGAGCACATGACGGGGCGAGACGAAGATATAGGAAGGCACCTGCGTCTGGTCGGTCTCACTGATGATCCCGCGCAGCGTCCCGCTACCCCCGACGAGGACCTGCAGATTCGTCAAAAAGCGGTCGGTGACCGAGGCGAGACTAACCACTGAAATCGTCCGAGATGGTGGCGAGTACGAAGAGAGGTCCGCCGCCGGCCCCCCCCGCCTCTGTCGGGTTCAAGAGGTCAGTCGCGCGCGCAACCTGCGCCTGCAGCTTGGCGCGCAGCTTATCCCAGTCGATCGACCCGCGCTGATACTCGTTCGTTCCGCTGCTCTCCATCTTGGCAATCCGAATCTGCAGCGTGTCGAGCACGGCGAGAGCCGCCAGCGCCTCAATGCCGTCGGCAATAAGGTGGGCTTCGGCAGTCTCGAGATTCTCGTAGGCCGTCACCGGGCCGAGGGATCCCATCTCCCAATAGGCGCCGATCAGATCGACCTCATCATCCGGCAAGTCCTGAGGCCCGACGCCCAGCTTCTCCCGCGCACCACGGGGGCTCACCGGAAAGGGCACACGCCCCTCAACGGTATATTCGACGCGGCCGGAGCGAATGTCCCCGCCGACCGTGTAGGTCCAGGCCAGCTCGCGGACGTTGCGAAGCGTCCCGGTCGAAAGCTGGTTATACGTTCCAGCAACCACAAGCACCGCCGAAACGGCGCCGTCTTCAGGGGTGATCGCCCCAGTGGCAACTTCCGTTCCGTCCAAACGATAGAGCGCCCACGAGATATCCCCGTCAGGCGCTCCGTCGTCGAACGTCACGAGCTGCGAAAAATCGAGCCCGGCGCGCATGATCTACCTTACTTCTTCGAGGCCGTCCCCGAGGTCGGACCGTTGGACTTGCCCTTGTCCTTATCGGCGACAGGCTCAGCCTCTTCCTTGGCCGCCTTCTTGTCGCTGACCTCTTCAAGCCGACCCTCACTAAGCGCGTGCTTGATATACTCCGTCAGGTGGACGGACTTCTCTTCGCCGGGCGAGATAGTTTGGCCGCCGAAGACATCGTGGACCAGAAACGAACCCGTGGTTTTCACCGTGATCTTCATCATAGCTCTCCGAATTGAGGGGGTCCGAAGACCCCCTCAGAATTAGGCCTGGTCGAGGTTCAGGACCGAGCGGGTGTCGCCGAAGACCAGGCGGTAGCCCTTGTTCTCGGTCTTCACGAACTTCACCTTCTGGTTCTCGATCGCCCGGGTCGATTCCTCGATATCCGAGCCGTTCTCGACCAGCTCTTCGAGCGTCTCGTTCTTGATGAAGCCAACCAGCTTCGCGGCCGGGGCCGTGGACGAGAGCGCGAAGTCGACGTTGAAGTCGAAGCGCGGGTTACGGATCGCAACGTCGACGCCCGCCTTGCGGAGGATGTCACCCTGCGACATGCCGGCATCTGCAGTCGGCTTCGCGAACATGCGCAGCCACTCGAGATACATGTCGTAGTTGCCGAGGACCGTGTCGACGGGAACGCCAGCCTTGGCGCGGCTCACGAGCCAAGCGAGGAAGATGTTCCAGTCGAGGCGACCGGTCTTGGGGACCGGCTGGCCGTCCGTGGGCATCGTCGCAGCAAGCGTGGTCGCATTGACCACGGGGGCCGCAGCGTTGACGCCGTCACCATTGATGAGCAGCCCAGTGGCGATCGCCACCTCGCCGATCTCGACTTCACGCTGCATGCGCGCGGCGTAGGGCGTCACGATGTCGAGGCTCGCCCGACGCTCGAATTCGTAGGTGAATTCGAAACCGCCACCGAACTTGTAGAACTTGACGCCCTTCTCAGTCGTGCGGATCGAGCGGATCGGAATGCGAGCGCCCTCGGCGATGACTCCGGTCTGCTGATACTCAGCAGCGTCATCATCGACCACGGTCGTGATCATCTCGTTGCCCGAGATACCGCGCGACTGCGCGATGATCGGAGCGATCGACTCGATGTTGTCCTGACGGTACTTCCACTGCAGGATCGCGTCGATCACGGGCGGGAACATCGCGCGGGTGCCGGGATAGGTCTGGAACGTATCCGCAGCGGCCTGCAGGAGGATGCCGTTGGCGTAGTCGTCACGGATCGGCAGGCCGAGGTGCGCGAGCGCAGCCTCGAAGCCATTCAGCTTCGAGCCCTTGTAATCGCCCTTTTCAGTGTCGATCGCGAGCGTCAGATAGTCAGGCAGACTGATCTTCAGCGACTTCGCCGCCTGCACGAGGTTCTGACCAGCGCGGATGCTGTCGGCCATGTTCTCGCTGAGAACGTCCGCGAGCAGGACTTCGGCCGGCTGGCGATTACGGGCCAGTTCGATGAGATTTGCGGGCTTCACTGTCGTGCTCCTTGTTAGAACTTTTCGACGATCACGAAGTCGGTGCCGACTTCGATCACGGTGTTGACGTTTTGGTCGGGGGTCTTGCTGGTGCCGTCCTCGAGCGCCTTGACCTCTCCGGCCCCGGCACCGACCACGGTGTCGCCGAGCCCAGGGACTTCGTTCCCGGCAAGGCCGTCCTTGACGGGAAGCTTAGTGCGGAACTTGCGCGAGACGGCGCCGACCAGGAGGCCGTTGCCGCGGTCCTCGAAGGTCTCGAGACGGCCGAAGACGGCGGCGTCATCAGTCGCCAGCTTCACCTTGCCGGCTGCGCTCGTGTCGAGCTCGACGGCCTTGCCCACGTCGGCGGCAGTCGTGCCCGCGGCCAGCGCGTAGGTGAAAACGAAATCCTCGAACGAGAACGTGTAGTTGACGACGCTGTTGGGGTTGTACGCCACGGGTCGGTCCTTCCTTCTTTAAAGCTTGCGATTGGTGTAGGCACTGGCGACAAGCTTCCGCTCGTCTTCGCCTTCACCGGTCTTGGTCGGGTTCGAGACGCCGCCCACGGGGAGGATCGCCGTCAGATCGGAGGTGTGCTCCTTGATCTGCTTCTCGAGATCGGCAACGGTCGACGGCAGGTCTTCGGCCTTGGGCGCTTCCTTGCCCGCGGCGACGAGAACCTTGCTCAGAACCGACTGCAGGAAGGTCACCGCCGCGGTGGCCTCGTCCGCCTTCGAGTCCGCCCGAGCCTTCTCGAGATCGGCCTGAGCCGTCTCAAGCTGCGCGGTCAGTTCCGTAACCTTGGTGTTGGCGGAATCACGTTCGCTGGTCAGCGTCGTGATCGTCGCGTCGGCTGCTTCCTTCGCGGCCTTCAGGATCTTCACGTCCGCCTTGGCTTCCGAGAGTTCCGTGACCAGCGCGGTTGGATCAAAATTGCTCACAGGGTCTTCTCCTCTGGACGCCTGGACAATCAGGCGATCCTTGAAATCTGCGTGCGCCGCGAGGCGCATCGACGATGCGGGCTGCAACTTAGAATCGGACTTGCCGATGATGCGCGGCTGATCGGCTGCACCGCGCGCAACCAGGCTGACCTCGATGAAGTCGGAAAGGCCGATGAGGTCGGCGTGAACGCCGTCTTCGCCAATGGTGTGGCCGTTGGCGCAGGTGCGGTCGAAGAAGTTGTCGTACTGGGCGCCAGGCCCGAGATAGTCCCAGCCGCACTCCGAGCAGAGGAACTGGGTCGGGAAGAACGACACCGAGACCTCGTCGAGCGAACCGGCATTGAGCTTGGCAATCAGGCGGCCCTCGGTCGGGTCCAGATAGAAGAGGACGCGAAGCTCGATGTCGTTGACACCGTTGAAGACCAGCTCGGCGTCAAAGACACGTCCCTTGGGCTCGCCGCTCAGCTGGTGGTCCGAGATCAGGGGCAGATGCCCGCCATTCTTGATGTGATCCGCCATCTGACGGAGCGTGACCGGAGCCACGACCGCGCGCTCGTGGAGCGTACCGTCCTTGCCCGTCAGCGGCTTCGTGTTGAGCGCGATGGCTTCAAAGACGGCAAAGTTGGTCGGATCGACATCCTGGCCGACCCGGTCCTTGATGAGCTGCGCGAGCTCGGGTGTCATCGGAAGCTGTTTCACTCCGCAGGCTATGCGGAGGCGACGACTCTCAAGTCACGAGAGGACGGGTGAACCTGCCTCAACCACCCTCGGCCCGCTTCATTTCCCGAATGCCGAGAATTTCGAGGCCGCTGTGAATGTAGAAATCCTGTTGACCGCCGGGGCGCACGATCACGACCTTGGCGCTTTTCGGGTAATCGGGCTCACCCTCCCGGAGCGTTACTTCAACCGGCCAACCTGCATGTGCGTCGATCGTTACTCTGGTGGTCATTTCTATTTCTCCACGTCATTTGATTTTGCGCTCTCGCTCCCTGGCGCCGTCAAACCTCGCCCGAGCGGGTCGTCGTTGGGCGAGACCCCTTCGGTGTCGATCGTTACATCGGCATCAGCAGGCTTCAGGAAATTGGTGCCAGACAACTGCGGAGCCCCGGCGGGGGCCGGGCGACCGAACACCTCGAGGTGATACTCGTCATCGGTGATCGTGCCGAGCGAAAGCTCATTGCGAAGGCGCGAGGCGCGCATAGTGAGTTGTGGCTCGAGCTCGAGCACCGGGCGAAGTTCAACGGGACGGTAGCGCACATGAACCCGGCTCTCGCTACCGGCGAGACGGATCGCGAGCGTCAGCGCCTTGGTGAAGAGCGAGCCGATCACGCGGTTCAGCGCGTCGGCATTCAGCGCGAACAGGCGCGCCTCGGTCGAGGCGACCTGCCCGTTGCTCGACTTGCCGACAACGGCGGGCATGACCTTCAGCGCCGCCTGGTTCTGGTTGTCGAGAATGTCGATGACGCGCTCGATCTGCAGACCCGCCGACGGGTTCTTGTCGTTGATGATCTCCGCCTTGATCGTGTCCGAGTGGACGAAGGCGTCGCGCGCGGTCAGCCCGGAGATCACACCGCGGATCGTGTCGAGCTCACGCGAGACGTAGTTCCGCATCTCATCCGGATTATCTCGGATGTTGGGCGGGACATTCCGCTCGATCACGTCTTGCAGGACGGTCACGTCCATCCGCGGATAGCCGACGATCCGCATGATCCGGTAGAGCTCATTAATCACCGCAGTGCGGGCGGTGATCGTGTTGATTGCAGATACGAAGGTCGAGAAGGTGTAGATGCTCGTCGGGTTCTGGTGGAACCGCGACGTGAAGAAGGTCGGGATGTTGAGATCAATCTCGGTGTTCGCGCCGGCAGGCTTCTGGATGGGGCGGTAGACGCCGGGCTTGGCCTCGCGCCACTCGAGGCTCACCGGATCGACAATCCGAAGCTCGGTCGGAATGTAGCTCTTGTCGAGCACGAGCTCAGCGGCAACCATGCCGCGGAGGAGCGTCATGTAACGCAGTTCGTCAGCGATCGACGATAGCGTCGGCTTGTCGCTGTAGCCGACGGTGTAATCGTTCACTGTGGTCAGGTTCTCAAGGACACGGCGCGCCAGCTTGGTGCCTTCGATGTCAATCTCGCCATCGGGGTTGTAGGCGGTGATTACCGGCTCGGCCGAGCCCGCGATCGTCAGATAGGAATGGATCGCCGACGACACGTCCGGGTCGTGGTTGACCATCGTATTGAGAAGCGAACGACTGTCGTTCGCGATGCGGCTGTTGAGCAGGTCATCGAGATGCTGCTGGTAACCCGGAACCGCGATCTTTTCGTCACGGGGGTTGAAGGTCGGCGTGTAGCCCTTGCCGCCTTTGACGCCCTTCCCCTTGGGGAGGAGAATTTGTGCAATGCTGTCGGAGAGTGCCATTGATTAACCCAGTCTCGAAAGTCGCTCGGCGCCCTTGCCGAGGAGATTGTCGTTCGCTCCGCCCCCAACCGCTGCTGATCCACATGCGATGGAATGACGGATCACATCCTTGTTCTGGGCGTAGGCGTGCTCATTCACGCGCCGAGCCAGCAGGTTGAGCGCGATCGAGTGGAAATAGTGGTCGGTCCCGCTCGGTGATTTTAACCATGTCGCCGAATAGTCCGGTTCCTCTTTGCGCACGTTATCGGTCAGGTGCGTGATCAAAGTCTCCCGCTGATCGCCATAACCAGTGAGCACCAGCCCGCGATGTCCGACCAGCGACTGCACGCGGTCGAGGATGTAGGTGCGATTTGCCGAGTAGTGCGTGATGTGCCCAAGCTCGTCCCTCACCGGGGCGAGCGCCGCGGTGCCGCGGTACTGCACCGGCATCACGAGATCGCTAGTCACGGTGCGAAGCGCGTCCGCGTTCGGCTCGAACGGGAAGCGGTCAACACACCCCTGCACGATGTTGTAGATCTTACGCAGATCGCGAACGCGGTCCTCAAGCGCCCCGATGGGGACAACCTCGAAGTAGAAAAACACGGGATTGCCGTCGTCATCGTCGAACGAGAGGGTCAGGTGACAGACGAAGCCGACGTCAACGCCAATGTAGACGCGCCGCGATGTCGGAACCTCGGGCACGCGCGGCCCCTGCATGCATGCCTCGATGTCCCCCCGCTGCAGCTGGGCATTCGCGTCGGTGTAGGCTTCGCCGATCACGGTGTTGTACCAGCCGCGCAGGAAACCGAGCGACTGGTAGTGCACGAGCTGCTGAAAGACGTAGGCGGGATCGAGACGGCTCGTTGAGAAGGGCCGGATCTGGTAGCCACGCACAAGCGTGCGGCTCGGATATTTCGCCACCCACTCCCGCAGGTCCGCATTGGCAAGATCGAGACGCGCCGAACACTTGGCGCAGCGCACGTAGGCGTCCTGGGTGTTGAGGGTCGCGATCTGCGCCGCAGTCAGATCGGCGAAGTCCGAGACGTCGAACCTGAAATCGGGGATGTAGACGAACGCCGGCGTGAAGAGCGGGATCTGGTGGTGGTTGCACGCCTCGCACTTGATCACATACTCACGCTGATCGGAGAGCTGGAAACCGCGGTCGATCCCGAACCCTTTGAACGAGGGGGTCGAGAAGCGCTGCGTCATCTTCATTTCGGAGTTCTGCAGACGCGACTGGTAGAGCGCGATCATGTCCTCGGGGCTGAGGTCGAGCTCGTCGTGCATGAGGAAGTCGGCCGAGATCGAGGTTGCCTCGCCCTCGGTGCAGCCCGTGATGTAGCCGAAGCTGTCACGGATCTGGATCATGCTCGAGCTTCGAACAGGGGCTGTTCCGGTCGGCGGATTGAAGATCGCGTCGGCATCGAGCACCGGCTTGATACGACCGGAGTAGATTTTCCGGTACATCTTCTCCGATGGGAGGGTGAAGATACCCGAGATGCCGGTGTGCCGCGTCAGCATCGCCAGGAACTTACGGATCTGCACCTCGGTAAGGCCTATCTGGCTGATTTTCTTAACATAAAGATTGGGGTGCATGTCGTCCGCAATTGCTTGCTGGAACGGGTAGTGCCTGTAGCTGAACGGCCGCCGCTTGATCGTGGTGTTGGCCGCGATCCAGTCGCCCATGCTCATCGAGCCACTGCCGTGGCCGTATCGCTGGCGGACGTTGTTGTAGAGCTCCGTGAACACGGCGAGAGGGGGACTAGCGGGGCGCTTCGAAGTCCATACGAGGGGGTGAATTAGAGCGAGGCGGCAGGAAGTCGCACAGCGACTTCAGGAAAACAGATTGCGGGCCGAGTCGATGAGACTCAGGTGGGGCGCATGACAAACATCGCCTTCCCTACTCTCCGCATCGGGGTGCTTCGAGCGCTCCAGACCCTCAAACAACATTATCTGGCCGATCCCGAGATCTTTGACCGCCAGGACTGCCCTTACGACATCGACGTTCGGGACGTCCTCAAGGAAATCCTGACCGTCGAGGAAAAGATCGTCGAAAAGGTGGTCGAGAAGCGCGTGGTCAATGACAGCGGTGCCGGGAGCCGGAAGAAGGCACCGGGGCTGAACGAGGAGGATCAGGAAAAGATCGCCACCGAGCTCGCCGATCTCCTCGAGCAGCTCAAGGACATGGAAGAGGGCGAAGGCCAGCAAGGCCTCGATCAGACCGCCCGCCTCGCCGTCTTCAAGCTCAAGACCACCATCATCGAGAAGATCATCAATCTCCGCGAGCGCGTGCTCAACATCAAGCGCATCGCGCATTTCGAGGCTGTCGTCATCTCGGTCCTCGACGATCTGGTCAAGGAGGAAGACCGTGAAGTGTTCCTCGACCGCATCGCGCCATACCGAGAAGATGCCGCATGAGCGAAATCGAAAAAGTTGCAGTCTCAAATAATGCGCTGAGCTTTGAGCAGGCCGACACGCTGCTTCGCTACGATCCTGAAACTGGACTGTTTCATTGGAAGGTATCACGAGGAGGAACCGCTAGGGCAGGAGCCTTGGCAGGCAGCGATCACGGAGACGGTTACTGGGCCATAAAAGTGTGCGGGCGTATGTACAAAGCCCACCGCCTCGCTCATTTGCTGATGACCGGCAAATGGCCGCCAAGTGAAATTGATCACAAAAACCGGAACCGCAGCGACAACCGCTGGTCAAATCTGCGACCCTGTTCTCGCTCGGACAACATGTTTAATCAGGGGCTCAGTTCGCTCAACACTTCAGGCTACCGAGGGGTCTCACTTCACCACGGGACTGGTAAGTGGCGTGCCCAGATTAAGCACCGAGGACGGAAGATTCATCTCGGCGTCTTCGAGACTCCAGAGTCGGCTGCCGCCGTTTATGCTGCGGCAGCGAATGACCTATTTCCCACATTTTCACAGGACTGAGCATGAGCATCTTTGGTGATTTTGCGCCCCGCTACTGGAGCGCCGGGCTCCCCGTTATTCCGCTCAAGAAGTGGAATGCCTTCGGCAAGGGAGCCGGCAAGGCCCCGATCCTCAACGAGTGGCAGAGCTACGCCGCGGTCATGCCGTCGGTGTCGATGCAGCAGCTCTGGCTCGAGAGCTACCCCGACCACAACATCGGCCTCCCCTTCGGCCCGGCCTCCGGCCTGTGCGCCATCGACATTGACACGGAGGACGAGGAGCTCGTTCAGGTCATCCTCGACACGCTGCCGCAGTCTCCGTGGAAACGTGTCGGCAAGAAAGGCATGGGTCTCGTCTACCGCTGGAAGGGGCAACGAAATTTTAAGCTTCGCGACAGCGAAAACAAGTCGATCGTCGAGTTCCTCGGCCAAGGCAACCAGATGGTCCTGCCGCCGTCGATCCACCCCGACACCGGAAAGCCCTACGAGGCCAACTGCGACCTGTGGGACGTCCTCGATCAGATCCCGGCGATCGACGAAGACATCGAGCAGGACCTGCGCGACGCGCTCGGCGACGTGCTCAAGTCCCGCGGCGGCGGCATCACGCTGGCGCAGGGCGTCCGCTCCCGCCCGCTCGACGTAATCCCGCAGGGCGAGCGCGATATCCAGATGGTCCGCCACGCTGGGTATCTTGCCCGCGTCGTGCTCGGGATCGACCGGACGACCAAGTACGGCTTGGCCGAGGCGATCGAGCACATGACGACGTGGGTGCTCGACTTCACGGCGAGCGCGGCTGGCGACGACATGGACCCCGGCAAGGGCGTTGCGAAGCTGCTCGAGTTTCTCCTGAAGGACGTCGAGGGCGGACGCACGCTTCCCGACGGGTGGGACGTGGGCCTCTCCGACGAGCAGCGCGACTGGGCCGTCATCAAGGCACTCATCGAGAAGAACCAGGTTCAGCGCTGGACCCTCACCAAGGCGCGCGACTGGATCGACGCCCGCGCGGCCGAGGACCCCGAGGACACCGACCGGCTCGTTTCGAAGATCGGGGAACTGTTCCTCGAGGTCGGCAAGGACGACAATTTCGGCTCGCTCGAGAGCGACGGGCTCATCAACTACGTCAAGAGCCGCTTCGGCAAGGAGACTGGGATCGGCAAGCCCGCGCTCGCCCGGATGCTGAAAGAGGCCCGGCAGGAGTCGAGCGGCGACGGCGAAATGGCCGCCGACCACGAGAGCATCGCGCGCGAGGTGATCGAGGAAATGAGCCGCGGTGGTGAGCTTCGCTTCTCGCAGGGCTGCTTCTGGCAGTGGGGCGGGTCCTGCTTCGGACAGGTCGATCACGAGGACGTCTACGTGGCGGTTGCGACGGGGGTGAAGGGAAATATCCTGTCCCGGCGCCACAACGACTATGAGGCGATCGTCAAAACGATCTCGCGGCTGTGTCGCTCCGAGCTCATCGAGGAATATGAGATCGGGATCAACTTCGCGAACGGCTTCCTCGACAGCGGCGGCGTGCTCCACGACCACTCGCCGAAGTACGGCAAGACCTTCACCATGCCGTTCAACTACGTGCCCGAACGCGCGGGTGAGGCCCACAAGTGGCTCGCCTATCTCGAGAGCGCATGGGGCGACGACGAGGACTATGCCGAGAAGGTGATGGCGCTTCAGGAAGCGTTTGCCGCCACGATGTTCGGGATCGCTCCGCGGTTTCAGCGCGCCTTCCTGCTCTACGGGAAGGCGAAGACCGGAAAGTCACAGGCCCTTGAGGTGCTGCAGGCGATGATGCCTCCAAAGGCGATCTGCGCCCTGTCTCCGGAGCGCTGGGGCCAGCGGTTCCAACTCTCCGGGATGGTCGGCCGCACGTTGAACGTGTGCGGGGAGCTTCCCGAGGAGACGGTCATCGACGGCAAGGCGTTCAAGGAAGTGGTCGAAGGCGCAACCCAGAGCACCGAGTTCAAGGGCCGCGACGGTTTCACCTTCGCTCCCATCGCGGCACACTGGTTCGCCTCCAACCATCTGCCGCGATCGCGCGACACGTCGATGGGCTTCGTCCGCCGCTGGCAGATATTCGACTTCGAGAAGGTCGTGCCGGCGGAAGAGCGCATTCCCGACTATCATGAGGTGCTCGTGGCCGAGGAGCGGGAGGCGATCGCGGCATGGGCGGTGCAGGGTCTGGCGCGCCTGCTCCGGCAGAACGACTATACCCAGCCCAAGAGCCACCTAGCGCGGCTCGACCAGATCCAGCGCGCGAACAACAGCGTCGCCGCGTGGCTCCAGTCGAACGACAAGGTGCGCCCGACCGAGAGCATGGAGGATGCAGCGGACGCGCGCGAGTGCTTCGACCAGTATGTCTTCTACATGCGGGAGGTTTCCCGGGGCTTCAACGTCACTTTCGAGCGATTTCTGCAGATGATGGAGGAGCTGGGCTACCCGCAGGTCCCGTACGAGGACAAGGCCGGGGTCAAGCGGGCGATGTTCCGAAAAGTCCGGATCAAGGCACTCGGCGAAGTCTAGAGACAGTCACGCGCCTTCTTTTCGAGGCGGGTATTGCGAAGGAGGACGGTCACGCCGTCCTCCTTTTTTATGATCTCCACCACATCGCCGGTCTGCCAAACAATCAGGCCGCGGTTCGGCGTCTCGGGCGGCCGGTACGCCGTGGCGAGCGGCGCGTAATCGATCAGCAGGAGGCACCGCTCCACGACGTGGATAGGTTTGGCTGACGAGAGCGCTACGACCGGCGCTCGCGCGAGCTCCTGGCTGAGATTTCGGGCCTGCGCCGGCACGGAGCTGAGGATCAGGGCGGTGGCTAGGACGAGATAGTTGCGCATGTCGTGAAGGATGCCCTCGACGTAATAATATTACAAGCGGAAATTTTCAAAATTTCCCGGGGAGAGAGAAGGGATAATGGCCCCCTCACGACTAAAAAATGACGTAAAATCAGCGTGTTACCCTTCATGCAACTTAGGAGCGAACGCCTGGGCGAAGTCTGTATCAAGGGGGTGGGCCGGGGGCCGGTCCTTGCGAAGTGCGCTTCGCCGGATGCTGCCCTATGCCCCCCGTCTATCTGCCGCCCCTCTCCGGGGCAGGGAGACGTGCGTTCAAATTCCGGGGAGAAATTTGGGTATTTACCCAAAATTTTGAAGGGAAATTGGTTATGTTTACTTTTGACGCGGTCGCCCTCGGTGCGGACATTCGCAAGCTTCGCGAGAACGGCGTTGCTGTTGCGAACAAGAGCGATGACGTGGCGCGCATGGCGCTTGGTGGCCTCAAGGCTGGCAACGTGACGCAATCCGCGCTCACGGTTACCGTTCTCGCGGCGCATGGCAATCCCAAGACCCCCAAGGGCAAGGCGGTTGATAGCATTAATGGCCTTCGCTATGCCAAGGGCGGCGAAGCGGCGCGCAATTGCTTCAAGGCAATCTTTGAGATTGACGACAATTTCAAGGCCTATGGCGAGAGCGTTCCGGCCATCGGCGAGGCCATTGACGCCTTTGTGACCAAGGCGGAAGGCGCGGCCAAGGGGGTTTACGCCCTTCGCGATAGCATCCGGGCGCTGGTCAAGGCGAAGCTTCAGGCGGATGACCCCGCTAGCGCTGAGGCCGAAAAAGAGGCTGAGGCCGAAAAAGAGGCTGAGGGCAAAGCGCCGGCCCTCTCTCCGGTGGAGCACGCAAAGGGCGTTCTCGCCAGCGTTGCCGACTATATCGGCAAGCTTCCCGCCGACGTTCTGGCGGGCGTGCAAGGCGAGCTGGTCGCGGTAATGGCCGCGATTGAAACGGCAAGCGCCAGCCTTGCCCCGGTGGAGCACAAAGAGGCCGCATAAAAGGCTGTCCCGCCCCCCTGCCCGGTTTTGGGTAATTACCCAAAACCGGGCCTTTTTCCCCGCCACGAAAAGGGCAACGCCATGTCGCAAATTCTTGACGACCTCGTGCGCGCGCAGCGCGTCCGCACCAACGCCGAGCAGCTCGCGCGCTGGACCGATCCGACCCCTGACGGGCTCGAAGCAAGCCCGGGGTATATTCCGGGTTTTCGGGCGGCCCGAAACCGGCGACTTCCACGGCCCGAATTCCGCGAGATCAACCGCAAGATCCCGGTCGAGCAGCTGCGCCAGTCGATTGTCGAGGAACGCAAGGTCTTGCGCGCCATGCTTGAGGGCGCGGGCGTTGAAAGCCGCACCTACAAGCCCGACCCCTCGCTCCGCCCGAACAAGCCCTTTACCGCCATTTTCAAGCACAATGATGAATTGCGCCTGGACGCGACCCAGGAAGAGCGCGAGCGCCGCGCGCAGCAGCACGAAAACTGGGTAATTACCCAAAAAGCCGAGAATGCCCGCCTTGCCGCGCTCAAGTTCGAGCGCATGGCCAACGCCTATCACAAGGCGATGAACCCGGACGACTAAGTCCCTGACAATCTGAAACAAATCACCCCGGAGCGGCACCGCTTTCCGGGGTGATTTGTCGTGCGCGTCGCGCACGCATTCACAAGTCGCTGTGCGACTTCCCATCGAAGGAGAGACGAATCATGCCTGTTTGGAACATTCTTCAACTCGACCTCGGAGCGCTCCCTGAAACCCGGCGCTTCGCGGCTCAGGGTTTCACCATCCTTCCGGCCGCGTGCCGTGACGGGGTCGTCGGTCTTTTGAACGCGGCGACCGGTCAGCAGCTGCGCGTCCGCCTTTCCAATGGGGAGATCCGTAATGTCTGATTTTGAGCTTGATATCGACTTCGCCGACGTCGTCGACGAGCCCGTAGACCTCGGCGAGACCAACTCGGAGGTTTTTGAGCGGCATCTTCGCTCGTTCAACGACCCCAGCCCGCGCTTTGCGCAGTCCCGCCTCGCCGAGGAAGCCGCCCTCTTCCAGGCCAATCTCATGGTCCGGGCCGGCCGCCAGGGCAAATATGAGGAAGCCGCGCGCATCTATGACCGCTTCGTCGCGACTTTCGAGCGCACCCGCCACCCCGACCTCAGCCTCAAGCGCGTCGTCAAGCGCCTCGGCCGGGACAAGGCACGTCTCGTGGGCGTGGACGAGCGCGTGATCGAGGACGCCATCCGTAATTGGAAGAGGTACGCGCTGTGATGCGCGTCCTGGGCCTCCTCGTGGTCGTGCTGGGGGTCGTCGTCGTGGCGGCCCCCATGCCTCTCGACGATCTTCTCGCAGCGTTCCTGCGCCTTCTCGGGGTCGTGGCGGTGCTCCTGGGCGTCTGGATCTTCACGACGCCCAACGCTGAGCCCCGCGACAAGTTCGAGGACTATGTCTTCGACCACGTCGACGCCGTGCGCGACCTCTTCGACGACGCGCGGGACCGGCTCATGCGCGACGACGTCGCCAACATCGACGACCGGGTCTGCCGCCACGCCGAGGTCATTTTAGGGAGCAAATACTATGCTTAGTTCACGCCAACGCATCGACGAGGAGAGGACTATCCCGCTCGAGCGCTACGCCGAGGACGGTTTTGCCAGCCGCTACGACTACCTCCTCGACCTCGCCGACTGCTACGACCACGACATGGTCTTCATGCTGGCGGACCTCCTCGGCCCCGAGGAGGACTTCGACGGGCTGATCACGATGCTTGAGGATCAGTTCCTGTGAGCGACGCCGGCTCCGTCTCATCACCGACGACGCCAGGGCGTGGTGCGCCCGCCACCTCCCGGACGACGCCCCGATGTGGGGCAATTCCTACGCCGTCGAGCCGCGCTTCGTCGAGGATATTCTCGTCGGCATCCATGAGGAAGGATTGAGTTATGCGTGATAGTCCCTGGATCATTGTGGGCCTGCTCTGCTGGCCCCTCGCGCTCCTGCTCCACCTCTCCAACGACGACGACCACGACAAGGCCGAGGTCGTGGCGGAACCGCTCTACCAGTTCGAGGTCATCGACCGCGGCGACGTCTACGTCGTCGACTATGGCCTGACGCTGGAGGATTGCCAGAAGCTGAAGGGTGGATACTGCCGTGCTGTTCGATATGGATATCCTGTCCGGTAACCAGGCCAGCCCCAAATTCCAGAGCGTCCTCTATCGGCGGAGGCTCGAGCGCGTCAATCCGTTCTGGGTCTACGAGTTCGGTGTGCTTTGCCAGACACCGGGCTTCCGCCCGCGAGACCTCATGATCCTGATGCCGGGGCTACGCCGCGACCAGATCGAGCGCGGCTTACGGGAAGTGGTCGTGCGCGAGGAGGACATCAGAAGGAATGTTGCCAGCGTGACCGAGGAAGATGCCGTGAAGTTCATGCAGCTGGGCGCGTTGCCGAGCTATTCGGTCGCACTTGTGCGATCTGGGGCCACTGTTCATGGCGTCGATGCGCGGGTGCTTAGGCGAGCGAAACGGTCAGGAAGGCTGCTTTTCAAGGGCAAACATTAACAATCGGGGCGGTTCGATTGCTCTATGGAGAGTTTGTTTTGTGCTAGTCGCTGTGCGACTTGTTGGTGAGAGTGCCTATTTTTTAGGCAGTGCCTAAAAAATAGGCACTGGGGGGCGAGTAAGGAATTTTTGGATATTTCCATATCCTATCTAATATATTCCTATTCTCTACATTTGGTCTCTCTCTCTCTCTCTCTCTAAAAATATTTTTATATATAAGGGATGTTAATATCCTAATAGAAGTCGCACAGCGACTAGCACAAAACAAACTCTCTATAGAGTTATTGAACACCCCCGATTGTTAATATCCGAGTCAAGTCGCACAGCGACTTCTCCGTTCGCCCACGACAACGGCGACGACCAGCGCCACAACCTGGGCCATGACGACCTACCCCTTCAAAGAGCTCACCACTCCCGGTGACAGCTTCCCCTTCCCGCCCGAGAAATACGCCTCGGTCCGCAGCGCTGCCAGCCAGTACGCCAAGCGCCACGGCGTCCGCCTGAAGATCCACCAGGGCCGGGTCTACCTGCGTCACCCGCAGGAAGTCGTTGCCCCCGCCCCTCAGGCGACCCCCCTGCCACCGTTCAGCCTCCACGACACCCTCGACGAGACCCTCCGCTCCCTCACCCGCCCCGGCGACGCCATTTCGATCCACTGCCCCCACTACCCCACCATGTGGCGGCGCCTCACCCGCGCCTGCCAGCGCCTTCTCCCGAACCGCCACTTCAACTTCCGCAAAGTCCGCGGGGAGCCGGTCATCGTCATCACAAGGACCGCCTGATGCGCCTCGAGATCATCATTGAGCCCGACGACCGCCCGGTCCTTCGCCTGTTGCTGAAGAAGCTCCAGCCCGGAGACCAACTCATCCTCAAGACCCTCCCCGGTCACGGTGTCGTCAAACCCCGAAACCGCCTCAGCCGGGCGCTCCAACGCTCGCATCAAAAATTCAACGTCACCGTCGACCGCGAGATCGGCCGGATCATCTGTGAAAGGACCTCATGATGCCCACCCGAACCATCACCACCAAGTTCTGGACCATCCGCCAGAACAATAGCGGCGGCTACTTCGACGAAGACGCCTCCAGGGGTATCGGTCTCGCGCTTTGTGTCGAAGCCCTTGACCGCGACGATGCCGTGCGCCGGCTCGACGCCATCATCCAGGGCTACGACGACAGCGGCTCCTGTCCATGCTGCGGCCCTCGCTGGGACACCTACCTCTTCGAGGAAGGCACCGAAGAGCCCGAGACCCCTTACGGCGGCCGCCCCCTCGACTACGGCTACGTCCATTACATCGACGGGCGCATCGAAGCCCGCAACGAAGGAGCCTGACCATGGGCCTCGACCGCTGCCTCGCCAAGCCCGAGTTCGACTACGAGTATCACTCGTCGTGGTGACCCTCGCTCAAGCCATCGACAACACCATCGCATGGCTCGAAACCGACCCGCTTGACCGCTGCAGGGGCAACCTCGCCGAGGACGAATACAACAACAGGGTAAACGTGCTCGACCCCCGCGCCTGCTACTGGTGCGCCCTCGGCTACCTCGCCCGCGAGCTCGAGCTCGACGCCTCCATCACCGACGAGGTCTGCGCGATCCTCCCCGACGTCCGGCTCGACGAAATCTGGGTCGACAACGACCGGAACCACCTCTCCCGCGTCATCCAGAACCTCCGCACCATCAAGGACCACATCCATGACTGACAAAATCAACTGGGGTCCCGCGATCCCGACCCCCAACGGCCGCCCTTCGTGGTTGCTCGACACCGAAACTGTCGTCGACCTCCAGACCGCATCCGGCTGGCGCTGCTCCGAGCGCGGCGCAGGCAATCCGGCCTACAACTGGTGCTGGCATGTCATCAAAGCCATCCGCCTCCCCGAGGGCCACGCCTACTACCTCGCAACCGACAAGGGCTTCACCTACTGGCCGGGCGGCGAGAGCGCGCCCGAGGACTATGACGGCGGCGAGATCCTTTACCGCGATGGCACCGTCTTCGACGACGCCGCGGATCGCAGCTGGGAGCACGCCCCGACCAGGAGCCGGTTCTATCCCGAATACGACATCATCGGCTACCGTCCCGCCGACCAGAAATAC
The DNA here is from genome assembly GCF_900168005.1 of Sphingopyxis flava. Taxonomy (GTDB): domain Bacteria; phylum Pseudomonadota; class Alphaproteobacteria; order Sphingomonadales; family Sphingomonadaceae; genus Sphingopyxis; species Sphingopyxis flava. The sequence continues at coordinate 91,704 of NZ_FUYP01000011.1, forward strand.
GGCGACCGCATCATCGTGAACGGGGTCGCCCCCGACTGGCTCCGCGAAGACGACATCGGTCTCTTTGAAAACACGCCCGACGACTGGCTCGGAGAAAACGGCAAAACTCTCCTGTGGTGGGTATGGGGTGGCAAAGGAGACTGCCCGATCAGCATCCGCCTCCCCAAAGACCACCCCTACTACACGGTCCAGCGCTACAACCAGGAGCACGGCACCGACTTCGTCTACTGGCCGGGCGGTGATAACGCGCCGGCTGACTGGGACGGCAAGGAAGTTATCTTCCGTGACCGCACGCTGTGGAAGACACCCTCTCCATATGCCATTTGGGACCACCGCGGCAATTGCGCCGGCGACATCATTGGCTACCGCCGTGCCGTCGCCCCCGAAACCCCAACCCGGCGCGTCAAATACACCGGCATCTGGTCACCGGACCGGAGGGGCAAGACCGGCACAGTCACCGGCGACCCCACCGCGCTTCACGGCGGCGTCTGGGACGACGGCGAGATCTGGATCGGATATCTTGAGACCAATCTTACCGATCTGGAAGAGGAAGACCCCGACACGGTCGAGATCAAGCGCATGACCGAGAGCGAGGCCCGAGCATTCTACGTCCGCAACGGAAGTCCCTTTCAAAGCGCCGAGACTAACCTCGTTCTCGTGCTCAAGGAGCTCGGCCTCATCAAGCCCGAGCCCACCGTCGAGGTTCGAGCGTGATTGACTGGGATAGGCCCATCGAGGCCGTGCCACGCGACGGCGGGCCGGCCTTTCGGGTCAAGATAGACCGCACCTATCACCATCGCCCGGACGCCGCCCCCGTCGAGTTTCCAACCAGCCCCTGGACCTCGGAAGTGCGCGGGGCGTGCACCCACTACGTCAACAACGACGGCACGCTCTTTGCCGCCGACGAGAAGACGCGATTCACTGTGAGGAATTCTCAATGACCACAATCGACCTCAACAACCTCACCCAAGCCCACGTCGACGAGGCCGCACCCCACATCGGCAAGTGCACCTATTCGGCGCCCTGCATCATCGGCGCAATGATGACTCCCGAGGAACGCGAGGCCGCGGATGAACCGCTGCGCGGCGGCCGCGACCCCTCGGTGATCAGCATGCTTGTTGCCGACCACCGAGTGCATCTCGCCGACCCGGACCAGCTCCAGGAGCTGTCAGACCTCCAGTACGCCTTCGACACGAGCAACACCACCGCGCTCACCCGTCTTCTCGCCAAAAGGGGACTCGCATGGCCGACGATCTGAGAGCGGACCTCCAAGCCATCCGCGACCTCCTCGCCGACCCCCAGCGCTGGACGCAGCACTACTGCGGTCGCACCATCGAGGGCACACCCATTACCGTTCCCGCCCGCGAGGCTGTCTGCTTCTGCCTGATGGGCGCCATTTACCAGACGCAGGGGTCCGACTTCGGCGGGAACATAAACGAAATCGAGGACCACCTGAACGCGAGCCCGCTCCTCAACGGCGTCTCCTACGTCCGCTTCAACGACACCCACACCCACGCCGAAGTCCTCGCCCTGCTCGACGAGAGGATCGCTGCGCTATGAAGGTCATGGAACTCCGAGCCCTGCTCGCCGACATGCCCGGCGAGATGAACGTCTATCTCGTCAACGGCCACGGCGTTGCCGAGGCAAAGCACATCTTCAAGGCCAACCTCGTTGGCGTGGAACAGTTCTGCGAACTGCGCTCCTACTTCGAGGACCACACCCCGCAGTTCCTCGACATGAAGATCGAGCGCCGCACCGGCTTCGCCAACCGCGACGAGCTGATCGAGGCCTACCTCAAGCTCAAGGAGAACGCCGGTGATTGAGCTCGGCAAAACCTACCTGAACACCGAGGGCCAGAGCGTTCGCTACGTCATCTGCGCCCGCGTCGGCTCGCTCGACGACGACACGGGGCACGAACCCCTGCTCTTCTGGAACAACGAGGACGGTTTCGGGGCTCTCGCTACCGCTACCGTATTCACCGAGGAAGAGGCTCAGAGCTACGCCCTGCCCATTGCTGATGATCAGCCGGAATGGGTCGAATTGCCGCCCTACGTCAAGGAACTCTGACATGCGCCAAGGCAACGTCTTTAGCCAGTGGGTCGATCGCGACCCCAACGGCGACATATTCCTTCGCCTCCCCCTCGAGCTCGTCCACGACTGGGAGGACGCCAAGCGCGTCATCTGGGTGGACAACAGGGACGGCAGCTACACGCTGACTCCGGCCAAGGAAATGGCCAATAGCTATGGCGAGGCGCTTCGCGAAACGCGCAAAATCGTAGTCAACCGCTGTTACGGCGGCTTCAGCCTCAGCCACGAGGGCATGCTCGCCTACGCCCGGCACAAGGGTCTGACCCTCTATCCCCGCCAAGGGAAATTCAGTCTGGTCAAATACTGGACCTACTGGCTGGTGCCGGAGCCGATCGAGGTCCCGGACAACTGGGCAACTCTCCCGTTGGAAGAGCGTCAGCGCATCAATGCCGAGTTTTCGGCGGCACGCATCTCGGACACAGACCTCGACCGCGACGACCCGGCCCTCATCGCCGCCGTCGAGGAGCTCGGCACCGCGGCGAATGGCGAGTTCGCCCAGCTCGAAATCGTTGAGATCCCCGACGACGTTGAATGGGAGATCTGCGAATACGACGGCGGCGAGTGGGTCGCCGAAAAGCATAGAACATGGTGATGCCTCCCCGCCCCCGCCCCGTCGTCGGCGAATACGACCCCAAACTCCAGCGCGTTCGCACCCACAGCGACGACTTCTACGACCACCGCAAGGCCGTGCTCGACCGCATTCGCCAAGCCCTTGCCGCGGAGAAACGCAAGTGAAACTCCTAACCGCGTCGCTGGTCAAAGCACTTCAAACGAACCAGACCGGCAAACCCCTCGTCAAATTCTTCAATCCCGTCGGCGCCGCAACGTGGCTCGTCTCCGAACTTGACGAAGACGGCGACACCCTGTTCGGCCTCGCCGACCTGGGATTCGGCTGTCCCGAGCTCGGCTACATCAGCCTCCAGGAACTACAAGGCCTCCGCCTCCCCTTCGGCCTCGGCATCGAGCGAGACATTCACTTCTCAACCGATCTGACCATTACCGAATGGGCCGACAAGGCCCGCACGGCGGGATCTATCCTGCAAGTCGCATAGCGACTTCCTCCGCAACACCTGTCCGTCCGCCCCAAATTCTGGGAGCCCCTGCACATGACCGCAGAAGAATTCCGCAAATCCAACGTCGACCTTCTCATCGCCAAAGGCGTCGAGCGGGACCAGGCCGAGCGCGTGCTCGATATCGCGATGCACTCAGCCACCGAGGCCTACGACTCCCTGACCCTCAATCTGAACCGGCTCGAGCACAACGGCGAGTTCATCGTTGCGACGGGTCTCGCCTGCGAGATCCTCAAATTCCGCCTCGGCCTCGCAATCGAGAGCATCAAGGACTTAGTAGCATGACCTTGAAATCCATCAACCGCAAGCGTCTCGACAAGCTCGCGACCTACCTCGAGAGCCTGCCGAAGTCCTACGAGCACTTCGACATGGACAGCTATCTCGTACCCGATCACGCGGCGGTGCAGACGGTCAAGGACTATGCCCTGCACAACGGCGGGGTCGCCTCGTGCGGAACCGTCGCCTGCGCAGTCGGCCACGGCCCTGCAGCAGGCATTTACGTCCCGCCCAAAATGATCTTCGACGACCACCGTGTCGACTGGAACAGCTACTCCTGTCTCTTCACGGGTGAATCCGGCGAGTTCGGCCCCCGCTGGTACTGGATGTTTGGCGGAGGTTGGGACGAGGTCGACAACCACCACTGGGGCGCCGCCGCGCGCATCCGCTACGTCCTAGCTGACAAGCCAATCCCCAAAGATTGCGACGAGCCCTGCCGGGGTCACCGCCAACTCTACCGCGAATTCGACAAAAGGTACGCCTCATGACGATCACGATCGGCGACCTTATCGTTCTCCTTCGCAACTGCGACCCCGACGCCCTGATCGAGTTCGACTTCCCGGCGCGTCCCACGACCGTAGCCTCGTGGCGCGGCATCTATGCCGAGCCGGCATTGGGCCACTCCAACATGCCCGATGCGCAGCCCACGGTCCGCGACCTGCACGACGAGCTCAAGAGCGCGATCGACGGCCGCACCTTCCAGGGCTGGAAAGGCGGTGACTATTCCTACACCGCCGCCGACACTCTCCACGTCGCCAACCCCGGCAACATCGGCCACCTCGTGGTCTCCGGCATCGCCGACTGCGACCACTACGTCGTCATCAAAACCCAATTCCAGAAAGCTTGGTAATATGAGCAGTCTCGTCCGCCGCATCCAGCGGCAAGTCCTCCCTTCCAAGCCCGTCCATCCGAAGATCGACCTGAAAACTGGTAAGCTCCTCGGTTACATCACGATGCCGCCCCGCAAGGTCCACTACATGGGCCGCGGCAAGTGGCTCGGCCTTACGAACCCGAAGGCCAAGGATCTTCTGGCGCGTCAGCGCCGCGAGGAGAAAAGGCGTGCTCTGCCAACCACATAGGGGTCAGCACGCCCGCCGCATCCAAAACCAGCAGAAGGTCCGCGTCCTCCGCCGTGCGAAGGAAGACGGCTACACCCTCGACCAACTCCAGCGCCTCGGCCGGTTCAAGCACCGCGAGAGCCTGATCAAGTTCATGGAAAGGAACGAAATATGACAGCGGCACTCGCAGCCAGCATTGCTGGCGGCTACATTCTCGGAGGCGCGCTCGCCGAAATCCTCGACCACGGCTTCAGCCCCGTCCACCTCCTCGATCTGGCCTTCGGTCTTTTCGCAGTATTTGCCGGGATTGCGTACGCATAATTCCCCCTCACAAGTCACGGGCTCCGGGTCTCTTATTTAGACCCAAAACTATGGCCCATCATCCGATCACCGAACTTCTCCTCGCCGGTCAGTACGACCAGGCGAAAGCCCTTTTCATCAAATCCTGCCGAACACGGCAACAAGCCTTCGCGCTTGGCTTCACTATTCTCGAGGAGCTCGACAATGCTCACCGATCTACAACGGCACAACCTATCGATCTTGGCTGATTACCTGATTGAGCTGCCGGTCGATTACGCCCACTTCAACATGGATGTGTATAATTGTGACGATACGTCTTTCGATGGTATCTCCGTCCGTAATCCTGATCATTGCGGCACCTCAGCCTGCGCCGTAGGCCATGTTCCTTACACGGGCATCAGCGGCTGGGAGGGGCAGGCGAATTGGAACGATGTGGCGGCAGATCTTCTCGGTGCCCCCTTCTATTCCCCTGCGTACCGTTTTCTGTTCAGTGAGAGCAACGTCGACTGCCCCTGGGCGGCCGCCCTCCGCATCCGCCACTTCCTTGCCCACAACTCGACCGAAGGCTTCGCATATCCGCACGGCCTGACCCTCGAACAGTATCAGAACCTGCGCCGTCTCGCGGCCTATCTGATTGCGCTGCCCGAGGACTACGAAGAGTTCGACATGTCGTGGTGGACCGCGGACGGCCGTAGCCCGGGCGCGACCGAATGCGGAACCGTCGCCTGCGCCGGTGGTCATGGACCGATGGCAGGCATCCCATCGCTTCCGGGTGAGTATTGGGGCGACTACATTCCTCGTGTTTTCGGAAACAACACCAGATTGACCAACTATATGTTCAGCGCTTCGTGGAGCGAGATCGACAACACGCCCCAAGGCGCCGGCAAGCGCATCCTCTACGCCCTGCACAACGACCTTCCGACCGGGGATCGCCTCTATGACACGACAGTCTACGGCGGCTGAACTCCGCCGCGCCTTTGCGCGCCACGACCGCCTGCAAACCCAGCTTCGCCAAAGCGAGGCGCACCTCCAAAACCTGAGGAACAAATACGCCGACGAGCAGGGCCTGCTTGTCCGGCCACGTCTGGAGACCCTGCGAAATGCCATATAGAATCCGCTTCACCATCAAGAAGCCCTCCCGCGCCAAGCGCGGCGCGAAATATGCTTACGGGCAGGTTCGCTTCGGGCAGCTTTTCGTTGGGCAAGGCCCCAATATTGTCCGACCCCACCGCCCCGACGAAGCCACGGTCTTTGCGACTTACGAGGAAGCTGCAGCGGCTCTCGCCCACTGGATGGCCTACGACAATCGCGCAAACTGGGACCGCATGTGGATCAAGAACCCCATGATCGAGCGCGTCCATGAGTGATGCGTGGGACGAGGCGCGTGCAGCAGCAGAACGTGCAAAGAAATTTTATGCGCCGTTCAGGGCCGCAATGGAATCGGCAGCGCGTGCGGCAGACCCGAATTACGTCCCGTCAGGCGAGAACCGCGCGGCGGGGGAGGATGCGGTAAAGCGAGCAGAAGAATGGTTGCGCGCCATCTCCGATTGGCTTCTCGCCAACGATCACGATATGACGCTTCCGAGCGGCATCCTCGATACAGACCCGCTCGATATCGCAGATGATCTCGCCGCCCTCTCCGCCACCCCCGCACAGGAGGTTGATGAAACCGAGCGTGTCACCGTGCCGCGCGAACCCACCGAGGCGATGTATCTGGCCGCTTTCAGCAGTGACCTATGGGGAGGCAGGCAGCCAATCCGCCGCGTCGTGGACGAAATATGGGACGCCATGCTCCGCGCCGCCCTCGCTCAACCCAAGGGAGATCACTGATGACCTCTCAATATACCCAGACGATCAGCGAAGCCACTGGCGTCGCTGACCCCGAACTGCTGGCCGAGATCGAAGACGTTATGCGTCATGTGATCTTTCACTCGACGCTCGATTGGCAGACCCGCGAGCAGCTCTCCCAGGCCGCCCGCGAAGCCCTTGAGGTGATAAAATGCACCGCGACAATCTGAACAAGCTGGCAGATTACCTGCTGGCCCTACCCCCCGACTACGACGACTTCGACATGGGGACCTTCTGCAGGATCCCCGGAACAGAGGTCGAGTATCTCCCCCAAGATTCGGTGCACTCCTGTGGCACGGTTGCCTGTGCGCTCGGCCACGGGCCGCGTGCCGGCATCAAACCCGAGTTAGACGAAGGATGGCGGGGCTACTGCCTTCGCCAATTTGGCCTGCGCTGGTGGTCGGAGGAAGCCGAATGGTGTTTCAGCGGCGAATGGGCGCTGGTTGATGATACGCCCCGAGGCGCAGGGCTTCGGATCAAATGGTTACTCGACGGTAAGCCCATCCCCGACGAGGACGAGCTCACCGCCATCACGTGCGGACCCGATCCGCTGCCCGAGAAATTCAACTATCTCGCATAGCGATTACCCCCAAACGCCCTATCAAACGCTACCGTTTTAGGGACTCTCACCACATGAACATTATCGAACTCGCGGTCGAGGCGCTCGACCGCGCCATCCCCCTGTGCATCCTCTATGAGGGTAAGCCGAAGACGATCGAAGTCCACGCTGTGGGCCTTTCGGTCAAGGACAACGCCCCCGTTATCCGGGGCTTTCAGATCGACGGCGAGGCAAGCCGTCCCCTACCCTGCTGGGCGCTCCTGCGCGTCGACAAGATCGAGGAGGCCGGCTTTGGCACCCCCACATCCGACGCCCCCCGCCCCGGCTACGTCCAAGGCGACAAGCAGATGTCCAAGATTATCAGGGAGATCGTGCTGTGATCGACGCAACCGTGACCTACTCCCTCAGCCCAGGCATGCTCGCCGACCTGATGGTGACCGCCATTGAAGGCGGATGCGGCTACTGGGCTCACGAGCTCGAGCTCGTCAGCGGCACGGATCTGTTCGAGCCCCCCTACTACGCCGACCCCCGCTTCTACTGCTCGCCCTTCAAGCTCGCGCTGACGGATTGCGAGGGCGACGTTCACACGATCGACGCCGACACCCTCGCAAAGGGCTGGCGCCTCCTCAACGAACTGTACCCGCGGCGGGCACTCGCCGTGGTCGATGAAACCTACGACGCGGAAGACGCCGACGTCTTCCTGCAGCTCGCCGTCTACGGTGAGATCGTTTACGGATAAGGAATTTCAACATGTTGCTTCAGCATGAGGCACGCAACGTCACGCCCTCGGGCGTGATGGAGACAGCGCGTGCCACCGTCAAAGCCACGGCGAAGGTCTTCGACATGTTCGCCACCCAGATCTACGCGGACAAATATACGGCGATTGTGCGCGAGCTCGTCGCCAACGGCATCGACGCCCACACCGCGGCGGGCAAGATCGAGACCCCGGTCACGGTCTGGCTTCCCGACGAGTTCGATCCCTATCTCCGTGTCACCGATAGCGGGATAGGCATGAGCCACGAGTTCATGATGACGTCGTACATGGCCTACACCGATGGCTCGACCAAGGACCAGTCGAACGACCAAATCGGGGGCTGGGGGATCGGCTCAAAGGCGCCCTTCTCCTACACCGACCAGTACGTCGTCGTCTCCACGCACGACGGCATCTGCTCGGTCTATTCGGTGTACAAGGACGAGGACAGCATCCCGGCGATCGCGCTCTTGTCCCAGGAGCCGACCAGCGCCCCCAACGGTGTCGAGGTCAGCTTCCCAGTCGAAGTCAGCGATTTCGGAGCTTTTCGCGAAGCCGCGGAAAAGGTGCTCCCCTTCTTCACTCCGTTCCCAAAAGTGACCAATTATTCGATAGAACCGGTCAGATATGACCAGTTCGGCGACGGCTGGGGCATTATCAATAAGACACGCACTTTCCACGTCGTCATGGGCGGCGTGCGCTACCCCGTGGAAGTGACGAAGCTGCCCTACGAGCTCCGGTCTAACAATCGGCTCAATCCCTTCTTCTATTGCGGTCTCGATCTTTATGTCCCGATCGGATCGGTCAGCATCACGCCGTCGCGCGAGACGCTGCTCTACAGCGATCTCACCAACCAGACGATCGCCGACAAGCTTGAAGAGATCATCGACGAGGTCGTCGCCTCGATCCCGACGATGTTCGACAAGGAACCCTCGCTCTGGGCGGCGACGATCGCCATGCATGAAGAAATCGGCGGCGAATATCATATCGGCCGCGGCAAGCTCGTGACCCAGTACGCGCGCTGGCGCGGCCAGGAGATCAAGCAGTATTTGACTCCCCCGGTGATGTCGGGCGTCGAAGCGTGGAAGTTCGAGCTCTCACGTCGCGCTCACAAGGTTCCACCCGCGCGTTGGGAAAGCCACCTCAGCGTCACGCCGTACCGCATCAAGTACGTCATCTATGACGATCTCGAGCCGAGCTCGAAGAACGCTAACATCGCTCGCATCCGTCATTGGGCCGAGAGTAACCTCTACAGCGGCCAGGAAGTTCTCGTCCTTCGTGGCGAGAAAGCACTCGAAGCCTATGGCAATCCGCAGGACGTCATCCTGACTTCGGATCTGCCGAAGCCCGAGCGGGCCAGATATGCGAGTGCGCAGCGCACTGACGCCCGTGTTTTCCAATACCGCCAAATCACGAAATGGGGCGCTAAGTGGCGGGATCACATGGAGGAAATTGTTATGCCTCATGACGGCATTGTCGTTGTGATGGAGAATTTCGGGATCCCTTACTCGCTTCAGGAACAGATCCTGTCGGGCCTCATTCCGCTCGATGAGATCTATTTCGTGAACAAGGGCGATGCCAAGGCCGTGAAGCATTTCACGCCCTTCGAGAAAGCTTACAAAACCGCATTTGCTCGAAAGCTTTCCGAATACCCGACCCTGCCGCAGGCGAAGGCCCTGCTCAACGACGAGCACTTGCGACCCCTCCTGCGATATGTCGATCGGCTCCCGCGGGCGCCGAAGCCGAACACGCCGCTTGGCAAGATTTTTGCCTTGCACGAGCAATACATCAAACCCGCGAAGGGCGCCCCTGCCGTTCTGCAGGACGCCGTCACTCCCAAGTTGCCGCCTCGCCTCAATACTGAGCGGCTCGCCAACGCATTCAACACCAAGCAGTGGCGGGCGAAAGCCCTCCTCGAAGCAAATTATCTGAGCGAGCCGCTGAAGCAGCTCCTCAAGGAGTTCATCTGATGATCCCCTATATCATGACCGACCAGAGCATCACCCTGATGCTCGGGTCCAAACCCGTTGTCGTTCCTTCGTCGCACGCCCAGTTCGAGAAGGTCCGCGAGGCCCTTCGCGATGGCGTTGACGATGTCGAATTCTATCGAGGTCTCGTCGATATCAAGGAAGCCGTGGTCCGGTACATGCAGGGCTATGTCCGCATTGAGGATGGCGTCCTGACATATCAGGATCGCCCGGTCGACACCTACCTCACCCGCAAGATCCTCGCTTTCCTGAAGAGTGGCGAGGACGGTCTTGTTGCCCCGCTCGTCGCCTTTCTGGAGCGTTTGCAGGGTAATCCATCTTATCGGGCTCAGCAGCAGCTTTACCAGTGGATCGAGAAGGCCAATCTGCCGATCACCCCTGATGGCTTTATCCTCGCCTTCAAGCGAGTGAAGAAAGACTATTGGGATCACAGGACCGGCAGCACCTTTTTTCACAAGGTTGGCGCCGTTCTCGAGATGCCGCGGGGCGAGTGCGACGAGGACCCTGACCGCACCTGCTCCTCCGGCATTCACTTCTGCTCGATCGAGTATCTGAAGAAAGGCCCTGTCGGCTCCAGCGACGACCCGGTGATGATCGTGAAGATCGACCCCGCTGACGTCACGGCCATCCCGCGTGACTACAACGACACCAAGGGCCGGTGCTGCCGGATGGAAATCATCGATGAGACGTCGCCCATCGAGATCGACGAGTATTTCGGCACCACCACCGTCTTCTACGGTACGGAAGAGACCAAGACGTTCCGCTACTGGCCGGGCCAGACTTGGGAGACGGGCGACGGCACCGAGGTTCAGCTCCTCCCAGGCACAACCGAGGACAAGGCGGTCTATCAGATCGGTGGCAACCTCGTGACGGCGGGTGCAGACGGCGTTTGCGACGCCTACGAGGACGACTGGGATCTCGTCGAGTGCCTCGACTGGATCGACCCCTATGAGATCGCCGACGCCCATCCCCACGAACCGACGACGCCGCTGGGCTGGGTCCTTGTTGGCCCTGACAAGCGCGGCTTCTTCCTGAGCACTGGCGAGCACGTCCATGGCGAACTCCCGCCGCTCTCGTAAGCGCATCCTCCATGTCGCGCAGTGTGCCATCGCCTCCAACCGGAAACACGGCACCAACGAGCCCCCGATAATCCTCCGGGATTATCGGGGCTCCGAGCGAGCCCACGAAGTCGATCTCGTCGTCGATGGCGAGGTCGTTGGCCGGTTCGTTTACCGACCGCACGAGCCGCTGAAATGCGGAGCACGCTTATGGATGGAAACGTCCAGTGATCGATTGGAGCTACGGCCCCATGTCCAATAAGTTCAATCGACCCCAACGCATCGTCGCCAACATCTATGCCGACGGCGAATTCGATCACGTCCAGCCCGACGAAATCCACGACGTCGGCGACACCCTGTTCACCTTCCTGATGATCGAGCTCTCGGAGGACGAGGGCTGTGACGACGCTGAAGAAGCGGCGCGCCGCGTGCGCGTTGCGATCAACGAGCTCGTCGCTGTTGAGGAGGCCCTCCTGTGACCGGCGTTTATCTACACCTCTTCCACGGCCGCAACGCGCCTGACGAACAGCTCGACGACTGGGGGTTCGATGGGCCGACAATCGGTCCTCTCGACTATGTTCACGTCACCTACATGTGCGACATCAAGATCGCAGCGCATCTCGACGTCATTGAGGAGTTCTTTCCCGAGAAGTTCGCCGAGATGAAATCGTGGGCAGGCGGCCGTGAGCTGAGCGATATCCACCCCACCGACCACCACCTGCCCGTCGTCGACGGTCTCGTCGAGCACGATGGCAAATTCTACGGGGATTTTTCGGTCTTCGTGAAGGAGGAAGCATGAAGCTTTTCCGCGTCGAATGCCAAGTCGCCGCCACTGCCTATGTGAAGGCGAACACCCCTGAAGAAGCCCGGGCCGCGGTTGTCGCCGAGGGCGAGATCGACACCGATTACGACGTGAGCGGTCTCCCCTTCGACCACGAGGATCTGCCGGACTTTTCGGTGTCACCTGCCATGACGATCGTCTCCGTCGACGACGACGTCGAGGAGGTCGAAGATGTCGACTGACAGCGCGACCTGGGTCTGCTTCACGAACGGCGAGATGGCTCTTCTCAAGGACTATCTCGAAGCCGGACGTCCCCTCACCGAGGACGAGACGTCGCTGCTGCTTAACCGCATCGACACTTATCTTAGCCCCGACGCCAAGGACCCGGCCTACCGGGCCGTCGCGGCCGAGCTCGATTTCGTCCGTGAAGGCGAGTGCGAGATCGATGACCACGCCGTGGTCTCGGTTAGCGACGACGGCGCCTATGTCATGGCGTGGGTTTGGGTGCCCAATGATCCCGAAGCGTGACCGCTGGAAGCACGACCGCCTACGCAAATACCACCGCAAGAAACTCAAACGGAGCGATCCGCTTGCCCTGAAATATTGGCGCTACTGGCACCTGTGTTTCGGTGGGCACGCGATGCTTTGGGCAGGAGTTGAAGAATGAAAATCACCCTCGATCGCAAGGCGCTTCGCGCGCTTGTCGATGATGACCCCGAATTCGAACTGGAACTGAAATCTGCTTTGCTCTCCGAGCTCGGCCGGCGGTTCTATGAGAAAGACGCACGCCGCCTACTTGAAGTGGCACAGCCGGAACTTCTTTCGGCGGTTATGCGCGCTGTTCAGGAAGACAGCGATATCCAAGGAAAGATTGAGCACGCGCTGCAGGCCAGGCTCGTTCGCCGCAGCAGCGACTGGTATTCCCGCTTCCAGCCTTCTCCCGAAGTCAAGGCTGAGATCCAGAAGCTGGTCGATGCTCATAAGAGCGCCGTCATCGACGACGCTGTCGCCCAGATCTCGAAAGCCTACTCCGACGCGATCGCGAAGGCAGTCGCTGATGTAGACGTCGAAAGCCGGATCGAAAAGCGCGTCAATCGTCTCACCGACGAGGAGATCAACCGCCGGGCAAAGGAAATGTTCGACGCCAAGATGGCGGAGATGAAGGCGTTGCTGCCGTGATCTTCTACCGAACCAAAGACGAGAACGGCCGGATGATCATCGCCGGCACGCAGGCTGACGCTCGCGCTGTAAACAAGCAGTTCGAGCAGTTCGACATCCCGACCGATAAGGCCGGGCTGCTGGCGATCGCCCAAAGCTGGTGCGACGAGGTGTTCGAGCTGAACAAGCTGATGGACGAAATGCGCGCCGATCTCGAGGGGCGTGTTCCCGAACGGGAAGAAACTAGCACTGAACAGCCCCCGACCCCTTCAAATGTTCCCGAACGGGAAGAATTCGTGACCGAGGTCAGACGCCAGATCTCGGTCGAAGAAGAAATCCAGAGCTGCGACCTGCCGCGGCTCGCTGTCCTCGCCCAGAATGTGGCGTGGCGCTTTGAGGAGCTGGCACGATGCCCGTCTTCACCATCCGTTACGACTTGACTGAACGCACAGTTCAGGAGGTCGACATAGAAGCCGACACCCTCGATGAGGCCAAGCGCATCGTCGAGGAATACGAGTTCGACAACAGCGATCAGCGCGAAGTCACGTCCTACGAGTGGTCTCTCGATAATGTCCGCACCAAGGAGGATGACGACGCTCTCGCTGCGAAGTGGGCGGAGCGCGCGGCAGGCACATGGCATCCCGGTGATGAAGTTTAGTAGCGACTTCGCCCTCCTCGACGTCACCAAAGGCCGGCACAAGCTGGCAACCCACCTCAAGAAGCACGGCCCCGTCAAAGTCTTGATCGAGGCCGAGATCGAATACCCCTTCGGACACGACGACGGCACGTCGATCGAGTTCGTCTGCAAGGTGAACCGCCTTGAATTACCAAGTGACCATTGACCTTCGTGTCGATGACAAGAAATCCCTCTACTACGCCGCTCGTCAGAGCTATATGGATGAACAGGGCGTTCACCCCGGGGATATCTTCGGGGACGAGAATGACGTCGACGTTACCGCGTGCCTCGTGCAGCTGCTCGACCCGTCGGTACTCCCTGGCGTGACGATCTACGAGTCGTCGGCGGAGCCCTACTGATGGGCGCCAACACATTTTACGTCACTGCCCGCCGCGGCACCTATTCCACCGGTGAACTCATCGAGTTCGCGCCTAACCAGTATCGTTCAGGATATGCGGATTGGCCGGACGCCAAGACGGCATTCGAACGGCTCTGCGACGAAGACCGCTACGAGAACGGCCACAGCTACTCGGGTGGCATCGGCATGAAGCACAGCTTCGTGCTGATCGACACTGTCGACACTATCGCGGAAGCCCGTGATCTCGCCGAGAGGCTGATCGACGACTGCGATCCTCGGGTGGACGATAAACGGGGGCCGGCAGGGCTCATCGAGGTCCGCGAGGGCGACGTCCAGTACCTCTTCTTCGGCTGGGCCTCCAGCTGATCAGCTAGGAAATTTCCTATGACACTGCTGAATGACCTCCGCGCCCGCGCGGGGGTCCGCTCCTTGCTGTCTGACGAAGGCAGCAACCCCAAAGTCGCGAAGAACGAAAAACTGGGCGTTAGCACCGCCGTTCTGCACCTCGCCCCCGGTAATATGTCGGGGCGAGAGGTGTGTCCGAAGCGCTCGGCTGGCTGTACGGCGGCGTGTCTGCACTTCGCTGGATCTCCGGCCTATATGACGGCTAAAACCCAGGCTCGACTGAAGCGTACGCGGCTGTTTTTTGACGACCGTAACCTCTTCATGAACATTCTCGTTCTCGAGATTGCCGACCACGTGCGCCGAGCCGATAGGAAAAATCTTATCGCGGCAGTTCGCCTCAACGGAACCAGCGATATCGTGTGGGAACGCAAGAAATTCGTGCTTTTCCCCGATGTTAAGAAGGAACTCGCTAGGAAATTTCCTACTGCCAATTTGGAACAAAACGAGATCACTAGGATATTTCCTACAGTCCAGTTTTATGATTACACTGCGATCCCCGGCCGCGACTCGCCGGAAAACTACCACCTCACGTTTTCCATGAAGGAGGACAATATGTTGGACGTGATCGCAGAAATGAAACGCGGCCGAAATGTCGCCGTAGTGTTCCCTGTCGGGGAGGTGCCTAGCACTTTTCTTGGCCTCCCCGTGATCGACGGAGACGAGACGGATTATCGTCCCGCAGATCCAAGCCCCTGTGTTGTTGGCCTGAAGGTTAAAGGGTTACGAGGCAAGGCCGATGACACGGGATTTGTGCACAAGTCGCACAGCGACTTGTTGGCTGCGTAGCCTGCACCGAATTGTTTTTGTGGTAGCCCTTCGGGTCGGCTATGCCCTCCCCTTCACCAACCCGAAGGGCTGAGAAATTGTCAATGAAACCTATTTCTGAAGGTGTGTTTTTTGATGTTCTGAGCGCCCTATTTGAGGAATGGCTCAAGACCGAGACCATCGCCCAAATTCGGGAAGATGAGGACAAGGTCCAGCTAATGCTCAAGGTGAGAGACGCCATCACAGAGCCTCCCCGACACATCGCGGAATTTTACTCGGGAGTATTCCTACGTGACCACTGGGACAGTCACAGCTCTGGAGCGACGCCGGGCTCTTTTGAATGAGCGAGAAGAACAAATTCTCGCTCTCTTAAAGGAAAAAGCGTCCTTCAAGGCCATTAGTAGACTGGTCGGCATGCCGCTCGATCATTGCAAGGTCACCTGCTACGAAATCATCAAGAAGTATGACCTCGACTACAATTCCGCCGAGGCTGCGAAGATGGACCGGGACAAGTTGCCCGTCGGCATCACGTCCGATAGCAACTTGGTCCGTCATCGCCTTGCTGATCTCATGTACGAAGCGAGGGAGCGTGATCATGCCTTGACGATCAGCATGGCCATCGGTCTGTCATCCAAGCAGCAACGCCTTGCGTCTGAGCGGCCGTATCGCCACAATTGGACGCTGGGCGAACTCGAGCGCTTTGCTCGGTATCTCAACGTGCCGTTTGCAGATTTCTGTCGAAAGATATTCTCTTGACGAAAGAATATTTTACAATCGTCTCCAGACTAAACCGGGCTGGCCCGGGAAACCCCCTTGTCGAACGCGTAGCCCGCGACCAGCTTCGAGAGCTGGCCGCCCGCACCAACTCTACGGCGCTGCGAAACCGCATTTCGGCGGTGCTGTCACAACCTCATCAAGTCGCTGTGTGACTTCTGTTTCAACTGAGGCAATCGCTTCGGGTAGGTATTAGACGGGTGATCCCCTTTTCATCAGGAGATCATCATGTCCGACCGAGAGTCGATAGCCTATTGGCTTGAACGGCTCGCCGACAAGCACGAGGCTCGCGGCGAAACTGACCTCGAAAACCGACACTACCACCGCGGCACCGCGATCATTTATCGCGCCCGCGCCAACGACATTCGTGCAGAGATCGATGTCGCGAATTAGCGCCGAGGAGCGCGGTGCAATTCTGAAAGCGCTGGAATGGGCCACCCCTGAGGTGGCCGCCCAGTGCTTCGGCAGATCGATTCTGACGATCAGGCGCCTGGAAAGGGCGAACCACAATGATAGATCCAATCAAGGTGAAGGAAGCGCAGAAGCGCGACCGTGCTGAACTCGCTTACGCCTCACGTCGCGTAAAGGCCGCCGACGCGCTGCTCTGGTTCAATGAGTATGCTTCTCCAGAAAAGCATATCGACGCCGTGCTCCGCGGCGGGCCGACGCTCGTTGCAAGCAGCACGCCAAACGCCGCGCTGGCTCTCTGGTACATCTCGCAGGCCGCACAGCGGGCTCTGCCGGGCATTCTTGAGGATGCGATCGAAATGGCCAAACGCGATTTTGACGACTCCCCGCGACGTGCGGCTCTCCGCGAGATGGTGAAGTTGGACGAGGAGCTAGGGCTGTGATCGAGTTCGCCTGTTCCACGCCAACCATCGACATCCCCCCGCAGCCAAACGGTCCCGCACTCTGGGACGCCATCCTGGCTGAAATGCCTGCCGGAGCGATTGTCGCTGGCGGTGCGGTTCGCGACTACCTGCTCGGAGTGAACCCGAAGGACATCGACGTGTTCGTCAATGTCGACCGCTTCACGAATCCGGCTGGGTTCGAAGCGCTCGGCTCCGACAAGGATGCCGAATATGACGCCATGAACGAGATCGCGCTTGTCACGCGCGGGGTCATCGCCGGCTACCAAGTCGATCTGATAGGCGTCACGTTCGCCGACACCCACGATATGGTCGAACGCTTCGACTTCGGTGTCGCCCGTTGCTGGTATGACGGCGAAATCCACGACACGCCGGAGGCTGCTGCTGATCGCGCGAACAAGACCGTGACCCTTTTCCTCGACGACCGGCTCGAACGAAGCCGCGCCCGCTTCGCGCGCTTTAATGAGCGCATGGGGGGCGACTGGAGATTGATCGATGACTTTCAAATATAGCCTGGTCTCCGACCTGCACCTCGACCACCCCCAACCCAAGACCCCACCGCTCGAGCAGAACGTGATCGTGGCCGGCGACTGCGGCAACGGCCTCGTCGGCCTCAAATATCTGAACAAGCTGAAGCGCAAGGGTCACTTCGTTTTCGCGGTCGACGGCAACCACGAGCACTACGCCAATGTGGCGCAGGGGCGGTCTGTCGAGGAGACTGAGAAGGGTTTTTACGAAGGCCTGGACCAGAGAACCAGCATCGACCTTGCTCTCGGGAGCCTCTGTCTGATTGGCGCGAACGGTTGGTATTGTGTCACGGACGAGCCCTATTGGCGCAGCTACATGAACGACAGCCGGTTCATCGGCATTAACGCCGAGCAGGCAAACGCGCTTGCGCTGCGGGACGCCAAATTCATTGACCGGGCACTGACCGTTGTCAAACGGGCTATCGTCGTCACCCACACCGCCCCGACGACGGCGTCGCTCGATCCGCGCTTCAAGGGCCACTTCTCGAACGAGTGGTATTGGAACCCGCACATGAGGCCTCTGCTGGCAAAGCACCGGGACAAGATAGCGGTCTGGCACCACGGCCACACTCACGCTCCGGTCGATGTCGTCGTCGACGGTGTCCGCATCGTGACGAACCCGCGTGGCTATCCGGGCGAGAACCCCGGCTGGACGCCGTTGACGATGGAGATCGAGACGTGATGAACGATGAGCCCGAACGCATCGACCTGTCTTCCCCCGAAGACGTCCTGATCGAGGTCATTGCCGATGAAAGCCCCTACGAACGTCGGGACTGGAAAGGCTTCAAGATCGATACCTGCACGGTTATCGGCGGCAAGGACGGCGTTACCGGCGCAGCAAGCTACGAGCAGTCCTACGGCGGTTTCCTCGACTATGTGCTGGAAGACATCGTCGACTGTCCCAAGCAGGAGGGCTGGTTTGTCGTCGAGGGCGTTACGGCTGAATTCTACAAAGGCGACGGATGGGCGACCGACGATAACATTGATTTTGAGTGTGTTGGCATTCGCCCTGCGACGGACGAGGAAAGGGCAATGGCATGATCCCTGTCAAATACGACCCCTCCTATCCGCACTTCGGGCTCGCCGCAGGTCCGGTCAAGCACCCACAGCACCCTAATCAGCAGGCGGGGCTGGACCTCTACGTGACCGTCATCAATTTTGCGACAGGCCAGTCCTGCTTCAAAAAGCTCTACGAAAATAGACGTGGAATGTATTTCAAGCACATAGGATACAGTCCGACCTACCTTGCGGACATGACAGCCGACGCGACCGTTCACCCCTTCCGGGTGGAGTTTGCGTCGTGATCGACGCTGACCACGTCCAGATCGAAATCTGGCCTCCCCGCCCGAAGGGAGGCCAGCACGCTGGCCCTGGCCCGTCTGGGGTCAAAGTCACCCACACCCTGAGCGGCATCACGGCCTGCGTCGACATCGGCCGCTCTCAATTTGATAATAGATCGATTGCGATGGACATGATCCTGAGCGCGATCACGCATCCGAGGTTCAGATTATGAATATTACCCCTGAAATGTTTCGTGCCTACGTAAATCGCATCGACGACGATGAACTGGCGGACTTTATCGACGCGATTAATGGCGAGATCAAATTGCTGGAGCAGGACGACTTCTTCGGCACCGAGGGCTTCGAGAAGCGGTTCGCATGAGCGTCCTCGACCCCGAAATCGACAAGCTGACCAACTGCTGGATACCGAACCTACCCAAGGCCCACGAGAAGAGCGTGGTCCTGGGCTCGGCTCGGGTCCTTTATCCGGTGGCCGACCCCGAGCAGACCGCAGCAATATTGGCCGAACACATCCTCGAAGTCGCTCGGCGCGCCTACCAGCAGGGCAGGCGCGCTGCGAAGGAGGAAATCAGAAAGGCCCTTTTCAATGGGCAACACCTTTGAGGTCCGCGGATGGACCGGCACCGAGTACGCGGAACTGTATCTCGGCGAGAGCTTGCTCCTCGCCCTTTGCGTTGCCCTGCGAGCGCGCCGGCACTACGGCTGTGTCAAATTGGAGATGCGTCAATGAAATGGCTTGCGGGACTAATCCGGCGGTTAGCAGAGCCTGCGCCGTCGGTAAAATTCATCTCCTGGTATCAGGAGCCGAGGGCATATCGACCTCGCACCTTCCTCTGCTACAACGAGGGAAGTGACCACAGCCCCTCAATGCGCGGCTACTGGTATTCACCGGATCAAGGCTTGGCCAAGCGCTTCGACACGCGCGAGGAAGCTGAGGCCGTAACGCCCTGTTACGACGGCAGTGGCGGCATCGAAAAGCGAACCGGCGTGATGGCAGTTTATAGCTGATGAGCGTCGTCACAGGCGTTTGCCTGTTCACCGGACCCGCCGAGGACCCGCGCTTGATCAAAGCCGTGACCGATTGGCTCGCCAAGAGGAATTTTGGGCCTCTGAAGGATGTCGCGGATCATGGCGGGGGCACCAAGCATCCGCAACGGCGCGAATACAGCGCCGGCTACAACTACTTTGTCAATCCGGCCGAGTTTGCGGAATTTGTCCTCGGTTTGGAATGGGACTGGCCGGAGAATGTCGTGCTAATTACCCAGCCGGAGCACGGCCGGATGAGCGTGTGGAGACGGACATGACCCACCCCAAAGTGCTGGCGATGGCGCGGGAGATTGCCGCGAACGAGCACGGCGTCGAGGCGCTGCGAGAGGCCTATCTCGACGGGACGCGAGACGATCAGCGCGAGGTTCGTGTCGCGATCGTCGCGATCGAACGCACCACCGAGCTCGCCGAAGATTGGCTACGCCACGACCTCGACGAGTGGTCCGACTATGTCACACCTGCCGATCTCGCCGACGCCATTGCCGATTTTCCGCATCTCTTTGAGGTGAAGAAACCATGACCGTTGAAGTGGCGACAATCGCCCAAGGACTGAGCCACATCGAGAAGGCGTTCCTACGCCGTGTCTGCGACGGCCAGCCCCTCGCCCTCGCCAATCGCGTCGAGGACCGCGCCCGCCAGCGCTTGCGCAAGCTCGGTCTGGTCCATGTCGTCAAGAACCCCCGGCGTTGGGAGGCCCTGCCGCTCGGCGTTGAGGTTCGGGGTGCCCTTTAAGAAGTGAATAAGTCGCACAGCGACTTCCAATAACTGGCGCGACGACGAATCCCCGCCCCCCTAATTGGGCTGGATGACCATTCAACTATCCGACGGCATCGCGCTTCTATCGGGCGTCATGTTCGACTACGCCCGCCCAAGCAATACCTCGTTCGCTATCGAGGATATTGCCCGGCCCCTCGCAAACAACTGTCGCTTTGCTGGGCACCTGCCCTGGCACTACTCGATTGCGCAGCACGCTGTAAACGTGAGCATGCTCGTGCCGAGGGAGCTCGCTTTCACCGGGCTCTTTCACGACACATCCGAGGCGCTCACTAACGACATCACCACCCCGCTGAAGCAGGTGATCCCCGGCTTCAAGGACCTCGAAGTCTCGATCGAGACGGAGATGGCGCGGCAGTTCGGCTTTCAGTTCCCACTGCCGCCGGAGGTCAAATACGCCGACCTCCAGATGCTCAAGGTCGAGAAGGAACTGATCAAGCAGGACTTCTCGGACTGGGAGGTTCTCCACGGCGTGGAGGACCCGCGCCTCGATGACCTGTGTCTCGACCCCCTCAACCCCGACCAAGCCTATCAACTTTTCATGGAGCGCTTTTATGAACTCGCGGCTTAACGACCGTTGCGTCGAACTGCACACCGCCTCGGCCAATGCTGGCTGGTGGCCTGACGAAGTCACCCCGGAGCTGATCGCAACCAAGCTGATGCTCGTGGTCACCGAACTCTCGGAGGCCGATGAAGGCTTCTGCAGCGGTGACAAGGACCAGCATCTTCCCCACCTCGACAGCTTTCCCGTCGAGCTGGCCGACGCCCGCATCCGTATCTTTGACCTGTGCGGCAAGCTCGGCATTCCTGTCGGCGGCTTCTTTGCCGACCCCGGTTTCCCGACCTTCCGCATCATGGATGCCGTCAACTGCATCTCGAAGGCGATGGAAGGCCACCGAAAGAACGACCGCCAGAAGCTCGCCGAGGGCCTGGGCGAAGCCCTGTTCGTCATCGACACTATCGCCGAAACGTATCGCTACGACATTGAGGGCATCACCGACCAGAAGCGCGACTACAACGCGCAGCGCGCCGACCACAAGCCCGAGGCCCGTGCCGCGGCGGGAGGGAAGAAGCTGTGATCGTCTTCGGCTCCCTGATCTTCTGGATCGCACTCGCCGTCAGTCTGATCGTGCCCGTCGGGGCACTCGGGTACGGCGCCGACCGCGACGAAGATATCCCGGTCTGGTTCGTTGCGCTGTGGCTGACCGCGCTCGCGGTGGCGGCGCATTTCTTTGTCGACAGCATTCCCCTCCCCGACGTGTCGGGCCTCGTCGTTGCCGGCGGCATCGTCGTGTACCTCGCCATCGGGCTGGGCTGGGCCGCCCTTCGGTGGCGTGAAGAGATGATCGCGCTGAGCCGTGATCTGGCCGATCGAGGCCGCCTGACGCGAGACCAAATCCTTTCTCGGTACGGCTTCCATTCTGACCCGCCCTCACCGCGTGATCGCCAGCGGTGGATCGGTTCGCGCATCGCCTACTGGCCCTTCTACCTGCTGGGCGAGTTCACGTCGATCTTCACTTGGGTCGGACAGGCGTTCGATTTCGTATTTCGCGCAATCACGAAGAGGGTGTTCGAAAGTGCTGGAGTTTAGTCCCAACAACGGCGTCAGGGGCTGCTCCGGAAAGATCGCCTACCGAACCCATCCAGAGGCACTGAAGGCGATGACTCACACCTTGCGACGGCGGGGTAAGAGTCATCGCCTTCGGGCGTATCGTTGCCACGCGTGCGGCGCCTATCATTTGGGGAGGCCTCGTGGCTGACTTTCAAAACGACAGAAGCCTACTAGACGCGCTGATCGAGTGCATCGAGAAGGACATTGATTCTTCAGAACTAGTTCAAAATTACCACGACCTACGTCGAGGCTACCGATTTACCCCCGACGGGCCGGAAATTCCGTTAACCCGCGGGTATTGGTCAAAGATTTCCCCCGAGGATCTTGAAGCAGTTGTTCAGCACAAGTGGTTTGCAGTCGGTGACGACACGCGAGCCCACCCGGTTACTGCGCGCGCCAAGATTGACGGCCGGGCGGTTCAGCTGGGCCGGTTTGTTCTCGGGCTCGGGGCAGGTGACCCGCTCATCGCCGACCATGTGAATTATGACACCTTGGATAATCGGAGATGCAACCTCCGGGCAGTTACGAAGACTGAGAGTGCGCAACATCGGCGTGCTTGGTCGCGAAAACTCAAAGCCGGTCCCACCAGCAAGCATAAGGGCGTGTATTGGAGACCCGACAACGGTCTGTGGCGCGCGGTCATAAAGTTCCAAGGTCAGCCAATCAGCCTCGGCCAGTTTGCGGACGAGGATGACGCTGCTCGCGCCTACGACAGTGCCGCGAGAAGGTATCACGGACAATTCGCTGAGCTTAATTATGGCTGAGCCGCCTTACACGCTCCGCCCTTATCAAGCATCTGATCTTGCGTTTCACATTGGGGCAAAGAAGTCGCTTAATTTGAGCGACCCCGGAACAGGAAAAACTGGGGTGGTCTGCGTCCTCGCCTACTACCACTGGGCCAAGCACGGGCGGAAGACCTTGTGGGTCATGCCCAAGTCGCTGATGGAGAAGAACAAGGACGAGTTCGCCCTCTTCACCGCGTTCGACCCCGAGGACATCGCGATCCTCGAAAGCGACTTCGCGCCCCTGACCAAGGATTGGGTCGGTCCGACTTTTGTCCGGCAGAAACGGACAAAAGTGCCGACCGGTAAAGTCGGACCTGACGGTGAACCGCTTTTCAGCATCAAGTTCGTCGAAGAAGAAGCCAAGGATCTGATCGCCACCGTAGGCGACGCCAAGGTCTTTATCTGCACGTTCGCCTTTCTCCGCAACCACTGGCAGAGAATGCTCGATACCCATCCGGAGATCGATCTACTGCTCGTGGACGAACTGCACATGGGCTATTCCAGTGCCAACAGCCAGCAGACAAAGAGCTTCTTCCATGTCATGAAGCGCTGTAGCCAGTTCTGTGGCATGACGGGCACGCTGATCGATGGGCGCCTCGACAGCGCCTTTCCGGCCATTCACGCGATCGAGCCTCGGTATTACGGGTCCTATCAGGGTTTTCTGGATTATCATGCTGCGTGGATCGACGACTACGGCAAAGTCCAATCGTGGCACAACTTCGACAAGCTGAAGGCCATCCTGGCGCGCCACTCCGTGCGCCACACCTTCGAGGAGGTCTATGGCGACGAGCCAGTCCATTTCGAGACCAAGGTCGTCGAGATGGGGCCGCAGTGCCGGGAGAAATATGACGAGTTCCACGAGCAGGCCATGCTCGAGCTCGAGAATATGGAAGTGCTCGACGGCACGCTCCCCGGCGTCAACCTAATCCGCGCCCAGCAAATCATGGGCCACCCCGAAACCATGGGGCTGGCCAAGGGCGAGGTAACAGGCAAGGACAAGTACCTTGCCGCCCTAGCAACAGAGGGCCGGCCTATGCTGGTCTTCGCTCAACTCCAACCCGAGCAGGAACGGTGCGTCAAAGTCCTTGAGGAACAAGGACTGCGCGTCGGCCTGATCAACGCAAACGTCTCGGCGAAACAGCGAGCAAAGATCGACGCGGCATTCCGCGCGGGCGAGCTCGATGCGATCGTCGGGTCGGGTCCCACCGTCGCCGTAGGTTACAACTGGGAACGGGCGGACCTCGTGGTCTTCATCTCGATCGACTACAAGGACGTCAATGTTCTGCAGGCCTACCGCCGTGCAAGTCGCGGCTCCCGTACGACACCCCTGCGTGTGATCTTCGTTCAGTACAAAGATAGCGTCGATCAGCGCAAATATCAGATCGTCAAGGTCAAGTCAGAAATGGCCAACCAGGTCGATCCAACCCGAAAAATCCTGGAAGTCGCATAGCGACTTCTTCGTCTCAACAAGACCGACAGCCCGAGCGTCTCTAAGATTCTCGGGTTGGACTTTCCCAATGCTTAATTCGGAGTTCTTATGAATACCGCACTTGATAATGTTATGGCTCAGGCCGAAGCAGCCGCAGCAGCACACCAGGTTCCGGACGTTCCGGCCTATCAGCCCCCCGCGCTCCAGCAGCCGGGTGGTGTCCCCGCCAAGCGGACGCTGCAGTCGGTGAACGATAACGCCGGCATCCTCGTGGAGACCTATCTGCTTCCGAAGACCGAAGGTCTGAAAATCGGCAGCGATATGAAGGGCCTTCTCGATGAAGTCGTCGGCATCATCGAAATGAGCGACGTCGTCGTGATCAGCCAGATCCGTGCCAACACGGGAGGCAACACGACCTTCGTGAAGAGCTACGACGGCGTGACAACCGTGGGCGGCCAGAATTTCATGGCCGAACTCGCTCGTCTGCAGAAGACCAACGAAAAGGTCGATGGTCCCTACGACACCGTCGAAATCCCCTTCGAACTGGCTGAAGACGTCAAGGACCCCAAGTCCTCGACCGTCTTCGAAGCCGGCCTTGAGATCGGCTACACGCCGTCCCTCACCGGGTACAAGGAGTTCCAGCGCTTCGTGAAGTCGCTGAACAAGAAGGACCCGGCGCTCCTCGAAGCTCGTCTGAAGGTGAAGTTCATTCACGAGAAGAAGACGAACTCGAACAACAACGAGTGGGGTGTTGTTCGCTTCGAGCTGCTCGAAGAGCTCGACTAAGCCTCATGCAGGTGGCTTCCCCCCCCTCCCAGTCACCTGCTGACGGAAGGGCGCCCAGCTTGGGCGCCCTTCTTGTTAAAATCGCGAGTGCCTACTTCAACGTGGGCGATGAAAAGGATCTGTTTCGCAGCGGCCGCATGCCCTGTGTCTGCCGAGCTCGCTGGGCCGTCGCAATGGTCCTCTATAGCGATATCGGCTGGGGCAAGAAGCGGATCGCCAAGTTCCTGATCAAAGACAAGAAGGCGATCCACCACGGGCTGAAACGCGCCCGGGCGCTCTACCAAACCGACCCCCAATTCTTCGCTGGCGTCGAGCTGTTGCGCAAAGAGGTTTTTCTGTGATCCATATCTATGACGGCAACAACGTGCGCCTCCGGGCCATGACGAAGCCCTCCCTCCCTGGCCAGAAACGACTGAGCCTCCGCCAGGAATACGAGCGGACGCGGGTCGGCACCCATATCTGGGTCTGGGACGGAGCCCGCCACAACGACCGCCGCAAGGCAATCTACCCCGGATACAAGGCCAAGCGCGAGCCGATGGCTGAGGACCATTTTGCACAAATTCGGCTGTTCCGTGAGCTGCTGACCCTCAGCCCCGCGCTGCAATACTGCGTTGAGGAGTGGGAGGCGGATGACGTCGTCGCCACACTCGCGCGCAAACTAGCCGCGCGTGGCCTGCAGGTCACCTGCCACAGCAACGACATGGACTATCTCCAGCTCGAGGCCAATCCGCTCATCAAGATCGAGGGCGTTCGCGCCCGTGAGGTCCCGCCGCGGTGGGTGCCACTTTACAAGGCGCTCCGAGGTGATAATTCGGACAACATTGCAGGTATCCCCGGTTTCGGACCCAAGACGTGGGAGCAGGCCGAGCCTTTCTGGCCCGACATCGAGGCGGGCATCAAGCTCGGCTCGGCTCACGCCTTCGCACATATCCCCCTCCCCTCCCGCGTCCAGGCATGGCTCGCCGAGCCGGGCAATCTTCAGACGCTCCAGAACATGCTCCTGATCACGCACATGTACGAGGTGCCCGCCGAGGACCTCGAGAAGGGCGCGATCCCGGGCAAATTCAATCCGCAGGCAGCCGACGAGCTGCTCAACAGGTATTTTCTTTGAACAAATTCATCGAGTTGATCCGCGAAGAGATTCACGCCGGCATCCCGGCGGAAGACGTGCTGAATTCCATCGCGGACGCCACCGTGCCGCTCATCACCACGGTCTCGGAACTATCCGAGCTCACTCCATCCCAAGTCATCGATTATTTCCAACACCGGCAGGACACAGAACTTGTCAATTTCCTCCAGGCTCATTGACGCCCGCACCGAGCAGGCCGAGCTCGACGCCCTCCGCGAGGAGCTGGGGGCGGCCGAGCTCGTGGGCATTGACATCGAAACCCAGGACGAGGGCCGGCACGCCGGGCTGAACGCTTACAATAACAAAAAGCGTCACGTCTTTGACCACCGCCGTACCGTGATCACGGGCTTCTCGCTCTACGTCGACGGCGCGGAGACTGCCTATTATTTCAACACTGCCCACGCGGACGCGGAGAACCGTCTGTCCGTTGGGGCGGCGTTAGAAATTCTGGGCTGGATTTCTGACAGCGCCGTGAAGGTCGCCCACAACGCGCCGTTTGAGCTGGTCCAGCTCGAGCAGTGTTGGGGATACATCCTCGAAAATGTTGTCTGCACCCTGCAGATGGCCGTCTCGCATCACGGTCCGGACGAATATGAGATCCGCCGGTTCCTCGACGAGCCGCTCACCGGGTTCCAGAAAATCGCGAAGGCTGCCAAGCTCGCCTTCTCCAATTACGACACCGAGTCCAAAGGCCGTGACCTGACCAGTGACCAAGCTGACATGCTCGGCAAGTTCATCAGCAAGACGTCGAACGCAGCGCACAGCTACAACGGCCATGTCGACAGTCTCGCGCTCGGCTACGGCCTGAAGAAGCTGGTGAAGAGCCTCTTCGGCTATCAGATGACAACCTACGAGGAGACGCTGGCCGCGCACGGCGCATCCCACATGGGCCAGCTCACTGGAGAGCAGGTTGCCAATTACGGCGCCGATGACGCTTACTGGGCCGTGCGCGTGTACAAGGAACTGATGAAGCGCATGCTCGCGGAGAACCCCGCGGCGCTGGTCACCTTCCTCAAGACCGAGAACCCCATGGTCCGTCACTACGCCAACATGTGGCGCGACGGCCTCCGCCTCGACCTTGATCAGGTCTATGAGCGGCAAGGCATCGAACGCGAGAACATGGCCGCGGTGCTCCGCAAGTTCAAAGCCCAGATCAAGGAGCTGCTCCCGTTTCCTGAAGGGAAGAACGAGAAACTAGCTGAGTACGAGGACTGGTACGCCAAGCACTGGGAGAAGAAGCGGACCCAGATCGCCGGGTGGATCAATACGCCGGATAGCGACGATGTCTACGAGCAGTGCACCCAAGCGTCGAACCCGATCGGCAACGCTTGGGCTGAGGAACGGGGCACCCCGCTCCCGAAGGGCCGCCTCAATCTCGTCCACTACCACGGCATGCGGACCATCCTGTACGACCTGATGGGCCTGAAGATCCGCTTCAGCGACGGCAAAGTCGGTAGTGACGCGGAAGTGCGTGGCCGCATGATGCTTCGCGCGCAGAAGGACGGCGACAAGCAGACTGAGGCCATCCTGACTTCACTGCAGGAAATGGCCGACATCGAGCAGCGCATGAAGCTGTACCTGACGCCGTACACCCAGTTGATGGACCCCGAGACCTCGCGGGTCTATCCGTCGGTCAGCTCCAAGCTTGCGACCAGGCGTCTCGCCGCCTCGTTCCCCAATCCGATGCAGCTCGCGAAGCAAGGCAACTCGACCTACATTCGCAGCTTCTATCTGCCCGACAACGACGACCACCTCGTGGTTTCGGCCGACTGGTCGTCGGTCGAGCTTGTGCTGATCGGTGATTTCAGCGACGACCCGGGGTTCAAGGAAGTCTTCGGGCAATTGCCCTACGGTGATCTTCACTCGGGCGCCGCGGCCGACTGCCTTGCGGTCAAGACGCTCCCAGGCCTCACCGAGGAAGAGTTCATGCTCTTCAAGTTCGGCGAGAACCCGAACGGGCGCGTCCTCAAGAACACTGCCACGGGCGCCATCATGGATCCCAAGGCGTTCTTCAAGCACGCCCGCGGCACCCCGGTCGGCAAGGGCGCCAACTTCAACTACTGGTATTCGGGCTCGCTCTCCACCGTGGGCGGCAACCTCGGCTGGACGAGCGACGAGATGTGGGAAGCGGTCGACCGCTATCGTGCGCGCTTCCCGCTGGCCGAGAAATGGCGTGTCAACACCCAGACCGAGGTCACGGAATACGGCTTCGTTACCCTGCCGGACGGCCATCGCCGGGCTCGCTACGAGGCCACGCAGGCGTGGGCGTCGGCAATGCGTCACAAGTTCGCCGAGATCGACGCCGCACCGAGCCTTGGCAACTATGCGGACCTTGCAATTCGCAGGATCCAGAGCCGCGCCCGCAACCAAGCGGTCAACGCGATGATCCAAGGCTCGTGCGCCACCCTCGCGAAGCAATCGATCCTGAACCTCATGCCCATGCTCGAAGCGGCCGGTATCGCGGACAAGGTCCGCTTCATGATGCCGATCCACGACGAGCTCGTCTTCTCGGTCCACCGTGACGTCGTGATGATCTTCATCCCGCTGCTGCGAAAGGCCATGTGCGAACACCCCAACGTCGTGAAGACCCTTCCGCTCGACTGCACTGTCTCGATCGGTAAGACCTTCCGCCCCTACAACGGCACGGCCTTTTCACAGTTTGAGCTGGATGAGTGCTCATCGGAGATCGACGGAATCGTTCCCAAGGAGTTGCTAGGGAAGAAGCTTCCCGATGACATCGTCGCTCAGGTCGTCAATTTCATCGCCGATGCCAAGGTGCCGGCGAACGATCAACATCACATCGGAGCAGCCGCTTGACCACCATCTCTTCCACCACCATCCTTCGCTCCCGCAACGCCGCGGCGCCCGACAAAGTCCTCTCGACGCTCCTTCTGCGGTATCCGCGGTGCATCCATGCCGAGTTCATGACACACCGCGTTTTTAGCCGAAACGCCGCCAGTTCGCGCGCCATCCCGGTCGAAAAGCTGATCAAGGATGTCGAAGAGAATCCCTTTATCCCGGTTTACTGGGGCGCCAATCAGCGAGGAATGCAAGCGGGAGACGAAATCGATGCTCCCCTTTACCTTCAGGGCGCCTCGCATTTCGATATGATTGATCGTTGCTACGACCCGATTTCCAAGGAAGCCGGGTGGTTGCACGCCCGGGATCAAGCGATTAGCGCTGCTCGAGCATTTGCCAAAGCCGGCTACCATAAGCAGATCGTGAACCGCCTGCTTGAGCCGTTCGCACACATCACCGTCCTCGTCAGCGGTACCGAATGGGACAATTTCCTCGAGCTGCGCGACCACGAGGCCGCTGAGCCACACATCCAGATCCTCGCGCGCGAGGTCAGGAAGTGCCTCGAGCGCGAGGATGACATTCAGGATCTAGAGCCGGGGGAATGGCACTTGCCGTTCGTCGATGAGAAAGTGATGGAAGTTCGCCCGAGGGCGCGAGGTGGCATCCACACTTCGGACGCGATCAAACTCTCTGTCGCTCGGTGCGCGAGCACCAGCTATAAGACGGTCGACGGCTTCGACATGACACTCGACAAAGCAGTCGAGCTCCACGATCGCCTTGTCGGCAGCACCCCAATCCACGCTTCGCCGGCTGAGCACGTTGCTCAGGCAGACGGTGTTTCCCGTTGGGAGACTTACGATGGCGAGGGCTCCGATACGCCTATCTGGGAGAACAAGCGCGAGCACGGTAACTTCATCGGCTTTCGCCAGTACAGGCACATGCTCTAATGGTGTCCTATCGCGACATCCCACCACCGCCGAAGAAGCGGTTCAGGCTCGAGTCCAGCAAGCTGGAACCCGATTACGCCATCCCGATGATCCTGCACTGCCCGGATTGTGGCGCGCGGCACATCGACGAGGGCGAGTTCGCCGAGGTGGCTCACCACACCCACGCCTGCCAGCACTGCGGGCTTGTCTGGCGACCCGCAAAGGTCAACACGCATGGGGTCCGCTTCCTGCCTGGCTACAGAAACGAGGAAGTCGCATAGCGACTTTTCGTATATCAGACGCAAGTCCCGCCAAGGGTGCGTAGTGAGGGTCTCCAATCAGTTGGAGACCCTCATTTTGATTTATCTCGCCAAAACTCTTGCCCTGCTACTGATCCTTGCGGTCGTGTATCTGTTTGGGTCGTTCGTGTCGTGGTCGTTCAATCCGTTCGACTGGGGAACCGCCACGCGCTGGGTCGTGGGGATCGGCGCGCTGATCCTCTGTGCCATGGAACTGGATTCCGGCAATGGCACGGAAGAATGACGGCAAGGACGCCCAGCACGCCTTTTTCGAGGCGATGCGAAAACGCCCTGGCGTCGTCATCGAGCGCTTTTGGGATCAGTCCGATCTTAGGGGCCTTAACGGTGGTCGTGCCGTTGCCGACTTCGCCAAGCCGGCCGACTTTCTCGTCACTCAGAACGCTCAGATTGAATATGCCGAGGTCAAGTCGGTTCAGTCTGCGACCAGTTTCCCCTTTTCCAACATCGAACGTGGCCAACGATCTGCTGCCTTGAGGCAGGCGATGGTTGGTGGCCCCTACAATTTTTACATCTTCAGCTACGGCCTCGGGCAGTGGTTCAAGATGACGGCTCAATTCTTCAGCGAAGCCGTCGCCGCAGGAAAGGCGTCGGCCAAATTTAAGGACCTCTCCCCTTGGCAACTATGACTGACATTATGGTCGACCTCGAGACCACTGGCACCAAGCCCGCGTTCTCTGGTATTCTCCAGCTCGCAGCCATCAAGTTCAACATCGAGACACAAGAGGTTGATTCCGACGTCTTTGATCGCTGCCCGACCCTTCTCCCCAACCGCTTCTGGGATGAGGGCACGCGTGACTTCTGGGGCACCATGCCGGTGATCTACGGCAGCTTCGTCGCCCGTCAGGAGGATGCCGAGCAAGTGCTCATTGATTTCTCAAAGTGGGTCACGAAGGATGCGCCCCAGAGCGGATACCGCTTCTGGGCAAAGCCGACGACCTTCGACTGGACGATGCTCGCGAGCCACTTCGAGCAGATCGGTCGTCCGATGCCGTTCCACTACCGGCAGGCCCGCGATCTCAACACCTACATCGCCGCCTGTCGCGATCGCGGTGCCGAGCACGTCGACATGAGCTTCATCCAAGGCGGTCAGGCTCATAACGCTCTCTCTGACTGCGTCCAGCAGCTCAAGATGTTGTTCTCCGCAAAAAACGGAGTGTTTCATGAAATTCTCACTAACTAACGGCAAAACTGTCGCCCTGATCGGTGATCCCCATTTAGGAAGGAAGTTCGAGAACGGCGTCCCGCTCCATCGCCGTGGCGAGCGCGAGCGCAAGCAACTCACCAACTTCCAGGAGCAGTTGGCGCAGGATGTCGATATCGTCGTCAGCATGGGCGACACGTTCGACCATCCCGCCGTGTCAAACCGCGTCGTGATGGACGTCTACAACGCCGTCGAGGCTGCAGCGGTCGATCGAACAGTCATTATCATCGCCGGTAATCACGACCTCCCCCGGAACCTGACGACCATCGGCGCCTTCGAGATTCTCGAGGCTCTGCTCGACGGCAATCCCAATGTCATGATCGTGCGTAAACCGACGCTTTACAGGGGGCTCGCGATCTTCCCCTGGGAGTGGGACGTTTCCGCATTCGCGCAAGTCGAAGCCTTTCCTTCAGGAGAAGCGGAAGTCGCACTCGGCCACTGGGACCTTCAGTCCTTCGGCGGCGACGATAGCCACATCTGTCCGACCGCCGCGCTCAAGGCGAAATTCGGTGACGATCTCGCGATCTATTCCGGCCACTATCATCTGCCCGGCGACTACGAGGTCGACGGCCACATCGTCCACTGCACCGGGTCGATGGAGCCCTACAGCCACGCCGAGGACCCCGACGGCTCGCTCTACGTCACCCTGACGCTGGAGGAGCTCGAGGCGCGCGACGACCTCCACGACAAGTGCGTCCGCGTCCTCCTCGCCGAGGGCGAGGAGCTCCCGAGCGACCTCGACTGCCTCGCGCTCACTGCGAAGCGGGCGGCGAAGGAAGACACCGAGGTCGGAGAGATCACGCTGGGCGATTTCAACTGGAGCAGCATCCTTGCCCAGAAGCTCGAGCCGCTCACCCCCGAGGTGCGCGGCTTCATCGAGGAGCGTCTGTCGGAGGTGATCGAATGATGTTCCCCATCAGCCGCGTCGTCGAGGAGACCAGTCTCTCGCGCCGCACGATCTATCGGTACGTCAAGGAAGGCCTCTTCCCGCCACCGGTCAAGCTCGGCCCGAACCGGGTGGCGTGGCCCTCCGAATCAATCGAGGCCTGGAGACAGGAGCGCGTACAATGAAATTCTGGTTGAAGCGCATCTGGTATGCCATATTCGAACCTCGGACGTGTCCCCGCTGCCATGGGGAGCTAATAGATTCCCCCTCAGGAATCGTCGGATGTCCATTTTGTTCGGGGACATATTGGGGGTACCCAAAAACCGACCTACCCCTTTGTGGACTGTAATTACACGATTTAATGGCTCTCTGGGAATCCTGCCCGGGGAGCCATTTTCCTTTTCGCAGGCGTTCGCCAGCGACCGCAAAACACCCCAAAACCAGCGGAAATCTGCGCCGGATACGGGCTCTTCCCCGTGAACGGGGGATGAGGGTGGGCTCTTCCCCGTGAACGGGGGATGAGGGTGGATCAGACCCGATTGATGACGCCATTCCAACCGCAAAGAGCGAGCACGCGCAAGCGGTAGTTGTGAAAGTTTCGGAAGCCGAACGCGCGGCGCGAGATCATCTCCATCTTTGTGTGAAAGCCCTCGGTGATTCCATTGTTCCTGGAAAAGCGCCACATGCGGGCGACGGGCTCGAGCCAGCTGGTCAGGGTATCGGCGAGGGACTTGAGGGGGCTGGCGGCGAACTGATCGATCAGCCTGAGCAGGTCGGGGATAAG
>NZ_FUYP01000058.1 GCF_900168005.1 Sphingopyxis flava
GCCGCTTCGTTGGCCGCGCCCACACACGAATGTCGCGTCGCCGCTCGACACGGACAATCTCAACATCCGACAGCCCTAATATGCCGTCGATTCCCCGATCAGCCTTCTTCTTCATCAGACTTGTCCTTCCTATGACAAGTCTAACCCAATTTCCCTCATCCCCCGTTCACGAGGAAGAGCCGGATTTCTGCGGCTTACAGCAGTGATTCGCGTCCAGGGCCGTCCACACCGATCCACCCCTGGCCAATTTTGAGTGTGGGAAAAAATGTGGGAAAACAAAGAGCCATGAAAAGGCTCTCCGCAACCTCAGTGCGAACCGAAAACCGGATAGGTCGCCATAGCGATGGCGATGGGCTCTTCCTCGCCGTCGGATCGAACGGGTCGCGCAGTTGGGTGTGCCGGGTCCAGAAGGACGGGAGACGACGCGACTTCGGACTTGGGAGTGCTGCCAAGGTTTCGTTAGCCCGTGCCCGGGAATTGTCTCGGCAGGTTCGAGCTTGGGTCGAGGCAGGACTTGATCCGGTGCATGAGCGCCGAAAAGTCGAGGGCATTCCCACGTTCCGAGAGGCGACCGCCACCGTCTTCGCCAGCCATAGCAAGGGCTGGCGTAACGCGAAGCATAATTGGCAATGGCTTCGATCGCTCGAAATGTTTGTCTTTCCCAAGCTTGGTGACAAGAAGGTTTCGGAGATCACAGGGCCGCAGATCCACGAAGTCTTGTCGGAGATATGGCTAGTCAAACCGGAGACCGCCCGGCGGGTTCGCCAGCGGATTGGCGTCGTTCTGGATTGGGCCTTTTCCAAAGGATATCGCGAAACCGAAATATCGATGACCTCGGTAACGCGCGGTCTACCGCGACAACCAAAAACGACACAGCACTACGCTGCAATGCCTTACACAGACGTGGCCGGCTTTCTTATCCGGTTGCGTGAAAAGGAAACAATGGGCCGGTTGGCCCTCGAGTTTGCCATCGCGACCGCGGCAAGGTCGGGAGAGGTCAGGGGAGCGATCTGGTCGGAAATCGACCTTGCAGAGCGATTGTGGACAATTCCCGCAGAACGCATGAAAGCGGCACGTGAGCACGTCGTGCCGCTCAGCGATCATGCTTGCCGAATAATTGCTCGATGCGAGAGTCTCCGTATCGTCGGGGGAGACATAGTATTCCCTGGCATGAAGCCCAGGGAGACGATGTCCGACATGACAATCGTAAAGGTGTTACGCGATATGGACGAGCCCTATACGCCGCATGGGTTTCGGTCCGCATTTCGTGATTGGGCGAGTGAAACCACCGATTTTCCCGACAGGGTCGTCGAAGCGGCCTTGGCACATGCCGTAAAGGATAAAACCGAGGCTGCCTACCGGCGCGGGTCGCTGCTGGAAAAGCGGCGCGACCTGATGGCGGAATGGTGTCGCTTTCGTACCAATAACAGCCCTACATAAGACACCGACAACAGCACTTGGCGTTGCAATGATCGGGCCACGGCGGATATACGCGTGGGAATGGCCGGCTGGATCGAGGTCAACATTCGCGAGGATCGCGCGCCGTATATAATACGCTTGAAGTTTCCAGTCTGCTCCGCTCGAATATCGAACAGAGTTTTGCGGCCTTTCGAGCCGCTGTGCGGGAGCGCGCTAAACAACCTGGTGAATGACCGATAATAAGCGAACAGATTGCCTTCCAACGAGATCGGCCGGTCTCAATGGACGAGCCTATCGGCGCCCTATGGAGCACTGGCCCCTTTGCAAGGTCGAACCGCCGTCCCGCACGTTAGGGCAAGAATAGCTCTGCAATCCTGAGGCCGTCAGCAGGAGGCAAGGAACGCGTCGGGGCGGGCGAGCACGCGAAGCGGCAGCGCGGCCGCGGCGGCACGTGTCACCGCAAGCTGCGTCGGTGCCGATATCGTGACTAGCATTGGACAATCCGCGAGCACCGCCTTTTCGACGAGCTCGTAGGAGCAGCGCGAGGAGAGGAGCGCGAAGCCGCCGTCCCACGCCGCGCCCGCGCGTCGCATCGCGCCGATCAGCTTGTCGAAGGCATTGTGCCGCCCAACATCCTCGCGCATGAGCCGGATCGCGCCGGTCGCATCGACGAGTGCCGCGGCATGGGCTGCCCCCGTCCGGGCGTTGAGCAACTGTTGTTCGGAAAGCCCCTTGAGCGCCCGAAAGACGGCGGCGTCATTCGCCTCGCTGCGCGCCGTCACCGGCGGCAGCGGGCGCATCGCCTGTTCGATATTCTCGATCCCGCAAAGCCCGCAGGACGAATCCGAGGCGCGGTGCCGGACCCGGTCGAGAAGCGCATGGGCGCGGTCGGCCGCCAGATTGGCGCGCGCGACGATGCCTCGTTCGGTGCGGTGGAGCGCGACGCCGGACACCGGATCGCCCGCGAATTGAAGCCGCTCCGACAGCAGGAAGCCCGCCACCAGATCCTCAAGGTCCGACGGCGACGCCATCAGCACGGCATAGCCGATGCCATTGAATTCGAGCGCGATGGGGACTTCCTCCGCCAGCTCGCGATCGACGGCGGTTTGCCCGCCGTCCGGGGTCGTGCGGACGAACTTGTGGGGGGCGGCCGACATGGTCAGGCGGCGGCCGCGATCCGGCCGATCGCCGCCGCCGCGATCGGCGACAGGGCCGACGGGCGCTCGCGCGCGATTTCGACGATGCGGGCGCGCATGCCGGGATCCCAGAAGGCGCGAATATGATCGGCAACCATCGCCTCGGCCTCCGCCTGGCCCTGTGCCGCCAGATTGCGAGCGATCTGGTTCGCCATGTAGACCAGCCGGTCGCCGGTCGACATCGCGCCCTCTGTCTCGTCGGTCATTCGGCGGCTTCCGGAATGATGCGCCGGCTTTGCCGCGCATGTTCGGCATAATCCTCCTGCCAGTCCGACGGGCCGTTCGACAGGCCGACCTGGACCGCCGTGACCTTATATTCGGGGCAATTGGTCGCCCAGTCCGAATAATCGGTGGTGATGACGTTCGCCTGAGTGTCGGGGTGGTGGAAGGTGGTGTAGACGACGCCGGGTGCGACGCGTTCGGTGATCAGTGCGCGCAGCGTCGTTTCGCCCGCCCGGCTGCGCAAGCTGACCCAGTCGCCGTCCTTGATCCCGCGATTCTCGGCATCGACGGGATGGATTTCCAGCCGGTCTTCGGGATGCCAGGCGGTGTTCGCGGTGCGCCGCGTCTGTGC
The DNA here is from genome assembly GCF_900168005.1 of Sphingopyxis flava. Taxonomy (GTDB): domain Bacteria; phylum Pseudomonadota; class Alphaproteobacteria; order Sphingomonadales; family Sphingomonadaceae; genus Sphingopyxis; species Sphingopyxis flava. The sequence goes on from NZ_FUYP01000058.1 coordinate 3,190, forward strand.
GCCGACGTTATAGTGGCTGAGGATGCGGCCGGTCGTGAGCAGGAGCGGGAAGCGCGGCCCGGTCTTTTCGTCGGTCGCGACATAGTCGGTGACGACGAACTTGCCCTTGCCGCGCACGAAGCCGTCGAGGTGCATCGTCGGCGTGCCGTCGGGCGCGGCGTCGTTCGCCGGCCATTGCAGCGAGCCTTCTTCATCGAGCCGGTCGTAGTGGACGCCCGCGAAGGTGGGGGTCAGCGCGGCGATCTCGTCCATGATCTCCGACGGGTGGCTGTACTTCCAGTCGAGGCCGAGCGCCTGCGCGAGCAGCTGCACGATCTCCCAGTCGGCATGGCCGTTGAGCGGAGCCATCACCTTGCGAACGAGCTGGATGCGGCGCTCGGCATTGGTGAAGGTGCCGTCCTTTTCGAGGAAGGTCGATCCGGGCAGGAAGACGTGCGCGTAGTTCGCGGTTTCGTTCAGGAACAGGTCCTGCACGACGACGCATTCCATCGCCGCCAGGCCCGCCGCGACATGGTGCGTGTTGGGATCGGACTGGAGGATATCCTCGCCCTGGATGAAGATGCCCTTGAATGTCCCGTCGGTCGCGGCGTCGAGCATGTTCGGGATGCGGAGGCCGGGCTCGCTGTCCAGCTTTACGCCCCATGCGCTTTCGAACATCGCGCGGGCGTCGTCGTCGGAGACGTGGCGATAACCGCTGAATTCGTGCGGAAAGCTGCCCATGTCGCACGCGCCCTGGACATTGTTCTGGCCGCGCAGCGGGTTCACGCCGACGCCCGGACGCCCGATGTTGCCGGTCGCCATCGCCAGATTGGCGATCGCCATGACGGTCGAGCTGCCCTGGCTATGTTCGGTGACGCCGAGGCCGTAATAGATCGCGGCGTTGCCGCCGGTCGCATAGAGGCGCGCGGCGGCGCGGAGCTCTTCGGCGGGGACGCCGGTGAGCGGCGCGGTGGCTTCTGGCGAGCGGGCGGGCTCGGATACGAAATCGGCCCAGTCCTGAAACTCGTCCCAGTCGCAGCGGGCGCGGATGAAGGCCTCGTCGCACAGCCTCTCGGTCACGATGACGTGCGCCATCGCGGTCAGCACCGCGACATTCGTGCCCGGACGCAGCGGCAGGTGATGGTCGGCCTCGACATGCGGCGAGCGGATCAGGTCGATGCGGCGCGGATCGACGACGATCAGCCGCGCGCCCTGGCGCAGGCGCTTCTTCATCCGGCTCGCGAAAACCGGGTGGGCGTCGGTGGGGTTGGCGCCGATGACGAGCATGACGTCCGCCTGCATCACGCTGTCGAAATCCTGCGTCCCGGCAGAAGTGCCGAAGGTGGTCTTCAGCCCATAGCCCGTCGGCGAATGGCAGACGCGCGCGCAGGTATCGACGTTGTTGTTGCCGAAGCCCTGCCGGATCATCTTCTGGACCAGGAAGGTCTCTTCGTTGGTGCAGCGGCTGGAGGTGATGCCGCCGATCGCGCGCGCGCCGTACTGGTCCTGGATGCGGCGGAACTCGCGCGCGGTATGGGCGATCGCCTCGTCCCAGCTCACCTCGCGCCACGGCTGGTCGATGCTGGACCGGATCATCGGTTTCAGGATGCGGTCCTGGTGCTGGGCATAGCCCCAGGCGAAGCGGCCCTTGACGCAGCTATGCCCGCGGTTCGCCTTGCCCTCTTTCCAGGGGACCATCCGCACCAGCTCCTGCCCGCGCATCTCGGCGCGAAAGGTGCAGCCGACGCCGCAATAGGCGCAGGTGGTGACAACCGCGCGGTCGGGGGTGCCCGTCTCGACCACTTTTTTCTCGATCAGCGTCGCGGTCGGGCACGCCTGGACGCACGCGCCGCACGACACGCATTCGGACGACAGGAAATCCTGTCCCTGGCTGGGTGAAACCTTGGTATCGAAGCCGCGCCCCTCCATCGTCAGCGCGAACGTGCCCTGCACCTCATCGCAGGCGCGCACGCAGCGCGAACAGGCGATGCATTTCGACGGATCGAAGTCGAAATAGGGGTTCGACTGGTCCTTTGGCTGCCCCATGTTGGTCGCACCGTCATAGCCGTAGCGCACGTCGCGCAGCCCGACCGCGCCGGCCTGATCCTGCAATTCGCAGTCGCCGTTGGCGGCGCAGGTCAGGCAGTCGAGCGGGTGGTCGGAGATATAAAGCTCCATCACCCCGCGGCGCAGCTGCTTCAGCCGATCGGTCTGCGTGCGCACGATCATGCCCTCTGCGATCGGCGTCGTGCACGAAGCCGGATAGCCGGCGCGCCCCTCGATCTCGACAAGGCAGAGGCGGCACGAACCGAAGCTTTCCAGATTGTCGCTGGCGCAAAGCTTCGGGATCGCGGTGCCGGTCAGCGAGGCCGCGCGCATGATCGACGTCCCCTCGGGCAGCGTGACCGCTTCGCCGTCGATCGTCAGCGTCACATTGCGCCCGGTCGCGAGGGCGGGCGGGGTGCCGTGATCGGTTTCGCGGGTAAAGGTCATCTGCTTACTCCGCCGCCTGCGCGATCGGCGCGGGCGCGCCGAAGTCTTCGGGAAAATGATCCAGCGCGCTCAGCACCGGATAGGGAGTGAAGCCGCCCAGCGCGCAGAGCGAGCCATATTTCATCGTGTCGCACAAATCGCGAAGCAGCGCGGTCTGCGCGCCGGGCGAAACTTCGATGCGGTCGGGCGAGCGCGAATAGAGCGCCTTTTCCAGCGTGCCCGTGCGCGCCGTCGGCGGAGCGGGTTCGGGAATGCGCGCCGCGATGATCCGGTCCATGATTTCGACCCCGCGCGTCGATCCGATGCGGCAGGGCGTGCATTTCCCGCAGCTTTCGGCCGCGCAGAATTCCATCGCGAACCGCGCCATATGCGCCATGTCGACGCTGTCGTCGAAGACGGTGATGCCGGCATGGCCGATCAGTCCGCCGGCCTGCGTGAAAGCCTCGTAATCGAAGGGCAGGTCGAACATCGACGGCGGGAAATAGGCGCCGAGCGGCCCGCCGACCTGTACCGCACGCACGGGGCGGCCGCTCGCGGTGCCGCCACCGACGTCGTTCACCAGCTCGCCGAGCGTGATGCCGAAACCGACCTCGAACAGTCCGCCGTTCTTAACATTGCCTGCAAGCTGCACCGGCATCGTGCCGCGCGAGCGGCCGAAACCGACATCGGCATAGGCCTCTGCCCCCGCCGACAGAATGAAGGGCACCGCCGCGAGGCTGAGCACATTGTTGATGACCGTCGGCCTGCCGAAGAGACCGGACAGCGCGGGGAGCGGCGGCTTGGCGCGGACCTGCCCGCGCTTGCCCTCGATGCTGTCGAGCAGCGCCGTTTCCTCGCCGCAGACATAGGCGCCCGCCCCGACACGCACCTCAAGGGTGAAGGGTGCGATCCTTGCCGCCGACAGCTCGATCGCCTTGCGCATCGTTTCGACCGCGAAAGCATATTCGCTGCGGATATAGATATAGCCGTGGCCCGCCCGGACCGCGTGCGCGGCGATCGCCATCCCCTCAATCAGGCAGAAGGGATCGCCCTCCATCAGCATCCGGTCGGCGAAGGTGCCGCTGTCACCTTCATCGGCGTTGCAGACGATATATTTGGGGCCGCCCGGCGCATCGAGCACGGTCTGCCATTTAATGCCCGTTGGAAAACCCGCGCCACCGCGTCCGCGGAGCCCGCTTGCCTTGACCGTGTCAACCACCGCCTGCGGCTCGGCCAATCGTGCGATGTCGAGCCCGGTCCAGCCGCCGTGCGCGGCATAGTCGGCGAGGCTCAGTGGATCGACGATCCCGCAGCGTGCGAAGGTAAAGCGCTGCTGCGCTGCGAAGAAGGGGAGGGCGCCGACGTCGCCAATGCGGTTCGGGTGCGAGCCGCCGAGTATCGCGGTGACGTCGCCGGCCGTGACCGGGCCGTAGCCGATGCGGCCCTCGGCACTTTCGACTTCGACCAGCGGCTCGACATTGAACAGCCCGCGCGATCCCGTTCGCACGACCTCGCAGCCCGCGTCGGCAAAGGCGCGCGCGACCGCATCGGCGCCGAGCGCGACCGAGGCCATGTCGCGGCTGATGAAGACGCGCGTCATACCGCGACCTCGGCGGCGATCGTGTCGAGCATCGCCGCATCGATGCGCGCGACGGGGCGGCCGTCGACGAGCGCATTGGGGCCGATCGCGCAAAGGCCTAGGCAATACACGGGCTCGAGACTGATTTGACCGTCGCGCCGGGTTTCGCCCATCGCGACGCCAAGCCTTCGCGATGCCGCGGCCTCGATCGCCGCGCCCCCCCGCGCCTGGCAGCTCTCGGCGCGGCACAGCTTGACTATATGGCGCCCGGCCGGCTTGCGACGGAAATCATGATAGAAGGTCAGGACACCATGCACGTCGGCGCGCGACAGGTTGAACGCCGCCGCAATAAAAGGAATCGCGGCATCATCGATATAGCCTATCTCGCGCTGGAGATGATGGAGAAGCGGAAGCAGCTGGTCGCGCTCATCGCCCTGCGCGTCGATCCAGTCCGCTATCACAAGTTCTGCGGCTGCCAGGTCCATGGTTATATCCTCTCCCTACAATATCGATTGCCCTTACGCCGCCGACGGGTCAAATCGAACTCCTTCATCTTTGATAGGAGAAATCTATCAGGCCGGACGGTAGGGCGCGGGAAGCCGAAGGCTCCGCGCAACGGCGAGGACCGTCTGGGCGAGCGGGCTCATCGGCGCCCGGTCGGAAACGATGATCCCGATGCGATTGGGCTCGCTCGTCTCGGGGAGGGGCGTCAAGCGGGCCCAGCTGAGCCCTTCAAGGAGGGTTATGTGACTGTCGGGCATGACCGTGCAGAGGTGCCCTTGGCGAATGATCGCGAGAAGGGCGATATAGGAATCTGCGGTGACTGTCGGGCGCAGCGCCAACCCGAACGCCGCAACGCGGGCGTCAAGAATGCGGCGGTTCTGCATGCCTTGGTGGAGGAGGCAAAGCGGCAGGCCAGCCAGGTCCGGCCATTCGGGCGTCTCTGGAACCGTTATGCCGTCCCGCGCGCTCACCAGGATGCTTCGTTCGGTGTAAAGCGGTATCGATAGCGCGTGCGCGGGGGATTCGAAATCAAGATAGGTTACGCCGGCATCGAGCTCGAACGCGGCGAGGTCGCGCTCGATCTGCCGCGAGGTCAGCGCGCGGAGCTGGACGTTAAGCTCGGCGGCATGACTGCGGATCGCCTCGACAAGGATGCCGGTCGCCGGCATCGATGCCGGTATCGCACCGAGCCGCAGTTCACCCTTGAGGGGACCCCGTGCGGTGCCTGCCGCCTGGCCGAGCGCCTCGGTCGCGGCCACGATCTGTTGGGCCCATGGCAGGATGGCTTCTCCCTCGGGCGTGAGTCCCGCATATTTGCGGTCCCGCACGATGAGGCGTTTACCGAGCTGGCCTTCGAGCGTCGCAATTCCTGCTGAAAGCGTCGGTTGAGACACATGGCACGCAGCGGCGGCGCGGCCGAAGTGCCGTTCGCGGTGAAGCGCCAGGAAATATTCGACAAGGCGTGTCTGCATATCGGTTGCGGCACCTTCTGAGGTGGTCCCGCCTTCTTGGACAGGTTTGCGGCAAAATTAAGCTCAAGCCGATGTCGTCATGCCGCGAGTTTGGCCATCAGATCATGGGGGGCATGCCCCCCATGATCTGATGGGCCGATTTGCTCATATGCCTCTGTCGGGGTTCTACCGGCAAGGGCGGAATGAGGCCGTTGGTGGTTATAGTAGGTGAACCAGCGCGCCAGGCCCGCCCGCAGTTCCGGTGGCCAAGGCCATGAATTACCTGCTCAACGACTGGCCGGGCTTCACCAACTTTCTGAGTGACGGGCGGATATGCCTTACGAACAATGCCGCCGAGCGCGAGGTCCGCGGTGTTGCCCGGGGCAGGAAGGCCTGGCTCTTTGTCGGCTCGGACCGCGGCGGAGAGCGTGCGGCGATGATGTACAGCCTCATCGGAAGCTGCCGGCTGAATAGTGTCGATCCGCTGCTCTGGTTGACTGATGTCCTCGCGCGGATCGCGGATATGCCCCAGAGCCGGCTGCAGGAGCTGCTTCCCTGGAACTGGAAGGCCCTGCGCCAAGCCGAGACGATCGAAATGGCCGCCTGACATGGCCGATATCAGCACCGTCTATACGCTCAGGCAGGCCGCCCTCATCCTCGGAGAAACCGAGGACATGCTCTGGGAGGCGTCGATCGGGATGTTCTCCGAAGATGGCAGCATAAGAATCATCGACGATGCCTTCTCCGATGACGACTGGGCAATCGCCAGGGCCTTCACCGAGGAAGGCATCGAAAACCTGAAATACATCATCGACGCTATCAAAGCCGCGCGGCGCTGAATCCGCGCCGCTACCGCAAGGCCTGACAATCGCTAGATCCCGCGGCCGCTAACGGATGCGTACAGCTTTTCGTCAAATCTTCGACGATGAGGATCGGGCTCTTCGTCATGTCCCGATCGCGTCCACAGGATCGATTCGCGCCGCCCGCCGGGCGGGGAGGAGCGAGGCGAGCATGGCGGCAAGCGATGTCAGGAGAATGGCGAGTAGAAAATCGCCCTGCGCTCGGTCGATGGGGAGAGCGCCGACCTGGGCTTCATCGACGGGCGGGAAGGGGAGCAGCGCGAGCCAAGCCAAGGATGCGCCCATCAACCCGCCGGCGACCCCGAGGAGTGTGCCTTCGATAAGGTAGTCATCTGGAACTGAAGTAAGCATCATTGTATATGCTCTCATCGGACATTTGGGAGCGTTTCATGATGGCGGGTAGACAGGCGGATTTGGTCG
>NZ_FUYP01000060.1 GCF_900168005.1 Sphingopyxis flava
TGGAGCGTCAGGACTTTCTTTCTGATGACCTAGCGATAGACCCAATCCGACAGGGTGATTTCGAGATCGAGCATCCGGCCATCGAACGTCTTGCGCGTGATCTTGGCCTCTTCGATCAGGCCGAAAATCCGCGTTTCTTCGACACCGCCCGTTTGAATATTGGTCCGCACCGTGGTCCCGCGCAGGCGGGTGAGGGGTCCGGTGAGAGAATGTTCGAAAACGTACGCTAAGGGATCAGAGCGATTGCAGGGTGTGGAGCAGTTGGTATGAGGCCCGTTTGATTGCGCCATCGTAGCGGCCGAACGCGAACGCTGTCGCTTTCGCCTGTCTTTGGATCATGTCGGGATGCCGTTCGAAGGCTCGATCTACTGCAGCAAGCACATCGTCAGCACCTGATGCGACCTCTCCCAGATGCCAACCAGCGTACCTTGGATCGTCCTGCCAGTTAGCGCCATGCGCATTCACGAAAGCGACGGGCCGCGGCTTAGCGAGGAATTCGTAAAGCTGGCTCGACATGTCGCCCAGATAGATGTCGGCGGCCCGCGCATAGCTCATGTCGAACAGCTTGGGAGAATCCAGATCGACCGCGATGTGCTCTGGCACGGCAAGTTCCAGCCACCGCGCTCGCGCGATCGGATCGAGGTTTTCGAACGCGCGGACATGAGGGGCGAAGACCAAGTTGTACCGCTCCTGTTGGCGGAAACGGGCGATGACATCGCGAGCGATCCCGATCGAGGACAGCGCAGGATCAAAATGAGGGTTGTAGAAGACGGTCGGGCGATCGTTGTCGAACAATCGCGGTCCGGTGGGCAAGGCCTGCAAATAGTCGATCTTTATATAGCCCACGGCCGAAAGCCGCTTACGGCTGAGGCCTTGCGCGACGGCACGCTCGATGTCTTTCTGTCCGGGAACGAAGATGGCATCGAAGGCTCTCTGCTTGGCTTCGGAGGATGGTGCACGGTCGCCAGCGCCGTGGCGGAAATGTACCAGCGGACGCTTCCATCCGAGCCATCGCAACGCCGCAGAGGTGCGCTCGGGAACGATGATGGCCTGGGTCTTGCGGGCCTGCCATCGGATCCGCGCCAGCAGGGGCCCCTTCGCCGCCGAGCGGCTGCCCGTTATGCGCGCTGCAATCCTGCCCGCCCAAGGCCAGGCGATCTGCGTCACGGTCATCGTGCTGGCTCTCATCGCCGCAGCCACTGCGCGCAAGGCGGCGGCGGTGCGGTCGTCGGCGCAGATGCAGCGGACCGTGATATCCGGATGGCTCAGGCTAAGTTCTGCGGCGACCGGCGCGAGATGCAGGACCTGATGCTCCCCTCCGATGAATACGAACGTGAGATTGTTCAAATTCGTCATGCCTTGATCGATGGGCGCGCTTTTCGAGCGAGAAGCTTCTGTCCGTCCGTCCTGATCTCTCCGTTCGGCGTAACATGCCGGTAGAGCGTCTGACGCGTGATGCCCAGCTCGGCGCACAGCTCGGCGACCTTGGTTTCGGGTTTGCCCATAGCCGCCTGGGCAAGCCGCAGTTTGGCGGGCGTCATCTTGAACGGGCGACCGCCATGTCGGCCGCGCGCACGTGCCGATTCCAGACCGGCGCGGGTGCGCTCGACGATCAACTCGCGCTCAAACTCGGCGAGGCCGGCAAAAATCGCAAAGATCAACCGACCGTTGGCGGTGGTGGTGTCGATCGACGCGCCTTCGCCGGCCAGCACCTTGAGGCCGATGCCACGCTTGGTCAGGTCGCCGACTGTGTTAACGAGGTGGCGCAGGTCGCGACCGAGGCGGTCGAGCTTCCATATGACCAGCGTGTCATCACGGCGCAGTGCCTTCAGGCAGGCATCCAGCCCCGGCCGCTTGTCGAGCCGGCCCGACGCGGCATCCTCATAGATATGCTCGGGATCGACGCCGGCCGCGACCAGCGCGTCGTGCTGAAGGTCGTGAACCTGGCTGCCATCCGCCTTGGACACTCGCGCGTAACCGAGCTGCGTTGTCACATATACGTCCGTCTGCGTGACGGAGCGGCATTGCCCGTCGATCAATCTGCATAATGTCACATAACCCGTCTCCTCGTCTATGCTCCATGAACAGGGCCACATCCCTGTTGCGTGACAAACAGGAAGCCGATGCCGTCCAGAACAATATTATCGCCTGCGCAGCGCGCTGTGATCTTCGATCCGCCTTCTGACAGCGCGACGATCGAGCGGCTCTTCACTCTCGGCCCCGATGACCTCGCGCAGGTAGCGCGTCGTCGGCGCAGAGCGAACCGGCTCGGCTATGCCGTGCAGCTCTGCTACCTGCGTCATCCGGGGCGTGCGCTGCTGCCGAGTGAAGCAGTGCCCGCCCTCATGCTGTCGCTGCTCGCCGACCAGATCGGTTGCCGGATCGACGACTTCGCCGACTATTCTGCCCGTGCGACGACGCTGCGCGAGCATCGCGCCGAGATCGAAGCGTATCTTGGTCTGCGCGCCTTTGACCGGATCGACGTACGATCGACGCTGGCACTGGGATCAGAGATCGCCACCTCGACCGATCGGGGCGAGGCGATCGTCGCCGGCATGGTCAATCGCCTGCGGCTCGACCGGATTGTTCTGCCTGCGGCATCGACGCTGGAACGGCTCGCCCTCATCGTGCGGGCCCATGCACGCAAGGCCGCCCATGCCGGACTGATCCGCGATTGCTCGGCCGATCAGGAAGCGGCACTCGAACGCCTGATCGCATCCGATGACAATGGTCGCACCCGTCTGGGATGGCTACGCGAATGGCCGGAAGCGCCATCGGCGTCGAACCTGAAGGGGATCGTCGAACGGCTCGACGCGGTGCGCGGCATCGGGATCGCAACCGATCGGGCACGACGTATCCATGCCGCCCGCTATGCCGTCATCGCCCGGACCGCCGGCATCGTCACTGCGCAACACCTCCGGCGTCTCGAACGCCCGCGCCGACTCGCGATGCTGGTCGCCTCCATGATCGAGATGGAGGCGGCGCTGACCGATGCCGCCTTGGTCATGGTCGAGAAGATGGTGGGGGCGCTGTTCCGCCGCGCCGACCGTACCCGGTCCGACCGGCTGCTCGGGCAGGCACGGATGCTGAAAGACACGGCGCGCTTTCATGTCCGGCTCGGCCGCTTGCTGGTCGATGCACGCGCGAGCGGACGCGACGCCTTTCGCACGATCGATGACCGGGTGGGCTGGGATCAGCTCGAACGCAGCATCCGCTTCGCCGAGGATCTGACGCGTGCGGCCGATGACGGTCTGGAGGAAGTGGTCGAACGCTACCCTGCCGTGCGGCGGTTCGCCCCGACCTTCCTCGCCGCCTTCACCTTCCGGACCGCGAGATCGGGCGATCCGCTGCTCGGCGCGATCGAGGCGCTGCGAACGATGTACCGCGACGGCCGATCGGTCCTGCCGAAGCGTGTGCCGACCAGCTTCATCAAGCCACGCTGGCACAAGGTCGTGCAGCCGGCCGAAGGGACAATCGACCGCCGCGCCTATGAGATCGCGGTGATCGTCCACCTGCGCGAACGGCTCGGATCAGGCAGCATCTGGGTAGATGGCAGCCGCGCCTATCGCACGCTGGACGATTACCTGCTGCCGGTGCCCGCCTTTGAGACGATGCGCACCGATAGCGATCTGCGCCTCGCCGTGCCGTCCCGTTTTTCTCAATGGTATGAGGAACGGCGCGCGATGCTGACCCAGCGCATGACCGAGGTGGAGCGCGCAGCCGCGGCCGGCGAACTGGTCGACGTAACGATCGAGCGCGGGCAGTTGTTGATCTCGCCGATCCGGCGATCTCCGTCCGACGATGCCGAGGCGCTGAAGGCCCGGCTCTACGCGATGCTGCCGCGTGTCCGCATTACGGACCTGCTGGTTGAGGTCGCCGCGTGGTCGGGCTTTGCCGACCGTTTCGTTCATGCCCGCAGTGGCGAGCCGGCCTCTGACCAGTCCGCGCTGATGGGGTCGATCCTCGCCGATGCGACCAATCTCGGCCTCGGGCGCATGGCGGAAAGCTCGCGTGGGCTGACATTGTCACGCCTGCGCTGGACTGCGGAATGGCATGTGCGCGATGAAACGTACCTGTCGGCGCTGGCGGCGATCGTAGACTGCCACACCGCGCATCCGCTCGCCCAGGTCTGGGGACCGGGCGACACATCGTCCTCGGACGGGCAGTTCTTCCGCGCCGGCGGTCAGGGCGAGGCGCGCGCCGATCGCAACGCCCGCTACGGCAGCGAACCCGGCGTGCTGTTCTACACCCACGTCACCGACCGCTTCACGCCGTTCCATACCAAGGTCATAGCCGCCAATGCTGGCGAGGCCGCGCATGTCCTCGACGGCCTGCTCGATCATGAGAGTGAACTGGTGATCCGCGAACATGCGACCGATACCGCCGGGGCGGTCGATCATGTCTTCGGCTTGTGCCATCTGCTCGGCTTCCGCTTCGCACCGCGTATTCGCGACCTCAACGAACGCCGCCTGTATAGCCTGTCGTCGCTCGATCCTTGGCCGACGCTGCGCCAACTTGTCGCGGGCCCGGTCAACGTTCGCGCGATCGAAGAGGATTGGGACGAGACGCTGCGGCTCGCCGCCTCGATCCGCGCCGGCACCGTCAGTGCCTCGGTCATGCTGCGCAAGCTGGCGGGTTTCCCGCGTCAAAACCCCGTCGCCCGCGCGCTGCGTGAGATCGGGCGGATTGAGCGCACACTGTTCATGCTCGACTGGTTCGACGATCCCGAACAGCGGCGTCGCACCGGCAGCATCCTCAACAAGGGTGAGGCCCGCAACGCGCTCGCCCGCGCCATCTTCTTCAACCGCCTCGGCGAACTGCGCGACCGCACCTTCGAGAACCAGCGCCATCGTGCCTCTGGCCTGACCCTGCTCACCGCGGCCGTCACGCTCTGGAACACCGTCTATCTCGACCGCGCCGTCCGGCATTTGCGCGCCAGCGGTGTCGAGGTGCTGGACGAACTGCTTGCCCATGTCGCGCCATTGGGCTGGGAGCATATCGGCCTCACTGGCGACTATCTGTGGAGCGAGATGGACAAGCCCCGCGAGCGGTTCAGGCCGCTCCGCCTCCATCGGAACGGTCGGGATGCTTAGCGTACGTTTTCGAACATTCTCTCACCGGCCCCCTATTGAGGCCCGCCTGGGTGCGCCGGCGCAGGTCAATGTCGCGCAGCCAGTCGAGCATGAAGATCGAGCGTTCGAGGCGGCCAAGCTCGCGCAACGCGAGGGCCAGTCCATTTTGTCGGGGATAGGCGGACAGCCGGCGGAGCATCGCCGAAGCGGTGACGGTGCCGGTGCGGATCGATGTGGCGAACCGCAGCAGTTCGTCCCAATGCGCGGCGACATGACCCAATGCGATCGGCTCGGCCGTCATGCCAGTGAGCAGCTGGCCAGATTCCTGGCCAGGCAGGAGGTGCAAGCGACGCTCCCTGATATCGCGGAGGCGCGGCGCGAAGCGGTAGCCGAAGAAAGGCATGAGGCCGAACACATGGTCCGATGCCCCGCCTGTATCGGTGTAGTGCTCCTCAATCGTCAGGCCGGTCTGATGATACAGCAAGCCATCCAGCACATAAGGCGCTTCGCCGGCAGTCGCCGCGATCACCCTGCTCGCGAAGGGATCATATCGATCCGAGACATGGGTGTAGAAGGCGACGCCCGGTTCGTTGCCGCTGCGTGCGTTGATGTCGCCGATCGCGGCCCCACGACCGCCAGCGTGAAATTGCTGTCCGTCGCTCGACGAAGTGGTGCCGTCTCCCCACAGCGCGGCGAGTGGCATGGCGCGATGGGCGTCGATCAGCCTTCCCAGCGCTTCGCCATAAGCGGCCTCGCTAGAGCGTTTTCCAAGCAGATGGAATCATCTGCTGAATCGGAAAACGCGACAAAACAAAAACTTAGAGCAGTCGAGCCGATGCAATCGGATCGGAATCTGCTCTAATATGCCAGTCGTGAAGATGGGCGAGCTGACGCAGACTTGCGCCCCGGCAGGTTTCCGCCATCCGCGTGAGGCCGAGATTGATGCCGTCGGCGAGGATGACGGTAAGCAGGGCATTGCGATCGTCGGCTTCCCTACCCGAACGCCGGTGGATGAAGCATTCGCTGAACCCGGTCCAGGCATCGACCTCAAGCAGAAGATCGGTGATCTTCACGCGCGGCAGTCGATCATAGGCGGCGCGACGGGCAATCTCGGTGGCGGGCGGCGTTGCCGCCTTCAGCGGCGAGATGATGAGGCCGTTTTCGTCAAGCCTCACCTGGGGCAGCTCGCCCTGACGCGCGAGGATCGTCACCTGTTCGATCGCCGTGTCGAGCCTGGTGCGCCTTTCCTCGATATGGCGCTCGAAATCCGTTTCGATGGCTAGCGGCAAAGGCCCCTTCTCGTGAAGCGCCGCAAAGGTCGCCGGCGGGATGAGATAGCTGTCGAAATCGCGAAACTGCCGGCTTCCCGCGACCCAAATGTCTCCCGCTCGCAGCCGTTCACGTAGCTGCGACAGGGCGCATAGTTCATAGGCGGCACGATCGACGATGCCATCGCGCAGGACGAACGGCCGCCATGCGGACGGCACAAAGCGCAGCGGCACGCGATCAGGCAAGCGCCTTTTGCCGGTCTGGTAGAGCTCCGCGATGATGGCCAGCGCTGACAGGAGCCCCTGCACCGCACCGGCGCCGCGAAATTCAAAGGTGTTGAGAAAGGCACCGGCAAAGAGCTTCACAGTGCGATGCCGCTCGATCAATTCGGCCGTGCGATCGACGGTTTCCGGTCGCCCGAGCACTTCGGCCTGCTCGACGGCCACGGCGAAGCGCTGCCAGTCCAGCGCCTCGATCTGCGCCAGAAAATCCACGCCCTTGGTGCGCGCGTCGATGAGGAGCCGGCAAGATCCCGTGAGCGTCCGGAGATGGCCTTGCAGCTCGCGCACCGTCTTTAGGGCTTT
>NZ_FUYP01000063.1 GCF_900168005.1 Sphingopyxis flava
CACCCTGGAAATGGCGCCACTTGAAATCCGTCATCGTTCCGTCCGTCCAATCTCCGCCAAGCATGCTCAAGCTTCACGATTTTTGCAACAGAGCCATCCCCACGGCCTATGCCACGATCAAGGGATTCGAAGTCATGCGAGCCCTGCGCAAAGGACAGGCTCGCCCCTGGTGCCTGCAGCCCGGCATCAGGGGCGAGGTGCGCCTTGTGGAGAGAGCTTTTGGCATTGGGCCCTCGGCGCTGACGGAGGCCATGGGCATGCTCAACCACCATTTCGCAGCAGCCGCCTGATCGGCGCAGAGCGACAGCCTACCTCTGACTGCCGCCAATCTTTGCAACAGAGCCCTTCGCCACATTCGACATGACTCGCCTCCGTTGCTGACTACTCCACCGTCAACATCTCAGATTTGAGCCGCAAAGGCTTCCCGCAGTCATCGGGTCTAAGGTTTCGCCGGACCTTCGACGGCGTGCATCTGGCGAAGCGGCCTGAGGGCGGACGATGGCGCATCGGGGTCGGTCCAAAGATAATCGCCGGTGAGGTTGATGTGCTGCCATCCGAGCGGCGAAAGGTGTTGCAACAGGTCCGGCGGGACCGACCGGCCGAGACTGGCAAGATGCATGCGGGCGGCTTGCAGGTAGGTCGTGTTCCACAGGACGATAGCACCGGCGACGAGGTTTAGCGCGCTCGCCCGATGGGTCTGGGCTTGCAGGGCGTGATCACGGATGCGGCCGATCCGGTGGAAGAAGATGGCGCGTTTCAGAGCATTTTCGGCCTCACCCTTGTTGAGTTCGCGGGTTGCGCGGCGCCGCTGTTCGGGCTGCTCGATCCAGTCGAGTGTAAACAGGGTGCGCTCGACGCGGCCGATCTCGCGCAGTGCCAAGGCCAGGCCATTGGCCCGTGGATAGGAGCCGAGCCGTTCCAGCATGATCGATGCACTCACGACGCCGGTGCGGATCGAGGTGCCCAAGCGCAGCACGTCGTCCCAGTGTGCGGCGATCAGGGCCTCGTCGATCCTGCCCGCGACCAGCGGCGCGATATCTGGGCCAGGTTCGATTCCGTTGAACAGGTGAAGCCGGCGCGCGGCGATGTTAGGGATGCGCGGCGCGAACCGGAATCCAAGTAGATGGCATAGCGCAAACACATGGTCGGAAACGCCCCCACCATCGACGTGATGCTCCTCAATGTGCAGATCGGCACCATGATGGAGCAGCCCGTCCAGCACCTGCGCCGCCTCGCTTGCGGATGCGGAGATGACGGTGGAATGAAACGGCGCGTAGCGATCCGAGACATGGCTGTAGAAGGAGACAGCAGGCTCCGCCCCCTTGTGCGGATTGACTGCGCCGGTCGCCTGAGCACGGCGATCAAGCAGGAAGTTCTGACCGTCCGAACTGGACGAGGTCCCGGACCCAAACAGGGCGGCGAGCGGCGCGGTGTGCTGGGCATTGACCAACCGGGCGAGAGCCCTACCGTAGGTTTCCTCGCGTAAATGCCATGAGGCGAGCCAACTGAGTTGGCGTTGGGTCACGAGATCGCAGGCTTCTGCCATGCGCTTATGGCCAAGATTGGTCGCATCGGCGAGCACCGCCGTCAGGATAGCGCGGGGTTCATCGGCAACCCGACCGCTTTGCAGATGCGTGAAGCACTGGCTGAAACCGGTCCATCGATCGACTTCAGCAAGGAGATCGGTGATGCGGATCGCGGGCAGATGGGCGTAGAGCGGCGCAAGGGCGCTATCCGCTTCATCCGGCGTGACCGCCTTCAACGGCGAAATCCGCAGCTTGCCAAGGCTGAGTTGTACGTCTTCCAGCGCGTCCGTCTCCGCCTTCCGCTCGACCTCTGCCAATCTCCGGGCGAGACGGGTACGCCGTTCGTCCAGCCAGGCACTGGCCGTATCGGGTGCCGGGATCGGCAAAGGGCCGGCTGCGCGCATGGTGGCAAATACCGGACTTGGAATAAGCTGTTGCTCGACGGCACGATAGCGTCTGCTTCCCTCGACCCACATGTCGCCGGCACGAAGCCTGTCACGAAGCTCGACTAGGACGCAAAATTCATAAACTCTGCGATCGGGAATGCCGGGGCCGATCGCGCGACGCCAGGCCTGCCGAATGAAGGCAACTGGTGTATCCGGCGGCAGTTTTTTCAGGCGACCTAGATGAAGGTCGCGCATGATAGCGACTGCTCGCGCGAGCGTATGGCAGGCCGGGACCGCTCCGAACGTGAACGAGGCGATGAACAAGGGACCGACCTGTCGGAGAACGGGGTAGTTGGTTGCGGCGACGGTAACGGGATCGACGGCATCGGGGCGGATCAGCTTGCGGGCTTCATCGACTTCACGGCCAAGATCATCCCATCCAACTACGGCCTCGACCGCGGCGCCGATGTCGCCGCCCGACACCTTGGCAGTGAGCAGGGCATCGCCGAGCCGGGCAAGTAGCCGGATCTTACCGTTGATGTTGCGCCGGTCGCGCTTGAGCGCTGTGTCTGCGCTGTTCTGCTCGCGCCGAAACATCTGACCCAGCAGGCGGTCGAACATCAGCACCGCATCGTCGGTGAGCGTGACGATGGTTTCGAGTACGGTTGCCGCCAGCGTCGCACGGCGCCGCGTTGCTTGCAGCGTTCGGACATGTTGCGCCGTCAGCCGAGCCCCTTCCTGACAGAGGCGTCGCAGGCGTTCAGGATGTATGCCTGCCGCGATATCGGGATCGATCCCAATATCGCGCAGCAGAGCTAGCCGCCGGATGATGACGGCGAACGTCTTGCGACCGGGCTTGCCGGGCGGCTGCCGCACCCATCCGAGGCCGCTGAGGTTCGTGCCGGCGTGAGGCAGAAGAAGGGCATCAAGCAGACGGCGTTGCCCAGTCTCCAGCCCTCGGGTCAGATGCTCGGCGACATGGCGCTCGGCGTCGAGCAGCGCCTGCGCAACCATCCGTTCGACCGAACTGATGCCAGGTACGATGATGCGCCGTCGTCGGCACTCGCCTAGTAGCGACCGTGCCAGCCCAGCCCCGCTGGTCGTCGTCAGCGCAATCGGCAGCAGCCATTCCTGCAACGCCGCTCGCAATGGCCGGCTGAACTGTGTGAACCCAAAGCCCTCGCGCAGCGCATCGAGCTGTTCGTACCGGGTCGGGCCGCGCGTCGCATAATCGGCCAGCACCTCGGGCGCGATCTGCAATTGCTCGGCGACGAACGCGAGCGGCGTATCGGGGATCAATTCGCCCGGGCGCAGCAAACGGCCGGGATAGCGCAGCGCGCATAGCTGGATCGCGAAACCCAGACGATTATGCGGTCGCCTGCGGCGCACGATGATAGCCAGGTCATCCTCACTCAACGTCCAGTGCTGAACGAGCGTGGTTTCATCATCGGGAAGTGCGAGCAACGCCATGCGTTGCTCGTCCGACAGCACGGCGCGACGAGGCATTGGGTTAGGCTTTGGCGGGCGGCGCCCAACCGATCCGGGCAAGAGTGCCAATCAAGGTCGAACGCGGCACCTTGAAGGTGCGACAGACGGATGCCTTGCTTGCTCCGCCATCAAGCGCGGCAGTAATCCGTTCAAGGGTCTCAGTGTCGATCATGGGAGGCCGTCCACCCTGGCGCCCTCGACGCTTTGCAGCCGCCAGTCCCGCCATCACCCGCTCGCGCGTCAGCGCGCGCTCATATTGCGCCAGCGCGCCGAACAGCGAAAATAGCAGTTCGCCGTGCGGCGTGTTCGTATCCATCTGCTCAGTCAGCGAACGGAACGCGATGCCACGCGCCTTCAGGTCAGTGACGATCGCCAGCAAATGCGGCAACGATCGCCCAAGCCGATCGAGTTTCCACACGATCAGCGTATCGCCCGCACTCAGATAATCGAGGCAGTCCTTCAGGCCCGGTCGATCGTCGCGTGCTCCCGATGCCTTATCAGTATGCAAATTACGCGGATCGACACCCGCCGCGACCAGAGCGTCGCGCTGAAGATCGACAGTTTGGCGATCATCGGCCGATGACACCCGCATATATCCGACCAGCATGTACGACAAACCCTCAAAACCACTTTGAGGGCATAGCGTGGAAGGTACGCCAGACAACGCTAAGGGCGAACAATACGAGAAAATAGTGGCGTGAGGGCCATCAACGCCGCAGTTCGCTCAATCCCAGCTCTTCCCACATCCACGTAAAATCATAGCTCGCCATTGGATCCCCAGCGCTGGATTTGGCCGAGCCGTTCTCGATATATTTGAGCCAATCGGCCACTTTCGCTCGACCTGCCTTGGTGCGGGCCAGAGCGCGTGGTGTCTTGTGGTCGAGGGCCGGAACCGGCTCATCGAGCGTTTTCGTATATTCACGGGTCAGCATATCATGAACGATGCGCTCCATTTCATGCGGCGGGATATCCAGCACCTCGTCCTGTGGCGCGCGCGGGGCATCGTCGGCCATAACCTGAGCCAACGTCCGGATTTCGGTCATGGGTACGTCCAGGTAATCGCCCATCCATTCGCGCACCTGCACAGTCGCGCGTTCCGCACGGGCGGCGCTGTTCACCTCGACGATCAGTTTGCGGCCTTTCAGTTCCACATTGGCAAAAACCGGTGTGCCGTCATCCATGGTCGTAACGAAGGCCTGTTTGCCTTTGGCCGCCTGCGGCTTCTTGTTCTTCATCGCCGGCGCTAGCCAGTTCCAGAAATTGTCGCTGGCAGGTTCCAGCCATTGTGCTGCATTCAGCCTTCGGACTATGCTCTTGCCGACCACGCCTTTTGCCAGCGGAAAGACAATACGGTGGAACACCAGGTCATCGCCGTCGGCGTTGACCATATCCGGCACGCTGCCGGTCATGGCCTTGCCCAGACAGTCGAGCAGCCACATGTTTGTGAACATCGGTCCCGATGCTTCCAGAAGCACGTCCCGATCGGACGGGTTCACTCCCGCAGTGTCCTGTGTTTCATCCGCAAGTCGGGAGAATGCATCGACCACTTGCACGGCGCCTTCAGCGCTGAACGGCAACAGTGCTCCGGAAATACCATAACGGCCGTTCACTTCGACAACCCTTGCGGCGATCTTGTCCCAGTTGACGAGGTCTGGGTTGCACCATGTTCCCGCACCGTCACCGGCGGGACGTCGCGCAGCAGATCGCGCAGGGTCATCGACTGACCAGGCACGACTTCGCTGATCTCATAGAGCGACATGACCGTATCGCGTAGCGCGCGCATATAGGCCTTATTCGGGGCCTTTTCGTTCCAGCCCCGGCGCTTGAGATAGTCATCGACCAGATTGCTACCGTCAGGTTCCAGTTTCTGCGTGAGCAAATCTTCAAAGGCGCAGCCCCAGATCGGTCCTTGCCAGTGATCGCCGAAGATTTCGAATATGGCGTCGGGCTCGAGTCCCGTCGCCTCGGATGCTGGCCCGTGATGCGCGGACAACATTTCGGCCAGGGCATCATCCCACGGCGCGCGATCCGCATATTTCATCAGGCCCGAAAGATCGTGAGCGGATTTCGATTTGGACATTCAGACGGGCCTTTCCACGCCGAGGCGGCGCATTTCGCGATAGATGGTCGATCGACCGATGCCGAGTTGCCGCGCCGCTTCTGTCGGAGAGATGCGGGCTTCCACCAGTTTTATGGCGGCATCCACCTTGGACATGTCGAGGGGCTGACGGCCCGGCTGCTTGCCCTTCGCCCGTGCGGCTGCGATGCCATCCCTAGTTCGCTCGGAGATCAGCCGCCGCTCGAAATGGGCAATGGCCCCGAACACATGGAAGATGAGTTCCCCCGCGGCTGATGATGTGTCGATCTTTTCCTCAAGGCTCAGGAGCGCGATGCCCTGGCCGCGCAGCGCCTCGACTATGGCGAGCAGTTCGGCCAGCGAACGCCCGAGCCGGCTCTGTTGCAAAGATTGGCGGCAGTCAGAGGTAGGCTGTCGCTCTGCGCCGATCAGGCGGCTGCTGCGAAATGGTGGTTGAGCATGCCCATGG
>NZ_FUYP01000065.1 GCF_900168005.1 Sphingopyxis flava
GCCATGCGCGCATGCAAAACTGACCAGAGCTTCCAAGCCATGATCTATCTCGCTGCCGCCGTCATCAACTCACGATGAATCCCCACAGGCCCTAGTCCAGCAATATTTCCGGGCTTCGTGAGGCCGGCGATCTATTTGCACGGCAGAGCAGCCCTGGATCGCGAGGCGCGGTCCTCACTTTATTCGCCATTCTCACGGCTTGTCCCGCCGTCCAGCAGCGTGTCCTGCTATGTCGTACCGGCCTTGACAGGGGTTGAGCTGATCACGATCCGAAGGGATGGTGCGGGGCGGAAAGCGACATGAAAGCGGTACAGGACGGAGTTGGCCGCGTAACGCCATGTCCGGCTCACGATGTTGGCGCCGCGACTAACCTTTGTCCTGACGACCTGGCTATGCGCTTCAGCGACAAAAATCGCCACTTCGGTCAGAAGCAACAGTTAACCGCCTATTGACGCCCACGACTTGATTACCAGCCGGGCCGCGCCATGACCAAGGCCATCGGACAGTTTCATACCAACATGATTTACCCAAACGATGTGGCAAACCGACTTCACCTACTTTAAGATCATCGGCTGGGGCTGGATGTACCTGTCGATTGTGCTCGATAACTTCTCGCGCTACATCATTTCTTGGAGGTTGTGCCCCAATATGCACGGCGCTTCATGTCATCCCCAAAGCCGGGGCGAGATCCAGCGTTAGTATTAAATCCTCTAAAAGCGCATCCTACTTGAAAACTCCTTGCTACCCGACGACCTAGGGGCTCAGATCGAAGCCTTCGTGAGCATTCCAGCTACCAGCGACACCTCTTAAAACCGAACAACGGACGACGGACGGGTCGCACGATAAATTACACAAATTATATTTAACATAATCCTTATTATCAATCTTTTATCGTTTTATATCAATTGGTTGTATATCTGACACTTTCACAACTTGCTCTTGAGCGCCAACCGCTCAGCACGGTCGAGCACAATCGCCGGCAGCCCGCCAAGGTATGACATATCCGCTAACCCCGGCACCTCGATCCCATCGACGATGGCGCCGCGGATGCCCGCGGCCATCGCCGCTGCGCGCCGGCGCAGGAACGGAAGAGCCAGGCCCGCATCTTCAGCGAAGCGGGCAACAGGTCAGCCCTTCGAGAAATTTCTGCATCGGTTCCGAAAGGCATTCGAAGGCGGTTACCATGTCGGCGAACATCGTATCGCGACCGAAATCGGGCACGTCGATTGCCTGGAGCAATGAGCGCCAATGCCGGTTGGCGCGCGGCGCACCATCGGTATGCCAGGAATCGAGGTTCCACTCCATCGCATGCTGCCGGTATTCGTCCGCATCGCTTTCCAGCACTTTCACGCCCGGAACTTCTCCCTCCTCGTCTTGACATGCGGGAAGCGAGGGGTGCGGCACCGTTTCCGGGTCACCAAAGTGGCTGGCGAAGCGGATATAGGAGCGAGCATCGAGGCCTTGTTGATCCCGGAAAACAAGCACTCAATACTTGTCGAGCGCATCGCGAACGGCAGTGATCATCTCGCGCGAGTTGTCGTCTGCCAGACGTATCCCGCTGACTTCCGCTCCGAACGTGCCGGTCAGCGGCGAAATCGCCAGGCATCCGGTTGCGGCCTCTGCCGTTCTCGGCAATGTAGATAGTTCAGACATTCCTGTTTCTCCCGGTTGCCGACTTTAGCATTATCGCGCCTTCACGCATGACAATTTGCAAAGCATGCACTGCGGGATCGCCTGTCGGCATTCCTTGCCTCATTGGTAACGGCGCATGTTGGCAAATTCAAAGCAAGACAATCTGATCGTGCGTTAATACCTGCTCATGGAAAGGCCGGGCAGCCACCTTGTCGGAATTGCCCTTGCCTCCGGCCCGATCTACCTCAGCACGCGACAATTCATCAGAGGAGGCCAAACAGGTGAGTACAATCGAGAAGAGCGCCGTCGAACTCCTGGCCCAGCGAATCGCGGGTGACATGGCAGGCGGGCTGGGCATGATATTGGTACACATCGGTGAGCAGACGGGCCTGTTCGTCGCGCTGGCGCAAGGCAGCGCCTCATCGCAAGAGTTGGCCGACCGTGCGGGCCTGGCCGAGCGCTACGTTCGCGAATGGGCATCGGCAATGGCGGCTGCCGGCTACATTCTTTACGATCCGGCGGATGCCCGGTTCTCGCTTTCCCCGGAGCAGGAAACGGTCTTTGCCAGCGAAGGCAATTCCTATTATGCGCCGCCTTTCAGCGACATGCTGGTGTCGATCGCCAAGGACGAGTCGTTGGTGGTGGATGCCTTCCGCACGGGTGAAGGCATTCCATGGGGCGATCACAATGCCTGCCTGTTCTGCAGCACCGAGCGGCTGACGAGCCAGACGGTCCTGCCCCAGCTCATCCAAAAATGGCTACCCCAAGTCCATATCGATCTTAACTGCGAGGGCAGCGTCCCCAGGATCGTCGACATCGGGTGCGGTCGGGGAAAGGCGGCAATCGCCATGGCAGAGGCGTTTCCCCACGCATCGGTCTATGGATTGGATCTCCACCAGCCCTCCGTTGAACGAGCACGGGACGCAGCCGCCAGCGCCGGCCTTTCCAACGCTCATTTCATTGCGGCGCCGGCCGAAGACACGCAAGAGAAGGACTTCGACCTCGCCGTAATCATCGATGCCCTGCACGACATGGGGGATCCGGTGGCCGTTGCGGCGAAAGTGCGCTCGATCCTCAAACCGGAGGGCAGGTTTCTCGTCATCGAACCTTACGCGGCTGACCGTCTGGAAGACAATTTCACGCTCGGCGGCCGCATGGGCTATGCCGCCTCTACCTGCATATGCACGCCCGCGTCGCTCAGCCGGCCAGGTCGTGCGGCATTGGGCGCGCAGGCGGGCTATGCCCGGCTCAGCGACGTCCTGAAGCGCGCAGGGTTCAACAAGATCCGTGCGATCCAGAACGAGCCGACCAATATCGTCATCGAGGCCGTTGCCTGACTGCGACTGCCCGAACTGCACTGCAATTGCCCGGCCGGGTATCGCCGCTAATGACCCATTACTCTTGGCTAATCGTTTCTCGATTGCATCGCAGGCCTGGTTGGTGGACCCTGTCGAAAAATATGGGAGAGATTATCTATGTCGAGCATGAGCGCGATAAAGGGTGGGCTGCCCGATGCGCCGACCGGAGCACCCCAGCCGATCGCCACGATCGAAGAGCGCGAGGACCCTGCGTTCCCTTGTGCCACGGTCGAGGAAGAGCGGCTCTATCGCAAACAGCGGCTTGCCGTGGCGTTCCGCCTGTTCGCACAGGAAGGCTTCGAACTGGGAGCTGCCGGGCATATTACGGCGCGCGATCCGGAATATCACGATCGCTTCTGGGTCAATCCCGTGCTCCATCCCTTTGGCGAGATGTGCGTTTCCGACCTCTTGCTGGTCGATCATGACGGCAATGTCCTTGAAGGCAAAGGCAGGGTGAACCCCGCGGCCTTCGCCATCCATTCCCGCCTCCATGCGGAACGGCCGGACGTGGTTGCGGCAGCCCATTCGCATTCAACCTATGGCAAGGCCTGGTCGGCTTTCGGCAAGCTGCTCCAGCCGCTGACGCAGGACGCGGCGATCTTTTTCGACGACCATGTGATCTTCGACCAGTTTTCCGGCGTTCTCGACAATCTCGACGAGGCGCAGAGACTGGCGCGATCACTGGGCAACAAGCGTGCCGCAATCCTGCAGAATCACGGAATCCTTACCGTCGGGCAGACGGTGGAATCCGCAGTATGGCGCTATCTGGCATTCGAGGATGCCTGCCGCGTCCAGCTGCTGGCCGAAGCGGCGGGTGGCGGCACACCCATGCCCGAAGACGTCGCCAGGCTCACGCATGGACAGCTCAATTCGGACATGGTCGGCGTCTTTTCCTTCGAACCATATTGGCGGTCCATGATCGCGCGCCAGCCCGACGTGTTGAATTGATCGGGCGGCCGGGATGACGCGCCCGCTGATCGCTGCCGTCCAACTGCCCGAAGCCGCCGCCCGGTCATGGCTGGATGGCGTCGAGAACCTCGACTTGCGGGTGACGGGGGCGGACCTTTCGGCGCTGGATGCGGATGTCGAATGCCTCGTGCTGGCGCCAGAATCGCACGGCGGAAAGCTGATTGCCCCGCCGCAGTGGCCGGGCGCGGTCCGCTGGGTGCAATTGCTGTCGACCGGGACCGACGGCTATCCGCAATGGGTGTTCGAAGGCGTGACCGTCAGCACCATGCATGGCGTCAACGCCGCCGCAGTGGCCGAATTCGCCCTCGCCGCGATCCTTTCCGCTGCCCGACGCATCCCGGAAATCTGGGCTGAATCGGCAAGCTGGGAAAGCAGGCAGGGCACCGACCTGGCGGATGCAATCATCGGCATCGTTGGATTCGGCGCAATTGGCGAGGCCATCGCCAGCCGTGCTGCCGCATTCGGAATGCACGTGCAGGCCATACGTGCCAGCGATGCACCGATGCCCGCTTACGTGCGGCGCGCGTCGAGCATCGGGGACCTGTTCGCCAGCAGCGATCACGTTGTGCTGGCTCTGCCTTCGTCGGCAGCGACCGCAAGGCTGGTCGATGCGGCATTGCTGGACAAGGCCAAGGACGGGCTCCACCTGGTGAACGTGGCGCGCGGGGATCTGGTGGACGAAAGCGCACTGCTAGCCGCCCTTGATCGCGGAAAGATCGCTCTCGCCACGCTCGACGTACTGGCGCAAGAGCCCCCGCCACACGACCACCCTCTCCTGCAGCATCCGCGGGCGCGCGTGTCGTCCCATCTCGCTGCGAACACGCCGGGTGCGATCCAAGGCATCGCCAGACGCATCCGCAAGAACATCGAAGCCTTTCGCGGTGGCGCTCCGCTCGAAGGCCTGCTGAAGCCGGACGCAAGACAGAAGGCAGCCTGAAACAATGACGACAACGACGCTGGTTACCCGCTTTTATTACGGGCGGGTCATCGTCGCCTTCTCCGCCGCTATGCAGATCTTTTCGATCGGGCTGTTGTTTTACGCCAACGGTGTCGCGCTACGCCCCTGGATGGACACCTTCGGTACCGGTCGTGGCGCGCTGTCCGCGGTGCCTTTCGCCTGCACCATCGCGATAAGCATCCTCAGCCCCTTTGCCGGCCCCATCTTCGATCGATACCCCGCACCGCGGCTGGTGGCACTGAGCCTGGTCGCGCTGGCTGCAGGGCTGTTTGGGGTCAGCGTGGCACAGTCGGTGCCCCAGCTGATTGCTGTCCACGCCACTCTGCTGACCGTCGGCGCAACAGGCGCAGGCGCATTCGCGGCCCAGACGCTCACCGCAAAATGGTTCGCCCGGCGGCGCGGGTTGGCTCTCGCCCTGGCTGCAAGCGGGTCGGGCCTGGGCGGCCTGATCATGCCGCCGATCATGGCCGTGACCATCGAAGCCTACGGCTGGCGCGTCACCTATGGCGGCATAGCAACCTTCGTCCTGTTGGTGCTGGTCCCGCTGGCCTATCTACTGATCCGCAATCCGCCCGCTATGCTCGATCCGATCGAGCAGGTTGAGACGGCAACGTCCGGGCATGGCGGATCAGGCGGCGCTGCGCTGGCACTGACCACAATCACCATCCTGCGCAATCCGGTTTTCCTGGTCACCACACTAGGCCGTAGATCTGTAATTGCAGAGCTAGGCGGTGTTGATCCCTTGAGGGTTTCATGGATCTGTCCGCACTGACCGAGCCGGAGCCTGGTCGTGCTGTATCGG
>NZ_FUYP01000067.1 GCF_900168005.1 Sphingopyxis flava
TGACTCGTCTCCTTTCAAGATCTCATGGTTGAAACACCGATGAGTTGGTGCTTCAAACATGAATGCTAAGATTCGCGTGTCATGCGGTCCAATACTTTTTTTAGCCTTTGCAATACGGGATCGGTATGGCTTAGCGGTGTTCACCCCTAGGGAAAACCAGAGGTCTTAAATGGAATTTCGGCAGCTTCGCTATTTCATCGCGGTCGCAGAAGAGGGAAATATCGGTGCTGCGGCAAGACGCCTGCATATTTCCCAGCCGCCCATTACCCGCCAAATACAGGCCCTGGAACAGGATCTCGGCGTGGTGCTGTTTGAACGCACGCACCGCGGCGTCGAATTGACGGCAGCGGGTACAACATTTTTAGAGGATGCCAGGCGCCTACTGCACGTTACCGAGATCTCAAGGGTGAGATCACGTGCAGCATCGCGCGGTGAAATCGGGGAATTGCGCGTCGCCTATTTCGGAACCGTCGTTTTGCATACGCTACCGCTGCTGCTGCGGCAACTCTTGTCGGTTGCTCCCTCGGCAACTGTGTCCTTGACGCAGATGAGCAAGAACCGCCAGATTGAAGCGCTGGACGCTGGCACCATCGATATCGGGTTCGGGCGTTTCTACCCCTATCAGGAGGGTGTAGTTGTCCGAAACGTAACCAATGAGAGGCTATTTCTGGGTGCGCAAAAGTCGCGCGCTCGCTCGTTTGGTGAGCAAGTTCATTGCAGCGCGCTTCGTAACGAGCCCTTGATCCTGTTCCCGCGAGAAGGACGCCCCAGTTTCGCAGACGAAGTCATCGGCGTATTCAAAAACGCGCGAGTGGAGCCAAAGGTTGTCGCCATAGTTGAAGACGTCAATGCAGCCATGGCTCTGGCGTTGGCCGGCGTCGGCGTGACAATTGTTCCCGAGACAGTAGCCATGATTTCGTGGCCTGACTTCGGCTTCACTGAACTCGTGGGCTCCAAGGCCACTGTACCGGTCAGTTGTATCTACCGTCACGATCACATTGCGCCGATTCTGAAAACATTCTTGAACTTGCTACCTATTCGAGAATCGCAATAGATGCCAATCGTTAGGTTGTCGACCCCGCAATTCGGCATAACACTGGCCGTAAAGCGGGCATCAATCGCTGTACTCCAACTCTTACTGCGACATGGCTCACGCTAAAAGGAAGGCACGCGCAGCGAGGGCAATGCCCGACGCAATCAGCGCCGGGCCACCGCTATCAGTACTCCGAAGCCGACCAGCCGCCCGCCGAAGGCACGGTCGATCCAATGGCGGAAAGCCAGCAGACGATCGCGCACGGCACCGGCAGAGAAGCATAAGGCCACCAGGCTAAACCAGCCCATGTGCGCCGCAGCGATGAAAGCGCCATAGCCAATCTGCACTGCCAGCGGAGTGTCGGGCCGCACCACCTGCATAAACAGGCTGACGATGAATACCGTGGCTTTGGGGTTCAGCGTATTGGTCAGGAAACCGGTACGCAGCGCAGCGCCATCCGAGAGCGGTGCCATACGCTTTTCGGTCAGTGCGCCGCCAGCTTTCGTGCACAGCATTTTTATGCCGAGATAAATTAGATAGGCAGCACCGACCAGTTGATGGTGTTAAACAACCAAAGCGATTGCTGGATTAGCAGGTCCACGCCGTTCAACGTGTAGGTGATATGTACGAGTATGCCTAAGCCTATGCCCAATGCGGTCAGCACCCCCGCGCGGCGCGACAGCATCAAGCTATTGCGCGTAACCGTTGCAAAGTCCGGCCCAGGGCTGATGACGGCCAGCAAGGTGATTGTGACGACAGCTATTAATTCGGTCATTGGCGTATCCGGTCGGAAACAATGAAATTAAGGCAGATGATATTCAAAATCAACGTGAAGGAATATCGATCTTTCCGGCCAATAATGGAGAACTGAA
Source organism: Sphingopyxis flava (assembly GCF_900168005.1). GTDB lineage: Bacteria > Pseudomonadota > Alphaproteobacteria > Sphingomonadales > Sphingomonadaceae > Sphingopyxis > Sphingopyxis flava. The sequence continues at coordinate 1,906 of NZ_FUYP01000067.1, forward strand.
TTCGACATCTTCCGGTACGCGTCAGCCTTCCTAGCGGGTGCTACGCTGTTTCGAGGCTGCCGCCCACTTGGAGAATTCAGCCGTGCGATGGTCGAGTCGCATCTAACCCACGGCGCAGTCAACCGCGTGGCACGTTCACTCGAAAACGCATCGCGGTAGCGTGAGCAGCGTAGCCGGCGCGTCCTCCTGCACAAAGGGGATTACGTGGGTGGCGGCGTCTCGGTCAATGCGGCGTAACCGGATGCGCCCAAACCCCTTGGGCTCCACGATCTCCACCGCCATGACCATCAACACTTTGGTGGTGCTGCTCTTGCGCCCTGCAGGGGTGGCGGGATTCTTGCGATCCGTGATGGACAGGTACGTTTCATCCACCTCCACAAGCCCCTTGAGCTTGTCCCGGCCCGGGCGGACCATGGCACGTCGAAACCGGTGCAGCATGGTCCAGGCGGTCTGGTAGCTCCCCAAACCCAATACGCGCTGCAGCCCCAGGGCGCTCACGCCTTGTTTCTGATTGGTCAGGTACCAAGCTGCAGCCAGCCAGACACGCAGCGGTGTGCGCGTCTTGTCAAAGATGGTTCCAGATGTCACTGTGCCTTGGTACTGGCATGAGCGGCACATCAGGCGGGTGCGGCTGGCGCGGTACACATCGCCAGCGTTGCCGCAACGCGGGCAGACGAAGCCTTGGGGCCACCGAAGCTTCTCCAGGAACGCCTGGCAAGCCTCTTCGGTGGCAAACCAGTCAAGAAATTCGTTCCAGGTGCGGGGGTAGTCCCCTCCAGGAGTTGGCGTTAGCATCTGGGTTTCCATCCAGCTATTCTCACGTCACTGGAGCTAAATAGATACCCCTTGCATTTGTACAGTATTCATGTCAGCCACTTCCAAGCCCAAGCTCTACAACCCACGCCACCCCGAACGCACGCTGCTCTACCAAACGGTAGCCGAGCACTACGAGACCTGGCTAGAGTTGGCCAGCGCGGGTCAGTTCGACGGCCAGGGCGACCACCACACCCCCAAGCCCTTCGTGCGCAAAGCGTTTGCCAAGTATCTTGAGTGCGGCATCTTTGCCCATGGCTTTGCCCGCGCTCGCTGCGGCGACTGTGGGCACGACTACTTTGTAGCCTTCTCCTGCAAAGGCCGGGGAGTCTGCCCCTCGTGCACCACCCGGCGCATGGTGGAGACGGCGGCACACCTGAGCGACCACGTTTTCCCCCGCCTGCCGGTGCGCCAGTGGGTGCTGTCCGTGCCCAAGCGGCTTCGGTACTTCATGCAACGCGACGGAGCGGTGCTGAGCATGGTGCTGCGCATCTTTCTGCGGGTGATCGCACAAACTCTGCAGACCCACAGCCCCGGTGCGGCCCATATGGACAAGGCAGGCCTGCACATCGGTGCCATCGCCTTCATTCACCGATTCGGCTCCGGCCTCAATGAACACGTCCACTTCCACGTTTGTGTGGTGGACGGGGTGTTTGAGGAAGTGGAGGGCGAGGGCGATGCTGATGCGACCCCTCGAATCTCATCGCCGGGTGTCATCTTTCACGCGGCCACCGGCATCGATGCGGCTACCGTGGCCCCAGTGCAGACCACACTGCAAAAACGTATCCTGCGCGCCTTCGTTGCTCGGGGCCTGCTGGAGAACTGTGACGCCAAAGACATGCTGGGCTACAAACACAGCGGCTTCTCGGTGGACGCCGGTGTCTGCATCGAAGCCCACGACCGCGCTGCGCTGGAGCGGCTGCTGCGCTATTGCGCGCGTCCACCGTTTTCCATGGAGCGCCTACGCAAAGAGGGAAGCAAACTGGTGTACCGCTGTGCCAAACAGCGCAGCGAGCCCACCAGTGACAAGCGTGGTGCCAAGGCAGATGAGCTGCACCTCACACCGCTGGAACTGATCGACCGCATCGCCGCGCTGGTGCCACCGCCACGCACCCACCGGCACCGCTACTTTGGTGTGCTGGCACCAAACTCGCCGCTGAGAGCGGCGGTAACGGCGCTGGCTCAGCCTGCTGCGTCGCAACCAGCCACGGTGGAGACTGCACAACCTGGCGCGGGCGTACCTGGGGTGGCGGCGCCGGGCAACGCGGCCACACCCACACCCGAACCTGAAGCACGCCCGAAGCGAGCGGCGCATTACTTGTGGGCGGTGCTGATTGCCCGCATCTACGAGGCATTTCCGCTGCTGTGCCCCATGTGCGGTGGGCAGATGCGCATCATTGCCTTCATCACCCACAGCGCCGAAATCCGCCACATCCTGAACCACATCGGGGTGGAGTCTGCCCCCCCGCACATCACCCCGGCACGCGGGCCACCGCTGTGGGAGGGCTGCGACGCGCCGGTGGATGATGGTGCGCAAGGCGAGCCGGATTGGGATCTGGCAGCTCAACCCGACGAGGTAGACCAGCGCGTCAATTGGTGACCCAGTGAAGCGGCGGTATCCATCGCTGCGGGGAAGCAGCTGCGCGCGCGCCAGGCCCAAATGCATACTGCCTCCCAAGCTCTTGCCATTGAGCGGCAAGCGAGCGCTCAACCTTCCTTGGCCGAACGTGTTTCGAGGCCCAAAACTCGTGCCATACTTGGCCTCATGCGGTTGAATTTCCTATCCGTCGCCGCTCCCATCGGCAAACGCCCCGTTGGCCAGGATGATCCCCTTCACCCGGAATTCCCCATTTCTCGCTTCATGCTCTTCAAACCACTTCGGATCGATCTGATTCATCGGTTTTTTAATCGTTAATCGCACCAACCACATGGGAATTGCTCCTTTCGAATGATTTAAACAATGGTCATGCCGCCATCGGCTACAATCACGGCTCCTGTCACAAAGGAAGACTCATCCGATGCAAGGAAGAGAGCCACATTGGCAATCTCCTCCGGTTGCGCTCCCCGGCCAAGGGGAGTTGCTTCCGAAGCCACCTTATCCACTTCAGGGAGTAGATCTTCCATGGCCTTTGTCATCAGTGTGATGACATACCCCGGAGCGATGGCATTGGCCCGAATTCCCTTTTTAGCATACGTAGCAGCCAGATGTCGGGTAAAGGAGATAATGGCTCCTTTGGAAGCGGTGTAGGAAGGTCCCCCCGGGCTGTTAATCAGACCCGCCGTAGATGATGTGTTGATGATTGTTCCGCCGCCCGCTTTGAGAAGCTCGGGAATTCCGTACTTCACCACAAGAAACATGCCTTTCGTGTTCACATTTTGGATCTTTTCCCACTCTTCCACACTGAGCTCATGGGCTAGAATCATGAAATTTTTATGGGCAATGCCTGCGTTATTGTACAACGTGGTCAGTTTTCCAAAAGTATCCACCGTTTTTTGGATGGCCCCCTTCACCTGCTCTTCATTGGAGACATCGCAGCGGATGGCGATGGCTTCACCCCCTGTCTCTTTTACAAGACGAGCCGTCTCTTCAATCCCCTTTTCGTCTACATCAACCACGGCCACTTTTGCTCCTTCACGGGCAAAAACCACTGCGGCAGCCCGCCCTTGTCCCCCAGCGGCCCCGGTAATGAAAGCCACCTTGTTTTCCAATCGTTTCGTCATTTTTTCTTTCCTCCTTAAACTTTTTTTCATCCATATATAGGTTCACGCTCGATTACGAAGTCCAGGGTCATGACCCGCACCCCGTCCTCGATCGTCTCGGGCGTAATCAGGTCGGGGGTGACGCCGTGACAGCAGTC
>NZ_FUYP01000049.1 GCF_900168005.1 Sphingopyxis flava
GGTTCCACCACTACAACACCGTCCATCCGCATCGCGCACTTGGCTACCTCGCCCCGCGCGAATACATCGTCCAATCAACCAGTGAGGAACTGTCCGAAAATTAAGGGGCAACGACAGCCAGATCGTCGAGCACTTCGTCCCAACCCATCTGTTCGAAGTTTTCTCCGCGTCGAACCTTGGGCGCGAGCAGCCGGCGGGGGCTGCGATGGAACTCCGGTAGGCCGCGGCCCTTCGAACAGGAATAGCCACCGCTAAGCGGATGGTCGCGATCTGCGCGAACGCGCACGACTTCGTCGCCCTCTACATCGGCGATGAGGCCACAAGATGACAGGCAGATGCGACAATATGTCTTTATCTGCGGCATCGTGATAGCTCCTTCCCCGGATTGTGGCGCGGCGGTTTTCGCCGTGGCACAACCCTACAGCCAAACGGCGCGCTCGCTGATGCCCATTCGCCCCGTTGTCGATTCCATCACATTACAGATGTCTGCCATGTCTTTTCGGACTGCGGCTCGTTGCAAGCCGCTTTGTCCTTGCCAATTGATGGCGAGGTAAACAGGATCACCACATGACTGATTTCGACTATATCATCGTGGGTGCTGGTTCCGCTGGCTGTGTGCTTGCCAATAGTCTCTCCGCCGATCCCGGCTGCAATGTCCTTCTGGTCGAAGAAGGCGGTTCGGGCGACAGTTTCATCGTCAATATGCCCAAGGGGTTTGGCAAGACGCTGGCCGATCCGACAACGGCGCATTTTTTTCCTACGGTCAGAACCCGTGAAGGCGGTGCCGGACAGGAAGTGTGGGTTCGCGGCAAGATGCTGGGCGGGTCGAGCGGCGTAAACGGTATGGTTTGGAACCGTGGCGTCGCGGCGGACTATGACCGGCTGGCAGAACTCGCGGGCGATCAATGGTCATGGGAACATATGCGCCCGCTTTTCCTTTCGCTGGAAGATCATGCCAGCGGCGCCAGCCCCGATCGCGGCGTTGGCGGGCCAATTCCGATCAAGTCGCACCCGGCACCTCCGCCTCTGCTCAGCGCTTGGATCGAGGCGGGGCGCGAAATGGGCTTGCCGGTCAAGCAGGACCATTCGGATCCCCGGCAAGAGGGAATTGCGCCGCTGCAATGGAACATCGATGCCAAGGGGCGCCGCGTGTCGGCCGCCAAGGCGTTCCTAAAACCGGCCCTCTCCCGTCCCAACCTGAAGGTTGAAACCGGCATTCGTACCGATCGTGTTGTTATCGAGAACCGGCGCGCGGTCGGTGTTGCCGGGGTTCATGGCGACGGCACACCGGTAGAGTTCCGGTGCCGTGGCGAGGTGATACTTTCGGCGGGAGCGCTCGGCTCACCGCGCATTCTGCAGCTTTCCGGCATCGGAGGCGCGCAGGACCTGCAGCGGGCCGGTATCGACGTGGAGCTCGATTGCCCGGGTGTCGGGCACCACATGCGCGAACACACGCTGGTGATGATGAACTTCCGGCTGCGCCACAATCGTGACAGCGACAACAGCCAGTTCACCGGGGCGCGGCTGCTGGCAAATGTTGCCAAGCATGTCGCCGGTCTCAAGAATACGATGAGCTATGGTTCGTCCGAAGCGGCTGCTTTCGTCAAGGTCCTGCCCGAGAGCGAGCGGCCTGACAGCCAGTTGATGTTCGCGCCTTACAGCCTGGATGTGGCGGCGGGTATGGCGATGGAGAAGGAGCCGGGAATGCAGGTCTATACCATGACCCTGCGTCCACGCAGCGAAGGCCATGTGCTGGTGACCGGCAAGGACCCGGCGGCGAAGCTCAATATCGATCCCAATTTCCTGACCGACGAATACGACCGGCGCGCGGCGATTGAGCAGTTCCGCTTCGTGCGCGAAATGATGGCCAAGGCGCCGCTGGAGCCCTTCATAGTTGGTGAGACTGACTTCACCGCACAGGCGCAGAGCGATGAGGAAATCATCGATCTGTTCCACCGCTTTGGCGGTGCGGGATATCACGCCACTGCAACGGTGCGCATGGGAAAGGAAAATACGGCCCCGCTTGATGGGCGGTTGCGCCTGCGCGGGATCGATGGCTTGCGCGTGGTCGATTGCTCGGTCTTCCCGGAAATGATCGCAGGCAACACCAATGCCCCGACCATGGGCATGGCCTTGCGCGCGGCGGAACTCATTTGCGAGGATCAGCGGAGCGGCAGCGCACGCGCGGCCTGACTTTTGGAAACGCGGACTCGATCATTCGAGGCTGCAGTCGCTATCCGATAATCAGTTCTGCTTACGGGCCGCCGCGGCCGACATTTCTTCTGCAAGGCTGGTGAAATAGCTTTTGCCGACCTCGCTTGCAGCCGCATCGGCCCAGCCCTGCGCCAACGGGACCGAGAAGAAGATGTTGACCCGCGTTTTGCAGATTCTCCAACCGGCGGGTGTGCGTCGGTACTCGTCATCATAGCGGGCGGCCACGATCAGGCTTTCGCCGTTCGCCGCATATCGCGCATCGAGGTAGCAAAAGCCGTTTGCCCGATCTCCGTCGAGCTCGATTGCGTGATTGTGGAGGAACTGAATGACGAAGGCCTGTCGGGCCAGTTCGGTGGAAGCCGCGATGATGTTCGCAAGCCCTTCCTGCTTCATGAAATCGTCGAAATGAACTACCGCGTCATCCGTATAGACTTCGCCGAACCGGTGGGCGAGGCCTTCGTTGATGAAGTGATGAAACTTGTTTCGCAGGCTCCTGATCTCCTCGATATCTTCAAGTCTCGAGATACGTTCTTCGAGTGTCATCGTGGCATCCTCCATTCATTCTCACCCTTGCCCGCCAGCCTAGGCGCGAATGCCACGTGTGGCGATCAAGAGCGGCCCGTGCCTTCATTCAATCAGGAATGTGATTGCCGGGGCGTGCCCGATCCTGCCCGGTGAAGTGCTTCGTCGCACCAACCGGGCCAAATCTCATCCCTGATTAGGGGGTGCCTTGGCTGAAAAGCGGATCAAGTTACCGCCATGCTTTGCTATGTCGTTCGGTATCGAGGACGAAAAAGAGGGAGCGGCACCATGATGACCTTGCGCGGACTATTCGCGGACTGTTGCCCATGACCGATCTATCCGAAATCGTCCGGCGGCTTGAGCGGACCGAGGCGCGGCAGGCAATCGGCGAACTTCCCGCACGCTATGCGCTCGCAGTCGATTCGCGCGATGTAGATGCATGGCTGGACTTGTTTGTCGAGGATGTCGATTGCGGAAGACGAGGCAAAGGACGTGAAGTCCTGCGCAGCTTTATCGAGCCGAACCTCAAGACCTTCTATCGATCGATTCACCAGATATGCGGGCATGTGGTCGACTTCATCGATAACGATTCCGCGACCGGGACCACTTATTGCCGGGCAGAGCACGAATATGGCGACGAATGGATCGTTATGATGATCGTCTATTTCGATCGCTATGTTCGCAGCGATGGCCAATGGTATTTCGAACGAAGGCAGGAAAAGCACTGGTATGCAAATGATATCATCGACCGGCCCAAGCCGCCGTTCCAGTTTTGGGAAACATTGGCCCATGGATCGCCGCAGCTGCCGCACGACTTTCCAAGCTGGGACGCATTCTGGAAGAACATGGATCAGGCTACCCTTTCGGCCATAACGAAACACGCCTGAGGGCAACGATTCTTATCACGAGAAGTCAGTTGAGGTTGCGATATGGACGATTTGACCGAGCGCGGATTGCAGGTGTTTTCCGATCTCATGGGTCCGGAAGCGGCCGAACAGATGCGCGCGGCCATGAATGACACCGGCATTGGTGCGGATGTGGCCAGGCTGGCGACCGATTTTGCTTTCGGCAGTGTCTGGTCGCGCGACGGGCTGGAGCGGAAGCAGCGCAGCCTGGTGGTAATCGGGGTGCTAATCGCGCAAAGGCAGTATCAGGAACTCAAGAACCATATCCGCATCGGGCTGACGAACGGCCTTACCGTTAGGGAGATCGAGGAAGCGATAATCCAGACGATCCCCTATCTCGGTTTCCCCGCGGTTGCGAGCGCGATCGGCCCGGTCATGGAGGTTCTGCGCGAGCGCGGTCTGGATACAGGGACGGCGACTGCCGAGGAACGCGGGCTGATGTGATTCCTATTGCGTGAACCGTTTCGGATCGATCTCCAGCGGTCGCATATAGGCGGGGTCACTCTTGTCGCGGGTTGAGGGAAAGAACTGCCCGTCCCCGGCCTGGCCCTCCGGATCGAAACCCGCACCGAAGGCGTTGATCACGCAAATGCGCCGCACGATGCCCCAACGTCCCTCGCGCCGTTCGAACCGATCGATATAGCGGCCCGTCGTCGTCGTCTGGTGGGGGGCTTCGCGATTGACGGAGTGGAAGCTGAAATAGGTTTCGGAATGCGCTGTGTCCCCGTCGATCTCGCATAGGTGATTGTGAATGGCGTGCAGCGTGCGGAGTTGATGGCGTTGGTGATAGCCGAACGCCCAGTCGATGAAGCCTTCGACATCGCCGACATATTCGCCGTGATCGTCCAGTGCATCGTCGTGATAGGCCGACCGCACAGCTTCCCGGTCGAACCTGTCCACGCCGCGGCAATAGCGGTGAAGACAGTCCAGGATTTCCTGCCGGTCCTTCAATTCACGAAGGATAGCTGCTTGATTGTCTCCCATCAGGGCCTCCAAAAAACTGTCCAATTGCGGTGTCACGATCCAAAAATTAAGTGCAACATAGCCGAGCGACCAAGGCTGCGCATTCCCGTTCGGCAATATCGGACATGTGATCGAATGGACCAAGGGCGCGGGTAGGCAAGCACTTTGCTTGGCATCCTGATAGCGTTGTGCAAGGCTTGGTAACATATCGCCGGGACGCGCAGGATGTGTGTGTCCGGCGCGATCACAGGAGTTAAAATGGTGACGAACGATACACTTGTTCGGTCGAAAAACGTGGATGAAACGATCGCCAGGCTGATCGCTGAAGGGCGCGAAATAGGCGTCCAGGTTACTGCCTATCTCGGTGGCAAGCTGGCTATCGACACGTGGGGCGGCATTGCCGATCCCGACACCGGCCGCAAGGTTGACGGCGATACCCTGTTCAACATGTTTTCGGTGACCAAACCGCTGGCCGCGACAGCGCTGCACATCCAGGTCGCCCGTGGTCTGGTCGATTACGGTGCCCGGGTCATGGATTACTGGCCCGAATTTGGCGTTAACGGCAAGGAGCCGACGACGGTCCGCGATGTGCTGACGCACCGTGCGGGGATTCCGCAGATGCCCGAAGGTGTAACTCCCGAACTGATGGCCGATTGGGACTGGATGACACGCGGGATCGCGGCGCTCACACCGCTTGCCCCTCCGGGTGAAAAGGCGCTCTACCTGTCCATGACCTTCGGCTGGCTGGTGGGTGAGATTGTTCGGCGCACCGATCCCAAAGGCCGCGATATCGGTACCTTTATCCGCGAAGAGATTGCCCTGCCGTTGCACGCCCCGGATATCTGGATTGGCCTTCCTGACGAACAGCTGCCCCGGGTGGCCAAGCTGGTGAATGCCATGCCGCCCGTGCCGCCCGAATATCTGCCGCCGCTCTACACTGCATCGATGCCGCCGCAGGTCGATCTGGTGCCGGAGGTGTTCGAACTGCCGGTCGTTCGCCGGGCGCCAATTGCAGGCGTGGGCGGCATCTTTACGACGCGAAGCTGTGCGCGGTTCTGGGCGATGATCGCACAGGGCGGCGAGCTGGACGGCGTGCGCATCCTGCCCGCCGATATGGTCGCCACCTTCAGCACACCGCGGCCCAACAGCGATGAACCCGATCCGGTCATGTTCGGCTTCCCGGTGCCTTTGGGGATAGCGGGATTCTGGCTGGGCGGTGACGGTCTTTCGGTCGCTGCGGCCAAGCATCGTCGCGTGCTTTGTCACCCCGGCGCGGGGAATTCGATTGGCTTTGCCGACCCGGAAACCGGTTTGGCGGTCGCGATCGCGCACAACCGGATGCAGACGGCCCAAACGCCCGAAGAGGATACTATGCTGATGATCGCCGACGCAATTCGCGCGGACCTTGGCGTCGACTGACGGGGGGCACCCTTGCCGGAACTGATCTTCGTCGAGCACGACGGTACGGAAAGGCGAGTGCAGGCCCGCGTGGGCGATACCGTGATGCGGACGGCGGTCGCGGCTGGAGTGGCTGGGATCATCGGCGAATGCGGCGGCTGCATGAACTGCCTGACCTGCCACTGTTACATTCCGGCAGAGGTCGCTGAACGCATTCCGCCGGCTTCGGAAGATGAGGCGGCAATGCTTGATGTGGTTGCTCTGGCGCAGGCAAACAGCCGACTCTGCTGCCAGATCGTGGTGACCGAAGCGCTGGATGGTGCGCGTTTCGAGATTCCGGAATGGCAGGGCTGACACAATTGATTGTGCTACCAAGGAGGTCTTGAAAAAGACCCTTCGTGTAGTAAGCACTTTATAAATTGCCGTGCTTCAGCATTTGCATGGTTACGAGACGAGCGAGGAGTAGATGACTATGGCAACCAATCCCAAACCGGGGCTTCCCCTCGCCAAATTGCGTGCCGAAAATTACATTTCGCGCGAATTCGCGCAGGGCGAGAACGAGCATCTTTGGGGCAAGGTTTGGCTGGTTGCCGGACGGGTAGAGGAGCTCAAGGAAGTCGGTGATTTCCTGACTTTCAACGTCGCCAATGAATCGATCGTCGTCGCCCGTTCCAAGGATGGCCTGGTTGCCTATCATAACGTCTGCCCTCATCGCGGACGGCGCCTCGCCGATGGTTGCGGTCGGTCGAGCCAGTTCCGCTGCAAGTACCACGGCTGGACCTTCAATCTAGAAGGCAAGAACACCCAGGTGCTAGACCGGCACGACTGGGAGGGCGCGCTCGACGACGAACGGCTCGATCTGTGGCCGGTCAGGGTCGACACCTGGGCTGGCTTCATCTGGATCTGCATGGACCCTGATGGCGAAAGCCTTGCCGAATATCTTGAGACCATTCCCGAATATCTCGATCCCTTCGAGCTGGAGGAAATGCGCTTTCGCTGGAAGGTCGAGCTGCACCTGCCGGTCAACTGGAAGGTCGCGCTCGAAGCCTTCATGGAAGGCTACCACGTAGCCGCCACGCATCCCCAGCTGATCAAGGTGGCGGGCAACGATTACACGCAAAGCTATGCCCAGGGAAAGCACGCCCATTTCGGCTATTGGAAGGACGTGCAGCCGCTCGGCACCAGCTCGCCGCGGCTTGCCGGCAATGTCTACTCAGATGCACGCGAAGGCGTGATCGAATTCTTCCGCCAGATCGAAGAGGATCTCAACGCGATCCAGACCGATCGCGATTTCGAAGCCGCCAAAAAGATCATGGATGTTCTTCCGCCGGACGTCGATGCGATGACGGCCATGGGCACGGCTATCGAATTGGGGCGCCAGGCGGCGATAGAAGACGGCACCAATTATCCCGAACGGCTTACCTTCGAAGCTTTGGCCAAGGCCGGCAGCGATTGGCATATTTTCCCGAACTGCGTGACGCTGCCCTATTTCGACGGTGCGCTTTGGTATCGCGCGCGTCCTGACAGTCTCGATCCGAGCAATCCCGACAAATGCGTTTTCGAAATCTGGTCGCTCAAGCGCTATGGTCCGGGCAAGGAGCCCAAGATCGAGACGCGTTTGATTACCGATCCGGTGAACGAAAGCGTGGGCCTGATCCTGGATCAGGACATTGCCAATATGACCGAGGTCCAGGCTGGCATGAAATCCAGCAAGTTTGCCTATGCCCGGCCCAATCCGGTCCAGGAGATGGAAATCATCAACTTTCACAAGACGCTTGAACGTTATGTTCTGGGCCAGTCGCGAGGCTGAGCCCTGCATCACTGGATGCACGGGGCACTGTGATGACGTAGCGCGCCACTCTCGGCGAGATATCTGCCATATGATAGACGTTGATCCCGCGAAATCGGGGTCAGCGCGAACCCATTGCCGAACGAAGCCGTGGCGCGCCTCATGATCGCTGAAAGTGGAATTGAGGTGACAGAATCGCGTCTCCGCACTCCTCATAATGTGCTGTAATATGGGGCTTTGTCTGCTTTCCAAAAACTGACTCGTATGTCTGCCGACGAAGGTTCTGGCCCAGCGGAAGGTTGCGCTTCCCACATGCTGCCTAGCCGATTCTGCTGCAATTCAGGCCTTCCATCTTGACCCTAACACTTGTTCGGTTTTATTTGCCGGAGTGAGCGATGAGGCGTATCGTGCGTTCAAGAATCGCAGTGGGCGGCACTGCCACCGCGGTTCGGAAATCATAATCCGACGAGGAGAAAACCGTGGCTGGCATGCAAACAGCACTCAAGGCTATCGACAATACCGCGCCTGCATATGACGGGCCGATTTTCGATGGTGACTCCCACATCCAGGAGAAGGACTATTCCTTCTTCGAGAAGTATCTGCCCAAGGAGTTCCACAAGGACTGGCTGCCCCAGCGCAAATATGGGCCGGATGGCGAATTTGGCATGTTCTTGGGTGACAGTTACCGCATCGAGAACGCCGCACTCGATCCGGACGGACGGATCCCGCCTCCGGGCAAGCTCAAGGAATGGCTGCTGGCGATCTCGACCGGTGAGGCGGTTGAGGCGGCGCACCCGGTTACGCCCGACATGTACGAGTGCGAAGCGCGCCTCGCCAAGCTCGACGAGTTCGAAGTCGATGGCTGCGTCATGTTTGTCGGCGAATTCGTTTCCGCCTTTGGGCAGGTGCTGCTGCAGGCAGAGGCAAAGGGCACGGCGGGCGCTAATGCGCTTTTCCATGCGTGGAACCTCTATGTCGTCAATGAATGGGGTCTCAACGCCCGCGACCAGCTTTACACCACCGCAGTTCTCTCGTTGCATGATCTCGATTGGGCAGTGGCCGAGGCAGAGTGGTTGGTAGAGAACGGCCTGCGCGTCTGCGTCATGCCGATGGGGCCAACTGGCGGCAAATCACCGGCCGATCCCTATTTCGATCCGTTCTGGAAGATCCTCAACGATGCAGGCGTGGTGGTGACCTACCACGTATCGGAAGCCAACTTCATGCATCCGTTGATCCGCGCCTTCGGAGAGGAACCGCTGCAGAACCGCAAGAACGGCCAGACCGCGTGGCAGTGGATGTTCGCCTACAGCGAAATCCCGGTGATGATGACCATGGCCAATTTCGTTTACTGGAACTTCTTCGAACGCTTCCCCAACATCAAGATGGCGAGCGTGGAAAACGGTGCCGAATGGCTGCCCCGCTTCCTCTACAAGATGGACAAGATGCGCGGCATGGCGCGCAGCGGCTGGTGGCCGATGGGCCAGCTGAAGGAACGTCCTTCGACGATCTTCAAACGCAATTGCTTCGTCGTCGCCTACCCGGAAGACGACATCAAGGGCATCGTCGATCAGCTTGGCGGTGACGCCAGCTGTATCCTGATGGGTTCGGACTATCCGCACGCCGAAGGCGTGGCCCGTCCGCGCGACTTCGTGGAGGAAGGCTGCAAGGGCCTGACCTACGAGCAGGTCGAACAGATCATGTATTCGAATGGTCGGCGCATGCTGCCCAAGGGCAAGACGGGCATCGTTGCCTGAGCCGACGATACAACGTGAAGAGACGGGGGCCATGCCGCAGGGTGTGTTCCCCGTATCTTCGTCTCTGCGGACTGCGTTTGCGGGCGGAGGTTAACGGCAGCGGTGTGATCGCGGACAAGCGGTTGTAATGCCTTCTGCAAGACAAGGGAGCTGGCCATGGCAGGTTCGAACTCTGCACTGAAGATCGACGAACTTGGGGCACCAACCTACGGCGGCCCGATTTTCGATGCAGACACACACATCCAGGAACAGGACTTCTCGTTCTTCGAGAGATACCTGCCCGAAAAATTCCAAAAGGATTGGCTGCCGGCGCGCAAGTACGGCCCGGACGGCGAGTTCGGTATGTTCATCGGCGAGATGAAGGTCGAAAATTCGGAGGCCAATCCTGATAACATCATTCCCCAGCCGGGCAGGCTGAAAGACTGGCTTCGCGCGATCGCCACGGGCGAACAGCTGGGCGAAGGCATTAAGCCCACCGTCGACATGTATGAGCGCGAAGCACGGCTTGCCAAGCTGGATGAATTCAACGTCGAGGCCTGCATCATGTTCGTCGGCCACTTCGTGTCGGCCTTCGGACAGATCGGAATGATGGCCGAAAAGCTCGGTTCGGAAGGGGCCTGTGCGGTGTTCCACGCGTGGAACCAATATCTGGTCGAAGAATGGTCGCTCAATGTCGACGATCGCATTTACCCGACCCCGGTGCTGGCGCTTTACGATCTCGACTGGGCAGTAGCCGAAGCCAAGTGGCTGGTCGAGAACGGCGTGCGCGTCGTCGTGATGCCAATGGGGCCGGTCGACGGCAAGGCACCTGCAGACCCCTATTTCGACCCCCTGTGGCAGGTGCTCAACGACGCGGGCGTACTGGTGACCTTCCACGTTTCGGAAGCGAATTTCATGCATCCCCTGATCCGTGCCTGGGGTGAACAGCCTCTCCAGCCGCGCCGGTCCGGCCAGACGGCATGGCAGTGGATGTTCGCTTACAGCGAAATTCCAGTGATGATGACGCTGGCCTCACTCGTTTACTGGAACCTGTTCGAAAGGTTTCCGAACCTGAAAGTCGCATCGGTGGAGAATGGCTGCGAATGGTTGCCGCGGTTTCTCTACAAGATGGACAAGATGCGCGGCATGGCGCGCAGCGGCTGGTGGCCGATGGGCCAGCTGAAGGAACGTCCATCGACGATCTTCAAGCGTCACTGCTTCGTCGTCGCCTATCCCGAAGATGATATCGCCAGGGTCGTCGCGGACCTCGGCGGGGATGCCAGTTGCCTGCTGATGGGATCCGACTATCCCCATGCCGAAGGCGTACCCACGCCGCACGATTTCGTGGAGGAAGGCTGCAAGGGCCTGACCCCTAAGCAGGTCGAGCAGGTCATGTATTCTAATGGCCGCCGCATGCTTCCGAAGGGGCGCACCGGCATTGTCGGCTGATCGCGCAATCGGCACACCAAAAAGGGCGGCCTGCAGGCAAGCCACCACTTTTCCAATTCTGCCCTTTGAAGTTGGTAGCTATTCGGGCACGACGCCCTTGCTCATGAGTTCCATGATTTCGACCGATGTGCCCGCGCGCACGGAGATACCGCCGTCCACCTGGATCAGCTGGCCGGTCACGAAGCTCGCACGGTCCGAGGCGAGGAAGGCAACCACCTCGCCGATTTCCGAAGGTTTTCCGAATTCGCCTGTCAGTGTGTGGCGGCGATAGATATCGCGTATGTCATCGGGCAGACCCTTCTTCAGCGAACTGGTCAAGATCGGTCCCGGTGCAACGGCGTTGCAGCGGATGCCTTGGGCGCCATACTGCGTGGCGATATAGGTCGTCAGCGATTCAACCGCCGCTTTTGATGCGGCATAGGCGGTCATGTAGAAATTGCCGCCCTGGACGGTGCCGCTGCTGATGTTGACGATCGACCCGCCGCCGTTCTTGATCATTTCAGGAATTGCGTGCTTGCACATCAACATCGTGCCGCGTGCGTTCACCGCGAAGGTCCGGTCCCACCACGCAACGTCCATCTCGGTGACGCTGACGTCGCCAGCGTCTGTGCGCCCGGCGTTGTTGTCGATCACGTCGAGCCGTCCGAACCTTTCAACAGTGAAGCGGATCAGATTTTTCACTGCGTCTTCGTCGCTGATGTCCGCTACGAACGACGCGACGGCATAACCCTTGTCGGCCAGTGCCTTGGTTGTTTCGGCAAGGGGTGAGTCGGTCACGTCAACCAGCACCACGCTTGCCCCCTCGCGGGCCAGCACTTCTGCAGTGGCCGAGCCGATGTTGCCGGGCAGGCCTGCCCCGGTAACGATTGCCACCTTGCCGTTCAGTTCTCCGCCAAGCGCGCCCATCCATTCTCTCCGTCAAATGCCATTACAGGTAGGCCATGTGATTACCCGCAACCTTCCCGCCGTGGAATTGGCGGCAATGGAAATCACATGTGTAGCGGATTCGCCGATACGGCCCGAATGCGATCGATGCACTTTGGCATTCTCTTAGGTGCGGGCCTATCCTCCGTTCATATCGGCCAATGCAGGAAGCGTGCAGGCCGGATGGGAGAATGCAATGGATCTGGAACTTGAAGGCAAGCGGGCACTTGTGACCGGCAGCAGTTCGGGCATTGGCGCGGCCATCGCGCGCCTGCTGGCGGCGGAAGGCGCGAAAGTCATGTTTCATGGTCGCGACGAAGCGAAGACCAGGGCTGTCGCGCAGAGCATCGTCGATGCCGGGGGCGAGGCGGATTTCGTGATGGGAGCCCTGAACGAGGAAGCGGACTGTGCCAGAGTGGCTAGTGCGGTGATCGAGCGCTTCGGTGGGGTCGATATTCTCGTCAACAACGCCGGCGGCATGGCCGCTTCCTCGCGACCTGATACCACTGCGGAAAGCTTCAATCGGCCATGGCTGGAAACGCCCTGGGATGACTGGCGTTGGACCTACGAGCAGAATGTCGGGTCATCGGTCCGCCTGATCCAGGCATTGGCACCGGGAATGATCGAGCGCGGGTGGGGCAGGATCATCAATATCTCCAGCGCTTCGGCCACGCAGACAGAGCCGGATCTGGCCGACTATCAGCCAGCCAAGGCGGCGATCACCAACATGACAAGTGGACTGGCGAAATCGCTTGCCGGCACAGGCGTGACGGTGAACACGGTTACTCCGGGCACGATCGCGACTGAAGGCGTGCGCGCCGGATTCGTCGAATGGGCCAATCAGCTGGGCTGGACCGAGCTCGATTGGCCGACCATTGAGCGGCGCTTCACGCACGAAGTGATTCCCCAGCCGATCAAGCATTTCGGTCGGCCTGAAGATATTGCCCGCATGGTGGCCTTCATCGCCAGTCCGCAGGCAAGTTACATGACCGGTTCCAACTATCGCGTTGATGGCGGCCAATGCCGTTCAATCAATTAGAGCATCGTGCGTTTAATCGGACGCATAGCCGGCGGCTTTGAGGTAATTCCAACATTCTTCGGATGAATAGAGGTCGCAGATATTGCCGAGGG
>NZ_FUYP01000068.1 GCF_900168005.1 Sphingopyxis flava
GCGCTGCACAGCTCGATGAACCCGCCAACGCAGCGGGCGAGGCCATAGTCGTCACTGGATCGCGCATTCGCGGCGCCGGCCCCGTCGGCTCGCCCATAGTCACGCTCGATCGTGCAGCAATCGAGAAGAGCGGTTACGCGACGGTCCAACAGTTGCTCGCGTCGCTGCCGCAGAACTTTGGAGGCGGGCCGACGGAAACGACGCTGGGCGCTACGACGCGTAACGGTGCCGGAAGCGACGCGACTTATGGTTCGAGTATCAACCTCCGCGGGCTTGGTCCCTCTTCGACATTGGTGCTGGTCGATGGAATGCGACCGCCGTTAGGAGGCACCGGCGGCGTGTTTGCAGACATCTCACTCATTCCCGTCAGCGCGATCGAACGAATCGAGGTTCTGACCGATGGCGCCTCGGCAATCTACGGCGCCGACGCGGTCGCGGGCGTCGTCAATGTACGGCTGCGCAACAACTTCGAGGGTGCCGAGACAATGTTGCGTGCAGGCACTGCCGATGCCGACATGAGCGAAATGCAATTCGGCCAGCTCCTCGGCAAAAGCTGGGGCGGAGGACATGTTGTGCTTGCATATCAGTTTTCGCAGCGCGGAGCTCTGTCTGCGGCGAAGCGTCCTTATGCCCGCGAAGACCTACGTCAGTTCGGCGGCAGCGACTATCGTTCGCTCTACGGCTCACCGGGAACTATCACCGCCGCTGATGGCCGGGTCTTCGGAATACCTGCCGGTCAGGACGGCACTGCACTCACTGCCGTTGACCTCCTTCCTGGCGTTCAAAATCGGCGCGACAACCGCGCTAACAGCGACTTGCTTCCCCGCCAGCGAGTCCACAGCTTTTATGCAGGCGGAGAAATCGCAATCACCGAGGGGCTCAGCATTCACGCAAAGCTCCTCGCAGCCGAACGCCGATATCGGATGACCGGAAACAGTGAATTCTTGCGCCGCTTCAGCGTTCCGGTCAGCAACCCCTATTATGTGGACCCTATCGGAACGCAGGAGCCGGTCCGCGTCGCCTACAGCTTCGTGAACGAGCTAGGGCCTCAGATCAACACGGGTCGGGTCCGCGCCATTTCAGCCTCGGCGGGCCTGGAGCAACAGTTTGGTGAGTGGCGCCTTGAACTCACCGGTGGCTACGGCAGACAAAAAGGTCGCGCAAACACACTCAATCTCGTGAACAGCGCCCGTCTCGCGGCGGCGCTCGCCGATACCAACCCCTTGACCGCCTTTAACATTTTCGGCGACGGTCGCGCGAATAACCCCGCCACGATCGAGAGCATCCGCGGGAGTTACGGGACGATCGATACTTATGACAATTGGTCTGCCGCGTTGCGCGTCGATGGACCGCTGGCCCGCCTTCCCGCAGGAAATATGCGACTTGCCGCGGGGATAGAATATCGCCGCGAGGCCTACGACTATTTCACAATTCTCGATCTCAGTAGCGCGGTTCCGATCGCCGCGCCCTTCGCGGGATTGCCTGGCCCACGGCACGTGAAGTCGATCTACGGTGAACTGATGGTTCCAATTTTTGGGCCCGACAATCGAACGGCAGGCGTTGAGCGGCTCGACGTCTCGCTCGCGGGCCGGCTCGAAGACTATAACCAGTTTGGCCGCACAGCGAATCCCAAGCTCGGGGTCCGGTGGGATCCAGTCCATGGCGTTGCGATCCGGGGCTCATTCGGAACGAGCTTTCGCGCGCCGCATTTCGACGAGCTGCTCGGTTCATCGCTGTCGAGCTTTCGTGCGCTTCGTCTGGACGATCCCGCCTCACCCACCGGCACATCCAATGTCGTCGGTCTGTTCGGCTACGCTCCTGATATCGGCCCTGAGAAGGCCACCAGCTGGACGGTCGGCGTCGATATCGCCCCGCCAAGGATCGAGGGGCTCAAGGCCTCGCTCACATATTACAACGTCAATTACAAAGATCGCATCGGCAGCGTGAGCGAAGATTATCTGCGCTTTCTCGTCAGCCGTGACCTCTTCGCGGGTGTGATCACCGACAACCCTCCACTCGAACTTGTGCAAAGCTATTTTGCAATGCCAGGTTTTATTAATCCGCTTGGAATCGCACCAAGCGAGGTGGTCGCGATCATTGACGGAAGAACGCGCAACCTCTCGGCCGAGAATCAGCGCGGCCTCGACTTTGAGCTCAGCTACGCCTCGGAATTTGCGGGCGGCACGTTCGACGCCGGCGTCACCGGAACGCATATATTTTCGATCAAGCGAACGCTTACCGAGGGTGCGCGAGGCACCGAGGTTGTGGGTCTTTACGCAAGCCCGGTCAAATGGCGGGTTCGCGGCCGCCTGGGTTGGTCGAAGGGTGGCTTTTCAGCGAGCACCTTCATCAATTACACGGGGGGTTACAAAAATCAGCTCGTAACACCCACAGCACGGGTTTCCCCGTGGACGACAGTCGATCTGACTGTCGTGCAGGCGATCGGCGCAGCCGCGGGCGAGGATGGCCGCGGCCTCCAGCTAGCGCTTAGCCTCATCAATCTCCTTGATCGCGACCCGCCCTTTGCAGAAATCCCAAGCTTCAGCTCGGCGCTTGGCTACGATCCGGAAAAAGCCAATCCGCTCGGTCGCATCGTCTCGGTGCAGGCGCGAATCCGATGGTGAGGCCCGCCATGTTGCTGCTCGGCCTGCTCGCGGTGGCGCCCCCCGCCGTCGGGCAGACGTCCCCGCGCGCTATCGCGGAAATCGCAGACATTTCGGGACTCGCGACTTCGCCCGACGGTGCATGGGTGGTTTACCGTATCGAACGCCCTTCAACAGTCACGAACTCGATCGACGTCGATTGGTACATTGTTCGGGCCGATGGGGCTCAGCCGCCCCGCGCGCTCGGACGTACCGGGACCGCTATGTGGGATGATGCAGGCACAGTGCTGCCCGGGGAGGCACAGTGGGCGCCCGACAGTCGGAGCATCGTGGTCCGTGCGCTTGTCGATGGGTGCGTCGGACTGTGGGAGAGTAAGATTGATGGATCGGGGTTTCACAAAATTGTCGTCAGCGACGGCGACATCGAGGCATTTGCTATCCTTCCCGACGGAGTGGTGGTTGCGCGCGAGGGGCCGCCGCGGGCAGCGATCGCGCGGGCCGAGGAGGATGAACGCGAACGAGGAATCCTGGCCGACGGACATGTCGACCTTGCAAGCCCGCTATACCGAGGCTCGCTCGTCAACGGACGGCCATCGACACAGCGATTCACGGAGGATTGGTTTGAGCGCAGGCCGTTGCTCAGCAACGTTCCACGGACAGTCCGAGCCTATGAACTTGAGAGCGGCACGGTCCGCGCAGCGACAGAGGCTGAGGCTGCAAGCCTCGATGCAGCGCCAGAGGCTCCGCTTTCGGCTCGCACGAGCGGGGTTCTGCAGGCGAACAATGTCTGTCTCGACCCCAGTCTTTGCGGCGATGACGAGTTGCGACTTTCGGCCCAAGCATCGCTTCCGGACGGCAGCACCGTCTTTACGCTTCGCGACCGATCCTACAGACAGAGCATCTACCGGCTTCCCGCAGGGCAAACGGACCTCCGGCTCCTGATTGCGTCACCGGGATTGCTCTCAGGAGGCCGCGACGACCGCACACCCTGCGCCACGACCCCAATGGCCCTTATTTGCGTGGAGGCAAGCCCGTCCGTTCCGCCGCGACTGGTTCGCATCGGATTGAACGGTCAGCAGACTATCATTCACACGCCGAACCATTTCCCTGACAGCGACGGTCTCCTTGCTGAAACCATCGTCTGGCAGGTGGGCGGAAGCCGGGCGTCGGGCGTTTTAATACGCCCGAAGATCCCCGGGCGGCTGCCGCTCTTCATCACCTATTACCGTTGTCCCGGCTTTGTCCGTGGCGGCCTTGGGGACGAGTATCCTTTGCATGCCCTCGCTGCGCACGGGATCGCGTCCCTTTGCATCAATGTGCAACCCCACGGAGACACGGTTGGGGAACGCTATGAAATTGGCCTTGAGACAATAAAAGCGGCTATTTCTGACCTGGATCGGCGTGAACTTGTTGACCCAGCGCGGGTTGGCATGGGTGGGCTTAGCTTTGGAAGCGAAGTCACGATGTGGACTGCGAGCCACAGCCAGATCTTGAAGGCAGCAGCGATCTCCTCGGTGCATGTGACCCCTTCTTATTATTGGTTTAACGCTCGACCCGGGCGCGAGAATTTTGCCCGGAATCTCGAACGATACTGGAAGCTCGGGCCGCCCGACCAGGATATCGCACGCTGGAAGCAAATGTCCTCATCAGCCGATATCACGGCGATCAGCGCGCCCATATTGATGCAGCTTCCCGAGAACGAGATGCGTCAGTCGATTGAGCTGGTCAGCAAACTTGCGACCGCACACATGGGGGAACTCCACGTTTTTCCGTTGGCGCCTCACATCAAGGTCGAACCCCGTCAGAAGCTCGCGGTCTATGAACGCAACCTCGACTGGTTTCGCTTTTGGTTGAAAGGCGAGGTTGATCCGGATCCCTCGAAAGCGGCACAATATAGACGCTGGCTAAAAATCGGTCGTCAGGAAAACTCCGCCTCGACCGAACGCACCCAACGCTCGGTATCGGCAATTTCGAGCAAGCGATAATATTCAAAGCTCCCAATCGCGAGATCGCAGGCCAAATAGCGTTCGATTGAAGTGCAATCGATCAAAGCCCTAGATGCGAGCCGTCCACCAAGAAGTCGTCCTTTCAGCTCGGGACCGTTGGGCGAGGTCGGAGGGCCGGCCCATTATTGCTCTCGCGCCAGCCGAGAGAGTTGATGGCCGAGCAAGGCGTCGGTCAGGCGCTTGCACGCAAAGCTTGCAGCGGCGTTCGGCTTTGTCGTCATCTCGCGTCCCGACGCCCTGATCCTCGACCGCCCACAAAAATTTTTGGGGGGTGAATGCCCCCAGCGTCATCGAGCCCCCCGAACAGCCCATACATGGCTGCAAGGGAGGGATGGATGAAACTGATTTTTATGGCCGCTCTGCTGGCAACCGGAAGCTGCCTTGCGCTTAGCGCCCCCACCGCGAAGGCACAGACCGCAGAGACCGAATTTAATATCC
>NZ_FUYP01000119.1 GCF_900168005.1 Sphingopyxis flava
TCGGTGCCGTTGATCACGAGCGATCCGATGCTGTCGTTGCCGGTCGTGATCGTGAAGGCGCCGCTCGCAAACTCGCCGTTCGAAGCGGGATCCGACCCGAACGAAAGCGCAGCTTCATCGACGCTGTTCACTCCGCCCACATCGATCGTGGGTTCCGAGTCCACTGCGAGCGTGATCGTCACCGTCGCGGTCGAGACGTCGCCGTCGCCGTCGGTGATCGTGTAGGTGAAGCTGTCAGGTCCTTCGGCGCCCGGCGCCGGCGTGTAGGTGAAGGTGCCATCGCCATTATAGACCGCGGTGCCTTTGGTGGGCGCGGTGCCCAAGGCGACGTCTGCGGCCAGGTCCACACCGTCCGCACCCGCCGTGTCGTTGGCGAACACGTCGATGATCACCGCGGTGTCTTCCGCCGGCGACGCGGAATCATCGCGCGCCGTCGGCACATCATCGACGATGTCGATGACGAGGGTATCGTCCGCGATGTCGCCATCGCTGTCGGTCACGACCACGTCGAACGCGTCGGACGTCGCATCGCCATCGGTGTTGGTGGTGAGCTCGTAGCTATAGCTGTAGACGCCGCCCGCGAGGGTCACGGTGAGCGTGCCATAGGCGCCCGCAACGCTGCCGCCGGCGGTCACATCGGTGCCGTTGATCACGAGCGATCCGATGCTGTCGTTGCCGGTCGTGATCGTGAAGGCGCCGCTTGCAAACTCGCCGTTCGAAGCGGGATCCGACCCGAACGAAAGCGCAGCTTCATCGACGCTGTTCGCTCCGCCCACATCGATCGTGGGTTCTGAATCGGCCGCGAGCGTGATCGTCACCGTTGCGGTGGAGACATCGCCGTCGCCGTCGGTGATCGTGTAGGTGAAGCTGTCGGGCCCTTCAGCGCCCGGCGCCGGCGTGTAGGTGAAGGTGCCGTCGCCATTATAAACCGCGGCGCCCTTGGTGGGTGCGGTGCCCAAGGCGACGTCTGCGGCCAGGTCCACACCGTCCGCACCCGCCGTGTCGTTCGCGAACACGT
>NZ_FUYP01000072.1 GCF_900168005.1 Sphingopyxis flava
AAAGCCCTAAAGACGGTGCGCGAGCTGCAAGGCCATCTCCGGACGCTCACGGGATCTTGCCGGCTCCTCATCGACGCGCGCACCAAGGGCGTGGACTCGCTGGCGCAGATCGAGGCGCTGGACTGGCAGCGCTTCGCCATGGCGGTCGAGCAAGCCGAAGTGCTCGGGCGACCGGAAACCGTCGATCGCACCGCTGAATTGATTGATCGGCATCGCACGGTAAAGCTCTTTGCCGGCCCCCTTCTCAACACCTTTGAATTTCGCGGCGCCGGCGCGGTGCAGGGACTCCTGTCGGCGCTGGCCATTATCGCGGAGCTATACCGGACCGGCAAACGACGCTTGCCTGATCGCGTGCCGCTGCGCTTTGTACCATCAGCATGGCGGCCGTTCGTCCTGCGGGATGGCATCATCGACCGTGCCGCATATGAACTATGCGCCTTGTCCCAGCTACGCGAGCGGCTGCGAGCGGGAGACATATGGGTCGCGGGAAGCCGCCAGTTTCGTGATTTCGACAGCTACCTCATACCACCGGCCACCTACGCGGCGCTTCGCGAGAAGGGGCCGCTGCCGCTCGCCATCGAAACGGACTTTGAGCGCCATATCGAGGAAAGGCGCACCAGGCTCGATACGGCGATCGAACAGGTAACGGTCCTCGCGCGACAGGGCGAACTGCCCCAGGTCAGACTTGACGAAAACGGCCTCATCATCTCGCCGCTGAAGGCGGCAACGCCGCCCGCCACCGAGATGGCCCGTCGCGCCGCCTATGATCGGCTGCCGCGCGTGAAGATCACCGATCTCCTGCTTGAGGTCGATGCCTGGACCGGGTTCAGCGAATGTTTCATCCATCGGCGTTCGGGCCGGCAGGTCGACGATCGCAATGCTTTGCTCACCGTCATCCTTGCCGATGGCATCAATCTCGGCCTCACGCGCATGGCGGAAACCTGTCGGGGCGCAAGTTTGCGCCAGCTCGCCCATCTTCACGACTGGCACATCAGCGAGGCCGCCTATGGTGAAGCGCTGGGAAGACTGATCGACGCCCATCGCACCATGCCGCTCGCCGCGCTGTGGGGAGACGGCACCACCTCGTCGAGCGACGGACAACAATTTCATGCCGGGGGTCGTGGGGCCGCGATCGGCGACATCAACGCGCGCAGCGGCAACGAACCGGGCGTCGCCTTCTACACCCATGTCTCGGATCGATATGATCCCTTTGCGAGCCGGGTGATTGCGGCGACTGCCGGCGAAGCGCCCTATGTGCTGGATGGCTTGCTGTATCACCAGACGGGCCTGACGATCGAGGAGCACTACACCGATACGGGTGGAGCATCGGACCATGTGTTCGGCCTCATGCCCTTCTTCGGCTACCGCTTCGCCCCGCGCCTGCGCGACATCAAGGAGCGTCGCTTGCACCTCCTGCCTGGCCAGGAATCTGGCCCCTTGCTCGGCGGCATGACGGCCGAGCCGATCGCATTGGGTCATGTCGCCGCGCATTGGGACGAACTGCTGCGGTTCGCCACATCGATCCGTACCGGCACCGTCACCGCTTCGGCGATGCTGCGCCGCCTGTCCGCCTATCCGCGACAGAATGGACTGGCCCTCGCGCTGCGCGAGCTTGGCCGCCTCGAACGCTCGATCTTCATGCTCGACTGGCTGCGCGACATCGATCTGCGCCGGCGCACCCAGGCGGGCCTCAACAAGGGTGAAGCCCGCAACGCGCTCGCTCGCGCGCTCTTCTTCAACCAGCTCGGCGAACTGCGCGATCGGCGGTTCGAGAACCAGACCTATCGCGCATCCGGCCTCAACCTGCTCGTCGCCGCCATCATCCTGTGGAACACCCGCTATCTCGAAATGGCGTTGGCTGACATCGCAACGCCCGACGAGATTGCACGCCACATCGCGCCATTGGGCTGGGAGCATATCTCGCTGACCGGCGACTATAGCTGGAATGTCGAAGATCGGCCTGATCCGGATGCCCTGCGCCCCCTGCGCGCCGTCAGTTCCCTGCTCGCCGCGTGATGTTCGCCCTCCGTTCTCCCTTAGCGTGCAGATACGTCACTTTCGTGTAGTGACCCCAAGCTGCATTTCGCAGCGGATGCGGCAACCGCGATACGCCTACGGCGCAATGCGGCGCTTGGTCAGGCGTGCTCCTTTGAAAAGCGCGCGGCGAGCCGTGCACTTGCCCCGCTCCTGGTCGCGAGCCTGGCGCCATACCGCATCACGGTCTTGGGATCGCGCCAGCGGTACGCCTGCATGATTGCAGGCAGAGCCTCCCCCGCCGCGAAATTGTCCTGCGCGACCCCGACCCGGATCGAATGCGACGATACCGCCGATACCCAGCGTTCCAGCTCCGCTTCCGAGATCGGCCCGAGCAGCTTCTTTGCCCAGGCGGCCCGAATGACCCGCCTGTAGATGAGCGTGATGCTGTTGGGGTGCAGCCGTTCGGTGCCGATCGCCGCGACCGACCCATCAAAATGCGTTTCGACCCGGCGGAACAGCGGTCCTTTGCGGATGCCTGCCTTCTCGCGCCATCTCGCGATCGCATCCATCGTCGCAGGCGAAAGATAGGCATAGGCCCCCTCCCCTTCCCGGTCGGTCTTGCTCGACGGAATGAACAGCGTGCCCGCGCCATCGCTGTCCGGCCCTTCGATATGTCCGACCTCGATCGCCACCAACTCGGACCGGCGCGCCCCGGCGTCATAGGCCACGCGCAGCAGGGCGGCGTCCCGCAAGCCCAGCTCGTCCCGACGGCATGCCTTCAGGAGATGGACAAGGCAAACGCCCGACGGCGGGCTGTCGAGATCCGCGATGTCACCCTTGAAGCGCAGCGCGCGCGCCTGGCGCTGGCGGACGCCGAGCGATTTGCGCGCCGCTTTCATCTCGAGCTTGACCAGCGGTGCGGCGGTGGGATCGGCAATGCCCGCCATTCGGTATGCCCAACCGACGTTTACGATGTAGCGTTCAATCGTCGCCATCGCCCGAATCGTTTCGTCGGACAGCTCGAGCCCAGCAAGCGATCGAACCCAGCGGGAGACGTCGTGTGGCTTGGCCGACGGCGGGTCGAGGCGATTGCGGCGGCACCATTGTCCCCAGATGGTCAGGTCCGATCGGAACGCGCGGCGTGTATTATGCGACCAGCCCCGGACGGCAGCAGACACAAGTTCCGCATCGATCGGCGCAGATGCACCGACCAGGTCGCGCACGTCGCGCACCACCAAGTCGAGCACAGCGCCATCGCGCACGTCCATGGCTGCCGAAAGCGTCATCGGGAGCGTCTCGTCACGCGCCCCCTGTCAGATCGGCAGGACGCGCCCTCCAACGATCCTGATCGTGGCGCCGCCATTCGGGGTCGATCGCCATCACCTCGCGATCGAGGATCTCGACGATGCGCTGCGCGGCTGGCCTCCCGAGCAGCACGTCCGCCGCGTCGTAGATGCCGCGGCCGTAGCGGCCGACGAGCAATGCCGCCAACCCCGGCGTTTCTTCTCCGCGCGATACGGCAACTGCCCGGCTTCGCGCATAATCCGTTACCAGCGCGGTGAGCTTACCTTCTGCGGCATGTTCGTCCATTGACTTCTCCGTGCTCTAGCCGTTGGCCGCGAGCGCATTCAGGCTTCTTGGTCCACTTTCACCAAGGCCGACTGGCCTTGTGAAGCGCGATATCCGTCACCGCGAAATCCTTGCCCGTGCACAGCAGCGGCTCGCCGCGTTCTCTGGCCACAGCATAGACCATAAGGTCGAGCAGGTTGAGCGGTCCGCCATTGCCGTTCCCAGAACCGTAAAGCGGTTCGGCTTCGTTTGCGATCCTCGCGTGGTCATGCGTGAACGCCAGTGTCGCGCAGCCGCGGCGTTCGAACTTGGCAAGCATATCCTCAGCTTCGGCCCGCAGACCAAATCGCTGGTTGCTCGCGACACGCACAAACTCAACCATGGCGGGTGCCGGAATTCCGCCTCGTTCGGCGACGATCGCCTCGACCAGCGCCTCACTGCCCTCCTCGCCCGTCAGCACCGCGATCAGCGCCGAAGTATCAATGATCATCGGGGCAACCCGTCCTCGTCCCAAAGCTCGGCGTCAATCTCCGCCATGGTCGGATATGTTCGCTTGGGGACGCGCGCTTGGATCGCCCTAATCTCCGCAAGGAACGCGTCTCGGTCCTTTTCCTTTGGCAGCGGCATCCGGTCCAGCGCCTCTTCGATAATTTCAACCTGGCTGCGGCCGTCGCGGGCGAGCAGTTCGAGGCGCTTGAGCGCATGATCGGAGCGGATGGTGATGGCGCGCTGTTTGCGGCGCGGCGGATGATGGGCGGCAGTAGCCACGACGGCACTCCTACGGTTCAGATTTGATCGGCCCCTGATTATAGTGGCCGTGCTGCTACAGCGCAAGCACGGTTCATCTAATGTTGATAACGATCCATTATCAACACTAGGCATCCGGGCATACTTTACTGAACTTTGCTTTCAGTTCACTATTGGGCATGGCTGACATGCCCTCGCCCGCCTCTTATGGCCCCGATTATACCCCACAAATG
>NZ_FUYP01000057.1 GCF_900168005.1 Sphingopyxis flava
CATCGCTGACCGTAATCCCCACTCTATGCACGCTCCCGATTCGCGCGTGAATCCCCCAACTTGCACCAAATTTGCGGATGAGCCCCTGTTTGTCGGCAATTCTCACCTTGTTTGTCGCGCAGCAGATTGACTTGGTGCGCGGGCAGGGCCTCGTCGTCGGGCTCGGTTTCTGCCTGGAGCCCGATCAGATCGTTCCCGGCATGGCTATGATAAAGGATGTAACGATCCGCTGGTCGACGATTTTCACCCGCGAGGACTTCGCAGCCAGCGCCGACGTCATCGACCGCGATAGCGCGCTGGCCCGGACCATGGTGACCGATACGGTCGGCCTGGAGCAGGCCTCCGCAGCATTCGAGGAATTTCGCGAAGGCAAAGGGGGCAGCGGCAAGCTGCAGATCGACCCGTGGGGCTGATGATGACGACACAGATATGGCAATCGCGCTTTGACGAGCTGCATCGGCGTGCAGCGGAGCAGGCTGGGCTCAGTGATTTCGGTGACACCGGGTACCACGAGGGCCTGCGCATCCTGCTGGAATCGTTGGATGAGGAAGGGATTGCGGGCCGAAAGGCCGCCGTTGCCGAAGCCGTGATCCTTGCCACGCTCGTCGCCCGGCTGCAGACCGAGTCGCAGTGGCGGGCGCATTCGGATTATCGCACGCGCACCATTGCGACGCCTGTGATTGTCATTGGCGTGCCGCGCACCGGGACGACCGCACTGCACAACCTACTGAGCCAGGATCCGCAGTTCCAGGGTATCGAAAAGTTGATCTGCGACGCACCGCTCGTCAGGCCGCCCCGCAAAGCCTGGTCCAACCATCCACAATATCAGGCATCCGTCGCCATGGTCGAACAGATGACGGCGATCGCGCCGCAGGCGATGATCGCCCATGGCATTCAACCCGATGACGTTGATGAATGCTTGCTGCCGATGGCCCAGAGCTTCTGCTCCAACACGTTCCCCTCGCAATTCGATCTGCCACTATATGACAGGTGGCTGATGGCTGCCGACGAAACCCCGTCGTACAGCCGTTACAAGGACGTGCTGCGGCTGGTCGGGCTGAACGATGATCGACGCTGGCTATTGAAGAATCCCAGCCATGTCTTTGGAATTGATGCGTTGCTCGCGGTCTTTCCGGACGCGTGCGTGGTGCAGACACACCGGCACCCGGCTGCATCGCTGGCCTCTCTCGCCAGCTTGCTGGACAGCTTGATGACCGGCTTGACTGGCGAGAGCATCGATCGTGAGCGTCGGCTCAGGCGCGAAGCGGCATTCTGGGCCGAAGGCGTACGTCGTACGATGGCTGCCCAGGATCGCTACCCCGATCGCTTCGTGAATGTCCTGCAAAAAGACATCCGCAGCGATCCGCTGGGCGTCGTCCGGGCCATCTACACCAAATTCGGGCTGACCCTGAGTGCGGAGGCGGAAGCTGCGATGGGGGGCTGGGCAGAAAGCAGCAAGGAGGGCGGTAGCGAAGGCCACAGCTACGGCAAGATCAGGCACGACAGTTCATTGCTGGAAGCTTTTGCGTCTTATATTCAACGCTACGACTTGTGAGCGCCAGTGGCAGGACCAGCATCGCGCTGGTCCTGCCAGGACCAGATGCCACTTCGGATGTTGGTGTCCCAGTGGATTGGGACACCCGATGTCGGTCTGCATCGACAGGGATCGGGAGCGTAGCTTGGGTTACGGCCCGAGGGCGCGGTCGCCACAGCCCGATCACGGTTGGCGCGGCGACTTCGCCTGAATGCCGCCGGTTGCTCGCGTCACCCTTGTTCGAACGTGCTCATATCGATGACGAAGCGGTATTTGACGTCGGAACGGTTCATTCGTTCGAACGCCTTGTTTACGTCGGCCATTGCGATCGTCTCGCACTCCGGCAGGATGTTCTTCTCAGCGCAGAAGTCCAGAAGTTCCTGCGTTTCGGGGATACCGCCGATGATCGAGGCCGAGAGCACCCGGCGGCCTGCCAGCAGGATACCGGAATGAAAGCTCGGCACCATGTCGACCATGCCAACGACCACCACCGCGCCATCACGCCGGGCGAGCATTAGATAGGGTGCCAGATCGTGCGGCACGGGCACGGTATCGAGGATGAAGTCGAAGCGGCCGGACGCTGCGGCCATTGCATCATTGTCGGAGGAAATGAGGACGTCCTGTGCGCCCAGCTTGAGGGCATCTTCCTGCTTACCGGGCGAGGTGGTAATGACCGTGACCTCGGCGCCGAGACCGACGGCGAGCTTCACGCCCATATGCCCCAGTCCACCGAGTCCGACAACCGCGACCTTTGCGCCGGCCCCCACTTTCCAGTGGCGCAGCGGTGACCAGGTCGTGATGCCGGCGCACAGCAACGGCGCAGCCCTTTCGGGATCGAGGCCCTCCGGGACCCGCAACACGAAGCGTTCGCTCGTAACGAGATGGCTGGCATAGCCGCCGAAGGTCACGCTTCGATCATGCCGGTCATGGCCGTTGTAGGTCATGGTGGCCTGCTTCTCGCAGAACTGCTCCAGCCCCTCCTCGCACGGCTCGCAGACTCGGCAGCTATCGACGAGGCAGCCGACCGCCACCAGGTCACCGGGCTTGTATTTCGTCACTGCCGGCCCCGTAGCGGTGACGCGCCCGACGATCTCGTGTCCGGGAACGACCGGATATATCGTATTGCCCCAATCGTTGCGGATCTGGTGCAGATCCGAATGGCAGACGCCGCAATAGAGGATATCCATCGCCACATCATCGGCACGAAGATCCCGCCGCTCAATTGTAAATGGTTCGACAGTTGAACCTTGGGCGAGTGCGGCATAGGCCCGGGTCGGTGTCATCTTAGCAGCCTCCTCATCGGTAGAGCATTTGCGGGACTTCCAGGACAACGCCCGCCACTCCAATCACGGTGGCGGCGCTCCGGCAGACGTCGCAGCCTCGCGCAGTCGATCACATTGTTGATGTCGCATGCAGAACGCGATCCGCCGGCGTTGAGAAATGCCGACGCATTGAAAAAGTCGCATAGCCGCTCGAATGCGATGCCCTAGAAATCCGAATGACCTCTTTCCGGAGCCGGCGATCAATACGCTATGCCCGCCTGCAAATCAGACCCATCAGTTGCCTCAGCCGAACGGCTTAGCGGTTTTCTCCTCGCCGTCTGCTGAAGGACTCAAGCAGCGTTTCCGTCCGGGTCAGGACTATATGTGGCGCCCCCTCAGGGCAAGCATGCGCCGCTTGGCAACTGGGCAAACGCTCTCCCTATCAGGATGGTGATGGCGGCCGCCGGATTTGGAGGAAGGCCAATCGTCAGCCGACCTCCGACTCCTCGACCGCGGGGCGGCTCTCACGCGTGCCGCGCATGCGGCTGGCGGGATCATTGGGATCAGCGCTGATGATCACATGATCCTGGTGCACCTCGAGGAGCGTGCCAACAAAGGGAAAGCCTGCAAGGCCGCCGGTCACCCGGTAGCTGACAGTGTCGCCGACCTTGAAGGTCTTCTCATCGAAGTTGAACTCGAACGGGCAATTCTCGCCCATGCTTTGCATCTGGCCTCTCCTGCTACCTCTGCATGCAAGAGGAATGGCATATTTCCACCGCAGCGGTCGAGAGGGCGCAGCACCGGTCAGGCCGCTTCGCTGCCCTTGAGCTTGTCGCCGAGCGTCCGATCGATGTTGTCGAAGTGGATGTTGAGATCGGAAAGGCCGCGCGAGCGCGCATGCGCACGCCGCGCACGAGCTGATGGAGCTGCCGGGCGGTTGCCTCGTCAAGCTGGCCGACCTCATTGAGGCGCTTGATGAGCGTGCCGGCGATCATCAGCGACAACAAGGCGATATGGTCGGTCGAGCTTTCCGGCTGCATCCCATCATCCTCCATGCCAGTGACAAGGATGCCGGATCCACGGAAAGCTGGTCGGCCAGGACGCACCCGGCCGAACCCGCACCGACAATGATGTAGTCAAACTCTTCCATGGCGCAAATCCTGTGAAGCGTTCGTGGACTTTGCAAGTGCATTCATCCGGTCTTGCAATCCCGGGCGCCATGATCTCCTATCTAATATGCGGCCGAGCCTTGACGCGCCGCACGGTGCTTCTGCGATTCGCGCAAGGCACTGCCCACCTGTGTTTGCGGCGCGAGCGGATGAAATCACGGATGTAATTCATGGCCGGTGCGACAGCGCGGTGGGGAACTGGGGGCCAGGCTCTGTTGAGCGTCAGGACGCTCAGCCGCCGCCGCCTTGCGGTCAAGCACGCCCCGACCGGGCGAGAGCCGAGGTCGTCGAGCGTCAGTCGATGAGCCCGACGCGGGAGTTGTCGATGCGACAATCAAGCTCCGCGGCCCGGTGCGAATTGATGCCTTGCCGCCAGGCCATCGCTCACTCGAACGTTAGGATGACCGCTGAAATCCTGACGCTCGCTGGCGCGGTCGCCAGCGCAGTACGATTGCATCAAAGCTTCTCTCCCGGAAACTGACCTGCAAGCGGCGTCATCAACTGACGGTTAACCTCAACAGACCTTGGATTGAAGGCTTTCTTGGCCCGCACCTTGACAATGCCAAATGGAACAGAGACGCTTTTATTTGCGCAAGGAGGAAATTCTGCATGGCGAAGATACGGGTTGCTCCGCTGGCTGGCTTAGATGTCGGTAGTCCGGCGGCTGGAGAACGGGCCGAGGGCTCAGTCGCAACGCGAGCCGCTCTTGACGGTTCGAATACGCCTCTACAGGCGCGCTGGCACACTATGGACAGTGGCGCACGACTCACTTTCTCAGCCGGTCGCCACGGTTTCCTCGCCTATGTATGGGATGGCTGTTTTGAGCGCGATGGCGTGCGGCTGGAGAAGAGCAGCGTCGTCATCGTCGAGCACGGCGCGACAGCGACGCTCGTGTCGAAGCAGGACGGAGCGATGCTGCTCGTTTTCAATGCCACCGACGAGCATGCCGCTTCGGTGCGGGCCGGGGGCCATGTTCACGTGCTTCCGGCCGATCATGTGCCGCGCGCCGGACGCATGGAAGGCCAGTGGAATGTCGAGGCCGCGCTCTTCGCCGACTCGGATTGCGACACGTGCGAGCTTTGGCTGCATCAGAACGACTTCAAGGATCCGAACTTCCAAGTAGCGCTTCATTCGCACAATGAGGACGAGATCATCGTCGTCACGAACGGGGAGATCGTGCTCGGCCAGCGCCATTACGGGCCGGGTACCGTTATCTTCGTGGCGAAAGACGTGCTGTACGGCTTCCGCACCGGCCCTTCGGGCATGGGCTTCATCAATTTCCGTCCATCGAAGCCGACATATAAGGAGGCAGGCGGGATGGAGATGATGGACGAACAGACGATCTACCATGGCTGGACAGGTCGCCCCATCTATCTGCCGGAGAACGAGGAAGTTCGCGCGTAAGCATCTCTCGACGCCCACCGGGGGGCTGGCCTTTCTCGGCGGAGGCGCGGCCAGGTGTCCGCCCATCGCCGTGGGCGCCTCCCGCCACGACCAGCGCATGACCGCAACTGCATCTATCTCATTCCTGATTGTAGTGCCGCCGCGTTGCCGCTCCGCTGTAACCCGTTGAAGGAGTCGATTACATCTTTGTAGCGTGCAACGCACAAAATCGAAGGACAAGGCAAGAATGGACGCGCGCCGCTCGTGCGGCAGCGAAGAACAATTGGATCAGGGGAGGCAGATTAAAATGAAATCCAAGACCAGTTATGTGGCCGCTGTTTCCATGGCGGCAATTTCGGTAGCTCTCGCGGCCGTGCCGGCCGTTGCGCAGGATGCGCAGGCTCCGACCGAATTCGAAGACATCGTTGTGACCGCCCGCAAGGTTGCGGAGTCGGCGCAGTCGCTCCCCATCACGGTCGCCGCTTTCAGCGGCGCGGAGTTGACAAAGAAGGTCGTCCTCAATGTTCAGGATCTGCAGACGGTTACTCCCGGACTGACGATCGGCGCAGCCGCCACCGCTGGCGCCCCGATCTTCGCGATCCGCGGCACGGCCACGGAGCTTGGGATCGACGGCGGCGTCGCGCTCTATATGAACGACGTTCCGGTCATTTCGTCATTCACAATCGCGAACGCGTTCTACGATGTCTCTACCGTTGAGGTGCTCAAAGGGCCGCAGGGCACCCAGTTCGGCACCAACACGACCGGTGGAACGATCTCGGTGCGCACAAATCGGCCCACCGACAGATTCGAGGGCTATGTCAAAGGCGGATACGGCAATTACAATCGCCGCGAACTCGAAGGCATGATCAACCTGCCGGTAAATGACGTTCTTGGATTCCGCTTTGCCGGCAACTACGTGAAGCGCGACGGCTATGTGAAGAATCCGATCGCAGCAGGCGGTGCCCCTAAGGAGTTCTCGAGCGAAGACCATTACTCAGCTCGCGGGACGATGTCGCTGAACAGTGGGCCGGTCAACAGCGTCCTGATTCTTGACTATTTCAACAGGGACGAGGAGCCGATCGCTCAGATCCCCGTTGCATTCGGTCCGACGCCGACCGGGGTGAACCTGACAAACCTGGGCGCGCAGACAGGAACCCGAAAGACCATCTTTGTCGGCGCTGACCCCTCGGGCGTTCGCAAGCCGTTTTTCGGTAAGGCTAAGTTGTTCGGCCTCGAGCATCTGCTGGAAATCGAGCTCTCGGACAGCCTCTCGCTGCGAAACGTGGTGGGTTACCGTCATGAGGACACCGACACTTCAGAAGAATCCAGCGGGACGACGATTACTCAGGTCCATACGACCGGTAGCACCAAAAACGACCAATGGACTGACGATCTCACGCTGCGGTACACTGGCCTCGACGGGCGGATCCGTGCCAGCTTGGGCGGCTATTTTTCGCAAAGAGACAAAAGCCAGGGTCTCAACTCCGCTGTGGTCCAGGGAGTTTATCTGACCTTCTTCAATGCTCCATTGGTCACCGAGATTCACACCTTCGAGAGAGCCAAGTTCAAATCGAAGGCGGTCTATTTCAACTCTGACTTCGATATCACCGAGACACTCAGTGTTACGGGTGGTTTCCGATACAATTGGGACCGCATCAAATCGGCCGGGTCCCGCGCGTCGGGCAACGGCGTTCTTGCTACTTACGGCTATAATTTCTACCCGACGGCGACGATACCTTGCTCGGCCAATGCGTTCACAGGCTTCGTCGACTTTGATCTTGCCACGTGCTCGGGAACGCGCTCGGCCAGCTTCCGGGCACCAAGCTGGATGTTCGCCGTCACCAACAAGTTCAATTCCGACGTGCTGGCTTACGCGAAGATCAGTCACGGCTATCTCGCCGGCGGATTGAATTTCACCATCCGGGAAGTTCCGGCCTTCAAGCCCGAGAAGACCACGATGATGGAAGCCGGTGTAAAGGCGGACTGGTCGGTGGGTGGGCGGCCCATCAGGACCAACGTCGCGATCTACCACGGAAAGACGAGTGACAAGCAGGTCTTCTATAACTTCAACTATGACGATGGCTCGGCGGGCTTCGGCGTCTTCAATGCCGCCAAGTTGTCAGTTTACGGTGCAGACTTCGAGATGCGCTTTTCGCCGGTTGATCGGCTCACGCTGGACGCAAGCTACAATTATATTCACTCGAAGTTCGACAAGTTCCTGTTCCCTGCAGTCGGCGGAAATGGTGATGGACAGACCGGCACAACGCTTGTCCCTGCCACGGACCTGAGCAACTCGACGCCTGCGCAGACACCGGAGCATCAATTCAACGTCGCCGCTTCATATGAATGGCCGCTCGACCCGTCGGCCGGTACGGTGACGAGCACGATCTCCGGCTATTATACGAGCAAGATCACGCAGACGAACGTGTTCCCGCCGTACAATGCGACCTTCGGGCAAGTGTACAATACCATCGACGGCTATTTCACTGCGAACGCATCTCTGAATTGGGAAAACGTGATGGGTTCGCCGATCAGTGCGCAGCTCTGGGTCAGGAATCTCTTCGACAAGAATTACATCGTTTATCGCGGCACCCAGTTCCAGGCGTTCGGATACTCGACCGTAATCTATGGCGCGCCGAGAACTTATGGCGCGAGTGCGACTTTCAGGTTCTGATAGCCTGAATCATACCTAAGTGGTTCATCCGGCAAGTTGATGGTGGTAGAATGAGCGGCATCTCTGCAGCGCGGAGGTGCCGTCATGGAACCGGTACCCTTACGAGAACTCACAGCCGACGAGAGCGCGGCGGTGGAGAAGCTGGCGCACTCGCGTACTGAGACTGTCCGCCGCGTCGAGCGGGCGCGCGTGATCTGGGCGGTGCACCAGGGCGAGCCCCTCTTGGCACTTGCCGCGCGTCTCGGCGTGAGCGCTGAGACGGTGCGGCGCCAGGTTCTGCGCTTCAATGCCGAGGGACTGGCGAGCTTCAACGACCGGCCGCGCTCGGGCCGCCCGCCCACCTACACGGCAGATGAGGTCGCCACCGTCATCGCAACGGCCCTGACCAACCCGAAGTCGCTCGAGCTGCCCTTTGCCTCCTGGACGCTTGATCGGCTCGCGGCCTATCTCCACGCGCACAAGGGGATCGCGATGAAGCGCAGCCACATCGACGAGATCTTAGCGGCCGAAGGCTTGCGCTGGCGCCGCCATGAGACTTGGTTCGGCGCGCGGGTCGATTCCGAGTTCGCCGAAAAAAGATCCCATGCGGGTGGACGGCAGCCGGTGCTGGTAAGCTGAGGTTGTCACCCATCAGCAGGGAGACGACCGATGCTCGATCACCTCGCGACGACACCAGCCACCGTCCAGTCCGAGAGTAACACGCTCTTTGCGTCACTCGAACTGAGCAAATCGCACTGGCTGGTGACGGTGAGCGCGCCGGGCAGTCCCAAGTTCTCGAAGTATAGCGTGGCCGGCGGCGATGCCGCAGCGCTTCTCGCGCTGCTGGAGCGGCTGCAGATGGCGGCTGCGCAGCGCCTCGGGGCCCCGGTGGCGATCACCGTCATCGCCGAGGCTGGCTCGACGGCTTCTGGCTGCACCGGCTGCTTGAGCGCCACGGCATGGCCAGTAGCGGTATCATGGTCGATGAAGTTGACGACATGACCGCAGATCTGGTGAATTGAACGATAGAAGGTACGCAGGTTCGGTTCGATGAGCTGCGAAGCGCGTCGCGCCCCTTGCCCCTTCGGCCGCAGTCTACATCCTCGACGAACAAGTTATACCCACTCAGCGAAGTGGTGACTCGGCTTGCGCTGCAGGTGCTGCCGTGATTCAGTGATGTGGGCGTGGGGCGCTGCCGAGGGGTGTTGCCATGGCTGCCCTTTCGATCCGTCAGGACTATTCACCAGCTGAGCTCCGCCACCGAGCGGCGCGCGAGCATGACCACCGCGCCGTGCTTCGGTTGCTCGCCATCGCCAATGCGCTCGAGGGCATGTCGCGTGCCGAGGCGGCAAGGTTGGCGGGGATGGAGCGCCAGGCGCTCCACGACGCGGTGATCCGCTACAATGCCGAAGGACCCGAGGGTCTCCACGACCGCCCGCGGAGCGGCCGTCCCGAGCGCCTGAGCGAAGGCGAGAGGCCGCGCTCAAAGCCCATATCCTGCGCGGAGCTGATCCCGAACGCGATGGCGTGAGCGCCTGGCGCCTCATCGACCTGTGCGAGCATGTCGAGCGCCGCTACGGCGTACGCTACAGCCTCTGGGGCATGTCCTGCCTGCTCGATCGGCTGAACCTTGCTGCGCGACAAACAAGGTGAGAATTGCCGACAAACAGGATGAGAATGGGCGGCGGTGTGTCTGTCGGGACGAGGGGCGAAGCCCCGAGGAGCGACAGACACACCGCCGCAGGCGTCTTTTCTTCTGGAAGGGGGCTTTTGGTGATCGTGACCTGCCAGGTGGAGCTTCTTCTGAAGGGGAGATGCGGTGCCTGGGAGCCATATCAACGATCATCAGGTGAGATATTATATGAAGATGAGACAGACAATGTCGCCGCGTTCAGCGGCGGCGTGTGCGGCGTTCAGCACGGCGACGGCGTATCGGCTGGAGGCGGATATGCGGCTTC
>NZ_FUYP01000080.1 GCF_900168005.1 Sphingopyxis flava
AGCGAAGAACAGCGCAAAAGGCTGGCCGTCTACCTGAAAGCCAATCCGGTGCTCGAAGCCCTCTACACTGCCAAGCAGGACATGGCCCTCCCGCTGACGCAAAAATCCCTCAATGCCAAAAAGGCCAGCCAGCTTATCCCCGACCTGCTCAGGCTGATCGATCAGTTCGCCGCCAGCCCCCTCAAGTCCCTCGCCGATACCCTGACCAGCTGGCTCGAGCCCGTCGCCCGCATGTGGCGCTTTTCCAGGAACAATGGAATCACCGAGGGCTTTCACACAAAGATGGAGATGATCTCGCGCCGCGCGTTCGGCTTCCGAAACTTTCACAACTACCGCTTGCGCGTCCTCGCTCTTTGCGGTTGGAATGGCGTCATCAATCGGGTCTGATCCACCCTCATCCCCCGTTCACGGGGAAGAGCCCGACGTTGCGCTCGAAAACACTGCCAGCACCTTTGGGTAAAACAAGCCCGAACGTCTTCATGAGCCCCCGGATCTGGTTCGACATCTGCACCCGCATCTTCAAAAGTTGGCGGCGCGCGGTGATCAATGTTCTCATCAACATGCTGTCGAAACCTTTGACGCGAACCTCTCGATAAAACCCTACCTCAGCCAAGTGCGCCAAGCCGTCAGCGTCGTTCGCATCCGTCTTGTTCGCGGCCATATCGAGAGCGGCTTTGGCATGCCGCGCATCGATACATATCGCGGGTAGTCCCTCAGCTGTGAGCGCGTGGAAAAACCAAACCGACAAAGGTCCGGTCTCGAATACCACGCGCTCTGCGTTCGGCGCGCGTTTGCGGATCACTTCTGCGAGCAGCTTTGGATCGGATGCACACTTGCCGCGCCAGATGCGCTTGCCATCCTGACGAATCGATATCGAAGTGTCTTTTAAGGAAACGTCGAGTCCTATATACTGAGCCACCGTTGTCCTCCTTGGATGCTGGGCCCGGTCAACAATCGTGAGCCCGTACTTCATCTTATCGGGGGGCAACCAACCTTCCAGCAATCTCGTGCTTCTGGACCATCGCCGGCGCACCCGCAATTACGTCATGTTCGTGCATCGGCCATTTTGCGATGCGGTCAGCCTACTCGTTTCAGGAACTCATCGGACCAGGATACTGGAGGTTTTCTCATAACGGCGTTCTTCTTAATCCGCTCGCGCACCTCGTCCGGGGTAGAAGGCGGGCTCGGATCTTCGAACGCAGCCTGAACCCTTCGTCTCATTAGTTCCTTGCGAATATCTTGATGCGGTTCGAGTTCCATATGCTCGCCGAGGATCACGACGATGGCCTCGGATGGAGAAATGAACACCCCCCTTTCCATCATGTCCAGAACCCAGTCCGCCAGTTTTGAGGGCAAATAGGCTTCGAAGCGCATACCTCCGCTGCGCGCCTGTTCGCGCAGTTCCTTGGCCTGGGCCTTGGCAACGGCGATCTGCTTTGTGGAATACATTGACGGCGTACCCTTCTTTCGTTTCAGCGTCGCCCAGATGGACATACGTCCGCGACCAGGGCGCGCCGGGTTATCGATAGGCGCACCTGCTGTTCAACCTCAATCCGTCTATACCCGGTTGATAATCATCCTTGCATATTCAAATTATAACTTTAAATAATCAATGATGATTGAGCGTCGTGCCAAGCAGCAGGTTCGGGAAGCACTGGCGCGGCAGGCCGCCGTGGCCATCATCGGTCCGCGACAAGTCGGCAAGACCACATTGGCGCAGGACATCGCAGAAGAACGGCCATCGGTCTATCTTGATCTGGAGGCACCCGAAGATCGGGCTAAACTTGCCGACCCGGCACTGTTTCTCCGATCTTATGAGGATCGGCTTGTCGTCCTCGACGAGATTCACCGAGCACCGGAGATTTTCCAGACACTGCGAGGCTTGATCGACCAAGGGCGCCGGCGAGGGCATCGGACCGGGCGTTTCCTCATCCTGGGCTCGGCTTCGATCGAATTGCTTCGCCAGTCCGGCGAGACGTTGGCTGGTCGCATCGAGTATATCGATATGGCTCCGCTCGACCTTGCCGAGATTTCGTCCGATCCGAAAATGGCTGAGAGGCTCTGGGTGAGGGGCGGCTTCCCGGAGAGTTTTCTGGCGCGAACGGATGCCGACAGCTTCGCTTTCCGGCGCAGCTTCATCCGTACCTATCTGGAGCGCGATGTCCCCCAGTTCGGGCCGAGAATCGCCGCGGAGACGCTGGAACGGTTGTGGATAATGCTTGCGCACGGGCAGGGGAGTACCCTGAATGCGTCGCGCCTGGCGGCCAGCCTCGGTGTCAGTAGCCCGACCGTGAGCAGCTATGTCGATCTGCTGGTCGATCTCCTCCTGGTGCGCAAGCTGCGGCCGTATTCGACCAACGCCGGTAAACGTCTGGTCAAATCGCCCAAGATTTATGTCCGCGACAGCGGTCTTGTGCATGCCCTGCTCGGAATCGACAACTTCGAAACCTTATCGGGTCATCCGGTCGTCGGCACGAGTTGGGAAGGCTTCGTGATCGAGAGCCTGCTGGCCGCTGCGCCCGAACGGACGACGGCAAGCTTCTATCGGACGTTGGCGGGAGCGGAAATCGATCTTCTTCTTGAACTGCCCGGAAATCGTGGACGTTGGGCGATTGAAATCAAGCGCAGCCTGTCTCCCAAGCTCGAACGCGGCTTTCATCATGCACGCGAGGACCTGAAACCGGACAGGTCGTTTGTGGTCTATCCCGGCGCCGACCATTATCCGGTTGCGGAAGGGGTATCGGTGATCGGAGTGCGTAAGCTGGTGGAAATACTGCTCGAGAAGCGGACTGCTTCATAGAGACCCGATATTCAGGCCATAGGCGCCGGAGCTTTGTGCAAAGCCAAGAGGTAGTTCGCAAGACGGATGGCTAAATCTGGCCGATTTGAGAGATATGTCATGGGAATGTTCGATGTTCTCCGCTGCGAAATTCCGTTGCCGGATGGTTTCACGGGAGAAATGCAGACCAAGGATTTCGACTGTACATTGGCCACGCTTCTAATCCGGGCCGACGGGAGGCTGATGATAGAAGAGTGTGACTGGGAAGATGTTCCGCTCGACGAACGTCCGAAGCCTGATTTCCCATTCGTGGGATCGTGCAGAGCCATTAACAAGCGGTGGCGCGATCTCGATTTTCACGGTGATTTCCGCTTCTACGGATCTGCCGGTGACAAGTGGCACGAGTATGCTGCTCGATTTATACCAAATCCCGTTGAGGCTGACTCACGGAGTGGATTCCCAAGCGGCTGATTTTCTGATTCACCATCGCGAACAGTAGGAGGCACGTGATGG
>NZ_FUYP01000074.1 GCF_900168005.1 Sphingopyxis flava
TCGATTCCCTGATCAGCCTTCTTCTTCATCAGACTTGTCCTTCCTATGACAAGTCTAACCCAATTTCCCTCATCCCCCGTTCACGAGGAAGAGCCAAACATTGCAGAAATGGCGGAATTCTGCCATTCTTGACCTCTAGCGCAGAAAGCGAGGTCTTGTTTTGTTCCGCTTTGTTCCAACGTCTCTGGGGGCCTCGGCTGGGGGCTCCAGCCCAAAAGCCCCCAAATCGCACGAAAGTGAGGCCCCCAAATGAGCCTCAATGTACAGGAAATCAAAGGCTTCCGGGCTGCCGACAAGTCGTACAAGAAATACGACTCGCGGGGGCTGCTGCTTCTGGTGAAGCCGAATGGCTCCAAGCTCTGGTATTTCAAGTACCGCTTCGGCGGGAAGGAAAAGAAGCTGCCGATCGGCGCGTGCCCAGAGGTCCGTTTGTCGCAAGCGCGCCAGCTTCGCGACCGGGCTCGGCTCAAGGTTACCGATGGCATTGATCCGATGCTGGAGCGCAAGCGCAAGAAGGCCAGGATCAAGCTAGGCGCAGAGAACACATTCGAGGTCATCGCCAACAAGTACATCGATGAGAAGATGGTGCCCGAGGGCCGGGCGGAAGCCACGCTGCGCAAGGCGCGCTGGTTCCTTGACCTGCTCAAGCCTGCAATTGGCAATATGCCGATCAACGATGTCGATCCGCAGTTGATGCTGGCGGCGCTCAAGAAGCTCGAAGCTAAAGGCAATCTGGAGACCGCGAAGAAATGCCGCTCCTTCGCAAGCCGGGTGTTCCGGTATGGGGCCGCGCTCGGCCAGTGCCAAACCGATCCAACATCGATCCTGCAGGGTGCACTGGTCACGCCCAAAGCACGGCACTACGCGGCGATCCTCGAACCAGAGAAGTTGGGCGGGCTGCTCCGTGCTATCGATGATTTCGAATGCTACCCGGCCACCAAATTCGCGTTGAAGATCGCGCCGCACGTCTTAGTGCGCCCCGGAGAGCTTCGCCACGGCGAATGGAACGAGATCGATTGGGACAAGGCCACCTGGACAATCCCCGAAGGCAGGATGAAGGCCCGCCGCACACCCCACGGCCTGCCAGCACGGCCTTGACAACCCAGAACAGAGGACGGATCCAGCACCATGGACTTGGATTTGCGCCACCTGCGCTATTTCAAGGTGCTGGCGGAAACGCTGCACTTCGGAGCGGCCGCGACCAGGCTCGGGATCGAGCAGCCCGCGCTTTCTCACGCAATCAAGCGCCTGGAGCAGGTCCTTGGAGTGCAACTCCTCAACCGGTCTTCACGGCACGTTTCGCTCACCATCGCCGGCGCAGAGTTCCTGGCAGAGGCGAGCCAGATCATCGTTGCCGCCGATCAGGCCGTTGAGAAAGCGCGCAAGCAAGCCAGGCACAGACCCGACACCCTGGTGATCGGTTCGCTTGCGATGAGCGTTCTGAAAATCGTCCCGGATATTATCGAACGCTATCGTGTGATCTATCCTGACACTAAAGTGCGGATATTTGAGTGCTCGATCGAAGACCAGATAAATGGATTGCGAGATAATACAATTGATGTCGGCTTCATGCGAACGCCACCAATATTCGAGTGCCACGACCTGGAGTTTCTCGAAGTGGAATCCTTCCGCGCAGGAATGGTGGCGGTGCCGACAGGATCGCCCTTATCCATGCGGAAGAGTCTCCAGCTTGCCGACCTCAAATCGGAACCCCTCGTGCTCTACCCCTATGAGGAAGCGCCGGATGCGGTGACGTCGCTGCGGAAAGCCTGTCACGCGGAAGGCTTCGAGCCCAACGTCGTCCTCGAAGGGAACTCGATGTTTGTCATCCTGGCGCTCGTTGCCCGGGGCCTCGGGTCATCCATCTTCTTCGACACCCGACCGGTCGTGGACTCGCCCGGCATCACCTTTATTCCGCTTGAAGAGAAGCAGGCCCGCGGCAGCATGGCGGCCTTGGCCTGGCGCCGCGAGCGGCTTTCACCGTTGCGCGAGGACTTCATCAAGGTGACGCGCAAATATGTCGCGGAAGTCCATCCGGCCGGGCTTCATCCGACCTGATCACACCGGGCAGGCGGCTCCGCAGCCGCGCAATGCCAGCGGCGGGCTCGGCGGCGGCCTAAGCGGTGGTCCGCCATCAGGTACGGCGCACTTTCGAACTGTTCACCTGCTTGATGGCCATCGCCCGGCTCGCCAGAGCATGGCTTACCTCTTCATCCCCAAGGCGCTCAATGGCTAGCGCGACATGGGCCAGGCTCAGGATCAGGTTCTCGAAAACCGTCGCAACCGCCGAGCCACGAAACTCCTCGGATCGCACCAACGCCTGCATCTCGGGCAAGATCGGGACCACTGCGTCGTAAAAGCTGCGCATACCCGCCACGCCCACCTTGCGGCGCTGCTGATACCGCTCGGCGAATGAACCCAGATTCCAGGTA
This sequence comes from Sphingopyxis flava, assembly GCF_900168005.1. Lineage (GTDB taxonomy): Bacteria > Pseudomonadota > Alphaproteobacteria > Sphingomonadales > Sphingomonadaceae > Sphingopyxis > Sphingopyxis flava. Next base: position 2,433 of record NZ_FUYP01000074.1, read on the forward strand.
TCGACAAATGGCGCCAGCGCTTCGAAGCCAGCCGGCAGCGTCACCTCGCCAGTCATGCCACGAACTCCCGCACCTTTGCATCGATCGTCTCGAACGAATGGCGCAACAAGATTTCGTTGGCCTGGAAGTGAATATGACTCAATGCGCCGGACTGAATCCCGTGCTGATTCTGGTTGATGACGCTCAAGTCCTGCACCTCCACGTCGAATTGCGCTCCAATCGCGAACTCTTCAATGAAGCGCCAGGTTATGTCGCTATCGGCATTTGATTTTGTGTAGAACCGCAAAGACATTTCCGTCTCGTCTACCGAAATGGGCGTGGCCTGTCTGGTCCACGCCAGCCCGGTGTCGGAATTGACCTGGAAGTTCGGGAAAACGCCCCTGATTTCTGACTGGCTGAAGCCGCCATCGGGCAGCATTGCTGCCTCCACCGGCGTGCGCCTGATCACCGCGTTGGGGCGCCAGATCGCGATTCTGTGGATGCCATCCGTTGCGAATTCCACGGGATGGCCGAACGGATTCCCACTGTTGGTCAGCGGGCGCACGGCCGTTCTCACATGGGTGGCCTTGATATGGTACCCTTCCTGGAAGTTGTCAAAAGCCAGCTTCCAGTTGCTCTTTACGCGATAGCGGGTTTCAACAAATCCAGTAAATTCCTCGATGTGCTTGGACTCGATCTGATCGTAGAAATTCCCGAGGAATTGCTTAAGGGTCTGCCCCGGTCGATTTGACGGCCTGACAAATATCAGGCCACTACAGGTATCTACCTCAATGGTCTTGAGATTACATTGGGCCTTATCCAGATCAAAGAATGACTCTGCATCCGGAACGCCCATCAGGTCACCATTATTTGCGAAGGTCCAGTTGTGGTAGGGGCATGTGAAGAGGTTCGCATTCCCTTCCGCTTCCCAGACAAGCGTCGTGCCGCGGTGGGTGCAGACATTGTGGAACGCCCTGATTTCACCGTCCTTGCCGCGTGTCAGCAGGATGGTGAGGCCAAGGAACGAAAGATCACGAACAATAAAGTCCCCCGGCTTCGGCAGCTCACTGACGTGCGCGACATGCAGCCAGGATTCACGGAACACCGCTTCGCGCTCGCGCTCGTAATAGCTGAGTTCGTAATAGGGGGCCGCCGGAATCGGACCAGTTCCCAGATAGGTGAGACTTTCCTTAGGCGGCGGAGATGGGTCATTATTCATCGTTATTCACTCCGGCGTCTGCAGATGAGCGCCTGATCGCGTCAACCTGCTCCCGTCAAACTGTGTTGGGGGGGAAGCGCTTCTGGCTCCCCCACGAGATGGAAATTGCCTTGTCAGGCTCCCACCATCAATATGGGATTCGCCATCGACCGATCGATTCACCGCCATTGCTCGCAACACGGGCGGCATCTATTCCCTTCGCCAGTGACGCTTTCCTTGCACGGTTGCCGATGGATCCTGGAGCCGCGACTCTTGCGCGATGTGCCCTGCACATGCCGCGAGGAGCGCAATGGCGCCGGTACGGGGCATCACGCCCTCCAACGTGCTGGGAACCGGCCCGCGCTAGGTTAGGCCGTAAACTCATAAACGGTGTCAACGGCGGAGTAAAAGCCGGCCACGGGGCGGAGCAAAAGTCGGCCGCGGCGATTTTTTGAGGGAGCGTTTCAGCCGGTCTTTCTGATGCGGCTCTGTGCGAGACGATAGCTGTCGCCATTCATCTCGAGGATGTTGACG
>NZ_FUYP01000077.1 GCF_900168005.1 Sphingopyxis flava
TCGATTCCCTGATCAGCCTTCTTCTTCATCAGACTTGTCCTTCCTATGACAAGTCTAACCCAATTTCCCTCATCCCCCGTTCACGAGGAAGAGCCAAAAAACCCTAGATTTCCGCTAGTTTAGAGGCATTCGCTGATCGTCAGCGACTGCCTCTGTTTGCCTCTGAATTTGGCTGATTGGGGCAAATTTGGGGGCCTCGCGAGGCCCTCCACATCAGCGAGGCCCCCAAATGGCGCTGACCGACACCGCAGTCCGCAACGCGAAGCCCAAGAACAAGCCCTACAAGGTCACGGACGGGCAAGGGCTTTACCTGCTGGTCAATCCGGGGGGCAGCAAACTCTGGCGCGTCAATATCGGCGTAACGGCGTGGAACGAAAGCTGGCGCTGGGGTCGTATCCTGAAATCACGCTCGCCGAGGCGCGTTCAGCACGCGATGCGGCTCGCAGGCAACTTGCCCATGATGTCGATCCCAACGCCGCCAAGCGTCAGGCACGGATCGAAGCGAGCATTCGCGCCAGTAACAGCTTTGCCAGCGTAGCTGAGGAACTGATCGAGAAGAAAACGCGGGAGGGCCTGGCAGAGCCGACGCTGAAAAAGATGCGCTGGTTCGTGAAGCTGCTTGGCGGGGAATTCGGCAAGCGCCCCATCGCGGAGATCACACCACAGGAACTGTTGCACGAACTGCGTAAGCATGAGCGGCGGGGCCGGTTGGACACGGCGAATCTTCTCCGAGCATTCGCCAGCCGCGGGTTTCGCTACGGGGTGGCGACAGCGCGAGCCGAGCGTGATCCAGCCCAATTGCTCATAGGCGCGCTGACGACAGCGAGGGTCAAGCACTTCCCCGCGATCACCGATCCGGTGGCATTTGGCGCATTGCTCAGGGCGATCGAAGGTTATCAGGGCGATCCCTCCGTCATGTATGCCCTGAAACTCACGCCCCACGTTTTCCAGCGTCCCGGCGAAATCCGGCATATGGAATGGAAGGAGGTGGATTTTGAAAAGGCGGTCTGGATCATCCCGGAAGGGAAGATGAAAATGCGCCAGCCCCATTCGGTGCCGCTGTCCCGGCAATCGCTGGCGATCCTCGCGGATATGCGCTCCCTGTCCGGTTCCGGGCGTTATGTGTTTCCATCGGTCAGGACGCGCGAAAGGCCGCTCAGCGAGAACACGATCAACGCCTCCTTGCGCCGCATGGGTTTTCCCAAGGACCAGATGACCGCGCACGGTTTCCGCACGTCCGCATCCTCGCTGTTGAACGAATCCGGCAAATGGAACCCCGACGCCATCGAACGGGCGCTGGCGCATATGGTCGCAGGAAGCGTCCGGCGCATTTACAACCAATCGGCCTATTGGCGCGAACGTGTTGCAATGGCCCAATGGTGGAGCGACTATCTGGACGAATTGCGAGGTGCGGGCAATGTCCCTCGTCAACGGGAGAAGATTGAGCGATGGACAACGACGACGCCCGCTCCCTTCGGAGAATTGTCTTACAGCTACTCCATGAGGACGAAGATGAAGCACGAAGGGAACTGGACGACATTATCCGAACGGTAGCGGAGAATATCGGACGGGAATCTTCTCTTTATACGTGGGCTGTCCCGGTCCTCCTCACTATTCCGCCATTGCTCCTGACAGCGTTCTTGATCGCAAGGCCATTCTCGAAAACAGCTGGAATATCCTTTTTGGGGCAGCCCAGCTATCATGCCTCATCCCGCTATACGCCTTATGGAAATGGGGCCGCTTTCAATATGGGCGCGGCTGGCTTTGGACACCGCGTGAAGCCCTGTATCTGAACGCGAGCGACGAGACGAAAGAAACCCTCGAGAAGTTCTTCGCCTATATCCAGCGTGAAGACGGCCCGAAGGCATATTTCAGGGATCGCAAAGGCCAAAAGCACTATCTGGATCGCCACTACTCGTTCGGGAAGCTGCGTGTCCTGTTGCTAGCCCCGGAGCGAATTGGCCCTCACCTCAAACTGGGGAATTTTCATTTGGCACTTCTGGGGAGAATACATCCGGTATCGACAGCAGGAGAAAGTGGCGGCTCAAACCCTGTTGGGCGAACTGGTGACTGAGCCTTTGCCATACTGAGCTTCAAGCATGGACTTTGCGTTGCTCGTAGAATCCGCCTGAACAGTAACGACCTGATACGATCCGTTGGGCAGCTTCACTTTGGCGCGATATGTATGAACAGACATAGATCCTCCTGTTTTTGGTGCCTTGTAGGTGACACACTGGAATGATCTCGGTCGATCCGGGAAATATCCGGTCTTCCAGAACGTTAACGGCGAATTGGGGATGCCGCTTAATCGTCCTCACCGCGACTGAGCGCGATAAGTTGCGCCAGGCCGTTGGTGCGTGTCTTCATGACGATCGCTGCACGGTGGTCCTCGACCGTGCGCGCCGAAATCGCCAGTCGATCAGCGATTTCCTTGTTGCTATGCCCTCGCACGAGAAGGTCGAAGACTTCGCGCTCGCGCCGGGTAAACGAAGCGGTGACGGCGGCGATGCGGCGCTCGTGTGCGGACCAAGCCAGGCCCTCTGTCACGGCCGCGATCAAGCGTGCTTCGTCGATCGGCTTTTCCAGATAGTCGAGCCCGCCGTACTGTCGTACCGCATCGACCGCATGGGAGGTGGTCGGCCAGGCCGTCATGAATATCAGCGCAACCGAGGGATCGCGCTTGCGCAGCGCGTCGGCGAAAGCAAAACCGTCCATCTCATCCATCTGAACGTCACTGACGACGCAGTTGAAGGACTGGTCAGTCAGGGCCTCCAGCAGTTGAACCGGTGAGAGAAAGGCTCGCGCTGCCAACCCTCGATGAACGAGCAGGCGGGCGACTGCGCGCCCCAAATCGTCATCATCGTCGAGTACTGCGACAATCGGAACAGGCGCCTCGTTCATGCCTTGGCTCCGTGGAGGGGCAAAGTGATGGCGAAGCGCTCCGTTCCGGAATCATCCTTGCGCTGGAGCGTGCCACCGTGCGCCATCGACGATGGTGCGAGCGATGATGAGACCCACGCCCATGCCGGCACCGTCGGATTCCGGCACGATCGAGATGTGGTTGCTCACTTCGATGCGCACTTCGGTATCAACGGGATACACCGTGACCAGAACCAATCTGTCGGTGCTGGCCGAGATGGCGTTGCGGGTCAGGTTGACCAAGGCCTGAGTAAGTTCGATTTCCTGTGCCAGTACCAGAAGATCAGGCGGGGGGGATCGACTTCGAGCAGGCAATTCCTCGCTCGCAGTTCGGGAGCCAGCATCTGCTCCAGCGTTCGCAACATTAGCGCAACCGGAAGCGGTGACGGTTCATCCGCCCCTGGGCCACCAAAACGGCGCAGCCGCCGGACCAGCTCGGACAACGCGTGGGCCTTGCGATCGACCAGATCGGCGCTTTCGGCTATATCGGGGGCAAGCCCGTCGGCCTGGCTCTTGAGATGCCTGGCCTCGATCGCCAACGTCGACAAAGGCTGACTGATTTCGTGAATGACGGCCACCGACATCGCGCGTAGCGTTTTTAGCCGCTCGGCCTGAAACAGCAGGCGATTGCGCTTCTCCAGGGCCGCACGTGCGTCGGCGAAGCTGCCGGCGAGCCAGGTGACGATATGACCACGGCGGCAATGCCCAGGTGTAGTTCCAAACGCGTTGCGTCCCCAACCGGACCTGCGGAGTAGGGAAGGAACAGTGCCATTTCGGCGAGTATGGCGTAATACCAAGTCTCATTGATCAGAACCCATGGGCCCAGTGACGCATGCCAAGGGACATGATGCGCCAGGGCTGATCGACAAGGCGGTTCCAAGCGAAGCAGCAATGATCGACGATATCGTCGTAGGATTTGAAGATGCGGTTCGAAAGCCAGTTGTCGCGCATGAACTGCCAGACGTTCTCGACCGGGTTGAGTTCGGGACACCTCGGCGGCAGC
>NZ_FUYP01000107.1 GCF_900168005.1 Sphingopyxis flava
CAGGGGAATCGCTTCAGGTTAACGCGGTGTCTTTGGTGAGGAGTTTTTGGAGGTAGTCTGGGTTGAGATTGGCGAGTTTTCGGCGGACCTTGAGGCTGTGCTTATCGTCTTGAGCGCGCACGAGGTTCATGGCCATGTGTTTGACGACCGCCATATTTTGGGGTCCGGATCCGGTTCTGAGGCGCGCAAGGTCGTCATGGAAGACGACATCGAGGACCCAGTGAAGCCGGTTTTCAATGCCCCAATGGGCGCGCACGGCAGCGGCGAAGCTTTTGGCATCGAGCTTGGCAGAGGAGAGATAATAGCGTCGCTCTTGCTCGAGACGGCCATGGCGTTCGACTTCGGTTTCGACCATCGCGATCATGGCGAGATGCGGGAAGCGTGGTTCGTCAGGATAGCGCCGGTCGGAGAACAGCCAATCCACCTCATGGCATACGACATGACGCCTGGTCTCGAGGCGGCCATGATCCTTTTCGACCGTTTCGAAGGGCTTGGAGATCTGGTCGGCGGGCGGATCGGCAAAGAAGCGGACCACATCTTTATGGGTGGCAGGCCGGTTGGCTTTGAGCGCCAGCAGATAATCGCCGCCCTTCGCCACAATCTTTTCGGCGATCTCGCTCTGGGTCCCCATGGCGTCGATCGTCACCAGTGCGCCCTTGAGCTCCAGTCGCTCGAGCAAGCGCGGGATGGCGACGATCTCGTTCGATTTATGCTCGATGGCCTCCTGCCCAAGGACCAGACGCTGGCGCGTCGCCCAGGCTGATACCATGTGCAGCGGATCACGGCCGCGGCCGCGGTCATGCGACCGGCGCGAGGTCTTGCCGTCGATCGCGATGATGTCCGGATCCTGCTCGCGAAGCGTCTCTACCCAGCTTGCAAAGCAGGATTTGAACAGCTCCTCGTCGATCGCATTCATCACGTCGTTCAAAGTGTCGTGCGCCGGTATCCCGCGCTCGAAGGGCAGAAAGCGGCGCAGAAAGTCCAGGCGTTGCTTCCCCCACAGCCTGATCTCGACAAAATCCTCCATGCCGCTCAGCGTCGCGGACAGAACCAGAAGCAGTATCTCCCGAAGAGGATAGATCACCCGCCATTGCTGACGCGGATCCTTCAGCGCCGAAAAATGATCCAGTAGCGATACAGTGCCGACCATCAAATGCCCCTTCCAAATGTGGA
>NZ_FUYP01000085.1 GCF_900168005.1 Sphingopyxis flava
GCTCGGGCTACGCCCTCCCGGCGGTCTCAGGCCGGCGCCATAGTGGCCGACTTTTGCTCCGCCCCGTGGCCGGCTTTTACTCCGCCGTTGACAGGGTGGACGGAACCGAGTTCGAATGGGGAAAGCAGCCTGCCTGACTGTCACACCCACCCCGAGATCGCGGGTCTGATATCAGATCTGCGTTGATCCACCGGGACGGTGGTTGCGGTGACCTCGTTCAAACGGCTGCGGACTTTCAGGACCGCGTTGCGCACGTTGAGGCACCCGACCCGGACATCATCATGAGGCCATGACCTCGAAAAGGACCATGACCCCGGTTCGGATCAATACATAGGCTTGACAGATACCCGCAATTAAAGGGCCGTTTGACAGCCGGAGATTCAGAACTGCGAGTCTGGAATGGTCACCTGAGCGCCGGCGAGGGCCTGTTCAAGCTTGACCTGGCAACTCAACCGGCTTGTCGGTCGCCGTTCGCTTGAGACGATATCCAGCATGTCGTTCTCGTTCTCCGAAGGGGCTTGGATCCGTGCAAACGTTGCCTCGTCAAGATAGACGTGGCAGGTGCCGCACGACATCGATCCGCCGCATTCAGCCGCAACCCCTTCAATACCGTTGGCGTAGGCGACCTCCATCACAGTCTCACCCGCCGCGCCTTCGACTTCATGTTGCGTTTCGTCGGGAGAAACGAAGATGAACCTTATTTTCTGGGAATCCATATAACCTTCGGTCTCCAAATCTTCGGCCCGGCTTGCTGTCCGGGCGTGCCCTGGCCTATCCGTCAAGTTTTACCGGTAGGCGGGAGGGCCCCCGGAAAGTAAGCACGCCTGCGATCTCGATCGGGTCGTCCTCGACCAGCGACATCTTGGGGAAGGCAGCCGTCAGTTCCTCCAGCATCATGCGCACCTGCATACGAGCGATGGGCGCACCCATGCAGAAGTGGATGCCGTTTCCGAACGCCACGTGCGACCGGGCATTCTTGCGCCGAATATCGAAGGTGTCGCCATCCTCGAATGCTGCTTCGTCCCTGCCGGCCGATGCCAGCGAAAGCAGAAGCTTGGTGCCCGCGGGCAAGCTAACGCCGCCCAGTTCGAAATTTTCCTTGGCCATGCGGCGCCAGGCGACCACCGACGAACAGTAGCGGAAGCCTTCCTCTACCGCGTTGGGAATCAGCGAGGGATCCTCGACCAGCGCGTTCCAGTTGTCCGGGCGGCGCATCAACTGCAGGATGATATTGGCTGAGGCGTTTGAGGTTGTCTCATGTGCGGCGAGGAGGAGCGCGAAAACGAGGCTCTTGATCTCGTTCTCGGTCAGCTTTTCATCGTCACCCCCGCGTGAGGCAAGCAGCCAGCTGGGGTAATCGTCGCCCGGATTGACCTTGCGCTGTTCCACCAGGTCGCAGGAGAAGCGCCAGAAATCGAGCAGATCGTCTGCCGCCGCCATCTGCTCTTCGCGAGTGGGGAAGCCGTGCATCAGCTTGACCCGCAGCTCGGTCCAGGCCTTGATCCGCCGCGGGTCGATGTCCTTGACGCCCAGCAGCAGGAAAGCGGTCATGGCGGGCAATTCGTAAGTAATCGCATCGACCAGATCGACCGTGTCCTTGCCCTTCATGGCTTCGACATAGCCCTGGACGATCTTCCTCACTTCCGCTTCGAAGGACTGCAGTTTCTTGGGGTTGAGGAAGCCCTGGACATGGCTGCGCACGCGAGTGTGGCGCGGGGGATCGCAGGCGACCTGGACGCTCTCGTTGGTGAAGTCATTGTCGGCCAAATACTCCAGCAACTCGGGCGGCCAGGGCACGACCGGTTGGGTGGCCACCACGGCGGAAAAGCGATCATGATCGCGCAGGACGGAAATGACGTCGTCGCGGCGGGTCACGACCCAGTAACCGATTTGCGGCGCATAGAAGATCGGAACATTCTGACGGAATTCCGCCAATTGTTCGAACATGCCGTCATGCTCGAACGGCTGAAAGCGCTCGCCCGCAGCGTGCATGGGGCAGCCAACCGGAATAGTGCTCGGATCTAGTTGGGTGGCCATGATTTTCTCCCTAGGCAATGGCGTTTTCGGTCGGGCCATTCGGGCCCGTGTGAAGTTCGCTATTCCGCGTATCTGCCTCGAACACAATGCGGCAGACGGCCTCGAACGGGTAAACCCACTTGAGCCTAGTTCTAAACGGACCCGGATCGGTTCGGACCGCTGCAATGTTCAGAGATTCAATACTATTATATCAGTTATTTATATACTTTCATTGCAAGGCTGACGCACATCATCAGCAGCATGATAATGGGCTGCGAGACGGCCTGCCTCGCTATGGGCGCAGGCTGCTCGCAACTGAGATGGCGCGCATTGGCTCCCCCCGTCCTGACCCGCCAGCACCGACAGGGACAGGGCCTTGGGCTACCGAGGGATCAGGACTTGCGGGTAGGGTAGGGGTTATCCCAGGGCAGGCTGACCTCGTAACGCCCCTCGTTCGCGAGATGCAGGTGCAGCAGCGAGGTGGCGATACCTGCAGTCCCGATCATATAGCCCGATTCGGCATTGACCGTTGCCGGTTCTACTCGTGCCCAGGCCATATACCACTTGTCGCCCTTTCCATCGAGATTGCTCGACCTGCTCGACAGGGCTATCGCATTTGACCGAGGATGGTTTTGGCGAAGGCGTTGGACCATCCGGAGCGTTTGCGTTTTCTCCTGATGGAGATATCGGGTCTT
>NZ_FUYP01000036.1 GCF_900168005.1 Sphingopyxis flava
CCTCGGCAATATCTGCGACCTCTATTCATCCGAAGAATGTTGGAATTACCTCAAAGCCGCCGGCTATGCGTCCGATTAAACGCACGATGCTCTAGCAGCTCATGGTCGGCATTGCCGGCCGTTCGTCCTGCCTCGGCGATCTCGGCGGCCATTGTTTGCGGCGTCAGGGCCAAGGCGGGCCTCTCGGCGAGTTTGACAAGCGTTTCGAGCATTCGGCCCTGACGCTCGATCAACCTGGCAAGGTCGGGCGCATCGCCCATCACGCGCCTTCCTGCATTGGGGGGGGCGGGAGACGAATCGACCGCGCGAGGCGGCCGTGCGTAAACCGGCCGTAAGCCGCCTAATCGCGGCCTCTCAGGAATGGCGGAAAATGGTCGGGGAGACAGGATTCGAACCTGCGACATCCTGCTCCCAAAGCAGGCGCGCTACCGGGCTGCGCTACTCCCCGAGCCGCTGCAGCCATTAGATTTCACACCCGCCGAGAGCAAGCAGAAAGCACATGAGGCCAAAACGGATAAACGCAGGGCGAGCCTGCCCGCCCTGCGTTTTCCGATTTACCGGCAGCGTCCGCCGCGGTCGATCTCACGGCCCAGAAGCGCACCTGCCGCCGCCCCGACAATCGTGCCCGGCGTCCGGTCACCATAACGGTCGACTTCGCGGCCCAGAAGAGCCCCAGCGGCGCCGCCAACGATCATCCCGGTCGTGCCGTTCGACCGGCGACACCTATAATGGTTACGCGACTGATAATAGCGGCGCCCGTCGCGATAATGTTTGCGCCGATAATCGTGGCGGCCGTCCCATCGATCATGATCACGGTCGTGATAGGAATGGCGGTGGTGCCGATCGCGCGCCTCCGCATCGGCGGGCAGCGCAGCCACCGCGCTGATGCCGATGAGCGCAGTCAGCGCCAATTTCTTCATCGAAAACATCATACAGACCTTCCATCCTGCCCCCTTCGTCCAAATTAGGGAGCGCAAGATGGCGCTCAGGTGAACGCACGGACCTGCCCATGCTATTCACCGGTGCTGAAGGGCAGTTCATCGCGCGCGCACAGACTAAGTCGAGCGCGTGTCGCTACTTCCTTCCAAACAGCCGCTCGACATCGTCCATTGCCAGTTTCACCCAGGTTGGCCGGCCATGGTTGCACTGCCCTGAATGCGGTGTGACTTCCATCTGGCGAAGGAGCGCGTTCATCTCGGCAACGCTCAGCGTCCGCCCCGCGCGAACCGAGCCATGGCACGCCATGGTGGCTGCCACAAGTTCGAGCCGCGCGCCAAGGCCGAGCGCGGCATCGTAACCCGCAAGATCATCCGCGATGTCGGTGACGAGCTTGTGGCAATCGATGGGGCCGAGCATCGCGGGCGTCGCGCGGACCATCACCGCGGCGGGACCGAAGCGCTCCAGTTCGACGCCGAGCGCTGTGAGCTGCACCGCCGCAGCTTCGAGCCGGTCGCAGGCGGGTTCGTCAAGCTCGACGATCTCGGGAAGCAATAGGCCCTGAGAGGGCACAGCCTGTCCTGCCATGCCGCGCCGGAGTGTCTCGAGCACCAATCGTTCGTGCGCGGCATGCTGGTCTACGATGACGAGACCATCCTCAGCCTCGGCGACGATATAGGTCCTTGCAATCTGTCCGCGCGCGATGCCGAGCGGATGCGCGTCCGCCTGAGGCGGCGGCGCTTCGGCAATCTCGGCGCGGCCCTGAAGCGGCGCCGGCGCGAATGGGGTCATTCGGTCATAGACACGCGCTGTCGTCGCTTCCGGCAAGGGGACGGTCTCGGCACCGAAGAGCCGCGCGGCAGGCGCCTCCTGGACGGCGGGACTGAACAGGAAACCCGTCGAGGCCTGCGCTGCGACAGGCTCCTGCCGCCAGGCAGCAAGCACAGCCTCTGCGGGGCGCTGGACGCTGCGAAAGCCATGCTCGTCGAGCGCCCGGCGCAATCCGCCCACGATCATTCCGCGAATGAGCTGCGGGTCGCGAAAGCGCACTTCCGTTTTCGCCGGGTGGACATTCACGTCGACCTCGCTCGTTGGAACATCCAAGAAGAGCGCCACGACGGGATGCCGGTCGCGCGCGAGAAGGTCGGCGTAGGCGCCGCGCAGCGCCCCCACGAGCAGCCGGTCCTTCACCGGGCGCCCGTTGACGAACAGATATTGATGGTCGGCAACGCCGCGATTGTAGGTGGGCAGGCTGATCACGCCGCCCAGATGTACCTCGCCTCGATCGAGATCGACCCCGATACTGTTCGCCGCAAGCTCGCGGCTGGTCAGCGCAGCAACGCGGGCCAGCCGGTCCTGCCCGCCTTGCAGATCGAGGATGCGCCGTCCTTCATGCTCGAGCGTGAGGCCTATGTCGGGACGCGCCATCGCGAGCCGCCGGACCACGTCGAGACAGGAGGCGTATTCGCTGCGAGCGCTGCGCAGAAATTTGCGGCGAGCCGGAACCCGCGCGAACAGATCCTCGACAACAACGCGCGTGCCCTTGGCGAGCGGTGCCGGTCCCTCGCCTGCGAGCGCTCCATTGTCGACGATACGCCGCCAGCCGTCGGCACCCGCCACCCGGCTTTCGAGTGTCAAACGCGCAACGCTGGCAATCGAGGGCAGCGCCTCGCCGCGAAATCCGAGCGTTGTGACCGCTTCGATCGCTTCGTCAGGCATTTTGGACGTGGCATGTCGCTCAAGCGCCAGCGCCATGTCGGGCGGCGACATCCCGCAGCCATCATCTTCCACTTCAATGCGCGCGATTCCGCCTTCGGCGATTCGCGCCGAAATCCGACTCGCCCCTGCATCAATCGCATTTTCCACTAGTTCCTTGAGCGCAGCAGCAGGTCTTTCGACCACTTCGCCCGCTGCGATCCGATTTACGAGCTTTTCCGGCAGGCGGCGTATTGACATGAAGCCTCTCCTAGCGCAGTCGAACGCAAATCGCGACCCACCCGCACAGCCTGATCATTTTGTCCAGCCAACCCCTCGCGGACGAGCCGGAAACTTCCTCCTGATTGGTCCTGTCGCCGCCGGGCACGCGGATGCACATCACGACAGGGGGCGTGTCCGTCGGGGCGCGGCTTCGTTGACAGGAAGCAGTATCGATGTCCTTCTTTTCCCGCTGGTTCAAATTCAATTCGCAAGACATGGCAATCGACCTCGGCACCGCGAACACGGTGGTCTATGTTCGCGGCAAGGGGATCGTGCTCAACGAGCCCTCTGTCGTCGCAGTTGAAACGCTGAACGGCATCAAGCGGGTGAAGGCCGTAGGCGACGATGCAAAGCTGATGATGGGCAAGACGCCCGACAGCATCGAGGCGATCCGCCCGCTGCGCGACGGCGTCATCGCCGACATTGACGTCGCCGAGCAGATGATCAAACATTTCATCACCAAGGTCCACGGCGGCAAACCCAACGCTTTCCGCAGTCCTGAAATCGTAATCTGCGTGCCTTCCGGCTCGACCAGCGTCGAGCGGCGCGCGATCCGCGACGCCGCATCGAATGCCGGCGCGAGCGAGGTGTGGCTGATCGAAGAGCCGATGGCGGCGGCGATCGGCGCCGACATGCCGGTGACCGAACCGATTGGCTCGATGGTGGTCGATATCGGCGGCGGCACCACCGAAGTCGCAGTACTCTCGCTGCGCGGCCTCGCCTACACAACCTCGGTCCGCGCCGGCGGCGACAAGATGGACGAAGCCATCGTCTCCTACGTCCGCCGCCACCACAATCTTCTGATCGGCGAAGCGACCGCGGAGCGGATCAAGAAAGATTTCGGCATCGCGCGCATTCCGTCGGACGGCGTCGGCCTTACAATCCACATCAAGGGCCGCGACCTCGTCAACGGCGTACCCAAGGAAATCTCGATCAACCAGGCTCAGATTGCCGAGGCGCTGTCGGAACCGATCGGAACCATTGTCGAGGGCGTGCGCATCGCGCTCGAGAATACCGCGCCTGAACTCGCCGCCGACATCGTCGACCAGGGCATAGTGCTGACGGGGGGCGGCGCGCTGATCCGGGAACTCGACGAGCTTCTTCGGGACGCGACCGGCCTCCCCGTCACCGTTGCCGAAGACCCGCTGACCTGCGTTGCGATCGGCACGGGCCGCGCAATGGAAGACCCCGCCTTCCGCGGCGTGCTCCAGCAAGCCTGATACGGTAGGCCATGGTCCGCCCGGCACATCGGCGTCCGGGGCAATCCCGAAAGGCCCAGTACAGCCTGTTCGTCGCCTATGTCATTGCCGTGACAGGGGCGGTCGCCGGCTTGCTGCTGGCAGTACTTTCGGTGGTCGATCCCGTGGGTTTCGCCCAGCTGCGCATAGCAAGCCAGGAACTCGCGGCGCCGGTCGCGCGCGTCACCCGCTCGGTGACGGGCTCGATTTCGGGCATCGACGATAATGTCTCGGCCTATGTGAAAGCGGGAACGCAGAACCGACGCCTCCGCCAGGAGCTCGCGGACACGCGGCGGAAGCTCGTCGCGACCAGTTCGCTTCAGGAAGAGAATCGTCAACTCAAAGCGCTGCTGCGACTCCAACAGATCGACAAGGCGGCGCTCGCCCATGGCTATCTCCTCACGTCGACCTCGACGAGCAGCAAGCGCATCGCGCTGCTCAGTATCGGCCGCAAGGTGGGCGTCGCTGCAGGTCAGCCAGTCCGTGGCGCCGACGGACTGATCGGCCGCGTGCTGAGCGCGGGTCCCTCGGTCTCGCAGGTGCTCCTCTTGACCGACGTCGAAAATATCGTCCCCGTCCGCCGCGCGCGCGACGGCCTGCCGGCGCTATCGTCGGGGCGCGGCAACGGCTATCTCGATGTGCGAACGCTCAATATCGCGAACAATCCGTTCAAGCCGGGCGATATCCTGGTCACCTCGGGCACCGGCGGCCTCTATCCGCCCAACATCCCTGTTGCGATTGTCGTCCGCCGCCAGGACGACGGCGCGCTCGCCCGTCCGCTCGCCGATCCGGCCAAGGTCGACGCGGTGTCGGTTCTGCGTCCTTACACCCCTGACAATATCGAGGCGGCTCCTGCCCCGGCCGCGGTGCCAGCTCCATGAGCCGCACCGGCCCGCGCCTCGGCGAGCCTGCGTCGCTCTGGCGCATGCGGATCGTGCCAATCGCAACCGTCATGGTCGCATCGGCGCTCCCCCTGATGCTACCGCTCGTTGCAAGTTCGCCCGTCCTGCCGCCCTTCGGACTGCTGTTCTTTCTCTGCTGGCAGCTCTTGCGGACCGAGATGTGGCCCGTCTGGATAGGCCTTCCCCTCGGGCTTTGGAACGATCTGTTCAGCGGCGCGCCAATCGGCACCGCCATAGGACTCTGGACGATTGCCAGCATTACGATTCATTATCTCTCGCAGCGGATCTACTGGCGCGGTTTCTTCCACGATTGGGCGATCGCTGCCATCCTCATCGCCGCGGTTCAGGCCCTTTCCGCGCTGATCGTTCATCCCCATGCTGATAGCGGGCGCATACTCGGACTCGTCCTGCCCCAGATCGTCATCTCGATGCTGCTCGTTCCGCTGTTTCTTCGCCTGACCGGCAAGTTTGACAATTTCCGCCTGAAACGCCGATAAACCGAATTCTGGCCCCTCATGAAGCGCAGACAGCCGCCCATTACCGAAGCCTGGCGAGGCCTTACATTTACGCGCCGCGCACTTGTCATTGGCGGCGCGCAGGCGGCTGTCGGTGTCGCGCTCGCGGCGAGGATGGCCTATATTTCTGTCGTCGACAATGATCGCTATGTTCTTGAATCAGAAAGCAATCGCGTCAATCTGACGCTTGTCCCGCCGCGCCGCGGCTGGATTGTGGACCGGCACGGAAAGGCGCTTGCGAATAATCGTGTGTCGCTGCGCATCGACATCATTCCCGATCGTCTGCACGACAAGGATGCGGTGCTTGCACGGCTGCGGACCTTGCTGCGGCTCGACGGCGACACGATGGAGAGGATCGAACGCGACCTCAAGGCCGCCTCGGGATTTCAGCCCGTCGCGGTGAAGGAGGATGTGAGCGAGGCGGATTATGCCTCCGTCCTCGTCCGCCTCCCCGATCTACCGGGCATCGCGCCGGCGCGAGGCTTCGCACGCAACTATCCAACCGGCGCGGCCGTCGGCCATCTGATCGGATATGTCGGCGCGCCGAACGCCGAGGAATATGAGAAAGCCAAGGACCCGCTCTACATCACTCCAGGCTTCAAGATCGGCAAGGACGGACTTGAGAAATATTTCGAGCCGATGCTGAAGGGCAAGCCCGGAGCCCGGCGGGTCGAGGTCACGGCGCGCGGGAAGATCGTTCGCGATCTCAATACCAAGCCCGATGTGCAGGGCAAAACGGTGCACCTCACGATCGATGCGGACCTGCAGGAATATGCCGCACGCCGGATGGGCCGCGAATCGGGCGCGGCGATCGTGATTGACTGCCTGAGCGGCGATATTCTCGCGTTCATCGCGATGCCAAGTTTCGATCCGAACAGCTTTTCCGATGGGATCAGCAATTCAGAATATGCCTGGCTGCGCGCTAATGATCATCAGCCATTGATCAACAAGGCGACCCGCGGCCTCTACCCGCCGGGATCAACGCTGAAGCCTATGGCTGCGCTCGCGGCAATGCAGCATGGCGTAGATCCGGGTGAAAGGCACACCTGTATCGGCGGCTACCGGCTGGGCAGCCGCTTCTTTCGCTGCCTTGGCACCCACGGCACGATCGACATGCAAACCGCGATAGAAAAAAGCTGCAACAGCTATTTCTACTGGCTCGGCCACCGCCTCGGCTATGACGCGATCGCGCCTGCAGCGAGGCTATTGGGGCTCGGTGAAGAATATAAGCTTGCCGGCAGTAACCAGCGCTATGGGACGATACCCGACAGCGCGTGGAAGCTGCGCAAATATGGCCGCGAATGGTCAGCCTCCGACTCGCTCAACGCCATCATCGGCCAGGGTTATGTTCTGGCAAATCCGCTCCAGCTGGCGGTCATGACCGCGCGCATCGCCTCGGGGCAAACCCTTTATCCGCGCCTGATCAATCGTCACTTCGAGCATCACGCCCTCCCTTTCACCGCAGAGCAGCTTGAAGTCGCGCGGCGAGGAATGTGGCGGGTCGTCAATGGCGCCGGCACCGCCGGGCGCAGCCGTCTGCCGTTCGACGACATCCAGATGGCGGGAAAGACGGGCACGGCGCAGGTGCGTGGCCTCTCGGGCGGAAGTGGCAAGGGCGGAGACTGGAAATATCGCGACCACGGCCTCTTCATCGGTTTTGCCCCTTATGACAATCCGCGCTACGCCATGTCGGTGGTCATCGAACATGGCATGGGCGGCTCGCGGGCGGCGGCCCCGGTCGCGAAGGATATTTTCACCTTCCTCTTCGATCGCGACAAGGCGATGAAAGCGCTCGAAGAATTCGAGGGGGGCTGGGGCGGCACGATCAAGGAGCGAATGGACCGCGATTACGCCGCCTGGAAAGCAGGTGCCGCGAGCGACCCAGAACCGGGAGTGCCGCGATGATTCCCGTTCCGCCCGCCGTCCAGCGCATCCCCTGGAAGCTGATTGCCCTCCTCAGCGCGATCACGGGTTTTGGCCTGCTCGTCCTCTATTCCGCTGCGGGAGGCAGCCTGTCGCCCTGGGCATGGCAGCAGGGCGTGCGGTTTGTCATCTTTCTCATCGGCGCTTTGATCCTTGGACGCCTCCCACTGCGTCTTTATGAGGATTTCGCCTACATTGGTTATATCGGCGTCGCGATCCTCCTTGTCGCCGTTGAGCTTCTGGGATTTGTCGGGGGCGGGAGCCAGCGATGGCTCAACCTCGGCTTTCTCAACCTTCAGCCGTCCGAGCTGATGAAGGTTGCGATCGTCCTCGCGCTCGCGCATTTCTATACCCAGCTGCCGCCCGGCAACACGCGCACCCTCACCGCGCTTTGGCCCGCGCTCGTAATGATCGGGATTCCGGCCGCGCTGGTGATGCTGCAACCTGATCTTGGCACGGCCCTCGCCATCTGCGCAAGCGGTGTCGTCGTCATGTTCCTTGCCGGCCTGCCCTTGTGGTGGTTCGGCAGCGCCGCGCTCGCGGGCGCGGCGTCGCTCCCCATTCTCTTTTCCTTCCTCCACGACTATCAGCAAAAGCGCGTCCTCATCTTCCTCGATCCGGAAAGCGATCCATTGGGCGCCGGCTATCATATCAGCCAATCGAAGATTGCGATCGGATCAGGCGGCATCGGCGGCAAGGGCTTTCTCAATGGATCGCAAAGCCATCTCGACTATCTTCCCGAGGGGCATACCGATTTCATCTTTGCGACCATGGCCGAGGAATGGGGGCTCATCGGAGGCGTCGCGCTGCTCTTCGCCTTCTTCCTCCTGCTGCGATGGTCGACCCGCGTCGCGCTCCATGCACGGACGCGCTTCGGTCAGCTCACGGCCGCCGGTCTCACCATGACGATCTTCTTCTACCTCGCGATCAACCTCATGATGGTCATGGGTCTTGCACCGGTGGTCGGTATCCCGCTACCGCTCTTTTCCTACGGCGGGTCGTCAATGCTCACGATCATGACCTGTGTCGGCATCATCCTTGCGGTCGAAAGCGACAGCAAGACCCGCAGCCGGCGCCTTTACTGAGCAGGGATTTACCGCCCGGACCTGCCGGGAGCGGTTCTCAACCGGAATTTCAGACTGCCGCGATCTCACCCCGGATGCGATCGAACTGCGCAGCAACATGCCTTGCATAAGGTAGGCCGCAATCGCGGATCACGAGCGTGTCGCCTTCCCATGCGATGATCCCGCGCTGCTCGAAATCGGACAGGGCGCTTTGTGCCGGGGCGATGGCGGCCGCGTCCAGCCGGGCGCGCCCTTTGCACAAGAGATCGCGGATATGCTCCGCGCGCCGCTGTTCCGAGGCATCGACCCGAACGCCTTTCGTTGCCGCGAGCCTTTCGGCGCCGATCAGGTCGCGATAAGGGCCCGAATTCTTTTCGTTCTGGACGATCAGGTCGGGGAATTTGCCGATCGCGCTCGCGCCAAAACCGAGCAGGACCGGCGCATCATCCTCGGTGAATCCCTGAAAATTCCGGTTCACGCGTCCCTCGCCCGCTGCCACCGCGAGCGGATCGCCGGGCCGCGCAAAATGATCGAAACCGATGGGGATATAGCCAGCGGCGGTGAGACGTTGATAACCCAGCCGCGACTGTTCAAAGCGCAGCTCAGGACCGGGCAAGCGGCTGGCGTCGATGCGCCGCTGGCGCGCGATCATCTGGGGAAGATGCGCATAGCCGAAGAAGGCGATGCGGCTGGGCGCAAGTGCCAGCGCTTCGTCGATCGTCGCGTCGACATCGGCGAGCTCCTGTCCCGGAAGCCCGTACATCAGATCGAAATTTATCGCCTCAATGCCCCGCAGGCGAAGCGCGGCAACGACGCGCTCGATGTGCGAGAGCGGCTGAATCCGCCCGATCGCCTGCTGGACGTGCGGCGCAAAGGTCTGAACGCCGAGACTGACGCGCGTGACCTGTGCCGCCGCGAGGACCAACGCCCATTCGGGCGAGAAGCCGCGCGGATCAAGCTCTATCGAGATGTCGGGACTGTAGGCGTCGAAGACAGTGAGGAGGAGGTCGAGCAGGCGGACGAGTTCCACCGGCGCGATCGCGTTCGGGCTGCCGCCACCAAAGGCTATGCGGCGGATGCGCCCGCGCCCTCCCAGCCGCTTCGCGACGAGCGAGATTTCAGCCCTCAGCGCGGTCAGATAATCATCGAGCCGCTGCTTGCGGCTGGCCGCCCCCGTGTTGCAGCCACAATACCAGCAGATGCTCTCGCAAAAGGGAATATGAACATAAAGGGAAACAGGGGTCGCCGGCTCGACCGCGGCAAGCGCGCGCGCATAATCCTCGGCGCCGACGTCTTCGGTGAACTCCATCGCGGTGGGGTAGCTGGTATAGCGCGGCACCGGCTTTGCGAGCAGATCGGGGTGATAGGACCACATGGACGCACGTTATGCGAGCGGGCTCCGTGCGACATTGACCGGGATCAACGGAGTAAAATTCAGCAACAATCCTTGACGCGCGAACCCTTGCCGCGGCGCTCGCTGAACGCGTGACAGGCCTTCGCGCAGTCCCGGCGTTGCTTGGGATCCCCCGGATCTCCAGGCACGATCATCCGGTGCAACGGACCACCGCACGCCGGGAGGGTCAAAACCAAAGCTTCGGCTGCGACCGGAGGCTGCATCAGTGCCGCTGCACCCAGCATCAAGGCAAGGCGGCGCACGATCATGGCGCATCCTCCTCATCCTCAACGAAGATGCGCAGCGCCGCGCCATCAAGATCGTCAAACTGCCCCCCGCGCAACGACCAGAAAAAAGCCGCAAGGCCGATGAGACCAAGTCCAAGGGCAACCGGGATCAGGACGAGAAGGCCGTTCATCGCGCTGCTCCCTTCAGCCGCAGCGCATTGCCGACGACGATCAGCGAAGATCCCGACATGGCGATGGCCGCAACCAGCGGGGTTACATAGCCAAGGAAGGCAAGCGGTACCGCGATGATATTATAGCCGATTGCGAGCGCGAAATTCTGCCGGACAATCGCCTTGGTCCGCCGCGCGACGCGGACAGCCTTGAGAGCGGGCATCAGCCGGTCGCCAAGGAAAATGCAGTCCGCGGCATTCTTGCCGGCATCGCTTGCCGAACCCGGCGCGATCGAGGCGTGACCCGCGGCGAGCGCGGGGCCGTCATTGAGGCCGTCGCCGATCATGAGCACCTTGTGTCCCGCCGCTGTCTGCCGCGCGATCGCGGTGAGCTTCTCCTGGGGGCTCATCCCCGTTTGTGCGGTGAGGCCCAGCGCACGCGCCACCGGCGCGACCGCGGCCGCGCGGTCGCCCGACAGGATGCTGGGTTCGACGCCCGCCTCACGCAAGCCGGCGATCGCCTCGAGGGCATCAGGGCGAAGGGCATCGGCGAAGCGGATGGTGATCACCGGCACGTCGTCGACCGCAAGCTCGGTTGCAAGGTCGCTCCCGCCGAGCGGCTGTGCGGGCCGTGCCAGCGTCACCTTTCGCCCCTCCCACAGAGCTTCAACGCCGAAGCCGGGCGTTTCCTTGACCGCCTCGACCGGCGTCGGCGTCATCTCCGACGCGGCGAGATCGCGGGTCAGGGCCTCGCTGAGCGGATGGCGGCTCGCACGCGCCAGGGCGAGGAGCAACGCGCGAGCCCTCGGATCGGCTTCATCGAGATTGGCGGCGACGGGGCGTCCCAGCGTCAAGGTTCCCGTCTTGTCAATCATCGCGCGATCAACCTCGGCCAGCCGCTCGAGCGCCGAGCCGTCCTTCACGAGCACCCCGATGCGCATTAGCGTGCCGGCAGCGACGATCTGCGCCGCGGGCACCGCGAGGCCGAGCGCACAGGGGCATGTAATGATGAGCACCGCAACCGCGATCAAGAGGCTGTGATGCCAGCCTGCGCCCGCGATCATCCAAGCGGCGAAGGCGAGCAAGGCGAGCGTATGGACCGCGGGCGCATAATAGCGAGCCGCGCGGTCGGCAATACGGACGTAGCGAGACTTGCCCTGCGCCGCCTCGCCCATCAGCCGGGCGATATCGGCGATCGCCGTATCGCCGCCAGTCGCGCTCACGCGTACCCGGATCGGCGCCTCGATATTGAGCGTTCCTGCGTGAACCGAATCGCCGGGTCCGACCGCCTGCGGCGCGCTTTCGCCTGTCAGAAGCGATAGATCGAGCTGGCTGGTCCCGCTGATCATGATGCCATCGGCGGGCAACCGTTCGCCCGCTGCAATCAGCATCACCATTCCGCTCTCAAGCGCGGTCGCGTCCACCCAGCGGCTCGTCTCATCCTTCTCGACGACCATCGCACCGGTGCCCATGTTGCGAAGCAGGGCCGTGACGCCGCCACGCGCGCGGTCGCGCATGACGCTGTCGAGCCAGCGCCCGCACAGCAGGAAAAACAGCAGCATCACCACGCCATCGAAATAGGCATGCGGGCCGTGGGTCGCGGTTTCATAGAGGCTGAGCGCGGTTGCGATCAGCACCCCGATACTGATCGGCACATCCATGTTCGTGTGTCCGCGGCGCACCGCGCGCCAGGCCGAGCGGAAGAAGCTCTTTCCAGCGTAGGCCACCGTCGGCAAGGCTATCGCGGCAGAAAGCCAGTGGAAAAGGTCACGCGTCGCGCCGCTCGCGCCGGACCAGACCGACACCGACAAGAGCATGATGTTCATCATCGCGAAGCCCGACACCGCAACCGCCCGCAGCAAGGCGCGGCTGTCAGACGCTCCGCCATCGACGTCCGCCGGGCCGTCCCCGATCGGATGCGCCTCAAACCCGAGCAGCGAGAAAGCACCAATGAGCTCGGGCGTATCCGCATCGGGAGTGCAGGAGATATGCACACGCTTTTCGGTAAAATTGACCCGCGCCGCCGCGATCCGCCGATCGCGCACAAGACCCTGCTCAAGCTTCGCGATGCAGCCCGCGCAGCGGATGTCAGGCACCGCAAAATCGCGCTCGATCAGCAGCGTGGCGAATTTGGTCATTTGAGGTCGACCCGGTATCGCGCTTCGTCAGCGCCGCGGTGCACCGCGATGTCGATCTGCCAGCGGCCGGCGGGCAACGGCTCGAGCGAGCGCAGCGAGCCATCGGCCTGGGTTGCAAAGTCCATCGTTCGGGCAGGCGCCTGGCCGAGCGGATGGCGAAGCGTCGCTGTGACGCTTATCCCTTGAAGCGGCGCGGCCTTCTCGAGGATCGTGAGCCTGACGTGGCGGCTTTTATCGACCGCAACGCTCTTCTCCCAGCCAAGCCGATCCTGCGCCTCTGCACGCGCCAGCCATTCGTTATATCGCTGGCTCGCGACATAGCTGTTGTCGACGACAGTGCCGCCGAACGTCGACAGCGCAAAGCTCGCCATGACCATGTTGACGCCAATCACGATGCCGAAGAATGCGGCAAGGATGAGCGCGGCATGACGCCCGGTGAAGGGCTTTCGCTCAGGCGTTCCTTTCATGATTGGCCTCCCGGACGGTCGAACTGGATGGTCTCGCTGTCGCCCCGCGGATCCTCGTCGAGCGCGCGCACTGCAATGGTGAAATCCTGACGCTTTGGACCTGCGCCCGGCGCGACGACGAACAACCGGGCGCTTGTCACACTATCGGCTGCAAGGGGCATGTGGAGGCTCTGCCGCGCCGTCTCGCGCGAGCCGCCGTCAATCCACAGCCGCGCCCCCGGCAAACCGGAGACGCTGATTTCCACCGTGCGCGGCCGAAGCTCCATATTGCGCAGCTTCAGCGTGTAATTGTTGCGGATCGCACCGTCGGAGAGCTGAACATAGAGCGGACTGCGCCCGTGCTGGACGGCAAGATCGAGCCGGGTGCGCTGGCCGAGGGTAAAGAGCATGGCGAGCCCGATCGCACCCCAGAGACCGAAATAGATGAGGGTGCGCGGACGGAAAAGCGTCTTGCGGATCGGGGGCGCCGTTCCGCCCGCTTTTTCGGTCGCGGCGTCGTCAAGCGTGCAATAGTCGATGAGCCCGCGCGGCCTGCCCACCTGGGCCATCACGCTGTCGCACGCGTCGATGCACAGCGCACAGGTGATGCAGCCGATCTGCGGCCCCTCGCGAATGTCGATGCCTGTCGGGCAAACCGCAACGCACTGGTTGCAATCGATGCAGTCGCCGAAGGCGTCCGGGTTTTTCTCGGCCTTCTTGACGCTTCCGCGCGGCTCGCCCCGCCAGTCCTTGTAGGTAACGAGCAAGGATTTTTCGTCCATCATCGCGGTCTGGATGCGCGGCCAGGGACACATGTATATGCAGACTTGCTCACGCAGGAAGCCGCCGAGGATAAAGGTTGTCGCGGTCAGCACGGCCACGGTCACATAGGCCACCGGCGCAGCTTCCCCCGACCAGAAGTCGCGCGTCAAGGTCGGAGCGTCGGCGAAATACATGATCCACGCGCCGCCGGTCCAGAAAGCAACCGTCAGGTAGATCGCATATTTGACCGTCCGCTTGGCGATCTTCTCGGCCGTCCAGGGACCGTTGGCGAGACGGATCTGCGCATTGCGGTCGCCGTCGATCAGCCGGTCGACGTGCTGGAAGAGGTCGGTCCACACCGTCTGCGGACAGGCATAACCGCACCAGGCGCGTCCGACCGCGCTGGTGACGAGAAACAGGCCGACCCCCGCCATGATGAGAAGGCCAGCGACATAATAGAATTCATGCGGCCAGATTTCGATCTGGAACATGTAGAAGCGCCGGTTGGCGAGATCGACGAGCACCGCCTGGTCGGGCGCGTGCGGGCCGCGGTCCCAGCGAATCCACGGCGTTCCGTAATAGATCGCCAGCGTGACCGCCATGATCGCCCATTTGAAGCGCCGGAAAGGGCCGTCCACCTTCTTGGGGTAGACGCCCTTGCGTGCGGCATAGAGCGACAGGGGCTCGCCGGTGAGGTCGTCAGGGCTGGCCATCGGCTCCCTGTCCTTCCGCGGCCGCAGCCGGGTTTGGCGCGGGCGCTTTTTCGCCGCCGCCCAGCGAATAGACATAGGCGGCGAGCATCTTGATCGTAACCGGATCGAGCCGACTGTTCCAGCGCGGCATTACGCCGTTGCGCGGCTGGTTCACGGTCGCGGTGATACTGGCGCGATCCCCCCCATAAAGCCAGATCGCGTCGGTCAGCTTCGGAGCCCCGAAATCGCGCCCGCCCTCGCCGCTTGCGCCGTGACAGACAGCGCAGTTCGCCTCGAAGACAGCAGCGCCGCGCACCGAGGAGGCGCTTTCTTTCTCCTGGCCGCTGATGACGCGGACACGGCTTACGACATCGGCGATCTGCCCTGCATCAAGGATGCCGTCACGCCCGAAGGCGGGCATCAGGCTGGTACGCGTTGCCTCATGGTCGGGATTCCGGATCCCGTGAGTGATCGTATATTCGATGGTCGCAAGATCGCCGCCCCACAGCCAGTCATCATCGGTCAGGCTCGGGTAAAGATTCTGGACCCCTGCGCCCCCGGCGCCGTGGCACTGAATACAATGAACCCGGAAAGCGGCCGCTCCGCCCTGTACCGCGGCTTGCATCAGTTCGGGCTTCGCGGGAAGGTCCGCGATCTGAGTGGCTGCTATCGCGTTCACGACCGGGGCGCGGCGCTGCGCGTCGGCCCGCATCTCCGCCTCAAGCTGCCCGCGGCTCGTCCACCCGAGCACACCCTCGGTCGCGCCGTGGACCATCGGCCAGGCCGGATAGAGGATAACATATGCGATGCCCCAGACGATCGTCGCATAAAGCGACCAGAGCCACCAGCGCGGCATCGGCGTATCGAGTTCCTCGATGCCGTCCCATTCGTGACCGGACGTGCTCGTCCCCGTCACTTCGTCGATGCGCTTATGATCGGCCATTGTCGTCTTCCTTGAAGATCATGTTTGCAGCTTCGTCATGGTGACGGCGGGCGCCCTTTCGAAACGGCCATGCGATGAACAGGAGGAACATGGCCACCATCACGATGAGCCCCCAGCTGTCGGCAAAATGCCGGACTTCATCGTAAGTCATCGCGCCGCTCCCGAAGCCGCGGCGGGTGCATGCGCCTGCTCCTGCGGGGCCGCCTTTTCAACGTCCACGAGAGTCCCGAGCATCTGGAGATAGGCAATCAGTGCGTCCATCTCCGTAACCCGGGCGGGATCGCCGTCAAAGTCGCGCACCTGCGCCTTGGGATAGCGTTTGACGAGGTCCCCCGCCCCCGCATTGGGGTCGGCCTGCGCCCGCAGATCCTCGTTCGCCCGCGCAATGTCCGTTTTCGTGTAGGGAACACCGACCCGGTAGAGTGCGGTGAGGTCACGCGCCATGTCACCAGCATCGAGATCACGTTCCGCGAGAAAGGCATAAGGGGGCATGATCGATTCGGGCACGACGCTGCGCGGGTCGATGAGATGCGCCTTGTGCCATTCGTCTGAATAGCGGCCGCCGACGCGCGCCAGGTCAGGACCCGTGCGCTTCGACCCCCATTGGAACGGGTGGTCGTACATGCTTTCCGCGGCCAGGCTATAGTGGCCGTAACGTTCGACCTCATCACGAAATGGACGGATCATCTGGCTGTGACAGGTGTAACAGCCCTCGCGGATATAGATGTTGCGACCGGCGAGTTCGAGCGGCGTGTAGGGCCGCATCCCCTCGACCTTCTCGATCGTGTTGTCGATCCAGAACAGGGGCGCGATCTCGACGATGCCACCGATCGCAACGGCGATCAGAGAAAAGAAGCCGAGCAGGCTCACATTGCGTTCAAGCTTCTTGTGGCTGAAGCGCTTTTCGGCGGTTTCGCTCGCCATTGGCCTTGGCTCCTTATTCGGCGGGAACGGGCGCCAGCGGACGATCCGCGGCGGCGTTGTAGGGGGTTTCGGTCATCGGCTTTTCTTCACGGACCTTGCCCGCGAGCGTTGCCCAGACATTGAAGACGAGGAGCAGGAAGCCGGCGAGATACATCGCCCCGCCCGCAGCGCGAATCAGATACATGGGGTGCATTGCCGCGACGCTTTCAGCAAAGCTGTAAACGAGGTATCCGTCCGCGCCATATTCGCGCCACATCAGGCCCTGCATGATGCCCGCCACCCACATCGATGCGGCGTAAAATACGATCCCGAGCGTCGCGAGCCAGAAGTGCCAATTGACCATGCGCAGCGAATAAAGGCGCGGCCGTCCCCAAAGGCGCGGCACCAGATAATAGACCGCGGCAAAGGTGATCATGCCGTTCCAGCCGAGCGCGCCGGCGTGAACGTGCGCGATCGTCCATTCGGTATAGTGGCTGAGGCTGTTGAACGCCTTGACCGAGAGCATCGGGCCCTCAAATGTCGCCATGCCGTAAAAGGCGAGCGCTACGACCATCATGCGGATGATCGGGTCGGTGCGGATCTTGTCCCACGCGCCATTGAGCGTCATCAGACCGTTGATCATACCGCCCCAGCTCGGCATCCACAGCACAACCGAGAAGACCATCCCCAGCGTCTGCGCCCAATCGGGCAGCGCGGTATAGTGGAGGTGGTGCGGCCCCGCCCAGATATAGAGGAAGATCAGCGACCAGAAGTGGATGATCGACAGGCGATAGCTGTAGATCGGCCGCTCGGCCTGCTTCGGCACAAAATAATACATCATCGCGAGGAAGGGTACGGTCAGGAAGAAGGCGACCGCATTATGCCCGTACCACCACTGCGTCAGCGCATCCTGCACCCCCGCGAAGGCTGAATAGCTCTTTGATCCGAAAATCGTGGCCGGCACGGCAAGATTGTTGACGATGTGGAGCATCGCGATCGTCACGATGAAGCTCAGGTAGAACCAGTTCGCCACATAGATATGCGGCTCGCGGCGCTTCACGATCGTGCCGACGAAAACCACGAAATAGACCACCCACACAATCGTCAGCCAAAGGTCGACATACCATTCGGGTTCGGCATATTCGCGCGCCGCCGTGACACCCATGACATAACCGGTCGCAGCAAGCACGAGGAAGAGCTGATAGCCCCAGAAAACGAAGCGAGCGGCCGCGGGAAAAGCGAGCCGGGCGCGGCAGGTGCGCTGGACGACGTAGAAGCTCGTTGCGATCAACGCGTTGCCGCCAAACGCAAAGATGACAGCCGATGTGTGGAGCGGACGAAGCCGGCCGAAACTCGTATATTCGAGCCCCAGGTTGAGCGCGGGGAATGCGAGTTGCAGCGCGATATAGAGTCCAACCGCCAACCCGGCGACACCCCAGAAGACGGTCGCAAGGACGCCCCAGCGGACCGGATCGTCATCGTAAACGCCCTCGTCGGGCGGCATTTTGAGCAGCCCCCGCGCCATTGCCCCGTAATCGGCGCGCGAGACAAGGCTCCACAGCAGGATCAGACAAGTGATCGCGACAATGACCATGTGCACCGCAAAGGGCGTGTCGACGGCCAGCGCCGCAAACACGAGCGCCAGAAGGGCAAGCGCCAGCCAGCCCCCCGCCTTGAAAACCAGTTCGTCTATCATTGCGAATCCCCGTTCAGCGGCTCCATAGGCCGCGCGCATCCAAGGCCCATGACCGCCTGTGCGGCCCGGAACATTGACCTGAATCAACAAAAAATGTTGCAGTGCGTCAATGGGACGAATTGTCCAAGCCCGGGGAGAGATGCGCCCAACCTACGGGCGCAGTCAATTTGTATCCCACGCCTGTTCGGCATGGGAGCGCTGCGCGCCGAGCCGCTCAGCCCGCGAGCGCCTCCATCGCCGCCCGGTCGTTGATCACAATCTCGCGCCGCGACGGCAAGTCCAGCAGACCTTCGGCGCGCATCCTGGTGAGTTGACGGCTCGTCGTCTCGATCGTCAGGCCCAATATGTCGGCGATCTGCTGGCGGCCGAAGGGTAGCTCGAACCCGCTGCGCGCGCCCGAGTTGCACCCTTGCCCCGATAAGCGCTCGGACATTTCGAGGAGAAAGGATGCCACTTTCTCTTCCGCGGATTTGCGGCCGAGGAGCATCATCCAGTGGCGCGCCCGGTCGAGCTCGTCGAGGGTGCGGCGCAGCAGTTTGTGCTGCAGGTCGGGATGCGCGCTTGCAAAATCGTCAAAGCTCTTGCGATTGAAGATGCAAACCTCGGCATCGGTCATAGCGGTGACGCTGTAGGGGCTTTCCTTCCCGAAGGGCCGCCCGATGAAGTCGGAGGGAAAGACGACGCCCACAATCTGCTCACGCCCGTCTGCACTCGCAACGACGAGCTTCAATACGCCTTCAAGAACATTAGCAACGACCAGTGCGTCGTCGCCCTCCCATAAGAGGGTATGACCCGCTTTTACGCGCTGGCGGCGTCCCAGCCTGCCGAGCAACGCCAGTTCTTCGGCATCAAGGCTTGCGCAGATCGCCCGGTTCCGGACGACGCAGGTTGCACAATCGGTCACGGGTTCGCCATAGCCCGTCGCGGCGCCGGTGGAAAGAGATGATGGATTGAAGGAAGTTTCGGTCATTTAAGGCATTCATTGGGTGCTGGGCGCATCGCCATTGGTACATAGACGAGCAGGAACAGCAGGAAGGCGGCCGCCCACAAGCACCCTGCAGCGCCGATGATCCACATATAATCGAACGGCAACAGCGGCGCGGCCACGCGCAGCAGCGCGCCCGAATGGACCAGCATATAGATGAAGACGGTGGCGCGATCGGCTTCGAGGGGACGTCCGGTGTGGCCGCGCGTCGCGCGCGTCATCACCGCGAGCGTCATCGCCCCCATCGCGCCCGCGCCCAGCGCATGCACCGCGCTCGATATGGGCAATATCGGATACAGCATCGCGCAACCGAGAAGAATCAGGCCAGCCGGGAGCCAGGCGTAAGAGAGGTGAAGGACGAAGACGAGCGAATCACTAAGCGCCTTGAGCCCCGCCCAGCGTGCCAGTCGAACGACCTGAAGAATGCCTCCCACGATCAGCAGACCTGCAGCAATAGAATGGAAGGGGGCGGCCACCCAGGCCGCGAGTGCAATCGCGGTCACGCCGATCACCGCCATGTCGAACCGGTTTGGCAGGACCGGTAGCCGCTCGCTGTCTCCCTGCCGCACCAGCCAGTTGCGCGTGAAGGCAGGCGTAATGCGCCCGCCGACGAGCGCGATCAAGAGCAGGATCAGGGCAAAGCCCAGACGCATGCCGAGCGCCGGATCCGCGAGCGCGCCCATCATCGCGGCATGATCGAGCGCGCAGGCGGCCGTAACGAGGAGGAGAATGATCAGGATCGGCTTGTTATGGTTGCCCGACGCGAAGATTTCGCGCGCAGCATAAGCGAGGAGAATCAGGAGATAGGCGGTGTCTAGCGTCGCCCCGACCAGCGGCGGTACCGTCGCCGAGAAAAGAATAGCCAGCCGCGCTGCCAGCCATAGCCCGGCGACCGCAGCCACCCGCCAGCCTGTCACCGTCGGCCGCGCGGTCCAATTGGGCATAGCAGCGCTGACGAAGCCGCCGATGATCGCGCCGAGATAGCCGAACAGCATCTCGTGTTGGTGCCAGGCCAGCGGATCCATCGCGATCGGCAGCCTCCAGCCCCCGCCCAGAGCGCCGACCCACAGGATCACGACGATGACAGCCCACAGCGCGCCGCATCCAAACAGCACGCGATAGCCGCCGCGCAGCCATAAGGGCGATGCTGCGGCGGCGTCCTTTGTCTTGGCGTCCATCGTCACCATGCTTATCACCGCGCTTCCTTGCGCCACAGGCCGAGGATCACCACCTGCCACGCGACCGCGATCGCGCCGAGGATGAACACCACATCGCCGAAGGTGCGGAACCAGCGCAGCGATTCGAGGAAGCCCTGCTGGAGGAATTTATCGCTGCGCGCATACCGCATGCCGGTCGTCACGCTCGCCTCGAACTGAAACAGTCCCACTGGCAGCAGGCTGGTAAAGATCATCAGCGCCAGCCCGGCGTTGAGCCGCCAGAAGCCCGCCCGCATCAGCCGCGCGTTGAAGCTGATCTCGGGCCGGATATAGCGCAGCACCAATAGCGTGAAGCCGAGGGCCAGGAAGCCATAGACCCCGAACAACGCCGCATGCGCATGGACCGCGGCGGTGTTGAGCCCCTGGAGATAGAAGAGCGCAACCGGCGTGTTGATCATGAAGCCGAAGACGCCGGCGCCCAGCATATGGGTCAGCGCCGCCTTCTGTTCGACGCCGAAATCGTCAAACGCCGTGCCATAAGTCGCCGCGGCCGCGAGGGCCAGCCAGGCCGTCAATTCGCGGTATAGCCATTCAGCCGACCAGTCGGGCGCCTGATAGGCGCCATGCCCCCAGATCGAGCCGAGCTGCACCCCGCCGGTGCTTTGCCACGCGGCTTGCCCGGCCATGATGTCGTCCCTGGTCATCAGCACTTCGCCCGAAGCGGTGACAGTCTGCGCGGGGATCGGCGGCGCCTTGCGATACACCTCGCCCCCCGAAACACCGAGGATAGCAAAAGTGACGGTCAGGATTGCGATCAGCGTCCACCAGAGGTTGCGATATTCGCCCATCAGCCCCATATTTTGAAGTACTCGTCAGCCTGCTATACGACGCGGCGCATATTCAGCGCTTTCGGGTCCGCACACGGCGAACGATGGCGCGAACCCATCGACCGAGCGCTTTCACTTTGCCGCCGTTGCGGACATAGCGCGCGCGACGCACGTCCAGTGGTCCGGATCCGATAACCTCGCCGCACTCGGGACAGAACATCGTTGTCCTCCATTGAGCACGAGTCACTCCCGGCCCTTGTCCCGACCATAGCAGGATCGGAAGCCATGAAATTTGCGCTGGATCAAACTTCTCGCCTTCCGCTCACAGCCATGTCTAAGAGTTCGTCATGACGGGTCCACCTGCTCAGCTTCGACGGGGGATGACGTAAAAGAGCCCGAATCCCATTTGGAAGTACGCCCACGCCTTCCTCAGCGCAGCCGGCGGCTGCTGACGAAACCGACAGCGCAAAGTCCAGCACTCCGAAAGCCTGCCAACCGTTGACAGCGGACATCCCGCTCGTCCTCATGCCGTGAAAAGAGCCGCTCTTTCTTATCTCGCCCGCCACGGCGCCACGGCGCCGCTACAAGCTGCTCACGCCTCCTTCGCACCACACTCTCGCGCCTCGTCTGAGAATTGCAGGTCGATGAGCGAAAAATATCGGCGAAAGCCATTGCCATGAGCGAATTGCCGTGATAGCGGGCCGCTCGCTTCGCAGCAAAGAGATCTCCCCCTCGCTGCCGGGCACGCCTGAAAACGGCAGTGGACGCATAGCTCAGTTGGTAGAGCAGCTGACTCTTAATCAGCGGGTCCTAGGTTCGAGCCCTAGTGCGTCCACCATTTTCTGATAGAAAATACAACTATTTACGTGGCACGAGCTACGTTCCCGCAGCGCTTCCGCGCACCTATGTAAGAACAGTGTAAGGGCTGTGGTCTCAACGTCAGCGCTATTTACCAGCGGCGCCAATTAGCGCCGCGTCGAATGATGCGCGAAGCTCTGACGAATAGTCGTGAGTGTCGATGGCCGGGTTGTTGTTCTGACAAAGGTAAGAAACCTGGAAGCCGAGTGAGGTGCCAACATACACCCGCTCACCGCTTATCATGAACATCTGATAGCCGGTCAGGCCGCCGTAACCGTTCCGTGCATTCACTTCCCCGCATACGGTCACTTGCATTCCCGGCTTGGCGTTGACGCGCTTGTAGAGAAAAACGTTTCTGAACGATGCTGATGATGGGTCGCGCATGGTCTGCGCCAGGTATTGACCCGCCCTCTGAATGCTCGCTTCGGCTTGAGCTCGCTCTTCAGGTGTAATGCCTGCTGACTGCGCAGGAGCCTCCACCGGCACCAACAATGCCATCAAACCCAGTATCACCAGCTTCACTACCGGTTCTCCTTACCGCTCATTTCCGAAATTCTCTAACACAAGACACACAATAAGGACTATATTCCCTAGTCACCTGAATCTGAAGTTCGGCTCATTGTTTTTTGGCAGAAGCGTTTGACGGAGGCGAGGATCTCATCTGCGGATTTGACCCACTTGTAGGGTTTGGGGTTTTCATTGTGCGCCTTGATGAAGGCCGCGATGTCGGCTTCGAGTTCGGCCGTGGATCGATG
>NZ_FUYP01000081.1 GCF_900168005.1 Sphingopyxis flava
AAGAAATCCGCCATTCACCATGCCTCCTCGCTGAAAGCAGGTGAATCACATCAAAGCCTCGCTGTGAATCCCGTTTATGGGTCCGGACCCTAATTCATAACGCAGGCAGGCTCAACATGAGGATTGTTGATACTTAAAAAGCGTAAGTGAGATTAACCCTTGCTTGCCGGCATAGTTATAGATACCTTACCGTCTATAAAAGGGTGCCTGGGAAGAGGACGGAAAATGAGAGAAGTATTCAAAGCAGTATTGCTTGGCGGTATCGCCATGCCCGCCTCGGTCGTGGCGCAGACCGCTCCGCCGGTCGCGCGCGACGTTTCCGAACCGACGTTCGGCGCAATCATCGTAACCGCCCAGAAGCGGGCCGAGAATCTGCAGGACGTGCCGATCGCCATTACCGCGATTACCGCGCAGGAGCTCGAAACCAAGGGCATCAACACGCTCACCGACTTCGTCACCTCGCCGCCGCCCGGTGTTCAGGTGCAACCTTTCGGCGGCGCCGGGCAGGCCTTGACGATCGACATGCGCGGCATCTCAAACGTCGATCCCACGCAGGGCACGGCCGAGCTCGGCGTCGCGATCTATCTCGACGACGTGTATCTAGGTCGTGCACAGGGTCTCGGCACCGAAATAGCCGATCCGGAGCGTATCGAGGTCTTGCGCGGTCCGCAGGGCACCTTGTTCGGCCGTAATGCGGAGGGCGGTGCGATCCGCATCGTTTCGAGCAAGCCGACGGGTGAATTTGGAGGTCGCGTCAAGGCGGGGCTCGGAAACTTCGGCGATCGCCGGTACGAAGCGCATGTCAACCTGCCGGAGCTGGCCGGGTTCGCGATTAAAGTCGATTATCTGAAGGCCAAGCATAACGGCTACACCAAGAACGGACCGCCGCTCCCCGGCCTCGCCCGCCAGGACGATTTTGCTGCGGTCGATAACGAAGGCGGGCGCGTCTCGGTTCGTTGGCGCCCAATCGATGGCGCGATCATCGACTATGCCTACGACCACGCAACCGCTTCGAGCACGGCGGACTGGCGGGTCCTGGTGAACCCGGATGATCCGTCGCCTTCCTACGTCGTGCCTTCGACCTTCTTGAACGGAGCGCGTCCGACAGAGAGCTATCGACGGCGGACCGATCGTGCCTATTCGACGATCTTTGTCGAACCGCTCGTTTCTCGCACCCGTGGACATACATTGACCGCGCAGTACGATCTTGCCGACAGTCTTACCGTCAAATCGATTTCGGCCTGGCGTAAGCTGCACAGTGCCGGAACGATCTCCCTTGGAGGGTCGGCCAGCCTGATCCCGTTCAATGTGCTGGCCGGTCAACTCAAGCCCGATCCGCGCTTCGGCACACTTGGCACCATTGGCCCCGACACGCGGATCACCGCGCTCACTGGCGTCGGGGCCTTCAATATCATTGAGCAGCGGCAGTTCAGTCAGGAACTGCAACTCCTCGGTGACACCGACGGACTCAAATGGGTTATCGGCGGATACTTCTTCCGCGAAAAGGTTCGCGACGTTCGTGAAACGTTCTATAATGGCGTTTTTGCCGACAGCGGCGCAGATGGTGTATACACTGATTTCATTGCCACCAATCCCTACAGTCTGCCATTCCCTGGGCAAGGGCCGAACGACCAGACTTCCAAATCGCGATCCTATGCCGCCTTTGCGCAAGCAACATGGACGCCAGCCTTTGCAGGGGACAAGCTGCACATTACTCCGGGCGTACGATACACGAACGACACCAAGTCAGCGGTTCGCACGATTGCCGCTGGCCAGCCGATCACCCCGCTCGTCAGCGACTTCAAAGAGGAGCGCATCGATCCTGCGCTGACCGTCGCCTACGAAATTACCCCTGACATCAACGCCTATGTCCGCTATGCGCAAGCCTATCGCGCTGGCGGTACCAGCGTTCGGGACCCCGCGTTTCGCCCGTTCGGTTCGGAAGTCAATCGCACCTACGAAATTGGCCTTAAGTCCGCCCTGTTTGACCGGCGCGCCATCCTGAACATCGCGGCATTCCGCAACACCGTCACCGATCGGCAGCTCTCGGTCATCCTCGATCCGGCGACACCTTCCTTGACCACCACCATCAACGCGCCTGGCAAATCCATCGTCAAGGGGCTGGAGGCCGAATTGTCGGTCAATCCCGCTCGCGGCGTGACCCTGGTCGCCACCTATTCCTATCTTGAGGGCCGCCTACCCGACATCCTGCGGACGATCGACCCGGGCGCAGCATTCTATATAAACAACCTGCCCAAGCATTCGGGAACTCTAGCGGCAGACTATCTATCGCCGGACCTTGGCGGACCGCGCTTTGCCGCCCATGCCGACTGGACTTGGTCGAGTTCGTTCGATGCCGTCAGCCGCATCGCGAACAACGCCTATGGCGAGCCGATGAAGCGCGACTTCGCCAATGTTCGTATCGCCATGCAGGACATACCCTTGGGTTCGACCAAACTGACCATTGCTGGATGGATGAAGAACGTCTTCGACGTGATCTATCCGGTCTATTCGTCGCCAAATTCCAGCGCCGCTCTATCCCCGCCAAGAACCTACGGGATCGAGGCTACGGTCCGGTTTTGACGATGCACGGTCCCGCATCCGTCGTCGCTCCGCCAGCGTCGGAAGAGTGGCGTCGCAATTGGCGCGCCCTCGTTGCCTGTTCCATCGGGATGGCGAGCGGCTATTCTCTGACTCACTGGACAGGCAGCCTGTTCATCCGACCGTGGGAAGAGGAATTCGGATGGTCGCGTGGCGAAATCGCCTTCGCGCACAACGGTGCAATCGCGGCAGCGCTGATCTCGCCATTCGCCGGCGCGTTCCTCGATCGCGCGGGTGTGCGGCGGCCGGTGATTATCGCTTTTGCGGTGATGGGACTGGCTTATCTGGCCATGACACAGCAGAGCGGTGGGCTGTCCCAGCTCTACGCGACCTACCTCGTCATCCAGGTCGCGGGGATCTTCACCACCGGCCTGGTGTTCACGCGCGTGGTGGCAACCCGCTTCTCCGCATCGCGCGGGTTGGCCCTAGTCATCTGGAACTGAAGTAAGCATCATTGTATATGCTCTCATCGGACATTTGGGAGCGTTTCATGATGGCGGGTAGACAGGCGGATTTGGTC
>NZ_FUYP01000015.1 GCF_900168005.1 Sphingopyxis flava
GCCAGCGACAATCAAACACACCAAAACGGAACTGTCGCGGTCAGAATCTTCTCATCCTGATTGCCGCAACTTCTCATCCAGTTTGTCGCGCTACAGACATTATCGTTACCTGACCCATCGCACCGTCTCTAACACTGCTGCAAACACCAGCGCTTGCACCAGTGCCATCTCAGATTATTCGATTAATCCCACAAGGCGACCGCTAACGGAGGCGTACCTTCTACTCGCTCGCCGAGGCCCAGATACCGATCGAGGCCTGGCGGCGTCATTACAACACCGTCCGGCCGCACAGCTCGCTGGGATACCGACCACCAGCGCCAGAGGCCGTTCCATCGCCAGTGTCGCCCTCCGGTTCCGCTTCGCTCCACCTACGGACAACACTGGCGAGGGAGGCGTCAATGCACTAACAATCCCCGCGGACCACTCGGTGGGAGCCGGTCACGCGAGCTGATCGAGGCGGCAGGAGCAACGCTGCTGTTCCTCCCGCCCTACAGTCCCGACTTCAACCCGATCGAGAAGGCCTTCGCCCGGCTCAAGGCGATGCTCCGCAAGGCAGAAGAGCGAACCGTGTCCGACCTCTGGGATCTGATCGGCAGGCTCGTCGACTTCTTCCAGCCCGACGAATGTGCAAACTACTTCAGCTCATGTGGATACGAACCAGAGTGAACGGAATCCGCTCTAGCGTTTCGTTTGGCGTTGCACGCTCGTGCCGAGAGCCACTGGCTCACGCGAGCACCACCGTCTGGTTGCCATTGGGCAGCACGCGGTGCTCTGCGTGCCAGCGCACGGCACGGGATAGCACAGATGCTTCGACCTCCCGCCCGATGGCGACCATTTCCTCGGCGGACGTCGCATGGGTCACGCGACGCACATCCTGTTCGATGATGGGACCTTCGTCCAGTTCCGCTGTGACATAGTGGGCGGTCGCACCGATCAGCTTTACGCCTCGGCTCTTCGCCTGGTGATAAGGCTTGGCACCCTTGAAGCTGGGCAAAAAACTGTGGTGGATATTGATGCATCGTCCGGCAAGCGCGTCGGCAAAATCATCGGAGAGGATCTGCATGTAGCGCGCAAGCACAGTCAGTTCGGCCCCGCTCTCGCGGATGAGAGCGAGGAAGCGCGCCTCCTGTACAGACTTATCCCTACGGTCGATCGGGAGGTGATAAAAGGCGAGTCCGTGCCACTCGACCAACGCGCGGGCGGTCTCGTGATTAGAGACGACCCCGACGATACGGATCGGCAACTGGCCGATTTCGGCTTTGTGAATCAGATCGATCAGGCAGTGGTGAAATTTGGATACCGCGATCAACACCGGCATGGGGCGCTGCAGGTCGTGGATTTCCCAATCGAGTTTCAGCTTCGCTGCGAGCTCGGGCATGCGCGCCTCGAGCTCGGCGATTTTCGCGGTCCCGCTCGCCAGTTCGATACGAACGAAGAAGGCAACGCTTTCGGGGTCGCCATAGATCGACGCTTCGCGGATGTCCCATCCGCTCTCGACGAGAAACGGTGTTACCAGTGCGAGTATGCCGGGGCGATCCGGACAGCGGAACCGCAACACACAGGAAGCGGCAGCGTTTACGGCATCCATCATCGTCTCCGTGGATGGTTCACGTTGCCGGCGCATCATGGTCGAGCAGCAACGTCAGATATTCAGCGTAGCTCTGGTCGACGATGAGCCAGAAGCTGGGGCAATCATCGAGCCGTGCCAGCGTCACTCCGACGTCGCCGAACCGGGTGCGTGCAGCGTGATTCGTGGGAAAGCTCGCCGGATGCAGATCGAGGTCGCAATAGGCGGCGATGCGACCGATCGCCTGGGGACCCGACAAGCGTAGCAGCGCTGCGCCATGGCTCATATCCAGTACGAGCGCGAGATCTTCGCGAAACGCCTCAGCGACACGAGTCAGTGCCGCTTGTACGGCGTCGGCGCTGCCGATGATCGTCCATTCCTGTGGCCCCAGCGGGATACAGGCAAGACGGTCGTCGCGCATCATCCGCCCTCCCGCCGGGGATTCCAGACCGAGAGCAAGCGACAGCCGGACATCCGCATCGGACGCGGCGATCCGCACCTTGCCGATGCCGAAATCCTCTTCGGTATGCCAACAGCGTTGCGGCCCTGGTTCAGACATCGAGCCGCGCTCCTTCCGGATCGTAACGACACCGCTCGACGATCCGCCCTTCGCGCCACCGGCCGAGGTCCCAAATCCGCACCGCTTCACCGATGCGCGCCGCCCCGTCGTTGACCATCGCCAGCGCCACCGGCGCGTCGATGGTGGGAGACCAGGCGCTCGAGGTGATCCAGCCATCGCTGCCTATCGCCGCCTTACGGCCCACACCTACGATATGGGCGCCCACCTCGGCCGGCTGTGTTCCGTCCACCGCAATGCCGACTAACTGACGTCGACCGTCGCGAAGCGAATCCGGGCGTTGGGTCGAGCGACGCCCTATAAAATCGCTCTTCTTCTTCGCCAGTAGAGCGGCGAAGCCGACATCCTGCGGCTGCGTGGCACCGTCTGTTTCCGAGCCCACATGCAGGAATCCCTTCTCGATGCGCATGGTCATCAGCGCTTCGATCCCGAACGGGGTGAGCCCGTGCGGCTCGCCGGCGGCTGTCAACGCCGTCCAAAGAGGGTCGACATCGCGCCAGGGAACCGCGATTTCATAGGAAAGCTCGCCGGAAAAACTGATGCGCGCCACGCGTGCGCGGATGCCAGCGATCTCGCCCTCGCGATGCTGCATGTGCGGAAAGGCCGCAGCACCGAAATCGATCGAACTGTCGAGCGCGTCAAGCACATCGCGCGCTTTCGGCCCGGCGAGGTTCAGTACCGCCCAGCAGGTCGTCACGTCCTGTGTCAGAACGCGAAGACCGGGCCATTCGCACTGGAGCCATTCCTCGAGGATCTCGGCGATCGCTGCCACGTGGCCGCTGGTCGTGCCAACCAGAAAATGATCTTCGGCAAGGCGAGTGACAATGCCGTCGTCGAAGATCGTGCCGTTTTCGTTCAGCATCAGGGCATAGCGGCATCGGCCTGGCTTCAGCGTGCTGATCGTATTGACGTAGATCCGATCGAGAAAGGCGGCGGCGTCGGGCCCTTTGACCTCGATCTTGCCAAGTGGAGAGGATTCGACCAGGCCGACGCCTGTACGTACAGCGCGAACCTCGCGCGCGATTGCTTGCGCTTCCGTTTCGCCGGCTCGCGGATAGGCGACCGGGCGCATCCAACCGCCATACT
This sequence comes from Sphingopyxis flava, assembly GCF_900168005.1. GTDB lineage: Bacteria > Pseudomonadota > Alphaproteobacteria > Sphingomonadales > Sphingomonadaceae > Sphingopyxis > Sphingopyxis flava. The sequence continues at coordinate 3,231 of NZ_FUYP01000015.1, forward strand.
CCTCGATCCTGGCTCCGGCCGCTACGTGCCGGTGGTCAAGCGCCAGGCGGCGGCGCGGAACCAGTCCATCGCCGACACGGTGCCCTGCAAAGACGCCGATCGCGGTCGGATCATAGGGCGGACGGAAGCGCGTCGTCCCGATCGCTTCCATCGGTCGGCTGAGCAACTGCGAGAGGACACCGATACCGCTTACGTTGGAAATTTTGCCCTGGTCCGTTGCCATGCCCAGCGTCGTGTAGCGCTTCAAGTGTTCGACCGAACGGAAGTTCTCCCGCGCGGCGATGGCGATGTCGCCTGCGGTCACGTCGTTCTGGAAATCGACCCAGGCAAGCGGATCGGGTTCGGCGGTTCGCGATAGCGACCAGATCGGTCGCACCGGCGCGTTGACGGGGTCCGTAACCCGGCCCCGCGCTGCTACGAGTGTGCTGTCGATCGAGAAGTCCCCAGCCGCCCCGCCGAGACTGAGAATTCCGTCTCGCGGATTGGGCAGGAAACTCTGTAGTGCCGAATCGAGCCGCAGTCCGCCGCCGGCCTGGGAATGGAGATGCACCGCCGGATTCCAGCCGCCGGACATAAGCAGCGTGTCGCAGGCGAAGTGTTCGGACTTGCCGGAAAGACGGCCCTGCGCGTCTAGCGCAGCGACTTTTACGGCGCGAACCCGTTTCCCACCCACGGCCCGCTCGGGTGCGGCGCCGCAGCGCACGGCGATGCCCATCGCGTCGGCGGTAGCCAGCAGTGTCGGCGGCGGCGCTGTCCGCGCATCAACGATCGCCACGATCCGCGCGCCGGCTTTGGCCAGCGAGACGGCGGCGTGCCAGCCACTGTCGTTGTTCGTGGCGATCACCAGTTGGCGCCCGACCAATACGCCATAGCGATGCAAATACACCGCCGCTGCGCCCGCCAGCATAATGCCCGGCAGGTCGTTATTGGCGAAAGCCAGCGGTCGCTCGAACGCGCCGGTAGCGAGGATCACCTCTCCCGCGCGTACTCGCCACAGCCGCTGGCGAGCGCCGGTGCGATCGGCGAGTGGCATGTGGTCGGTAACGCGCTCGCACAGCGCGACCAGACCATCATCATAGTGACCGGTGGCCAGGGTCCGGTTGTGCAAGGCGACGTTCGGCAAGTCGGCAAGTTCACGCAGTGCAGATGCGATCCAGGCCTGCGCCGGTTTGCTCTCGACGAGTTCCTCGCTGCCGGCGAACCGTCCACCCCAATGGGCACCGCCCGTAACCAGCATGACCCGACGCCCCGTGCGCCCAGCTGCCAGCGCGGCGGCAAGCCCCGCGATACCGCCGCCGATCACCAGCGCGTCGCAATGGGCGCTCAGTTGCGCATAGATGTCGGGGTCGGCGTTTTTCGGCGATTGGCCGAGGCCGGCGGCTTTGCGGATCAGCGGCTCGAACAGCAGCCAGTTCGGCCACATGAAGGTCTTGTAGTAGAATGCGGCTGGAATGAAGCGCTTGAACAGCGCGTTGACCGCCATCAAGTCGAAGTTGACGCTGGGCCAGGCATTGACGGGCTGGGCATAGAGCTCGTCGTAGAGTTCGACATAAGAGGCTTTCAGGTTGGGGATCGTCGCTGCGCCGCGCTCGAGCTGGACGATTGCATTCGGCTCGTCGAGCCCGGCGGCGAGGAGCCCACGCGGGCGATGGTATTTGAAGCTGCGGCCGAACAGGCTGACCCCGTTGGCCAGCAAGGCCGAGGCAAGCGTATCGCCTGCAAAGCCGGTGTAATCCCTGCCCGCCCAGCGAAAGCGGATCGTGCGCGACCGATCGATCGCCACGCCGCCTGCAACGCGACCGCCGCTCATCGGTCACCTCCAAGTTCAGGGCGTGGATCGGACATCCCGTATACCGCGGCGAGGCGATGGTCTGTCGTGCTGCGGACGACATTGAACCAACGGCCGCAGCCGAAACGATGCAGCCATCGCTCGTAGCCGAGACCTTTGGGGTTGTCCCGGTAGAAGAGATAGTCGGCCCAAACGGTGTCATCCACCGCATCGGGGGTTTCCGGACGGACAATATGACCCTCGCCGCCACAGCGAAATTCACGTTCCGAACGGGGGCCGCACCAGGGACAATCGATCAGCATCATGACAGTATCCTCAATGCGCGATGCCAGATGCAGCGGCTTCGTCGATCAGCGCGCCAGTCCGGAAGCGGCCGAGCCCAAAGGCCGTGGCAAGGGAATGGGGCGAGCCGGTCGCCATTTCATGCGCCAGGCAATAGCCGCCACCCGGAATCGCCTTGAATCCGCCTGTGCCCCAGCCACAGTTGAGATAGAGACCCTCGACCGGGCTTTCCCCCAGGATCGGGGTGGAATCGTGCACGACATCGACGATGCCGGCCCATTGCCGCAACAGCCGCACGCGCGAGAACTGCGGGAACATGTCGATCAGACCGCCCGCCACCTGTTCGAGCGTGGGTAGACTCCCGCGCTGCGCATAGGATGGAAACAGATCAAGCGCGCCGCCCAGCACCAGCTCGCCCTTGTCCGACTGGCTGACGTAGACTCCGGTGGCAGGCGATAGCACGATTGTGTCGAGGACCGGCTTCATCGGCTCCGACACGAACGCCTGGAGCGCATAGGAAACGATCGGCAGGCGGAAACCTGCAAGCTTCGCCATGGCGCTGCTGTGACCGGCCACCGCCATACCCACCCGCTCGCTGGCTATATCGCCGCGCGACGTCTTTACGCCGCGGATCTTGCCTCCCCGGATATCGAAGCCGAGCACTTCACAATTCTGGACGATATCGACGCCCAACGAATCGGCGGCGCGCGCATAACCCCAGGCGACCGCGTCATGCCGCGCGGTGCCGGCACGCGGCTGAAGCAGGCCCGCCAGAACTGGGAAACGCCTCGGGCGAAGGCCGGGGATCCGCCGCAGCACTTCATCACCTTCGACCCATTCGACGTCGGCGCCGTTGCGCAGCATCGCGTTGGCCGAGCGGCGCAGCATCTCCAGTCCGTGACGATCCTGTGCCAGCGACCACATGCCGCGGCGCGAGAACATGATGTTGTAGTTGAGTTCGCGCGACAGTCCTTCGTAGAGCGACAGCGCGAAGTCATAGAATTGCGTGCTTTCCGGAAAAAAATAGTTCGAACGGATTACCGTGGTGTTGCGCCCGGTATTGCCGCCACCGATCCATGCGCGTTCGAGCAACGCAATATTGCGCATGCCATGCAGCTTGGCGAGATAATAGGCTGTCGCGAGCCCGTGGCCGCCGCCGCCGATGATGATCGCATCGTACGCCTTTTTCGGCTCGCCATTGCGCCACGCAGGCTTCCATCCTTGATGACCGCTCAATCCCTCCCGCAGCAGTGACAGGGCGGAGTATCTCGTTGTCATGCCGTCGACTCCTCCATAGACGCGCATACATAACTGTATGCTCTGATTCAAGTCTACCCAAGTGCGAATACGGCCCCAGCGTGGGATAGGTGCCTTTTCTCGGATGGATCACGCGTGTTCGCGGCGAAGCGCCAGGATTCTTGTTAGAACTTATTGCAGACAGGAATGTATCTGTTGTACCCAACCACGCAGGTGAAAGGAATTGGCATGGGCGAAGCCGCTGCGCGAGCACTAATCGAAGACAGTCTGGTGTGGGACAATCATGGGTGCATGCCCTTGCGCCCCCATGACGACAGCTTCTTGCCTCGACTGGCGCGCTACAAGGCCGCTGGCATGACAGCGGTGAGCCTCAACGTGGGGTTCGGCGAGCAGGGCATCGAAGATCACGTCCGAATGATCGCGCATTTCCGGCACTGGTTAGCGCGACATGCATCCGACTATCTTATGGCGTCGACGGCAGATGACATCGAGCTGGCCCGCCGCACAGGCAGGCTGGCCGTCTTGTTCGATATCGAGGGCATGAATGCCGTTGCTGACCAGCCAAGCCTTGTTCAACTCTACTATGAACTTGGCGTCCGCTGGATGCTGATCGCCTACAATCGAAGCAATCGCGCCGGCGGCGGGTGTCAGGACGACGATGCGGGGCTCACTCTGTTTGGCAAGCAGGTGCTCGACGAAATGGCGCGGGTCGGGATGGTCGCATGTTGCTCGCATACGGGATACCGCACTTCGCGAGATGTCATGGCCTATAGCGGCCGTCCCGTGATCTTCTCGCATTCGAACCCGCGCGCCGTTCACGATCATCCCCGCAATGTGCCCGACGACTTACTTCGCGCTTGCGCCGCGACCGGCGGTGTCGTGGGCGTCAACGGTATCGGTCTCTTTCTTGCGGACGAAGGTGATCTCATTGAGAGCCTGGTACGCCATATCGACTACCTCGCCGAGTTGATCGGGTTCGAACATGTTGGACTTGGCCTGGACTATGTGTTCGACCGCTCCGAGATCGAGGCGCTCAACACCGCCGATCAGGAGGGGTTTCCCCCAGAACTTGGCTACGGGCGCAAACTCGAGATGGTTCCCCCGGAGGCGCTGGAGGAGATTGTCACCCGCCTGATTCGCCTCGGCTACCGCGACGATCAGCTTCGCGCCATTCTCGGGGGGAATCTAATGCGGGTCGCGCGTACCGTTTGGCGTCCGCCCGTTTCGTGCCGTTCGACCCTTGCCCCATGAGGGCAGTGCGCGCCGCGCTCACGCTTGTTGCTCGACACGGCCACGCGATCGAGCGGGCGGCGTATACTGACTGCAGTGCACCCTTCATCCTTTTCTGCGATTAAGCGAAGGGTTCCCTATTGGATATGAGTCATACATTTCTGTTCTTCTGGACAACAGGAAATGTATGGTAAATGACCCGGAGACATGGAATCAGCACGTCTTGCCCAGGAGTGACCATCCCGCCATGCCTGCCGATATAAAACGCCGCCTCACGCGCGAAGATTGGCTCGCCATTGCCAAGAAAGCGCTTGTGGCGTCGGGCATTGACGATGTGAAAATCGACCGGCTCGCACGACGCATGAAGGTGACCCGGGGAAGCTTCTATTATCATTTTGCTGATCGCAAGGATTTGCACGCCGCACTTCTGCGCGACTGGGAGGTGAGAAACGGCGTCGAGATCGCGCAGGTGCGCGATCGCTGGGCTCTTGATGAGCCCGATCTGACCGAGATTGCAGCCACCTGGCTCCGCAACGACTCCGGTTTCCTGGCCTTCGACATGGCGGTGAGAATGTGGGCACGAAAGTCACCGTCCGTGGCAAGAGTGGTCCACCGCACTGATAAGGCATGGGTGGACCTGCTGACCGATCTCTTTTGCCAAAGCGGCTACTCCGATGACGAAGCGCTCGTGCGTGCCCGCATCACATATTTCCACCAGATCGGCTATTATGCACTCGACGTAAGGGAGACGCTCGAGGAGCGGCTCCGTCTCGTCCCCATTTATTATGCCGTGCTTTCCGGAAAGCCGCCGCCTCCCGCTCTCGACGAGATGCTTGCAGGGTTGAAACCACGCCGTGCCGCCCGCTGATCCGATTTTTGGCGTCGCCTTCCATCAAATCGTGGAGGTGCCGTGTGCTGGCAACTGACATGACGCAGCTGGAATATCCACTTCAAGGCAAGCGCGGCGCGCCATCCGATTACCGATGCGCAACGTCTCAACCGCGCATGCGCGTGTTGAGACGCGACCCAGTCTGACGAATTAAAATGTCACTCGGGCGCTGATGCCGGTCACGCGCGGTCGTTGTTCGACATTCTCCAGCAGAACGCCGAAGGGCCCGACTACCAGCGGCGCATCTTCGTCGAAAAGATTGTCGGCAAATGCCGAAAGTTCCAAATTGCCGATCGAGATGCCAGCACGCAAATTGACGAGGTCTCGTGCCGGACGCTCCACGATCTGACCGCCAAGGTTGCGGAGCGTTATCTGACTGCTGCCGCCGTGCTGATAATCAGCACGGAAAAAGGCTTCTGCCGAACCGTTCAGTGCATGCCGATAGTCCAGCGACGCCGAATAGCTTTCTCGCACGGCACCATCGACCGGGTCACCAGCGGCTTTGTCGGCGGTAGCCTCGTCATATTCAAGATTGTTCCAGCCATAGCTCGCGGACAACGTCAGTCCCTTCACCGGCTTGGCCGTCGCGGAAAAGTCGACGCCCCAACCCGACACTTGACCGGCGTTCGAAATGATCGTCAGTGCGCTGCCTGGCGCGAACACGTAGGACTGCACGTCGCTCCAGTCACTGTAATAGACGGCCGCGTCGAGGAGCAGTTTGTTGCCGAACACCTGATGCTTGGTGCCGAATTCGTAAGTCCAGATCGCGTCGGGTTCATAGACCGGATCGACGGGAATCACGCCGCCGCCCGCCGAAACCTGGTTGAAACCGCCGCTGCGAAAACCTTTGGCAACGTTGACATAGACCATTGACCGGTCGGTGAAGGCGTAGCTCACATTGAACCGTGGATTGAGGCTGTCGAAGGTGTCCTTGCCCACATCGGTCGATGGCACACCGAAGTTTACGCTGGTTCCACCGAGCCGCTTGCAATCTTCGAAATAGCGCAGCCCCACGCGTACCGCCAACTTGGGGGTAAACTGGTAGCCGATCTCGCCATAAAGCGCGAAAGATCGTGACGTGCGTTCCTGTGTGGCTTCGATCAACGCGAATGGAAGGGATCCCGGCGACGTCGAGGTTGACGTTCGCAGGTTGACGCCGAGGTCGCGGTAGGTGGCACCAAGCATCCAGTCGAACGGCCCGTCGCGGCGGGATGCAATGCGTAGTTCGGTATTGAAGACTTCGAATTGCGCACCGGTCGTCAGCGGCACGGCGGTGACAAAGCCGATGGGAAGCCCAAGTCCTAACGGCGGCGGTGCAGTGAGAACCGGCACATAGAAGGGCGAGACATCGTTCTGGGTATTCGTCTTGCGGCTGAGATATCCCGCGGAAGCCGTGAGAGTACCGAAATTGAGATCGTAATCGGTGACGACCTGTATGTGATCGTATTTGTCGCGATTGAAGGTCGGAACTGCGGCGATGGTCTGGCGATCGACGCCAAAATTCTGGTAGTTTTGGTCGGCTTCCTGATGAAGCAGGAGGACCGAGAGATTTAAGTCCTCGCTCGGCCGGGCCAGTATCTTTGCCCGCAGAGTCTTGACCTCGATTCCGTTCACGTCGTCCTGTCCGGTCACGACATTGTCGATGTAACCGCCGACTTTCTCGTAGCCCGCGACAACGCGGACACCCAATCGGTCGGTCACGATCGGCAGGTTGAGAACACCGCTGGCCTGATAGCCACTCGCGCCATCCTCGGTTCCAGAATATTCGACATCGAGCGAGCCTCCGATGCGCCCGAGATCAGGCGAGGCGGCGATGTATCGGATAGTCCCGCCCATCGCCCCCTCTCCGTAGAGGGTGGCCTGGGGGCCGCGCAGAACTTCAACGCGCTCCATGTCGAGCAGCCGGATGTCAAGCCCGGTTCCCTGGGTATCGAAGGTAACCGGCATTTCATCGAGATACACACCGACAGTCGGCGCGCCGAGCGAATTCGATACGCCGCGGATCTGAATATACTCCACGCCGGGACCGTAATCGAACGACGACAGACCGGGTACCGAATATTGCAGATCGGAGAGCTGCGATACGCCGCGCGCCTGGAGTTCCTCGCCTGTCAGGGCACTCACGGACAGCGGAACGTCCTGGAGGCGCTGTTCGAAACGCTGGGCGGTCACCACGATCTCGGAAGCTTGCGCTTCCTTGTCTGCCCCAGACTCTTCCACGGGATTCGTGGTGGAGACTGGCGTCTGCGCGACCGCCAAGCCCGGCGCGACGACAATGCCCGCCAGCCACGCCAGCTTCAACTGGATCGTCCGCATCTCGAATTCTCCCCGGTCAATCGCCGCGCATCATTGCCCTTGAACCAACTTGAGTATGCAGTAATGTATGTTAGTGTCAAGAACGAATTTGGATGCGACGATAGCGGAAAGCCCAGTGAAAGTGGAGTGAGGAATAGCGCCTGATGTGGGAAATATGCCGCTTGTGCCTGGGAAAGAAGACATAAATGTCCGTTCAAGCGTGCGGGCCTGGTATGCATTGGCGGTTCTCATCGTTGCGGTGATTTTCGGATTTATCGACCGCCAGATCATTGTCCTTGTCGTCGAACCCATAAAGCGTGATCTCACGCTCAGCGATTTGCAGATTGGCGCAATCAACGGGCTCGGTCCTGCGCTATTCGCGGTCATTGCAGGCTATCCGCTGGCTTGGTTGGCCGACCGTGTCGACCGGCGCTGGCTGCTGATCGCGTGCATTCTGTTCTGGTCGGCCGCCACCGCCGCGCGGAGTTTCGCAGGTGATTTTGGCGAACTGATGATCTTTACAATCGGGATCGCAGTTGGGGAGGCGGTCCTTACACCGATAACCTATTCGCTGATCCCCGATCTGTTCAGGGGCAAGCGCCACGAACTCGCCAATCTGATATTTTTCGGCGCGGTAGTTACCGGAGTCGGGATCGCTCTCATGCTCGGTGGTGCAGCGCTCGCAACCGTCGAATCGGTGCGCCCCCTGTTGCCGGAGGGATTGCGGCAATTGGCCGGATGGCGGATCGCTTTCCTGCTTGTTGCGCTTCCAGGCTTATTGGTCGCACTCGCCGTCATTCCCGTTCCGGCAGGGCGGGCGCCGAGGCCGGCCTCGGCGCCGCAATCGCTCGTCGCCTCCAAATCGTTGTCGCGCTATCTCCGCGCGGAGTGGCGTACAGTAGGCCCTATCTTTGCAGCCAGCGGCCTCTACGCCTTTGCCTTTGGCGCCTTGTCGCTCTGGCTGCCGGCGGCCATTATCCGTGAACTCGGCGCGTCCGCCCAGGCGGTGGGTGTAAACTATGGTCTCACATTCACCATTGCGGCAGCGCTCGGCGTGATTTGTGCAATAGCGCTTGCGGGCTTTTGGCGCCGCGCGGCCGGAGAGGCGCATATCCTGCGCGCCCTTTGGGTGATGATCACGGCCGCACTGCTGCCGATTCTTGCGTTGTCGCTGGTCGCAACACCGACCTACGCTTATCTTCTCACGGGAGTTTCCGTCACGCTGCTGATTTGCGGTAATGCCTATTCTCCCACGATGTTGCAGAATCTATCTCCGCCGCTGCTCCGTGCGCGTGTCGGCGCGGTGTCGATGATCCTCTATGCCGCCTTCGGCGCTTGCGGCCCGATGGTCATCGGATTCCTTTCGGACGGAGCTGGCGCTGGCCTGATGCCGATCGTAGCGACCGTTTCCGCGGCGGCATTTGCAGGCGCGGCGCTTCTCTTCCGGCTCGCCGAGAAGCCCTATGTGAGAACCGTCCGCGCACTCGCTGTATCGGCGCCCCCAGGACACTAATGCCAGACGCTGCATTCATTTGTCACCGATGGCAGTTGGTTGCGTTTTGCATACATACATGTATTTTATATTTTTGGCGAAGGCTGCAAAAGAAGTCGTGATGATGAGCATGCGCGTTATAATCTCGAGCATACAGAAGTGAACAAAAAGGAGAGCGAGGCGATGAGTGGTACTCAGATCATGGCGGCGGAACGCAATCGAACGGCGGACCGGGCCGCCTACGACGCGCTCGTCGATATCGGAGCGTTTATCGAGGGCGACCGTATTCAGGCGAACTGGCTCGCCGACGGCCGCTTCTGGTTTGTGGAGGGCGATCCCGAGTGCCGAAACATCCAGGTTTTCGATCCCGCAACACGCGAAGCGACGAGTTTGTTCGACGTCGGAGTTTTGCGCGCCGCGCTCTCCGCCGCGGCCGGGAAGGCCTTACCCTATGACGGGGTTCCGTTCGAATCCTTCCATTTCACGCCCGATGGTGCCGTCAATTTCTCCTTCGACGGAGACGACTATCGTTTTGATCCGACGACCGGTACCGCTTCGCACATCCCGGGGCCCAATTTGGTTGACGTCCATCTGGGGACCGATCCCAAGTCGCGCATGACGCCGAAGATGATGCAGCGTCCAAATGTATTCCCCGATCCGGCGCCCGTGCCGGAAACCCTGTCGCCCGACGGTCGCCGCTTCGCTTCGCTCATTGATGGCGACATCTATATCCGGTCGGTTAGCGACACGCGGCTCGACCGCCTCACATTCGATGCCGAACCTGATTTTGGCTGGGATGTAGAATCGGTACGCATGGGCCTCAGTTCCAGCGGCGCATTGATGCATCTCACCGTCAATCCCTGGTCGCCGGACAGTAGCCGGCTGTACGCCACGCGCTTTGACCAGCGCCGTTCACGCCCACAGTTGCGAATCCGCTACCTACGGCACTTCGATGAAGTGGAGCAGGTGCAGTTTGCGCGCGCAGGGGATGCGCTCGCGGAGACGCCGCCCTATGTTATCAACATCTTCAGCGGAGCGCAGGTCGCCCTCGACGTCGATGCGCGCAATGCCTTCATTCTGCTGCTCGGGTGGAACCCGGGCGGGGACGCCGTTTATCTTTGCCGTATATCGCGCGATATGAAACGGGCGGAAGTTATCGTTGCCGATGCGGCGACGGGCGCGGTCCGCACTCTGTTTTCGGAGGAAGCCGAAACCTTCCTCCGCATCCAGCATGAGGTCATCGGCGGCCGCTCAGGCTGCACTCTCCTTCCCAACGAACAGGGCTTTGTTTGGGAATCGGAGCGCAGTGGCTGGAAGCACCTTTATCATTATGACCTTGACGGCAATCTCGTCCGCCAATTGACCGACGGCGAATGGCCGGTCGCCGAAGTCCTCTGTGTCGATCCCGTGAAGAACTGGATTTATATTTCCGCCGGGATCGACCAGGCGAGGCCCTATGACCTCCACATCGCAAGGGTTCGGTTGGCTGGCGGTGAGGTCGAACGGTTGACGACCGCGCCAGGCGTGCATGAAGCGCAGTTTGCACCGGACTTTTCCATCTTTATCGACACTGTGGAGGGCCCAGGCTTGCCACCGCGGAGCCGTGTGATCGCCGCCGATGGCAAGATGCTTCACGAGTTTCCCGAAGCCGATGTGAGCGCCTTGATTGCAGCGGGATGGACACCTCCTGAGGAATTCGCCGTGAAGGCGGCCGATGGCGAAACCGAGCTTCATGGCATTCTCTTCAAGCCGCGTGATTTTGATCCTTCGCTTCGCTATCCTGTGATCGAATACATTTATGGCGGCCCGCAAGTCGCCATGGTGCCGCGACGCTTCAAACCGCTGACACCGAGCCGGATGTTCTCGTTGCCGGCGCTCGCGCAGCTTGGATATATCGTCGTAGTGGTGGATGCGCGCGGCACGCCGCGGCGCTCCAAAGCTTTCCAGGATGAGGTTTATGGAAACTGGCGCTACAGCGTTACCGCCGACCATGCGGCGGCGCTTCGCAACGCGGCAGCGACGCGTCCGTGGATGGATCTCGATCGGGTTGGGATTTGGGGACATAGCTGGGGAGGCTACTTCACGGTCGCCAATATGCTCGACAACCCAGAACTTTACCGTGCCGGGGTAGCCTCGGCACCGGGCTTCGATCCTTATTCGGCCTTTATCTATGAGCCTTACCTTGGCGGCGTACCATCGCCCAGGACCAAGGCAGCCTACGATGAAGCGCTTCTCTATACAGATGCGCACAAGCTCGAAGGCGCGCTGATGATCATCGCCGGGATGAACGACATTGGTGTCTGGCATAGCGCGGTCAACATGACGAATGCGCTGATCGAGGCCGGCAAAGCGCATGAGCTTGTCGTTATGCCCGAGCAGTTCCACGGCTATGCGACTGCGCATGAGAACATGGCAATGAAGAAGATGTTCGAACATTTCGAACGCTATCTGCAGCGGGGCGAAGAAGTCCGGCTATGAATGCGCACGCCGGAACGCTCGGCGACATTGCCGAGGAAGTGTGGCAAGCACTTGTCGAACGCGACCCCTATATGGCGACGACGGCGGGCTTGCGGCCTTCGCAATATCCACGCGGCGATCTTGCGGAAGCGGAAGCCGTCGCTGCGAACGCGCGCGAGCGGCTCGCACGGCTTAAGCATATCGATTCATCGCAGTTGGATCGAACCGAACGCCTGACGCTTGCCCATCTTCGCTACTGGCTCGAAAACGAGGCGTGCGAACCATCGCGCTGGTGGACCGGATTCGGCGTCACGCCATATTCGATGTCGATCTTCTCGATCATGCCGCAGATGCTTTTTCCGGGTATCGATCTCGAAGACGCGGCAGAAGCGGAGCGCTATCTTGCGCTGGCAGAGGGCTATGTCCTGGCAGTGGTCGCGCTTCGCGACCGGCTCATAGCGCAGGCCGACATCGGTTGGCGGCTTCCGCGCCCCGCAATTGGTTGTGGGCGGAATACAATTGACGAAATTGCCGCCGCCGCTGCGGCGAGTATCGACCTCGAACCCAATCGTAAGGTATCTCCGGAAGTACGCGCACATATCAAAGCTCTCGTGGAGACACGCCTCCGCCCGGCCTTCGCCGAGCTTCGTGCAACGCTCGATGATGAATATGAGCGCCTGGCCCCCGAAGAGGCCGGGATGTGCCACCAGCCGGACGGTATCGATGCCTATCGAAATTGGGTCCGTTATCACCTGAGCTATGACGCCGACCCCTCGAAAATCCACGATGTCGGTCTTGCAGAAGTCGCGAACCTCGCCGAGGCGATGAAGCGGGTGCGCGTTGAAGCATTCGATCACAGTGGCAACGAGGCTTCGTTCCACAGCCGCCTCCGCAACGATTCGCGCGCCAAGGTGGCGACTGCGGAGGAACTCGAGGCCACCTACAAGCGGCACCTTGCGCGGATGGAGCTGGTTTTTGCCGGACTGGTGCGGAAGGCGCCGCGGGCAGCCGCTCGAATCCAGCGGCTTGCACCCGCGCTTGAAGCGGGGATGACGTTCGGTTACTATGAACCGCCGCCAACCCCTGGAGCGGACGGAATCTATCATTATAGCGGCAACGGAATTCCCGACCGGATGCAACTCAATGCCGCGCCGCTCATCTTCCACGAGTTGGTGCCGGGCCACCATATCGCGATCGCGCGCCAAAGCGAGAACGATGCCTTGCCCGACCTTCGAAGACGAACCTTCTCACTATCAGCCTTCAACGAAGGCTGGGCCGAATATTCTGCGGGGCTTGCTGAAGAGGCCGGCCTCTATGACGACCCATATGATCTCTATGGCTGGCTTGCCCATCAGCGGTTCGTGGCTCAGCGCCTCGTCGTGGATACGGGTCTCAACTTCTATGGATGGCCGCTTGAGCGCGCCCGCGCCTACATGCGAGCGAACACAATGGAATCGGATGCTCAGATCGCCTCGGAAACCTTACGCTACGCGACGGACATGCCGGGTCAGGCACTCGCCTATCGCATGGGCTTCCTTAAGTTTCGCGAGATACGCGAACGAATCCGCGACCGATTGGGCGAGGATTTCGATCTCGCCGATTTTCACGAAGCAATTCTCGATCAGGGCAGTCTACCGCTCGAGGTACTCGAGGATGCGTTCGACAGCTGGGATGGCGAGCGGGAGCCGGCGGCCAGCACATAAAGCGGAAGAGCGGACACGGTCATGGATCACCAATCGGTTCCCATCACAATCGTGAATCATGTCTCAATCGACATTTCCTGTTCGCCGGGGCGCGTGTGGGACGCGATTTTGGAAGACTATCTCTGCGCGCGCAAGTTCAGCGAGGCTGGCTATGCGATCGAACGCCTTGACGATCCAGTCTATTTCAGGGGCGGCTTTCGAATGCGGCTCGAGCACGACGGCGCTGTCGTCGATGAGCGCATCTGCTGCGTCACAGAATTAGACAAGACTGCGCGCCGTCTGAGCATGTATGCCGAATATCTAACCGCGCCGAATGAAATGAAGGTTCATGCTACATATCAGGCGCATCGGAGTTGGACCGGTACGAAATATTCGATCGACAGCTACGCCAGTTTTCATCCTGCCAGGCTGACTGAGGATGGCGAAACCGACATCAGCGCCGCCGTCGCGAAGATGGAGGCGCATTTCGAAGCCGCGCTGGTTCGCTATCTACAAGGCATTCAGAAAAGTCTTCAATCCTGAAAAGGCCGCATCCGTCGCGGCCCGCGAGCGCGCTTCACACGGCTAAGCGCTATGGTTTTATCGCGATGGCTCCCCTCTACAGTGATCTTCCCCCGATTGCGCGGACACCAAGGTTAGCCCGTCATGCGTTGCTCGGCCTGTTCGGGGGTGAGGTGCCCGAGGGCCGAGTGCATGCGGTGCCGATTATAATAGCCTTCGATATAACCGAACAGAGCCTGCCGGGCTTCGACGTGCGTTGCCCAGCGGCATTGATGGACCAGTTCGACCTTCAGCGTATGGAAGAAGCTCTCCATCGGCGCGTTGTCGTAACAGTTCCCAGTGCGGTTCATCGACGCGGTCGCGCCGATCGCGGTGAGTTGATCGACATAAGCCCCGGCGGCATATTGCGATCCGCGATCGGAGTGATGCACGAGCCCGCGTAGCGGTCGCTGCCGTTGGGCGGCCATCATCAACGCAGCGAGCGTCAGTTCGGTGCGCATGTGATCGCGCATCGCCCAGCCCACGATCTTGCGCATCGCCAGATCGAGCACAGCGGCCAGATACAGCCAGCCTTCGCCGGTCGGGATATAGCTGATATCGGCCAGCCACACGCGGTTCGGCGCCGTTGCTTCGAAGCGCTGCGCGAGCAGGTTCGGCGCAATCGGCAGGTAATGGCGGCTGTCGGTCGTCGAGGGCCGGAACCGGCGACCGCAAGCGCACGGATGCCGTGGCGGCGCATCAGCCGCTCGACACGACCGCGGCTGGAGCCGCGCCCTTCCGCGCGCAGCGCGGCATGCATCCGGGGACTGCCGTATCGCCCGGAATGCCGCGCCTGGATCCGACGGATATCGCCGAGCAACACGGCGTTCGCCGTCATGCGCATACTCGGCGGCCGATCGCGCCAATCGTAATAGCCGCTGCGCGACACACCGAGCATACGGCAGATGACGCTGACCGGCCAGGTGCCAGCATGAGCGCGGATGAACTGGAACTTCACCGTGGTATCGACCAGCTCAATCAGCTTGGTCTTTATGGCATTGCGAAGGCGTTCGCCGATCTTGGCGGCAATGACGAAGCCGCGGGGCTTGGTCATGCCGAATGGCTGGCGCTGTTGCTCGACCATGAGGCGACGCATCGCCGCGACAAGCGGCTGGCGGCGCGACTTCGCCATGCGAAGCTGCGGCACCTCGCGGTGCCGGAGGATATCGATTACCGGTCGCCGCGCGGGCTCGACCGGCGAATGATGGAAAGCCTGCTCAAGGGCGGCTGGATCGGTGCGCATGAAAATCTGGCGATCATCGGACCGACAGGCGTCGGCAAGAGCTGGCTTGCCTGCGCACTCGGCCACAAGGCGTGCCGCGACAATCGCTCGGTGCTCTATACCCGGCTGTCGAAGCTGCTCGATGATCTGAGCCTAGCCCGCGGTGACGGCCGCATTGCGTCGCGCCTGAAGAGCCTCGGCCAGGTCGAGTTGCTGATCCTCGACGACTAGGGGCTGGAACCGCTCGAACCCAATGCCCGGCATCATCTTCTGGAAATCCTCGAGGATCGATATGGTCGTCGTTCCACGCTCGTCACCAGCCAGCTTCCTATCGCGAAATGGGACGAGTTGATCGGCTGTCCGACCTATGCCGACGCCATCCTCGACCGGCTCGTCCACAATGCCCATCGCATTGAGCTCAGCGGGGAATCCATGCGCCGCGCCACCGCACTGAAGGCTTGACCGCGCGCCGAAATCCATGACACAAAATCACGACGATCAGAGGCTCCGCTAGGTGGGCGGCATCGGCTCGGAATAGTGGGCGCCATCAGATCGGAATAAAAGGGCGGCATCGTTGGAATCCGCACCCCTATGCACTGATGCTCACCGCCGGCAATGTCAGCGACGTAAAGGACGCCCCCGCGCTCCTCGAACGCGCCGGTCGTATGCGCTACCTGCTTGGCGATAAAGGCTACGATGCGGACAGGTTGCGTCGCGCGCTGCGCGAGGCCGGAACCACGCCGGTCATCCCCGCCCGGCGCAACCGCAAACGTGCGATCCGCTTCGACAAGGACCGCTACCGTGGCAGACACTTGATCGAGAACGCCTTCTGCCGGCTGAAGGACTTCCGCCGCGTCGCCACCCGCTACGACAAGCTTGCGGCCAACTTCCTATCGGGCGTGGCACTCGCCACTGCCATCGCCTTCTGGCTCTGAACCAGTCTGGACCCTAAGTCTCAGAAATCAGACATTTTCCTGCACAAATCCCTTGTCGAGGCGTGTCTTTTCCATCGGAAATAGTTCCCAACAACTTCAAAGGTTTGGAACAATGGAAGGGACAAAATCGAACACGTCCAAGGTACCTCAGATGATCGCCGACATGATGGGCGATCATTTCCTGGAGGTCGCGCGGCACCTGCGCGAGACACAGAAAAATCATCCCGAGGACTTCAGGTCGGTCGCCAAGCAACTGAAGATCGGTATTCGCAAGGCGTACAATCTCGCCCAGATCAGCCGCACATTCGAAGACCTCGAAGTTCCGATCGAACGGTTGCGGCGGATCGGTTGGACCAAGCTCGCGCTGCTCTCGCCTTATCTAGACAAGCGCAACATCGACAGGCTGCTTGCGAAGGCGGCTGACGCTACCGCGCATGAGCTGAAGATGTATCTGCGCGGAAACGAGTTCGACCCCGATGGCAGAACCATCGTCCTCCACCTCGATAGCGAGCAATATGCCGTATTCGAGCGGGCACTTCTGGCGGCGGGCGCAATTCCACATTCAAGAGGCCTGCTGAACAAGGAGGCCGTCCTTACGGAACTGCTTGATCGCGTCATGTCAAACTGACCTTCACCCCGCCGGGCTGCTCCGACGTGCCCCTGGTCACGGTTTGCTCCGGGACCTCGGCGCGCTCTTGCACTGCCCGGCGGGTTCGGCATCATCTCCCTCATCAGGCATGGAGATCAGGCAAATGAGCAACAAGGATCAGCAGACACCGACACTCGTCGACATCGAGCAACATATGACGGGCAAATGGGTGGAGGAACAGCTCGGCCGGCTGCGGCAGATGCGCCAGGACCACAAGGAAGCTGAAGCAGGCATCGCCCGACTGCTCGAACTGGTCGAAAAAGGGCTGATGGATGCCGAGGACGCATCCATGCGCGAGCGACTGGTCAATCTCCGGTTCCGGCGTGATGAACTCGCCGAACAGATTTCTGAACTGACCCGCCGCCTCGCGATGGCCGAGCCGGTGATCACACCCGCCAAGATCGAGAAGCTGGCAATACTCCTGCGCGACAAGCTGCATCACGGTCCGCCTGATCTGCGCCAGGCCTATGCCCGGCTGCTACTCAGTGAGGTGCGCGTCGATGATAGGGAAATCCGCATCAGCGGCTCAAAAGCCGTGCTGGCGCGGAGTGCTGCAGGGGGCGTGGCCAAAACCACGCCCGCAGTTCTCTCTTTTGTTCGAGAATGGTGCGCCCGGCAGGATTCGAACCTGCGGCCACCCGCTTAGAAGGCGGGTGCTCTATCCAGCTGAGCTACGAGCGCGCGGCACGGCTGTGCCGTTGCGGCGAATAGCGCGGTTTGCGCTGGCCGCAAAGCACGTTAAGCAGCGTAGCGATGAGAGACCCCGAGCCGAGCCAGTCATCCCCTGCTCCCGTCAGCGCGGGGCAGATACGCCATTTTCGCTATTACGATCTCGTGATGGCGGCTTTCGTCGCCATCCTTCTCCTTAGCAACATCATCGGAGCGTCGAAGCTGTCGACGGTGGGCAGCGTTACATTTGGCGCGGGGATCCTGTTTTTTCCCCTGAGCTACGTAATCGGCGACGTGCTGACCGAGGTTTATGGCTACGCGAGGGCACGGCGGGTG
The DNA here is from genome assembly GCF_900168005.1 of Sphingopyxis flava. Taxonomy (GTDB): domain Bacteria; phylum Pseudomonadota; class Alphaproteobacteria; order Sphingomonadales; family Sphingomonadaceae; genus Sphingopyxis; species Sphingopyxis flava. The sequence goes on from NZ_FUYP01000015.1 coordinate 20,976, forward strand.
ATCTGGACCGGCTTTGCCGCGATGATCTTCATGGCTGTCATGAGCTGGGTCGTCGTCGCGATGCCCGCCGACCGCGACTGGGGCTGCGCAGGCGCGGACCTTCTTTTGCTGAAGACGGCCGGAGAGGGAACGGGCCCCATCTGCCAGGCGACCTATGAAAGCGTGTTCGGCAGCACCTGGCGCATCGTCGTCGCGTCGATCACGGCCTTCTGGGCGGGCGAGTTCGTTAACAGTTACGTTCTGGCGCGCATGAAGCTTTGGACCCGCGGCAAGCACCTCTGGTCGCGAACGATCGGATCGACCATCTTTGGTCAGGCGTTCGACAGCCTCCTGTTCTACCCCATAGCCTTCCTGGGCATCTGGCCGACGCATCTTGTCGTGACCGTGATGATCACCAACTGGTTGATGAAAGTGGGATGGGAAGCGGTCCTCACGCCCGTCACCTATGCCGTGGTCGACTTGCTCAAGCGGCTCGAAGGCGTCGATGTGTATGACGAGGGAACCGACTTCAATCCATTTGGCGCCAAGGTTTGACCTCCATGACCCTGATCGAACTTGCCTCGCTCTTCGAGGAGCGCAAAAGCTGGATTGTGACCGCAAGCGCACTCGATAAGGATGCCTTGCATATCTATTTCGGCATGGCGCTGTTTGTGGTTGTCCGACTGATCTGGCGCTGGCGCGGCGGCTGGCTTGTTGCCTGGCTGGCTGTGCTCGCGATGGCGTGCGGCGGCGAATGGCTCGACATCACCGCCGAGCGAAGCCACGCCGTCGTCCGCCCTGATCCTGAGCATTGGCACGACATCTGGAACACGATGTTCTGGCCGACGGTCCTGCTCCTGATCGGCCGGTGGCTGCAGCCTGCCGCAAGGCAGGCCCGCGAAAGCGAAGCGCCTGTCGCGCCTTCAGACGAGGACGCCGAGCGCAGCCTCGAACAGGCGTAGCCCGTCGGTGCCGCCGTGCGCGGCATCGATCGCGCGCTCGGGGTGCGGCATCATGCCAAGAACATTGCCCTCATCGTTCAGCACGCCCGCAATGGCGCGCGCCGAGCCATTGACCGGGGCGGCATAGCGGAATGCCACACGCCCCTCGCCTTCGATCCGTTCGAGCGTCTCGGCGTCGGCGAAATAATTGCCGTCATGATGCGCGACCGGAATGTCGATCGCCTCGCCCGCGCTGTAGCCGGCGGTAAACAGCGACTGGCTGTTCTCGACCGTCAAGGGCACGGTGCGGCACACGAAATTGAGGCCCGCGTTGCGCATCAACGCGCCGGGAAGCAGCCCCGCCTCGGTCAGCACCTGGAAGCCGTTGCAGACCCCGAGCACCGGAACGCCGCGCGCAGCAGCATCGGCAACGCTGCGCAGGATGGGCGAGCGCGCGGCCATTGCACCCGAGCGGAGATAATCGCCGTAGGAGAAGCCGCCCGGCAGCGCGATGAAGTCGGTGCCGTTCGGGAGCGCGGTATCGCGGTGCCAGACCATGGCTGGTGCGCGGCCGGTGACGCGCTCGAGTGCGACCGCCATGTCGCGGTCGCAGTTGGAACCGGGAAAGACGATGACGGCGGTCTTCATGGCGTGTCTCCCTGGCCGGTCAGGCCCGTTCGATCCGATAATTCTCGATCACGGTATTGGCGAGCAGCTTCGCACACATGGCGTCGAGATCGGCGTCGCTGACATCGTCGGCGACATCGAGCTCGATGAAGCGGCCGGCGCGCACGTCGCTGACGCCGCTGAAGCCCAGTCCCTCCAGCGCGTGATGGATCGCCTTGCCCTGCGGGTCGAGAACCCCTGGCTTGAGCGTCACATAGACCTGGACTTTCATGAAGCAAACCTTTGCGAGAGGGTGCGGGGACGATGGGCGCGCCTATGCCCGCGAATCACCCTGTGGGCAAGGGTGACGCCCTTTAAAATATCCTTTTCCCGGATTGCGAACCGCTCGCATCTTTCTTGTTGCGAATCGGTCGCACTATCCTTACACGCAGGGTTGTTGAGAAGGATTCGCATATGGTCGTCTGTGTCTGCAACGCAATAAGAGAACGGGATTTGCGCGACGTCGCGAAGAATGGGCAATTGCGGAGCGCGAAGGCCGCCTATGCGCAACTGGGTCGCAAACCCAAATGCGGTCAATGCCTGTCATTCGCTCGCAATATCATCAGCGACGTCGCCGAGACCGTCTGATTTTCCTAGAAAATCAGCCATTTTCATCCTTGGCCTCATTGGGTCCGGGCGGGTATAATGGTGCCGCTTCCCACCCGAGAGACAGAACAGGACAAGGCAATGAAGGGCGACGAGAAGGTCATCGATTTCCTCAACGAGGCACTGAAGAATGAGCTGACCGCGATCAATCAATATTGGCTGCATTACCGGATGCTCGACAATTGGGGCGTCAGGCGGCTGGCTGAGTTCGAGCGGCACGAGTCAATCGACGAGATGAAGCACGCCGACCGGCTTGCCGACCGCATTCTGTTCCTCGGCGGGCTTCCCAATTTCCAGATGCTCGGCCGGCTACGCGTCGGCGAGACGGTCGAGGAGATTTTGAGAGCAGACCTTGCGCTTGAGGAAGAGGCCATCCCCCTGCTCAAGGACGCAATCGCCCACGCGGAAAGCGTGCGCGATTACGTCAGCCGCGAGCTCTTCGCCCAAATTCTCGAAAGCGAGGAGGAGCATGTCGATGAACTGGAAAAGCAGTTCGACATGATCGAGCGCATGGGCATCGAAAATTATGTGCAGCTCCAATCAAAGCCTGCCAGCGACGACTGATTTCAAGCGAAAGCAAAAAATTTGGGCTTGCAAGAGAGGCGCTCGCACGGCGCCTCTCTTTTTCGCTTGCACTTGCGACTAAGTCGCAATAGCATTTCCTTGCAGTCCCCTCCTGCCGGCTGCTGCGCCCGCGCGGCGGCCGGCATCTTTTTCGGACCCCGCCTGGGATCGATTGACCGCGGGTCATATTTTCCGGGAGGCCCGATGACGGCTGGCAAGATTATACAGCAATTGATCGAACAACCGCTTGTCCGCGACCTTGAGGAGCGGGCCGCACAGGCCGTTCTGGCGCTACGCTATTGTATCGCCTGTCGCCGTGCGGGGCGCGATCCCGAGCCCGAGCTCGGGCGGCGCTGGGAGGCTGAGGCTGCGGCGCGGCGCTTTCAACTGGTGCTCGTGGCGATCGGCGACGTCTGGCCCGACCCCTTTGCTGTCGCCCCACCCTGCTGCCCGCGCCTCACCTACGACGAGGCCCTTCTCGGCGCGATGCTCGGGGCGGCCAGTCAAGCTGACGGCGCGCAGTTCGATTGGCTCACCGCCGAAATGTTGAGCGAGGACGGGCGCGGGTTCCTCTTCGCAGCGCTCGAGAATTTCCTGAGCGCGCGAAGGGTTGGACGCGCTTAGGCCGCGGCGCGCGGCTCATTTTCCGCGGGCAAGCGCGGGGTCGCGTGTTGCAGCCTGTCTTTGCTGCGCTTTGGCGGCGTTCGCCGCCGCTGCCGCGCGCACCAGCGCCTTGAACGCCGGCGCGTCGATCCGGTCGCCTTCGAGCAGATCAATCGCGCGGCGCGTTCCGCCGCCGAGACTGGCGTTGAACAGTCCCTTTGGATCATCGAGCGCGGCGCCGCGCGCGAAGCTGAGCTTCACCTTGTCCTTGTAGGTCTCGCCGGTGCACAAAATGCCGTTATGCTCCCAGACGGGCACACCCTGGGGGTTCGACGGCTTGCGCCATTTGACCGTCTCGGCGACCTCGGGCACGGCCGCTTTGATCAGCTCCCTTATCCTCGCAAGCATCTCGCCGCGCCAGTCTCGAAGCGCCGCGATCTTTTCATCGATCAGCTGAGCTCCATCCTCGAATTGGCTCATCGTGCTTCCTTATTTTCCGGGGATCCAGCCGGGAATGGCTGCTGCCTGCTTCAGCCAGCTTTCCACCTGCACCTCGTCGATTTCCTCATCCTCGTGGATATGGAAATAGCGTGCATCGGGATCCTTCGATCCGACAGGCGGCAGCGGACGGAGCGCTGCACCTTTAAAGAAGGTGACCTTGATATAGCGGGTGAAGCAATGAAAGCTCAGGAACCAGCCCTTCCCCTCGATGCCGTAGAAGGGCGAGTTCCACCGCACAGCTTTCTTCACGTCCGGTACGGTCTTTTCGATCAGCGCGTCGAGGCGTTTTCCGGCCGCGTGCTTCCAGCCGGGCATAGCGGCGATATAGGCCTGGACCGGCCCATCGCCGTCGCCCTTCGGGATTTGCGGGTTGCCGCCCGAGAGCAGCTTTGGAGTCTTGCGCGTCATCCTAACGCTCCGTGCGCGGCGAGCGCGCCGCATAGGGACGGAAGAACATCCACAGCCCCGTGAGCATCATCAGCGCGAGCGGCGCGAGAGGGAGATAATAGATCCATGGCGCCGGTTCGCGCCCGAGGCCAAGCGCGAGGAAAATGCCCGCAACCACCGCGGTAAAGAGAATAGAGAGCCAGCGATGCAACTGGCGGACTGCCTTGTTCCAGTTCAACTGTCCCTCTCCTGCAGGAGCCATGCCCCACCCTGGGCGCGCATGGCTCATCGCCGAGAGCGGCTCGCCAATGGGGCACATTGGACCTCTCGCCATGATAGGCGGTTTTCCTGTCAGGCTGGAACCCCCTTTCTTTGTGCGCCCGGGCGAGCATCGCGCGATCGCCTCGTGTCAGCCGGCATCATAGGCATTGCGCCCGCGCTGCACCGCCATGCTGTGCATGCCGGCGAGCACCAGCGAGCGCTCTTGCACCGTGCTCAAGAAATGCCATGTTGCGGTCAATATCTCAGGCGTGAGCAGGATGGTGGTGTAGCCGCGCCGCTCGGTGTTGGCCCAGCGGAGCTGCGGTGACGCGCGGCGGAGCGCGGCGACGCGATCGGCATCGCTCACCCCTTTCACCGCCGCCTCGATCCCCGGCGACGAGATGCTGTGTCCGCCGACCTCGATTCCGGCGGGGCGGCCATCGTGCGCCAGGTCGAATGCCCAGCCATTGTGGCTGTCGCCCGCTAGCGAGACGAAATTGGCCCCCGCCTGCTGCGCCGCGCCGAGCAGCCGGGCGCGCGCTGCGGGGTAGCCGTCCCAGGCGTCGAAATTAAACGGCAGGCCTGCCGCTGCGCCCAATTGCGCAGCCTTGATCCGCTCGACGACATAGTCGGGCGCGTTCGCACCGAACCAGTTGGCCGATTCGGGCGGGCTGAAAATGGTGCCCATCAGCACTTGCTGCGCGCAGACCTGCCAATATTTGCCGGCCCGAACCGAGGTACCGATCGCCTCGGTTAGCCATTTTTCCTGTTGCACGCCCAGCATCTGACGCGCGGCATCGCGATATTGGGTGTCGCCAAATTCGCGCAGCGCTGATGCGGGGTCGCTTGCATCCCTCGCGATGCGTCCGATGCTGAATGGCTCGTCCCTGCCGCTGATACGCGTTTCGGGAAGGTATATTGTCGCCAGATCACCGATCTCATAGTGTCGCCAGCGCATATCTGCGACGGGCATCCATTCGCGATAGGCGCGCTCGGCGGCAGCGACCCGCGCGCTCCATTCGCCTTCGTCCGGCTGATGATTCTCGGCGCCATCCCGCCATGCGTCATTCGCGAACTCATGATCGTCCCACTGCGCGATCATCGGGAACAGCTGGTGGAGCCGCTGAAGATCGTGGTCGGCGCGATACGCAGCGTAGCGCAGGCGGTAGTCGGCGAGCGCGACAAGCTCCTGATCGGGCTGAACCGACCGGCCAGGAACTGCCTCGCGGAGCGCCGGATATTGGCCGACCCTATATTCGTAAAGATAGTCGCCGGCATGAACGACGAGGTCGATATCGGCGCGTGCCGCGGCGTGAGCGTAGGCATTGAACCAGCCGAACGGCATATTGGCGCAGGAAAAGAGCGCAAGACGGAAGGCCGCGGTTGGCCCTGCGGGTAGCGTCCGCGTCCGGCCGGTCACCGAACGCGTGCCATCGGGCGCGATGAAGCGATAGAAATACCAGCGGCCTGGCTGCAGCCCGTCGACAACGATCTTCGCGATATGATCGCGCTCGCCCGTCGCGGCGACCTCTCCGCCTCCCGCAATGCGCAAAAAGTCGGGAGTTTCCGACATCTCCGCGATGAGCATGGTGTCCGAGGGCGCCGCATAACGCGTCCAGAGCAGCACCGAATTGGCGCCTGGCTCGCCGCTTGCGACACCGTGCGTGAAGCCTTGTGCCATCATCGCGGCGGCTGCGCCCGGGAGCGACAGCGCCGCAAGCCCCGCAGCGCCAAGCCCGATCAGCTGGCGCCGGTCCATCTCCGCCCACAGCGCATGCATCGCATCTCTCCCCTTTGTGCCCGCACGCCGGCTATCCTATCGCTCCCAGCGCGAGCAACATCGTCACGAACAAGGTCACGGCCACAACAGCGAAAACCAGCAGCAGCGAGGTGCGCGCAAGCGCCCCGATCCGCGATGAGCGATAGGCGCCGCGCAGTTGGCGATACATGTGAAAGGGAACGTAGAAGACCGCGAAGATCGTCACCCACCTCGCCACTGGCGTCATCGCGAACAGGCGCACCGCGACGAACATGAGCAGCATGAAACTGATCGAGTAAGTCACGAAGACGAAATGGTCATAGGTGTGAAAGCGCCGGCTGAACGGATAGAGCAGCCAAAGGAATGGCAAGGACAGCGGGATCAGCGCCCAGGCGAACTTATAGGCGTTCGCCTGCACCTTGTAGAGCGTGAGGCCAGGATTGGCCTGCGCCTTTGCGATGCCATGATCGATGAAGGCAACGCCGGTGCTGATCTCGGCGCGCGCGAAGCGCCCCTCGGCGGTTTCCTTCCCTTCGCCTGGCGTTCCGGCATGGTCGAGAAGGCCAAGATATTCGGCGCTGTGCATCAGCGTCTGGCGCTGCTCGCCGAGCAATTTGCGCTGCTCCTCGCTGATATTGCTTTTAGCAAGTTGGGTGTCGATCGCCTCGACTTCATGTTCGAGCCGCGCGCGCGCCGCGCTCGCTTCGGTCTGGTTCGTCACCATGTCCTGAAAGCCCTTCCCCGGCGAACCGCTGCCGACGAAGGAGAGCACGGCGTAGGTGAGGAAGACAGCCAGAAGGAACAGGGAAAGAGGCGAGATGAAACGCGCGCGCTCACCGTGGATATAGCGGCGCGTGAGATCGCCAGGCCGCCACGCGAGCAATGGCAGCGTATTCCACAGCTTGCCCTCGAAATGGACGATCGCATGGACGAGATCGTGACCGATCGCGCTGAAGGTGCGGTGCACATCGGCGCGCTGGCCGCAATGGTGGCAGTGCGAGCCCGCCAATGTCGTCCCGCAGTTGAGACAGCGCTGCCCCGCGCGCGGGTGCGAAGCGCCGCCGTGCTGCGGCTCGACCGCGCGGGCTGCCAGTCCCGCGGTCACCGCCGCACCAATGCCTTCGATATCCCCGCTCATAACCCCTGCCTAAAGCGCGCCGCCGCGGCACGCAACGGGGCTTTCGTCGCCGCGCCAAAGCGTGATAGGGCAGAAGTCATGACCACTGAAACGCTGATCCATCCGCCCGTTTCCGACGCCGACGCTCTGATCGCCGATATGGGCGCGCGGGCGCGGGCCGCCGCCAAGCGCATGGCGGTCGCGCCGACGGACAGGAAGGCGAGCGGCCTGCGCGCAGCCGCTGCCGAACTTCGCGCGCGCGAGGCCGACATCCTCGCCGCCAATGCCCGCGACATGGCGGCGGGCGAGGCGAACGGGCTGACCTCGGCGATGCTCGACCGTCTGCGGCTCGATGCGGGCCGCCTTGGCGCAATCGCCGGCGCGGTCGAAGCCGTCGCCGCCCTCGCTGACCCTGTCGGCGCCGAGATCGACCGCACCTCGCGCCCTAACGGCATGGTGCTGAGCCGTGTCCGCGTACCGCTCGGCGTGATCGGGATCATCTATGAGAGCCGCCCCAACGTCACCGCCGATGCCGCAGCGCTCGGGCTCATGTCGGGCAATGCGGTGATCCTGCGCGGCGGCAGCGAGGCCGTGCATTCGAACCGCGCGATCCACGCAGCGCTCGCTGCGGGTCTTTCCGAAGCGGAGCTCCCCGCCGATGCCGTGCAGCTCGTGCCGACGCAGGATCGCGCTGCGGTGGGCGCGCTGTTACGCGCACAGGGCCTTGTCGACATCATCATACCGCGCGGCGGGAAGGGACTGGTCGCGCGTGTACAGGATGAAGCACGCGTCCCCGTGCTCGCCCACCTCGACGGCATTTGCCATCTTTATATCGACGCCGCCGCCGATCCCGATCGGGCAGTAGCGCTCGCCGTCAACGCCAAGATGCGCCGAACCGGGATTTGCGGTGCGACCGAGACGATACTGATCGACCGCGCCTATGCCGACCCACGCGCGATCATTGACGCTCTGATCGGGGCGGGCTGCGAGGTTCGCGGCGATTCGGCCATCGCGGCGCTCAGCCCGCATGTCACGCCCGCGAGCGCGAACGACTGGGATTGCGAATATCTCGACGCGATCGTCTCGATCGCGGCGGTCGACGGGGTGGAGGGGGCGCTCGCGCATATCGATGCCCATTCGAGCCGTCACACCGACGCGATCGTGACCGAAGACCGAGACGCCGCTGAACGATTTCTCGCCGAAGTCGACAGCGCCATCGTCATGCACAACGCCTCGACCCAGTTTGCCGACGGCGGGGAATTCGGCTTGGGCGCCGAGATCGGCATTGCCACGGGCCGGCTCCACGCACGGGGACCGGTCGCGCTCGAAGGGCTGACGACCTACAAGTGGCTGGTGCGGGGAAGCGGCCAGACCCGGCCTTGAATCGCCTTTATACAGAGGATTTTTTTATGGCGGCCGATCCAGGGTTTGCCATTCATGCGTCTGCTTTCGATGCCGCTGATTTCTTGCTCGAACAGCCTCGTGCCGACCCGGCGCTCGGCCATGGGCTGCTGCGCCAATGGCGGGCTCGAGGAACGCCGTATCTCCTTCGCCATCAAGTCGAAGCCGATGGAAGTGCGATGATGTGCGTGCAGCAGGAGCGCCGCGATTGGCGTCCTTCCCCATGATCACGACCGGCCTTCTTGGCGGCAGCTTCAATCCCGCGCATGGTGGGCACCGCGCGATCAGCCTCGACGCCATCGATGCCCTCGATCTTGACGAGCTCTGGTGGCTCGTATCTCCCGGCAATCCCCTCAAGCCAGCCGCCGGGATGGCGCCGCTCGCGGCGCGGCTCGCCTCGGCGCAGCGCATGGCGCGGCGCGCGCCGATCCGCGCGACCGCGATCGAGGCTGAACTCGGGACGCGCTACACCATCGACACGCTGAGGGCGCTGATACGCCGCTATCCGAATCGCCGCTTTATCTGGGTCATGGGGGCCGACAATCTGGTCCAGTTGCCCCGGTGGCGCGACTGGCGCGGAATAGCACGCTTGATGCCGATTGCGGTGATCGCCCGCCCGGGCTATAATGGTCGCACCCACGCCGCTGAGGCGATGGGCTGGCTCCGGCGCTTCGTCCGGCCCGCGGACCAGAAAGCTGATTGGACGGACTGGAGACCGCCTGCCCTCGTGTTCCTGCGATTTTCGCCCGACGTGCGATCCGCAACCGCTATACGGCAGGCCAACCCCCGCTGGTTCGAACGCTATGCAGGTCGACGCTTGCGCGACCCGCTGACCCATTCGCGCCTGCGTGATGGCAATAGGAAAGGACCCGCTTGATATCCGCCAGAAAGGATGCCGCGCCCGGCGCCGCACCCGCAAACGACAGCGTGGACGCGCTCCACGCGCTGATCCTCCACCAGCTCGAGGAAGATCAGGCCCAGGAAACCATTTCCATCCCGCTCGCCGGCAAGAGCAGCATCGCCGATCATATGGTGATCGCAAGCGGCCGTTCGACGCGCCATGTCTCGGCGATCGCCGACAAGCTCGCGCAGCGAATCAAGCAGGAGGCCGGCCGGAACGTCCGCGTTGAGGGTCTGCCCAATGCGGACTGGGTGCTGATCGACGCCGGGGACGTGATCGTTCATCTGTTCCGACCCGAGGTGCGCAGCTTCTACAACCTCGAGCGCATGTGGTCGTTCGGCGACGCGCCGCCGGTCGCCGCCGCGAATTGACCTGTTCGCCGCCTAAAGGTTAGGCGGCGGATATGTTGCTGCACATTATCGCGCGCGGTCGGATCGGGCGCGGCCCCGAAGCCGAACTGGTCGCGCGCTACATGAAGCGCGTGAGCTGGGCGCACAAGATATCAGAGCTTCCCGATTCCGGCGGGCGAGTTCCTGCGCCCCAGGACCATAGCCGCACGGTGCTGCTCGATGAGGGAGGCGAGCAGATGTCCTCGCTTGAATTCGCCAAATTGCTGGAAAGCTGGCGCGACGCAGGCGTGCGCGAGGCGCGTTTCTGCCTGGGTGCCGCTGACGGTTTTGCCCAGGAGGAGCGTAAGGGAGCGGACAAGGTCATCGCCTTCGGCCGCGCAACCTGGCCCCATTTGATGGCCCGGGCCATGCTCGCCGAGCAATTGTGGCGCGCAACGAGCATCATCGCGGGCCACCCCTATCACCGCGAGGGACGCCAGTGAGGCGCGCGCTCGCCATCGTCGCTGCGCTCGCTGCAACCCTTTGCGGCGCGCTCGCCATTGCCCAGAGCGATATCTTCGATCCGGCAGCGATTGCGGCGCGCGAGCGCGGACAGCTTCTGCGCGCGAAAGAACAGTCGGCCGAAGCCATGGCGCGCAGTGGCGTGCTCGAAGCCCAAGCGCAAAGGGCGACCAATGCGGCCGACCGGCTGAGGAAGCGCAGCGCAGCGCTCGCGGCGCGGATCCAGGCGGCCGAGGCCGATATCGACGCAGGCGAAGCGCGCGTCGCCCTTGTGAACCGGCGCCTTGCCGAACAACAGGCCGCGCTCGCCGAGCAGCAACAACCCCTGCTCGAGCTTGCCGCATCGCTTCAGCAGCTCACGCGCCAGCCGCCCGTGACGGTGCTCGCGCAGCCGGGATCGCTCCGCGACATGGTACATGCTCGCGCAGTGCTCGATGCGGTGATGCCCGTGATCCGCAGCCGCACGGCCGAGGTGCGCCGCGAGCTCGCCGAGCTTCGCAGCGTGCAGCAGCAGCAAGCGATCGCGCTGAAGGCGCTTGGCACGAGCAAGGCCGAACTCGCCGTGCGACGCGATGAGTTGACCCGGCTCGAAAATGAGGGACGGCTCCGCGCCCGCGATCTGATGAGCAGCGCCCGGCTGGAGGCCGACCGTGCGCTCGGATTGGGAGAAAAGGCACGCGACATTGTCGAGCTGATGGATTCGCTCGAGGCCGATAGCGCGGTACGGGCCGAGCTCGCGCAGCTGGCCGGACCGCTTCCGCGGCCGCGCGATCCTGCCAGCGCTGAAATTCCCGCTGCCGCGGTCGCTGCCCCTGCCGCCGGGATGAGCCGCGGCGCCTATCGCCTGCCGGTCGTCGGCCGCATCGTCGAGGGTCTCGGGGAGGTCAACGACAGCGGGGTGCGCTCGCGCGGGATTACCATCGCCGCGCGCCCCGGCGGCCAGGTCGTCGCCCCTGCGCCCGGAAGGGTGAGTTTCGCGGGCGCTTATCGCGGCTATGGCAAGATCGTCATCATCGATCACGGCGGAGGCTGGACATCGCTTTTGACGGGGATGATCGCGCTGTCGGTAGCGGTTGGCGACACGCTCGACGCCGGGGCGCCGGTGGGGCGCGCCGGGTCCGGCGATAGCCGCATCACCGTCGAGCTGCGCCGCGCAGGCCGCCCGGTGGACGTCGCCGCCATGCTCGGGTGACGCCCCAGGCAAATCGCGCTTTAAAAATATAGTAGCGCGATGATTTGATAGGGATTCTTTGGGCGTCCTTCGCAGTAAGGCGGATCCGCTCCGGATGGTCCATCACCTTCGCCAAAACCATCCTCGGTCAAAGGCGATAGCCCTGATGACGTCCGGCGCACGCTTGACGCCGCTTCAAATGCATTGGAGGATTGCGCGCCGGGGTTTATATGGGCGGGAGAGTTCCCGCGAGGACACGAAAGACGCCAATGACCGAAACGACCAAGATCGCCGCTTCACCCCGGCGCCGCTTTGCCCTTTGGCAGGGTGCTGCTGCGCTGAGCACACTCGCACTGGTGCCGCTGGCTACCGGCGCGATGGCGACTGTCGACGCGTCGACCACCGACGAGATTTCGCGCTTCATGGACGTGTTCATGGAAGTGAAAGCGAATTATGTCGAACCGGTCGGCGACGACAAGCTGATCGAAGGCGCTATCAATGGCATGCTTGCCAGTCTCGATCCGCACTCGGGCTATCTGGACGCGCGCGACTATTCGAATCTCCGTACCCAGACCGACGGCGAATATGGCGGGCTCGGCCTCTCGGTGACGATGGAGGATGGAGTCGTCAAGGTGATCGCGCCGACCGCCGACACGCCTGCCGACCGCGCTGGAATCAAGGCCGGCGACTATATCACACACATCGATAAGCAACTCATCTTCGGCATGACGCTCGATGAGGCCGTCGAAAAGATGCGCGGCCGTCCCGGCACGACGATTGATATCACGGTAGTCCGCGAAGGCCAGGACAAGCCCATGGAGCTCTCGCTGACACGCGAGATCATCGACCTCAAACCCGTGAAATGGGAAGTCAAGGACGGGGTCGGCGTGCTGACCATCAGCAGTTTCTCGGCCGATGCCACCACCGATCTCAAGGCGGCGATGATCGCGGTGCAAAAGTCGCTGGGTCACACGCCGCGAGGCTGGGTGCTCGACCTCAGGTCGAATCCCGGCGGGCTGCTCGACGAAGCCGTGGGCGTCAGCGACCTCTTCCTCGATCGCGGCGAGATCGTCTCGCAGCGCGGGCGCCGGAAGGGCGATATCGAACGCTATTTCGCCAAGCCCGGTGACCAGGCTGGCGGCGCGCCGGTCATCGTGCTCATCGATGCAGGATCGGCGTCAGCCTCGGAAATCGTCGCGGGGGCGCTGCAGGATCAGCATCGCGCCGTGGTGATGGGCGAGCGCAGCTTCGGCAAGGGATCGGTGCAGACGGTCCTGCCACTGACCGACACCACCGCGCTCCGCCTGACGACCGCGCGCTACTATACACCGTCAGGCCGCAGCGTGCAGGAAGGCGGCATCGAGCCTGACATTCGCGTACCGCAGCTTTCGGACCCCGATTACGAGAACCGCCCGTCCTTCCGCGAGAGCGACCTGCGCCGCCACCTGATCAACGAGAAAAAGGTCGACAACAGCCTGATCGAGAGTGACGAAAAGCCCGATCCGCGCTTCACTGCGACGGCCGAAGAGCTGAAGGCGAAGGGGATTGAGGATTTCCAGCTCCATTATGCGCTGCAAACGATCGGGCGCATCGCGCCGGTGTCCGCGCGCATGGCGCAGACTGCGAAGCCCGCCGCCAAGCCGGCGCGCCGAAACTGACGCAGCCGGCGGAGTCGTCCTATGCTGAACAGCCGTTACGCTGCGCCGCTGCTGGCGCTACTGGCTCCCCTCATCCTCTATGGGGGGGCCTTGGTGTCGCAATATGGCTTCGGCCTCCACCCTTGCGAAATGTGCTATTGGCAGCGCTGGCCGCACCAGGCGGCGATGGTGCTCGCGGCGCTGGCCCTGCTTCTGCGCCGCAATGAAGGAGCGATGCGAACGCTGACTCTCCTCGCCGCGCTTGCGACTGCGGTGAGCGGCGCCATCGGCATCTTTCACGCCGGGGTCGAATATGGCTTCTGGGAGGGGCTGACGACGTGCAGCACGGGTCAGAGCGGCCCGATCACCCTCGACACGATCATGGCGGCCCCCATCATCCGCTGCGACGTACCGCAATGGACGCTGCTTGGCATTTCACTCGCCGGCTTCAATGCGATCTTTTCGTTCGCTGCCGCCGCGCTCGTCTTGACCTTGCTCCGCCGCCGGACCACATCTGCGGCATGACGAGCGTTTCACCACCGGCCGATCGGCGCACGGCGTCGATGATCCGCGTCGACCAGGCGGGCGAATATGGCGCAACGCGCATCTATGCCGGCCAGCTCGCGGTGATGGGCGACCGCCATCCCATGGCGCGCGAGATCGCGCATATGGCCGAACAGGAAGAGCGTCACCGCAAATTTTTCGACGCGATGATCACGCGCCGGGGCGTGCGACCTACCGCCTTGCAGCCAGTCTGGGACGTCGCAGGCTTCGCGCTCGGCGCGGTGACCGCCGCGATGGGGCCGCGCGCCGCGATGGCATGCACTGCCGCGGTCGAGACCGAAATCGACCGCCACTACCAAATGCAGCTTTTCGAACTTGGCGACAGCGACCCCGAATTGTCCGATGCGGTCGCCGAGTTCCGCGCGGAAGAACTCGAGCACAAGAAGGCGGCGGTCGCGGCCGGCGCCGAAAGCGCCCCTGCCTATCCGCTCCTCAGCCTCGCTATCCGGGCGGGCTGCCGCGCAGCCATCGCCCTGTCGAAGCGTATCTGATAGACTCTCTTCAACCTGGCCCGTTCAGCGTGGATGCAGGGGCGCGGTGACAGGCACCGCGATAGTGACGAAGGAAAAGATGATGACCCGCTTGCCCCTTTTCGCGCTGCTCCTTGCCGGCAGCGTCTCCGCCCTTCCCGCCCAGGCGCAGGAGGCCGCGGATGCGCCGAACGAAAAGGTCAATCAGGTCATCGTCTATGGCAACGACAAGTGCGAGCCGAGCAGCCCTGACGAGATCGTGGTCTGCAACCGCTTGCCCGAAGCGGATCGCTACCGCGTGCCGCAGATTTTCCGTGGCGGCGATCCGCTCGATCCGCGCAACCAGGCATGGCTGAACCGCGTCGTCGCTATGGAGCGCGTCGGCCGCTTCGGCACCGATAGCTGCTCACCGGTCGGGCTTGGTGGCTTCACCGGCTGTACCCAGCAGCTGGTCTCCGGCGCAAAGGCCGAGGCACAGGCAGCCGACAAGACCGACTGGCAGGCGATGATCGCCGACGAACGCGCAAAAAGGCTCGCGGGAATCGACGCGGCAGCCGAAGAGGTCGAAGCCGCGGTGGTTGCCGAGGAGCGAGCGCTCGCCGAGCGCCAGAGGGCAGCCGAAGAGCTTGAGCGGCAGGCCAGTGGCGAAGCGAGCGCCGCTGCAACGGACGAAGCTGAACCGGACGCCGAAGCGCTGCCGGCACTGCCGCAAGGCTGATCGCTAGCGCTCGCGCGGCGTCCAGAGGGCGGTGCGCCCCCCTTTCCGCCAGCGAAGGACGAGCCCAAGCGCCACCCCTACGCCGATCGCGATCGTCAGGTCGGCAAAGACAGTGAGGATAAGGGTGAGCAGTAAGAGCAGCCGCTCGTCCCAAGGCAGCGACCAATGCTCGCGCCATTTTTCGGGTTCGGCCATATTGGCGGCCGTCACGAGCAGCACCGCGGCGAGCGCAGGCAATGCCAGCGCACCGGCGAGCCCGCCGGCGACGAGGAGCACAAACAGGATTACAAGCGCGTGCACCATCCCAGCCACCGGCGTCCGCCCGCCCGCGCGGACGTTGGTCGCCGTGCGCGCGATCGCGCCCGTCACAGGCAGCCCGCCGAACAGCGGCGTGAGGACATTGGCGTAGCCTTGCGCGAGCAATTCGGCGCTTGGCCGGTGCTGGCCGCCAAACATGCGGTCAGCGACGATCGCCGAGAGAAGCGATTCGACCCCGGCGAGAAAGGCGATGGTCAGCGCAGAGGGTAGCAGCTCGACGAGCCGCTCGATCGTCACCTGCGGCCAGTGCGGGGCGGGCAGGCCGCTCGGCAGCGCCCCAAATCGCGAGCCCACCGTATCCACCGGCAGATTGAGCGACAAGACCGCGAGCGAGGCGGCACCCACGGCAATCACAAGTACCGGCCAGCGCGGACGCCAGCGGCGAAGCAGGAGAATGGCCGCGATTGTCGCCGCCGTGATCGCGAAGGCAGTGCCGCTGAACGAGCCGCGCGCGGCCCACAGCGCCTCAATCTTGGGGATCATGTCGGCGGGAACCTTACCCGCCGATAACCCCATCGCATCGGCCAGCTGGCTCGCGGCAATGATGGCAGCGATCCCGATGGTGAAGCCGTTGATCACCGCCTCCGGGATCAGCGCAATCAGCCGCCCCGCGCGCAAATAGCCCGCAAGGATCAGGATCAGTCCGGCCATGATCGTCGCGACGATCAGCCCGTCCATCCCGTGATCCTGGATGACGCCATAAACGACGACAATGAAGGCGCCGGTCGGCCCGCCGATCTGTACCCGGCTGCCGCTCGTCAATGAAATGACAAACCCGCCGATGATCGCGGTGACGAGCCCGACGAAGGGCGTGCTGCCCGATGCGATGGCAATGGCGATGCACAGCGGCAACGCGACGAGAGCGACGCTGATGCCGGCCAATGCGTCGGCGCGAAACAGCCGCCAGCTGTAGTCGCGCATCGTGTCGAACAATTTGGGCCGGCGCATCGAGTCCCCATTCGATCAAAGAAGGGAAATCCGCTAGGCCCCCGCCCGTGCCCGGGTCAAGACGGCTCCATCAATTGAGGAGATATTGCTGCCCGAAGAGCAGCGAGGTCCAGAATTGATCGTCGGCGTTGTCCTTCTTTGCGAAGCCGTGCCCTTCGTTGGTGCCGGCGAGATGCCGCGCAATGCCGCCTTTCTTGCGCACCGCTGCAGGCCGGGGCTCGTGCCGCGGGCGCCGCTTCCTGTGCCAGAGCAGTCGTGAGCGGCAAAGCGAGAGCCGCCATGAGAGCGGGGTGACGCATGGGACTTCCCCTGTTCCCTGAAGCGGGACCAGCCGCTGCTGGACGGCGCGAGGCCGTCATTTTGATGCCGGCCGGCCCTGTTGCGCGACCAGTCTCTTGGCAGCGCCCCGGGGGCACGCACCGACCCCGTCTTGCCCAGTAAATTGCTCGACTTTTCGCCCATAGAGAGCGCTTCGACGCCATTTTGTTGCGAATCTTCGACAAACCGATGCGGAAAATTAACGAATCGGCGTCATCCTGCCTTGACTCGGGGAAAAACGGCTGAAAACCTGGTTCCATCTGGGAATCGCCAGCCGGGGAGGCTGATAAAAGATGGCATCGACGTTCGGACCGCGCCTCATAGGGCGCTCGACTCCCAGCGTACCTGCGGCGCGTAGCCTGGGACGGCGGATGACCGTCCACGTGGCGGCAGCTCTGCTTGCCTTTGCGGCGCTGCAGATCTGGCTGGTGTCGAGTGCGATCGCTGCTGGCGCGCCATCGGCGTTCACCATCGTCGCCCTCGTCATGCTGCTCGCTCTGGCGCTTCCGGTCGCGCGGATCACCGAACGGCGCTGGTATCATCTCAGCCGCCAGGCGCTCGCGAGCTGGGGGCTCCACGCGCGCTTTCGCCGCGACGTCCGCCGCCTGTGGCTCGCAGCGCTCGCGCTCCCCTTCCTCTGGGTCAGCGGCGCGCTCGCCGCGACGCAGGCGCTTGCCGCCGTCGCGAACTGAATCTCGACTAAAATTTTGACGACCCGTCGCGCCCGGTCTAGGGCGCGGCCATGCTGACCGTTGCCGAAGCCCTCGACCGTGCGCAAATGCTGTGCGACGCCGCGACCCGTGCGGGCGCCGATGCCGCCGACGCGCTCTATTACTGCCACGCCGCGACCTCCGTATCGATGCGCCTCGGCGCGCTCGAGGATGTCGAACGCTCCGAAAGCCAGGACATCAGCCTTCGCGTCTTTGTCGGCCAGCGAAGCGCGAGCGTGTCGACCGCTGACATGGATGCAAGCGAACTCGCAGGGCTGGTCGAACGCTGCGTCGCGATGGCGCGCGAGGCGCCCGAGGACCCCTATGCGGGCCTCGCGCCCGGCGAGCTGCTGTTCAAGGGGGCTCTCCCCGACCTTGATCTGGATGACGGCAGCGAAGCCGACCCTGAGGCGCTGCGGGTGGCAGCGCTCGCCGTCGAGGAGGCAGCGCGCGCTGTTACCGGAGTCACGAACAGCGAGGGCGGGAGCGCGAACCATAGCCGCACCCGCTTCGCGCTCGTAACGAGTCACGGCTTTGCGGGAGGCTATGGCGCGAGCGGGCACAGCCTCTCGGCGAGCGTGATCGCAGGCGAAGGCGCGGCGATGCAACGGGATTACGGCTGGCACAGTGCCCATCATCTGTCCGACCTAGAAACCGCCGAGGACATCGGCACGCGCGCCGGAAGGCGCGCCGTCGCACGGCTGAACCCTGGCAAGGCACCAGTCGGCAAGGTGCCTGTCGTCATAGATCCTCGGGTCGGAAGCAGCCTGGTCGGCCATTTGCTCGGCGCTATCGCCGGCCCGGCCGTCGCGCGCGGAACAAGCTTTCTGCTCGGTAAGGAGGATCGCCAGCTGTTCGACAGCGCCATCGTCATTCGCGACGATCCGCACCGCCTGCGGGGGCTTCGCAGCCGCGCCTTCGACGGCGAGGGCCTGCCGACCGCGGCGCGCGACATCGTCGCGCAAGGCCGGATCACCGGCTGGCTGCTCGACACGGCTTCGGCAAAGCAGCTCGGTCTTGCCCCCACCGGCCATGCGACCCGAGGTGGCGGCGCGTCAGGGGTGAGCGCAAGCAATCTGCACCTGGCTCCCGGGACGATCACCCCCGAGGCGCTGATGGCGGACATATCGGAGGGCGTCTATATCACCGAGCTGATCGGTCAGGGGGTCAATCCGGTAACGGGTGACTATAGCCGCGGCGCGTCGGGCTTCCTTATCCGCGACGGTGCGATTGCCGGGCCCGTCGCCGAATTCACCATAGCGGGTAACCTGATCGACATGTTCGCAGCGCTTGAACCGGCGAATGATCTGGAGTTTCGCCACGCCACCAACGTCCCGACGCTGCGCATTGACGGCATGACCGTCGCGAGCAGCTAGACGGGGGCAAGCGTGCCGGGCCGCAATCTCGAAGCGGTAATCGCCGCAACGCGCGAGGTCGGCGACATGGCGATGGCGCGCTGGCGCGGAGAGGGCCAGGCGATCGACGTTTGGCACAAGTCGCACGACAATCCCGTGAGCGACGTCGATCTCGCAGTCGATGCACGTTTGAAGGCAGTTCTTGGCGCAATGGTCCCTGAGGCGGGATGGCTGTCGGAGGAAACCGCCGATAGTGATGCGCGGCTATCACGGCGCGCCATGTGGTGCGTCGACCCGATCGACGGCACACGGGATTTCATCCGGGGCCGCCCCGGCTGGGCGGTGTCGGTCGCCCTCGTGGTCGATGGCACGCCGGAACTTGGTGTGCTCTACGCCCCCGCGCTCGACGAATTGTGGGTCGCCCAGCGCGGCGAGGGCGCCCAACTCAACGGCGAGCCGCTGTGTGCCAGCCGCCGCACACAGTTCGGCGGCGCACGTGTGCCCGCCGACAACCTGCCAAAGATCGACCGCGATCTCATCATGGTAACGAAGCCGAACAGCATCGCGCTGCGCATGGCACTCGTTGCCGACGACCGCGCCGATCTGGTTGCGACGCTGCGCTGGGGGTTCGAGTGGGATGTCGCAGCAGCGGCTCTGATCGCGAGCGAAGCCGGCGCGACCGTCACCGACGCCTTTGGCGCGCCGCTCGTCTTCAACACGCCGCGGGCGCAGGCCTTTGGCGTCATCGCCTGCGCGCCCGGCATCCATGATGCCGCCGTCGCCCGCCTCCACGACCGCGCGGTTGCGCTGACGTCCTGATTTTGCACGTCAGACCTTGCGGGCGTATCGCGCATCGGCCGAAGTGTTGAACACCTTCGATCGTCCAACAAATACGGTCCGATCGCTTGACATCGGGCGCGACTCTCCTTAGCTGCACCCCATTCCGACAGGCTGACCGGACGGCGAATCGCAGAAGGCGAATTCGTGGTCCGTTTTTTGCGTTGGAAATCAGACGCTTTGAGATAGGGCCGTTTGCCAGCGCGCCCTGTGGAGCAGGAGAAAGTTTGCAATGGCTCGTATCGCGGGTGTCAATCTCCCGACCAACAAGCGCGTGATCATCGCGCTCACCTACATCCACGGCATTGGTCGCAAGACCGCCGTCGACATCGCCGACAAGCTGGGGATCGACCACAGCCGCCGCATCCAGGACCTGTCGGACGCCGAAGTCCTGCAGATCCGTGAAGCGATCGATGCCGACCTTACGGTCGAAGGCGATCTTCGCCGCAACACGGCGATGAACATCAAGCGCCTGATGGACCTCGCCTGCTATCGCGGCCTGCGTCATCGCAAGGGCCTTCCCGTTCGCGGCCAGCGCACGCACACCAACGCGCGCACCCGCAAGGGCAAGGCGAAGCCGATCGCCGGCAAGAAGAAGTAAGCCGGTTTTTCCGCGCCGGCGGCCGCCCCTTCGGCTGCGCCCCGGCCCGCTTCATGGATTAGGTAGGATTCAGCATCATGGCTCGTGAACCGCAGCGCCTTCGCCGGCGCGAACGCAAGAATATCTCGTCGGGTGTGGCCCACGTCAACGCGACTTTCAACAACACGATGATCACCATCACCGACGCGCAAGGCAATGCAATTGCATGGTCGAGCGCCGGCATGATGGGCTTCAAGGGCAGCCGCAAATCGACCCCTTACGCGGCGCAGGTGTGCGCCGAGGATGCGGGCAAGAAGGCCGCCGAACATGGCGTCCGCACGCTTGAGGTCGAGGTCAAAGGCCCCGGCGCGGGCCGCGAGTCTGCTCTTCGTGCCCTGCAGGCGGTCGGTTTCCACATCACCTCGATCCGGGACGTGACCCCCATCCCGCACAATGGCGTCCGCCCGGCCAAGCGCCGCCGCGTCTGACGTCTTTTTAGGGGGCGTCCCACGCCGGGGCGCCGCCTGCACCAAATCTCTCGCTGGACCGGTGGCCGACCCCCGCCTGTCCCGCCAAAGCAAAGGGAAGTCCATGACTGTCAATATCCGGAACTGGCAGGAATTGAAGAAGCCCAGCAACCTGGAAATCAAGGCCGGCGGCGACGGCAAGCGCAAGGCGACCTTCGTGGCCGAACCGCTCGAGCGCGGCTTTGGCCTGACGCTCGGCAACGCGCTGCGCCGCGTGCTGCTCTCGTCGCTCCAGGGCGCTGCGATCACCTCGATCAAGATCGAGAATGTGCTGCACGAATTCTCCAGCCTCGCCGGCGTTCGGGAAGATGTCACCGACATCGTCCTCAATGTGAAGCAGATCGCGCTCAAGATGGAAGGCGAAGGCCCGAAGCGGCTCCAGCTTTCGGCAACCGGACCCGCGACGGTGAAGGCGGGTGACATCATGGTATCGGGTGACATCAAGGTGATGAACCCCAACCATGTCATCTGCCACCTCGACGAGGGTGCGACGCTGAACATGGAACTCGTTGCCGATACCGGCAAGGGCTATGTTCCGGCTACCGCCAACCGCCCGGCCGATGCGCCGATCGGTCTGATCCCGGTCGACTCGCTTTATTCGCCGGTCCGTCAGGTCGCCTACAAGGTCGACAATGCCCGCATCGGGCAGGAGCTTGACTATGACAAGCTCAACCTGACCGTCGAAACCGACGGCACGGTCACGCCGGAAGATGCCGTCGCCTATGCCGCGCGCATCCTTCAGGACCAGTTGCAGGTCTTCGTCCACTTCGAAGAAGCGATGAACGACAGCGGCCTGATCGGCATGGCAGCCCCCTCGGCAGCCAGCGACGAATCGGACGTCAATCAGCTCAATCGCTTCCTTCTGAAGAAGGTCGACGAGCTCGAACTCTCGGTCCGCAGTGCAAACTGCCTCAAGAACGACAACATCATCTACATCGGTGACCTCGTTCAGAAGACCGAAGCCGAAATGCTGCGCACTCCGAACTTCGGTCGCAAGTCCTTGAACGAAATCAAGGAAGTGCTCTCGTCGATGGGCCTGCGCCTCGGCATGGATATCCCCGGCTGGCCGCCCGAGAACATCGAGGAGATGGCCAAGAAGCTGGAACAGGAACTGCTGGGCTAAAGATCGCATTCGCCCCGGTGAAAGCCGGGGCTGCTATAGCGGCGGGAAAAGGGTCGGCCCCTTAAATCGACCTGGCTTGGGGTACCTCGCACGGCCCCATTGACAAACGAAGGAAAATATCATGCGTCATAAATCGGGTGGCCGGAAGCTGCAGCGCACCAGCGCGCACCGCACGGCCCTGTTCCGCAACATGTCGGCTGCGCTCATCAAGCATGAGCAGATCACGACGACCGTCGCCAAGGCGAAGGAACTGCGTCCCTATGTCGAAAAGCTCGTGACGCTCGCCAAGCGCGGCGGTCTTGC
The DNA here is from genome assembly GCF_900168005.1 of Sphingopyxis flava. Taxonomy (GTDB): domain Bacteria; phylum Pseudomonadota; class Alphaproteobacteria; order Sphingomonadales; family Sphingomonadaceae; genus Sphingopyxis; species Sphingopyxis flava. The sequence goes on from NZ_FUYP01000015.1 coordinate 43,092, forward strand.
CAATCGCCGCCTCGCACAGAGCCGGTTGATGGACGACACCCAGCTCGCCAAGCTGTTCGACGTGCTCGCCGAGCGCTACAAGGACCGCAACGGCGGCTACACGCGCATCATCAAGGCCGGTATCCGCGCTTCCGACGCCGCTCCGATCGCGATCATCGAGTTTGTCGACCGCGACGTGGAAGCCAAGGGCCAGGATTCGGGCCCGGTGAACGCCGAGGATGAATTCGAAGAGGCCTGACAAGGGCTCCGGTCACGGACATGAAGGGCGGCCCCCCGATAGGATGGCCGCCCTTTTTCGTTGGGGCGCGAGGCGAGCGCCTTCCCCCGGGCTCCGCGGGTTATGATGAGAACGCCCCGCAGCGCCCCGAATCCCCTTGCTCGCTCCTTTTCCATCCTTACAGTGCCGCGCATTATTATTACCCGACGATGAGGATCGCCTTGCCATGTCCCGACCTTCCTTTCGCGCCCCGCTGGCGCTGGCCCTGCTGATGTCGGCCCCCGCCAATGCGCAGGCTGCCGAAAGGGCGGCGGCGGCTCCCATGCCCTCGCTCACCTATCCCGACACGGTGCGCGGCGACACCGTCGAAACCCAGTTCGGGGTTGATGTCGCCGATCCCTATCGCTGGCTCGAGGATGATGTCCGGGTCAATCCCAAGGTCGCAGAGTGGGTGGCCGCCCAGAACGCGGTGACCGACGCCTATCTGGACACATTGCCGGGACGCGACATCTTTGCGACGCGGATGAGCGAGCTTTATAATTATGAGCGGTTCGGCCTCCCGGAAAAAGCGGGCAACCGCTATTTCTACACCCGCAATGACGGGCTGCAGCCGCAGTCGGTGCTCTATGTCCGCGAGGGACTGACGGGAGAAGCGAAGGTACTGATCGATCCCAACGGGTGGGCCAAAGACGGCGCGACCGCGCTCGCGGAATGGACGCCGTCGAAGGATGGCGCCTATCTGCTCTATTCGGTGCAGGACGGCGGGACCGATTGGCGCATCGTTCGTGTGATGGACGTTGCGACCGGCAAGGACCTGCCCGACGAGGTGCAATGGGTAAAATATTCCGCGCTCGACTGGGCGAAGGACGGCAGCGGCTTTTACTATTCGCGATTTCCAGCGCCCGACGCGCGCGATGCTTTCCAGTCGCTCAACGAAAATCACGCCATCTATTTTCACAGGCTCGGCACGCCGCAGTCCGAGGACGTGCTGATCCACGCCTCACCGGACAAGCCCGCACTCAACCATAGCGCCCAGGTGACCGATGATGGGCAATATCTCATCGTGACGTCCTCGGAGGGAACCGACGAACGCTATGGTGTGACGCTTTATCAGCTCGGCAAGAAGGGCGCGAAGCCCCGTGTGCTCGTCGGGGATTTTGCGAATAACTGGGAATATGTCGGCAACGAGGGGCCGCTCTTCATCTTCCTCACCAACAAGGATGCGCCGCGCCAGCGGATCGTCGCAATGGATATCCGCAGGCCGAAGGCGCTGACGCCGTTGGTCGCCGAGAGTGAGGCGACGCTCGTCGGGGCCTCGCAGGTCGGAAACCGCATCATTCTCTCCTATCTCGGCGATGCGAAGTCGGAGGCCCGAATGGTGACGCTGGCGGGCCAGCCCGTCGCCAATATCAATCTCGCAGACATCGGCGCCGCCGCGGGCTTCGGCGGCAAGCCGGGGGATCCCGAGACCTTCTACTCCTTTTCGAGCTACGCACGGCCAACGACCATCTACCGCCTCGATACGGCGACCGGAGCGAGCAGTATCTTCGCCGAACCCAAGCTGACTTTCGACCCCAAGCAATTCTCGGTCGAGCAGCGTTTCTATCATTCGAAGGACGGCACCGAGGTGCCAATGTTCCTGGTCATGAAGAAGGGAATCGACCGCAGCAAAGGTTCACCGACGCTGCTTTACGGCTACGGCGGCTTCAACGTCTCGATGATCCCCGCCTTCTCGCCGACCAAGCTCGCCTGGGTCGACAAGGGCGGCGTCCTTGCCATTGCGAACCTGCGCGGCGGAGGCGAATATGGCAAGGCGTGGCACGATGCCGGCCGCCTCGACAAGAAGCAGAACGTCTTCGACGATTTCATTGCCGCGGGTGAATATCTGATCCGTGAAGGGATCACTGGCAAAGGCCAGCTCGCGATCGAGGGCGGATCGAACGGCGGACTGCTCGTCGGCGCGGTGACCAACCAGCGCCCTGATCTCTTCGCGGCCGCGCTGCCCGCGGTCGGCGTGATGGACATGCTGCGCTTCGACCGCTTTACCGCCGGGCGCTATTGGGTCGACGATTATGGCTATCCCTCGAAAGAGGCGGATTTCCATAACATTTTGTCCTATTCGCCCTATCACAACATCAAGGACGACGTCGAATATCCCGCGGTCCTGGTGACAACCGCCGACACCGACGATCGTGTGGTGCCGGGGCACAGCTTCAAATATACCGCAGCGCTCCAGCACGCCAAGGCAGGCGACAAGCCGCACCTCATACGCATCGAGACGCGCGCTGGTCACGGGTCGGGCAAGCCGACCGACAAGATCATCGCCGAGGCGGCGGATAAATACGCCTTCGCCGCGAAATGGACCGGACTGAACGTCGAATAGGACCGGCGCTGGCGCGCGCCGCGGCGATCTTCGCGCTCGCGGCCTTCCTGCTGTGGGCGATGCTTCCGAACGGGGACGCGGCGCGGATCGAGCGGCACGCTCCATGCTATGACCCTGCGCGTCTGCCGCCGGTTATCGAGCGCAGCGATGGGCAGCGGGCGATGCGGCTCAGCATTCTGCTCTACAATGTCGAAGGATTGCCCTTTCCCGCGCGGCTCGAACGCAAAGGCCAATTGAACCGCATCGCGGGCTGGCTCGAGCGCCGCCGCGCCGCGGGGCAGGCGCCCGACATCGTGTTTTTGCACAAGGCTTTTACCCCCGCCGCCTCCGCGATCACGGCGGCGGGCGGCTACGATTGGATATTGCCGGGCCCGTCGCGCGATCTGAAGCGCAGCCCGGCGGCGGCAGCGCCGCGCCCTGCTGGCTATGATGCTGGAGCGCGGTGGTTCAAGGGCGAGGGTGTCGGCAAGTGGCTCGACAGCGGGCTCTATATCGCGACCGACCTGCCGCTCCTTGTCCTCCACACCGCGCCCTTCAGCTCCGGCGCCTGCGCAGGATACGACTGCCTCGCCAATAAGGGCGGAATGGTGGCGACCCTGATCATCCCCGGCGTCCCCGAGCCGATCCGGCTCTTCAACACCCACCGCAATTCGCGCGAGCCTTCGGGCGTTGCGATCGCGCGCGCCGAAGCTGCGCATCGCATCCAGACAATGGAGAATGACCGGCTGCTTGCTCAAACCATGGCGGGTCCGATCATCGCGGCGGGCGATTTCAACATGCGGCGCGCCGGCGATCGCACCGGCCGCTTTGCAAGCGATATCGGCTTCCGGCTGATCGCCCCGCAATCAGGGGACGGAATGGCCGCCCGGCCCGCTGCGATGAGCGACGAGAGCGCTTGGGCGGCGCTCCAGGATCTGATCGGTGTCGCAAGCGGCGCAAAGGTCGAAATCGCGCCGCTGGCGGTGACGAGCCTCTTCGATGGCACCCGGGGCCCTCGCCTCTCGGACCACAATGCGACCTATGCGGTGGTCGAACTGCGCTGGCGCGGCGACACCCCGTCGCTCGCCCACTTCGCTCCGCCGCCCTGCAGCGAGCCCAAGGGGATTTGACGCCGGCCTTTCCTGCCCCCATCTAGGCATCGCCCCCCCCAGCTGAAAGAGACGTCCATGTCCTTTGCCCTCGCCTTCACTGCCACCCGGCCCGTCGAGCGCTGGGCCGAAATCGCGGACGCCGCCGAGGCGCTCGTCGCGGGCGAAGCCGACGCAATTGCCAATATGGCGAATGTGGCGGCGCTGATCTGGGAGGCGATACCCGACCTCAACTGGGCGGGCTTCTACCGCTTTGACGGGAGCGAGCTCGTCCTCGGCCCCTTCCAGGGCAAGGCCGCATGCATCCGCATCGCGCTCGACAAGGGTGTGTGCGGCGCTGCAGCGCGGCTGCGCGCGAGCCAGCGTGTCGACGACGTCCTCGCCTTCCCCGGCCATATCGCCTGCGATGCTGCGAGCCGCAGCGAACTCGTCGTTCCGATCGTTACTCAGGACCGGCTGATCGGCGTACTCGACCTCGACAGCCCGCTGCCCTCGCGCTTCACCCCTGACGACCAGGCGGGCGCCGAGGCCTTGGTCGCACGCATCGCTCTCTCCCTCACGGGCCAAACTGACCCAGAATGAGACGCTGTTGAGGGTTAACGGATTCGCTGGTCTCCCTGCTTTTTGCTAAACCATCTGTTAACCAGCCGCTCCCCTGAACCGCGAGCCGCTGAAACAGGGAGTTAGCCATGCGCACAGTCTTGCTCTTGGGAATTGCAGCGGGATCGTTGCTGCTGCCGGCACCTGCATCGCGCGCAGAGGCATCGATGCCCTTATCGCACGGCACGGTAAATTTGATCGAGGGCACAGCGTTCGGGAATGATGCGCACCCGAAGCTCGATTATGGTACGCCCACTGCGTCCGACACGCGGGTTTACACCGGCTATCCCGACCGCATTCCGAGCGAGGTCGAATATCGCCACGGTCCCGCCTTCCCCGCTCCGCCGCCCGACGCGGTCTACAGCGGCACCTATGAGGCTGAGGGGCGCTGGACCGGAAGGTGGGACGGGATTTACGAAACCCCCGACGGACGTCGCTACGAAGGACATTATGAGGGCAGTGTCGAGGGCCGCCCTGGCGTGGGGTATCTGCCTCCACCGGTCTATGAGGACAAATATCGTGGCGGCTATGATCCGGATCACGACGCCGAAATGGCGCGCCGCTGCGGACATGGTAACGCGGTCGGCGGTGCAATCGCAGGCGGTCTGATCGGCGGCGTCGCGGGGAACCGCATCGCGGGCCGGGGGAACCGTACGGCCGGGACCGCGATCGGCGGCGCCGTGGGCGCGATCGCGGGCGCCGCGATCGGCAGCGAGGCCGACCGCAAAGATTGCGAGAGCTGGTGGGCCAGCCGCGGCCAATATCATGACCGCTACTATCCCGGCGGCTATTATCCGGGCGGTACCAGCGTCTATCACCACGGCTATGGATATGGCTACGGCTATGGCTGGTACACGCCCGGTGTTGTCGTGACGACGATCATCACTCATGGTGCGCCCGTAGTCACCGAGCGCGTCGAAACCTCGACCCGGACCTATTATGAGACAGTGCCGGTGCGCAAACGCCATGTCGCCAAGAAGAAGTGGAAACCGAAACCGAAGCCGCGCTGCGTCTGCTGAAGAGCCCGGCCCCAAGCAACAGGGACGCCCCTCCGATCGAAGGGCGGGCTTTCCGTTGTCGGGGGAAGCAAGCCGGCGGCGTGTGCAGCTTCGGGCTGGCTTCGCTGCGCTTCGGCGCCGAGCCCAAGGCGCATAGCGTCTCCCCCAAATCTATTTGCCTGCGCCGCACTCCACGCTGCCGCTCCCGACATTGCGCACCGTACAAACGGGCCGGCCGAGCACCACGGTCCGGCCAACGCCGCGAGCGGTGATCGCCGCGGTCCGGATCGCGCGAAGCCGGTGATCGCCCGCACCCTCGCTGTCGCTGATAAGCTCGCCAACCGCGAGTTCGCCTGCATCGACCGCCCCGCCGCCCGAAAATGTCATATTGGCCTGCCGCGCCGAACCGGCCAGCGTCATCGTGCCGTTGCCGACCATCGCCACGGATAGCCGGTCAGCATCGAGGCGCTTGACGACAAGTTGGCCGGGCCCACGCAGGCCGACAATCACGCGCGCACCCTTCAGCGTGCCGATCGTCAGCGATCCCGCACCTGCCACCATCGCCGAGCGCAGATTGGCGGCGTTGATACGGATTATCACCGGCGCCGGACTTCTGCTCTTGCGCTCGTCGCCCGCGAAGCGGCGCTCGCCGATCACCAGCTTGCCGTCGCGTGCCTCGACGGTCAGGCGGTCGAGCGCGTCCTCCGGTCCGGTCGCCACCGCACTCACGGGCGCGCGCGTGACAATTTCGACCGCCACGTCGGCGTTGAGCTCGATCGCCTCGAAGCTGGTGAGCCCATAGCGTTTCTCGGCCGCCATCGCGCAGACCGGGAGCAGCAGAGCGGAGGCCGCGAGCGCGGCGCATCGGAAGGGCGGCATCATGATCCCGCCTTAGCCGCGCGCACGGATCGACGCCATAGGGTCAGCCGCAGGTGACGGTGCCCGATCCGGTCTTGCGGGTCGAGCATCTTGCGCCCCCGCCGATCTTGACGTCGCCCGACCCGAGCAAGCGCACCTCGGCGCGGCCGGTCGCCTGCGCCTTGACATCGCCCGACCCGGTTACCGAGACATCGAGCGTGTCGGCAAGCAATCCGTCGGCGTCGACGTCGCCCGAGCCGGTGAGGTTGATCTCACCCGAACCGACCTTTCCGCCCGCCACTTCAAGATCGCCCGAACCCGACATGTCGAGCTTGACGCGCGTTCCGCTGAGCTTCGCGATCTTGAGCTCGCCCGAGCCGGTGACCGCGGCCTCGGCGGCATCGCCTTCGACGCTGTCAGCCTCGACCGTGCCCGAGCCGGTCAGCTTGACCACGCTGAGCCGCGGCATGGTGATCATGATGTCGACATCGTCATGATCGCGGAAACTCCAGCTGCTTTTCTTGCGGCGGATCGCCAGCATCGAGCCTTCGACCGCGATCTCGAGCTGGTCGAGCTCGGCCTGCGGCCCTTTGGCGCTGATCGCGAAGCTGTCACCACGGCGGATCGTCACCCCATAGGGGCCCGCTGCCTCGACGCCGGTGAAGCCGCTGAGCGCGAAAGATTTTGTGGCCGCCGGACCGGCGCTTTCCGCACGCGTGTCGCTCTTCTGACCGGTATCGGTCCTTTCGGCCCCGCTGCAGCCCGCCGCGGTCGCCAGCATCAGCGCAAGCAGCGTCATCCTCGTCCCGTATCGCATCGCCAATCTCCTTGTGTGTATTATCCACGTAACACACGAGGTCGGCGATTGTCCAGAACGATCCTCACCAGCGCAGGAGCGGCGGCAACGCCAGCCGTCCGGCAACCGCTGCCAGCAGGACCGCGCCGCCGTGCCAGAGCGCGATGTGGATAACATCGTCCAAGGGGCAATGAAGCGCGACAATTGTTGCACCCGATGCACCCGAGCCGAGCCCGATCACCCAGCCGGCGAGCGCTGGCGATGTCGGCGCCCCCGCGCGCAACCAGATAAAAAGCGCTGCGCCGACGCCCAGACCGCAGGCCAGCGCCATGGGAAAGCAGGGATAGACACCCGCCCGTGCCGCTTCGATGGCGCTGCGCTCGCCGCCGAGCCCGACGAACAGCGCCGATAGCGGTAATGCGAGAGCGGCGAGCGCCGTCCAGCGCCAGCCGCCATAGTCACGCCCGACGCCGGGCAGACCCATGCGAAGCGCGCTCCAGATCGCGGCGATCGCGACCGCGGCAATCAGCCAGAAAGAAAGCATGGATAGCACCGGCATCGCGGCGAGATCATGGCGCATCCCAAAAAACCATAGGAGCAACGCAGTCGCAGCAAGCCAGCCGGCGCCCACCCATAGTGATGCGCGCGTGATGCGGCGCGGCCTCACGGGTTCAAGGTCATCCGCCAGTCCGTCGATCAGGCCATCGATCGAAGCGTCTTTCATGTCATTCGCTTTCCACAAGCCCCGCGAGCCGCTTGAGCCCACGGTGGATATTCACCTTGACCAGCGATTCGCTCTGGCCGCTGATCCGCGACGCTTCCGCGATAGAGGCGCCCCCGATCTTCACCAGCGTAATCGCCTGCGCCTGCCCGGCAGGTAGAAGTGCGAGCAGCCGGTCGAGGCTGAGCCGTGCGTGCACGGCCTCGTCCTGTGCCCCGATCGCGACGTCGCCTTCGCCGAGCTCGATCTCGTTCCGCTGGCGTCGGAGCATGTCGATCCAGCGATATCGCGCAATCGCTGCAAGCCATGGCAGAAAGGGCCGGCCGCTGTCCCAGGTCGCGCGCTTGCGGTGCAGCGACACCAACGTTTCCTGCACAAGATCGTCAATCTGGTAGGTCGCGCAGCGGCGGGCGAAATAACGTCCGAGCCAGGTATGGCAATCGCCGAGCAGCGCGCGATAGGCTGCGCGGTCGCCGCGCTGCGATGCGGCCATAAGCCGCGCGACCGAGGGTTCGTCGAGGCTCATCGGCTGGTCCTTATGACAGATCGAGGGCTCGTGCGCATCGCTTCTGCTTCGCTGGGACAGGGCGCAAGGTTACAGCGCCTTCTTGTCGCCACCTTCGAGGTGTAGACGCAGCCATTCCCCAGAATCCTTTTGAGAGAAGACGATGAGCGTAGCGTTCCGCCGCGAAAGCGACGACGAACATAAGGAACCCGAGTATGAGCTGCCGATCCCGGTCGGCGCGAACCTCGTCACGCCGCGCGGCGCGCGCCTGCTCGCCGAAGAGGTCGCGCGCATCGAGGCGGAGGTAGCGGCGGCAGGTGACGAGGAGGCGCGCAGGAAGCTGCTGCGCCAGCTTCGCTATTTTAGCACGCGCAAGGCGACCGCCGAAGTGCAGGCCGCACCCGAAGACGGTGTCGTCGGCATCGGGAGCCGCGTGACCTATCAGCTAGGCGGGACGAAGCGCTGCGTCACGATCGTCGGACATGACGAGGCCGACCCGGCGGCGCTCCGCATTGCCTTTAGCGCACCGCTCGGCCGCGCGCTGATGGGGGCCGAGGCCGGCGATACCGTCGCGTTCCAGGGGCGCGATGACGCCATTACGATCCTCTCTGCCGCCGCTGACGCCGAGGTGATGGCATGAAAGATCGCTTCGAGCGCCACAAGCAGCCCTGGACCGCCGCCGAGATCGACAAGCTGCACACGCTTGCCAAGAAGGGCATGGCGCTCAAGGCTATCGCCAAGGCGCTGACCCGTAGCGAGGAATCGGTGAAGATCCGCGCCAAGACCGACGGGCTTTCGATCGCAAAACTGCACTGACCCCCCATGACCATCGCCACTTATGATGCCATCGTGCTGGGTGCCGGCGCGGCCGGGCTGATGTGCGCCGCGACTGCAGGTCAGCGCGGGCGGCGTGTGCTGCTGCTCGATCATGCCGATCGCGTGGGGAAGAAAATTCTGATCTCGGGCGGCGGGCGCTGCAATTTCACCAACATCCACGCGCGCGCGGAGACCTATCTCTCGGCGAACCCGCATTTCGCAAAATCGGCGCTCGCGCGCTACACGCCCGCCGATTTCATTGCTCTCGTCGATGCCTATGGCATTGCCTATCATGAAAAAGCCTTGGGGCAGCTGTTCTGCGACGGCTCGGCAAAGCAGATCGTCACCATGTTGCTCGACGAGTGCACGAAGGGCGGGGTCGATATTCGCTGCGGCGAGAATGTCGAAGAAATCAGCCATGGGGACGCGATGTTTCGCGGCGCTTTCGGCAACTTGCATTTCGCCGCTCCCAGTCTTGTCATCGCAACAGGCGGCCCATCGATCCCCAAGATGGGTGCGACCGGCTTCGCCTACGACCTTGCGCGCCGATTCGGTCTCAAGATTGTCGAACCCCGTCCCGCGCTCGTCCCGCTGACGCTTGGCGGCGACGATCTGCTCTTTCGCAGCCTGTCGGGGATAGCGACCCCGGTCGAGGCGCGCGCGGGCAAAGCAGCGTTTCGCGAGGCGGCGCTGTTCACGCACCGCGGGCTCTCCGGCCCCGCGATCCTGCAAATCAGCAGCTATTGGCGGCACGGCGAACCGGTAACGATCGACTTCGCCCCCGGCGCCGCGTCGGGCTGGCTGGTCGCGGCGAAGCGCGAGCGTCCGCGCGCGACGCTCACAGCGGCGCTGGCAAGCATCCTCCCCGACCGTCTCGCGCAGGCGCTCGCCGAGCGGCTTGCATTGCCAGGCGAGCTCGGGGCGCAGACCGACCGCAGGCTCGCGGACGCCGAGGCAAGGCTTCGCCGCTGGACCTTCCGCCCAAATGGCACCGAAGGCTTCGCCAAGGCCGAGGTCACCGCAGGCGGCATCGCGACCGCGGGCCTCTCGTCGCAAACAATGATGGCCAAAAGCCTTCCAGGTCTCTATGCGGTCGGTGAGGCCGTGGACGTCACCGGGTGGCTGGGCGGCTATAATTTTCAATGGGCCTGGGCCAGCGGACACGCGGCGGGCCTCGCCCTTTAGGAAAAGGCCGACACCATCTTCGCGTCATGCTGGACTTGTTTCAGCATCCATGGCCTGACGCTGCGACCTTCGGCCATGGACCCTGAAACAAGTTCAGGGTGGTGATTAATCGACGGCAATGCAGCGCCGTATGGAACTATCGAATCATGTCATTCAATCATCTTTCACCCGTCCTCGCGGAGGCGCTTGGCGCGCGCGGTTATGACGCGCTAACCCCCGTGCAGTCGCAGGTTACCGAAGACGCGGCGCAAGGCCGCGACCTGCTTGTTTCCGCCCAGACCGGGTCAGGCAAGACCGTCGCCTTCGGTCTTGCAATGGCGGGCGAGCTCCTGGAGGGCGGCCGCCTTACCTTCGCCGCCGCCCCCCTCGCGCTGATCATTGCACCCACGCGCGAACTGGCCCTGCAGGTCAGCCGCGAACTCGGCTGGCTCTATGCGAAGGCCGGCGCGCGCATCGCGACCTGCGTCGGCGGCATGGATGCGAGCCGCGAGCGCCGCAATCTCAATCAGGGCGTGCACATCGTCGTCGGCACGCCGGGACGACTGCGCGATCATCTCGAGCGCGGTGCGCTCGACCTTGAAAGCCTGCGGGTCGCTGTGCTCGACGAGGCGGACGAAATGCTCGACATGGGGTTTCGCGAGGATCTTGAAGAAATTCTCGACGCCACGCCCCAGTCGCGGCGCACGTTGCTCTTTTCCGCAACGATCCCGAAGCCGATCGCGCAGCTCGCCAAGCGCTACCAGCGCGACGCGCTGCGCATCTCGACCGTAGGCGAAGACCGCGGGCATGGCGACATCGCCTATCAGGTGGTTACGGTCGCTCCCGCCGATATCGAAGGCGCGGTGATCAACCTTCTGCGTCTTCATGAGCCCGATACAGCAATGCTCTTTTGCGCAACCCGCGACAATGTCCGGCGGCTTCACGCGCGGCTGGTCAATCGCGGATTTGCAGCCGTCGCCCTGTCGGGCGAGCACAGCCAGAACGAGCGCAACCATGCGCTGCAGGCGCTTCGTGACCGCCGGGCCCGCGTTTGCGTCGCGACCGACGTCGCTGCGCGCGGAATCGACTTGCCGAGTCTCAGCCTCGTCATTCACGTCGAAATCCCACGCGATGCCGAAACGCTCCAGCACCGCTCGGGGCGCACCGGGCGCGCGGGCAAGAAAGGCACCGCGGTGCTGATTGTCCCCTATCCGCGCCGTCGCCGCGTCGACGCCATGCTGCGCGGTACGCGTATCGAGGCCGAGTGGGGGAATGCGCCGAGCGCGGCCGACGTTCGCCAAAAGGACCAGGAGCGACTCATCGAAAAGCTGCTCGCACCGGTCGAGCATGAGCCCGATGATCTTGAACTCGCGCAGCGGCTGCTCGCCGAACGTTCGCCCGAGGATATTGCCGCCTCGCTCGTCCGCGCGCACCGCGCGACCATGCCGCCGCCCGAGGATCTCATCGACAACGGCCCGCCGCCGCGCCGCGAGCGTCGCGAGGGCTTCGAGCAGGGGGGCGATCATCCCCCTCGCGGCGAGCGCTCACCCCGCCGCGAAGGGTTCGACGACAGCGTCTGGTTCCGACTCAACATCGGGCGGCGACAGAATGCCGATCCGCGCTGGATTCTGCCGCTGCTTTGCCGCCGGGGCCATGTGACGAAGCATGAAATCGGCGCGATCCGCATTGGCCCCAGCGAAACCCTGTTCAACATTCCGCTCGCGATCGCGGACCGTTTCGCCGAGGCCGTCGAGCGCAGCGCCAATGCCGATGGCGAGGACGAGAGCGGCGTTGCGATCACGCCGGCACCCGGCGGTGCTGCCTACCCCCCGCGCCGCGACAAGGCGCCGCGCAAGGGCGGCAAGCCCTTAGCGGGCGGCGGCAAGCCCGGAGGGTTCAAGGCAAAGCCCTTTGGAAAGGGCAAGGGACGCGCCCCGCGCTGACCCCGCCCCTCCTCGAAACAGGAGGGCGCGCGTTGCACGCCCCTTGCGCCGCTCCTCGCTTCGCCCCAAAATCGGTGCGAGAGCAGGAGAGGATGGAATGCAGGCGATTGAGGCCTTTATCGAGGCGCAGGGCGGACCCGAGGTCATCAAGTGGCGCAAGGTGGCGTTGGGCGCGCCAGGACCTGGGCAGGCGTTGGTGCGGCAAAGCGCGATCGGGCTCAATTATATCGACGTCTATCACCGCGACGGCACCTATCCCATTGACCTGCCAGGCGGGCTCGGCCTTGAGGCGGCGGGCGAGGTGGTCGCGGTCGGTGAAGGCGTTCACGCCCTCCGGCCGGGCGATCGCGTCGCAACCTTCGGACCGAAGCGCGGCGCCTATGCCAGCGCGCGGATTGTTCCTGCCGCGTCGCTCTTCAAGCTGCCGGCGAGCATCGACGAGGAGACCGCTGCAGCGTCGCTACTCAAAGCCTGCACCGTGGAGGCGCTTGTCGAGCGCTGCGCGCGGGTCGAGGCGGGCTGGCCCGTGCTCGTTCACGCCGCGGCGGGCGGGGTGGGTCTCATTCTTGTCCAGTGGCTCAAGGCTATCGGCGCGACCGTGATCGGCACGGTCAGCACCGAGGACAAGGAGCAGGCAGCGCGCGAGGCAGGCGCCGATCATGTCATCCGCTACAAGGACGAGGATGTCGCAGCACATGTCCGCGAGATCACCGACGGGCAGGGCGTTCCGGTGGCCTTCGATGGCATCGGCATGGCGACGTGGGATGTCTCGCTGAAAGCCACCGCGCGGCGCGGCCTGATCGTCAGCTACGGCAATGCAGGCGGGCCCGTGCGGGGGGTCGATCTTGGCATCCTTGCGCGGCACGGGTCGCAGTTCGTCACCCGTCCGACACTCTTCGATTATTATCTCGACCCCGGCGAGCGCGCCGCGGGCGCGGCGCGCGTGTTCGAGATGATCGACGATGGCAAGATCAAGGTGACCATCGGGCAGCGCTATGGCCTTGAGAATGCGGCGCGGGCCCATGCTGATCTCGAAGCGGGGCACACGACGGGCTCGACGCTCCTGCTTCCGGAGATCGGCTAGTCCCCTTTCGCCGGCAAAGCGGGCGCTAGTCCTTCAACCGTTCGGCATGCCAGGCGATATGCTCGGCCATGAAGGTCGAGATGAAAAAATAGCTGTGATCATAGCCCGGCTGCATGCGGATGGTCGCTTTCTGGCCCGCTCGCCCGCATGCCTCGGCCAGCAGTTCGGTCTTCAGCTGTTCACCAAGAAAAATATCGGCCTCACCCTGATCGACGAGCAGGTCGGGGAGCCGCGCGCCCGCGTCGATCAGCGCGCAGGCATCATAAGCGCTCCATGCCTCGCGATCCGCGCCGAGATAGGCTGACAGCGCCTTTTCGCCCCACGGGCACTGCGTCGGCGCGGCGATCGGCGCAAAGGCGGAGACCGAACGGAAACGGTCTGGCGTGCGCAGCGCGACAGTCAGCGCGCCATGTCCGCCCATCGAATGGCCTGTAATTCCCTGCCGCGCGAGATCCGCGGCGGGACATTCGCGCAATATCAGCGAGGGCAGCTCATCCTCGACGTAGGAGCGCATCCGGTAATGCCGCGCCCACGGCTCTTCGGTCGCATCGACGTAGAAGCCGGCGCCGAGGCCGAAGTCCCACGCGCCATCAGGATCGTCGGGGACTCCTTCGCCGCGCGGGCTGGTATCGGGCGCGACGAAGATCACGCCATGTTCGGCGCAGGCGGCGCGATACTCGCCCTTTTCCATTACATTGGCATGGGTGCAGGTGAGGCCCGAGAGATACCAGAGGACGGGAAGCTTTGCTCCCGCTTCATGGTCGGGGACAAACATCGCGAAGGTCATGGCAGTGCCCGTCGTATCGCTTCGGTGCCGGTAGACGCCCTGCGTGCCGCCGTGGCTGCGGTTGGTGGAAAGGATTTCGAGTGTCATGAAGGATCCTGCGTCGGGATGGGAGCGATCAGGGGATCATGGCCCCAATGACGCAGCAGGTCCAGTATCGCCCCTCCCGACAGTCCCAATGTTCCGGTGTTGCGCAGCGGGTGAACATTGACGCGGTCCCGGGCCGCAACGCCTGCGTCGAGCACCACCCTGATGCTGCCCGGCGGAGCGTTGATCGCAGCGAGCGGGGTCACCGAGCCCGGTGTGATCCCGAGCAGGCGCTGCATGTCCTCGGCCTTGGCGAAGCTCACGCGCTTGCAGCCGATCGCGGCGGGAAGCGCTTTCAGATCGACGCGCGCCTCGGCAGCTACAGTGACAAGCCAGAAGGCGCCGCCCGCGTCCTTCAGAAACAGATTCTTGGTGTGAGCTCCCGGAATCGCAGCATTCACCGCCTCGCTTTCGGCGACCGTGAACACGGCGACATGCTCATGCGCGGCGAAGGGAATGGCAAGCGTATCGAGATCCGCCATCAGGCCTGCTTCGCCGCGCATGGTCCTCAGCCCATTCGGTGGAGCGCGCAGAGCTTGTTGCCCGAGGGATCGCGAAGATAGGCGAGATACATCTTCATGCCGCTGCCCTCACGCACCCCCGGCGGGTCTTCGATCGCGGTACCGCCTGCCTCGACCCCCGCGCGGTGCCAGGCATCGGCCTGTTCGGGATTCGCCATCGCAAAACCGATGGTGCAACCGTTGCCCGCGGTCGCTGGCTGGCCATCGATTGGCGCGGTCACCAGAAACAGTCCGCCGTTGTGGATGTAGATAATGCGGCCCTTGTCGTCGATGATGCCGGGCTTGCCGCCGATGGCCTGAAAGGTTGCGTCGTAGAATTTTTTCGACGCGTCGAGATCGTTCGATCCGACCATATTATGGCTGTACATGGTGTCCGCTCCTCCTGCTTTGGTTGCGATTAGCCACCTACCCTGCCCCGCCGGCCAGGACCAGCCGCCTTTGCGCCTGGCGTTCACCGAAATTGAAGAATCCCCCTGGCGCCAGGCCGCGGCTAGCGGAAGACGATAGTCTTGCGTCCGTCGATCAGCACCCGCTGCTCAGCGACCCAGCGCACCGCGCGTGCCAGCACCTGCGCTTCGATATCGCGGCCGGTACGAATGAGGTCGTCGGCCGACTGGCGATGGTCGACGCGTTCGACCGCCTGCTCGATGATCGGCCCCTCGTCGAGATCGCCGGTGACGAAATGGGCGGTAGCGCCGATCAGCTTCACCCCGCGTTCGTGCGCGCGGTGATAGGGTTTGGCGCCCTTGAATCCGGGAAGGAAGCTGTGGTGAATATTGATGCAGCGCCCCGCGAGACGATCCGACAGATCGCTCGAGAGGACCTGCATATAGCGTGCGAGCACCAGATATTCCGCCTCGCCCTCGGCCATGACGCGCAGCATCGCGGCCTCCTGTTCGGCGCGGTTGGCGTCGCTCACCGGCAAATGGTGAAAGGGAACGCCGTGCCACTCGGTGAGGCGGCGCAGCGTCTCATGGTTCGACACGACGCCGACAATGTCAATCGCGAGATTGCCGGTCGACCAGCGGTGCAGCAGGTCGTTGAGACAATGGCTGCCCTGCGACACCGCGATGACGAAGCGCGGTTTCGCCGCGCGGTCGATAATCCGCGCATCCATTTCAAAGCGTGCGATGATCGGCGCAAACGCCGCTTGCACCGCCGCCAGTCCTTGCGGAAAGCGCGGTCCGGCGCCGCGGAACTCGACGCGCATGAAAAAGCGCCCCGAATCGAGATCGGCATATTGCTGGCTATCGAGAATGAAGCCGTCGCGCTCGGCGAGCAGCCCTGTCACTGCGGCGACGATTCCGATCTTGTCCTCGCACGCCAGCGTCAGGATGTAGCGCGCGGCAGCGTCTTCGCTCATATCAGCCAGACATCTTGTGGAAGGCGCAAAGCTTGTTGCCCGCCGGGTCGCGCAAATAAGCAAGGTAGAGCACACGGCCCTCGGTTGCGTGACGAATGCCTGGCGGATCTTCGGCGGTCGTTCCGCCGTTCGCCAGTCCCGCAGCGTGCCACGCTTCCACCATGTCGGGTGACGCGGCGAGCAGCCCGAGTGTATGCCCGTTGCCGCACGCTGCGGCCTCGCCATTGACCGGCTTCGTGATGAGCAGGCGCCCACCGTCATGTGTGTATATCAGGCGTCCACGCTCATCGATCTTCCCTTCGGGCACGCCGAGCGTTCCAAGCGCTGCGTCGTAGAAGGCCTTGCTCGCGGCGATGTCGTTCGACCCCAGCGTCACATGGCTGAACATGACCTTGGTCCTTTAGTAGACGACGACGCTGCGGATGCTTGTCCCCGCGTGCATCAGATCGAAGCCCTTGTTGATCTCCTCGAGCGTCAGGACGTGGGTAATCATCGGGTCGATCGCGATTTTGCCGTTCATGTACCAGTCGACAATCTTCGGAACGTCTGTGCGCCCCTTGGCGCCGCCGAAGGCGGTGCCCTTCCACACCCGGCCGGTCACGAGCTGGAACGGACGGGTGCTGATTTCCTTGCCCGCCTCGGCTACACCGATGATGATGCTCTCGCCCCAGCCGCGATGACAGCATTCGAGCGCAGTGCGCATCACCTCGGTATTGCCTGTCGCATCGAAGCTATAATCGGCGCCGCCGTCGGTGATCTCGAGAATCTTGGCGACCGTCTCGTCACGCGACAGTCCCTTCGAATTGACAAAGTGGGTCATGCCGAACTTGCGGCCCCATTCCTCGCGGCTTGCGTTGATGTCGATGCCGATGATCTTGTTTGCGCCGACCATCTTGGCGCCCTGGATCACGTTGAGGCCGATGCCGCCGAGTCCGAAGACCACGACATTCTCGCCCGCCTGCACCTTCGCCGTGTTGACGACCGCGCCGACGCCGGTGGTGACGCCGCAGCCGATGTAGCAGCTCGTCTGAAATGGCGCGTCCTCGCGGATCTTCGCCACCGCGATTTCGGGGAGCACGGTAAAGTTGGAGAAGGTCGAGCAGCCCATATAATGATAGAGGGTCTGCCCCTTATAGCTGAAGCGCGAGGTTCCGTCGGGCATCAGCCCCTTGCCCTGCGTGGCGCGGATCGCGGTGCAAAGGTTAGTCTTGCCCGAAAGGCAGCTTTTGCACTGGCGGCACTCGGGGGTGTAGAGCGGGATCACATGGTCGCCCGGCTTCACGCTGGTCACGCCCGCGCCGACCTCGCGCACGATCCCGGCCCCCTCGTGCCCCAATATGCTCGGGAAAATGCCCTCGCTGTCGAAGCCGTCCAGCGTATAGGCGTCGGTATGGCAGATGCCCGTCGCCATGATCTCGACCAGCACCTCGCCCGCCTTCGGACCTTCAAGGTCAAGCTCAACGATTTCAAGGGGCTTTTTCGCTTCGAACGCAACAGCAGCGCGGGTCTTCATCAGCCGGTCTCCTTTTTGCTGGCTATCAGCACTCCACAACGCTGACCGCAAGCCCCCCCTTTGACGTTTCCTTATATTTGTCGCGCATGTCGCGGCCGGTTTGCAGCATCGTCGCGATCACCGTGTCGAGGCTGACGACGTGGGTGCCGTCGCCGATCATTGCGATGCGGCTCGCATCGATCGCCTTGATTGCGCCCATTGCGTTGCGTTCGATGCAAGGGATCTGGACGAGGCCGCCAATCGGATCGCAGGTGAGACCAAGGTTGTGCTCCATACCGATTTCAGCCGCATTCTCGACCTGCGCATTGGTGCCGCCCAAAGCTGCGGTCAGCCCCGCCGCCGCCATCGAGCAGGCGACCCCGACTTCGCCCTGACAGCCCACCTCGGCGCCCGAGATGCTCGCGTTTCGCTTGTAAAGAGCGCCAATTGCACCGGCGGTGAGGAGGAAGGTACGCACACCCGCAGCGTCGCCGCGATAACTGCGGCGATAATAACGGATCACCGCGGGGATGATCCCGGCCGCACCGTTCGTCGGTGCAGTGACGACGCGGCCGCCCGCGGCATTCTCCTCATTCACCGCCATCGCCCACAGGTTAATCCAGTCCATCATTGCCATCGGATCAGAGAGGTTCGCCTCCTGCCGTTCGCGAATATCTGCGGCAATCTGCGGCGCGCGTCGCTTGACCTTTAGGCCGCCCGGCAGCGTGCCGGTGCTCGAGCACCCTGCATCGATCGAGGCGTCCATCGCCGCAGCGATGCTGTCGAGCCCGGCGTCAACCTCTTCATGGCTTCGCAAGACGAGTTCGTTCGCGCGCATCATCTCGGCAAAGCTCTTGCCTGATGCCGCACCCATTTCGATGAGATCAGCCCCCGAGGTGAAAGCGAAGGGTTGTTCGACCTCATTTTCGCCGCCGCGGCTGTTTCGGCCTGCTTCATCCTCGTCGACGACGAAGCCGCCCCCGACCGAGAAATACATGCGCCTTACCAGAATCTCGCTTTCGCCGTCGCGCGCGGTGAAGCTGAGCGCGTTGCTGTGGAAGGGCTGGCGCTGCTTCATCTGAAAATGGAGGTCGCGCGCTGGCTCGAAGCGGACGGGGTGGCGACCCAGCAGGTCAAGAGCGCCTTCCCCCGCCGCGCGGGCCCAATGCGCCTCGATCGCAGCGAGGCTTGTCGAGGCAGGGATTTCGCCCGCGAGCCCCGCGACCAGAGCGGTATCGGCTGCGTGCCCCTTTCCCGTCAGCGCGAGCGAGCCATAAAGGTCGGCCTCGACATGCGCGGTGCTCGCCAGCAAGTCTTGTTCCTCAAGCCAGATGGCAAAGCGGCGCGCCGCCACCATCGGCCCCACGGTGTGCGAGCTTGAGGGACCGACACCGATCTTGAAGAGGTCAAAGAGGCTGATCGTCATAGGAGCGCCTATAGGCGAAGCGCCATCAGCAAGATAGACACGCGCGAGGAACCCGGGCGCCGCGTCGGCCGCGCCGGCAAAGGATCAGACAAGCCTTCATGCATAGCAGCCGAACGGCGCTGAAGGGGTGAGGGTGCGGCGTGGCCCAAAGCCCCCGACCGCACCCCTTCCTCGCGAACGCGCGACAAGGTCGCCCGTCTCGCTGCCTCCCCTAATGCGGGGGAGCTTTTTCCGGATCAGGCGGCCGGATAGGTCCAGCTGCCGCCGCGGGCGAGATTCTCGGCCGCGAAATCCCAGTTCAGAAGCTCGTCGACCACAGCATTCACATAATCGGGGCGGACATTCTTGCGGTCGATATAATAGGCATGTTCCCACACGTCGATGACGAGCAGCGGAGTGATACCCGCGGTCAGCTCGGTGCCCGCGTCATGGGTGTCGGTGACCGACAGCGCGCCGTCGCGCGAGACGAGCCACGCCCAGCCCGATGCGAAATGGTTGATCGCGGTGTCCTTCAGCTTCTTCTTCAGTTCATCAAGCGAACCGAAGTCGCGGTCGATCGCAGCGGCGAGGTCACCCGAGGGTGCGGTCCGCGCGGGCGACAGGCTATTCCAATAGAAAGCGTGGTTCCAGGATTGAGCGCTGTTGTTGAAGAGCCCCTTGTTGCCCGACCCTTCGGCGTGATGAATGATTTCCTCAAGGCTCTTGTCCGCAAGTTCGGTGCCCTCGATCGCGGCATTGACCTTGTCGACATAGGTTTTGTGATGCTTGCCATGGTGCGTCGCGAGCGTGTCGGCCGAAATATGGGGCGCCAGCGCGTCCTGGGCGTAGGGCAGCGGCGGGAAAGCGATCGTCATGACAGTCTCCGTTTTCTTTTGCAGATGGCCTCTAATTCGACCCTTCCTCCGGCGGTTGCAAGCCCCTGGGCAGGCAATTTTTCTTTCCCCGCCTTCAAGAATCACGTCGCCATTGCACGCAATGTCGCAATACGATCGGCCTCTTCGGCTGGCTTGTCGCGGCGGATGCGCGAAATGCGCGGAAAGCGCATGGCGAGGCCCGACTTGTGCCGCTTCGAGGCGTGAATCGAATCGAACGCAACTTCGAGTACCAGCGTCTTTTCGACCTCGCGCACCGGGCCGAAGCGGCCAATCGTGTGATCGCGGACGAATTTGTCGAGCCATTTGAGCTCATCGTCGGTGAAGCCCGAATAGGCCTTGCCCACCGGCAACAATTCGCCAGCGTCAGTCCAGCAGCCAAAGGTATAATCCGAATAGAAGCTTGCGCGGCGACCGTTGCCGCGCTGCGCATACATCATGACGCAATCGGCAACGAGCGGGTCGCGCTTCCATTTGTACCAGAGCCCGGCGCGGCGACCCGCGACATAGGGCGCGTCGCGGCGCTTGAGCATCACCCCCTCGATCGCGGCGTCGCGCGCGCCAGCGCGCAAGGTCGCAAGTTCGTCGAAATGCGCCGCCGCGATCACGGGCGACAGGTCGAAATGGCTCGCCGCAAGGCGCGGGACGAAGCCCTCTAGCTGGCGCCGCCGCTCGTGCCACGGCAGGGCGCGCAGGTCGGATCCGTCGACGGCAAGCAGGTCATAGACGCGCACGAAGGCCGGAAAGTCGGCGAGCATCTTTCTTGCCACTGTCTTGCGCCCGAGCCGCTGCTGGAGCGCGTTGAAGCTTGCCGCGCCGCCCTCGGCCCCGCCCTGCGCCTCGCCGCGGACCAGCAATTCGCCGTCGATCACCGCGTCCTGGTCGAAAACAGCAAGCAGTTCGGGAAAAGCCGCGCCGATCTCCTCGCCGCCACGGCTGTAAATTCGTGTCTCGCCGCCGCCGTGGACGAGCTGGACGCGGATCCCGTCCCATTTCCATTCGGCCGCAAAATCGGAAAGGTCGATGCTCTCGCCCTCGAGCGGATGGGCGAGCATGAAGGGGCGGAAGAAGGCGACATCGGTAAGATCCGGGCGCGGCGCCTTGCCCTCGCCCCAGGCAAAGAGCGGCGCATAGGGAGGCGGGATCGCGTGCCACAGTTCCTCGACATCGTCGATGGAGACATCGAAAGCCTGTGCAAAGGCCTGTTTCGCAAGGCGCGCCGAGACGCCGACACGCATGCCGCCGAGCGCAAGCTTGAGAAGGGCATAGCGGCCGTCGCCGTCAAGACGGTCGAGCAGCGAGGCGAGAATGGCCGGGGCGTCACCTCGTGTCGCGCTCGACAACGCATCGACGGCCTGCGCGACGGACAGTTCCTCAGCCTCTTTCCCGAGCGGCGCATCGGGCCAAAGCAGCGCCGCCGTCTCAGCGGTATCGCCAACGAAATGTCGCGACAGGCGGAACAATTCCTCGTCGACCCGGGCGCCGAGCAGGGCGCGCACCGTTCCCGCCTTGACCGCGGGAAAATCCAGCGCGCCAGTCAATGCCGCGAGCGCCCAGCCGCGATCGGGATCGGGTGTATGCCGAAGATAGTCGACGATCAGCGCCAGTTTGCTGTTGCGCGAGCGCGTGTAGACAAGCCGATCGATGAGAGCCGCGAAGCGCTTCACGCCTCTTCCTCCAGATCACGGCCGATCAAGTGGAGCGCCCGGGCCTTGCGCTGGGTGAGCTCGCACCAGCGCAGCAAACCTTCCTCGCTGCCGTGGGTAATCCAGCTTTCCTGCGGGTCCACCTCGGCGATCGTGGCGGTGAGTTCGTCCCAGTCGGCATGGTCGGAAATGACGAGCGGCAATTCGACCATCCGCTGCCGTGCGCGCTGGCGTACACGCATCCAGCCCGAGGCCATGGCGGTGACCGGGTCAGGGAGCCGCCGTGACCAACGGTCGTTCAGCGCCGAGGGCGGCGCAAGAATAATCTGGCCCGCCATCGCATCCTTGGCGCTTTCGCTGACAAGCCGCAGTTCACCCAGAGGAACGCCATGATCGGAATAAAGAGCGCACATGCGTTCAAGCGCACCGTGAATGAAGATGGGCGCATGCCACCCCGCAGCACGCAGCTCGGCGATCACCCGCTGCGCCTTGCCGAGCGCATAGGCACCAACAAGCACACAGCGGTGGGGCTCGGCGCGCACCGCGGCGAGCAGCTTGGCGATTTCGCCTTCGGTCGGCGGGTGGCGGAACACAGGAAGGCCAAAAGTCGCCTCTGTTATAAAAATATCGCAGGCAACGGTTTCAAAGGGTGCACAAGTGGGGTCCGCGCGGCGCTTGTAGTCACCGGTGACGACGATCCGCTCGCCCTGATATTCCATCAGGATTTGCGCGCTGCCAAGGACATGCCCCGCCGGATGAAAACTGAACCGCACTCCGCCGCGCTCGAACCCCTCGCCGTAGGCTACGGCGTGATTATGGTGTGCTGCGATATCGACGCCGTAACGCAGCGCCATGATCGCAAGCGTCTCGGGCGTTGCGAACACCGCATGATGACCGCTACGTGCGTGGTCGGCATGACCATGCGTCACCGCGGCTCGCTCCACGGGGCGCGCAGGATCGATCCAAAGGTCGGCCGGACGCACGTAAAGCCCGTGGGGATGCGGTTCGAGCCATGTCTTGGCCTTGGCCATCAGGCCGCAAGGTCCCGTGCGCAGGCAAGGTCGGCGACAAAGGCCTCGCGCTCGGAAGCGGCGCGTAGCTTGTCGGGCATGCGCAGCAAGAAGGAGGGGTGGATCGTCGCGATCAGCTGACCTCCGCTCTCGAGTGGGTGTACCGTGCCGCGCATCGACTTGATGCTTAGCGATTTGCCTGTCACGCCGCGCAGCGCGCTAGCGCCCAAGGTTATGATCAGGTCCGGCTTGACCAGCGCGCGCTCCTTGTCGAGCCACCATCGGCACGCGTCGATCTCGCCCGCGCTGGGGTTCTCGTGCAACCGCCTTTTGCCGCGGGGTGTGAATTTGAAATGCTTCACCGCGTTGGTCAAATATAGCTGCCGCCGGTCGAGCCCCGCTTCGGCGAGCGCTCCATCCAGCAATTGTCCTGCTGGGCCCACGAAGGGGCGACCCTGCAGATCCTCCTGGTCGCCCGGCTGTTCGCCGACAAGCATGATCCGCGCCCTTTTGGGGCCCTCGCCCGCAACCCCCTGCGTCGCGCTGCAATGAAGCGGGCAGCGCTTGCATCTGTCAACGGCGCGCGCGAGCGCCTCAAGCGTCGTTACATCATCGGGGGCATCATCCTCGGGCACAGGCTTCCGCCATTTCTCGGTCAAGGGGTTCGCCAATGAAACGGCCGCTTCGCGCATGCGTTCCGCCCGCGCCTCGGCACCCGCAACGAGGGCCGCTATATCCTCGGCCTCGGGCAGATTACGCCAGTATTTCTTGGGCATTTCGGCGCGCATCGCGTTGATCTTCACCCGCGCCGGATTGAAAATTGCGCCATAATAGGTGCGCCATTGTTCCTCGACGACGTCGGTGTCGGGCACTTCATCCCTGCTCCCGCCGGGACCATAGGTCAGTGTCTCATTCCGCCAGATCGCACGAGCATCGGGCGTCACGATCGCCCAGTCCATCCCAAAAAAGCGCCGCTGGAAAAAGGGAGCGGCCAAGGGGATGATCCTGTGCGATGGCTCGAACCATGCCACGAAACACTCACGCCCCGCCTCCTCGCCGAGGCGGCGGAAGCGCACGAAGGCATGCATCTTGTGGACATCGCGGCGGATCGCCTTGTCGGCCTTGCGCAGCCAATCGATATCGGGGTCGGCCCCCCGCGCGAGTAACTGCTTGTCGTGCGCTGCGCGCCAGATGATCCGGTAGAGGCGCGCAGGCACATCGGCATCCCTGTGGCAGATTACCCGCTCGGCCACCTCGATCAGCTCGCGCGGCAGGTTCACGGGCGCTCCCGACCGGGGAAGGCTCCCCTCGCCGAACAGCGATGCACCCGCGGAGCCGACGCGCCAGCCCACCTCCTCGGGCGCGACCCCGCCCGCAAGCAAGCGGCGCGCCGCACTTCGCCACGCGTCAAAGTCTCCCGGTTTTTCAAGCTGCACATCTTTCATAGCGCGAGTGCCAATTGTTCAGCCGGCGGCGCAAAGCGCGCGCGAAGTTCGGCGCTGTCGGTCAGCGAACCCGGCCGCCAGTCGGGAGTGACGATGAAGGGAAGCAGCTTCTTCACCGATGCGGTAAATCGGGCGAGGTCGCCCAGCCGGAGCCGCCCCAGCCGCCGGGCCGCGACAATGCGATCGACAGCGCGTGTTCCAAGTCCCGGCACGCGCAGCAAGAGCTCGCGCGGCGCGCGGTTGATGTCGACGGGAAATATCTCGCGCCGCTGGAGCGCCCAGGCGAGCTTGGGGTCGATCGCAAGGTCGAGCATACCGTCCTTGGCGCCCTCCAGGATCTCGGTCCGCTCGAACCCGTAGAAACGCAGCAGCCAGTCGGCCTGATACAGACGGTGCTCGCGCATCAGCGGCGGGCGCAGCGGTGGCAGGTCGCTGCTTGCGTCGGGGATCGGACTGTACGCCGAATAATAGACGCGGCGGAGCTGATATGCTGAATAGAGATTGGTCGCGGTCTTGAGAATGTCATCATCGCGTGCGGCATCGGCGCCGACGATCATCTGGGTCGATTGTCCCGCCGGGGCAAAGCGCGGGGGCCTTGCCTTGCCGATGAGCCGGCCTTTTGCCGCCTCGATCGCCCCGGATTCGCCGACGCGCACCGACGCCATTGTCTTGCGGATCGTCTCGGGCCTCTTTTCCGGCGCAAAGCTCGTCAACCCGGCTTCGGTGGGGAGTTCGACGTTGGTCGAGAGGCGGTCGGCATAAATCCCCGCCAGCGCCACCAGTCCCGGATCGGCCCCCGCGATCGTCTTGAGATGAATATAGCCCTGAAAGCGATGCTCTTCGCGCAGCAGGCGTGCCACCTCGACGAGCTGCTCCATCGTATAATCTTCCGAACGAATAATGCCCGACGAAAGGAAGAGCCCCTCGATATAGTTGCGCTTGTAAAAATCGAGCGTCAGGCGAACCACTTCTGCAGGGCTGAAGCGCGCGCGCTCGACGTTGCTTGACGCGCGATTGATGCAAAAGCGGCAGTCGTAAACGCAAAAGTTGGTGAGCAGTATCTTGAGCAGCGAGATACACCGCCCGTCGGGTGCGTAGCTATGGCAAATCCCCATGCCTTCGGTTGACCCGATGCCCCTTGTTCCGGTCGAGTCGCGTTTCACCGTCCCCGACGAGGCGCACGAGGCGTCATATTTTGCGGCATCGGCCAATATGGCCAGCTTTTCGAGAATCGGCTTTGCGGACATGCGCCCATGCCTAGCATGGGAACGTATAGGGAACAAATAGTTCTGGGTTAAGTCGGCTATGCTTCGCGCCAGCGCGCCGGCAGCGCGATGTCGACAATCAGCCCGGCGGGGTCCCACCGCCGCTCGATCGTTCCGCTCAGATTGTTTCGAACGCTGCGTTCGATGAGTAGCGTGCCAAAGCCCGTGCGGTCAGGCGCGGAAACCTCCGCAGGAGCGCCACTCTCTTTCCACGTCATCCGGAATTGCCGATCATCCCCTTCGACCGAGTCATTGGCCCAGCGCACCTCAACCCGGCCGCCTTCGGCCGACAGCGCGCCATGCTTGGCCGCATTTGTCGCAAGTTCATTGAGGAGGAGCGCCATCGCGACCAGCGAATTTTCGGGAAGCAGCAGGTCCGGGCCCGACCAGCGCACCCCGGGGAAAGCCGCCTCGACTTCGCGCATCAAGGCATGCATCGACCCGGTCATGAAATTGGCGCCGAGCAGAACATTCTGCGCTCGGTTGAGCGCATCGAGCCGGCTGCTGATCCGCTCGACATAGTCATCGACGTCACGCGCCGAATGCCGGGTCAGCGAGATGATCGCGCCAACAGTGGCAAAAAGATTTCGCATCCTGTGATGGAGCTCGCGCATCAGAAGATTGGCATTCTCCTGCCGGCTCTTCTGTTCGGTGATGTCGACGTTGATGCCCGTCAGGATGGCCTCGTCGCGCCGCACGTCCCAATCGGCGCGGCCCGCGAGCCAGCGCACACCGCGCTCGGGGTGAACGACGCGAAATTCGCTGGCATAGGGGGTGCCATTGCCGATGGCCTCGTCGAGGGCCGTGCGAACCAGCGATCGGTCGTCGGGGTGGACGCGTTTCAAGACGCCGTCGAGCGATGCAAGAGCGATTTCATAATCAGCGCCCCATAATTCGCCAACCGCGCCGCGCCAGCGCACCGCGCCGTCGTTCACATGGAGCTGCCAGATCGCGATGCTCGAATAATCGAGCGCGCGTTCAAGGATGTGGCGCGCCTCATCGCGCTCGACCGCCGTGCGACGCAATTCCGCCTCCGCCATGATAATGGCTGCGAAATCCTCAAGCCGCTCGACCTCGCGCGGGTCAAGCGGCCCCCGGGCCTTGCGGTCCATGACGCTGAGCGCGCCGAGCACCGCGCCATTGTGGGCGCTCAGCGGTACCCCGGCATAGAAGCGGATTGCGGCCTCGCCCGTAACGAGCGGATTGTCTCGAAAACGCGGGTCTTGCGACGTGTCAGCGACAAGGAGCGGCGCGCCGCCCTTTATGACATGGTGACAAAAGCCGACGTCGCGCGGCAGTTCGGTGAGGTCGAGCCCTTGCGCCGATTTGAACCATTGCAGGCGATCGTCAACAAAGGAAACGAGAGCGATCGGCGCGTCGAACAGGTCGGCGACCAGCTTCGTCACTCGGTCAAAAGCCACCTCGGAGCTGCTTCCCATGATGCGATATTCGCGAAGCGTCTGCAGCCGCCAGCGTTCATCCCGTGAAGTCCCCTCATCCCGACCTTTCGCCAATGGATGCCCCTCGCCTCCTGCGGGCGCCTTGGCGCCGCTCTGTTCCGGGGGCCGCTGTGCCATGAAATCGGTCCCTACAAAAGCATCGTCGTCCTGTTAAGGATTGATCAGCGGCCGGCCGACCCTCCCCGGTGGACCGCATCAACGTCCCGGGAGTGTCTACGCATCCGCCGGCCACAAGTTGCAGGGCCAGGGCGCGCTTTTTTGAACGTCGACGGAACTCCCCAGGGCTCGACGGCGTATCGATTGGACCAAAGGGAGGCCTTACATGACACTGGGAGAGGAAATTCGCGGTCACCTGCCGGTTCTGCGCCGCTATGCGCGCGCGCTGACGGGCAGCCAGCAGCACGGCGACAATTTCGTCCATACGCTGCTGGAGGTGATTGTTGCTGCGCCTGAAGAATTCGAACCCATCCCCGACGCGCGCACGGCTCTTTACCGGGCATTTCACCGCATCTGGGAAACGGTGTTCCTGTCCGATGGCGAAGGCTCGGATGACGAAGACCCGCTCATCCGCGCCGCCAACCGGCGCCTCGCCCGTATCACGCCACTTGCCCGCCAGATTTTGCTGCTGACTGCGCTCGAGGGGTTCTCGACCGAAGAAGCGGCCATGATCACTGGCACTGATACGGAAACCGTCGAAGCCCTGCTGACCGAGGCGGTCGACGACCTCGATCGCGAGAGCAGGACCTCGGTGCTCATCATCGAGGATGAGCCGCTGATCGCGATGGAGCTCGAGCAGATCGTCCGCGACCTTGGACATGAGGTGGCGGGGATCGCGACAACGCACGACGACGCGGTCGCGGCGTTCGAGGACACCGATGCCGGCCTCATTCTCGCCGACGTGCAGCTCGCCGACGGATCCTCGGGGATCGACGCTGTGCAGGACATATTGGCGCGCGCACCCGTGCCCGCGATCTTCATTACCGCTTTTCCCGAACGACTGCTCAGCGGCAATCGCGTCGAGCCCACCTTCCTTATTTCCAAGCCCTTCCGCGAAAATACGGTCCGTGCCGCCATTAGCCAGAGCCTGCTCTTCACCCCCGAACTGGCGGCCTGAGACGCACCATCAGGCGGCTGCCTGCAAATAGTCTGCGACGCTGTCGCGCCCCGGACTAAGGCCCCGGAGCTGTAGGAGCGCGCCGGCGTTGCCGCGGTGATAGGTTCCGTGAAGGCACACATGCAGAATGATCTGCCCGCGGCTCATCCGCGCTGGCCTGCCGCTGGTGAAGGTAAAATCGACCGCTTCGTCGAAGGCCTCGAAGGGTAGCGCCTCGACATAGGCCGCATACCAGTCATCCCCCTCGCTGATCGAGCTCTTCAATGCGCACAAGCCCGGGAGCGTTTCGGTTTGCGGAGCACGATATGTATGCGCCTTGCCTTCGAGATGGTGCTGAAAGATGCGGTCAACCGCGTGGATATGGTCGAGAAGACGATGAAGAATATCCATGTCCTGCTCGCTGAGGGCATCACGGCTCTGCTCGATTGCCTCAAGCAATTCCCTGTCCGCCCAGCGTTTGACATCGACGAGCTGCATAAAAGGCAAGTTGACCATCTGACGCTCCTCATTCCCTCGCGGCCTATTTGGGATTGCCAGAATATGAGTAATTGCTCACAATAACTACTCGCATCGGCAAAGGCACGCACATGCTGGGTCAGAAGCGCTCGACGCGCGCACGAAAGAAGGCTGCTCAGGCCCGCTCGCGCGCGACGGTGGCGGCGCTCGTCGAGGCGACCGCTCGCATTCTGGTGCGCGAGGGCTTTGACCGAGCGAGCACGAATCGTATCGCCGAGGAAGCCGGCGTGAGTATCGGCTCGCTTTATCAATATTTCCCCGGCAAGGAGGCCCTCGTGGCCGCGGTCATCGAACGCCATAACCACGATCTGATGCAGGTCGTTCGCCAAGCTATGGCAGAGGCCGAACGCGAACCGATCGGAGTTGGTATCGACTGCCTGGTCGCCGCCGCGATCGAGGCGCACAGGGTCCATCCTGCGTTGCATCGCGTTCTGGCCGAACAGACGCCGCGCACAGGCGAGCTCGAGGGAGTTGAGCTTTTCCACCGCGAGGCTCTGAACCTATTCCGTGCCTATCTTGAGGATCACCGCGACGCGCTGGTCGTGACCGACCTGGATCTTGCCGCCTTTATCTGCGTCACCTCGATCGAGGCCCTCACGCATAGCGCGGTGATCCACCGCCCTAAGATCCTCTCGGGAGAGGCGCGGCAACGTCTCGTCGCTGAGACATCCCGAATGATTGCAGCCTATCTTGGCGTTCGCGGCGGATCGTAACGACCAGGGGCGCTATTCCCCCGCCGGGCCATTCGCCGTCAGATCGTCCACCTTGTCCATGATGGCGGCGAAAGCATCGCTCGCGGGCAGTTCATCCTCGCTCCGCAGCGGCATCTCGCCGCCTTCCAATATGTCCTGGAGCGCGGCGCGCGCGCGTGAAACGCGGCTCTTCATGGTGCCGATCGCGCAGCCACAGATTGCAGCACCCTCTTCGTAGCTGAGGCCCCCCGCGCCGATCAAGACCAGCGCCTCGCGCTGGTCGACCGGCAGCATGAGCAGTGCCCGCTGGACGTCGGCAAGATGCAGGCTGTCGTCCTGATCGTCGGGTGCGACCAACATTTTCTCGGCCGCGAGTTCATCATATTCCGCTGTGAACTTCTTGCGCCGCATCTGCGACAAAAAGCAGTTGCGCAAAATCACGAAGGCCCAGCTTTTCATGCTTGCCGGCCCCGGAATATATTGCGCGCGCGCCTTCCACGCCTTCAGCATCGTCTCCTGCACCAGATCGTCAGCGAGATCGGCGTTGCCCGTCAGGCTGCGACCGAAAGCGCGCAGATGCGGCAGCATCGCAGCAAGTTCGCGCTTGAAGCTGGCGTCGTCCAGGGGTTGGGAGGGGGCGTCGCTCGTCATGGCCGGCATCCTGCAGGATGCATCCGCGGCGCTGTAAAGAAACTTGTCATCTGGGGATGGCTTAGCCGGTGCTGCAGGCGTTGCAAAGCCCAACAATGACTTTGTCCAGCAGCGTGACCTCTGCGCTGCCGTGGCGCGCGGGCAGCCAACTGTGGCTTCGCTGCAACGCTTTGCCACGAAAATTCGGGGGCTGGGGGAACTCCAAGGGCGCTTCTGTCGTTGCTCGCTCATGGCAACCCACGGCGAAAAGAGGATGAACGGCCACGGCGCTCCGCCGGCGATGGCAGATGGTTCGCGCTGGCCGCGCAGTCCCTTCCCCGGCACGGGCGGTGACGAATGGCATCGGGTGCTGACCGGACGGCAATCGCCCGAGCCGGTCAGCGCAAAACTGCGCATGATTTACGGAACGATTGTCGCGGAGGAGCTGCCCGACCGCATGCTCGATCTTTTGTCCCGGCTCGACCAGAAACGTCCCGAATGACCCGTCGAAATGCTGTGCAGCATTCCCAAGACGCGCCCGATGACAGCCCGCTGTCGGACACCGAGTTCAAGGCGCTACTTGCCGACGTGATTCCGCATCTTCGCGCCTATGGGCGAAGCCTGTCCGGCAATCCCGATCTCGCCGACGATTTGACACAGGACACCATGGTCAAGGCGTGGGCGTCGCGCGATCGCTTCGAACGCGGAACGTCGATAAAGGCGTGGACCTTCGTCATCCTGCGCAACACCTTTTTGTCGCAAATGCGCCGTAACAAGTTTCGCGGCGAATATGATGAAAGCACCGTCGAACGCACCCTGTCCACCCCCGCAGCGCAGGAAGATTCAGGGGAAATGGCAGACCTCCAGCGGGGACTGATGGAGTTGCCGCAGGACCAGCGCGAGGCGCTGATCCTCGTTGGCGCAGGCGGTATGTCGTACGAGGAAGCGGCCGCGATCTGCGGCTGCGCGCTCGGCACGATGAAAAGCCGTGTTTCGCGCGCGCGCGCTGCGCTCGAAGAGATTATGGCACGCGGCCAGTTTTCGCAAAAGCGCGCCGAATCGCCGCCTGCCAGCGAGGCCATCGACGCCATCATGGACAGCGTCGAGGCGATCGCGGCGCGCCGCGACGCGCGGCGCTGAAAGCGACCCGCCCTCGAGCACGCCGACGCGACCCGGATGAAACTCGCGTGACGTCTCGCCCGTCACCTTCAGCGAGCCGGCGCGGCGAGGGTCGGCAAGGCTCGACATCGTGCCGCACCCGCGGCAAAATTGCCTCCTTCAATAGCCTAGCGAGCCTTCCCATGAAGAGATTCAGACCCCTCGCCTTTTCGGCCGCCTTCGTGATCGCGGCCTGTTCGGGCGGCAGCCAGTCCAGTGCCGCCTCCGATACGTCGCTCGACACATCGGGCGCTCAGCCCGCGGCGCCGCTCGCGGGCGCGCCGTTCACGGTGCAGGAGGTTGCGCGCTTTGCAGAACCCTGGGCCATGACTTTCCTTCCCGGCGGGACGCGCGCGCTTGTGACCGAGCGGGCAGGCAAGCTCAAACTCTGGCAAGCAGGCGGCGCAGCGCGTGACGTCGCGGGTGTGCCGCAGGTCGCCTATGGCGGCCAGGGCGGCTTCGGCGACGTCATCCTGAGCCCCGATTTCGCCGAAAGCGGCACAATTTATCTAAGCTGGGTGGAGGCGGGTGCGCGCGGCAGCTTTGGCGCCGTCGTCGGCAAGGCAAAGCTGGTAGATGGGGATAAGCCGCGGATCGAAGGGCTCGAAATCATCTGGAGGCAGGATCCAAAGGTTCCTGGCCGCGGCCATTTTTCGCATCGCCTCGCCTTTTCGCCCGATGGCCAATATCTCTTCATTACGTCGGGAGAGCGGCAAAAATTCGACCCCGCCCAGGATATGGACAAGAATCTCGGCAAGATTGTGCGGCTTCAGCCCGACGGCAGCACGCCCGCCGACAATCCCTTCGCCGACGCCGCGAAGGGGGGCGGCGGCGTAACGGCGCAAATCTGGTCGCTCGGTCACCGCAATCTCCTCGGCATCGCCTTCGACGGAGCGGGACGGCTTTGGCAGCAGGAAATGGGCCCGAAGGGCGGCGACGAGGTCAATCTGGTCGAGCGCGGCGCCAATTACGGCTATCCGATCGTATCGAACGGGGACCATTATGACGGCCGGGACATCCCCGATCATCCGACCCGCCCCGAGTTCAGCGCTCCGAAACTCTGGTGGAATCCCTCGATCTCGCCAGGCGGGCTCGCCTGGTACGGAGGCGACCTCTATCCGGGTTGGAAGAACAGCCTCCTGATGGGGGCGCTCTCAGGGGAGGGACTGATCCGCATGGCCATCGATGGCGACAAGCTCCATAAATCCGACCGCTGGGACTTCGGCACCCGCATCCGCGAGGTCGAGGTAAATGAAGATGGATCGGTTTGGCTGCTGACCGACGGAAAGGACGGAAAGCTGCTCAAGCTTATTCCCAAGAGCTAGCCCTTGCGCCTTCGTTCAGGGGGCTTGATCAGGGCACTCGCTTTCCCCACCTTGGTATCGGGCAAGGATGGAAAATCGCCCGCGTCTGCGGGAAATACGAACGGATTGCCGATGACCCGCGCCTTCCTCTCTCTCGGCTCCCGAAAAACCGGCTCTCTGCCAGGCGCCGACGCCCTCCCGCCCCTCGCCCTTCTCTGGGGCGAAGCTGGCGGGCTGCTGCGCGCGCTCTGCGGCCGGGTCTGGCGCCTTGGCCATATCCCCAATCCCGATAGCCCTCATCCACCCGTGATGGTGCTGCCCGGCTTTCTGTCGGGCGACTGGGCCACCAGGACGCTGCGCGCCGACCTTCGCCGTGCGGGGTTTCGCTGCTACGCCTGGGGCCTTGGTTTCAACCGCGGCGCGACGGCCGACCTCATCGAACGCATCGACGGCCGCGTCGATTGGATCATCGCCCGGACAGGGCGCGCGCCCGCGCTCGTCGGCTGGAGCCTGGGCGGCATTTACGCGCGCGAATATGCCAAACATCATCCGGGCAAGGTTGCGCGCGTCGTGACGCTCGGATCGCCCTTTTCGGGGAGCCGCCGCGCCAACCGCGCATGGCGCCTCTATCATGCTGTTGCGGGGCATCCTGTCGAGCGTCCGCCCGTTGACTTCCACCCCGCAGCGCGCCCCGCCATGCCGACCTTCGCCCTATGGTCGGCGCGCGACGGCGTCGTCGCGCCGGCGAGCGCGCGCGGTCTGCCGAGCGAAAGCGACCGGCAGGTGGAAGTGGGCTGCAGCCATATGGGCTTCGCTTTTGCCCCCGCCTCGGTGGCGGCGATTGTCAGCGCCCTCACCGAAGAAGCCAGCGCACGCGCCTGACCGCTCAGCATACGTCGATTCGGTCGAGCGGCGCGGCGCGCCACGCAAGCAGCATCCGCCCCCGCCGCCGCCCCCCGAGGCCCGTCGACACGAAGCCAACGCGGCGCAGCAGCGCGCGCGAGCGCGCATTGTCGGGGCGGCATTCGGCCACGATCGAGCAACCGGGCCGCGACGCCGCGAGCGCGTCGATCACTGCGCGCACCGCTTCGGTCGCAAGGCCGCGTCCGCGCGAGCGCGCCGCGAACCAATATCCGATTTCATAGTGGCCTCCGGCGCGGCGATGGACGCCGATCACGCCGTCGAGCGCGGCCCCATCGACGCTGCGGACGGCGTGAAAGACATCGCCGCCGCCCGACCCCGCGATCAGCGCGCGCGCATCGCTTTCGGTGAAGGGTTCGCACAGGAAATCGATCTGCGATGTCACCGTCTCATCGATGATCGCTGCAAGTGCGCGGGCATCATCGGCGATAAGCGGCGCGATGCGGCAGCGCTCGGTCGACAGGGCAAGCAAGGTATCGGTCATGTCGCGTCTTCTTCTCAAAACGCGCGCCGTGATGGAGGAGGATCGCTTGATGCTGACCAATCGCCTGTCCGAACACGGCGGCGATGGTCACAGGATGATGCCATGCCGCTCCTAGGTAAAGGAGCGCCAATACGCCTTGAAACGAAGGGATCGGTCGTTGGTCATCGCAGCGGCTCTAACAGCTTTCACGGTGGCGATCAACGCCGACCAAAACCGGGAGGCAGGACAATTTCTGGCTGAAGGACGGTGAGGAGCAAGTCGCGCGCTGTCGCTGCGCGAGCTCAATCCTCTCCCTTTCCTTCCTCAAAACGCCGCGAGAAAAAATAACCCGAAAATCATAACAAACCGCATTACTGTTTCACAGGGCCGAAGAACATAAAGTCCAGTTGTGATGAAAGATTTTTCCTTTTTCAAGACTTGATTAAAAGGAGGGAAATGGCATATTGGCCTTGGCGGGCAAGGCACGGTCTTCATTCCCTCTGACGTGCCGGCACGACGCAGCGCGCGTGCTCCGAAAGGATACCCCGCCACCAGATTTTCGGCGCGGCCGATGTACGGTCCTCCAAAAGCGGCTTTTTCCGCGCTGTTAGCGCGCCCAATCCCGCACTCGCTCGCCGATTCCGACGAAAGGTTTGAAGACAATGGCCCGCCGCGCGTGCGCACGGCGGGGCATGTTCTCACTCAAATCCGCCGTCACCGACGGTCATCGGCGCCCCGACCCGCGAGACCTCGGAGGCAGGCGGAGCGCGGTCCCTTTGGCGAGCAGCGACCAGGAATCAGAGCGGGGTCAGCATGGCTCCGAAAGAAACGAGGGCGAGCAGGGCGACCGGAATGAGCAGCAGAAGCAGTGAGATATCTTCGCCAGTCCTTGCGATACGATCCTCGTCGAAAATTCCCAGTCGGGGCATCGCGGCCGGGCCACGCCTCGGGCTTTGGGAAGGCAATGGGGCGACTGGACTGTCCTCCAGGGCGCCGTCGCGCTTGAAGGAAGCAAAATGAATAGACATAGCAGTTTCTTTCAGGGTGATAGGTGCACAGGAAAGCAAGGGGTCAACCGCCCAGCGATCAGCCGATCAGCCACCAGAGCGCCGCCCCAGCTGCAGCGACGGGAAGAACAAGCAAGAGCGACAGAAGTCCGCTCGATACGCTGAGCCTGTCGCCGTGGTCGCGGTAGAATGCCGCAAGCTTGTCCGACAGCGCCTCGTCAGCCGTCATCACGGCCTTGTCGATCAACGGCAGGTCGGGGAAAATCGCGACAAGCCGTGCGAGTTCGAATGCGTCGAGCTGCGGATAGCGGGCAAGCAGGCGCTCGGCTTCCTGCGTCTTCCGGCACGCGCCGGGGATAGGGGGGCGGGTTCGGGTCGCCATTGTTTTCATAGCTCCATTGTCCAGCAAAGAGGACCGGACGGAGAAGCGCCCGTCCGGGTGGGAAAATTTGCCTCGCATCAGGAGAAAGGGGCGCGGAGATCCTGCCGGCGACCCATCACGAGATGCCATGCACCGGACGCAGCCTGGCGGGCCCGCGTCCGGCTAGACGCCAATCAGCATGCGTCCGCTGGTCCAGAAAGGAGAT
Organism: Sphingopyxis flava; assembly: GCF_900168005.1. Taxonomy (GTDB): domain Bacteria; phylum Pseudomonadota; class Alphaproteobacteria; order Sphingomonadales; family Sphingomonadaceae; genus Sphingopyxis; species Sphingopyxis flava. The sequence goes on from NZ_FUYP01000015.1 coordinate 78,028, forward strand.
CTGACACTCATGACGGCCCTGTAGATAAGGGTTCTGCAGAAATATTCAAGCGGCCCGCTAGCTTTGGGCAACGAGTGACAGGGAAGTTTAATTTTAACGAGAAAAATATTCAAAAATTTCTTGATAAAGTCGAATTTTAGTTACTTCTCATTAGAGAGCATCGAGATATCCAGACTATAAATCTAGAAAAATCAAAATAGATGTTTTCTTAGAAATTCTGTTTTTCTACCCGCGCCGGAAGCGGCGCCGAGCTTTTCCAAAATAGGAAAGCGCCCCCATGAGATGAACTCGCTGCAGGTCCCGGCCGCGGCCCTCGCCCAAACATGGGGTGGAGCGCCTGCTCGCTGGCGCAGAAACTCGAATTCAGGCTCGATCAATTGGGCCCGCATCGATCAAGGGCGCTGCGTCCATGTCGGCTGCGCCCAATATGTCCGCCAGCCGCTCTGTGCCAGCGAGGACCATCGCTTGCTCCCACGCGGGAAGCGCCGAAAAGCGGGCGCTGAATATTTCCTGCAACATATCGGGGGCCTCCGCGAGGCGGCGCCGGCCCTCGGGCGTCGCCTCGAGGAGCATGCGCCGCTTGTCCCGATCGCTGCGCGCGCGCGTCACAAGGCGCAAGGCTACAAGCCGGTCCACAATTGCGGTAATTGTCGCGTGGCTGAATTGCAGGCGCTGCGCGACCGCACCGGGGGTGACCTCTTCCCCACCATCAATCTCGCGCAGAACCAGCAATTGCGAAGGCGTGAGCCCCGTCGCCGAGGCAAGGCGCCGCGTGCCGCCTTCAGCCGCGCGCAGGACGCGCCGCAGGGCCTTCAATGTCGCGCTCGCTATCTCCGAATCCATGCGCATTTGTAGCGCCCCAGCCCGCCCCCGCAAAGCGCTTAAGGATCAAGGGCGCGCCATTCTATTTCACTTCTTGAAAGATTAATTTCCCGCCCCGGGTTGAGATCAGCAATGAAATCCCTATATTTTCCTTCGAATCATGATCCACCTATCTTTGGGTCACCAGAAAATCATTTCAGGAGATGAAAGATATTTGTTCGGCAAAAAGACGCAGAGTCATTGCCTCCAGGGAAAGATCGGGATGAACCACCACCCGCTGCGGATGAAATCCAGCTACGCAAGCCGCAAGCCGCGGACGGACCAGCCATAACTGCGTTGATCGCGGCCTGCCCGCCGCTTGATCGCAACAGCCGCTATTGCAACCTTCTGCAATGCGCGCATTTCGCCGGCAATTGCATTGTCGCTGAAAAGGCGGGCCGCATCGTCGGCTGGGTCTCAGGCTATCGCCCCCCTTCGGATCCTGACGCTTTTTTTGTCTGGCAGGTCGCCGTCTCGGCAGAGGGGCGCGGAAAGCAGATTGCCCGCCGCATGATCTCCGCCCTGCTTGCAAGGCCGGAGCAGCGGGATACGACTCATCTGATCACCACGATAACCGATGACAATGAGGCGTCATGGCGTCTGTTTCGCGGGCTTGCCAGAGATTGGCGAGCCCCCCTTGAGCGGAAGGCGTTTTTCGAGCGCGAAACACATTTCGCCGGGGCCCACGCCACCGAGTTTCTGGCCCGCATCGGGCCCATCGATCGCCAGACTATTCACGAAAAACGGGGTTGAACCATGACCATGTCACCTGAACCGTCCGGCACAGTTCCGGACACGGCCATCTATGATCGCCGCGAATCCGCAGTCAGAAGCTATGCCCGCTCGATGCCGCGCCAGTTCGGCCGCGCCGAAGGCGTCTGGATGCATGACGATCAGGGCGGCCGGTATCTCGACTTTCTGTCGGGCTGCTCAACGCTCAACTATGGGCACAATCATCCGATTTTGAAGCAGGCCTTGCTCGACTATATTTCCGCGGACGGAATCGCGCACGGGCTCGACCTTCACACCGGCGCCAAGCAAGGCTTTCTCACGGCTTTCGAAGATCTGATTCTGACGCCGCGCGGGCTCGATTACCGGGCGATGTTCACCGGACCCACGGGCACCAATGCGGTCGAGGCCGCGATCAAGCTCGCGCGCAAGATTACGGGCCGCGAGTTGGTGATTGCCTTCACCAACGGTTTCCACGGTATGACGCTCGGCGCGCTCGCCTGCACCGGCAACGCGGCCAAGCGCGGGGGCGCGGGCGTGCCGCTCAGCCACGTCGCGCACGAGCCTTATGACGGCTATTATGGCCCTGACGTCGACACCGCCGACCTTCTGGAACAACGACTTGCCGATCCGTCGAGCGGGCTCGACGCGCCCGCTGCCATCCTTGTCGAGACGGTGCAAGGCGAAGGCGGTCTCAATGCCGCTTCGCCCGAATGGCTCCGCCGGATTGCCGATATCGCGAAATCCCACGGCGCGCTGCTTATCGTCGATGACATCCAGGCTGGCTGCGGCCGCACAGGCGGCTTTTTCAGCTTCGAGGCGATGGGCTTCATCCCCGACATCGTGACGCTCGCCAAGTCGCTGTCGGGCATGGGACTGCCCTTTGCGCTGACCTTGCTGCGCCCTGAACTCGACCAATGGTCGCCAGGCGAGCACAACGGGACGTTTCGCGGGAACAACCACGCCTTCGTGACCGCGACCGCGGCGCTACGCCATTTCTGGAGCACGGAGGAATTTCATCGCGACATTGAGCGGCGTAGCCAGCTGCTCGAATCGCGGCTTCTTCGTATCGCTGCCGAACATGGTTTCGAGGCGCGCGGCCGCGGTATGATGCGCGGGATCAACCTCGGCTCGGGCGAGCTTGCCGCGACTGTTACAGCCGCCTGCTTCGACGCGGGCCTCATCATCGAGACCAGCGGTGCGCATGACGAGGTTATCAAGGTGCTCGCGCCGCTTGTCATTGACGATGCCGTTCTCGGCATCGGCCTCGACATCCTCGAAACCAAGATCCGCGAGGCGGCGGAAAATAATTACGCTGTCGCCGCCGAATGAAGCAGGAGAAAATCACATGATCGTCCGCAACCTCAATGACATTCGCAAGTCTGACCGCAACGTCCGCTCCGACGGCTGGGCGAGCGCCCGCATGCTGCTCAAGGACGATGGAATGGGCTTTTCCTTCCACATCACTACCATGTTCGCCGGCAGCGAACTCAAGATGCACTATCAGAACCATCTCGAGGCCGTTTTCATTCTCAAAGGCAGCGGCACGATCGAAGATCTGGCCACCGGCGAAATCCACCGGCTCGAGCCCGGCGTCCTATATGCGCTCAACGACCACGACCGGCACATCGTGCGGCCCGAGACGGATATCTTGACCGCCTGCGCCTTCAACCCGCCCGTGACTGGCAAGGAGGTGCATGACGAAGACGGCGCCTATCCGGCTGACGCTGACCTTGTTCCCGCTGACTGATCACCAGAATCACCAGAATCACCAGAATCACCAGAAAATGAAAAGGGAGACGTCCGATGCAAGACCTCTACCCCTCACGCCGCGCTGCGGAGGCCGAAATGCGGCCGCGGCAGGACCCCGTTCTTCATAGCGAATGGACCGATGACGCGCCGCTCAGCGCGGCGCAGGCCGCGCAGTTCGACCGCGATGGCTATATCGTCCTTGAGGATATTTTCTCGGCCGAAGAGGTGGCTTTCCTGCAAAAGGCTGCAGGCGCGTTGCTCGCGAATCCGGACGCGCTCGACAGCGACACGATCGTAACCGAGCCGCAAGGCAAGGAAATCCGCTCGATCTTCGAGATCCACGCGCAGAGCCCCGTGATGGCCCGCCTCGCCGCCGACGCGCGGCTTGCCGATGTCGCGCGCTTCCTGCTCGGCGACGACATCTATATCCACCAGTCGCGCCTCAACTATAAGCCCGGCTTCACGGGCAAGGAATTCTACTGGCACAGCGATTTCGAGACCTGGCATGTCGAGGACGGCATGCCGCGGATGCGCGCGCTGTCGATGTCGGTATTGCTCGCGGACAATACCCCGCACAACGGACCGCTGATGCTGATACCCGGATCGCACCGCACGTTTCTAAGCTGCGTCGGCGAAACCCCGGACAATCATTATCTCAGCTCGCTCAAGCGCCAGGAATATGGCGTGCCCGACGAGGAAAGCCTTGCCGAGCTCGCGCACAAGCACGGCATCGTGGCGCCGACCGGCAAGCCGGGAACGGTGATTATCTTCGACTGCAATCTGATGCACGGATCGAATGGCAATATCACCCCCTTTCCCCGTGCCAACGCCTTCCTCGTCTATAACGCCCTCAGCAACCGGCTGGGGCCGCCCTTCGGGGTGGACAAGCCGCGCCCATGGTTCCTTGCGCATCGCAGCGATCCCCGGCCGTTGACGATCGAAAGAGGCTCGCTCGTCGAGGCTGTGGCGGCATGAAGGGGCACAGCGTCGAGAAGATAGGCGGCACCTCGATGGCCGCGACGGCGACATTGTTCGACAATGTGTTGATCGGCGGCCGATCGGGCGCCGACCTTTATAACCGCATCTTCGTCGTCTCGGCCTATGCGGGGATGACAGACCTGTTGCTCGAGAACAAGAAGAGCGGCGCGCCGGGCGTATACGGCCGCTTTGTCGCCGACGAAGATGCCGGGGGCTGGCGCGGGGCGATGGAGAATGTCCGCAGCGTAATGCACGCGCGTAACGCGGCGATGTTCGCGCGGCCCGAAAGCCGGGCCGAGGCCGATGCTTTCGTGGACCAGCGCATCGACGCGGTTACGGCCTGCCTCGAGGATCTGGCGCGACTGCGCGCCCACGGCCGCTTTTGCGTCAAGGAACAGCTGATGACGGTCCGCGAGCTACTCGCCGGGATTGGCGAGGCCCATAGCGGGCACAGCACCGCGATGCTGCTACGCGACCGGGACGTGAACGCGTGCTTCGTCGATCTGACATTGTGGGACCAGGACCATCTTGGAAGCCTTGATGAACGGCTCAAGGACGCCTTCGCTTCGATCGACCTTGCAACAACGATGCCGATCGTCACCGGCTATGCGGGATGCGAGGGCGGAATGGTTCGTCGCTATGCGCGCGGCTATACCGAAATGACCTTCTCGCGCCTCGCGGTTGTCACCGGCGCGCGCGAGGCGATCATCCACAAGGAGTTCCATCTGTCGAGCGCCGACCCCAAGCTGGTGGGGGAGGAGAAGGCGTGCAAGATCGGCCGCACCAACTATGATGTCGCCGACCAGCTTGCGAACCTCGGCATGGAGGCGATCCACCCCGGCGCCGGACGCGGACTGAGACAGAGCGGGATTCCGCTGCGTGTCCGCAACAGCTTCGACCGTGACGATGGAGGCACATTGGTAACCGGCGACTATGTCTCCGACGTACCAAGGGTCGAAATCGTCACAGGTATCCGCCAGATGCAGGCGCTGACCTTTTTTGAGCAGGATATGGTCGGGGTGAAAGGCTATGATGCCGCGATCCTCGACGCCCTGACGCGGCACCGCATATGGATCGTCAGCAAATCGTCGAATGCGAACACGATCACCCATTATCTGTCGGCAAGCGCCGAGGCGCTGAAGGGCGTGATCGCCGACCTGCAGAAAGACTATCCCGAGGCCTCCATCTCGGCGCAGCCTGTGGCGATGGTCGCGGCGATCGGCAGCGACATATCGCGCCGCGGGCTCGTCCCCGATGCACTCAGCGCGCTCGAAAGGGCGGGGATCGGCATCATCGCACTCCAGCATCAGATCCGCAACGTCGACGTCCAGTTCATTCTTGAATGCCGCGATTTCGAAGCAGCAGTGCGCGTGCTGCACGAGGCCCTCGTCGAGGATCAGGGTTCGAGCGCGGAGGGCCGGCGCGCCGCATGAGGCGGTGCCGGGCGCGGCCGATGATTGCAGTCATATTGCCTGTGCGCAGCCTCCTCGCCGCGATTTTCGTGATGATGGCTGGTGCCGGCTTTCTCTCGACGTTGATTGGTCTGCGGCTCGAACGAGGAGGAAGCGGCACCATGGTCATCGGCCTCGTCGCTGCATCCTATTTTGCCGGACTCGTCGCTGGCGCCCTGCGAGCGGGCAAGGTGGTTCGCAGCGTCGGTCATATCCGGGCCTTTGCCGCCTTCGTGGCGCTGCTGTCGGCGAGCACGCTCACTTATGCCCTGTTTCAGCATCCCGCGCTGTGGGCCGCGCTGCGCCTGGTCGACGGTATGTGCGTCGCCGGCGTTTTCATCTGCGTCGAAAGCTGGCTCAACGAACGCGCTGACGCTGCGGCACGCGGGACAATTCTCGCCTGGTACATGGTCGCGCTCTATTCGGGGCAGGCGCTCGGCCAGCTCATCTTGCGCTCGGGAACGAGCGCGCCGCAGATACCCTTCGAGCTTGCCTCGATCCTGATTTCGCTCGCGATCATCCCGGTCTGCCTGACGCGGGCCGCCGCGCCGCCGCTCGAGGATGCGGCCTCCCTGCCGCTAAAGCGTCTGTTTGAAGCCTCACCGCTCGGCGTCGCCGGTGCCGGCATCACCGGGCTGCTGCTCGGCGCCTTCTACGGTCTCGCCGCCATCTACGCGCGCCGGATCGGTCTCAGCCTCAGCGACACCGCTACCTTCATGACAACGGTGATCCTTGGCGGGGTTGCGCTGCAATGGCCATTGGGGCGCCTGTCCGATCGCTATGACCGCAGGCAGGTTATCATCGGCGGCTTCGCCCTGACCCTCGTCGTCAGCATTGCGCTCGCCTTGGAGCCAGATGGCGCGTTGCTGCTTGCGCTAGGATTTGCCTTCGGCGGGCTCAGCTTCGCACTTTATCCGCTCAGCGTGGCGCACGCCAATGATCGACTGGCTCCCTCCGAGCGGGTAACGGCGAGCGCGCAGCTCGTCCTTATCTATTCTGTTGGTGCAGCGCTCGGCCCGGTCGGCGCCGCGGCGGTCATGACAGGCGCGGGCGCGGGCGGCCTTTTCATCTTCATCGCTCTCGCAGCGGGCGTCCTGCTCGGCTTTGGCCTCTGGCGCCTCGTGGCGAGCGAGGCGGTACCGGGCGAGGCGCAGCAGGACTTCCAGATCCTGCCGCGCACCACGCCAACCGCGGCGCTCCTCGATCCGGCAGCACCCCCCCACGATACCAACAGGTGACGACATGACCACGCAAACGGCCTTGCCTTCCGATACCGCACCGGCCTGCGTAGCTGCGCCCGATCCTTCGACACTGCGACGCGCGATAACGGCATCGGCGCTGGGCAACGCGACCGAATGGTTCGACTACGGCATCTACGCCTATGGGGTGACCTATATCTCGGCCGCGCTCTTTCCAGGCGACACCGACGAAGCGGTGCTCTTCGCACTCGCGACCTTTGCCATATCCTTTCTGGTCCGGCCCCTGGGCGGCCTCTTCTGGGGACCGCTCGGCGATCGCATCGGCCGCAAGTCGGTGCTCGCGCTGACCATATTGCTGATGGCGGGCGCGACTTTCGGGGTCGGCTTGATCCCCTCCTATGACCGTATCGGCTTCTGGGCGCCGACCTTGCTGATCCTGCTGCGCATGGTGCAGGGATTTTCCACGGGCGGCGAATATGGCGGTGCGGCAACCTTCATGGCCGAATATGCGCCCGATGAGCGCCGCGGCTTCTTTGGAAGCTTCCTCGAAGTCGGGACGCTCGCCGGCTTTTCGCTGGGCGCGGCGCTCATGCTGCTCTTTTCGCTGACCCTTGGCGAGACGGCGATGCACGAGTGGGGCTGGCGAATTCCCTTTCTGATCGCCGCGCCGATGGGGCTCATCGGCACCTATTTGCGCTCGCGCATGGACGACACGCCGATCTTCCTCGAAGAATGCGTCGTCGCCGAGGCGCAGCGTTCGCCCGGCATCGGCGCACTGATCCGCGATCATTGGCGTCCTCTCCTCGTTGTCGGCGGGCTGGTCGTCGCGCTCAATGTCGTCAACTATACGCTGCTCAGCTATATGCCGACCTATCTGCAGCGCCGTATCGGCTTGTCAGCCGACCAGGCGCTGATTGTGCCCATTATCGGCATGGTCTTCATGATGTGCTTCCTGCCTGTTGCCGGCGCGCTTTCCGATCGTATCGGACGGCGCCCCATGTGGCGCATTTCGCTGCTCGGACTCCTGGCAGGGGTCGTGCCCCTCTACATGCTAATGGGCACGGGGCTCGCGGGCGCTATCGTTGCTTTCGTCTTGCTGGGCCTTCTCTACGTGCCGCAACTTGCGACCATCTCGGCAAATTTCCCGGCGCTGTTCCCGACTCCGGTACGCTTTGCCGGCTTTGCAATTGCCTATAATGTCTCGACGTCGATTTTCGGCGGGACCGCGCCGGCCATTGGCAGCGCGATGATCAACTGGACCGGCGACCAGCTCATGCCGGCCTATTATATGATGATCGCCTGCCTTATCGGCCTCGTCGCGCTGCACTATATGCCCGAGACCGCCGGGAAGTCGCTACGCGAAGACCCCTTTGCCCCGAGATCCGCTCGCTGAGCGAGATCACCCCTGATGCCGACAATTGGAGAAGAGGCCCGCACGCGCGGGTTTGACACCATGCAGCAAATGACGAACGAAAGCCTTTCCGCCTTCCGCAACATTCCCCTTCTTGTCGGTCTGCCGCCGTGGGCGGAGACCCTCGCCGCCGCGTTGCTTCTCGCCGGCATCGCGTGGCTCGCCAATTTCGCGGTCAAGCACGGGCTCCTTCGGTTTGCCCTTCGCCTGCTGCCCCATGACGGCCCCACGCCGGCGCCGATTGCAGCGCGCCTTGCCAATATCGTTCCGGCGCTGATCGTCGCGTCGGGGATCGGCGCCGTGCCGCACCTGCCTGCCGCGGTGACGACGCTCGTCAGCAATGTCGTTTCGGCTTCGATCATTCTCTTTGTCGCGATGGCGATAAGCGAGACCCTTCGCTTCGCAAATCGCATCTATGAGCGTCGTCCGGATGCGGCGAGCCGGCCGATCAAGGGCTATATCCAGGTTCTGCAGATCCTGCTTTATGCGGGCGCGGCGATCTTGATCATCGCAGCGTTGATGGACGAGTCGCCCTTGCTGCTTTTGTCGGGCCTTGGCGCAATGGCAGCGGTGCTGATGCTTGTGTTCAAGGACACGATTCTTTCGCTTGTCGCCTCGGTTCAGCTGACTTCGAACGACATGCTGCGTGTCGGCGACTGGATCGAAATGCCCCAGATGGGGGCTGACGGCGACGTCATCGACATCGCGCTGCACACCGTCAAGGTGCAGAACTGGGACAAGACCATCACGACTATTCCAACCCACCGCCTGATCGCCGAAAGCTTCCGGAACTGGCGCGGCATGTCGGAATCAGGCGGTCGCCGGATCAAGCGCGCGGTGTTTCTCGATCAAAGCTGCATTCGCTTTCTGTCCGGCGACGAACGCCGCGAGCTGGGCCGGATCGCTCTCATTCGCGAGCATCTTGACCGCAAACGCAATGAGCTCGGTGAGTGGAATACGCGCCTTGGCGAGGCGGGCCGCGAGCCGGTCAATGCGCGCCGGCTCACGAACATCGGCCTCTTTCGGGCCTATGTCCTCAACTATCTGCGTGCCGACGCCCGCATCGCCAAGGACATGACGCTGATCGCGCGCCAGCTTGCGCCGACGCCGCAAGGTCTGCCGCTTGAGATATACTGCTTTACCGCGACGACAGCGTGGGTCGATTATGAGGATATTCAGGCCGACATTTTCGACCATCTCCTCGCGATCCTGCCGGAGTTTCACCTTCGCGTCTTTCAGGAGCCGAGCGGCATAGACCTGCAGCGGCTAGCGGGCTGACCCGGCGACCTCTTTTATTGGCGGCCTTGTTCCTGGCCAAAGGGAAAAGGCCGGAGCGACGGGAAGTTCGCTCCGGCCTTCGAACGCGGGCCTCCTCCGACTGGTCAGGTCAGAAGGCAAAGCTCGCGGTCACACGCGCCCCGTGCGTGCGGCGGTCCGACGCCAGCGTGCCGCTGTAGGCGGCGCCGATCCGGAAGGGGCCGCTCGTGTAATCGAAGCCTGCTTCGATCTCGGCCGAGTTCTTCGGGATCAGCGTGCCGGTCAGCACGAAGGGCGAGCCGCCACCGCTCGCAAACGCCGCCCCCACCGGCGCTCCACGGTCACCCGAGGCGCGATTCCAGGCAGCCGAAACATAGGGCTGGAAACCTGGCTGTCCGATATTGAAGCGGGCGCGCGCACCAAGGCTGAGGAAAGTGGTTTCCTGCTTGGCTCCCGCGATCGCGAGCGCCGCGTTGCCGCCGGCTTCGGCGAAGGCATCGCTCTTGGTGCGAACATGGGCAAGCCGGGCAAAGGGCGTCAACGCCGCCTTGCCCATGGCGAAGTCATAGCCCGCCTCGCCGAAGATCTGGAGGGTGTTCGCGTCGCGCGCCGACTTCAGCGACTGTGCAAGCGGCGCAAAGACCACCGAGCGCGTCGTGTCGACGTCGTGCCAGCCATAGGCAAGGCCGAAAGCACCGCGCAAGCCCTCTCCCGTTCCATAAGCGAGGTGCGCTGCCAGATATTTGCTGTCGGCCTTGGCCCGGTCATTCCGCCCGTCGGCGCGGAAGTCCGAATTGCCGATCCCGGCCGAGAGCGCGGCGGCAAATCCGTTGCCCCCGTAGCCGAAGCCTGCAACGAGCCCCTTATGGTCGGTCTTGACGCCGCGGCCGCCGGCCTGCGCGTCGAAGTCGCCCCAGCCACCGAACGCCGAGCCCCAAATGAAGGCGCCGCCTTCCTGTGGCGCTTCCATGCCGAGCAGCGCGCTGCGCAGGTGGCGGCTGTCATCGGTAAGACCGCTCAGGGTGTTCGCGAGAATCTCGCCCGACAGCTCGCCATAGGCGGCTTGAGCGCCTGACGCATTCTGGACCAGCAGCGTCTCGAATAGCGGATCGTCGATTCCGCGCGCCTGGATTGCGGCCGCGACCCCCGCCTGGTTGGCCCCGACCGCGACATCGGCAAAGTCGATATCATTGCGATAGAGCGAGAGCGTCACGACGCCCTGACCATAGCGCAGCAGCGGATCAAGGAAGGCGAGGTCGCTCGTCACCGACCCGAAGGTTCCGGTGATGCCATCCGCGCCCGTCAGGATGATGTAATCGGTTCGCGGATTATAGTTGCCATCCTCTGCCAGCACCGACACGCTCGCCGTGCTCGCGATGGTGACCGCGCCCGTCGCGTCGACCCGGTCCGCCTCGCCCGCGGCGTTGACCTCGACTTCGAAGACCGACCCGGGGGCGAAAGCCAGGTCGCCCGCGACAGTCAGGCGACCGATCGAATTGCCGGGCGCAATGGTGCCCCCGCCCGCAACGCTGGTCGAACCGACGATGCCATTGCCGCCGAGCGTGCCGCCGTCGCCGACTGTCACCGGCGACGAAGCAATCGAGCCGTTGACCGAGAGAGTACCCCCGTTGATCGAGGTCGGGCCCGTATAGTCGCTGTTGCCGGTGAGGTTGAGGTTGCCGGCGCCCTCCTTGGTGAAGCCGCCGGTGCCCGAGATCGTCCCGGCAAAGGCGCTATCCTCGTCCTGGTCGACGGTGAGATCATTCTCGCCCATCTGAACCGTTGCGCCCTCTCCGCCCGACAGGCCGCCGATCGTCTGATCGTTCCCCGAGATGTCGAGCGTACCCCCGCCGAGATCGAAGACCGTTTCAGGATCGATCAGGCCCCCGATGCGAACCGAGCCCGCGAGGATGTTGGTGATGCCATCGAAATTATAGTCGCCGCTGAAGGTCAGGACGCCGGCTCCCATCTTGTCGAGGACACCGCTGCCCGAAAAGGCGCCGAGGAAATCATAATCGTCCGAGCGGTTGAAAATGAAACGCCCGTCGTTGACGATATCGCCCGCGAACTGGCCTTCGGTTCCGCCCGCGCCGAGCTGGAAGCTGCCGTCCCCCGACGTGGTCACGTCACCGAGGAGACTCCCGGTGAGCACGAGGCCGCCGTTGGAAATCAGCGTGCCGCCCGTGTGAGCGACCGTGTCGGTGTCGACGGTGAAGACCGCCTCGCCGATCAGTTCGATCGTGCCCGTGCCGGTGATCGACAGCTCGTCGAGCTGTGACACCACGTCATTCTCGCTGAAGTTGAGCACGAGCCGGCCGTTGGTCGTCACCGCCGAAGTCAGGATCGGGGAGGACAGCCCTTCGCCCTCACCGAGATCGGCCTCGTTGACCTGGAGCGCGGCAGCCTCGGCGATCGTGACCTGGTCGAATTCGCCGACCACGCCCGCGGTCGTCCAATAGCCTGCCGCAACCTCGAGCGTTTCAAAGCCCGTCGCGGCGCCGAGTTGCTGCGCCTCGGTGAGCTCGAGAATATCGCCATCGAGCGTGAGGCTGTCCGCACCTGCGCCTGCATCGATCGCGCCGCTGATCGCGCTGCCGCTTTGAAGCGTGACGGCATCGTCGAAGGCACTCAGTTGAACGGCAACGCCGTTCGCGCCGCTGATCGTGCCGCTGTTGGTCAGCGTTATCGCACCGAGCGATGTGAAAGCGACGCCGGTCTCGCTGAGGATTGTACCGCTGTTGCTCGCCGTCGCGCTGTCGACGTCGATCAGCACGCCGCCGCTGATCGTGCCCGTGTTGACCAGTTCGCCCGCCTTGCCGCTGCTGTTCTGGCGGCCGATGACGACGCCGGTCTCGCTGCCCGAGATTGTTCCGGCGTTGGTGACCGAGGCACCGCTGACCGCCAGCACGCCGTAGCGCGCGCCGGCGATCGTCCCGCCGGCCTCGTTGACGACGCTGCCGAGCATCGATTGGCCGCTGGTATCCTGGCCGGCGAATGCCTGGATCGTCACGCCGTCGGTGAGGGCACCCGCGACGCCTTCGATGATCCCGCTGTTGACGATCGAGCCACCCCCGAACAGGCGGATGCCGTCGTTGGTGTCGCCGCGGATGATTCCGCTGTTGGCGATTTCAGTGCCGGTTGCGCGCGCTTCGATCTGGCCCGTTTCGTCGTTAAAGTAGAGCTGGGTCACGATGCCGTAGCCAGCGCCCGAAATGGTGCCGCTATTTTCAACCGCCCCGCCCGCCGACTGGATCATGACGCCGGCATCGGCCGGTGCCTCGCTGCCCTCGTAGGTGCCGTTGCCGCGGATCGTGCCGGCGTTGGACAGCGCGAGGCTTCCCTCGCCGCTCGCAAAGACGCCATGGGTGCCGCCCTCGATCGAGCCGCCCGCGGCGTTCGTGATTGTCACATCCCCGAGCGTCCCGTGGAACACGCCCGCGCTCGCGGCGCTGCTGATCGTGCCGCTGTTGTCGAGCGTCGCGCTTGCAAGGTCGCTGCCGAAGCCGACCCCGTAGCCGTTGATCCCGTCATCGCGGCCGCCCGTGATGCTGCCGGAATTGACGATGTTCGCGGTCAGCCCACTGCGCTCGCCGCTGTCGAGCGCCGTGCCCTGGATGAAGATGCCGCCGTCGCCGCCCGCGATGCTTCCCGCATTGTCGACGTCGCCGCCGCCCGACAATATGATGCCGAAGCGATCCCCCTCGATCGTGCCTCCCGCCTCGTTGGTGACGAGCGCACTGTACGCTTCGCTCGCCTGGCCTTCAAAGGCGTACATGGAGATGCCGTCCGCGTCGGCACGCCCGGTGCCGCTGATGGCCCCGCTGTTCGTCACGGTGCCGCCGCCGATCAGGCGAACGCCGTCATTGCTCTCGCCGCTGATCGTCCCGCTGTTGTCGACGGCGGTGCCGACCGCTTGGCCGACCAATGCGCCAATCTCCGCGTCGAACACATAGGCGGTCGTGATCCCGGCGCCGCCGCCCGAGATGGTGCCGCTGTTGGTCACGCTCGACGACGCCGTGCCGATGGTAATGCCCGCGTCGGGCGGGGCATCAAACCCGTCGTAGGCGCCTTCGCCCCGGATCGTACCGGCATTGATGACATCGAGCGTTCCGGTCCCATTCGAATAGATGCCCGATGTCGCACCGGTAATCGTGCCCGCCGCGGCGTTCGTTACCGTCACCACGGCGCGCGATCCGTGCGCCACGCCGGCGCCAAAGTCGCTGCTGATCGACCCGCTGTTATCGAGGGTCGCACTCGACATGTCGCTGCCGAAGCCGACCCCATAGCCGTCGCCATCGGTGCCGCCGAGATCACCCGTGCCGCGAATGCTGCCCGAATTGACGAGGGCGGCGGTCGCGCCGCTGCGGTCGCCGCTGTTGAGCGCAGTGCCCTGGACATAGACGCCGCCGGCAACGCCGGTGATGGCGCCGGCATTGTCGACGTCGCCGCCCCCCGACAATATGATGCCGAAGCGATCGCCTTCGATCGTGCCATCCGCCGCGTTGGTGACGAGCGCGCTGTAATCTTCAGCCGCCTGATCGTCATAGGCATACATCGAAATGCCGTCGGCGTCAGCGCGGCCCGTACCGGAGATCGTGCCGCTGTTGGTCACGCTGCCGCCGCCGATCAGGCGAACGCCGTCGTTGCTTTCGCCCGCGATGGTCCCGCTGTTGTCAACCGTCGTGCCCGCTGCTCGTCCTTCAACGAGGCCGGTTGCAGGGTTGAAGTAATAAGCGGTCGTCACGCCCGCGCCGGCGCCCGAGATGAGGCCGCTGTTGACGATCGTCGAGGGCGCGCCGAGGATCGTGACCCCGGCGTCGGGGGGCGCATCGAAACCGTCATAGGCGCCTTCGCCCCGGATCGTGCCCGCGTTAACGAGATCGATCCCGCCTTCATCGTCATAGACGCCGCTAGTCGCCCCGACGATCGTCGCGCCCGCTTCGTTGGTGATCGATGCGCGGCCGAACGAGCCATTTGCGACCCCATGAGCCGCATTGCCGGTGATGGTCCCGCTATTCACAAGTTCCGACGAGGCAAGCACATTGGCAAAAGTCAGGCCGCTTCCCCCAGAAATGGTGCCCGCATTGGTCACCGATGCCGTCTTGTTGCCAGCTGGGTCGTTGCCTTGCACCCAGAGACCGCCGGCGCCGCCGGTCAGCACCCCTTCATTGTCGACGAGGCCGCCGTCGAACAGGATTGCGCCATAGCGCACGCCGCTGATCGTGCCCCCTTGCGCGTTGGTGATCGTCCCGATCGCGGTGACGTCCGAGAGATTCTGGTCGTCATAAGCATAGACCGACACGCCGTCGGCGTCGGCGCGTCCGGCGCCCATGATGGTCCCGCTGTTGGTCACGCTACCGCCGCCGATCAGGCGAACGCCGTCATTGCTCTCGCCCGCAATCGTGCCGCTGTTCGCCACGGCGACCCCAACCGCGCGCCCCTCGAGAATTTGTGTCTGCGAATCATAGAAATAGGCGGTCGAAATTCCGTGCCCCGCACCCGTGATCGTGCCGCTGTTGGTGATGGTGGCGGGTCCTGCGTCGAGCGTGATGCCGCCCTCGGGCAACACATCGAGCCCATCGGCGCTGCCGTTGCCCCGGATCGTGCCCGCATTGGTGATGGTGGTTTGGCTGGCTCGCGAATAAACGCCGATGCGATCGCCTTCGATTGTTTCATCCGCCGGATTGTCGACCGAAGCCGGCCCGCCGGCGGGGACGAAGCGGCCCAGTTCCGCTGCGCCCGCGGGAGCCGCCAGCACGACGCCCGCCGTAACCAGCGCGGTCGTTGCACACAGCGCCGCACGATTCAAAGTCCGCCTCTTCACAATCTCATCCCCTTTTTTACGTAACGCCCACGAGCAATGGCGAAAGCGCCGTCAGCGCCGCGCCCGGCACCGGCACGACGGCCGAATTTTCCGGAACGAGCGCTCATTGCCCCTTGGGGCGAGGAAAAGCATTGGAGCTGACCGCGGCCTATCCCCATTTGTAGGGTATGAGGGTGGTGACCGGCCGGGCGTGTGCCGCTATCATATTGTGCGATGGGGATAATCGATTCGGACGAAGTCGCGGCGGGACAGCCGGTGGACTATGCAGAGCAATGGCTGGCGGTCCCGGAAATGCTGCTCGATCAGGTGCGCCGGAACCCCGATGCGGTAGAGGAACATTTTCACGCACTCGACGCTGCTCACGGATATCGTGCCCGTTCGGTTGTGAATATCGATGCGCTCGCCCTTCTCGTCGTCGATCCGGCAGAACGGCAGTTCGCCTATGTCTCCGACACCTCGCCTGCCGATGCTCATGATCTTATCGACTGGGATATGGCGGAAGCGACGCTGCACGGGCGAACGATGCAGCTTGCGCAACCGGACGAACAAGGCGCGCATCCTCTTTTGGCCTATGTCCCGGCGCGCGAAGCTTTAAACTGGGATCTTCCAGATGAAGTGAAGGGGCGTCTGGCCGAGGCGCTCCGACGGCGCGTGCTCGTCGTCACCACCTCGGCCGTGCCCCAAAAACCACTGCGGCGCGCCTGCGCCGCCTTCGGGATGACCGGCCTTGAAGCCCGCGTGGTCGAGGCAACGCTCCGATCGGGCAGCATCCGCTCCGGCGCCGCGGCCGCCAAGCTGAGCTATGCGACCGCGCGCGAGGCAATGTCGTCTGCGCTTGCGAAAGTCGGCGTCGCACGAATGCCGGGACTGCTGCATCGCCTGTCGTTGCTGTCGCTTGGTATCTTTCCCAACCGCGAAGAAGCCGTTGAATTGCTCACCGACCGCTGGGGCCTCAAGCCGCGCCAGGCACAGATCGCTATGCTGCTCGCGCAAGGCCTGACGCGGGGGGAGACGGCGCAATCGCTCGGCCTCTCGGAGGCCACGGTCAAGAAGCAGGCCGATATCGTCTTCCAAACCTTCGGCGTCTCGGGCGCCCCGGCCCTCGCCCGCTCCTTGAGCGCCGTCACGGCCATGCAGGCGCTGGCTGATGCGAGCCACGACCGGGTTGGCTGGATGAGCGGCGCGGCCGAGCCGCTGCGCTTTATCGATCGCCCGGGCGGCGGCCGGATCGCCATCTCCGATTACGGTCCTGCTGGCGGTCGCCCCGTGGTCATCGTGCACAGCAGCATGACGACCCGCCACCCGCCCCGACGGCTGGTCGCCGAACTCATGCGGCGCGGATACCGGGTCCTGGCCATCGACCGGCCAGGCTTTGGATTGACCGACATGGAGCGAGGATGCGCCGAGAGCGACCCGTCGGATCCGTTCGAGCCCGCTGCGCACGACATGCGGATCGTACTCGACCAGCTCCGGATCGATCGCGTAGCCATTGTGGCGCGTGGCGGCGCGCAGGTTGTCGCTGCCTTCGCCGGTCTCTACCCCGACCGCTGCGGCGCTGTCGTCCTCGTCAATCCCGATCCCCCCGCGACGCGCGACAAACGTCGCTGGGGCGTGCTCGGTTCGTTCAAGGAAGCCTATTATCAGCGGCCCGATCTCATCTTGCCCGCCGCCCGGCTCATTACCCGGGCAATGACGCGAAGCTTCCTTGCCAAAGCGCTCCGCAAATCCATGCGCGGAAGTCCGCCCGACGAGGCGCTGGTCGCGGACGAACATATCGTCGACGATTATTACCGCGCGATTCGCATGTTCACCACCGGCCGCCTGGCGGGATATGTACGCGAGCAAGCCGCTCTGGCCCAGGGGATCGGCGGCCATTACGCGATCGACGGCCGCGGATGGTCGGTGCTGCTGGGCGCACATGACACCTTGTCCGAACCCGGTACCGCGCTCGCCTATTGGCGCGAACGCATCCCCGCCGCCGCCTTCGAGGTTCTTGAAAACCACGGGCGCCTCATGGCCTACGCTGCCCCTGAACTGATATCGGACCGCCTTGACGCCATGGCCGGCGCGGTCAAACGCCCCGCATGAGCGAGGGTATGAAAGATGCGAGTTCGCTGGCGAGATAGCCGATCGGCCCCATCGTTTCCCCAAGGCGTCGTCCCGCCTCGCCATGGAGCCATATGCCCCAGGCGGACGCTTGAAGCGGAGACAATCCCTGGGCGCCGAGACCGCCTATCAGGCCTGCCAACACATCGCCCGAACCGCTGACAGCAAGGCCCGATCCGCCTCCGGCATAGGAAAGGCAGATATCGTCCGCCATCAAATAGCTTGTGGCACCCTTGACCATGACCGCTGCGCCAAAACGGTCTTGGGCCCGGGCAAGAGCGGCGAGCGGATTACGCGATACTTCCTCCTTCTCGGCACGCAGCAGAGCCGCAAGCTCGCCTTCGTGCGGTGTGAGCACAATCTGGTCGCCGCGCGCGGCGATCGCAGCGGAATGATCGGCAGCGACACGCAGCGCGGCAGCGTCGAGCAGCAGAAGGAGCTGCTTGGGGAGCCTCGGCAAAAGCGCCCCCAAGAGCGCGCGAGCGGTCTCCTCGTCGCCCATTGCTGGACCGATAACGATGGCGTCGAAATGGCCGATCTCGTCCACCAGCAGATCGGCGCTCTCGGGCGCAATCTCCCCGCTCTCGGTCTCGGGAAGCGCGAGGATCGCGCAGGCGGGAGCCGCGATACCCGCCGGAATCGCGGCCGACGCGATGGTCGCGATGGTGACTTTGCCCGCGCCGGCCCGAAACGCCGCCTCGGCGGTCAGGAGCGTTCCTCCGGGCACCCGGCGGCAGCCGCCGATCAGAAGCATGCGCCCGCGGCCGTTCTTGTCGATATTGCCGCGATGATCGGGAAGCGGGTTTGCTTTCAGCCACCCCGAATCGAGCGCGACCGTATCAGCCACGCGCGGCAACCATCGCATCGGGCTCGCGGGTTACCGGCACTTTGCGCTTGATGGGAGCCGTCACATTATAGCGCGCAAGCACAAGGGCGCCGTCACGGCCCGCATCGGGGTCGAGACGATATTCGGTTATCGCGCAATTGGCGACATCCCCCTCGCTGTCGATCGCGAGAATTTCCGCCTCCGACAGATTTTCGATGATTGTGCGCAGGCAAAGCACCACCACCTGGTGCGCGACGATCATCACGCGGCGTCCCCCATAATGGAGCGAGACAGTGTCGAGGAGCGAACGAAGCCGCAAGATAACGTCGCACCAGCTCTCGCCTCCGGGGGGGCGGTGATAGAATTTCCCAAGGAGGCTGCGAAATCCAGCCTGCTCGGGGTGCGCTGCTGCAATTCCAAGGCTGGTGAGACCATCGAGGATGCCGAACTCCTTTTCGCGCAGTCGCTCGTCGATGCAGATTTTTTCTTGCGCCTCGCAGCCGCCCGCCGCGCGAAATATCTCGGCAGTCTGGACCGCCCGGACATAGGGTGAGGCAAGCATGACCTCGGGCCGCGCGCCGGCCTCGCCGGCTGCGAACCATTCACCGAGCGCGCGCGCCTGCTCTCTCCCCAGGGCGGAGAGCGGCACATCGACATCGCGGTGGTCGAGCTTGATGCGCTCGGCGCCCGACGCGTGCGCGGCATCGCGCGCCACATTGCCCGCGCTTTGCCCGTGGCGCACAACCCAAAGCGTCGAAGGCCAGCGCGGCGTCACCGGAAATTCTCTTTCATGACAATTCCAACGCGGCGAGGCCGAAGCGGTTGCGGCGCCATCGGCATCGAAAGCTGGCGCGCTCAGACCTGCTCCATCTGCTGCACGGCCCGGACGGTTCCGCGAGCCATGCCGGGCTTCAGCACGATCTTGGTGTAGAGATTTTGCTCATCGTGCCAGCGCCGGTACATGTCGGCGGCATCCTCGAGCGATGCGTGGTGCGAAATCAGCGAGACCGTATCGAACTTGCCCTCGCGGATCATGCGCAAGAGCTCACCGGTGTAGCGCTGGACATGCGTCTGCCCGCTTTTCACCGTCAGCCCCTTCTCCATCAGCTGGCCGAGCGGAAACTTGTCAGCGAACCCGCCATAGACGCCGGGGATCGACAGGCGGCCGCCCTTGCGGCAGGCAAGGATCGCCTGGCGCAGCGCATGAGGGCGTTCGGTCGCAAGGTAGAATTTCGCTTTCACCTGATCGACGACATTGTCGAGCGTGAAGCCGTGGCTTTCCATGCCGACGCAATCAATGCAGGCATCAGGCCCGATGCCCCCCGTCATCTCGTCGAGCGCCTCGCGAACGTCGACCTCGCGATAGTCGAGCACCTCGGCTCCATATTTGCGCGCGAGCGCAAGACGCGTCGGGAAATGGTCTATCGCAATCACCCTCGCCGCGCCGAGAAGCAGCGCCGACTGGATGGTGAAGAGGCCGACGGGGCCGCAGCCCCAGATCGCGACAGTGTCGCCGGGCTCGATGTCGGCGTTCAGGGCTGCCTGCCAGCCGGTGGGAAGAATGTCGGAGAGGAAGAGGACATCATCGTCGGCGAGATCCTCGGGAATAACGACGGGCCCCACGTCCGAATAGGGAATGCGTACATATTCCGCCTGGCCGCCTGCATAACCGCCGGTGAGATGCGCGTAGCCAAAGGCTGCGCCCATCGCGTGCCCCATCATCACGTCCGAGGCATCCCGCGTTTCGGAAGGATTGGCATTGTCGCATGCGCTATAGAGCTGGCGTTCGCAAAAGAAGCATTGCCCGCAGCTGATCGTAAAGGGGACTACGACACGCTGGCCTATTTCAAGGGTCGATGCAGCGCCCGTGTCGACGACTTCGCCCATGAATTCATGCCCGAGGACATCGCCGGCGCGCATTCCGGGGATATATCGGTCGTAAAGATGAAGATCCGAGCCGCAGATGGCGGTCGAGGTGACGCGCAGAATTGCATCGCGCGGGTTGACGATCTCGGGATCGGGAACGGTTTCGACGCTGACCTTGTGGCGACCCTGCCAGGTGACGGCTCGCATGATGAGCTCCTCAGATATGGGACTTTGCGGGATGTTCGGAGGCGCGTGCCGATGGGCCGGCGTTGGTGGTCACCTCGCCGGTTTCCATCAGCTGCTTGAAGCGATGAAGATCGCGCCGCGCCTGCACTTCGGGCTCGCGCTGGACCAATTTGGCGCCCAGTCGTCCCAGTGCGCGCCCCGGGGGCTCATAGGCGAGGATGAGATGGACGTAGGTCCCCCGGCCGCCAGGGGCATCGTCGAAGCGTACCTCGCCGCTGTTTGCGATATCGCTTTCGGGTTCACTCTGCCAGCTGATCGCCTCGCCGGCTATGACGCGGGTGATGCGGTTGACGAGCGTCACCTTCCGCCCCGCGGGCGCCTTTACCGTCCAGCGCGATACGCCCTCGCCGAGCGGCTCAACCGTCACGACATTCTCCATGAACTCAGGGAAGCGCTCGACAGTCCACGCGGCGAAGAGCGCCTCTTTCGGCCGGTTGATCAGAAGCGATTTTCCGAACAGCGCGCGCGAGCCTTGCTTTTCCAGTGTCCAATGGGGCGCGTCGGAAATGGAAGCTGCCCTCTTCTTGCGCTTGCTGCGCTGCAAAGCTGCAAATCCAATGCCCGCCGCAGCAAGGCCAAGCCCCGCTACGGCCGTGTAAAGCGGCCGCTTGTCGCCGCGCTGTTCGCCTGGCATCGACTTATCTCCTCGCTTCTTTTGCCCACCCGGCGAGAGAAGGACCCGCGCGGCGTGCCGGGGCGCCCCGCGGCACGCACGCCAGCCCATCCTTGGGCGGCGGGACAATAATCCAAATCTGTGCCCTATTGACGCTGACCCGGCTTTCGCCACGCCAACGAGAAGCCGACTGCGATTGTTCCCACCATGAGCGCATACGCCCCGCCATTTCTGCCAATTCTTGATCTGCTTTAAGATCAGGCGTTTGCGACGGGTTTTCGCAAAGCTTGCCGCGAGTTTGATCTTGGCCTGCGACCGTTGGCTGCGCAGCCATCTTCGAGGGGCAATTGGAACCAGTGGGCCCGCCGCTGCGCTTGAAGGAGAGCCGAAAAGGCTCGCTTCCCAGGGAGTCTTTGTCCCTGCGTTGAAAGGATATGATGATGGAATGGATGATCATGGCCGTGCTTGGACCGATCCTCCTTGGTCTCGGGCTGCTTTGGGCCATCGCGAACAATCGGCGCTCGCGCGCCCAAAAGCAGCTGACGGAAGAAGCCACCCGGCAGCGACGCGCCGAAGAACATGCCGCGGCAAAGGCGCGCGAAGCAGGCGTAGAGTAGCGGGCGGGGGAAGTGTTCCGCTATCTGCGCCGCCAGATAATGCATCCTGAGGGGTTTTCCCGGCGCCGGCGCGGTGGCCCATCGTGACTCGCAAGGGCGCCGCAGGAGCAGGTTCGATGCTCGAGCCGCAATCCGCTATCGGCGATGATGAGCTCGAAACCGGTCTTCGCCGCCTTATTATCGAAGCGCTTTTCTCGAACGCCACGGCTGCACTCACAACCGGGGTCGTCTTGACGGCCTTCGCGCTCCATCTGGGTGCAAATAACGCAACAATCGGACTTCTCGCCGCCCTGCCGTTCCTCGCCCAGCTCGCGCAAGTGCCAGCCATCGCGCTTGTGGAGCGTATCCGGCAGCGAAAGCGCATTGCGGTTCTCTCGAGCGTTGCTGGCCGGTCGATGCTCGCGGTGATGGCATTTGCTCCATTCGCAGGAGCCCTCGCGCTTCCGGTCCTTGTCGCCGCGACGCTCATTCTGTGTTTCTTCGGCGCCATCGGTGGCTGCGCGTGGAACAGCTGGATGCGGGATCTGGCGCCTGAGGACCGCATCGGGCGGATATTCGCCCGGCGCACCATTTACGCAACGCTGACTACGCTCCTTGCCGGACTGGGCGCTGCCGTTGCCCTCGAGTGGACGCCCGAACGAAGCGCCATGCGCGACTTTGCCTTTGCCGGGCTTTACGTGCTGGGCTGCGCCGCGGGCCTTTTCAGCGCGTGGATCGTCGCGCGCATGCCCGAACCGCGCATGCCCGATATCGCAAGCGCCGGGCGGGGGCTTGCCGAGGAACTCATCGCGGCTGCTAGGTGATGGCAATTTCATGCAGCTCATCCTTTTTCTCGGGACATGGCAATTCGCCATCAACTTCGCGACGCCCTCCTTCACCGTCTATCTCGTGCGCCAGCTCGGCTACGACATGACGGTAGTCATGTCGCTGTCGATCGCGAGCCAGGTTGCGAACGCCATCACCCTTCGCAACTGGGGCGCTGCTGCCGATCGCTTTGCCAACAAGTCGGTCCTGCTCGTCGCGGCGCCGCTCTATATTATGTGCATCGCTGCGATGATCGGTGGCTCGCAAATTGCCGACGAGCGGTTACGGCTGGCATGGCTTGCCGGCCTCCACCTCTTGATGGGCGCTGCGGTCGCCGGCGTGACTCTCGCGACCGCGAATATCGCGCTCAAGCTGTCACCGCGGGGCGAAGCAGCCTCCTATCTGGCCGCGAGTGCGGTGGTGACAGCGCTGGCAGCAGGATCGGCTCCGATCCTGGGCGGCATGGTCGCCGACTTTTTCGCGGCGCGCGAGCTTGAACTGGTCGGGCGCTGGACCAACCCCGAAGGCGTCTATACCTATCTTTCGCTCGCGCTAAGCAATTGGGACTTTTACTTCTTACTGTCGGCCCTTTTCGGCCTCTACGCGCTGCACCGCCTCGGTTTCGTGCGCGAGGAAGGTGAGGTCGGGCGCGAAGAGATCGTGCGTCACATGCTTCGCGAAACGCGCGGGACGATTCACAATTTCTCGACCGTCACCGGCCTCAAGGCGCTCACCGCTGTTCCTTCAAGCCTGGTGCGCGAACTGCGTGTGCGGCGCCGCTACAGTCGGCTGCAGGCTGCGCGAAGCAGCGCGGACGCGCCGAACTGATTGACCCATCCCAATGTTTCCGCCCTCCTGCGCTGAGCGGTCCTGAGACATGGCGTCGGGCCGGGACCTCGCCGATGCGACACAAAGAAGCCGCCGGCGCAGACAATCCGGCGCGTACGGGTCCTGCGAGAGGATTCGAGCTTCTGTCATGGCGACCGGCGCAACTTCGTTGCCCCGGGATGCGTCTCTTGAACGTCATGCAAGGAGATGGACAATGAACAGGCCTGATAGCCGCGACGACGGCACGCAAAGCGGCCCTGGCGAACAAATCCGCCCTAGAGAAAAGCCACCGGTCAGCCATGTTGCCGATAGGGTATCGGTCAACGACGCGCGGCCGACCGCGAAGGATCGAGCGGCGCACAGCCGGCCAGCTTCGCC
The DNA here is from genome assembly GCF_900168005.1 of Sphingopyxis flava. GTDB lineage: Bacteria > Pseudomonadota > Alphaproteobacteria > Sphingomonadales > Sphingomonadaceae > Sphingopyxis > Sphingopyxis flava. Next base: position 101,774 of record NZ_FUYP01000015.1, read on the forward strand.
GGAAGGGGGCAAGAAATGACAAGATTTCGCAAGACCGGTCACGTGCCGACCGAAAAGAGCACAAATCCGAACATCTCAACGGAGAACCAGCCCGAGGGGGCCGCGAGGCGACCGAGCGATACGCTCGATCGCGAACCTGCACGCGATCCCGAAAGCGGCGGGAGCATTCCGGCAGATTATAACCCTGAGAGCGGAACGCGCGTCGGCGAAGAAGATGATACACGCGCCGGGCGCAAGCGGGAGGGGCAGCCGCGGTAACGACGCGGTCGCATCCTCACGCCTGATTATAACCCGAGTTAGGATTCAAGAATCTTGTCCGCGGCGTTTTCCGCTTCACCGACCGGAGCCTGTTGGTCCGTGACCCGCACCATGTTAGACTTGGGCAAATATAATGGAGTCGCAAGCCATGGGCATGAGGGCCGACCGTGACCTTTGGGGCCAGGCGCTCGCCATCGAATCTCGATATGGGGATGGCGGGCCGAGCATCATCGGACGCAAGATCGACGCGTGTCGCCGCGCGGGCGCATTTTCCGAGGCTGAGTTCTTGAGTGACGTTGCCGCGTGCCTCACCCAATTGCACACGATCCGCGGCCCCAGCGCGGAGAATGCGCGCGCTCCGTCAGCGTCGCGGCGCGATCCCATGCGCCCGTCCGCCTGGAGCAAGAACGGCATCAGCGCTCGCTGAGCAGACTGCGTCATGAACGCGTCGCTTGGGTCGAGTGCAGCGATGTGGCGCGCCAATTCGAGACGGGCGGCGCTCTTCGGCACGATGGGCTCCACGCCTGCCAGTCTCCATCCCAGCGGTATCGCGCAATCGCTCTCGTTGGGCGCCTATCCTCCGAAGGGTCAAGCCTATTCCCCGCATCTTGAAAAGCCCGCGCTGATCAATGTGGGAATCAACATGCTGTCGAAACCTTTGACGCGAACCACTCGATAGAACCAACCTCGCCCAGGTGCGCCGCGCCGCCAGCGTCGTTCGCATCCGTCTTGGTTGCGGCCATATCGAGAGCGGCTTTGTCATGCCGCGCATCAATGCAGATCGCTGGCGGCCCCTCCCCCCTTGAGCGCATGGTAAAATCAAACCGACAAGGGGTCGGGTCTCGAATACCACGCGCTCGGCGTTCGGTGCGCGTTGCAGATCACTTCTGCGAGCAGCTTTGGGCCGGATGCACAGCTGCCGCGCAAGACGCGCTTGCCATCCTTATGAACCGATATCGAAGTGCCTTTTGAAGAAGGTCGGGTCCTATATACTGCGCCGCGGTTGTCCTCCTTTGATGCGGGGCCCGGTCAACCATCGTGAGCCCCTACTTCATCCTATCGGAGGGCAACCAACCTTCCAGCAATCTCGTGCTTCTGGCCAATGGCCGGCACTCGCGCGAGTACGTCATATTCGTGCATCGGCCATCCTGCGCAATATTGTTCAGGCTCCCGACGCCGCGGGAGCAAGATTCTGCTTGATTTCGCCTGGCCGCAATGTCCGGGCGAGATGAACGAACGAGCGACGCGCTATTATCTCAAGCATCGGCATTTGCGCATTCCACGGCTTTTCGAAGCCCGCGAACATCGTAAGCCCTTCCATCGATCCCGAAATGAACAGCGCCAATATCTCGCGCTCATCGTCGGGCAGGGCGGGGTTTATCTCGGCGATCAGCTCGTTGAGCGAAACGCGGGCGCGCTCGTAGAGTTCGTTCATCCGGTCGTGGACGAAGGGATCGTGGTTCGCCATCGCCCATAATTCCGGGAAGAAGCGTGTCGTCTTCTTGGTCGTGATGTCTTCGAGGATCAGCATCACCAGATTCTCGAGCCGCGCCTCCGCGCTGGCGCCGGGCTCGTGGATGATCTCGTCGAACGACTCCTCATAGCTCGAGATCACCGCGTTTAGCAATTCGCGGATCAACTCCTCCTTCGAGCGGAAATAATAGTTGAGGTTGCCCACATTCATGCCCGATTCGGCGGCGATCCGGCGGAGCGTCAGCGCGGCCGAACCCTGGTTCACCAACAGCGACAATGCGGCGCGCTCGATCCGTCCCAACAGGGCTTCAACCGCACGCGCGCCGCGGTCAGTGTCGGCCATCGCGAAAGGCGTCTCGTCATCGAGAGCGCGGTTCTTGCGGTTCAGCCATAGCTGCGCCTTGTCGGAATTACCGAACATTTCCTCGGCCGCGGCAACGATGCCGACCACGCGCAGCAGTCGATCGGACTCATCCTGTGCCAGTGGCTGCGCAGTCTGCTTGCGCCGCTTGAAGGTGCGAAGGCTGATGACCTTGGGGTCAAGCAGATTGAACGGAAGCCCGGCTGCCTTCAAAAAATGCTCGACCGCCTGGGTTGGTACGCCACGACGTACCAGGCGCACGATATCTCGTTCGTTGTGCAGCGGTCACGTCACCGCCTCGCCGCCAAGCAACTCCTGAATTCGTGCAACCGCCATCATCTCACACCTCACAATATGCCGATCCATTATCGGCACATTGTAGATAAAGGTTAGCGGCGGGTGATCGGCAAGCCGCCAAATGCGGCCTTCTATCCGCAAGCTCTCTGCATTACCTGGCGGATCGCGGTCTGACAGCTTTCAGGCGTGAATTCACACAGAGCAGACCTTTGCGGCAAGACGGTCTCCTGCGACCGGATAATACCAAATCCCGTTGAGGCTGACTCACGGAGTGGATTCCCAAGCGGCTGATTTTCTGATTCACCATCGCGAACAGTTGGAGGCACGTGATGGCGGGAGCGATTGGCGTTCGAGGGGACTATTCTGCGACGGATTTGCGTAGGTTGGCGCGACGTTGCAGTGACGGGGAGCAG
>NZ_FUYP01000084.1 GCF_900168005.1 Sphingopyxis flava
AGATCTTCTTCCCGCAGCATCATGAGCCCGGTCGGCAGGGCCTGTCGGATTTCACGGTATGCGACAGTCTCAAGGTCACTGTTGCCGGCGAGACCTGAGGATCAGCGTGCAATAGGCACCCCCTTCGTGGGGTGATCGGCGTGTAAAAAGGACCCCTTCATCCCGGGGATATAGTCGGCCGACTGGTTTTAATCAGTTGGCGAGAACGGGATGTTGGTAGTGGAGACAGTGGTTCGGATTCGGCGTGAGCATGCGTCTGGGAAGGCGATCAAGGCGATCGCCCGTGATCTTCGGTTATCGCGCAAGGTGGTCCGGAAGGCGATCCGGTCGCCGGAAGCGGCGTTCAACTACCAGCGCACAGTCCAGCCGCTGCCGCGGATCGGCCCCTATCAGGACCGGCTCGATGTGCTGCTCGAGGAGAACGAGGGCCGCGGCCGCCGCGATCGGCTGCGGATGACGCGTATCCACGACCTGCTGGTGCGCGAGGGGTTCGAGGGGTCCTATGACGCGGTGCGCCGCTATGCGGCGCGCTGGCGTGCTGCGCGGCGGAAGGATGCGGGCGAAGGCGCACCGGCGTTCATCCCGATGACCTTCCAGCCGGGTGAGGCCTACCAGTTCGACTGGAGCCATGAGGATGTGGAGATCGCCGGCAAGCCGATGCGGGTGAAGGTGGCGCATGTCCGCCTCTGCGCCTCGCGCACGCCTTACGTCCGGGCCTATCCGCGTGAGAGCCAGGAGATGCTGTTCGACGCTCATGCCCGGGCGTTCGCTTTCTTCGGCGGCGTGCCGCGGCGCGGTATCTACGATAATATGAAGACGGCGGTGACGAGCGTGTTCACCGGCAAGGAGCGCGTGTTCAACCGCCGCTTCCTGATCATGACCGATCATTACATGGTCGAGCCGACGGCCTGCTCACCAGCGGCGGGATGGGAGAAGGGCCAGGTCGAGCAGCAGGTCCAGACGATCCGAGGCCGCTTCTTCCAGCCGCGCCTGCGGTTCGCCAGCCTCGCCGAGCTCAACGGGTGGCTGGAGGCCGAGTGCCGGCGCTGGGCCGAGCATCATGCCCATCCCGAGCGCGGGGATATCACCGTCGCCGAGGCGCTGGAGATGGAACGACCCGCCCTGCAGCCGATCCTGGCACCGTTCGACGGCTTCCATGAGAGCGAGCATGCGGTCACCGGCACCTGCCTCATCAGCTTCGATCGCAACCGCTACTCGGTCATGTCGACGGCCGCACGCCGGACCGTCCAGGTGCGCGCCTATGCCGATCGCATCGTCATACGCTGCGGCGAAGCGACCGTCGGGGAGCATGAGCGCCACTTCGGTCGGAACCGCACCATATACGACCCCTGGCATTATCTGCCGGTCCTCGCGCACAAGCCCGGCGCGCTGCGTAACGGCGCCCCGTTCCAGGACTGGGACCTGCCGCCCGCGCTGCATCGATTACGGCGAAGGCTCGGCGCCGGGGACGAGGCGGATCGCAGGTTCGTGCGGGTCCTCTCGGCGGTGCTCACCGATGGCCTGGAGCTGGTCGAGGCTGCCGTGCGCGAAGCGCTGGCGAGCGGAACGGCCAGCGACGAGCTGATCCTCAACATCCTCTCCCGGCGCCGCGAGCCGGCGACGCCCCACAGCATCGTTACCTCGGAAGACGGGATGCTGCGGCATCCTCCGCTTGCCGACTGTGCCCGCTATGATCTGCTGCGAGGCTATGATGCAGCGGCATGATATGATCGACACGATGCGCGGCCTTGGGCTCAAGGGCATGGCGGCGGCGTTCGACGAGGCCGTCACCACCGGCCTCCAGCGCAAGCGCACCACCATGGAGATACTGACCGATCTGCTCCGCGCCGAGGCGACCCACCGGGATGCCGCCTCCATCCGTTATCGCATGACGGCCGCCAGGCTGCCCGTGGTGAAGGACCTGGAGCGGTTCAGCTTCGAGGGCACCCCGATCAATGAGGAGCTGATCCGCTCCCTTCATGACGGTTCCTTCCTCCCGCCTCGCCGCAATATCGTGCTGGTCGGCGGCACGGGGACAGGAAAGACCCACCTCGCCATCGCGATCACCGCCAATGTCGTGCGAAGAGGCGCTCGCGCCCGCTACTTCAACACCGTCGATCTGGTGACACGCCTCGAAGAGGAGACCCGGATCGGCAAGGGCGGGACCCTGGCGGCGCAGCTGTCGCGGCTCGACCTGATAGTGCTCGACGAGCTTGGATATCTGCCGTTCGCACGCTCGGGAGGGCAGTTGCTGTTCCACCTCATCAGCAAGCTCTATGAGCGCACCAGCGTCATCATCACCACGAACCTCGCCTTCGGCGAGTGGCCTACCGTGTTCGGCGATCCCAAGATGACCACGGCGCTGCTCGACCGCGTCACCCACCACTGCGATATCGTCGAGACCGGCAACGACAGCTGGCGCTTCAAAAACCGCAGCTGACCGCCACCTTCGCCGCCTTCAAAAATCTATCTTGCGCTGCGCGCGCCTCCGGTCGGGCTACGCCCGCCCTCCGCCGCACGCAGCGCAAGGCCATCTTCAACAAACCAGCATCATATTATCCGAAAAGGGGGTCCCTCTTCGACGCCGATCGGGGGTCCCTTTTGAACGCCGTTTGACAGCGAGACCCTGGCCTATCGCCTCTACCACTTCCGCTTGGCGGCGAGTGGCTGGGAGCATGCGGCTGTCGTGCTGGGCGGGGAGAGCTTTGCCGCC
>NZ_FUYP01000087.1 GCF_900168005.1 Sphingopyxis flava
TGCGGATTCCGGGTTCATCGCGCGCAGTGTTCCGATTTGATCGTGCGCAGCATTCCGACGTGATCTCGCGCAGCATTCCGATTTGAAGCTGCGCAGCATTCCGATTTGATCATGCGCAGCAATCCGATGCGATGCCGCGCGGGAGAGAATGTCAGAGCTTTGTCGATTAACGGCGCCTTCTTTGTGGAAGGAGGCGCTGATGCCGACGAGGAGAATGGATATGCGCCAAGTGCGCGAACTGATGAGACTGCACCGGGAAGCGGGGCTTGGTGTGCGCGAGACGGCGCGGCGCGCTGGGATTGCTGAATCGACGATGCGCGAGATGGTGAAGCGGTTTGATCGCTCGGGCCTCGAATGGCCGCTGGCCGCGGATCTCGACAATGCGCAGCTTGAGGCGAAGCTTTACGGTGCGGCTGGGGTCAAACCTGGGCGCCGCCGGCTTCCCGCGCCGGACTGGGCGGCGGTGCACCGCGAGTTGAAGCGCAAGCATGTGACCCTGCAGACTTTGTGGGAGGAATATATCGAGGCGCATCCCGACGGCTATCGCTACAGCCGGTATTGCGACCTGTACCGCGGGTGGGAAGGCCGTCTGCCGGTGACGATGCGCCAGACGCACCTGGCGGGCGACAAGCTGTTTGTCGACTACGCCGGCGACAAGCTGGGTGTGGTCATCGATCGCCGGACGGGCGAAAGGCGCGATGCGCACATCTTTGTCGCGGTGATGGGTGCATCGAGCCTGTCCTTTGCCTGTGCGACCTGGACTGAGACGCTGGCGGACTGGGTCGATGCGCACGTCCAGGCCTTTGCCGCCTTTGGCGGCGCGCCCAGACTGCTGGTGCCCGACAATGCGAAGGTCGCGGTGATCGAGGCGTGTCTTTACGATCCGCAGGTCAATCGCAGCTATGCCGAGATGGCGCGCCATTACGGCACGACGTGCCTTCCGACGCGGCCGCGAAAGCCGCGGGACAAAGCCAAGGTCGAGGCGTGTGTCGGGATCGTCGAGCGGTGGCTGTTCGGCCGGCTGCGCAACCAGATATTTTACAGCCTTGCCGAGTTGAATGCCGCGATCGCAGCGCTGATCGCACGGCTCAACGACGAGCGCGTGCTGCGCCAGTTTGGTCGCACCCGTCGCCAGCTGTTCGAAGAGCTCGATGCGCCGCTGCTGATGCCGCTGCCGACTGAGCCTTACGTACATGCCGAATGGCAAGCCAGGCGCGTGGGCCTCGATTATCATGTCGAGGTCGCACATCATTTTTACTCGGTGCCCCACCGCTATGCGCGCCAGCCGGTTGAAGCGCGACTAACTGCGCGGACGGTCGAGATCTTCATCCGCGGCGAGCGGATCGCGGTTCATATGCGCGGCAGCGGCAATGGGCGGCATACGACCTTGCCCGAGCACATGCCGTCATCGCATCGCCGCTTTGCCGACTGGACGCTCGCGAAGATCCTGACCGAATCGGGACGGATCGGACCTTGCGCGCAGCTTTTATGCGAAAAGATCCTCGAGGATCGCCCCCATCCCGAACAGGGCTTCCGCTCGTGCATGGGCATCCTCAGCCTTGAAAAGCGCTTTGGCGCGCAGCGCCTCGAAGCTGCGGCGCTGCGCGCTCTCGAGATCGGCGCGCGCAACTACGGCTCGCTCAAGTCGATCCTTGAAAAGGGGCTCGATGGCCAACCGCTGCGGCCCAGGGACAGCGACCACCAGCCCATCGATCACGGCAACATCCGGGGTCCGGACTATTACAACTGAAGGAGAAGACATGCTTACCCATCCCACGCTCGATCAGCTTAATCACCTCGGCCTCTATGGCATGGCGAAGGCGTTCGGCGCCATGGCGACAAACGACGATGCGCGAACGCTCAGCCATGCCGAATGGCTGGGCTTGATCCTCGACCATGAGATGACCTGGCGTCAGGAAAAGCGGATGGCAGCGCGGCTACGCCACGCCAAACTGCGCCACCGCGCCGTACCCGAAGATATCGACTACCGGACACCGCGCGGGCTCGACCGGCGCTTTATGGAAACCCTTCTCAAGGGTGACTGGATCAAGGGTCACGACAATCTCGTCATCACCGGCCCGACCGGAACAGGCAAGAGCTGGTTGTCCTGTGCCATTGGGCACCAGGCTTGTCGCGACAATCTGTCGGTCCTCTACGTCCGGCTTGGCAAGCTGCTCGACGAACTGAGCGTGGCGCGCGGCGATGGACGTATTGCTGTACGGCTGAAAAGCCTCGCGCGCATCGACTTGCTCATCCTCGACGACTGGGGACTTGAACCGCTCAACGCCAATGCCCGCCATCATCTGCTTGAGATACTTGAGGACCGGTACGGCAATCGATCCACCCTCGTCACCAGCCAGCTTCCCGTGACAAAATGGCACGAACTGATCGGCGACGCGACTTACGCCGACGCCATCCTGGATCGCCTCGTTCACAACGCCCACCGCATCACACTCGAGGGAGACTCGCTGCGACGCCCGCACCCACAGACTGCTTGACCAAAATAAGAATACTGTGAAAGTAAATCACGTCGATGACGGCTCTGAGCCGTGCGCGGCATCAGATCGGAATCCCGCGCGGGATCAGATCGGAATGATGCGCGTGATCATGTCGGTATCCCTGCGCGGGATCG
>NZ_FUYP01000089.1 GCF_900168005.1 Sphingopyxis flava
TCGATCCCACGCGATGAAATAGACGCAGCGGAGGCACTCGGCCTGCTCAAACGCCCGCTGCCGCCAACGATTGATCTTCCCCAAGAACAACATCGTCACGAATAAGAGCGGCTAGCAGCCAATTGATAGCCAGGGTGTCGTGGTTGGACTGCGCATCACTGGCACGCACACCGGGTACATGTACAACGATGGGTGCTTGGCCGCATACGTTACCTACGGCCAACCCGCCCCCGGGATGTTCACCTTGCAGGTTTCCACCCGTCCGCGGGCGTTACTTAAATGATCGCGACCGGGATCGGCCATATCGGCAAACGTTTCCGCGGTCGCTCGAGTGACCAACATATAAAGCGTGTCGCGGCCGAGCCCCCCCAGTGTACATGCGATTGCCCAGTCCGTTACCTCGATGAAATCCGTGACTGCCCCGCCTTTCACCACCCGCTTGAACCGCGACTCAGCTGGGGATCCGACCCATACGCCTCCCTCGGCATCAAGGCATATCCCATCCGAATGAATGCCTTCTGCCCACACGCGCCGCCCTTTCAGCGATCCGTCGTCCTCAATATCGAACGCGAGCAGACGCTGTTGGGCGGACTCAGCGAGTATCATGGTGCGGTTATCAGGAGTGACGGCTGTGCCATTTGGTCCTGCAAGGTTATCGGCCACGACGCGAATGGATCCGTCGAGTTCCACGGCCACCAATTCATCGTGCCCATCACTAGGTAAAGCATACTTGCCTGTGAGGTGACCGACGTAGGCGCGCCCACGGCCATCGACCACCATGTCATTTATCCATCCTGGCCGCAGAACCGCCAAATCCGCATGCAGCGTCATGGTACCGTCGGGAGCGATCCTGTGGATTTTCTGAGTGCGCATCTCCGCCACTAGAACCGATCCGTCCGGCGTAAATCCAAGACCAGATGGCATGTCATCTAATACGCAGATAACCTCCCCTTTCCCGTCAGAACCAATGCGCCAGACTTTGTGGGCATGCTGGTCGGCAACCCAAAGCCCGTCCTCCCGCCAGCGAATGCCTTCAGGAAACACCAAGTCATCAAAAAATAGTCTAGGACTGGTCATATATTGCTCCAAATTGCTGGTCACACTCCAGATGGCTGAGTAAATCCATCTAGTGCGCGGGAAACCACATTCCTAAACTGGGAGATTCCCTTATAAAGGTAAACCGCAGGCGAAAAAAACAATAAGCGAGCGCCCAAGGACAGATATTCCTCCACGCAGTCGTCCGTCACAAATGTACCGCACGACTTTCCCATGCTGGATAGCTTCTTAATCGCCGTGCGCACCTCCCCTTGTACATCAGGTGAAAATGGCTCCCCTACATGCCCCAGACTGGAAGCCAGATCAAATGGTGCGAGAAAGACAAAGTCAACACCGGGAACGGCAGCGATGAGTTCGAGTTGTGAGAGGGCCTCCACGTCCTCGATTAGCACTCCGACCATCACCTCCCTGTCGGCGCTCTTCCAGTAGTCGGCCACTCCGAGTCCTTGGCGTGGTCCTCCCATGCCACGTGTGCCGGCAGGTGCATATCGCGCGGCGCGGACTGCACGCGCCGCGTCATCAGCTGAAAGGACGTGCGGGACGAGAATCGACTGCGCACCAAGGTCAAGGGCTTTGCCAATTAGAACCTCGTCATTCGCCGCTACTCTGACCATGGAGGAGATTCGCCATAGGTCGCAGAGTCTGCTGAAGTCGCTGATGTCACGCCACGCCCAGGGACCATGCTCCATGTCCAGCATGGCCAGATCGAGAAGGGACAGCGCCGCGAGATTTTCTAGAGACGCCAAATCAGTCACCGGGACCGGGCAAAACACAGGTTCACCTGCAAGCAGTTTGTGTTTGCTCCAATTGGGCCTAATTGCTGGGGGCAGTTTGTCCATTTCCGCTGAACCTCACCTTAGTTTGCCCAACTTAGGATGGAACGGCTCCCATCTAGTTGGAGGGCGTGATGCCCCGTACTAGCCGCGTTTCGCTCCTGGCGGCATTTGCAGGGCGCTTCCGTCACAAGAGCCGCGGATCCTAACCCACTGTCGTTCTGGCGGAGATGCCGTCTCTGCGAAGTGAATAAGTACCGCCCGTTCAGCGAGCAATGGCAGTGAATCGATCGGTCGATATCGAATCCCATATTGATGGGCGGGGCTTAACAGGGCAATTCGCATCTCCTGAAGGATGCAGCTGCTCTCCCTCCACACACTTATACCTGATTAGGTATCAATCTTGCACACCGGAGTAAATAAGGATGAATAATAACCCGCCTCCGCCGTCAAAGGAAAGTCTGTCTTACCTGGGAACTGATCCCATTCCTGCCGCCCCATACTACGAATCTAGCCGCTCTTATTCGTGACGATGTTGTTCTTGGGGAAGATCAATCGTTGGCGGCAGCGGGCGTTTGAGCAGGCCGAGTGCCTCCGCTGCGTCTATTTCATCGCGTGGGATCGA
>NZ_FUYP01000091.1 GCF_900168005.1 Sphingopyxis flava
AAATAGACGCAGCGGAGGCACTCGGCCTGCTCAAACGCCCGCTGCCGCCAACGATTGATCTTCCCCAAGAACAACATCGCCACGAATAAGAGCGGCTAACCGGTCACCGCCCGTCCCACCGAACTTCGCGGCTGCTGCGACCGGCCAGAAACCGTCCGATACCTCTCTCTTTTCCGGAACGCAGATACCAATGTTGTGTGCGCAACACAATTACGCAGTCCATCCGTGCAAGTCTTCAGCGATGCTGAGCGCAACATGACAATTTTCGCTGTTTTACTGGCCTGAGCCAGGAATAGGCAGTATTCCCGGCTGGAGTGCAATCGTTGCGTTGCGCCTCGACAGCACCGGCAAGGACAATTCGGATGATGACCTCGACGAGGTTTGCGGTGGCCATACACATCCTGGCAGGCATTGCCCTTCACGACGGCGAGGCCGTGCGATCGGAAGATCTGGCACGCAGCATCAACACCAATGCCTCGGTCGTGCGCCGGATTGTGGGCCTACTTGCGGACGCAGGCATCACGCGCTCGCAGCTGGGCCAGGGCGGGGGATCTCTGCTGGCGCGCTCCGCAGATGCGATCACTCTTCTCGACGTCATGCGCGCAGTGGAGGAACCCGGATTCTTCGCGCTCCACCGAGCCGAGCCGAACCAGCAGTGTTCGCTTGGTCGGAACATCGTTCCCGTCCTCGAAGCGGAATTGGACCGCGTGTCGGCGACGATGGAGGACGCACTGGCGAAGACGACGCTGACCGATATCATCCACAAGGTCGAAGGCCGTGTCGGGAAGCCGTTCACGCCCCAGAACTGGCGCGCTTCCGCCAAGAGTCGAACGAAGATCGCGATCGCCTGAGATCTTATGAACACCCGGCGATCCGGGCGCCCCGTTTCCCCTGCACGCATTAGACCGACCTTGCCGCAGAGGACCTGCACGACGCAGTTTGGCGTAAAGCCGCCCCGCTTCCGCGCCTCGATTACCTGAGACGCCGCCTGCTCGATCCAAGTGCGGATGGCGCACATGGCCGACCAAGTCCGGCCGAAACGCCTCGCAGGTCGGCACTACCGTAATCTCCTATCTGATATGAAGGCAGACAGTCGGCGCCTTTCAAGAGCCGCGAGTGCCCCGGAATCGCGCGCCCGGACGGCATTTGGGCATGAGGCCGAGAGCTTCAGATTGTCGGAAAATGGCTTTGAAACAGTATCTTGTCAGCAACACGTCCAAACCATCCCGGATCTGATCCAGGCCGCTGAATATCCGCGCGCCCTCGCTGGCATAGCAATGATGTCCGGCGGCCCCGCCTCGCTGCTCGACAAGCGGCCTTCCTTTTTGTGCGCACGATGAATACACATCGCGCCAGCCCCTCAAGGCTCAATAGACAGGAGAAGAACGTGAAAGTTGCAGTACTCGGCGCAGGCGGAAAAGCCGGCAAGGAACTGGTCAAGGAACTGCGTCGGCGGGGCCATGAAGTGATCGCGACCGGCCGCAGCGCCAGCAGCCTGCCGTCGGGAGAGGGCATCGAGACCCGCGTCGCCGATCTCACCGACGCCGAAGCGTTGGCCAAGGCGGTGGACGGGGCCGAAGCGGTGATCAGCGCGCTGACCTTCAACGTGACCGCCAACACCATTTTCGAGGGAATGAAGAAGGCAGGCATCGGCCGCCTGATCGTCATCGGTGGTGCATCGAGCCTGCGCATGCCGGACGGCACGCGCATCTACGACACGCCCGGCTATCCCAACGCGCTGGCTCGGATGGTGCTGCCCGGCATCCATCACCTTGACTGGATGAAGCTGGAGCAGGACGTGAACTGGAGCTACTTCTCGCCCGGTCGCATCCTGTTCGAAGGCGAACGCCTGGGCAAGTTCCGCCTCGATACCGACAACCTCATCCTCGACGAGAACGGCGAGAGCAGGATCAGCTATGCCGACGCGGCGATCGCCATGGTCGACGAGCTGGAGCAGAACAAGCATCCGTTCAGCCGCTGGCACGCCAGCTACTGAGCCTCGCGCCGGGGTCGCCTTGCCGATCCCGGCAACCGAGAATCTCGTTCCGGTCGACCGATGTGGTCCATCGGGGCTGAGCCTCGATCTATTCGCGGATGACCGTGTTCCAGTCGCCTTGAAGCGATTGGCGACAGTTGCGTTTGGCCAATCCGCTCGCGCGTGACGGAAGCGCGGCGAGCGGCAGCCCAGCTCAAGCGCGCTTTCGCCGATCCGCGCCAAGATCTCTAGCCGCTCTTATGCACCAAGGGGTGTCTGAGCGGTAGGCGGGAGTAGCGTAAAGCTCTGTTCTGAAGTAAGAAATTGGGTGTCTAAGCCGTCCCTGCTCCGGGACAGAAATTGCCATAGGCTACACCCGCCATGACCGACGTTACCTCA
>NZ_FUYP01000094.1 GCF_900168005.1 Sphingopyxis flava
TCGATCCCACGCGATGAAATAGACGCAGCGGAGGCACTCGGCCTGCTCAAACGCCCGCTGCCGCCAACGATTGATCTTCCCCAAGAACAACATCGTCACGAATAAGAGCGGCTAAATCCCCACAGGCCCTAGATTGCCGTCTTTTAATTTTGACATCATGAAGACAGGTGTTAGTATCAGTTACGAAACATAAGTAAGCCAAGAGGGTTGCCATGGCAAAGGTCCATGTTCACAGCGTCGACGAACTGATCTGGAAGACAGTTCGAGAGCAGACCCGCGACAACCCTTTAAAACATTTGTCTGAGGCGAATCTGAATGCGCAGGTCCTCATTCATGAGGCTGGCAGCGAGACGAGTTGTCAATTGTTCGAGACGATTTTCGAGGCTGGCGCTGAGGTGGCAATTCACCGCCACGACGAGGACGAGATCATGTACGTCGTCGATGGCGAAATGATGCTTGGTGCGCGCAAGCTTTCGCCCGGATCGTCGGTGTTCATAGCAGGCGGCACGTTCTATGGGTTCAAGGCCGGACCGAATGGGCTGCGTTTCCTCAATTTTCGACCGCGCGCCGACAATAGCTATATCCCCGCGCCTCAGCAACCAGCACGGGCCTAAGCCTTTTCAGCCGGTTCGCCGAAGTTCGCCGCACTGATCGCCTTGAACGTCAGGTCACCGTCGATCCGAGGGGCGTCGCGTTCGGGCAATCTTCTCGACCACGCGCGCCACCAGCCTGCCGAACTCGTCCACCTGAGTACCAGAAACGGTGGCGCCGACCTGGCTTTGGCCTGCTCGACGCGTTGCGGGGTTGGACAAGTGCTCACGGAGATGAAGGTCCCAGGCGCCAGCGCCATCACACACCATCGTCAAGGCCATGGAAGCTGGAATAGGCCCCCGGCCCTAGAAAGGCCTTGAACCCTGCTATCGAAAACGTGTTGATGGGCACGCCGCGTTGTCTAAATTCGACTGCCTCTTTACTTCGCCATCGCTTCGGCACCAATTCGGCCTACGCCTTAATGCGCCCTCCCGCGTTGAATCGGGTCCGCAGTCGCCGGCGTGATGACGGTGCGGTCGCCGATGGTATCGGCAGGGTAGCGGCCAAGGGACAAGAACAGGATCGCCGAAATGACGAGGCAGCCGATGAACAGATACAGCGCGCTTTCATAGCCGCCAGTCCGGTCATAAAGAACGCCTATCGTGACCTGTCCGGCAACCGCGGCAAGCACGGCGGCCATGATCGTGCAGCCATAGATGGTCGAATAATGGCGCAGGCCGAAGTAACGCGCGGAAAGGTAAGCGATAATGTCAATTTCCGCCCCTTGGGCGAGGCCGACGAGGATCGTTGCCGTGATTGCCATCGTCATGTCGATCTGGCCCTGCAACAGAATGACGCAGCCGATCAGCGGACCCACGCTGAACAGGAAAGCGACGATGGGGCCCCAGATGCGATCGACCAACGCGCCCGCGACCACTGTCCCGACCAGCACCGATCCGGCCAGCAACCCAATCAGGCCGGCCGCTTTGGCAGCATCAATGCCAAGGTCAATCATTAATGGCTGGAACTGGCTGGCGATCGCGACAATCGGCGCATTGCCGAAAGCCGTCGCCAGGCAAAGCAGCAGGATGCGATGGTTGCTTCGAAGCAAGGCCCAGAACGACGGGCTCGCATGCTCGACCGCGTTCATTGTCGTAGGTGGCGCGCGCGGGAGATCACGGATAGCGAGAATGCAGGCGGGAAGTCCGACCAGTAGCGCAAGTGCGGCCAATAGCACGAAGCCGGATCGCCACCCCTGGTTCGCGATAAGCCAGAACAGGATGGTAGGCAGGACCATCCCCACGAGCGGCAGGCCGATGCGAATGCACGCTAGTCACCTGAATCTGAAGTTCGGCTCATTGTTTTTTGGCAGAAGCGTTTGACGGAGGCGAGGATCTCGTCTGCGGATTTGACCCACTTGTAGG
>NZ_FUYP01000095.1 GCF_900168005.1 Sphingopyxis flava
TGAGGTAACGTCGGTCATGGCGGGTGTAGCCTATGGCAATTTCTGTCCCGGAGCAGGGACGGCTTAGACACCCAATTTCTTACTTCAGAACAGAGCTTTACGCTACTCCCGCCTACCGCTCAGACACCCCTTGGTGCATAAGAGCGGCTAGGGCTTGCGACGGAAGACGTGGAGAGACTTTAGAATGACTGTTGATTATTCCGATTTCAGTGGGCTCAATGTCACGCTCGATGGCCACGTCCTCACGGTCAAGCTTGTCAATCCTCCGCTCAATGCGATGACTGCCCAGGCACATGCGGATCTTGCCCGCATTTGGCCACTGATCGGCACTGACAAAAGGGTGAGGGCTGTCGTCTTCACAGGTGCAGGTGAAAAGGCCTTTTCGGCGGGCGGCGACCTTAACCTGATGCTCGAAAACTGGGGCGATGCAGGGCGCTGGCAGCCCGCAATGGCCGAAGCCCGCGCCATTATCGTGGGCATGTTGGAATGCCCCAAGCCCATCATCGCGCGCATCAATGGCCATGCAATGGGCCTGGGCGCAAGCCTTGCCCTGGCGGCCGACATCACCATTGCAGTGGAAGATGCGCAAATTGCCGATCCGCATATCAACATTGGCCTGGCGACTGGCGATGGCGGCGCGCTCTTGTGGCCACATCTTGTCGGGCTGGTCGAGGCACGCCGACATTTGCTTTCAGGCGACGCCTTGTCCGGCAAGGACGCTGCGGCGATAGGGCTTGTCAGCGAAGCCGTACCTGTCGCCAGTCTGGACGATGCAGTGAAACGCTGGATCGACAAGTTTCTGCGCCAATCGCCCAGCGCTGTGCAAACGACCAAGCAAGCCCTCAACCTTGATCTACTGGACAAGGCCAAGCGCTACATGGGCGAGATGCTGAGGCTCGAAACGCGTTCTTGGGAATCGCCCAATCACCCGGAAGCTGTCCGGGCCTTGCTCGAAAAGCGTCCGCCAAAGTTTATCGACGAATAGTCCGCATCAGCGGGGGTTTGCCCGCTCAGCCAGCTTAGCTCAACAGCCCTGCGAAAGGTGATCCAGCACGCCAGGTGCATCGAGGACAACCTTGCTGGCCTCGTCTCCGATCAACGCAGGGTCCGGAATCCCTTCAAGTTCCAATGCCCGCTTGGTCGCGGGCCGTTCCAGGATGCGTTCGCGATGCGCTAGCACGTTGGGGATCGCCGATAGATCGCAGCGATCAGTCGGCCAATGCAGGTATGAAGTGTAGATAAACAGATAGGGATCGGAAGCAGTGTAACGGTCGCCATGCACATACGGGCGGCCATCCTTCAGCATGTCTTCGATCTTGCCGAAGTAATAGTTGAGCATTTCCGGCACCTTGGCACGCAGCGCGGCATGTGCGGCTTCACCGTCCGCGAAGATACGCGGCCTAGAGAAGTGCCGCAGCGTGATATGCACCGTCGTGGCTAGAAAACCGTTGAACGAGGTTAGTTGCGCAAAGCCGTAGGGAGTTTGTGCAGGCGACAGCCCTACGTCAGGAAAGCTCTGCGCCAGATAGGCGAGGATTGCTGCTGCGCGACAAACAAGGTGAGAATTGCCGACAAACAGGATGAGAATGGGCGGCGGTGTGTCTTTCGGGACGAGGGGCGAAGCCCCGAGGAGCGACAGACACACCGCCGCAGGCGTCTTTTCTTCTGGAAGGGGGCTTTTGGTGATCGTGACCTGCCAGGTGGAGCTTCTTCTGAAGGGGAGATGCGGTGCCTGGGAGCCATATCAACGATCATCAGGTGAGATATTATATGAAGATGAGACAGACAATGTCGCCGCGTTCAGCGGCGGCGTGTGCGGCGTTCAGCACGGCGACGGCGTATCGGCTGGAGGCGGATATGCGGCTTC
>NZ_FUYP01000018.1 GCF_900168005.1 Sphingopyxis flava
CGACCGCAGGTGCCGCTTGCGGCAGAAAATCCTTGTCTAGCGCTCGGATACAGGCGATCTTCACCTCAAACGACACGCCACTTGGGGAATGCAGGTTCTAGCCCCTTATGTTGCAATACGAAAACCGAAAATACCGGTGCCTTTGATCGGAATTATCGATAAGTGAGCAAACGGCCCTGCCGCCGCTCGGGCCTTCCACCGGTGACCGGACGCCCCTCCCACTTTAGCCCTTTGCGAGTGCTCGGAGCGGAATTCACGTTAAGAGAAAGCACGTGCGAGGCCTGAACTGATGGGGTGGATGCCCCCTTCGATCGGCATCGTATGATGCCAGACCGGCGCGATATTGCGTTGGAGAAGGAGGATTATCAGATGACCGACGTCTACATTCTTGCGATCGACCTCGCGAAGCGCAGCTTTCAGATCTGCGCCACAGCGCCGGGAGGGGCGGTTCTATTCAATCGGGCGGTTTCGCGCGCAAAGCTCGAGACGGTTCTACGGGAGCAAGCGCCGTGTATTGTGGCAATGGAGGCCTGCGCGACGAGCCATTTCTGGGGCCGGTTCGCTCAAAGCGCGGGCCACGAGTTCGCTTGATCCCGCCGATCTACGTGAAGCCGTTCGTCAAGCGGCAGAAGAATGACGCGGCGGATGCAGCGGCGATTGCCGAGGCGGCGCTACGTCCGGACCTGCATTACGTGACGGTCAAGAACGCCGAACAACAAGCCCGTGCGGTTGCCTTTCGAACGCACCAGTCCTTTGTCGGGCAGCGGACACAACTGATCAACGCCCTGCGCGGCCACCTAGCCGAGTTCGGGCTGGTCGTCGCCCAAGGGCCTGCAAACCTCAAAGCTGTCGTTGGCATGATGGACGACGATGCCATCGATATCCCTGACGTGGTGCGTGACATCGTTCGCCTGTATCTGGACCAGATCGCGGCGCTCACACAGAAAATTGAAGAACTGCACTTCAAGTTGCGCGCATCGATGAAAGTCGATGATGCGATGCGTCGCCTCTGCACGGTTCCCGGGGTCGGGCCGGTAACGGCGGGTGCCATAATGGCGTTCGCGCCCGATTTGCGCACCTTCGCCAGCGGACGAAACTCGCCGCCTGGCTCGGCCTGGTTCCACGGCAGCGCTCGACCGGTGGCAAGACACGGCTCGGCAGGGTTAGTAAATGGGCCAGGCCGACATCCGCAAGCTATTGATCGTCGGAGCCATGAGCCGGATCCGGTGGATCGTGCGCAAGGGCGTGCTCCCCGATAACTGGCTGGGCCGTGTGCTGGGGCGCAAGCCGCGTATGGTGGCCGCCGTCGCCTTGGCCAACAAGATGGCGCGGCAAATCTGGGCAATGATGACACGGGAGGAAAATTACCGGATGGCGTGAACCGCTCGCCTTCGATGGGAAGCGGTAAGCGCTTAGGGGCCACGAGCCCCGGCAAGGAGATCGACTGACGAATATGCGGCAAGGACTTCAATGTTCAGGACGAGCAAACCAGTCCCGGGGCTCGAGCACCAAAGCTCTCTGAACCGATGTGGACCTCGTTCTTCGAACTGCATACCGGCCCGTGGCGAATATCAGGCCACAGCAAGAGGCCTGATACACGAGCGATAGAAGCGCCAGCCGTCGAAACCGTCCGAAAATCACCTTGCAAAACTGGGGGCATCCATACACGCCCCGGGATTGCCGGGAGGCCCTAGCTCTTGAGAGGAAGGGCCCAAGATCAGTAAGACAACGAACAAATTTGCGCTGGAGGTTCGCGCACGGGCGGTCCGGATTGTCCTGGATCACTAAACGGCCTATCCCGTGCGTGGAAAGGCCGGGCCTGGCTCAATCCCCCATATGGCGGCGCCTGCGAAAATCTGGCTGCTAAGAATGGCGCGACACGGGAACGGCGTTGCGCTTGTTCCCCCACGTGTCGGTGCGCGGTGGCTTCATGATGTCGTGTTATCGACCGCCGATGCGATCCTGTTTCTGAAAGGTCGTGTGTCGTTCATCGATCCGGCTGCGCAGATGCACGTGGCGGGCAGTAATGTCGAGAGCATTCTCATTGCCTATGGCCCCGATAACGTCGTGGCTCTCGAACATTGCGGCCTTGAAGGTCGGTTGTGGCGGCTGCGGCGGTAATTTCCTCAACGTGTTTTAAGAACGCGCAAAAAGCAGCAATGAAGCAATGTCATGATTGTCGGCAGCACGCAGGGCTTCGATATATCGCGCGTGGGTTTCCCCTGCATCCACAAGGTTAGCCCGTCCCCATGTAAAGGGCGGTTGGCTAAGCTGACGAGCCAGCAAATCACCGACAAGGCGCGAGAACCGCCCATTGCCGTTCGGGAAAGGATGGATGGCGACGAGCCGGTGACTGTAGCGCACGGCGATTTCGTCGGATGAATAGGTTTCGTGGTCCACCCAATATCGCGCGTCGTCGATGGTCTGCCGCACTTCCATCGCTATGCGATAGGCGTCCACGCCGATATTGCGGGCGGTTGTGCGATATCGCCCAGCCCAACGCCACACATCGCCGAACATCCGCTTGTGAAGATCGCTCAGAAAATCCTGATCCAGCACGTCGCGGCGGCGAGCATTGGCCCATCTCAGCGCTTTGCCGATATTGACCTGCTCGGCCTCATTCAGTTCATGTCGCAGCGTGATATATGACGGTATAAGCTGCTCCCGCTCCTCGGCAGTCAGCGGTGTATTGGCATCGTCGTCGCTCTCGAACAAGGGATCAGTCATGTCGTCCCTGCTCGCCGTCCCACAAGCCGCGAAGCGACCCTGACAGGATGAGGTCGATCATGTGTTGTTGCTCCGCCTCAAGGTCAGACTTGAGAAGTGCCTGATTTTCAAGTCTCATGGTGTGATCGAGGCGAACGACATCCGCCTGTGCCTTCTGCTTGGCGCGGTCGCGCAAAATGTCATCCAGCGGCTTTGTTGGGACAAAGGCATAAACAAAAGTGCAGTTCATCGCCTCGGCAGCCTGCCGCAAGGTCTTGATCGTGGTCGCGCCCGTAACTTCCGCTTTCTCGATGGCAGGAATGCGGGACGGTGCCGCTCCCATGCGGGCGGCAAGCTGTCGGGCGGTCATGCCAAGGGATTCGCGGATAGCCTTGACCCATCCCTTAGGCGGGGCAATTATCGGCGCATCCCGGAGCGGTGCTAGGCGGCGCTCCAGTTGCTTGCGGGCGAGTGCGGCTTGATGCGTGTTCATATTCAAGTGTCCTTGCAACGCATTTTATGACATAAATATATGAACTTTTCAAGATATAAAAATCATATATTTATGTACTTATCCCTGAGTACTGTTCATAAATATATGAACGAATGCACTCAGCCACATCGGTAAATGACTTGGCAACCGGCGACGGAAGCTCGGCTGTAATCGCAGACGCCGCTAGCGATTTCCTGCCCGGCAAGCTTGCAGAATCACGGAGCCGAGCGCTGATCTGGCTCCGCCCACACCGGTGCCTACCATCGCACCGCCACAGGCCCGGCAGCGGTTCCGGGAGAACCGCCAAAGGAGCCTCCAATCCAGCCGGAGGCCCCGCTGGACTGCCGCGATGACAGGTCCGGTTGCATAGTTAGTTGAAGATCGCCACCGATGCCAGCATGGGCGGGAGGCGGAGCGCAGCGGAGCCGATCGGCCAGGCTGACATCTTGTTCGTTTCCAGAGGCGGGGGTCGATATCGGAGGCTGCTGTGCGGCCGGAGGCGATTGTAATGATCGCGCCACCAGCCGGTGACGCACCGGACCTCCTCCATGCTGTAGAAGATTTCACCATTGAGCAGTTCATCCCGCAGGCGGACATTGAAGCTCTCGATATCGCTGCATCATGGCCCGCCTGATCTGCGTCAGGTTTATGCCCGGCTGCTGCTCAGCAAGGTGCGCGTCCAGCCCAAAGAAATCCGCATCAGCGACTCCAAAGCCGTGCTGGCTCGGAGCGCCGCGACGGGCGTGGCCAAGACCACGCCCGCAGTTCTCTCTTTTGTTCGAGAATGGTGCGCCCGACAGGATTCGAACCTGTGGCCCCCAGATTAGGAATCTGATGCTCTATCCTGCTGAGCTACGGGCGCGCCGGCGGCTCGTGTAGCGGGGCCGGGCGCCGAGCGTCAATTGGCGTGAATCAATTTACCGCGTCGGGCGGGACGAAGGGTACCAGAAGTGGCACCGCGGCAATCCCGTCGTCACGCAGCGCCTGGGCCTCTTCGGGCGACGCCTGTCCGTGGATCAGGTCTTCTGGGGCCCGGCCCTCGTGCATAGCACGCGCCGCATCGGCAAAGTCACGGCCCACCCAGCGCGATCGGGGCAGCATTTCGGCCTGCTTTTCCGCAATTTCGGCGAGCAGTCTGCGAACCACCTCCTGCGACGTTCCGCTCGGCTCCGCAGGCGCCGCGGGCGGAGTTGCGGCATCGGGCTGACGGTTCGATTTCGCAGCGACCCGCGGCGCCATTACGGCCTTTTCGACCCCGGCATCGCCGCATACCGGGCACGCAATCAGTCCGCGTGCCTGCTGGTCGGTGAAGCTCTCGCTACTTGCAAACCAGGCCTCGAACCGGTGGTCACCGGCGCTGCACCGCAGATCGAAGACAATCATCTCAGCTAAGCCCCAGGAGCGGATCCAGCTCGCCGCGCGCGTCGAGCGCAGCAAGGTCGTCGCTTCCCCCGATGTGGCGGCCTTCGATGAAGATTTGCGGCACCGTGCGGCGGCCGCCGGCGCGCTCGACCATCGCGTCAAAGCCCGCGCGATCCATCGACACGTCAATCTCGCGATAATCTGCGCCCTTCTTCTCGAGCAGCGCTTTCGCGCGCGTGCAATAGGGGCAGAGAAATTTCGTATAGACTTCAATCATCGCCATGCGGCTATCCTGACATCCTTTCCCCCTGCATATCGGAATCAAGTGCAGCAATGTCAAATAAGTTGCCGAAGTTCGCGCGGTGATGGCACCTGCACAGCAAAAGGCGCTCATCCAGACACCTTCGGCGCGGCGCAGAAACCTCTACGGCAGCGCGAGACCTGGTAAGCAAAAATCTTGCAAAACCTCGCAGGACACGCGTTGCGATCGGCACACCTGGTCCGTGCCGGACTTGTGAAGCCATGCCGGAGGCGGCACAAGCGCCCGATGTCCGACACCCCCGCCCCGCTCTTCTCTCCCGAGCGCCATCGCTCCCAGCGCGACCGGATGGCACGCTTGCCCGCGAGCGCCAATTTTCTGGCCCCCGTCATCGCCGAGACCCTGCTCGATCGCTTGTCGATGGTGACGCGCGACTTCCCGCGTACTCTCATGATCGGGGCACATGACGCTGCGCTTGCCGATCAATTGCGCGCTACGGGCACCCGGCTCAGCATCCTCGAGGCAGGTCCGCGCCTCGCGGCGCACAGCGATGCGATTGTGGGCGAGGCCGATCGCATCGATCTGCCGTTTGCAAGCTTCGACCTGATCGTCTGGCCGGGCGGGCTCGACAGCGTCAACGATGTACCAGGAGCGCTGGTGCGCCTGCGGGCGCTGCTCGCGCCCGACGGTCTTCTACTCGGAGCCTTCGTTGGCGACGGCAGCCTCCCGCAGCAGCGACGCGCCGTGATGAGCGAAGGCGTACGTCCGATCGCGCGCCTGCACCCGCAGATCGACCTTTCAGCGATGGGAAATCTGCTCCAGCGCATCGGCTTTGCGATGCCGGTCGTCGACGTGGAAGCGTTGACCGTGCGCTACCAGGATTGGTTCGCGCTGGTGCGCGATCTGCGTGCCGCGGGCCTTGCGAGCCGCCTGGCCCCCGCGCCGCCGCCGCTGACGCGCGAGGAAACCGCCCGCATCGCCGCTGCATTCGCCGCAAAGTCCGACCCCGATGGCCGGGTATCCGAGCTATTTCGCCTCGTTCATTTCAGCGGCTGGGCACCGCATCCCGACCAGCCGCGTCCGGCCCGCCGCGGCAGCGGTACGGCCTCGCTCGCGGACGCGCTGAAGCCGAAGCGCTGATTAAAGAAGCGCCTCTAGAAGACCGATAAGAGGTTTGTCCGCGGGCGGCATCGCCAGTCCGTGGAGTTCCACCGGCCGCACCCAGCGCAGCGCGCTCGCGTCGATTGGCTCCGGCGCGCCCTGCCATTTGCGGCAGACGTAAAGCAGCAAAAGGAGATGGCTCCCGTCCAGCGCGTCGCTCGCGAAACAGGCGGGTGCAAGGCAAGCCGCTTCGACGTCGATCGCCAGTTCTTCCCGAAGTTCCCGCACCAGCGCCGCCTCGGGCGTTTCACCGGGTTCGATCTTGCCGCCGGGAAATTCCCACAGGCCCGCCATGGGCTTGCCCTCGGGGCGTTGCTGAACAAGCAGGCGGCCGTCTTTGTCGACGAGTGCGACCGCTACCACAATGAGACAGTTTTGCGGCGATTTCGTAGGGGAAAGCGCGGTCAAATCGTTAACCTTCCTGTGCGAGCATGGAACCCTCGGGAACTATAACGTCGGCAGGGGTGGAGCAATGAATATGATGAGAGGGCTGATGCGGTCGACCAGGGCCGCGACAGCCGTTGAATATGGGCTGATCCTGGCCCTGATCTTTCTGGCGGCCAGCGTCGCCGTATCCGACGTCGGAACTAAGACCAGTTCGATGTGGAACAATGTCGCAATGACGGCGGGGGCTGTCCTCTAGTGGGACTGAAAGCCGGCACAAGGGGCCGATCCCATTAAGAGTTTCAAAACCAATTCTCCGTAGAACGCCGATGTTGACCACGACCAGACCGTCAACAGGGTAAGTGACTTATCAGGAGACCAGACATGAAGTTCATCAAGAAGTTCGCTCGCGACACCAAGGCCGCGACCGCTATCGAATATGGCCTGATCGCCGCTCTGATCGCCGTTGCTGGCATCACCGCGATGACCGCGGTCGGCGAAGGCGTGGGCGACACCTTCAACAACGTCTCGGCGAAGCTCTAAGCTTTACCAGGTATCGCCCTTCTCGAGGGACGTGCCAAACCAACGATAAAGGGGCGGTGAGCATCACTGCCCCTTTTTCTATGCCTGATCGAAATTTTGCGAGCGAGGCGTCAGCGGCTTGCGTACACGACCAGCTTGACCTTTTGCCCCGGGGTCAGTCGGCTATTCGCGGCGAGGCGGTTGAGCACCTGGAACCGCTCGGCCTGGTAGTCGCCATAGGCCATGCGGCGGGCCAGGCTGGCCAGCGTATCACCGCTCTTTACCGTCACCACATCGACGCGGCGCGGCTTGATCGCCGCCGCCTCGCTCGCACTGAGACGGCGCAGGCTGGTGAACATCGGATTGAATGTTCCCGCCCCGCCCGCCTTGGTCAGGGCGACGAAGTGAAAAGCGCTGTTCTTCGCGAACTCATAAGCGAACACCGTGACATCGACCTGCCCCGACTGGCTGTTCGCCCTTACGGTCGAATAGTAAGCGGGAATGCCGTTCACCGTCGTACGCTGGATGCTCGATGGCGTGAGATTTGCATCGCCGCCCACTGCCTTGAAGACGGCGGCGATATAGGCATTCATGTCGCCGCTGTAAGGACCGGTTGAAAATTGCGCCTGGCCGCCGTTGCCGCTCACGCTCACTGCGCTCGTCCCATTCTGCATCCCGTAGCCATTGGGAACGGTGAAGGCGAGACGAAGGTCGGGATGGAGAAACTGGCGTCCCTCGACAACCCCTTGCGCTGGATCGTCGCCGTAAAGAACACCGTCGAGCGAGCCCATGAACGCGTCCGCGTTACGAACGCCACCAGTGCCCGCGCGGCTCGCGAGCGTCTGTGCGTTGCGCACGCGCGAAGCCGGGTCGGGGTGGGTGCTCGCCCATTCGGGAATCGACCGGGCATCGCCGCCTGCCAGCCGGGCTTCAAGGTTGGTCTGATTGGCAAGGCTTGCAAGCATCGTCGAGAGCGCCATCGGGTCATAGCCTGCGCTATTCAGATACTGAACGCCGAGCTGATCGGCTTCGAGCTCCTGACTGCGCGAAAAGCCCAAGGTCGCGAGCTGAGCGACCTGCATCGCATTATTCTGCAGAAGCCCGCCAAGCGATCCGAGGAGACCGCCATTATCGCCGATCGCGCCGCCGAGGACCGCGCCCAAGACGCCAAGAATGGTGTTGCGCGTCGCCGCAGACTGACGCTTCTTGCTATGCTGCGCGGCGACGTGCCCGACCTCGTGCCCGAGGACGCCAGCAAGTTCCGCCTCGTCGTTCATCAACGCCATGAGCTGACGCGTGACGTAAATATAGCCGCCCGGTATCGCAAAAGCATTGTTGACCGGCGAATTGAGCAGCGTGACCGTGAAGTCGCTCCTCGCATTCGACATTCCGGACTGGACTGCGATATTCTGCCCGACACGGGTAACATATGCTGCTTGCGGTCCCGAGTAGGTCCCCCCGAATTCCTGCAGGAGCTGCGGATGCGCCTCAGCGCCCTGCTGGCGTTCCGACGCAGTGATACTGGTCGCGGTCTTGATCGCCTTCGTCCTGGCGTCGGCCGGACCGCTCACGCCGCCGCCGGCCGCTGCACATCCCGCGAGCACCATCGCCAACGCGATCGAAGTTGTCATGCGGGCCATTGGCGCATCTCCCTTTTCTTGCGTTCAACCTCACCCTCTTCGCGATAGGGGCGTGACGGAAAACGCCAGTAAGCGCGACCGGTTCCCGCCCTACGCGCGGCCCATCGCAAGGAATTTTTCCTCGCGGGCGAGGAGCAGTGCCTCGCGGGGCTGCTCTTCCAGCGTGCCCAGTTCTTCCGCGATGGCATCGCCGAGCGCCTTGATCGCCACCTCGGGTGCGCGGTGCGCGCCGCCGACAGGCTCAGGAACGATACGGTCGATTACCCCGAGTGCGAGGAGATCCTCCGCCGCCATTTTCATGGCCGCCGCTGCCTCGGGAGCCTTGTCCGAGGTGCGCCAGAGGATCGAGGCGCAGCCTTCGGGTGAAATCACCGAATAGACGGCATGCTCGAACATCAGCACCCGATTGGCCGCTGCGAGCGCGATCGCGCCGCCCGACCCGCCCTCCCCGACGATTGCCGCGACCATGGGCACGCCGAGCGCAAGGCATTGTTCGGTCGAACGCGCAATCGCCTCGGCCTGCCCGCGCTCCTCAGCCTGGATACCGGGAAATGCCCCCGACGTGTCGACCAGCGTCACCACGGGCAGGCCAAAGCGGTCGGCGAGCTGCATCAGGCGGATCGCCTTGCGATAGCCTTCAGGCTTCGCCATGCCGAAATTATGCTTCATGCGCGAGGGGATATCGTCGCCCTTTTCGTGCCCGATCACTATCACGCGGCGACCGCGGAAGCGCGCAAGACCGCCAAGGATTGCCTGGTCATCGCCGAAATTTCGGTCACCTGCGAGCGGCATCCAGTCGTCGAACAGGCCCGCCACATAATGTTTGAAATGCGGCCGGTCGGGATGGCGCGCGACCTGCGTCTTTTGCCACGGCGTCAGCTTGGCATAGATTTCCCGCAGCAATTTCGAGGATTTTGCCTCGAGCCGCGCAATATCATTTTCGATGTTGAGCGTGGGGTCTTCCCCCATTTCGCGCAGTTCCGCAATCTGCCGATCGAGCGCGGCGACCTGTTTTTCGAAGTCCAGAAAGGCTGTCATCGGCAGAGCGCTAAGCGGTCGGCGGCTTCAGGTCAACGTCCTCTCCGACCGCCATCTGTGCAAGCGGGTGCCGTTTGTTGACCAGCTCCACGAGACGGCGGCTGTCGACGTGCGTGTAGATTTCGGTCGTCGCGATATCGGCGTGACCCAGCATCAGTTGCAGCGCGCGCAGATCGGCGCCGCCTTCGAGAAGGTGAGTGGCAAAAGCGTGGCGCAGCACATGCGGGCTCACGGCCTGCGGATCGAGCCCGGCGCGGCCGGCCAAGGCTCGCAGCATCTGAAACAGGCGGACCCGCGACACATGGCCCTTTGCCGATGGGAAAAGCCATTGCGAGCCCTCGGCAAGCAGCGGCAGCCAGCGGTCGAGCGCGCCGCGCGCGCGCTCGGACAAGGGCGCCAATCGCTCCTTCTCGCCCTTGCCGCGTATGATCAAAAACGTCCGGTCGCCCGCAATGGCGCGGCGCGGGAGCGACACGAGCTCGCTCGCGCGGAGGCCCGAACCATAGAGCAGTTCGAGCAGGAGCAGAAGGCGAACCGCCGCGGCGGGCGGCGTCTCACCTTTGGCTTCGCGTTCCGCCTGCCTGAATAGCTTTTCCACATCCGCATGGGTGAGGATGCGCGGCAAAGGTCGCCGCGTCGCCGGGCGCGCAATATCGAGCGCAGGATTGTCTGGCCGCTCGCCTTCGTCGAGGAGGAAGGCGAAGAACTGGCGCAGAGCGGAAAGCTTGCGTGCAGCGGTGCTGGCAGCGAGAGCGCGATAATCCGCCATGATCTGCCGCAGCACCGGCGGCGTCGCCCGGGCGAGACGCCCTTTCGCCTGCACGGACGCCTGATCAAGGTCGCGGCGATAGGCGGCAAGCGTATTGCGCGCGGCGCCCCGTTCGGCCGCCATCATCTCCAGAAATCGTTCGATCAGCGCGCCGTCGGCCGTGTCCATCGAGAGCGCGCAATCAGACCCGAACCAGCGCTTCGGCGGCGATCATTCGCGCCTCTGCCTCGAGGCCGACGCCGCGCAGCGCGCGGACAATGCGATAGAGATGATAGGGCGGCATCTTTGCCCAGTCGCCCTGCATGCCCGCCGCGGCGAGCAGCGCGACCATGCCCGGTTCACGGCGCTGGGCCGCCTGATCGATCGCGCGCGCCCAGCGGGTCTCGCGCGCAAGGTCGACGCCGAGGTCGCTAGCCGCCGAGGCCGCATCACCGGCGTCGATGCGCCCGAGCCCGGCGAGGGCGGCGAGGAGCAGCTTCGAGCGAAGCTGATCGGCGCTGTCGTCATTGCCTGCAAAGCGCGCGATGCGGCCTGCACTTGTTCCATTGAGCGGACGGGGCGATCCGACCGCGAGCACGCCCCAGGCGCGCGTGCCAACATTCACCTTGGGGACCCACGCCATCGCGTTCTGGTCATAGCCGCCTGCGAGCATCGAGCCGATCAACTGCCAGGGGTCATCGCCAACGTCGGTTCCCGTCGGCAGCGCGGCTGCCGCTCGCGCGGTCGCGATCAGCGCCGCGTAACGCTGGACGGTGCTGCCTGCCCCCTCCCACAATCTCGCCATCGCGGCGTAGCGATCGGCGGCGCTTGCCGCGCGAAAGGCGCTGCGCAGCGTCTCCGTCTGCGCCGCGAGAGGCACGGGGGGCTCTGCCTCGCTTGCCGCGGCGCTGAGAAGCGACACATAGGCTGTGCTCGACAAGATGCCCCGCGCCGCCGCATCGGGCGCCGCTGCAATCCGATCGTCGATTTCGGTCATCGGGGCGAGCACCGTCCACCCGCGCATATAGGCGGGCTGCGACGCGCGAAGCTCGGCGGGAATCGGAATCGCCGTCGCAGTCGCCATGCCAAAGCGCCAGTTCGTCAAGCGGTCGATATTGTCCCACTCGATCGTCGTCGAGCGGCGGCCGGCGTCGGTCGCGCCGAGCACGCGCTCGGCGAGCAATATGTCGAAATTCGCGATCTTGCCGCTCGAGCGGACACGCCCGATAGCCCAGCCCGCGGGGCCCGCTTCGCCTGAAAGGCCTGCGCAGATCGCCGCCGACAGCCGCCACGTCTGCTCATCGCCGTGCGCCAGTCCTGCAGGGACATAGGGGCACATCCCCGCCGGGTCGGCCGTGGCAAGATAGGCCTGCTGCGCAACCTGGACGAGGCGCTGGCTCGCACGGTCATGGTCCACCGACTGCACGATCCGGCGCGCCGCGATCGATTCGCCCATCCGCAGGAGAAGCGCCGCGCGTTCGGCGGCGAGATCAGCGCCGTTGATTGTCGGCGGCGTATCAATCGCCGAAACCAGCGCGCGGCGAAGCAATATCTGCCCCCAGCGCGATGCAAGCCGCCCGCTTGTGTTGCGCATGATCGCGGCGGCATATTGGCCGCGCACTCCGAATGCGTCGGGGGCGAGGCCCCCGGTTTCGGGCGTGAGCGGACCGATGCGCGTCAAAAGGCGCCGCGTGCCCGGCGGGAAATCATATTTAAGTTGGCCCGAGGTGCCTTCCTCAAGTTCGCCGTCTTCGGAGCTGGCGTCGGCGGCATCGCTCGCCGGCAGCGTTGTGGTGACCGGCGGCGCGAGCGGGGATGCCCCCGCTTTCGGCGCCGGTGCCGCTGGAGCCTTTGGCGCCGGCGCACTTGTCGGCGACGGACCGGGGGTCGGCGCGGGAGCGGTTGCGGGCTGGGGAGACCCGAAGCCTTCGGGCAGAAGCGACTCCTGGGCAACGACGGGCAAGACCAGCGCTGCGGCGATGGCGCTTCCCGAGAGAGCCAGCGTCACTGCGAGCAGCCGGCTTTTCATCGGCCCAGGCCTTCACTCGGCGTGGCTACGGCAATCACGTCGGTCACATCCACCTCAATCATCTTCGGCTCGATCGGCCGGCCAAGGAACAGCAGCAATAGCCAGAAGGCAACGAGCAGCAAGACCAGCACGACCAATCGCCCGATCCACCGGCCTTTTCCCGATCTGCTCCTTGTGCGCAATATGCCTCGTGACCCTCGGTTCATCGTTCGCGCCAAAAACCATTGTTCCGCGCAGGCCCTTCGGTATAGCCGCGCGCACGATGACGCGAAACCCGAAAAGCCTTGACCCCGCCATCGCGCCATCGATCCGCGAGCGATCGATCGTGCTTGTCGGTCTCATGGGTTCGGGAAAATCAACGATCGGCCGCCGCCTGGCGCAACGGCTCAAAATGCCCTTCGCCGACGCCGACGACGAGATTGAGCACGCGGCGGGCATGACCATCTCCGACATTTTTGCGCGCTTCGGCGAGGCCCATTTCCGCGACGGCGAGCGGCGGGTGATCGCGCGGCTTCTCGCAGGTCGTCCGCATGTGCTTGCAACCGGTGGCGGCGCCTTCATCAACGACGAGACGCGCGCGCTCATCCTCAAGGACAGTCTTTGCATCTGGCTCGATGCCGACATTTCGACCCTCGTCGAGCGCGTCGGCCGCCGGAGCCACCGCCCCCTTCTCAAGGATCGCGACCCCGGCGAGGTGCTGCGCGAACTCGCAGCCGTCCGCAATCCCATCTACGCCGAGGCGCACATTCGCGTGAGCTCGGCCAGCAACCCGCACGAGCACACGGTGCGGGCGATATTGGAGGCGCTTGCGACATGGAAAGTCTGACCGTCGATCTTGGCGCGCGCAGCTACCCGATCCTGATCGGCGACGGGCTGCTCCATGACATCGGCCGCCATGTCGCGCCGCTTCTCAATCGGCCGCGCACGATGATCATCACCGACGCGAATGTTGCAGAATCCTATCTGGCACGCGTCGGCGTGGCGCTTGGCGCCGAGAACATCTCCTTCTCCTCCTTCGTGCTTCCTGCCGGCGAGGCCAGCAAGAGCTGGGACGGTCTTGCGCGGCTCACCCAATGGCTGATCAGCGAAGGTATCGAGCGCAGCGATCATGTGATCGCGCTGGGAGGCGGCGTCATCGGCGACCTTGTCGGTTTCGCCTGCAGCATCGTCAAGCGGGGCTGCTCGTTCATCCAGGTTCCCACAACCCTTCTCGCGCAGGTCGACAGCAGCGTCGGCGGCAAAACCGCGATCAATGTCGCAGCGGGCAAGAATCTGATCGGCGCCTTCCACCAGCCCGCACTCGTCGTCATCGATCCTTCGACGCTCGCGACCCTGCCACCGCGCGAACTGGGCGCAGGCTATGCCGAAGTGGTCAAATATGGGCTGATCGACGACGCGGATTTTTTCGCCTGGTGCGAGGCGCACGGCGCCGCCTTGCTCAAGGGTGATGGTGATGCCCGCCACACGGCGATCGCCCACAGCGTGGCGGCCAAGGCGCGCATTGTCGCCGCCGACGAGCGCGAGACGAAGGATGTGCGGGCGCTCTTGAACCTCGGCCACAGCTTCGGTCATGCGCTCGAGGCAGAGACCGGCTATTCGGAGCGCCTTCTTCACGGTGAAGCGGTCGCAGCGGGCATGGTTCTCGCGCATGAATTTTCCGCCGCCAAGGGCCTCTGCCCGCCCGAAGATGCTGAGCGGGTGCGCGATCATCTTTCGAGCCTCGGCCTGCCCCACAGCCTTGCGAGCGCGGGAATTGACGCCTCCGGCGCCGCGCTCGCTGCCCACATGGCGCACGACAAGAAGGTGCGCGGCGGAAAGTTGCCGCTCATCCTGACGCGCGGCATCGGGCTAAGCTTCGTGACCGAAGACTATGGTCTCGATGCCGTGGCCGAGTTTCTCGATCGTGCCTGAACTCTTCGCCTGAAGGGCGAAAATGCTCTACGCCGCTTCGGGACCTGCCGCGTGCGCAGCTTCCTCTTCGCGTGCGGCCTTCGCCGCCAGCCGCCGCTGGCGCAGGGTCTCGAGCACGCTTGCCGACTCGCGCCCGCCGCCCGGTTTGAAGCGGTGCTCGCTGCCCGCCGCGAGGTCGCCTTCGTCCATCTGCGCCGCAAGCCGCGCTGCATCGAGCTGACGAAGTGCCGTCTCCACGTCCTCCATCTGGCGCGGGTCGACGGCAAGCTGTTCGAGCGCCATCAGCCCGAGCGCGATCGAGCTTTCGAACACCTCGCGCACCGCGCCGCTCGCTCCCGCGCCCTCGATCGCCATCAACTGGCGCCGGTCGAAAACGCGCATCAGCACTTTGGCCTGCGGGAAAGCCTCGATTACCTGCCGCAGCGCGCCCGCATCGACCGAGGGGTCGTCGATACAATAGATGATGAGCCGCGCCTCGTCGGCGCCCGCGCGGCGAAGGAGGTCTAGTCGCAGACCGTCGCCATAATAGACCTTGGTGTCGTAGCGGCCGGAAAGTTCGATCTGGCTCGGCTTCTTGTCGATGAGCGTCACCGAACAATCCACTGCGTGAAGCATCTGGGCCACGATCTGACCGAACCGGCCATAGCCGATCACGAGCGCAGATCCGCGCGGCGCGTTCTCGGGGCCAGCAAGACCCACCTCATCGCGATCGGGCTCGAATTCAAGATTGCGGGCAAAGAGCATCAGGAAGGGCGTCGAAACCATCGACAGCGTCACCACGGCGCTGAACAGGCTCGCCGCCGCCGGGGCGATCAGCAAGGCCTGCTGAGCCTGGGTAAAGAGGAGGAAGCCGAACTCGCCGCCCTGGCTCAGCAACAGCGCAAGGCCGAGCGCAGTCTTCCACGGTTTGCCGAACGCCCGCACCAAAAGCGCAAGCACCGCCACTTTGGTCGCGACGAGGCCTGCAGCGAGCCCCAGGACACGCAGCGGATCGGCGAGAACCACATTGACATCGAGGATCATGCCGATCGCGAGGAAGAAGAGACCGAGGAGAATGAGGCGGAAGGGTTCAACATCCGCTTCAATTTCGTGTCGGTAGGGTGAATCGGCGAGCATCACGCCTGCTATGAAGGCGCCGAGCGCGGTCGAGAGGTGAAGGCTGTGCATCAGCGCCGCGCTTGCCAGCACGACGAGCAGCCCCACGACCACGAACAGCTCGCGCTCGCCATAACGACCGACGAGGCGGAGCAGCGGATTGACGAGGAAACGCCCCGCGAGCACGAGACCCGCGATCGCGCCAAGGGTATAAAGCGCAAGCACGCCCCCCGGTGGGGCCGAGGGATCCGCCGGCGCGCGCGACAGGGCAGCGACGATAGTGATCATCGGAACGATCGCGAGATCCTGAAAGAGCAGGATCGAAAAGGCCTTTTCGCCGAAGGGCGAGTTGATCCGGCCCGAGCTTTTGAGGCTGGGAAGCACCTGCGCGGTCGAGGAGAGCGCAAGCGGCAGGCCAAGAACAAGCGCGGCCTGCCAGCTGAACCCCTGGGTCGCAAGGATGAGGCCGGTGAGGACGAGCCCCGTCACGACCACCTGCGCAAGACCAAGTCCGAAAATCGCCTTGCGAAGCTGCCACAGGCGCCGCGGATGAAGTTCAAGCCCGACGAGGAAGAGCAGGAAAGCGATGCCGAGCTCGGCGATGGCGAGCTTTGATTCGCCGCCGCCTACCAATCCGAGTCCATGGGGTCCCACAAGGGCACCGGCAATGAGATAACCGAGCACGGCGCCGAGGCCGAGGCGGCGGAAGATCATCACGAACAGCGTCGCAACGCCGAGCAGGATCGCCCCTTCGAAAAGCAGCGTGTCGGTTGGCGTTTCGGCGACCCGTTCGGTCACCGCCGGTCCCACCGCGAGGACCGTCAGCATCATGCGCCGAGTTCCGCTCCTTCAAACGCCGCGACCGCGGCATCGAAGGGAAGCAGGATGGCGCCGTGCCGCGCCGGATAGTCGCGGGCAGGCGCGAGAAGGTCGAAACCCGGCCAGTCGGGCGCATCTCCCTCGCCCGCGAACCACCGGGCGATGGCGTCGCGCGCGTCGCGGATCTCGAAAAGGCTCCGTCCCGGTGCATGGCGCGCGAGCAGCGCCGCAGAGGCCTGCCCGAGAGCACATGCCTCGACATGGAGGCCGACGGCACTCACCCGTCCCTCCTTATCCGTATCGAGATCGACGATGATCCGGCTGCCGCAGAGCGGCGCCCGCAGCGAGGCGCGGCGGCGCGCCGTCGCGGGCAGCGGATAGTCCGCGGTCGCCACCGCAAGCGCCAGGATATCGCGATTATAGAGTGGGGCGCTCATGGCGCGCGACCCGCCGCATCCTCTTGCGTTGCCGCTAGCGCTTCGGCACGGCGGTCGGCGATGACCTTGCTCAGTGCCGCGCTCGTCGCGCCCAGCGCGGGATAGGTACGGCTGTCGCTCATCCAGGCCGGGCGCTGGGCATTTCCATAGCCGATATCATAGAGCAATGTCACGGCCATGAACAGGACCGTCGCGAGCACCAGACCCTTCACCGCGCCGAATCCGGCGCCGAGGCCACGATCGAACCCCCCGATGATCGAGGCGCGACTGCGCTGCCCCATCGCACGCGAGCCCCATCTGGCGACCGCGAATACGCCGCCAAAAAGAAGCACGAAGGCAAGCATCGCGCTGCCGCCCGGCGTGCCCACATAATCGGCAAGAAGGCCGGTCAGCGTCGCATGGAAGAAACGCACAGCCAGGATCGCCAGGACCCAGGCGAGCAGTGACGTGACTTCCTGCACGAGCCCCCGCGCGAAGCCGAGCACGGCGCCGCCGAGGACAAGGACAAGCACGACGATATCGAGCGCGGTCAGACTTCCCATTCGCCGGTGGCTAGTCGCGCCCGAGCATCAGGTCAACGAGTTCGCCGAGACGCGCAAAACCCGTTACCGAAATGCCGCCAACGCCTTTCATCCCCTTGGGCCCCCAGCCGCGTGAAAAACCAAGCTTCGCTGCTTCGCGCAGCCGGAGCGCGTCATGCGCGACAGGGCGTACCTCGCCCGAGAGCGATAGCTCGCCAAAGACAATCGCATCGGCGGGCACCGGCCGCTCGCTGAAGGCTGAGATGAGCGCGGCGGCGACCGCAAGGTCGGCCGCCGGGTCGGTCAGACGGTAGCCACCCGCAATGTTGAGATAGACTTCCGCGCTCCCCATCTGAAGCCCGCAGCGCGCCTCGAGCACCGCGAGCACCATCGCGAGCCGGCCGCTGTCCCACCCGACAACCGCACGGCGGGGCGTTGCACCGCTCGCGAGACGTACGGTGAGCGCTTGCACCTCGACGAGGACCGGCCGCGTCCCTTCGAGCGCGGGGAAGACTACCGACCCGGGCACATCGCGGCTGCGGTCGGTAAGAAAGAGGCTCGACGGGTTGGCGACTTCGCCCAGCCCCTCTTCGCCCATTGCGAATACTCCGATCTCGTCGGTGCCGCCGAAGCGGTTCTTCACCGCGCGCAGGATGCGATAAAGGTGGCTGCGCTCCCCTTCGAAGGACAGCACCGTGTCGACCATATGCTCAAGCACGCGCGGCCCCGCGATCGTCCCGTCCTTCGTCACATGCCCGACGAGCACGATCGCCGCCCCGCTGTCTTTGGCGTAACGGATCAGCTCCTGCGCGCTTGCCCGCACCTGGCTCACCGTCCCCGGCGCGCTGTCGATGAGGTCGCTGTGCATGGTCTGGATCGAATCGATAACGACGAAGTCGGCCGTCTGGCGATCGAGCGTCGCGAGAATGTCGCGCACCGAGGATGCGCTTGCGAGCGCGACCGGCGCGTTGCCGAGCCCCAGCCGCTGCGCGCGAAGCCGCACCTGCGCTGCAGCCTCCTCGCCGCTGATATAGACGACCTTTCGTCCCGCCCTCGCGAGCCTGCCTGCTGCCTGGAGCAGCAGGGTCGACTTGCCGATCCCGGGATCGCCGCCAATGAGAGTTGCCGATCCTGCAACGAAACCGCCCCCTAGCGCGCGGTCGAACTCGGCAATTCCGCAGAACATTCGCTCGGGCACCGGGCTATGCGCGTCCAATGTTTCAAGGTCGAGCGCACGTCCGCCCTTTGTGAGATCATGCTTTGCTGAAAAGACGGTTTCGGCCGCTTCCTCGGCGAGCGTGTTCCATTCCCCGCAGTCAGCGCATTGCCCCTGCCAGCGGTATGACACCGCACCGCAATTCTGGCAGACATATTGGCGTTTCGCTTTGGCCATCGCCGGCGCTTAACCGGAACAAACATAGAACTCCAGTGCTTTTCCGCAAGCCTGTCCTGCGCGACAAGGTTCGGGAATGGCCAGCCGACGGCGGCAGTTCAGTTTTGGCGCGCGTTGCTCTAGGGCGGACGCGACCAGCGAATCACTTTTGAGCAGGAACAAGCGCGCCATGAAATTCTTCGCCGACACCGCCGAAATCGATGCCATCGAGGAGCTCGCCGCGACCGGCCTGCTCGACGGCGTCACCACCAATCCGTCGCTGATCGCGAAGTCTGGCCGCGATTTCAAGGAAGTGACGAAGGAAATCTGCGCCATCGTCGACGGCCCCGTTTCGGCCGAGGTCGTCGCGCTCGACCACGCGACGATGATGAAAGAGGCCGAGATCCTCCGCAAGATCGCCGACAATGTCTGCATCAAGGTGCCGCTCACGATCGACGGCCTCAAGACCTGCAAGGCGCTGACGGGCGACGGCACGATGGTCAACGTCACCCTCTGTTTCTCGGCAGCGCAGGCGCTGCTCGCCGCAAAGGCCGGCGCGACCTTCGTTTCGCCCTTCGTCGGCCGCCACGACGACAATGGCTTCGACGGGATGCAACTGATCGCCGATATCCGGCTGATCTATGGTAATTACGACTTTGCGACCAAGATTCTTGTCGCGAGCGTCCGGCACGGCATCCATGTCCTTGAAGCTGCGAAGATCGGTGCCGATGTGATGACCGCGCCGCCGTCGGTCATCAAAGGCCTGTTCAAGCATGTCCTCACGGAAAAGGGCATCGAAGGCTTCCTTGCCGACTGGGCCAAGACCGGACAGGCGATCTGAGAAGACGCGCCCGAGCTTTCCCTGAGGCAACCTTTGCAGTTGACGTAAACGTCAACTTCGGTCGATAGTTTCCGGCCGCCGGGATTGGCATGTGCGCATTCCGGCTACCAGGGAGACTTTGATGACCGACGCCGCTGCGCCTGCCGTCCTCACCGAGCGCCAGGGCCATATCCTGATCGTGACGATCAACCGCCCCGAGGCCCGCAACGCCGTCAACGCCGACGTCCATGTCGGCCTCGGCACCGCCCTCGAAAGCGCCGAGCTCGACCCCGAAATCCGCGCCGTCATCATCACGGGTGCAGGGGACAAGGCCTTCTGCGCAGGCGCCGACCTGGTCGCACTCTCGCGCGGCGGACAGCTTGCACCCGACGACAAGGCGCAGCAAGCGTGGGGTTTCGGCGGCTTTGCAGCCCACCCGATTTCAAAGCCGATCATCGGTGCAGTGAATGGGTTTGCCTTTGGCGGTGGGTGCGAACTCGCGCTGATGTGCGATATCGTGATCGCAGCTGAAAATGCCCAGTTCGGCCTTCCTGAAGTCAAGGTCGGACTGTTCGCCGCCGCGGGCGGGGCATTTCGCATCGTCAAGCAATTGCCGCAGAAGGTCGCGATGGAACATCTGCTGACGGGCGACCCCTTCGACGCGGCGACCGCCCTTCGCTATGGTTTCGCCAACCGCGTCGTTCCACTGGCCGATCTGATGCCGACAGCGATCGCCATGGCCGAAAAGATTGCCGGCAACGCGCCCCTTTCGGTGCAGGCCTCAAAGCGCGTGGCGCTGCGCATCATCAACGGTCAGATCGCCGGCGACGACGCGCACTGGGACGATAATCGGCGCGAGCGCAAAGCGCTGATGGCCAGCGAGGACGCCCGCGAGGGACCGCGTGCGTTTGCCGAAAAGCGCAAGCCCGTGTGGAAAGCGCGCTGAGATGAACATGCAAGATCCCGAGCGCATTCCGGTCATCATCGGCGTCGGCCAAGTCAACGACCGGCCGGAAGACCCCGATCAGGGCCTGGATTCGCTGGGGTTGATGGTCGCAGCGCTGAAGGTCGCGGCCGATGATGCCGGGGTTTCGCTCGCGGATATCGACAGCCTCGCCATCGTCGACCAGATCAGCTTTCACCACCTCGGCAAGCTGTGCGAGCCACTCGCGGCCGCCATCGGGGCAAAGCCCGCGGTCAACTATCAATCCGCAGCGCCGCACGGCGACACACCGGTGCGGCTGCTCAACGAAGCGGCAAATCGCATCGGCGCGGGCGAAATCAAATTGGCCGCCATCGTTGGCGGCGAAGCGCTGCGCACCGCCGCCGGCCGTGCCGCAAAGGCCGCGAGCGGCGAAGACAAGAGCTATAATGCGGTTCGCCAGGTCGCGACCCGCCGCGAGCCCAATTATGCGCAGAAACACGGGCTTTCAGCGCCGGTCGACGTCTATCCGCTCTACGAAAATGCGACCCGCGCGGCATGGGGCGAGAGCCTCGCCAAGGCACAGGCCGAAAGCGCCGAAATCTGGTCGCGCTTTTCCCAGGTGGCTGCCGCGAACGAGGGAGCCTGGATCAGGAAAGCCGCGTCTCCTGCCGATATTCTGGAAGTCAACGAGCGCAATCGCCCGATCGCCTTTCCCTATTCAAAGCTCATGGTCGCAAACAGTTCGGTGAACCAGGGCGCGGCTTTTCTCGTCGCGAGCCTCGCCGAAGCGCGCCGCCGCGGCATTGCCGAGGACCGCCTCATCTATGTCGGCATGGGCGCGGCGGCGAAGGAGCCTGCGAGCATCCTCGCGCGCGATCGCTACGACCATAGCGTCAGCATGGAGACCTCGATCACCCGGACGCTCGCGCTCAACGGCATGACCGCTAAGGATTTCGATTGCGTCGAACTTTATAGCTGCTTTCCCTGCGTCCCGAAGATGGCGCGCCGGATCCTCGGCTGGCCCTGGGATCGCCCCGCGAGCGTCTTTGGAGGCCTCACTTTCGGCGGCGGGCCGATCGCCAATTATATGAGCCACGCGATCGTCTCGATGGCCAGGAAGCTGCGCCGCGAAGGCCGCTATGGCTTCCTTTTCGCCAATGGCGGTTTTGCAACCGACAATCATTGCATTGTGCTCGGCAATCAGCCGATCGCCGCGGCAAGCTTTCCGCAGGATTTCGATTATCAGGACGAAGCCGAAGCCAGGCGCGGCCCGGTGCCCGAATTGGTCAAGGATTATGCAGGCCCAGCAAGGATCGAAAGCTATACCGTCTTCTATTCGCGCGATGGCGCGCCAAGGGCGGGCGTGGTGGTGGCCCGGACTCCCCAAGGCGCCCGAACGCTTGCACACGTCGATGTCAGCGACGCCGGGATGCTGGCGTTCCTCACCGATGGGAGGGAGGAGCCGGTGGGCACGAGCGGCCAGATCGTTGCCCTCGAGGACGGGTTCGGCTGGTGTCTTTGAGACGCTGCCGTTCCGCTGCGCGAGAGAACCCTAGATGTCGAACGACACACCCTGGGCAAGCGGCAGCGCGTCCGAATAATTGACCGTATTCGTCGCGCGCCGCATATAGACCTTCCAGCTATCCGAGCCGCTTTCGCGCCCGCCGCCGGTTTCCTTCTCGCCCCCAAAGGCTCCCCCTATTTCGGCGCCGCTCGTCCCGAGATTGACGTTGGCGATGCCGCAATCGCTCGCCGCGAGGAACCGCTCGGCCTCACGCATGTCGGTGGTGAAAATCGCCGATGAGAGGCCGGCTGCGACCCCATTGTGCAGCCGGATCGCCGCATCGAGATCATCGTACCGCATCACGTAGAGGATCGGGCCGAAGGTTTCCTCACATACCGGTCCCACCTGCCGGGGCATTTCGACTAGCGCGGGGCGAACATAATAGCTTGCGCCCTCGCCGACACGGTCGCCGCCATGGACGATCCCGCCCTCAGCGCGCGCGGCCGCCAGCGCCGCCCCCATCGCCTCAAAGGCCGCGCGGTCGATCAGCGGGCCGACGAGCACGTCGCCCTCGAGCGGATTGCCAACAGCGACGCTATCATAGGCAGCCTTCAGCCGCGCGACGAAGCCTTCATAAATGCTATCGTGGACAAAGAGGCGCCGCGTCGTCGTGCAGCGCTGTCCTGCTGTCCCCATCGCTCCGAACGCGACGCCCCGCAGCGCAAGGTCGAGATCGGCCGATGGAGCGACGATCACACCATTATTGCCGCCAAGCTCGAGGATCGCGCGCGCAAAGCGCTGGGCAAGCCTCGGCGCGACCGCGCGGCCCATGCGCGTCGATCCCGTCGCCGATACGAGCGCGACGCGCGCATCGCCCACGAGCGCCTCACCGGTCTCGCGCCCGCCCACCAAGAGGCCGCACAGACCCTCGGGTGCCTCGCCAAAGCGCGCGGCCGCACGCGCGAATATGGCCTGCACCGCGAGCGCGGTGAGCGGCGTCTTTTCCGACGGCTTCCACACGACGCTGTTGCCGCAAACGAGCGCGAGCGCTGCATTCCAGGCCCAGACCGCGACGGGAAAGTTGAACGCCGAGATGACTCCGACGACGCCGAGCGGATGCCAGACCTCCATCATCCGGTGTCCAGGCCGCTCGGTTGCGATGGTCAGGCCATAAAGCTGGCGTGAGAGGCCGACCGCGAAGTCGCAGATATCGATCATCTCCTGCACTTCGCCCCTGCCTTCGGATGCGATCTTGCCTGCCTCGATCGTCACCAGCCGCGAGAGACACTCTTTTGCAGCGCGCAATTCCTCGCCGAAGAGGCGCACCAACTCGCCGCGGCGCGGCGCCGGGACCTCGCGCCACGCGCGAAAGGCCGCGCTGGATGCATCGAGTGCCGCTTCGATATCGTCGGCGCCGCACACCCGCACCATTGCGATCTTCTCGCCCGTCAAGGGCGTGACGGCAGGCATCGAGCCCTCGCGCCAGTGCGCCCGGTCGACGTCCAGCATGTCGAGCAGCCGGCCCGCCTCCTCGCCGATCGCGGTCATCGCATGTCCCTTTCATATTGGGCGGCCTGCCCTTGCAACTTGTGGCTCGGGGAGTATCGCAGGGAATGAGCACAGCAAATCGAAAGCGGGAGAATTCAATGTCCGACCTGCCCTCCTCCGAGCCCTTCGTTCCGGTTCCCTCCGATGCCGCCGCGAATACCCATTGCACCGCCGAAGACTATGACCGGCTCTATGCGGCGAGCATTGCGGACCCCGATGCCTTCTGGGCGGCCGAGGCGCAGCGCATCGATTGGCTCACCCCGCCTACGACGATCGCCAACTGGTCCTACGACCCGGTGACCATCAAATGGTTCGAGGACGGAATACTCAACCTTTGCCACAATGCTCTTGATCGCCACGTCGCGGCGGGCCGCGGCGAGCAGACTGCGATCATCTTCGAACCCGACGCTCCCGACGGCGAAACGCGTCATATCAGCTATGCCGCGCTGCTTGCCGAGGTGATCCGCTTTGCCAACACGCTGAAGAAAATTGGCGTTAAGCGGGGTGACCGCGTCACCATCTACATGCCGATGATCCCCGAAGGCGCGATCGCGATGCTCGCCTGTGCGCGCATCGGCGCAGTGCACAGCGTGATCTTCGGGGGCTTTTCGCCCGACGCGATCGCGGGGCGGATCGAGGATTGCGCGAGCGAGTGGGTGATCTGCGCCGACGAAGGGCTGCGCGGGGGCCGCACCATCCCCTTGAAAGCCAATGTCGACAAGGCGCTGGAGAAGGTGTCAGTGAAGGCGGTGCTCGTGATCGCGCACACCGGCGGCGACATTGCGATGACCGAAGGCCGCGATCATTGGTATGACGCGCTCTCGGCCGACGTGCCGGACGAATGCCCGTGCGAGCCGATGAGCGCCGAAGACCCTCTTTTCATCCTCTATACGTCGGGCTCGACGGGCAAACCCAAGGGCGTTCTCCACACAGTCGGCGGCTATTCGGTGTGGACCGCCTCGACCTTTCATTATGGCTTCGATTACCGGCCGGGCGAGATCTTCTGGTGCACCGCCGACATCGGCTGGGTCACCGGGCACAGCTATGTCGTCTACGGACCTTTGCAGAATGGCGCGACGACACTGATGTTCGAGGGTATTCCCAACTATCCCGACCACGACCGTTTCTGGCGCGTCGTCGACAAGCATAAGGTCAATATCCTCTATACCGCGCCCACCGCGATCCGCGCACTGATGCGCGAAGGCGATCATTATGTGACGCGCCATGACCTCTCCTCGATCCGCCTGCTCGGCAGTGTCGGCGAGCCGATCAATCCGGAGGCCTGGCGCTGGTATCACGAGACCGTTGGTAAGGGCCGCGTTCCCGTCATCGACACCTGGTGGCAGACCGAGACCGGCGGAATCATGATCACAACCCTTCCAGGTGCCCACGCGATGCAGCCCGGAAGCGCGGGGCGCCCCTTCTTCGGCATCCGCCCGCAGCTCGTCGATGCCGAAGGGGGCGTTCTGGTCGACGAACAGACGGGCGGTGCTGCCGAGGGCAATCTGTGCATCACGCACAGCTGGCCAGGGCAGGCGCGCACCCTTTACGGCGACCACGATCGCTTCGTGTCGACCTATTTCTCGACCTACAAGGGCAAATATTTCACCGGGGACGGCTGTCGCCGCGACGCCGATGGCTACTGGCGGATTACGGGGCGGGTCGATGATGTGATCAATGTGTCAGGACACCGCATGGGGACCGCCGAGGTCGAAAGCGCGCTCGTCCTCCACGATCTCGTCGCGGAGGCCGCGGTCGTGGGCTTCCCCCACGATATCAAGGGTCAGGGCATCTATGCCTATGTAACGCTCAACGCCGGAATCGAGCCAAGCGACGAGATCGCCGCGGCGCTGAAGCAGCAGGTCCGCGCCGAGATCGGGCCGATCGCCACCCCAGACCATATCCACCTGACCCCGGCGCTGCCGAAGACGCGGTCGGGCAAGATCATGCGCCGTATCCTGCGCAAGATCGCCGAAAATGACTTCGGCTCGCTCGGGGATACGTCGACGCTCGCCGATCCAAGCCTCGTCGACGGTCTGATCGAGGGACGCAAGAACCGCTGACGCGAGGCGCGCCAGGCGCCCGGACGGGGTGCATCATCCTTTGGCATGATTGGGCAGATACAAAGGCTGCGGCCATAACGGGGACGCCCGCCCGTTCCGGCGCGTCCCCCTCGCTCGCCGCCGGAACAGCCGGCCGGGAAGGTCATCGACCTTCCCGGTCTTGATATTTGCGGGCCGTGCCGCCGTCAGAATTGAAAGTCGGGCAGCTCCGCAAGCGCAATGCCCAGCGCTTCGGCCCAGCCGTCGGCGACGCTCTGGAAATAGGGGTCGTGACGCTCGAAGCGGCGCTCGCGAATCGTCGTAAAATCGTCGCGCTCGTGAACCTTCAGATCGATCGGCAGGTCAACGCCGGCATTGGCGCGGATCGTCGAATCGAACGAGACGCACAGGAGTTTGACCGCATCCTCAAACGACATCGCAGGATCATAAGAGCGCACGATGATCGGCCGTCCATATTTGGTCTCGCCGATCTGAAAAAAGGGATTGTCCTCGCCTGCCTCGATGAAATTTCCCTCAGGATAGATCATGAACAGGCGCGGCTCGGATCCCTTGATCTGACCGCCGACGATGAGCGACGCGCGAAAGATGGATTCGGCCATCGGTCCTTCGGTGCGATAGCGCGTGACGATCGCGCGCAGCGTTTCGCCGATCGTCATTGCCACCGCAAACATCGAGGGCGCAGAAAGAATGGAGGGATGCCGATCTTCGGGCGCCTTGTTGCGCTCGTCGAGAAGGCCGACGACCGCCTGCGTCGTTGCAAGATTGCCTGCCGACATCAGTGTGATGACCCGCTCGCCAGGGACGTGCCAGCTGCGCATCTTGCGGACCTGCGAGATGTCGTCGACGCCGGCGTTGGTCCGAGTGTCCGACATGAACACCAGCCCCTTGTTGAGGCGCATTCCGACGCAATAGGTCATCGATTCCTTCTTCCCCGGCCCCTGTGCGATCCTGATCCCGCCCCGCTTATTGCTGGACCTGCAATTGAACAACCAGATTTTCCTGCGCCGCACCGTAGCGCAGGCCGCGAACCGGAGCGGCATTTTGATAGTCGAACCCGGTTGCGAGGCGGATATAGCGCTGGTCGGGCGAATGGCCGTTGCTGACGTCGAAGCCGATCCATCCGATATGGTCGAAATGCGCCTCCGCCCAGGCGTGCGTCGCGTCCTGCTGCGTGCGGTCGTTCATCATCAGATAGCCCGACACATAGCGCGCCGGATGCCCGAGATGGCGCATCGCAGCGATGAAGATATGCGCATGATCCTGACACACGCCGCCTTCGCCCGCCAGCGCCTGTTCGGCATTTGTCTCGGCATCGGTGACGCCGATCTTGTAGGGAAGCCGCTGGAGGATCAGCGCCGAGAGCGCGTGCGCACGCTCGATATCCGAGGCAAAATCGCGCCCCAGCGCGGACGTCAGCGCTCTGACCTGCCGTCCCGCGCGCGTCAGCGACGTGGGCCGCAAAAAGGTCCAGAGCGGCATCGCGCCGCGATGCGCGCCAATGATGCCGTCGAATGTCAGCAGTTCGACCTCGCCGCGGCAGCGGATGACAAGCTCGCTTGCACCGCTGTCCACCGCGATCAGATCGACGCCGTTGCCGTGATGGTCGGTATAATGAAGCTGGGTCTCGCCGCCCTCCACCTCGACCGTCCAATGGTCGACGCGCTGCTGACCCGGCCGGTCCTTGGCGGTCAGCCGGGCCTGCTGGAGCGCATAGCGAACGGGCGCGTCATAATGGTAGCGGGTGACGTGCTCGACCGAAAGGCGCATAGTTCTGCTCACTCCACGAACCGATAATCAAGCTCGATCTGGCGTGCCAGCGCGGCATTCGCGGCCAGGAAGCCGCGCAGATATTCGTGCAGGCCCCCATCGAAGATCGACTGGATCGGGCCCGCAAGCCGGTCGCGGCACAGTGCCGTTGCCATCCGCCCCGCCTCGGTTTCCTCGCCATAGAGATGCTGGATTCGCCCGAGATGCCCCGCCATATGTTCGCAGCAAAAGGCAAGGCTTCGCGGCATCTGCGCGTAAAGGATCAGGAATTCGGCGATCTTGAGCGCGCTGATCTCGGCCCCGTAGAGCCAGCGGTAGGCGCGCAGCGCCGATACCGAGCGCAGGATTGTCTCCCACTGCACATTATCGATCGAAGAACCGATGTGCGCGACCGAAGGCAGCAGCAGATAATATTTGACGTCGA
Organism: Sphingopyxis flava; assembly: GCF_900168005.1. Taxonomy (GTDB): domain Bacteria; phylum Pseudomonadota; class Alphaproteobacteria; order Sphingomonadales; family Sphingomonadaceae; genus Sphingopyxis; species Sphingopyxis flava. The sequence goes on from NZ_FUYP01000018.1 coordinate 27,549, forward strand.
GGATGCGCGCCGTGTTGTCGGCGCGTTCCAGAAAGGTGCCGAGTTCTGCGAAGTCGAACCCGTCGTTGCGCAGCATCGTCCCCGTCAGCGCGCCGCGCACCTGCCCGTTCTGCCGCCGGATCGTTGCGAGGACGTCGGGCAGATCATCCTCGCGCACCGGCCGCTTGAGCAGCGCGACAAGCGTCATCCACCCCGTGTTCACCGCCTCCCACATCTCGCGGGTGAGATGGGTGCGCGCGGTGCGCGCATTGTCGCGCGCCTGCTTGACGGTCGACAGGATGCTCGACGGATTGGCGGGATCGCGCAGCAGGAAATCGATGACGCGCGACGAGGTGAACTCGGCATTGGCCGCTTCATAGGCGTGAACGACCCCGGCGGTCTCGAGCACCGATTTCCACTCGGCGGGTGCAGTTGCCGAGCGGGTAAGCGCGATGCGAAATCCTGCGTCGATGAGCCGTGCATTATTCTCGCTGCGCTCGAGATAGCGTGCCATCCAGAAGAGGCTGCCGGCGGTCTTGCCTAGCATGATCGCCATTCGGCCCCCTCCTCGGCAGACGAAGGGCCTGGATGTGCCGAAACCCGCCTCTCTCCCATCAATCCTCCAGCACCCAGGTATCCTTGGTCCCGCCGCCCTGGCTTGAATTGACCACGAGCGATCCCTTGCTCATCGCAACGCGGGTCAGCCCGCCGGGAGTAATGGTGATCCCCTGCGGCGACATCAGAACGAAAGGACGCAGGTCAACATGGCGCGGCGCGAGGCCCTTGTTCGTGAAGATCGGCACGGTCGACAGCGACAGCGTCGGCTGCGCGATATAATTTCGGGGATTGGCCTCGAGCTTCGCCCGGAAGGCCGCGATCTCCTTTTTGCTCGCCGCCGGGCCCACGAGCATGCCGTAACCGCCCGATCCGTGCACCTCCTTGACTACCAGTTCGGGCAAGCGGTCGAGGACCTCGCGCAGATGTTCAGGCTCGCTGCACCGCCAAGTCGGCACATTGGGTAAGAGCGCCTTCTCGCCGGTATAGAATTCGATGATGTCAGGCATATAGCTATATAGCGCCTTGTCATCCGCGATGCCGGTTCCCGGTGCATTGGCGATGGTGATGCCTCCCGCGCGGTACACGTCCCAGATGCCGGGCACGCCGAGAAGCGAGTCGGGGCGGAAATTCAGCGGGTCGAGGAAATCGTCATCGACGCGGCGATAAAGGACGTCGATCGGACGGTAGCCTCGCGTCGTGCGCATCGCGATGCGCCCTTCGACGACCCGCAGGTCATGCCCTTCGACGAGTGCAGCGCCCATCTGGTCTGCAAGAAAGCTGTGCTCGAAATAGGCGCTGTTGTGAATGCCCGGGGTCAGAACCGCCACCGTCGGCGTACCGCCGCACATCGGCGGCGCGCACGCCGACAGCGACTTCAAGAGGTTGATCGGATAATCCCCGACCTCACGCACCGCGACTTTCGCGAAGAGCTCCGGGAACATCTGCAGCATCGTCTCGCGATTCTCGAGCATGTAAGAGACGCCCGAGGGCGTGCGGGCATTATCCTCAAGGACGTAGAATTCATCCGCTCCTGTGCGGACGATATCGATGCCGCTGATGTGCGTATAGACGCCGCCGGGCGGGTCCATACCCATCATCATCGGCAGGAAAGCGTCGTTGCGGGCGATGAGCTCGGTGGGCACGCGCCCGGCGCGCAGAATCTCCTGCCGATGGTAAATGTCATGAAGGAAGGCGTTGAGCGCACGCACCCGCTGTTCGATCCCGCGCGACAGGCGGCGCCATTCGCCCGCGGCGATGATTCGGGGCACCACGTCAAAGGGGATGAGCCGCTCATCGCCGCCTTCGGCGCCATAGACGTTAAAGGTGATACCGATGGTGCGGAAGAAAGCCTCGGCCTGCTTCGCTTTCTGCGCGATCCGCGCCGCATCTTCGCCATCGAACCATTGGCAATATTCGCGATAGGGCGCCCTGATCCCGCCCTCGGTCGTCATTTCGTCGAAGAAGCGAATGCAGCCGATCCTTTCCGCCCCACGGCCGCCCGTCGAGCAGCCGCTGCGATGCTAGCACCGCGGCGCGGGAAGGCAAGATGTTGCAGTGCATCAAAATGCCCTCCCCCACATGGACGCACGCCGCCGTCAAAAGCGGGCGCGCAGCCCCGCCGATACCGCGCGGCGCTCGACCGGATAATAGATGGCCGAGGCAGCGATCACGTCGATCGCGGCGCTGATGTCGCCGATTGCTTTCTTCCCCGCGACATTGCGCGCGTCGAGAAAGGCGTCGATCCCATCGGAGACGCGCATGCCGGCGGTGAAGCCGAGCAGCGCATAGCCCGATGTGCGGGCCCTGTTACGATAGTCGGCAAAAGGCCCCTTAAGCACCCATTCGATGGCCGGCGCGATATGCAACGCATCGCCGCCGAGACGCAGCTCGGCACGATAGACGTGGCGCGGGACGACCGGCAGGCGGTTGTCGCCATAGACGGTGTCGCGGCGAAAGTGAAAATTGCTGTAAGTAAAGACCTGCCGCAATCGCAGCCAGTCGGTCGGCGTGATCTCCAGCGCCGCCTCGATCCCTTCGTGGCGCGTTTTGGCCGCATTGAAGGTCGACGCGGGAATGTCGGCGCTGACCGCATATTGCAGCAGCTCGCCCTTGATATCAGCCCGATAGAGCGAGAGGTCCCAGTGCAACAGCCCGCGCGTTCCCCGCGTTCCGATTTCTGCCGTCCAAGCGCGCTGCGGCGCGAGCGGGACGAAGGCGGTGAGCTGCGCGAGTTCGATGAAGCCGGGAAATTCGACCGAGCGGCTATAGTTGCCATAAATCTGCACCCCCGGCATGGGGTCAAGAAGCACGCCGAACTTTGGGGAGAATGCGCCAAAGTCGGCGCGAGCCCTATTGTCCACCGGCCCGGTGTTGAACGTCTCGCGCTGACGCCGCACGCCGTCGGCATAAATGCCGCCCACGATCAGCGACAGCTTCTCGGCGGGCTTCAGCCGCAGCTCGCCATAAAGCGATGCGGTGCGCGCAAACTGTTCGGCATCGAAGGTCCTCGCGCCCCGACGGCCCGCGATGTTCACAAAGCGCCGCGAATGGACGCTGCCTGCGCGAAGCTCGCCGCCGAAGGTCGCCTCGATGGCTCCGCTTGCATAGTCGAGGCGGAAGAATCCGCCGCGATCGAGGCTCTTCTGGTCAACAAGCTGATAGATGGGATGATGCAGCGTCTTTGCATTGACGAAAACCCCGACGTCGAGCCTCGCGGCGCCGAGATCCACGCTGGTGCGGCTTTGAAGGCGCAGCGATTCGATATCGCGCGCCTGATCTCCCGCAATGCTCGCGGCATTGGCCTTGCGGGGAGTGGTCAGCGCTTCCTCGCGCGTCAGCGCACCGGGCAATTGCTGGTCGATATGGTTGTAACTCGCATAGAGGCGCGTCGTGATGCTGTCGCTGAGCGCAATCCCGGCATTGCCGTGGAAGCGAAGGCTACGCCGCCGCATATGGTCGCGATCGCCATCCGAGCTGTCCGCGCTTACCGCCCCCCATATATCGACCCGCTCGGCGGCGACACCAGCCGAGACGAGGCCACGAAGACTGCCGAAGCTTCCCATATCTCCTCGCAGATAGATCCCTTCGGCTGTGCGCCCGGTCGGCGTCACGCCGTTGATCGCGCCGCCGAGCGTGCCTGAGCCGAACCGAAGCGCATTGGCTCCGCGGTATACCTCGAGGTGATCGAAGAAGATCGGCTCAAGCTCCTGAAAGTCGCCATTGGCGTCGGCAAGGTTGATCGGGACTCCGTCCTGGAGCAGCGTCAGCCCGCGCATGTGATATCCGCGCGACAGACCCGAGCCGCGGATCGAGATACGCACCTCCTGCCCAAAGCGCGGCTGGAGATAGACGCCGGGCGAAAAGCCGAGCGTATCGCGCAAGCTGACAATCGACTTGTCGGCATAATCTTCGTGGCGAACCACGTCGGCCCCGCCGGGGGTCTTCGCCGCCCGATCTTCAGCGGCGTCGGTGTCGGTGCGGGCGGTCACGATGATGGTCTGGTCTGCCTCGGTCGCTTCGGCAGAGGCCGCCGCTGGAAGAGCGGCCATGGCGAGCGCCAGCAAGGGAGCCGCGCGCGTAACAGGGTTTTGCATAGATAATCCTTCGCGTGAATGCAGGACAGGCGCCGGTGCGCGGGGAACGCACATCGGGCGGGTCAGGCGGATTCAGGCGAGGGCGGGCGGTCCGGTGCTCGGCGGGAGCGGCGAGGCGATGCCGGGCGCAAAGCCAAGTGTCGGTACCGCGCTCGGGGGTAGCGGAAGCCCGGTCGGCCTCTCGGCCAGTGCGGGTGTATCGGGTACGACCGGCGCGACCGCGAGCGCGCCCCACGGGCAATGCTCACTTTGCGCCGCCTCGTGGTCACCCGTCTTTTCGATGGGGATCGTCAGTGTCGTCCCCGGATTTTCAGGGTCCGAACAGATGCGGACCGTGATCGACCCGCCGCTGTCCGCGTCGATCATCCATCCCGGCGCGACAAGCACGCGCGCTGCGAGCGCCAGCAGCGCAGGCAGCAGGAGCAGGAAGCCGGGACGGCGAAAGGCGGCAAGGAGGCCCACGGCGAGCGACCTTATGGCGCCGGGCGCCCCGGCGCAAGCGGACAAAATGTCCAGACCCTATTCGGCGGCTACCTCGTCGGTCTTCTTGCCCGTGCGCGTCCAGGGATAGAGAAACTGCCCCCAATAGGCCTTCGGCACCTCCTCGGGGATGCCGTAATTTTCGGGCCAACGGTCTTCGGGAAGATGAAAGGTCCCGAAGATCTTGTCGAGCCATGGGAAATGAATGGCGAAATTGACGTCGAACGCCTCGCGCTCCAACCCGTGGTGCCAATGGTGGAAACGCGGGGTCGCAATCCAATGGCCGAGACGATTGAAATTCCCGCCGACGTTGGCGTGGAGGAGCGACGACCAGACATAGACGAAGCCAATATAGGCCTGCATCACCGACGGCGCGAAGCCGAGCGTGAACAGCGGCAGCGACGTGATCGAGCGCAAGAGAATGATCTCGACAAAGTGCATCCGCGACCCGGCGAGCCAGTCCATCGACTTGGCGCTGTGGTGGATCGCGTGAAATCCCCACAGGAACGGGACTTTATGGAAGAGGCGGTGATACCAATATTGCGCAAAATCGGACGCGACGAGGACAATCGCGAACTGCACGATCCACGGCAGCGACGCGACCCCGGCACGGAACGCATCCCAGCTCGATGTATGGTCATTGACGAACGCCTGCGGCGCCAGCGCAAGGAAACTCAGCACCTGCACGAACATCGTGCTGACCAGATAATAGAAGAGATCCTCGCGCCATTCGGTGCGGAACAATCGCTGCGCGCGGCGATGCGGGAACGCACGCTCGAGCGGTGCGAACATGAAACCGGTGACAAGCAGATTGACGATGAAAAAGTCGAGCCCGAAGAAAATGCCCCAGTCGCGCGTCTCGGCAGGCTGGACATTGGCACCGCCGAGGAGCGCCGCGGCGAGCCCGATCATAAGCGCGGTAAGGCCAAGCACCTTGCGCGGCCGCAGCAACAGGCTGAGGAGCGCAAGGCCGTAGCTTATGAGCAAGGTCAGATGGACGAAGCCGCGAAAGCCGGTCCAGGTCTTGATGACGTCAAGCTCGGGCGTTGCAAACCAGTCAGGAAATCGCAGCGCGATAACCATGAAGAGGCCGGTGATCGCAAAGAGCAGACCGAAAAAGCCCGACAGCCACCCGCTGCCGAAGCGCCGCACCTCGGTATGCGATTCAAGATCGCGCATCAGAGTCTGTAGATAGTCGCGCTTTGCCATGTCACCCCCTAGCCCCCTGTCGACCGCGCGGTCTGTGATCGACCGCACCGTCCCGACCTGTCCTCCCCGCTGGAGCCGGCGTCATGGGATCACCCCGCCGCCTCGACGATTGCCGCCCACTCGGCTTCGTCGATGACCCTTATCCCCAGCGCCGCCGCTTGCTTGAGCTTTGATCCCGCGCCCGGCCCCGCGACGACGAGGTCGGTCTTCGCGCTCACCGACCCCGCTGCCTTGGCACCGAGCTTTTCGGCCTGCGCCTTCGCCTCGTCGCGGCTCATCGTCTCGAGCTTGCCGGTGAAGACGACGGTCCTGCCCGACACCTCGCTGTCGCGCGTTTCCACCACATAGGGCGGCGGGGAAACTTCCAGGAGAAGATCGTCCCACAGCGCACGGTTGTGCGGTTCGTGGAAAAAATCGCCCAGCGCTTCTCCCACCGCGACGCCGATGCCGTCGGCCCGCACCTCAAGGATCGACTTGATCGCCTCGACCTTGCGCGCGAGATATTTGCCCTCGGATTCCCCCTCGGCCCGTGGGTTCGCCTCGATATAGTCCCGGATCTCGGCCGCTTTTTGGGGAAGGCGCGCGATCTCGCCCACTCCCTTCATCAGGTCGCGCGCCGTCACCGCGCCAACATGGCGGATGCCGAGCCCGAAGAGAAGCCGCGCCGCATCGGGCGCGCGCTTCGCCTCGATCGCGGCGAGGAGATTGTCGACCGACTTCTCCTTCCACCCCTCGCGCCCCAGCAACGCCTCGCGGTGATTTTTCAGTCGGAAGATGTCCGCGGGCCCCTTGCCGAGCCATCCCAGCTCCAGAAATTCCGCGATACTCTTCTCGCCCAGCCCTTCGATATCGAGCGCGCCGCGGCTCACAAAATGGCGAAGGCGCTCAAATTTCTGAGCGTTGCAGATGAGCCCGCCCGTGCAGCGCACGTCGACCTCGCCCTCCTCGGCCACCGCCTCGCTGCCGCACACCGGGCAATGGTCGGGGAAGTCAAAGGCCGCGCGCGCTTCGTCGCGGGTCAGATTTTCGACGACCTGCGGGATTACGTCGCCCGCGCGCTGAACGACGACACGGTCGCCCGGCCGCACGCCGAGGCGGCCGATCTCGTCGCGGTTGTGAAGGGTGACATTCGACACGACGACTCCGCCGACGGTGACCGGCGTGAGCCGGCCCACGGGGGTCAGCTTGCCGGTGCGGCCGACCTGGATGTCGATGGCCTCGAGCGTCGTCTGCGCACGCTCAGCAGGAAATTTGTGCGCGATGGCCCATCTCGGCGCCTTGGCAACGAAGCCGAGCCGGGCCTGCCAGTCGAGCCGGTCAACCTTGTAGACGACGCCGTCGATATCATAGGGCATGTCGGCTCGTTCGGCCTCGATCGTGCGATAATGCTCAAGCACCGCCTCGAGGCTCTCGAACCGCTTGAGCAGCGGCGACACCGGGACGCCCCAATCCGCGATGCGCGTCATCATCGCGCGCTGCGTCACCTCGGGCACCTCGCTCGTCTCGCCCCAGCCGTGGGCAAGGAAGCGAAGCGGGCGCGCGGCGGTAACGCCCGCATCCTTCTGGCGCAGCGAACCCGCCGCAGCGTTGCGCGGATTGGCGAACTGGCGGGCCTTTTGGGGGTCATCCGCTTCGGCAAGGAGCCGATCGTTGAGCGCGGCGAAATCGGCTTTCGCCATATAAACCTCGCCCCGGATTTCGAATACGTCGGGCGCGTCGCCCTTCAGCCTCTGGGGAATATCCGCGATCGTCCGCACGTTCGGCGTCACATCCTCGCCCACCGTCCCGTCGCCGCGGGTCGCAGCCTGGACAAGCTCGCCCTTCTCGTATCGCAGCGAGCAGGACAGGCCGTCGATCTTGTCCTCGGCGGTCAAGGCGACCGTCTCGCTTTCGCCCAAGTTCAAGAAGCGCCGCACACGGGCGACGAACTCCTCGACATCCTCAGCCGCGAACGCATTGTCGAGGCTCATCATCCGCACCGCATGTGTGACCTTGGCGAGCGGCGACGCCTCGACGGCGGCGCCGACGAGCCGGTTCGGGCTGTCGGCGCGGACAAGATGCGGGAAGGCCTCTTCGATTGCATTGTTGCGCCGGACGAGCGCATCATATTCCGCGTCGCTGATCTCGGGCGAATCTTCGGCGTGGTAGAGATTGTTATGATGGGCGATCGCCTTGGCGAGCCGCATCAGCTCGTTCGCAGCGTCGGCCTCGGTCAGCGATTCAACGTCGGTCATGCGCCTGCTTTTGCCACCGGCTTGAACTCGGCGCGAGACCCAAATCCTGCGATGAGAGGCCGTCCCTTTGCGATCGCCGCTTGCACCGCGGGCAGTTGCAGCGAGGCGGCATGGGCCGCCTTGTCCGCCCAGAGCTCGACGATCCACAGCGCATCGGGGTTTTTCGCATCTTCGCCGACGATATAGGCGAAGTTGCCCGGCATTGCGAAGGTCCCGTCGGTCAGAATCGCGGCGAGCGCCGCGCGCTGTCCAGGCTGGGCGATCATCTGGCCGATCAGCCCATATTGCGGATGTTTCTCGTCCATGATGGTCTCCAGCGCCCGCAGCTTATGCGCAGGCATGAATGCCGCGGCAAGGACTGCCATTGCGGCGAGATGGGTGCGCCGGTCGATCATCGCGCGATCACCAGCACATGCACTTTTCGCCGGATGCGAAAGCCAAGCGATTCGTACAGCGCGATCGCGCCGGCATTGTCGGCATAGCTGTGCAGGAAGGGCTGCTCGCCGCGCTTCACCATCGCGCGCATGACATGACCGATCAGCGCGCGGGCCAGCCCGCGTCCGCGGCAATCCTGCCACGTCGCCACCCCGCTGACTTCGGCCATGCCCGGCATCAGCATACGCTGTCCGGCCATGGCGAGCAGCCGGCCTGAATCGCGCACTCCGAAAAAGGGCCCGTAACGATGCGTCGCCGGACCCCACGGTCCTGGCTGGGCATGCCCCGCCAGAGCTGCCATGTCTCTCGCATCGGCGTTTGAAAGGGGTGTGACAAGGGGCTCGTCCGCGCGCGGCGGAGGCGGCGCGCCTTCGGCGACCATCTGCGCGAGTACAGCGCGCTTCACCTCGCGGGTGCCGGGCGGCACCGGCCATGGTTCGCCCTCGACGATCCACAGCTCGCCATCAGCAGGGACCAGCGCGGCAAGCGCGGCCTGCGCCTCGGCGCCCTGGTCCGCTCCCGCCCCGAACGGCCCATAGCTGCGGTCAAGGCGCACCGCGCGCGCATCGCCCTCGGCAAGATGCGCCTGCCGCCCGGTCAGCATGCTCCAAGCCGGACGGTCGAGGGGATGCGAGGCGGTCATGCGTCACCTTGAGCGCTATGTTCGCGCGTGATCTCTATGTCTCCGACGATCGCAGCGCCGAAATTTTCAAGATCCTCAGCACGGATTCGATATTGCTGGTGCGCCCGGCTCCCCGCCGTTTCCGCCTTGTACCGGTCAAGACAGGATTTCAGCATCCCAAAGCGGGTCCCATAGCCGCTGCCGCTCGCGCGAACATTCCAGTCGCGGGCAATCTTGATCCTATATTCCTCGCTCGTCGCCGGACAGAAAATCGGCTGCTCGCGGCGGCGCGGCGGAAAGGCGCGCATCCCGCTTTCCGGGACCAGCGCGCGTTCTTCAGGTCCGACCGGACGCCGCAGAGTAATCGTCGGCGCTGTCATCAGACGACCTCCAGCAAGCGTTTGGCCTGCGCGCGCGCCTCGGCGGTCACCTCGGCGCCCGAGAGCATGCGGGCGATCTCCTCGCGGCGACCGTCTGCGTCGAGCGCGCGGACGCCGGTGCGGGTGACGGTGCCCTCGCTCGATTTCGCGATCACGAAATGGGCTGCGCCCTTGGCGGCGACCTGCGGGCTGTGCGTTACGGCGAGCAATTGCTTGCCCGCGCCCGCCAGCCGCGCGAGCCGTTCGCCGATTGCGCTGGCAACCGCGCCGCCCACCCCGCGATCGATCTCGTCGAAAATGATCGTGTCGGCCCCGCCCTCTTCGGCGAGCGCAACCTTGAGTGCGAGGATGAAGCGCGAGAGCTCGCCGCCGCTTGCGATCCTTGCCAGCGGCCCGAAAGGCGCGCCCGGATTGGTCGAAATCAGGAATTCAACGCGGTCGATCCCCTCCGCGCCCCAGCGCTCGGCGGGAAGCCGTTCGACGAGCGTCCGGAAGCGCGCGGCGTCGAGCTTCAGCGGCGCAAGTTCGCTCGCGACCGCCGCATCGAGCCGGGCGGCCGCCTTGGCGCGCTGGCCGGAAAGCCGGGTCGCGGCGCGGGTATAGGCCGCCGCGGTCTCCGCAACCGCCGCTTCGAGCCTCGCAAGGCCCGCGCTTCCCCCTTCGATCGCATCGAGCCGCGCTGCAAGATCGCCCGCGAGCTGCACCAGCTCGTCAGGCTGGACGCCATGCTTGCGCGCCATCGCGCGCAGCTCGAAAAGACGCGTCTCGGTCGCCTCGAGGCGCTGAGGATCATATTCCATCGCGCGCGCCGCCTCGTGCAGCCGCGATTCGGCTTCGTCGGCGTCGATGATCGCGCGATCGAGGCTGGCGAGCGCCTCGGCGAGAAGGGGGTGATCGCCCGCGAGTCGGTCGAGGCGCCGCGCTGCGCCGCGCAGCAGCGCCGGACCGCCGGCACTTCCGTCAAAGGCTTCAAGGATCGTCGCAAGATCACCGGCAATTTTTTCGCCTTTCTGCATCGCGGCGCGGGCCTCGGCGAGCTCGGCCTCCTCGCCCGGCTGAGGGGCGAGTGCCTCAAGTTCCGCAACGCAATGTTCAAGCCATTCGCGATCGCGCTCCGCCTCGCTCACCGCCGAGCGTGCTGCGGCGAGCTTTGCCTCGGCCGCGCGCCACGCCGCATGGCTTTGCGCGACGGCGCCCGTTTCGGCGCGCGCATAGGCGTCGAGCAGCGCGCGGTGCCCCGCCGGCGCGAGCAGGCCGCGGTCGTCATGCTGGCCGTGAATCTCGACCAGCTGTCCGCCGACCTCGCGCAGCAGCGCCGCCGAACAGGGCTGGTCGTTCAGGAAAGCGCGGCTGCCGCCGTCGGCCTTCAGCGTCCGGCGGACCAGCAGCGGCTCGCCCGGCTCGATCGCAATATCATTGTCGGCGAGCAGCTTTGCGAGCGGCGTGCCCGGTCCGGGCGGCGCAAAGCTTGCGGTCACCTGCGCCCTGTCGGCACCCTGCCGCACCAGCGCGGCGTCGGCGCGCATCCCGAGCGCGAGGCCGAGCGCATCGAGCAGGATTGACTTGCCCGCCCCCGTCTCGCCCGTCAGCACGCCAAGCCCGGCCTCGAAATCGAGATCGAGCCGCTCGATCAGCACGATATTCGCGATGGAGAGCGCGGTCAGCATGACCTGCTCTTATCGCAGAACAAAATGCGAATCTATCGCGCGATGCGTCAGGCCTGCGGGGCGTGCCTCTGCATCAGGTCGAAGGCGCGCTTGTACCATTTGCTGCCCGGGTAGTTGGCGCCCAGCACCGCGGCCGCCTTCTTCGCCTCGGACGGAATGCCGAGCGCGAGATAGCATTCGGTCAGGCGATAGAGGGCCTCGGGTGCGTGGCTCGTGGTCTGGAACTTTTCGGTCACTTCGCGAAAGCGGAGCGAGGCGGCAAGCCAGTTCGAGCTGCGCTGATAGAAGCGGCCGATCTCCATCTCCTTGCCTGCAAGATGATCACGCACGAGATCCATCTTGATCCGCGCGTCGGCGGCATAGCGCGTGTCGGGGTAGCGGCGGATCACCTCCCCCAGCGCGGCCTGCGCCTGCGCGGTGACCTTCTGGTCGCGGGTGACGTCGCTGATCTGCTCATAATAGTTCAGCGCAATCAGATAATAAGCGTAGGGCGCATCCTTGTTGCCCGGATGGATCGCGAGGAAGCGCTGCGCCGCTTCGATCGACGGCGTATATTCGCGGTCCATATAATAGGAAAAGGCGCTCATGAGCTGCGCACGGCGGGCCCAGGGCGAATAGGGGTGCTGTCTCTCGACCTCGTCGAACAGCGCCGCGGCGAGCTTGTACTGATTGCGGTCGAGCCGGTCCTGCGCCGCCCGATAGAGCGTGCTGACGTCGCGCGCAACGTAGCGGGTATCCTTTTTGACCCCGCCTCCCCCGGCGCAGGCCGCCAACAGGGGCGTCATCACAAGAGCGGCAGCGAGCAGGCGCACGGCGGCGCGCGGGGAAACGGGCTGAGTCATGCGGGCGGTATAGCCACAGCGCGGATGAACGCAAAATAAATGATAGCGCGCCGCGCCGCCTTGCCCTGCTATTGGGCCGATGCGCCGGCTGCAGGCTCCGCCGCTGCGGCCTTGACGACGCAGCCCTGAGGCGCATCGACGGGCGCGGGAACGCGGCGCGCGGTCTTGATGGTCACCATCGGGTCCAGAATCTGGCCTTTCATCGCACCTTCCCCCGCGGTGGGCGAAAGCGGGGCGGCAAAGATTTTCTCGGCAATGTCGCGGCCGCCGACAATCTCGCCGAACACGGCAAAGCCTGCGCCGTCGCCGCCCACCGCATCGGCGTCAAAGCCCTTGATGTCGGAGAGCAGCAGAAAGAAGTCGGTCGTCGCGTCGCCGGGGTTGAGCCGCGCCATCGACAGCGCGCCATCACAGTTGGTGAGCCCCGTCGTGGTCGTCGCCTCATGTTTGACCGGAGGAAAATTCTTCGCCGCGTCCCCGCGGTTTCCTGCCTGGATCAGGCGATTATCCGGCCCCCAACTTCGCGTCGCGCGGTAGAATTTGAAGCCATCCATTCGCTTTGTATCGACATAGCGCAGAAAATTCGCTGCCGTGGCGGGCGCGCGCTTGTCCTCAAGGCGCAGCGTGATCGTGCCAAGATCGGTCGCGAGTGCGACATAAGGCCGCGTGTCCGCTGCGGCAGGGGCTGAGGGCCCGGACGTCGCCGCGGGCGCGGGCGGCGAGGCGAGCATCGATTCGGCGGGCTGGGCGGCAAGCGCGAGAAGCGGCAGGAAGATCGTGAGCATGCGCCGGGCATATCCCAAAGCCGGTGTCCTTGGCGAGCCCCCGCTTGTGAGAAGCCAAGCTTGGGAAAGACAGGGCACGCCGCGCCCTCGAAGACGCCCTCATCACTGCCGCTCGCCCATCGCTGGGCTCAAAAAAAAGGGACCGCTCTCGCAGCCCCTTTTTTGTTCTGCCTGGCAGGCGATCAGTCCTTCAGAAAGTCGGGCACATGGCCTTCATCTTCAGGAACATTGTCGCTGCGCTCGCGGCGCGGGCCGCGGCCTTCGCCATCGCGGCGCGGACTGCGGTCGCGGCCGCCCCGGCCGCGCTCGCCTTCGCGGCGCGGGCCGCGGTCGCCCCGATCACCGCGCTCGCGCGGTTCGCGCGGCGGGCGCGTGTCTTCAAGTTCCTCGCCCGTTTCCTGGTCGACGACGCGCATCGACAGGCGGACCTTGCCGCGCGGATCGATTTCGAGGACCTTGACCTTGACCTCCTGGCCTTCGCTCAGGACGTCGGCGACCTTCTCGACGCGCTCATTCTTGATTTCGCTGACGTGGACGAGACCGTCCTTGCCGCCCATGAAATTCACGAACGCCCCGAAATCGACGAGGTTGACGACCTTGCCGTCATAGATCTTGCCGACCTCGGGTTCCTCGACGATGCCGCTGATCCATTTGCGCGCGGCCTCGATCTGATCGAGGTCGCTCGACGAGATCTTGATCAGGCCCTCATCGTCAATGTCGACCTTGGCGCCGGTCGTCGCGACGATCTCGCGGATCACCTTGCCGCCGGTGCCGATGACGTCGCGAATCTTCGCCTTGTCGATCTGCATCGTCTCGATCCGCGGCGCATGTGCCGACAATTCGCTGCGGGTTTCGCCGAGCGCCTTGTTCATCTCGCCGAGAATGTGCGCGCGGCCTTCCTTGGCTTGCGCCAGCGCGGCCTCGAAAATTTCCTTCGTGATGCCGGCGATCTTGATGTCCATCTGCATCGTGGTGATGCCTTCGGACGTGCCCGCGACCTTGAAATCCATGTCGCCGAGGTGGTCTTCGTCACCGAGGATGTCCGAGAGAATCGCATAATCCTTGCCTTCAAGGATCAGGCCCATCGCAATGCCCGAGACCGGCCGCTTGATCGGCACCCCGGCGTCCATCAGCGACAGCGAGCCGCCGCACACGGTCGCCATCGACGACGAACCGTTCGACTCGGTGATGTCGCTGGTGAGGCGGATCGTGTAGGGGAAGTCGTCCTTCGACGGCAGCACCGGATGCAGCGCCCGCCAGGCGAGCTTGCCGTGGCCGACTTCGCGGCGGCCCGGCGCGCCGAAGCGGCCAACTTCACCGACCGAATAGGGCGGGAAGTTATAGTGGAGCATGAAATTCTGGTAGCTGAGCCCGTTGAGGCCGTCGACCATCTGCTCGCTTTCCTTGGTGCCGAGCGTGCAGGTTGCGATCGTCTGCGTCTCGCCGCGGGTGAAGAGCGCCGAACCATGCGCTCGCGGCAGGAAGTGCGTTTCGGCGACGATCGGACGGATCTGGGTCGTGCTGCGACCGTCGATGCGCTTGCCTTCCTTGAGGATGGCGGTGCGAACGATTTCAGCCTCGAGCTTCTTGACCAGCTTGATGCCGGCCATCACCGCCTGCGGGTCGAGCCCGTCGGCGACGAACTGTTCCTTCGCCTTCGCGCGGGCCTCGTTCAAGGCGTTGGAGCGAGCCGATTTGTCGGTGAGCTTGTAGGCTGCGGCAATGTCCTTGCCGATCAGCTTCTTCAACTTGTCCTTGAGTGCGGCATTGTCGTCCGACGACGCCATTTCCCATGGATCCTTGGCAGCCTGTTCAGCCAGATTGATGATCGCCTTCACAACGTCCTTGCAGGCGTCGTGCGCGAACATCACTGCGCCGAGCATGACCTCTTCGGAGAGCTCATTGGCCTCGGACTCGACCATCATCACCGCGTCGTGCGTCGCGGCAACGACGAGGTCGAGATCGCCTTCGGCAACCTGCTCATCGGTCGGGTTCAGAATATATTCGCCATCGAGGTAACCGACCCGGGCAGCGCCGATCGGGCCCATGAAGGGAACGCCCGAAATGGTGAGCGCAGCCGATGCGGCGACCATCGCGAGAATGTCGGGTTCATTATGACCATCGTAGCTCAGGACCTGAGCGATGGCGTTGATCTCGTTATAGAAGCCTTCAGGGAACAGCGGGCGGATCGGACGGTCGATCAGGCGGCTGACCAGCGTTTCCTTTTCGGTTGCGCCGCGTTCGCGCTTGAAGAAGCCGCCGGGGATACGCCCTGCGGCCGAATATTTTTCCTGATAATGGACGGTGAGCGGGAAGAAATCCTGCCCTTCCTTGACCGACTTCGCGGCGGTTACGGCGCACAGGACAACCGTTTCGCCCAGCGTCGCCATCACGGCGCCGTCGGCCTGACGGGCAACCTTGCCCGTTTCGAGGGTCAGCGTTTCACCGCCCCACTCGATCGATACTTTTTTCACGTCAAACATGGATTTTCCTTCGCCCGCCGGGCCCTATGCCGGGCGGGGCCTCTGTGTCCGGGCAGTCCGGCCCGGGGCGGTACGGGGCGTTTCTTGGCCCCTTGCTTGCGAAACAGTCGCCGGATTGCGGCTGTTCCTCCAACTCCGTTCGCGCGAACGGATAAAATGAAAGCGGCCCCGGAGCCCGGGGCCGCCTTCGAAATCTTACTTACGAAGACCGAGCTTTGCGATCAGTGCCTGATAGCGACCCTCATCCTTCTTGCGGAGATAGTCGAGCAGGCTGCGACGCTTGTTGACCATCATCAGCAGCCCGCGGCGGCTGTGATTGTCCTTGTGGTGCGCCTTGAAATGCTCGGTCAGCGTGTTGATGCGGTCCGTCAGAATCGCGACCTGGACTTCCGGCGAACCGGTGTCCCCCTTTGCGCGGGCATTGTCCTTGATGACTTCGGCTTTACGCTCGGCTGTAATCGACATAGTTACTTTCCTCGAACATCATGGCTTAAAGATTGAAGCCTCGCACGACTTTCAGCGTTCCGGCCGAAACCTCTATCAGGGCAATCGGGCGACGTTCGCCGTCCTGCCCCCAATAGAGCCCGTCGTGCGTGCTTACCCCGGACCAGACGCGACCCTGTCGGATCGCCCCTGCCGCTTCCGGGGAAAGGTCCAGAGCCGGGATGTCGACCAGCCCTGCCTCCAGCGGCAGAATAATCTCTGATTGCGCGGCCCCTTGGCCGAAAGCGTTCAATTTGTCCAGCGAAATCGCGTCGCCCAGCGTGAAAGGCCCCGCTTTGGCGCGGCGTAGCATGGTGACATGACCGACGGTGCCCACCGCATGCGCAATATCGCGGGCGAGGCTGCGGATATAGGTACCTTTCGAGACATGGGCGGTGAAGGTCAGCTCCTCTAGCACCTCGCCTTCCCTCGCTTCCTCCTCCTGGATATCAAGGCCGTAAATCGTCACGCCCCGCGCCTTCATCTCGAACAGCTCGCCCTTGCGCGCGCGGTCATACGCGCGTTCGCCATCGATCTTGATGGCGGAAAAGGCGGGGGGCACCTGCTCGATGTCGCCGATGAAGCGCGGCAGCACCGCGGCGATCTCGCGAAGGGTCGGGCGCACCTCGCTCACCGCGACCACCGCGCCCTCGGCGTCGAGCCCCGCGGTCTCGGTGCCAAAGGACAGGCTGAAGTGATAAACTTTGCTTGCATCGAGCATCCGCCCGGTAAGCTTGGTCGCTTCACCGAGCGCAATCGGCAGGACCCCTGATGCCAAGGGATCAAGCGTACCGCCATGGCCGACCTTGACCTTGCCGAGCCCGGCCTCGCGGCACACGCGCTTGACCGCGCCCACGGCCTGCGCGGAGGTAAGTCCCAATGGTTTATCGAGAATGATCCAGCCGTTCATCCGCCGCCGCTAAGCGGCTGCGGCGCGAATTGTCAATTTACAGGCGCAGCCTTCGCATCGGCTGTGTCCTTCGTCCTGTCGCGCTCAGCCTTCGAGGGCGGCGGCTCAGAGTTTACGAAGGAGACCAGCGGGCAGCGCTCACCGCGCACGATGAGGGTAGCAAAGCGGTCAAGACGCGACTGCCCGCGCGTGTCGAAACCGATGGCCTGCGCGAAATCGACGTCGCGGCAGATACCTGCAAACAGGCCATAATACCAATCGCCGCGGCGGTCCTGCACCCAGATGCCGCGTTCGCGGTCGGCGCGCCAGTTACGGATTGTGGTGTCGCCTGGAAAGGCAATGCTGGCCTCGGCACCGATTTCGCGCGCCTTTTGAGGCTCGTCGGCCGCCGCGGCCGAAAGGGGAAGCAGCATGGCGGCCAGGGAGAGTGCGAGTTTCTGTCTCATGGACGGCTTCTAGCAGGACGCGGCTGAACGCGCGCTGACCGCGCCTCGGTGCCTTTGGCAAAGCTCAGGCCGGCGAGCGGATCCGTGCCCGCCGGGACGCGGGCTCAGCCATTTCGCTTGATGGGATTCACCGGCATCTGCCGAGTGCGCCGTCCCACAGGAAGATTCTGCCCGCAAAAGACCCCGCGCGCGGCGGCCCATGCCGACGGCGAAGGCGGCCCCGAAGCCGGCATAGGGTCCGCTCAAAGACTGCTTGCAATAGGAGCCGCGAGCAGACGACCCCATCACTTCGCGGCGAGCACGGACCAAAGCCCGGTGTCGCGAACATGCCCGGTCCAGGTGATGCGTTCGGCTCGCAGCACGCCTTCCTTGGTCGCACCGAGCTTTGAAACCGCCGCCTGGCTGCGCCCGTTACGCTCGTCGATACGAAACTCCACGCGGCGGAATCCGACCGCAAAGGCATGGTTCAGCATCAATCGCTTCATGCGCCCGTTGAGCCCCGTCCCGCGCGCGTCGGGATGGAGATAGCTATTTCCGATCTCGATCGTCTGCGCCGAAACGTCCGCCCGCAGCCACGCCGTCATGCCGACGAGCCGCGCTCCGTCAAACACCGCATAGGGCATCCGGGCAGGATTTTCGAGTAGCCCGGTAAAGTTCGCATCGAAATGCTCGGAATCGAAGCTCGATGCATAGATGAGCCAGATGTCGTCATCGGCGGCACAGGCCGCGCGCAGCGCCGCGCGGTGCGCCTCGACAAGCTTGACGAGCCTCAGGTCCCCCTCGGCGAGTTCGGCGTAGAGGCGGTCAAGCATCGGCGAGCGCATGGGCCGCCTCGCGCCGCTTTTCCATGAAATGTCGCCGGCACATCGCGACATAGCGATCGTTGCCGCCGATCTCGGTCTGCGCGCCCTCGACCACCGCACGCCCGACATCGTCGACGCGCAAGTTCATCGTCGCCTTGCGCCCGCATTCGCAAACCGCCTTCAATTCGACGAGCGCATCGGCAAGCCCGAGCAGCGCCGCAGAGCCTGGAAAGAGATTGGCCGCAAAGTCGGTGCGCAGGCCGTAACAGAGCACCGGGATATTGGTCTCGTCCGCCAGCCGGGCGAGATCAAGAACCTGCGCGCGAGAGAGAAACTGCGCTTCGTCGACGAGCACGCAGGCAAGAGGGCGTTTGGCGTGCTCGGCCTTTACCGCTGCCCATAAATTGCTGTCGGGATCAAATTTATGCGCTTCGGCGAGCAGACCGATGCGGCTCGTAATCTGCCCGGCGCCATATCGATCGTCGAGCGCCGCGGTCCAGAGCATCGTCTCCATCCCACGCTCGCGATAGTTGAAATCCGCCTGAAGCAGCGTCGTCGACTTGCCAGCGTTCATGCTGGCATAATAGAAATAGAGCTTCGCCATGGGGAATGCGATACCGCCTTGGCGCCGCCGCGCAAATTGAAAATCAGGCGACGCCGAGGAGTGCGCGAAACCGGTCTGGCTGGGGTATCAGATCGGTAAGCTGGTAGCCGTCGAGATGATTCAGAAACGCCGCGAGCGCGCCGCCCAATGCGCCTTGCAGTCCGCAGCTCCCCCGAACCGGGCAGCGCGAGGTCGCGGCGGCCATGCACTCGACCAGCCCTTCCAGATTCTCGAGCTCGCGCACCACCGAACCGACAGTCACCGTCTCGGGATCGCGCGCGAGCGTCAGCCCACCGCCACGGCCGCGCTGCGCGCGGACGTAGCCAAGCGCCTGCAGCCGCTGTGCGACCTTGGCGAGATGATTGCGCGAGATGTCATATTGGCCGGCGATCTCGTCGACCGACATCTGCCGCCTGGTTGCGGCGAGAGCCATGAGGATCCGCAAGGCATAATCGCTGTGGAGACTGAGTTTCATAAAATAGGTATATTAGATATTGCTTTTAGCAGCAACCCGCTTAAAGAGGTATCTGGAATACCCAATAAAGAGTCGGTAGACAAATGACGACACGCACGGTTCAGGCTCACCCCCACGCGATCGCTGCCCGCGAGGAGCGACGCGCCGAGGCCTATGCGATGGGGATCAACGAAGCGTTCATCGCCGAAATGGTCGATCGCTTCTATGCGTCGGTACGCGAGGATGCGATGCTCGGCCCGATCTTCGATGAGCGTATCGATGACTGGCCGAAGCATCTCGGCCAGATGAACCGTTTCTGGCAGACGATCCTGCTCAGCGCCGGCAATTTCACCGGCAATCCGATGATGAAGCATTTGGCAATCCCGACGATCGGGCAGGAGCATTTCCAGCAATGGTTGCGGCTCTTCTACCAGACGCTCGACGATATCGCCGCCACCCCCGAGGCGGTTCGTCATGTCGGCGCGAAGGCGCGAATGATAGCGGAAAGCCTGCTCACCGGCATCTGGGTCCACCGCGACCGCAGCGATCCTCTTGAAAAGAAAGTGGAGTTGCCCGATGTCTGACCGCCCTGTCCTGCCCGCGCCGGCCTATCGCTCCAACGATCCCTATGAAACAAGCGGGGTGCAGGCCGGCTTCCAGCTCCCGCGCTCGGCCTGGCGTGCGATGTTCGCCTGCTATGCCATCTTCTTTCTTGGCATCTTCGCCGCAACCGGGCGCGACGCCGCGAGCGTGATGATGCTCGTCATTTCGGGCCTCTACATGCTCATGTTCTTCGGGACAGCCAAACTTCTCCATGCGCAGAAGGGCGCCGAGCATGATTCGCCGCTCGATCGCAGCGACGGCCTGCTCGAGACCT
Source organism: Sphingopyxis flava (assembly GCF_900168005.1). GTDB lineage: Bacteria > Pseudomonadota > Alphaproteobacteria > Sphingomonadales > Sphingomonadaceae > Sphingopyxis > Sphingopyxis flava. The sequence goes on from NZ_FUYP01000018.1 coordinate 47,393, forward strand.
GGACCGGACCCATGGACCGGCGCAGTGTCGCGGCGCAGATTCTCGCAGTACCGGCTGGATTCGCCTTTCTTGGCGTGACCTTCTTCATCGCCCGCGCCGCCGCTGGCTTCTGATCATGAGCGCGCCAATCGCCGACCGCGGGCCCGCTCTTCCCGCGGGGGCGCGTGCCTACCGGAGGATCGGTCCCTTTGGTGCAGACGATATCCCCGCCGGCCTGCTCCGCCGTCACGATCTGAAAGAAGGGGCATGGGGGCTGCTCACGGTCCTTGCAGGCTCGATCCGCTTCCGCTGGGACGATGAAGAGGGCGGCTCGCGCGTGCTCAAGGCCGGCGATACTGTGCTCATCCCGCCTTGCGTCCCGCATCATCTCGAACGCGAGGGAGCGGTGACAATCGAGATAGACTTTTGCGCACACAGCGCGCCCGAGGCCGCCTGACCTTCAGCCCGTCGCTCCTTTGGCTCCTGCCCTTGCTTGACACACCGCTGCCCGCTGTCATGCTGCGCGCATGATACGCTGAAGGGAGTGGACCGCCGATGCGGCTGATGCCGGTGAGCGACGCGATGTTCCTGTGGGGGGAAAGCCGCGAAATGCCGATGCACATCGGTGGCATCAATCTCTACACCCTCCCCGACGATGTCGATGAGACCGAATGGCTGAACGAACAGCTCGCCTTGCTCCGCCAGCCGGGAGGGCTGCGGCGCCCGTTCAGCGAAGCCCTGAAATTGACGCCGCTTGGGCAATATGGTCCGATCCGGCTCGAGCCCGACCGCGACATCGACATGCACTACCATGTCCGCGCCGCGGCGTTGCCGAAACCGGGGCGCTACCGCGAGATGTTCGAACTCGCATCGCGCCTTCATTCCGGGCTCCTTGACCGCACCCGGCCCTTGTGGGAGATCACGCTGATCTCGGGTTTGCCAAACCGTCAGATCGCAACCTTCAAGAAAATCCACCACGCGCTGATGGACGGCGCCGCGAGCATCCATTTCTACAATTCGATGCTCTCGACCGATCGCGCCGAACGGCGCGCCTGCTCGCCGCTCTCGGTTGAAGCCTATGAGGCTTATAAGCGTAGCTTCCCGACGCCGAAGCCGAAGCCGCTGCTTGCGAACCTCACCGACATCAGGGCGATCGGCGACTTCCTGAAGGAACAATGGGGCAACAGCGTCGGCGTGACGAAGGCGCTCAACCAATATGCCGCCGCGATGTTCGGTCTTGGCGGGGATGGTCTTGCCACCCCCTTTACGGGCGTGCCGCGGACCAGTTTCAACCGCAACATCACCGGCGCGCGCCGCTTTGTTGCGCAAAGCTGGTCGCTCGAGCGCGTCCGGGCGGTCGGCAAAGCCTATGACGGGACGATCAACGACGCGGTGCTTGGCATGTGCGCAGGCGCGATGCGCAAATATCTCCAATCGCTGAACGAGCTGCCCGACAAGCCCTTGAAGGCGATGGCGCCGGTGTCGATCCGTCCCAGGGATGATGTCGATTCGGGAAATTCGGTCGCCTCGGTCACCGCCAATCTCGCAACCCATATCGATGACCCTGCCGAGCGGATGGCGGCCATCCAGGCGTCGATGAACGCTGCAAAGGCGCAGTTGCGCGCGATGACCGCGCAGCAGATCCGGATTTACACCGCGATCACCAGCGTTCCGCAGATGCTGACCGCGCTGACCCGCACCGCCGACAGATTCCCGGCCTATTCGGCCACCATCTCCAACGTGCCCGGTCCGCGCGAGCAGATGTACTGGAACGGCGCAAGGCTCGACGGCATGTATCCCGCGAGTATCCCCGTTGACGGGATGGCGATGAACATCACCCAGGTTTCCAACAACAAGAATATCGACTTTGGCATCACTGCCTGCCGCCGCAGCGTCCCGCATGCGCAGCGGATGATCGATTATCTCGAAGACGCTCTCGTCGAACTGGAGGAAGCGGCGGGGATCAAGGGCGCAAAATAGCCGCCACCCCGACCTCAACCCATTAAGTCAAGGTCGCCGTCAGGCGTCCTTTTCCTCTAAAGGCCCCAGATCGCGCGCCACCTTCGGATCGCGCAGCAACGTCTCGATATGGCTCGCTTCGTCGAAGCTCTCATCGGGCAGGAACTTGAGCTTTGCTGCATATTTCATGCGGATGCGGTGGGCGACCTCGCGCTGGAGATAGGCCGTATTGGTCCTCAGCGCCTTGATCACCGCCTCTTCGTCACGGCCGAGCAGCGGTTTTACGAAAACGGTCGCATGCCGCAGGTCGGGCGACATGCGGACCTCGGTCACGCTGACGGGGTGCGTTGCGAGCACATCGTCGTGAACGTCGCCGCGCTGGAGGATTTCGCTCAGCACGTGGCGCACCTGCTCGCCCACGCGCAGCACGCGGACCGAGGGGCCGGACTGGGTCTCATTATGACGCATCGATCAATTCCTCCTGCCCCCCGCGCCAGCGGAGGTGCAGGGATGGTCCACTTACAGCGTGCGTTCGCGTTCCTCGACCTCGAACACTTCGAGGTGATCGCCGGGCTTGATGTCGTTGGTATCCGCGAGCACGACGCCGCACTCGAGGCCCGCGCGCACTTCAGCGACGTCGTCCTTGAAGCGGCGGAGCGACGCGATCGTTGTCGCCGAAACGATGACATCGTCGCGTGTAAGGCGCGCATGGAGCCCCTTGCGGATCGAGCCTTCGAGCACGAGCAGACCCGCGGCCTTGTCGCGCTTGCCCGCCGGGAAGACTTCCTTGACCTCGGCGCGGCCGACGACGGTTTCGACGCGTTCGGGGCCGAGTTCGCCCGCCATCTCCTTCGCCACCTCTTCGGTCAGATGATAGATGACGTCATAATAGAGGAAACGCACTTTCTCACGGTTCGCGATCTCGCGCGCCTTGGCGTTCGGGCGGACGTTGAATCCGATGATCGGCGCCTTGGTCGACGCAGCGAGCGTCACGTCGCTCTCGGTGATCGCGCCAGCACCCGAATGGAGCACGCGAACGCGGATCTCGTCGGTCGACAGCTTGTTGAGCGCGTTGACGATCGCCTCCACGCTGCCCTGCACGTCGGCCTTGATGACCACCGGATACTCGATGACATTGGCTTTGTCGGCGAGTGCGGAGAACATGCCCTCGAGGCTGACCGGCGCCTGCGCCGTCCGCTTCTTCAGCGCCTGCTCCTGACGATAGGCAGCGACCTCGCGGGCGCGCGCCTCATTCTCGACGACGGTCAACGTATCGCCCGCCATCGGTACACCGCCGAGGCCAAGGACCTCGACCGGCATCGAGGGGCCTGCCTGCTTGATCTGCTTACCATGATCGTCGACCAGCGCGCGAACGCGGCCGCTCTCCGCGCCACAGACGAAGATGTCGCCGACCTTCAGCGTGCCGCGCCGGATCAGGATGGTCGCCACCGGTCCGCGCCCCTTGTCGAGCTTCGCCTCGACCACCGTGCCTTCGGCAGCACGGTCGGGGTTCGCCTTCAGCTCCATGATCTCGGCCTGCAGCGCGATCGCATCGAGCAACTTGTCGAGGCCGGTTTTCTTCAGCGCCGACACTTCGACATTCTGGACATCACCGCCCATTTCCTCGACGATCACCTCATGCTCGAGGAGTCGCTCGCGCACGCGCTGCGGGTTCGCTCCCTCCTTGTCGACCTTGTTGATCGCGACGACGATCGGAACGCCGGCCGCCTTGGCGTGATTGATCGCCTCGATCGACTGCGGCTTCAGCCCGTCATCGGCGGCGACCACCAGGATGACGATGTCGGTAACATTGGCACCGCGCGCGCGCATCTCGGTAAAGGCTTCGTGACCCGGCGTGTCGAGGAAGGTGACGAGCGATCCGTCGGGCGTCTTCACCTGATAGGCACCGATATGCTGGGTGATGCCGCCGGCTTCGCCCGCCTGGACGTTCGCGCCGCGCAGCGCGTCGAGCAGGCTGGTCTTGCCGTGGTCGACGTGACCCATGATCGTGACCACCGGCGCGCGCGGCTTCAGCGCTGCCGGATCGTCGACATCCTTATCGTGGCGGATGTCGACATCGGCTTCGCTCACGCGTTTGATCTCGTGCCCGAACTCGGTGACGAGCAGCTCTGCTGTATCCTGGTCGATCGTCTGGTTGACGGTGACCGGCATGCCCATCTTGAACAGCGCCTTCACAAGATCCGCGCCCTTTTCGGCCATGCGGTTCGCAAGTTCCTGAACGGTGATCGTGTCGGGCACGACGACTTCACGGACCTGCTTTTCGCGCGGGCCCGAGGAGGTGATATGCGAACGCCGTTCCTTCTCGCGCGCCCGCTTCAGGGCCGCAAGGCTGCGGGCGCGGGCGCCTTCATCCTCGTTGAGCGCTCGGGCGACCGTCAGCTTGCCCGACTGGCGACGATTGTCCGCACCGCGGTTGGCCTTGGGTTCGGGACGTTTGGGTTCGGGGCGCTTGGGCGCCTCGACCGGTGTGAAACGGCGGGGCGCAGGGGCTGCGGTCGCCGCGGCACGCGGCGCCGCCGCCGGGCGCGGGGCCTCAGCTGCAGGGGCTTCTGCCGCCTCGGGTTCGCTGGCAGCCGGCGCCGCCGCCGGTTCGGGCTCGGCTGGCTTGGCTACGGCCTGTTGCTCACGCTCCGCTGCGCGCCGCTTTTCTTCTTCGGCGGCGCGAGCGCGCGCAGCCTCTTCGCGCCGGCGCGTTTCCTCAAGCGCCGCCATGCGGGCCTCTTCGGCCTCACGCAGCAGCTGCGCCTGACGCTCCTGCCGCGTCATCAGGCTGTCCGATTCGCTCGCGCGCGGCGGGGCAGGCTTCGGAGCGGGAGCAGGCTGGGGCTTCGGCGCGGGCGCGGCCTGGGGCTCTTCGGCCTCGGGCGCGGGGGCAGCTTCGCCCGGACGGCCGATCACGCGGCGGCGCTTCACCTCGACCACCACCGTGTTGCGGCGCCCGTGGCTGAACTGCTGCTGCACCTGTCCGGCCTCGACCGTCCGCTTCAGCCCCAGCGGCTTGCGGGTAAGGGTCGGCTTGTCCTGTTCGTCACTCATCGAAAACCATCATTCCTTCAAAAACGCGTCCGAAGCCCCGGAATCCGTAGACACAGCCTCGTCTCCCGCTACGCGGGAATCCTCCGACGAAACGCGGTTGGCCGCGTCCCTACTCCATCCGGTAAAAAACTGCCAGCGGCTCAAATGCGCCAGCACCCGGTCAGCGGCGCGGGCGTCGATAATCGCCAGATGCACCGCATTTTCACGCCCCAGTGCCATAGATAGGGCGTTTCGGTCTACCGGCAAGACCATCCCTTCGCGGCCCGAGCCTTCGTCATTCTCCCCGACGCGCCAGGCCTGCGCCAGTTTTTTGCGCCCATCCTCGCCTGCATCGCTCGCATGAAGAAGCAGGCGAACCTGCCCGCGCCGCGCTGCCTGCTCGATCTTGTCATTGCCGCTGATGAGCGTGCCGGCGCGCGATTCGAGGCCCAGCCGGTCGAGCGTCGCACGCGCCAGCTGCCCGGCAATCCGCTCGCCAAGGTCATCGGGAATGAGGATGTCGCCGCTGTGCAGCGCGCGGGCAAGCCCGCCCTTGAGCTTGCCCTTGGACTGTGCCGCTTCGAGCTCGGTGCGGGTCACGCCGATCCACGCGCCGCGACCCGGCGCCTTGGCATGCACGTCGGGCGCGATACATCCGTCGGGCCCGAGCGCGAGGCGCACGAGCCTTTGTGCCGGCGCCACCTCGCCAGTCACCACGCAGCGCCGCTCGGGCACATGGCTGCCGCGCCCCTTTGCGCGGTCGGTTTCGGTCAGCTGATCATTGCGCGGGGTCCGCATCGGCGGCCTCCCCGTTCTGCGGCTCCGCCGCGGCCGCTTCGGCAGGCGCGGCCGCCTCGGGTTCGTCCTCGAACCAGTGCGCACGCGCCGCCATGATGATCTCGTTGCCCTGCTCTTCGGTCAGGCCATATTCGCCCAGAACGCCGCCCTTGTCCTCGGGACGCTCGCCGCGGTCGCGCGAAGGGCCGCGGCGATTGTCCTGCCGCTTCTTGGCAATGAGTTCGTCGGTCGCAAGATCAGCAAGATCGTCGAGCGTCTTGATCCCCCCCTTGCCGAGCGTGACCAGCATCGCCTCGGTGAGATGCGGAAGCTCTGCAAGCGCGTCTTCGACGCCGAGTTCGCGGCGTTCAGCGCGCGCGGCTTCCTCGCGGCGATCGAGCGCCTCGGTCGCACGGCTCTGTAGCTCCTGCGCCAATTCCTCGTCAAAGCCTTCGATGCCCGCGAGTTCGTCGAGCGGCACGTAGGCGACTTCCTCAAGCTCGCCGAAGCCTTCAGCAACGAGCAGCTGCGCGAGCGTTTCGTCGACGTCGAGCTCTTCCTGGAACATCGTCGAGCGTTCGACGAATTCGCGCTGGCGCTTCTCGCTCGCGTCCGCCTCGGTCATGATGTCGATCTGGCTGCCAGTGAGCTGGCTTGCAAGACGGACATTCTGCCCGCGGCGACCGATGGCGAGGCTCAGCTGATCGTCAGGAACCACGACCTCGATGCGCCCGTCATCCTCGTCGATGACGACGCGCTGCACTGTCGCAGGCTGAAGCGCGTTGACGACAAAGGTTGCCGTGTCTTCCGACCAGGGGATGATGTCGATCTTTTCGCCCTGCATTTCCTGGACGACCGCCTGGACGCGGCTGCCCTTCATGCCGACGCAGGCACCCACAGGATCGATGCTGCCGTCATAGCTGATGACGCCGATCTTCGCCCGCGAACCTGGATCGCGGGCAGCCGCCTTGATCTCGATGATCCCGTCATAGATTTCGGGGACTTCCTGCGCGAAGAGCTTCTTCATGAAGTCGGGGTGCGCGCGGCTGAGGAAAATCTGCGGCCCGCGGGTCTCGCTGCGCACCGACAGGATCAGCGCGCGAACGCGGTCGCCGACGCGCATCAGTTCGCGCGGAATCTGCTGGTCGCGGCGGATCACGCCTTCGGCGCGGCCCAGATTGACGACGATGTGGCCAAACTCGACCGACTTCACGACGCCGGTGATGATCTCACCCGCGCGATCCTTGAATTCCTGATACTGGCGCTCGCGGTCGGCCTCGCGGACCTTCTGGAAAATGACCTGCTTCGCCGACTGCGCGTCGATGCGGCCAAGGTCGACCGCGGGCAGCGGGTCGACGATGAAGTCGCCGATCCTGGCGTCCTTCTGCAGCTTCTGGGCCGCAGCAAGGTCGACCTGCTTGAAATAATCGTCGACCTGCTCGACGACCTCGACGACGCGCCACAAGCGCAGGTCCCCCGTCTGCGGGTCGAGCTTGGCACGAATGTCGTTCTCGGCGCCGTAACGCGCACGCGCCGCGCGCTGGATCGCTTCCTCGATCGCCTCGATGACGATCGCCTTGTCGATCATCTTCTCGCTGGCGACCGCATTGGCGATCGCGAGCAGCTCGGCCTTGTTGGCGGAAATGGCTGTGGCCATCAGTCCTGTCCTTCTTCTTCCATTTCGTCAGCGCCCTCGGTCGAGAGCGGGACGGTTGCGGCAATTAATTTGTCGGTGAGCACGAGCTTTGCGGTATCGATCGCGTCGAACGGCAGCTTATGCTCAACCTCTTCCTTGTCCAAAATCGTCACGACATCGCCGTCGATCCCGATCAGCGTGCCGTTGAAGCGCTGGCGCCCGTCCAGCTTCTCCTTGAGCGCCACCTTTGCCTCATGCCCCGCCCAGTCGGCGAAGTCGGCGCGGCGCGTCAAAGGCCGGTCAATACCGGGGGACGAGACTTCAAGCCGGTAAGCGCCGTCGACCGGGTCCTTTCCGGCTTCTTCGAGCGCGTCGAGCCGATCCGAGATGCGGCGCGACAATTCGGCGCAATCGTCGATCGTCAGCTGGCGCGTGTCGGGCCGCTCGGCCATCACCTGCAGCGTGGGGTCGCTCTCGCCACCGAAAAATGCGACGCGCACCAGCGCCAGGCCCATCGCCTCGGCTTCGGGTGCGACGATCGCATTGAGGGCGGCGAAATCGACCAAATCCATCTTTCCTATCGCATGACCGGAAAAGCATGTGGGTATAGCCGCCGCGGCCCGCGGCCCCGACGTCCCAACTGGCTAACCATGTCAAGAAGTGCGCTGCATATAGGCGTGTTGCGGGGTCTCGGCAAGGGGGAAACGGCCTGCCCTTCGGCTGCGACCGCCCGATATTTTCCACGGCTGCCCGGGAGGGAGAATCGGCAGCGTCCCCGCCCTTCACGACGGAAAAGGCGCCGCCGTCATGATATTCCTTGCCCTTTTGCGCCGGACCATGCTCAACGCGCCGCAATGGCCGACGAACCTCCCCTCCTCGCCCTCGCCAGCGTCCGCGTCATGGCAGACGAAGCGTGCATCCTCGACCTTTCCGCGCTCACCGTCGGCGCGGGCGAGAGCGCCGCGATCCTTGGCGCCAACGGTTCGGGCAAATCGACGCTCGTCAAGCTGATCACGCGCCAACTCTACCCCGTCTGGGGCGCTGAGCTACGCATCTTCGGGCAGGACAGCTGGAACGTGTTCGAGCTGCGCAAACTGCTCGGCATCATTTCCTCGACCGAGCAACTCGATTTCGACGCCGAACCGCCGCTCGAGGTCCTCGATTGCGTGGTCTCAGGCTTTTTCGCCTCGCGCGGGCTGTGGAAGCATCAGCATTATACGCGGGAAATGATCGACGCCTCGCGCGCCGCGCTCGAGCAGGTCGGCGCAGGTCATCTGATCGGGCGCAGCATGGCGAGCCTGTCAACCGGCGAAGCGCGCCGTGTGCTGATCGCCCGCGCGCTTGCACACCGGCCGCGCGCGCTGCTGCTCGACGAACCCTGCGCCGGGCTCGACCCCGCGGCGCGGCACCACTTCCTCAACATGTTGCGCGAAATCGCGCGGGGCGGGACGACGATGCTGCTCATCACCCACCACATCGAGGAGATTTTGCCCGAGATCGACCGCATTGTGATGCTGCGCGATGGCCGCCTCCTCCACGACGGGGCGAAGGCGGACCTCCTGACCAGCGAGAGGCTCACCGACCTTTTCGGCCTCCCGGTCACGGTGACGCCGCGCGGCGACTGGTATCACGCCGACATAAGAGCCTGATCGCGCGCCGCGCGCCTGTCCCGCCGCGAGACATTTTGCCCGCCGCGCAACTTTTTGTTCGTATCTCCCAGCATATGAGGGGCAGCGTGCATCCCCTCGCGAATCGGTCGCGCGGGGCAGCACGGGATTTCCGACGCACGCATGAAACCCGAATTGCATCTTAGACCGGGCAGAGCTTGGGTCGATCCGCTGGCTGAGCCGCTGGCGGGTCCAGGGCGCAATTTCTGGGCAGGATTGATTGCGGCCGTAATTGTCGCATCGCTTGCGATGGCTGTGGGGAGCGGTCAGCTTCGCGCCTACACCCCGCGTCTTGGTCCTTACAGCGCCAGCGTGGCGCTGGACTTCAAACCCTATGACCCCGAGCGCTGGGCGATCATGAATGCAGGCAGCTATGCCGATGCGCTCAAGATCGACCCGACGCTCCCTGATCCGGCGAGTATCGGATACGCCGACGCGACCGGCCAGCTCCCCCTCGATCCCGCATCGCTGCGCGAGGAAGCATTTGTCGGCCCTCCCGCCAGATCCTATGCATTTCGCGGCGCCACGGCCCTTGATCGCGAACGCGCGCATTACTGCCTGACCGCCGCCATTTATTATGAGGCGGCGTCCGAAAGCGACGATGGAATGCGCGGGGTCGCGCAGGTGGTCCTCAACCGCGTTCGTCACCCAAGCTTTCCAAACACCGTCTGCGGCGTCGTCTTCCAGGGATCGCAGCGACCGGGCGTCTGCCAGTTTACCTTCGCCTGCGACGGCGCCATGGCGCGCGCCCCGAACCGCGCCGGCTGGCTGCGCGCAAGCCGCGTTGCCTCAGCGGCGCTCGGCGGCATGGTCTTTCCCGGCGTCGGGCTCGCGACCCATTATCATACCCAGGCGATCTGGCCGCGCTGGGGCAAGAGCCTCATCATGACAAATATCGTCGGCGCGCATATCTTCCACCGCTGGCGCGGCCGCTGGGGGATGCCCGACGCGTTTCGCGCGCCCTATCTCGGCCGCGAACCGGCGCCCGGCCCCTATCTGCCGGTTGCCGAGCAGCTCGCCGCGCGCGCACAAGGTACGGTCCCGGCCGACATGCCTCCCGAAGCTCGCGCCGCATCGCTTCCCGACGTGGCGGCGGCCCCGATGCCTGGCACGCTTGCACAGCAAGGGCGCGACATCGGCACGCCAGTCGCGGCGGTCCCGCAGCCCGCCTCGCCGCCGCCGGCCTACACCGACGCGCGGCTCAACCAGTCGGGCCAGGTCCGCGACGAGTTCAAGGGGAGCGGGGAGTGGATTCGCTGAGGCAATCCTCCTAACCTTCGCGCCCGATCATGAGGAGGCGTTCGATGGGACATGTAAAAGGTATCGGCGGACTTTTCTTCCGCTCGCGGGATCCCGCGACGCTCAAGGCCTGGTATCAGCAGCGACTCGGCGTCGGCGGGGGCTGCAGCGCAGACGACAGCGCGCCGCCCAACGAATGGGTCTGGAACGTCACCGCCGGCCCGCTCGTCTTCGAGCCCTTCAAGGCCGAAAGTGACTATTTCCCCTCCGACCGCCAGTACATGATCAATCTGCGCGTGGACGACCTCGACGCAGTGCTCGCGCCGTTTCGCGCCGCGGGTGAGGAGATCATCACCAAGAAGGAGTGGGACGACCCCGCCATCGGCCGCTTTGCGCGCGTCCACGATCCCGAGGGAAACCCGATCGAGCTATGGGAACCGCCCGCGATCTGACGTCCGTTCGCACCGCACCGAGAGAGAAAGCTTGCGCTACCGCCCCTGACTGCGCCAGCGCCTGACCACGCGGTCGAGGATTTCAACTTCGCCGCCCGTCTCACGCCACAATTCGGAGAAGAGCGGGTCGCTCGACGCGGGGCGCTTGTCCTCTTCGAGCGTGTCGAGATAGACGCGGATCGGGATCGAGACGCCCTCGCCGCACACGATACATTCGCGGTTGCGCAGCGCCGGGATCGAATCGATGAAGCCGCGCGCGCCCTCGGGCATCGCAGCCTTGACGAAATGCTGGTCGCGTTCGTTGTTGAGGCGCATCGAGATGATCGTGCCGCACTGCGACAGCACACCCTCGGCAAGGTCTGATGGTCGCTGCGTGATCAGACCGAGCGAAACACCGTATTTACGGCCCTCCTTGGCGATCCGCTCCAGAATCTTGCGCACCGCCTGCCCTTGGCCGACGTCCTTGGCCGGGATGTAGCGGTGCGCCTCTTCGCAGACGAGCAGAATCGGCCGCTGCGGCTCGCCCCGCGACCATATCGCATAGTCGAAGGTGAGGCGCGACAGCACCGCCACGACAACGCTGGTAATGTCCGAAGGCACCCCCGACACGTCGATGATCGAGATCGGCCGCCCGTCCGACGGCAGGCGGAATATCTTGCCGATGAACGCCGCCATCGTGTCGGCGACGAGCATGCCCGAAAACATGAAATTATAGCGCGGATCGGCGCGCATTTCCTCGATCTTTCCCTTGATCCGCATGAAAGGCGCACTCGATGTCGCCTTGTCGAGCTTGCCCATCTCGTTCTGCAGGATGTTGAGCAGATCGGAGAGGAGATAGGGAATGGGGGAGTCGACCGTGAGTTTGGTCATGCCTTCGGCCAGGCGGTTTTTCTGCCGCGCCTGCAGCAGGCATTTGGCAAGAACGTCGCAATCGCCCTGCCGTTCACGCCCCTCGCTGGTGACAAAGACTTCGCAATGCTCCTCGAAATTCATCAGCCAGTAGGGCATGGCGAGATTATCGACGTCGAAAAGCGCACCCGTCCCCTTGAAAGCCGCTGAATATTCGCCGTGCGGGTCGATCATCACGATATGACCCTGCGGCGCGAGTTCGCAGATCCGGTGGAGAATCAGCGCCGCGCTCGTCGACTTGCCGGTACCCGTCGATCCGAGCAGCGCGAAATGCTTGCCGAGCATGGCATCGACATAGAGCGATCCCCGGATATCCCGCGTCGGATAGACGGTCCCGATCTCGACATGCGCGCGCTCATCGGCGGCGTAGATTTGCTTGAGGTCGGCGCTCGTCGCCGCATAAACCTCGCTGCCCGGCACCGGATAGCGGGTGACGCCGCGGCGGAAATTGTGGATGCGCCCCGTCAGCTTCTCCTCGTCGCCCTCGCCAAGGAAATCGACCGAGGCGATGATCACCCCCCTCTCGCTCTTATGGAGGTGCTGGTCGCGAATGCTGGCGAGAAGCCACACGTTGCCGACACGTACCTTGACCTGCGCGCCGACCTGGCCCGCCATCGCCACCGCAGGATCGCCCGATCCCGTGAGCCGCTCAAGCGCGGCTGCGTCGAGAATGATGCGCGAGGCCGAGCCCGCAATCTCGATCACTTCGCCGATCAGCAGCTCATCGCGGTGATGCGCGGTTACCGCAGCGAGGGGCGCGGCGGTTCCGCCGCCCGCAAGGCGCACTGTCTGAGCAGCTGTCTGATCGCTCGCGCTGAACGCGCCATTCTGCATATCCATATGGTGCCCCGCCTGTCGTCCGTTCCAGGAGTCGAATATCGCACCGGTTGGTAAAGAAAGCGCTTATACTGCTAAGGATCAGCGCCGCCGGAAAATCGCCGAAGCGCCATAGCCGAAGGTCAGCGACAGGAGCACCGCCGACAGACCGTAGAGAAAGCCGTGGCGCTGCGCCGCGAGCGCGACAAAGCGCTCGAATCCGGCCTTGCGAATCTCGACGTCCCGCGAGGCGACCGCTATGACGCGGCCCTTGCTGATCAAATAGGTTTCCGCGCGGTAATTACCCACCGGAACGCGCGCCGGCACCGGAATCCGCGCGCGATAGAGCACGCCTTCCCGGATCTCCACCGCGCTCGGGTCCTCGTAAAAGAGACCAAGCCGCCGGTAGAGGTCGATCAACCCATTTTCGAACCGTTCAAGCTTTTTCGCTTGCGAAAAACCCGTCGGCGACATCGACAGGTTGCGGAGCCCCAGCTCGAAGATCGCGGCGGTCCGCTCGTCGACCAGCTCGTCGATCGGCCGCGACGAACCGATCGCGTAGAAACCGGGCGAGGTGCGTAGGCGAATACTGCTGGCATTCACCCAGATACCGGCAACACGCTGCTTTTCCCGCAGGACAATCGGTCGCACCGGTCCCTTCAGCACCACGACGATGTCGGCGCGGTCATCGGGAAGGCGCTGACCAGGATAGAGGATCGCGCCGAACAGGAGGAGTTCCTCCCCGGTGAAGCTGTACTGGATGTCGATCGCGCGATTCGAAACATCGGGGACCAGCCGGGGGTCGGCCGCCTGCGCGGCCCCGAGGGGAAGCAGCGTCGCGGCCAGCCACAGCAGCAAGGCGTACGCGCGGATCATTGCACGGTGTAGATTTCTTCGGGGCGGATGAAGAGGTCGACCCCCATGCGCAGTGCAACAAGGAGCACGATCCCTGCGAGCAGCAGCCGCAGATATTCTGGTCGCACCGACTGGGCGAAGCGCGCGCCCACCTGCGCTCCGATAACACTCCCGAGCAGCAAGAGGCCCGCAAGCACGATATCGACCGCACCTGTTGTCATGGAATGCACCATTGTCGTGGCAATCGTCACGAACAGGATCTGGAACAGCGATGTGCCGACAACCACCTGCGTCCCCATGCCCAGCAGGTAGACCATCGCGGGAACCATGATGAAACCGCCGCCGACACCGAGCAGCATGGTGAGCACGCCGACCCCCATGCCGAGCAGCAGCGGCGCGAGCGGCGAGATATAAAGACCCGAGCGATAGAAACGCCAACGCAGCGGCAGATTTGCGACCATCGGGTGATGGCGGCGCTTGCGGGGGGGCGGGGGCATCCCGGCCCTCATCGCGCGCAGCGACGCCCACGCCTCGCGCCCCATGATCGTGCCGACCGATCCCAAAAGCACGACATAAAGTATCGAAATGACGGTATCGATCTGACCCCAGGCAGTGAGTAGCTCGAAGAGCCCCGCGCCGACCAGCGATCCGATCAGCCCGCCGGCGACCAGCACTGTCCCCATGCGCAGATCGACGCCGTCCCGCTCCAGATAGGCCAGGGTTCCTGACACGCTGGCGCCTGTCACCTGCGTCGCGGCCGACGCCGCAGCGACCGTGGGAGGTATGCCATAGAAGATCAGCAGCGGCGTGGTCAGAAAGCCTCCGCCCACACCGAACATGCCCGACAGAAGGCCGACCCCGCCCCCGAGGAGGATGATGACCAGCGCGTTGACCGACAGGTTGGCGACAGGAAGATAGAGATCCAAGGACAGGCCCCGAAGCGTGAGACGGGCGCCCGGACGGCGCCGATTCCGAAAAACCCTAGACGATTTTTCCGGGCCGGGGAATCGGCTGTGTCGCGCGGCGGTTCCACCAAGCGGGCCTGCGTTGCAGGGGGACGGGCGGCGACGGCATCGGCCCCACCCAGGCGGCGGCTCCCGGTCGGCCCGAGGGTCGAGCCGGCCGCAGCAGCCGTCGCTCGAAGGTGACGAACGGCGAAATGCGCGCTACTAAACCTCAAAAAACACGGTCTTTGACAGGATATCGCTACGTGGCTCCCCGCTCCGCCCCCCGCTCCGCCCTGCGCGACTTCCTCGAAAGCGAGAGCGCCGGAGGAATATTGCTGATCCTGGCGGCGGTGCTGGCGATGATCGTTGCCAACGCCTCCAGCGGCACGGCTTATCATGACACGATCCATGCGGTGACCGGCCCCACGCTGACCGAGAAACTCGGCCCGATGACAGTGCATCTGTGGATCAACGACGGGTTGATGGCGATCTTCTTTCTGCTCGTTGGCCTCGAAATCAAACGCGAGTTCGTCGATGGCCGGCTCGCCAGCTGGGACCGGCGGCGGCTGCCGATAATCGCGGCAGCAGCAGGGATGGCGGTCCCGGCGTTCCTCTACACCCTTGTTGCGGGGCGCGAGCCGGGGCTCGCGCAAGGCTGGGCGATCCCGGCTGCGACCGACATTGCCTTTGCGATCGGCGTTCTCGCCCTGCTCGGCAAGCGCGCGCCGACATCGCTGAAGCTCTTCCTCGTCACCGTCGCAATCGTTGATGACATGGGGGCGGTTGCGATCATTGCTCTTTTCTACACCGCTAAGATCGACCTCGCCGCGCTCGCCGCGGCCGCGGTGCTGCTCGGCATCATGTTCGCACTCAATCGCGCGGGCGTGAAGCGCTTGAGCCTCTATCTGCTGATGTTTGTGCTGCTCTGGTATGCGATGCTCTTGTCAGGAGTCCATGCAACGATCGCCGGGGTGCTTGCGGCGATGGCAATCCCCTTCGAGGGTACCCCGGGCGCACCCGACAGCGCGACCTCCCCGCTGCACCGGCTCGAGCATGCGCTTCACCCCTGGGTCGCTTTCGCCATCGTGCCGCTATTCGGGTTTGCCAACGCCGGGGTCGACCTGGGCGAGCTCACCTCGGACGAGGCTTTCGCTCCGCTCCCCCTCGGCATTGCCGCGGGACTGTTTCTGGGCAAGCAGATCGGCATTTTCGGCAGTGTCTGGCTGTCGGTCCGCTTCGGCATTGCCGGACGCCTGCGCGGCGCGACCTGGCTTCAGGTCTATGGCGTTGCGCTGCTATGCGGAATTGGCTTTACGATGAGCCTTTTCATCGGAGGCCTCGCTTTCCCGGGCAATGCCTTGCTGATAGAAGAAGCGAAAATCGGAATATTGATGGGATCGCTCGTCGCGGCCTTTGCAGGATATGCGGTTCTCCGCTTTGCCCCGCCGCACCCCGGTCATGCCGCGATCGAGGCCGACAGCGCGGCCGAGATCGACACCGACGGCGATGTCCGCGACACGTCGGAAACAAAAGGAGCCGTGCCGGTCTGATGCGCAACCCCGTCATCCTCTTGCTGCTCATCTCAAGCGCAGCCCTGTCGGGCTGCTACGCGCTCGATCCCGAGATGAAGCGCGTCGTTGCCGAGCGAAAGGCAGGGGAGAAGGGCGTTCCGTCTCCCCGCCCGTCCGCTCCTGCCATGCCTGCCCAGAAGGAAGGCGCGCCCGCAGAGGCGGGGGCCGGGCTGCCCGCCATCGACGTGAGCCGAATGGAGATTCTGCCCGGCGTGACCGACCTGCCGGCGCCGAACGCGCCCGCCGCGCCCACGGCCGCTGGCACTCCAGATGCGAGCGCATGGCCGGCACCCACCGCCCCTGCGGACCCCACAGCGGCCATCTATGCGGCGCAGGCGGTCGACGCGATCGCTTCCGCCTATGTGCTCCTGACCCTCGAAATCGGTACCCACGAGCGGGGATACATCGACGCCTATTATGGCCCGCCGAGCCTGCTTGAGGCCGCGACCAAGGCGCCGCGCGACAAGCCGGCCCTGCTTGCGGCCGCGCGGCAGCTGATGGCCAAGCTCGACGCCGCCACGCCCGATCTTTCCGATCCCATCGAACGGCGCCGGGCCGCTTTCCTTCGCGCCCAGCTTCGCGCCGCCGAGACGCGCCTGATGATGATGGAGGGGACGCGCTTTCCCTTTCTCGAGGAAGCCGAACGCCTGTTTGGCGTGCGCCCCGAGCTGAAGCCGCTTACGAGCTTTGATGCGCAGCTTGCCGCGGTCGAGGCGCTTGTTCCGGGAGAAGGCTCGCTCGCCGCGCGGGTGGAGGCCTTTCTCGACCGCTTCACCATCCCGAAGGACAAGCTGAAGCCGGTGTTCGGCGCCGCGATCGCACGCTGCCGCGGCCGCACCGCCGCGCATGTCACGATGCCCGAGCAAGAGAGCTTCGATCTGCAGTTCGTGACCGGCAAGAGCTGGAGCGGTTACAATTATTACCAGGGGGGCTACCATAGCATCATCCAGATCAATACCGACCTTCCGATCCGCCTCTCGCGCGCGCTCGACCTCGGGTGCCACGAGGGCTATCCCGGACATCACCTTCTCAACATGAAGCTTGAGGAGCAGATGGTGAAGGCGCGCGGCTGGACCGAGTTCAGCGTCTATCCGCTCTATAGCCCGCAAAGCCTGATCGCCGAGGGCAGTGCCAATTACGGCATCGACCTCGCTTTTCCCGACAATACGCGGCCTGATACCGAGCGCGACGTGCTGATGCCCCTCGCGGGCATCGCCCCGCCGGGCGATGATCGCTACTGGAAGCTCAACGATGCGCTGAAGGCGCTGCAGGGCGCGCGCCTCACCATAGCACAGCAATATCTCGACGGCGTGATCGACCGGCCAACCGCCGTCGCGCTGACCCAGAAATATCTCCTCGTCTCGCCGAAGCACGCCGAACAGTCGGTTGCCTTTACCGACCAGTATCGCAGCTATGTGATCAACTACGGGATCGGCGAGGAGATGGTCCGCGCCTTTATCGAGCGCGGCGGTCCCGACCGCGACGAAAGCTGGCGGCGGATGACGCTGATTCTGAGCGAGCCGACGCTGCCGGCAGATCTTCTCGCGCCATAAACGCTGCGCGGCGGCGGATCACTCCGCCGCCATCGCCATTTCGACGCGCTGCGGGCCGCGGATCACGCCGCCCGGCGTGGGTCCCTGCATTTCGCCGTTCCGGAAAGTGACCACGCCCGACTTGATCGTCGCGACATAGCCCTCGGCCTTTTGCAGCAACCGCTTGCCGCCCGCGGGCAAGTCGAAGGCGAGCCAGGGTTTGCCGAGTTTCAGCCTCTCCATGTCGATCACATTGAGGTCGGCAAGATAACCCGGTGCGAGCAGACCGCGGTCGTCGAGCCCGTAAAGAAGCGCCGTATCACGGCACTGGCGCTTGATTGCATGTTCGAGCGCAATCCGATGGCCATTCCGGTCGCGCACCCAGTGCTGCAGCATGAAGGTCGGCGAAGCTGCGTCGCAGATCGTGCCGCAATGCGCGCCGCCGTCGGACAGGCTGTTCACCGTGTCGTCCGCCGCCTGCAGGGCCTCGAGAAAATTGAGGTTGCCGTCGCGGTAGTTGAGGATGGGAAAGTAGATGAAGCCCTTGCCCTCGTCCTTCATCAGAAGCTCATAAGCATATTCGGCGGGCGTCACGCCCGCCGCAGCCGCCCGCGCCGCGATGCTCTCATCCATCCGTGGCTCGTAGTCGAAGTCGGGGTCCATCTCGAAATGGACCGGCCAGCCTTCGGCGACGAACTTCAGGAAGTCGATAATATCGCTCTCGGGATAGACGTTGGACTCCTGTGTCATGCGCGCGCGGAAGGCGGGGTCCTTGAGATGCGCAAGCTGCTCATCCCAAGGCAGCCCCTCGATCTCGTTCCACGCGGGCTTGAAGCGGAAGGGATGAACGGTGCCCTGCCAGGCCATGATCACCCCGTTGCCGCGCAGCGCGATCTGCGCGACGATATTCGCGCCGGTCGCGTTCTGGCGTCGCATTTCCTCGATCTGCTCTTCAAGCGGCAGCTCCTTGGCGATCGACTGGAGCGCAGCGAAAGTCACAGGGAGGCCGGTCTCGCGGCTAAGATCTCCCATCCACTGAAACTCGTTCCACTCACGCTTCAGATCGCTCGCCATTTCGAACACGCCATAGCCGACGCGTCCCATTGCACGGCCGATCGCGATCAGTTCCTCCGCGGTGGCGGTGGTCCCGGGGACGAGTTCGCCATCGACCGACTTGTGAAGCACGGTCCGGCTCGTCGAGAACCCCAAGGCGCCCGCGCGCACGCCTTCCTCGACAATGCGCGACATCTCCGCAATGTCTTCTTCGGTCGGGATCGCGCCGGGCTTTTCGCGGTCGCCGAGCACATAGGCGCGTACCGCGCCGTGCGGAACATGGCATGCCACGTCGATGGTGCGCGGAAGCCGCTCGAGCGCGTCCAGATATTCGGGAAATGTCTCCCAATCCCAGCGCATTCCCTCCGCAAGCGCGGTACCGGGGATGTCCTCGACCCCTTCCATCAGCGAAATCAGCCACTCATGGCGGTCGGGCCTTGCCGGCGCGAAGCCGACCCCGCAATTGCCCATCACGGCGGTCGTGACCCCGTGCCAGCTCGACGGCGCCATTTCAGCATCCCAGGTCGCCTGCCCATCATAATGGGTGTGGACGTCGACAAAGCCCGGCGCAACGATCCTGCCGCCTGCGTCGATCTCTTCGCGGCCAGCGCCTAGATTGGCGCCCACGGCGGCAATTCGGTCACCCTCGATCGCGACATCGGCAACAAAGGGCGCGGCGCCCGTGCCATCGACGACCGTCCCGCCGCGAATTACCAGATCGTACATCCCGACTCTCCCGATTTTTTGGTTTCAGGACGAAACCTATCATCAAATTCCGGATGTGCAAATAATCGCGCCCGCGCCGCGGCAAGTCGCTATGGTGGCGCGCCAGGTCATTGGGAGTCGCCCTCATGTTCCGTTCGCTTGCCTTCGCCCTCCTTCTTCAGACGGCCGTCCCGCTCGCCGCAACGCCTGCCGCCGCCCCCGACTACAGCGCCGCGATCACCGACCCCGCGCGCCCTGCTGCCGACCGCGAGCGCGACGTACGGCGCAAGCCTGCCGAACTGCTCGCTTTTGCCGAGGTGGCTCCGGGTGAGGCGGTCGGTGATTTCGTCATGGGAGGCGGCTATGTTACCCGCCTTCTCGCCGCCGCGGTCGGTCCCGATGGCCGCGTCTATGCTTTTCAGCCGGCAGAGTTCATCGCCTTCCGGAAGCAATATGGCGACGATCAGGCCGCGGTCGACGCGGCCTATGCGAATGTCGACGCGGTCAGCGGCCCCTTCGCGGCGCCGCCCTTCCCGGTATCGCTCGACACGATCATCACCGTGCAGAATTTCCACGACTTATATCTTGAGCCCTTTCCCGAAGACACGGGCGACAAGGCAAGCGCCGCCCTGTTCGCGGCCTTGAAGCCCGGGGGGACGCTGATTGTCGTCGACCACAGCGCCGCCGCCGGCAGCGGCACCACCCTCTCCGACAGGCTCCACCGCATCGAGAAGCCAGCGGTGGTCGCGGCCCTGACAAAGGCCGGCTTCACGCTCGAGGCGGAAAGCGACCTCTATACGCAGCCCGAGGATCCGCGTACGGCCAATGTGTTCGACCCTTCCATTCGCGGCAAGACCGACCAGTTCGCGCTCCGCTTCCGCAAACCCGAGTGAGACAATGACCGACGACGAGGATTATGTTTATGATGAGGCGAGCGGCGACTGGCTGCCCGCGAGCGAAGCCCGCGCCCGCGCCGAAGCGGCGGCGGCGGCGGCGGGCCCAGAAGTTCGCGATGCGGTGGGCAATCTCCTCGCCGACGGCGACTCGGTCGTGCTGGTGAAAGATCTCCACGTGAAGGGCGCGGGACAGACGCTGAAGGTTGGCACCGTGATCAAATCGATCCGGCTGACCGGGGACGAACAGGAAATCGACTGCCGCCACGAAGGCATCAAGGGACTTGTGCTGCGCGCCGAATTTGTCCGCAAACGCTAGACTCGTTTTCACTTAGATTGACGCGTACCCGGAGTTTCTGAGGTAGTTGGCGCATTCGCTGGGCGAGAAGGCGTCGAGCAGGGTTCCGAT
>NZ_FUYP01000016.1 GCF_900168005.1 Sphingopyxis flava
CCCTCGGCAATATCTGCGACCTCTATTCATCCGAAGAATGTTGGAATTACCTCAAAGCCGCCGGCTATGCGTCCGATTAAACGCACGATGCTCTAGACGCTCCGAATCAGATTACCCCTTGCCCCGTACGACCGTGTAGCGCGACTGGCTGAGAGTACGGCAGCTATTGGTTTCGTACATTCATCGCCAGAATGACCTATGATGGGGCGCGAAGCGGACACAACTCAGTCGGTCACGCCACAATGGCCGTCAGCTTTCCACCGCCAGCCTTCATTCGCGAGAGCGCCGCTGATCCAGCTGGCGACGACGCCTGGCTCGCCGCTATCGTACCATTCGATATAGTCGCCTTCCTCACGTACCCAGGCTACCAGACTGCCTGCACCGCGGAAGGTATAGGAAACAATCTCGCCATCAGGTCCGTGCCATTCAACATTGGCCAGCGCGCACCATAAATCGACCCCGCAAGCGCCATCCGATCTGACCTGATCACCGACAGCCCGATCGACGGCGGCTTCGAACTGCTTGCGAGGCCGATAGCTCGACTGCTCGGAACGCCCTCAAAATCCACTCTGCTGAAGAATGGGAAGATAACCTCCATTGAATTCGTATCAGGTAACCGCTTGGCCATCGGGTGGCCCGAAGACTATGCGATCAATCCGTATCGCCAGATTTCCCGAGCGGTTGCAACCGTCAAGCAGCGAGCTGCCCTGTCTCGGGCAGGGAGCGATATTCCCGAGCGATGGTTGCGATGTCCATCTGTCCGCCGGTGCCTTTCGCACCGGCAACCAGCCTATATCTACCTTTCATTGTGACGAGGACCATGCCGAGCGACGCAGGGCGCGCGGTCGACACGATCCTTGCCATTGCTTCGTTGGAGGCTATGCCGCCAGAGCATCAAGCTCGGCAGCCCCTTCCTTCTCTGCATCAATGTCAGCCTGGATTCGAAGCATCGCGTTGTATCGGGCAATAAGTTGCCGTGTTTCCGGCGTGGGCTGTCGCAGCGCCTCCAAAAGCCGCACGATCTCTCCCTGCCCTTTAGTGGTGTCCGCCGTCCCGCTCCTGGTCCGAGCGACATAACCGGCCAGCATATCGAACGGCTCGTTGAAGGTCGCAGTCAATTCGCCGTTGGCCCAGGAACAGCCGGCCAGCAAGAGCTGGAGCGCCTGCCGCTTCACCTCAACGGACAGCGCACCAAGTCCGAAATTGCTCGTCCGCGCCATATTGAGCATCGCGATGCCGTCGTCGATCAACGCCCCAACATTGCCGCGAGCTGCGCCTATTGTCCTTGGCGCAGATGTCGCCGCCCCTGTTTCCTCGTGCATGTCGACAATCGCCCGGCGAAGCTGGCGAAACTGAACAGGGCCGCAATGGAGACGGAGCAGCAGAGCGATGAAATGCTCCTCCAGCCGCTCCTGCCGGACATAGGGCTCGGGGCATTTCCCATAGTAGCCCGAGCAATGATAATAGATGTAGCGCCCCTTCTTGATCTCGGCGACCAGCGCACAGCCGCAGTGGCCGCATTTGGCGAGTCCGCGGAATGCAAAATCCTCGACACGCGAATGGGTGCTGTCATGGCTGCGCCGATCGAGCACCGTCTGCACCGCATCCCACAGCGCCGATGAGGTCAGCGGCACGTGCAGGCCTGCATAGGTCACGCCCATCCACTCGAAGGCGCCGGTGTATATTCTGCTGCGCAGAATATTGTGGACGGTGCTCGTGCCGATCGGCTTGCCACTCTTGCGATAGGTGAGTCCCGCAGCGCGTGCCTTGTCGGCCAGGCTCTTGAGGGAGTGTTCGCCCGTGCTGAACCAGTCGAAGAGGCGTGACACCAAGGCCCCGCGTTCAGGATCGACGGCGATGACCTTCCGGCCCGAGACATCGACGACATTATTGTAGCCGATCGGAGCGCAGGAAGGCCAGATGCCCTGTTGCGCCTTTTCCACCATTCCTTTGCTGCGCTCCTCGCCGAGATTGTCGATATAGGCCTTGGCCATCAGCACCTTGATGCCGTGGACGAACTTCTCCGAGGATCGGCAGCCCTCGGACATGACGACATTCTCCTTGACGAAATGCACCTCAATCCCGAGTTCATCGATCGT
Source organism: Sphingopyxis flava (assembly GCF_900168005.1). Lineage (GTDB taxonomy): Bacteria > Pseudomonadota > Alphaproteobacteria > Sphingomonadales > Sphingomonadaceae > Sphingopyxis > Sphingopyxis flava. The sequence goes on from NZ_FUYP01000016.1 coordinate 2,100, forward strand.
CGCCCAATCCTTGATGTTGCGATAAAGCCGGTCGGTCTTCTCGACGAGCAGGATCCGAACCTGCGAGCGCCTGCGAAGATGGCGCAGCATCTCCTCGAACGCTTTCCTTCCGCTCTTTCGCGCTGTCTCGACATCGATATGCCGACTGACGATATCGATGCCGTTCTGTGCCGCATAGTCTTCCAGCAGCTTGACCTGCGCGGGAATCGAATAGCCCTCTTTTTCCTGGTCGGGCGTGGACACGCGGGCATAAAGAACCGCCTCGCGCATCGGGTAGCGAGTATCGTTCCGCCTGCGCCTGCCGAACCGGCGTACCGGATTTCTTGGTTTTACCAACTCATTGCTCCTGCTTGTGCTTTACAGCGGGAGCCTGATGGTGGCGGGCAGGTTTAGATGCTAGAGCGACCTGTGCTCAAGCAGGATCAATTCGGCGAGTTCGCTACGCCGATTGCGGATATGCCTCCAGCCATTGGATATTGGTCCGATACGAGCGGTCGCTATCGCCGGATGCCTAATATTTCGGCGACATGATTAGCGGTCACGATATTCGTTCCACCGTGCTTGCCCAATGCCAAGAGATCGTTCTTATCGCCCGTGACCAGCCAATCCGCATTCCCTGCTTCGCAAAGCCCGAGAAGAAAATCGTCTCGTGGGTCGGGAGACCGCTCGACGTCCGGCAATACCGCAGGCATGTCCGCCACCACCGTGATCTGGTTGATGAGCCGACCGGCCTCGGAAGGACGAATCAGGCTCCTGATCTTGTCGCGCCGGCTCACTTCGCGAAGCTCAGCCAGCTGCAATTCATGGCTAACCAGCACGAAGCGACGATCGAGCCATGCTTCGATCAGGTGCGCGGGCGTGCCGCCAGGTGAAATCAACCCGCTCAGCAGGATGTTCGTATCGAGAATGACGCGCACTTAGTTCGTGCGCCAATCCGTCCAGAAGGATCCCCGCATGGCGCCAAGCTCATCGTCGATAAGCTTCTCGATCTCGCCGGGATCGATATCGGTGTTCCGCGCCTGAATATCGCGGACGATTTCGCGCAGAACCGCGCGATTGACGGCTTCCTCGACGAAGCGCGAGAGATCGCCCTTCCGTCCGCCTCGCGTAGCTAGCAAGGTGCGCAGCGCAAGATCGGTCTCACGCGACACCTTCAAATTCCAGCGGGCCAGCTCGCCCATAGCATCACCTGTGCGTTTGTGTGTCTAGACACATATATAAAGGCCGGGCCGCAGAATGACAATCAGCTCTTTCAGGTCGAGCGAACCACGGCTTCACGTTCGAGCTGTTTGGATTGGAAAGACCCGCCTACCCGCTATATAGCGACTATCGAGACGGCGAAGCACCGCGTCTTCCAGTTCCTGCCGATGCCGATCGAAGGGGGCATCCACCCCATCAGTTCAAGCTGATAGAGGAGCGGGCCGAGAGTCGGTCCAAGACACCGCGCTGCATCGAGCATACGCGCCAGCGGCTCCTCGCAGTCTTTCAGCTTCTTTGCCTGGGTGATGAAGCGATTGACTTTCACCGCGTAGAAAAAGTCGTGCGGCGCCCGTTCGCGCCATAGACTAAACAGCTCAGGGGCGGGCAAGCGGTAGAAACTATTGTTGATCTCCACCGCGCCAAAGTGATCGGCATAATAGGAGAACCAGTGCTTAAGCGGCAGGTCCTCGGGGTAGAAGGCCCCCCGCCAATGGCGGTAATTCCAGCCCGAACATCCGATGCGGACGGCCGCGCGCGCAGGGGCTCTTCGTCTCAATAGGGCGGCGGATCGCTCGCGGGGAAGGATTCGTCCGCGGCTTGGTCGACCCTGTCCCACTCGCGCGCCGGCTCATCGCGCATTCCATCGGGGCCTGCCGAGCGCGTCTGGTCGAAATTTTCAGGTTCGGTCTCGCCATCGGAAAAGGCTGCCGCATGCGCGTCGCCATTCGGCCGCCGGGCGGCGCGCCACACTGCAGCGCCAGCCCCTGCTACGACGGCTAATTTTGCAAGACGAGCTAGGGTCATCTCAAAGGTCCTTTTTGCTGGGTTCCCGATCATAACGAAGCAGCATTGCCGCCCGTTGCGCTCGCCGCCCATGCGCGCCCGGGAAAAATCCCTCTTTCTTATCGCAGATCAAAAATACGCGCGCCGCCTACTCCCAGGAAATGATGAGGCGGCCCGATGCGGGCACCTGGTACTCGATGCGATCGCTGCTCCTGGCGTCAGCGGCCAATTCGTCGCCCTCAACCCCCGTCACCCGGAGTTCGGGAAGCTTGCGGCGCTTCAGGCGCACGAAGGCGAGGCGGGCACGGCACGTCTCGCCGCCGTCGAGCAATAGCGAAAGCGTGCGCGTCCCGATCCGCTCGCTCGCGCGTACGAACTGGTCGCAGTAAAGAAGGAAGGGCGCGTCCTCGACGCGGTGGAAGGCGCGCGTCGCGAATACGAACGCAGCGCCGGCGCCATAGATTTCCTGTCCCACCTGCCCTGCGGGCTGGCCATCGGCGTAAAGATCCTCGAGCGGAAAGGAGAGGCTGCGGTCGACGTGGCCATTATTCTCGCGCTGCTTTTCGGCAATCGCCTCAGGAGGCAGTGCGTCGGGGTAGTAGTACCAGGCCCGATCGAGCGCGTAGCGGCAATATTCGGACACCAGCATGCGCGCAGCGGGGTCGAGGTCGGGGCCACTATCGGCAAGATACTGATCGAAGGCTGCAAAACTGTCGAAACATTCGTAGATCGCCATATAGGGCGCATCCTGCAGGCAGGTTGCACCCAGAAAATTGCGATAATGTTTGGCGAGCCCGATCTCGCTCTCCCAGAGCTCACAATTGTGGAAGAAGCTCGCGAGATAGACGTAGCTTTGCTCAAGATAGACCGCGCGGTCGGTGATCCGCCACAGCCGCATACAGGCTGCGGCCCCCCAGGCGGTGAGATTGGCCTGGTAGTTGATGTTGAAGCGCAGCCCGATCGCAGCATCGATCGCGGCGCGCGCCTCGTCGAGGAAGCGCTTCTCGTCGGTGAGCTCGAACGCCTGAAGCATGACCCAGGCATAAATGCCGCCGACGTCGGTCTGCCCGCGCCCGTCGGCGCCAGCTGTTTCGGTGATGACCGAAAAATCGGTCATCTTGTACTCGATCGGCCATTTGTAGTCGAAATGGTGCGCGGCCTTGATGCCGAAATCGAGCGAGGCAAGAAAGAGCCGCTTCGCGCTTCGATCGCCGCCGAGCGCGAGCCGCCCGAGATTGAGGAGCGGGTGATAAAGATACCAGCTGTCGACCGCCTCGCTGTCCTTGTCGTCGCCCACATTGGGCAAATAGCGGCGGATCAGGCCGCGCTCGGCGTCGCGGAATTTTCCCATGCCGGCAAGAAACTCGGCTTCCAGCGGGTGGGGATCGCCCTGCCATTTTCCCCACTCGTGCAAAGCCTGGGTGATCGACATTTGCACCATCGCGTCGGGATATTCAGCGGCAGTATAAGGGTGGATATAACGGTGGCCATAATGGCGTATCGTCGCCTCAGGCGCCCCGTCGAGGTCGCGCAGCGTGGCCTCTGCGCGCCCTATCCAATCGCGAAATTCGGTGGTGGGCGGATCGAGCTCGCGGTAGACCGTCCCCAGCATCTGCAAAAACTGGCGCGCGCTGTCGCGCTCGTGCTCCGGGCGATCGGGGCGAAGGACGAGGATCGCGTCCGAAAGCGTGAGCGGCTTGCCGGCCGCCAGGGGCTCCGCGTCGCGTATGGCGCCCGGCGGCGGTGCGGGGAGCGCAAGGCCGAGCTCGGGCCAGGCGCCCCCGACAACAGCGTCGGGGGTTGTCCCGCTCGCCTCGAAATAATCGCCGAGCGCGGTGAGATTCTGGAAATAAAGAACATTGCCGAAATCCGGGCGCTCGAGCTGAAAATAAAGAAGGCCGCCGTTCAATCCGCGCTGTACGGCCTCGACGCGTCCCGCTGCATTCAAGGGATCGCCATCCTTGCCGAGCGGAACGAGATCGCGCGGCAGATGCGGAATCAGCGCCGGCGCGGCCGAGGTGAAGCGCATGACGGTCCGGATCGCGCTCGGGGCCGCATCGCTTACGATAATCCTGACCTCGAACCGGCCGAGGGCGCCCGAGGTGCGGATATGAACGCGCTCGTTTCGGGCCGGCTTGACCGTCTCGGCTTTATCGCCGGCCGCCAGCGGCGCGGCGCGCAGCGCAAGACCGCCCTGCCCCGCGCGGCGCACGATCAGCCACAAAGCCTCGCCCGCCCGGCGGACTTCGGCTTCGTAACCGTCGATCGCAAAGGTCGCGATGGCGCTCCCTTTCGCCTCCAGCAAGGCGGCACGGGCGGCCAAGAGGCTCGGCGTCAGGATCGCGGTTTCAAGATCGTTCCTCAAGATCGGCGCGGCAGCAGCCATGGCTTGGAAATCTCCGACTGAAGGAGAAGCACGAGACGTGGGATAGTGGCCGAACGTGCCGCCGCGCGGCGGGTTGCCCAGCCGGCGCCCCGCTGCCAGGCGGGATCATAATATACGTTAAGACAATGAAAATTTGTCGCCTCCCGGTCCCGCTGCGGGGGAACAACGCCAAAGCGGGGCGCGTCTCTCTTGCCATCCAGCACAGGAGAATGACCATGACAAACGACAACCAAAACCGTCAGGCGCAGCCCGGCAGCACCGATCAGGAACGCGGCCAGGCCCAGCAGGGTCAGCAGGGCAACACCAACGCCGGCGAAATTCAGCAGGACCGCGGCCAGCAGAAACAGGATATCAATCCGGGACAGCAGAACCAGGGACAGCAGAACCAGGGACAGCAGAACCAGGGCCAGCAGAACCAGGGTCAGCAAGGCGGCGGGCAGCAGGGCGGCATGTCCGGCCAGGGTCAGCAGAGCCAGCAAGGCGGCGGCCAGGGCGGCGCGCAGCAGGGCGGTGAAGACCGTAACCGCCAGCAGAAGCAGCAGGATGAAAGCCGCCGCACCGAGGATGAAGACCGCGGCGCGCAAGCGGATTTTGGCCGCGACCGCTGAACTCAGCTCCAGCTGCCCCACAATATTTTGAAAGGTTTAGCAAATGCTCGATAACAAGAATGTCTCGACCTTGAACTCGCTCATCGCCACGACCCTCGACAGCATCGATGGCTATCGCAAGGCGGCCGAAGAGGCGAATGCAGGCCAGTTTCGAGAGATCTTCCTCCGCCGCGCAAACGAGCGCGCCGAAGTCGTTACCGCCTTTCAGGCCAAGGTCCGCGAATTCGGCGGCAATCCCGAAGATGACGGTACTGTGCTCGCGTCCGCGCACAGGGCCTTTCTCGGGCTTCGTGAGAAGCTCACCGGGCCGCGCGACGACGATGCGGTCATCGCAGAGGTCGAGCGCGGCGAGGATCATATCAAGTCGAAGTTCGAAAGCGCGCTTGAAGACACGGATCTTGATCCCACGGTTCGTCAGATCATCGAGACTGGCTATGCTTCGGTACGCCAGGGTCATGACCAGATTTCGGCTCTGAAGCACTCAATGGGCGCCCGCTAACCCCCCGCGCACGTCCTCCCTCGGCGGCGGCCGGGCTTCTGCCCGGCTGCCGCCGCCCTTTAGCCCACGAGCCCCGTGCGGGGTGCGCGGGGCTCGTCCCCATCTGTCCGTGCTGCCCGCGCAGGAACGCCTATTCACGATGAAGAACGACACTCCTTCCACTTCGCGCGCGATCCGTCATGCGGTGCCCCCGCTTCCGCATCCGAGCTGGCAGACCGACGCCCCCTTGCACAAAAAGGCCGAAAAGAAAGCGCTGACCGCTTCGGAGTTCTGGGAACGTCTCGGGATATGATCATCTAGGCGCGCTCATGCGTGCCTGGAGCGGCGCCCGGACGAGGTCAGCTTAGGCTGCGGAAGGTGACCGACCAGCGCGGCTCGTTCATCGCGGCGATGCTATGCTCCCACGCGTTTCGGGCTTCCCCGGAAAGATGATAGGCCGAGCGCGGAGCGAGCGCGGCCTCCGCGCGCTCAAACCTTGTGCCCTTGCGCCGACGGAAGCGCATCACGGCGCGCGCGCCGAGCGAGATTCCAATGACATGATCAAAGACAGGGCGATCCCGGTGCCAGCCGATGCCTGCACCGACGCCATATTCGATGAGCAGAAGCTGTGCGAGCGCGTCGGTCTCAAGACCTGCAAAGCGCGCGGCGCGGGCCCGCAGCGGCTCGATCCAGCCAGGGATCGGATCGCCCGGCGCAAAACGGTTGGTCTCAAAATCATAAGTCCAGCCGAAAGAGCGGGTCAGTCTTTTCCCCTCCCACCGCTGAAAACGAAATGGCGTGAGGCGGGCATCGCAAATCCGGGCAATGAGGGTGCGCTCCTCGGCCTCGCTGATGATATTTTCAGCATAGGCGAGGCCGGGAGGGCCGACGGACCCGAAAAGGTCAGCCTGGAGCGCCCCGCCTGCCCCGGATGAGGCGTCTTTCTTGATGGTCATGGCCGCGGGCTCCCGCGGCGATCTACGCTCGCCGCAAGGTGGCCGGGGCCGTGCCTGCTTATGAAATCGCCGCGATAAGGGGCTGCCGGAAAGTTCGCCACCATAAGAACATAATCAGAACATCCTGGGTTGCAAGGGCAGCGCCCCGGCTTCCTCTCACCTGCGCTGGTTGTACATTTCGGTCGGCCCTGGATATTCGCGGCCGTCGTCCGGCCCGACTTCGCGCGCAACGAGCGCATTCACCATCTTGTTGAGCCGCAGCACCGTCGCCTTGTGCTTTGGGTCATTTGCAAGGTTGGAAATTTCGCCGGGGTCAGCGTGCGTATCGTAAAGCTCAAGGTCATTAAGCGCGGTGAGCGTCTTCCAGTCGCTCGGTGTATGATGCTCCGCTGGCGCAAAATAGCGCGCGAACTTGTAACGCCCGTCATGGACACCGCGGTGCAGGCGCCGCTTCGAAAGGTCGAAGCGCTTGCTGTAATCGGGCTCGCCCGTGGGAAGCGTTGCGGTCCGGTTCTCGGTCGGCTCCCAATAATGGGCGACCGCATAGTTGAAAAGATGCCCCCGCCGATCGCGCTCGGTCGGCGATGCAGGCGAAGTGAGCAGGCTCGACACGTCGACGCCGGGAAGGCCGGGGTAGCGCTCTGCCTGGTCGCCCGCCGAAAGCCCGGCAAGGCCCATCAAGGTCGGAGCAACGTCGATCGCACCCATGAGGCCCTTGGTCGTGCGTCCGCCCGCGACATCGGGATGCGCGATGATCATCGGGATATTCACCTCTTCGCGGTACATGGTCGCGCCCTTCTGGCGCATCCCGTGCGCGCCGGCGCGCTCGCCATGGTCGCTTGTGTAGATGATGATCGTGTTGTCGATCTGGCCGCTCTCCTTGAGCGCCCAGAGCAATTGGCCGAGGCGCCGGTCGACGTCGCGCAGGCAATTATAATAATAGTTGATGAAGCGGTGCCAGCTCTCCTCGTCGTCGTGGCGCATGACGCCGTAGAAGAGGTCGTTGAGGCGGACGATTGCGCGGTGCGCCTCGGGCTTTGTGCTAAGATCGTCCTTGTAGAAGCTTTCCGGCAGGTCGAATTTATTGTCGACCTCGTAGAGCGGGTCGCCAGGCTCGCGGCGAAGCGGGCCCAAAATGTTCGGGTCGGGCCGGCTTTCCGCCTGCTTGCCCGTCGCGTCGTAGAACATGATGTCGTGCGGGTTGACGAGCCCGACGACCTGAAACCAGGGCTTGCCGCCGGCCTTGTCACCTCGCGCATAGTCGAAGATCGCGCGCGCCGCGTCACCCGCAACGAACATGTCGGATTTATAACCGTCCCATGTCAGCCCCACCTCTTCGCCGTCGAAGCCATAGTCGTGAAAGCCGTATTTCTCCATCGCGCGCTCGGTCGTCGGGTAGACCCCGCCCGGAATGCGCGTCCAGTTGCGCTCATGGTTGATCCGGCTGAGGTGCCACTTGCCCTTGTAGGAGGTGTAATAGCCTGCCGCCTGCATCATGTGGCCGAGCGTCGGCATGTCCTCGGCAGCCACGGGATGGGGGGCATTGTCGCTGTTGAGGAACAGCCCCGTTTGCTGGGTGTGATGTCCCTGGAAGATTGTCGAGCGCGACGGCGTGCAGGGCGTGGTGTGGACGTTATAATTTTCAACCAGAAGCCCGCGTTCGAGCAGTTCGCGGTGCGCCGGGAGCTTTTCAAGCAATCCCTTGGGATAGCTCGCGATGCTCTGCTCCTGGTCGGTGACGATCATCAGGACGTTGAGCTTCTTGCCGTTCTTCGCAAGGGCCGGCATCGCAAGGCCGGCCGCCGCCAGCGCTCCCATGCCACCGACAAATGTCCGCCGATTCACGTCCCAACTCATCGTCAATCTCCTTGTGTCCCCATGTTCTTCGCCCGCGGCGCCGCGAGGCTGCGCCGCGGGCGTAGCAGCTTAGCTTTGGTTAGAATTTGAACGCCACGTCGACGCCGAATTCGCGCGGCGGCTGGTAGAATTGCTGGATCGGCGTCGCGCCCGCCGAGATCGCACCCGAAATCACCTTCTGGTTGGTGAGGTTCGAGCCATAGAGCGTGACCTTCCACCTATCGTTCTCGCCGGCGATTGCGATGCTCGCGTTCACCAGCACGACTTCCTTGCGGTAATAGCCCGGATTGTTGTCGCGCCCCCAGGTGTTGAAGCGGGCCGAGTAGCGCGCATCGCTGTGCAGCTTGATCTCGCCGAATCCCATCGGGATCACATAGTCGGCCGACAGGCTGCCGCTCCATTTGGGCGCATTGGCAAGTTCGAGACCGGTCGAGTCGGTCGGGACGGCGAAGGTGCCGTTGGGAACGCCGTTGAGGAGCACCGGCACCGCAGGGCCGCACTGCCCGGGCTCGGGCGCGCCGTCGGTGAACGCGCCGTTGGTGTCCGCGCAGAAGTCGGTGTAACGCGCGTGCAGATAGGCGATGTTCGCGCCCAGGGTGAAGTTGTGCGACGGCCGCAGCAGCGTCTCGACCTCGAAACCATAGATTTCCGCAGCCGCGACGTTCGTCGTGATATTCTCCGCCCGGACCGAGCCCATCTTCGTTACCGCGCTTTGAAGATCGCGATATTTGTTGAGGAAGCCTGCGACGTTGAACCGCAGCAAACGATCGAAAAGGTCGGTCTTGGCGCCAACCTCGAAGGCGTTGACGCGCTCGGGGTTATAGGGGCCCACATTTTCAGGGATCGTTCCGCGCGAATTATAGCCGCCGGCCTTATAGCCTTGCGAATAATTGGCGTAGACCATCGCTGCGGGGGCAAGCTTATACTCGACCGTCAGGCGCGGCGTGAATTCGGCCCAGCTCGCCTTGAGGCTGCTTTCGAAGGAGGATATCTGGTTGCCATTCACCAGCACCTGCGAGCCAATGTCGTATTTCTTGCGGTCGTGGCTGTAGCGGCCGCCGATCGAGAGCGTCAGCCGCTCGGTCGGATGCGCGTTGACAAGCGCGAACAGGGCGTAGCTTTCGGTGTCCTGGTTAAGCTGCGCGAGCGTGGTCGTGGTGGGGTTGGCGAGCACCATGTTGAACTGGCGCCACTTGTCGGCCTGGTAATAGGCGCCGATGACAAAATCGACCGGCTCGTCGGCGGGCGAGACATAACGCAGCTCTGCGCTCTTCGAATGGCCCGAAAAATCGCGCAAGACATCGAGCTGCGGCGCGGGCGTGATCAGACCATCGAAGTCGCCGCGGGTCACATAGTCAAGATGTCGATAGCCGAGCACTGCCGTGATCGATCCATATCCGACGTCAAGATTCGACGTCCACGACCCGCCGTAGCTTTCGGTGTTGGCATATGGATCGAAGGGCACCGCCGCCTTGCGCACGTCGGTCTTCACAATGTCGGGCAAAAGATCCCAATTGGGGTCCCCATTGTCGAGAACGTGCGGCGCGGGGCCGGTGGTTTTCTGCTTCAGCCAGTCAACCACCAGCGTCGAATTGAAAGCGCCGCCCTGATCGAAATTGAGCGCACCGCGCACCGACTTGACGTTCGCGCCATTGAGGCGGTTGCCCGTCACGACGTTGCGGCTGTAGCCATCATAATCGCGGAAATTGACCGCGATCTTGGCGGCGAGCGCATCGCCCGCGAAGCGCCCCGTGTTGATCTTGCCGCGGAACTGCTTGAGCCCGTATGAACCCGCCGTAAGCCGGACTTCGCCGCCGAAATCATCGGTCGGGCGCGCGGTAATGACGTTGATCGTACCGGCAAGATTGTTCTTGCCGAACAAGACGCCCTGCGGCCCCTTCAGCACTTCGATGCGCTCGACGTCGAACAGGTCGAGCATCGTGCTCGACACGAAGGGGATATAGACGCCGTCGATGATCGTGCTGACTTTGGGGTCGGCGTTGGGATCGGGGTCGGCGGTGCTCATGCCGCGGATCGAGATCATCGGGACATTCGCAACGAGACCTTGCGTTTGCAGGACGACGTTGGGCGCGAGACCGTTGAGGCTGGTGATGTTGGTGCTGCCGCTCGCCTCGACCATCTCGGTGTTGAAGGCGGAAATCGCGATCGGCACATCCTGGACGCTTTCGGATCGTCGCTGCGCCGTCACGACGATATCGCCGCCATAATTTTCCTCGGCGGCCGCGGCGCTGTCGTCGACCGGCAGGGTGGTGTCCGACTGCGCCTGGACCGGCGCGGCCGCGAGCGCGGCAATCGTGGTTGAAATCAAGAAAAGTCCCGTTTTTTTCATTTCTGTCCTCCAAAACTGAATCGCGCGCGCCAGTTCTTCCCGCACGCGCGAGCGCGGCGGAGATGCGGGCATTGCGCATCCGACCCTTGTTTTTGGAACGGGGTGCCTTTGTCGAAGCCTCTTTGTCGTCGGCGCGGGAAATCTTTTGATTCTCACTGCGTGCCGACGGTTTTCCATCCGTCCCGCCGCCTGATTATCAGTCTCAAAAAATACTTCAAGTACTAAGTATATTTTTCAGTTTGCGCTGCTGCCGCCTCGCGCAAGATGCTCCCTTGCCGGCAAGCAGCCCCCCGACCGGGCGGTCTTTTTGCAAGGGCTTCGAGAGGAGAGGAGATTTCGCGCGAGGGTGCTGCCTCGCTCCTAAGCTTGCGATTCAGGAGCCTCTTGGCCCCTCGGGATGTAATTTATCCGCTTCAGCTTTCGAGCGCAGTGCGCGGCACCGCGATCGAAACGAAGAGGCCATCCGCCCTCCAATCGCGGTCGATCGATGCCTTGAGCGTCGCAGCAACGCCCTTTTCAAGACGCGTACCGAAGCCTTCGCGCGCGCGGGCGATATCGCCTTCGGCAGGCAGTGCGCCGCCCCTTTCCTCCCAGCGAAGGCGGACATCGTGCCCGCCGCGCTCGACGCGAACGATAAGCTGGCCTTCGGGCACCGACAGCGCGCCATATTTTGCGGCATTGGTCGCAAGTTCGTTGAGCAGCAGCGCGATGTGCGTGACGGCTCGCCCGCCTACAAGACATTCGTCTCCCTCGACGAAGATCCGCTCGCCGGCCAGATAGGGCGCCAGGATCGCGTGAATCAACGCGAGAAGTTCCGTCTGCTGATGGGAAGGGTGACCTCCATCGGCCTGCCCCATCGTCAGCTCATGCGCGCGCGCCAGCGCCTGCAGGCGATCCTGGATCATGCCGACGGTATCTTCGAGCGTTCCGCCCGCGCGCGAGCTGATCGCGACAATCGCATTGGCGAGCGCAAAGAGATTCTTCACGCGGTGATGCATTTCGCCCATGAGAAGCTTCTGCTGCTCCTGGGCGTTCCGCCGCTCGGTGATGTCGCGGGCGATTTTCGAGGCGCCGACGATGGTCCCATGCGCGTCGTGGATCGGCGAAATGGTGAGCGAGATGTCGACGAGCTCGCCGTTCTTGCGAAGTCGCTGCGTCTCGAACGGCAAGATGCGGCGCCCCTGCTGTATCGCCGCAAGAATACGGGGTTCTTCATCCAGTCGGGCCGGCGGGATCAGGATCGTCACCGATTTGCCGATGACCTCTTCGGGAGCGTAACCGAAAAGGCGCGTCGCTCCCTCGTTCCAGCTTTGGATAATGCCATGGAGGTCCTTGCTGATGATCGCGTCGTTCGACCCCTCGATAATCGCTGCCAGCCAGTCCCGCGGGTCCGGAACACCGCTCAAGGCGGCATTGACGGCGGCCTGTCTCCCCGGCGGCGGCAAGGATCCGGCGACACGCGCGTCGAAGGGCGCGCGCCCGCTGATGGGCCCGGCGGGGAGTCCGCTGCCCGGCTCCGCGGGAATACTGCCGTTAAGATCCGCCATTTGTGCTCCTATTGCCCTCAGGGGCCTGAGCATGGGCGCTCGCCGTGAGTAAGACAAGCTATAGCGGTGCTCTGCCCGGCAGGGCTGTGCTTAGAATTTTTGCGAGAGGAAGAGCGATTGCTGACTGCGGGGGACAGAAGCGCGCGCCCCTAATAGCATGAAAAATCATCACTTCTTGAACGAGGGCTGCGACGGATCCTGCAAAAGCGCGCGCGTGACGAGACGTGCATGGAGTTGGACAGACGGTTCGGGTCGCCCTTCGCCGCGCCTCTGCATCTTCCCTCTCCCCTGGCTGCGCCCATCACGGCCGGCGGGGCGCAAGGGGCCGCGCGCGGTCACGACCCCGCGCCGGTTTCAAAGATGAGATCGCGCGTGACGAGCACATGCAGCGCCGCGCCTGCACGGACGGTCACCGTCGGCGGGCGGGCTACTTGCCTTTCCACAAGCCGGCGCCCCGTTTGATGGACCGTATCCTGGCCGCTCTCGCGCAGCGCCCGCAGCAGCGGCTCATCGCTACCGCTTCCAAGCTCGGCCCCGATCCCGAGCAGCGACGACACGAGCGCGGCGCGTGTCATCGCTCCCCAGTGATAATCAGTCCGGTCGCCAATCCCCGCCTTGCCGCTTGCATCGCTTCCAGGAAGCCGCCCGAGTTCGAGCGAGCGTCCGCCGGGAAGGATCAATCGGTCCCACGCCAGCAAGACGCGGCTTTGTCCCGCCGCCACGTCGCTTGCATATTCGCCGATGAGCCGCGCGCCTTGCGGGATCAGAAGCAGCGCGCCGGTCGGGCTGTCGTAGACATTCTGCGTCACCTGCGCGGTCACCTGGCCGGGAAGATCCGAGTGGACCGCGGTAATCAGGGCTGCAGGAATGATACTTCCTGCCTGGAGAACTCTGGGCGAGCTCGGATCATGAAGCCGATGACGGCTCTCGGGCGTGACCGCGCGCTCTGCCAAAAATGCGCTGCGCGATCCGCTCTCATTCCTGTCGCGGCGAGAGGCTTCCGCCTCGCCCATTGGGCGCGGCGCCCCTGCGCCAGGCTCGGCGGTCGCTGATCGCCCCTCAAGAAACAACCGGCTCGCGCGCGCCGCTTCGCGCTCCTGCCTCGCGCGCAGGCGCGCTTCCTTCTTTGGCCCTGGTTCGCGCGCCGGGGCGGGATGGGCAGCATGCTCGTCGGATCCCGCCCCGCCATCGGCGGCGAGGGGCACGGCTGCGCTTGCAAGATCGGCGGGGCGCGGCGGACCAGGGTCAGCCAAAGCGCCATAGTCGGCGGGGCTTCCCGCAAGCGGCCCCGGCCGCCCCGGAGTCTCGGCGTGATAGACATTTTCGCGGCGCGTGGGGGTCGCAGGCTCGAGCGCATAGATCAGCGCGCCGCCGATCAGGAGTCCCGCCGCCCCGCCGAGCACCGCGAGCGCCTTTCGCGAGAGCCGCATCGTTTTCGGAAGGTCTGCGCTGAGCCGGAGGCTTTCCCGGCTCGGGGGCGAGCCAGGCGGAGGGGCTCCAATCTCTTCCCCGGCAGAAGCCCGAGCCTCAGGCGGGATCACCGGCCGCCTCGGCGCGGCTCGTCGCGGCGAATGCGAACCTCGCGCGCGGCCTTCCCCACGCCGAGCCGGAGCACCGCGCGATCGAACAGCCGGTCGACGAGCAGATAGCGGCCGCGGACGCGGTAGTTCACAAGCTCGGCCTCGCCGCCTTCATTGAGGAGGAAGATCGGCGGCATGTCGTGGGACGCTATCCCGCTTGCAAATTCCACAAATGTCTGCCGGCCATCATCGAAGACGCGCAGCGGCCTCCAGGGCACTTTGTCGCCCGAAATCCGGTAGCGAAAATCGAGACGAGCGGGGTCAATGCCCGCCGCGACCGGTTCTCGCCTTTCTTGCTCGGACGCCGCGGCGTTAAGCGCGATCAGCGCATCTGCCGGGTAGGTCCACGACACCTGCGCCATGTAAGTTGCCGGCGTCGATCGCAATTCGAGATGATAGGTCCGGCGGTCGGTGTTGATAACGAGATTGGTGGAAATGTCAGATCGCGTGGGCTTGACCAGCAGATGGACGCGGCGCGATGCGCCCGCACCGCTCACCGTGTCGCCGATGATCCACCGCACCGTGTCGCCGGCGGCAACCGGTCCTGGGCCCACGAGCGCTTCGCCAGCTTCAAGGACAATATCGGTCACCTGTCCCGGGGCTGTATAAACCTGATAGAGCGCGCCATCGGACCAGGCATATTGCTGGATCGCGTTGCGATAGGCTTGGAGGTCAGGCTCAACACGCGCCTCGGCATTGGCCTTGCCGACGCGCGCGCGCGGGTCGCGAGCTTCGGAAGCAGCGACGGGCGCGAGCAGCATCGTTGCAGCGGCAATCAGGAAAATGGGCGTCGTCATTGGCTGAGTTCCTTTGACCATGAAAGGGCAGTGACAAAGAGCCCGAGCGGGTTCTTGCGAAGCGCGTCGGGCGTGCGCGGCGGCTCGATGCGGACGGTGACGATGGCCGACCAGCGCGAGCGTTCGGTGAGGCTGCCGTCCTGATATCGCCGCTCGGTCCAGGCGATGCGGAAGCTGTCGCGCGATGCGCGAATGACGCTCGAGACATCGACGGCGACCTGGACCTTCCCAATCTCGGCGAAGGGATCGCTATCGCGCGCATAGTCATTGAGCGCCCGCGCGCCCGCATCTCGCGCAAAGTCATAGGCAGCGAGCCAGTCGTTACGCAGGACCACCGGATCCGCCGGAATCGAGCGCACATGCTCGATGAAGCGGGCCAGGTGAAAGGCGATCTGGGGATCGCTGGGGTTCCAGGCAGCGTCGGCCGGGGCGACCGCCCTCGCCTCGCCGAACTTGTCGACTTCAACGACCCAGGGTGTGATCGTACCGCGCGCCGAGTGCCAAACGAGCGCGGCTCCCAGGCCGCCTGCAAGGGCAAGACAGCCGAAAAAGGCGAGGCGCCAGTTCTTCGCCTGGACGCGGGCGGATCCGATCCTGTCATCCCAGACCTGCGCCGCGCGCTGGTAGGGGGTGACGGGAAAGGGCGAGCGTCCATAGCGGACCGAAGGTCGTCGAAACATGCGTCACTCCTTTTCGCTGGTATCGGGTGCAGCGCCGGCACCTTGGCTGTCGCCCGACCGGATGCTGTGAGCGAGGGCGGCCGCGCCTTGCATCATCGCCTGACGGCGGCGGAGCGCCTTCGCCCAGGCGGGCTGCTCCTCCGGCGACGCCGGCGAGGCGAAGTCGCCCCCTTCGCGTCCGGTGCGTCCGTCCTGATAGCTTGCCCGGACCCGGTCGGCGCTCTTGCGGACCGGCGCTGCGGCCCCGCGCGCAGCGGCAGCTGTCACACCGGCAACGCCGCCGCCCACCGCCGCTGCGCCTTCGCGCCCGGCGGCGCCGCGCGCATAGGCCGCGCTTGCGCTGCCCGTCATGCGCGCGCCGCCAAGCGCCGTGCGGCCGAGGGCGGTCGCCGCCGCACCCCCGGCCAGTGTCGCTCCGGCTGCGCCGGCGGCAAGCGTAGCGCCCGCAGCCACCGCCGTTCCCGCGGCCGCGCCGGCACCAAGCTGCGGACCGCCTGCGACGATGCCGTTCGCGATCCCGGGACCGAAAATACCAAGACCGAGCAAGGTGAGCGCCGAGAGCGCGATCGCCATCGCCTGCTCGATATCGGGTTCAGCGCCGATCCCTGCCTCGAGAAAGCGGTGAAAAAGCGTGGTTCCGATGCCGGTGATGACCGCAAGCACGAGGAGCTTGATACCCGAGGAAACGACGTGTCCCAGCACGCGCTCGGCCATGAAGGCCGTGCGAGCGAAAAAGGCGAAGGGCAGCAGCACGAACCCGGCGAGCGTCACCAGCTTGAACTCGAGGATCGTGACGAAGATTTGCACCGCGAGAATGAAGAAGGCGAGCACGACGATCACCCATGCGACGAACAGGATCGCGATCTGGACGAAATTGGAAAAGAAGCCGATCGGCCCCATCAGTTGTTCGGTCGCATCGAGGAGCGGCGCTCCGGCATCGAGACCGGTCGCCGCAATCATGCCGGGCCGCATGAAGTCGCCAAGGGCAAGTGCCCCGCCGCTCGCCTTCAGTCCAAGTCCTGCAAAGCTGTCGAGCAGGATCGATGAAAGCGTGGAGAAATTTCCGATGATATAAGCAAAAACACCGATGTAGAGCGTCTTCTTGACGAGGCGCTGCAGAATATCCTCATCGGCGCCCCACGCCCAGAAGAGCGCCGCGATCGTGACGTCGATTACGATGAGCGTCGAGGAGAGGAAGCCGACCTCGCCGCCGACGAGACCGAAGCCGCTGTCGATATAGGTCGAAAAGACGCTCAAAAACTGATCGATGACGCCGCTGTCGTTCATTGTGCCTCATCCTCGCGGCAAAAGAAGCGCAGGCGCCCCGGCTCCCCGCCGCGGCTTCCTGAAGGACGGCTTGTGAGCTCAGGCGAAACCTTCGTTGCTTTCCGAATTGCCGCGCCAGACCGGACGACCGGGGCGGCGCACCCGGCGCGATTGCAGGGCGCGGTCACGCCGACCTTTTCGCGCCGCTGCACGTCAATTCTTGCCGCGGAAGCGCCGAAAGCGTTCGCGCGCTTCGGCCTCGATAGCGGCGCTGCGCGCGGCCTCGAGCGCCTGCGCCCGGCCCTGAGCGGCAAGCGCCGCGGCAAGATCGCCAAGCTGCTGGGACTGAAGCGCAAGGAGCTGGTTTCCAGCCTGCGCGGCCTGCAGCGCGCCGCTCGCCGACTGGCTGGCGGTGACCAGGGCCGAAATGGACGCGCGGGTTCCTCCGAGATTGCCGACGATCGCCGCCTGGACTTTCATCGCGTCCTCGAACGCGGCGACGCTATCCATCCAGCGCGCCTCGGCCTTGGCGACCAGCGCAGCGTTCGGCGCCGCCAATGCTGAACTCTTGTACCGGCCCTCGAAGGCCGCCTCGATATCCTTTACGTCAAAAGCGATCCGCTCGGCCTCGCCGAGGAGACCGCGCGTCCGGTCGACCTGGCTCTCAAGCTCCGCCAAGGTCGAGGTCGGGAGCGCGGCGAGATTCTTTGCCTCGTTGAGGAGCGACACCGTCTGGTTCTGCAGCATGCGGATCTGGTTGTTGATCTGCTCGAGCGTGCGCGCCGCGGTCAGGATATTCTGCGCATAGTTGCGGGGATCGTGAACGATGCCGCCGATCTGCGCCGACGCCGGATAAGGGGAGAGAGCGATCGTCGATCCCGCGACAATCGATACGAACAAGGCACCTGAAATCTTTCTTTTCACGGACTTTCTCCTTCGATTTGCGGGTTGGCTTCGGGGGGAGAAATGAGCTCGGCCGCCCACTCGAGACGGCGGTAGCGGAGCCAGGCCGCGGCGAAGTGCGCGCGTCCGTGCGCCTCGACCAGCTCGGTGATTTGAAGCTGATCGGCCTTGGATGATGCGGCAGCGAAGGCGAGCGCGATATCGCCGAGACCCAATTCGAAAAGGCGGTTGCCGCGGCGCGACTGGCAATAATAGTCGCGCTTCGGCGTCGCCCGGCTCAATATCTCGATCTGGCGGTCGTTGAGACCAAAGCGCTCATATATGCTTGCGACCTGCGGTTCGGCCGCTCGATCATTTGGCAGGAAAATCCGCGTCGGGCAGCTTTCGACGATCGCCGGCGCAATATGCGAGCCCTCGATATCGGCGAGACTCTGGGTGGCAAAGACCACGCTCGCATTTTTCTTGCGCAAGGTCTTCAGCCATGCGCGAAGCTGCGATGTGAAGGCCGGGCTATCGAGGACGAGCCAGCCCTCGTCGATGATGATGAGAGTCGGCGAGCCGTCGAGACGCCTCTCGATCCGGTGAAAAAGATAGGAAAGCACGGCGGCTGCAGCGGATGTGCCGACAAGCCCCTCGGTCTCGAGCGCCTCGACCCGCGCGTCGCCGAGCCGTTCTTCCTCGGCATCGAGCAGTCGCCCCCAGGGGCCGCCGACAAGATAGGGCGCAAGCGCCTGCTTGAGCATTTGCGACTGGAGAAGCACCGCGAGTCCCGTCAGCGTCCGCTCCGACCTCGGCGCGGTGGCGAGCGAGCAAAGCGCCGACCAGAGATGCTCCTTCGCCGCAAGGTCGATGGAAACCCCCTCGCCCGCCAGCAGCGCGGCGAGCCATTCGGCTGCCCAGGCGCGCTCGGCCGCCTCGTCGATGCGCGCAAGCGGCTGCAGCGCAACGCCGCCTTCGGCGTTATAGAGCGAGCCGCCGAGATCCTGCCAGTCACCGCCCATCGCCAGGGCGGCCGCACGGATCGAGCCTCCGAAATCGAAGACGAATATCTGGCTCGCGCGGTATCGGCGGAACTGCAGCGCCATGATGCCAAGCAGCACCGATTTTCCCGATCCGGTTGGACCAATGACGAGGCAATGACCAACGTCGCCGACATGCAGCGAGAAGCGGAACGGCGTCGAGCCCTCGGTCCTGCCGTATAGCAAGGGGGCATCCCCAAGATGCTCATCGCGCTCCGCGCCTGCCCAAACCGCTGAGAGCGGGATCAGATGAGCAAGGTTCAAGGTCGAGAGGGGAGGCTGGCGGACATTGGCATAAACATGTCCCGGCAGGCTCCCGAGCCATGCCTCGAGCGCATTCACGCTTTCAGCCGTGCAGGTGAAATCGCGGGCCTGGATGGTCTTCTCCGCAAGGCGAAGCTTCTCCGCCGCCCGTGCAGGATCCCGATCCCATACGGTCACGCTCACCGAGACATAGGCGATGCCGGCGCTGTCGGCGCCGAGTTCCTGCAGCGCAAGGTCGGCATCGGCCGCCTTGTTCGCCGCATCGCTGTCGACGAGAACCGATGCCTCGTTGGTCATGACCTCCTTGAGGATCGCGGCAATGGACTTTCGCTTTGCAAACCACTGCCGCCGGATTTTCGTGAGCACCCGCGCCGCGTCGGTCTTGTCGAGCATGATCGCGCGGCTTGACCAGCGATAGCCAAAGGCGAGCCGGTTGAGCTCGTCGAGCAGGCCCGGAAAGGTTTCGCTTGGAAAGCCCGTGATCGTCAGCGTGCGCAGATGATGCTCGCCAAGGCGCGGTTCGAGCCCGCCGACGAGCGGCTCGTCGGTGAGCAGCGCATCAAGATAGGCGGGCGTCTCGGGGACGCGAACCCGCTGCACCTTCGTCGAGACCGTACTGTGGAGATAGCTCAGCGTTTCGCCGTCATCGAGCCAGCGCACCTCGGGCATGAAGCCTTCGACGAGATGCAAGAGCCGCTCGGTGCGATCGATGAAGCCCGCGAGCCATTGCCAGGGGTCGACGCCCTTCTTCGCGCCGCCTTCAAAAAGCCAGGCTTCGGCGCGCGCACGCTCCTCGGCGGGCGGCAGCCAGACGAGGGTCAGATAGTAGCTGCTCTCGAAGTGCGCGCCTTCCTCGCGAAACTGCTCGCGGCGCTCGATATCGACGAGCCGCGAGACGGGATCGGGAAAATCCGAGATCGGATAGCTTTGCGCGGCGAGCCGCTGGGCTTCCACAAATACCGCCCAGCCCGATCCGAGGCGCCGCAGCGCACTGTTGAGGCGCGCGGTGACCGCGACCATTTCAGCAGGCGTGGCGCTGTCAAGGTCCGGGCCGCGAAAGCGCGCGGATCGCTGGAACGACCCGTCCTTGTTCAGCACCACGCCCTCCGCCACCAGGCAGGCCCAAGGCAGAAAGTCTGCAAGGCAGGCGGATTTCGATCGATATTCGGACAAATTCATCATGGCCGCATCCATCCAGGATATTTGAGGTGACGCTGTGTGACCTCGACGAACGCGGGATCGCGCCGGGCTGCGCAGACGGCGAGCGCGTGGCCGATGGCCCAGAGCGCGATCCCGGCGATCCAGAGGCGAAGACCCAGTCCGATCGCGCCGCCGAGCGTAGCGTTGACGATCGCGAGGCTGCGCGGCGCGCCGCCGAGCAGGATGGGCTCGGCGAGCGAGCGGTGCACCGGGGCGAAAAAGCCCGGGACATTCTCGTTGCGGTCCATCAAACGAGCGCCCCGCCGCCAAAGGAGAAGAAGGAGAGGAAGAAGCTCGAGGCAGCGAAGGCGATCGACAGGCCGAACACGATCTGGATCAGGCGCCTGAAGCCGCCCGAGGTGTCGCCGAAAGCGAGACTGAGCCCGGTGACGATGATGATGATGACCGCGATGATTTTTGCGACAGGCCCCTCGATGCTTTCGAGGATCGACTGGAGCGGCGCCTCCCAGGGCATAGACGAACCGCCGGCATAGGCAGGTGCCGCGTAGAAGAGCCACGCAGCGAGGATCGAGGTGCGATAAAGCGGGCCGCACGCCCAGCGCCCGGCCCGGCGGCGCGTCACTGTCTTTGTCATTGGAGAATTCCTTCGCAAGGGGTGGAGAGAGGGGTAAGGCGATATTCGCCCGTCAAAAGGTCGAGCCCGTCGATGCGCGCAAGCTCGGACAGGCGGCGTGAGCTGCCGACGCGGACGAGCACGGCGACAAGATCGATGGTGTCGGCAAGCAGTGCGCGCGGAACGGCCACCACCGCCTCCTGGATGAGTTGCTCCATCCGGCGCAGCGCGCCCAGCGCGCTTCCGGCGTGGATTGTGCCGACGCCGCCCGGATGTCCGGTGCCCCAGGCCTTCAAAAGATCGAGCGCCTCGGCGCCGCGCACCTCGCCGATCGGGATGCGATCCGGGCGCAGGCGCAGCGACGCGCGCACAAGATCTCTGAGCGAGGCTACGCCGTCCTTCGTGCGCATGGCGACCAGATTGGGCGCCGCGCATTGCAGCTCGCGCATATCCTCGATCAGCACGATGCGGTCGGCACTTCTCGCCATTTCGGCGAGCAACGCGTTTGCGAGCGTTGTCTTGCCGGTCCCGGTGCCGCCGGCGACGAGGATATTTGCGCGCGCGGCGACCGCGCACCGGAGGAGCTCGGCGTCGCCCTCGGAAAGAATCCCCGCGCCGACATAGTCATCAAGGGAAAAGACCGCGACCGCGGGCTTGCGGATCGCGAAGGCCGGCGCCGTCACAACCGGAGGGAGCAGCCCTTCGAACCGCTCCCCGCCTTCGGGCAGCTCCGCGGACACACGGGGCCGATCGCCATGAACTTCCTCGCCGACATGATGGGCAACGAGGCGGACGATGCGCTCGCCGTCCGCGGCGCTCATCAAAGAGCCGCTATCGCGGATCCCTTCACCGACCCGGTCGACCCAAAGCCGCCCGTCGGGGTTGAGCATGATCTCGATCACCGCAGGGTCGGCAAGCCACTCGGTGATCGCCGCTCCGAGCGCGGTCCTGAGCATGCGCGCGCTGCGACGTTGCGCTTCCGATCTGCCGAGCTCGATGGCCATGGATCACCCCGTTCGCTTGCGCCGGCGGAAGCGCCGGCTCAACGGGGCGAATCAAGAGACGCAGAAATGCTCGCGCTTCAACAGGAAAAAGCGCGCGTCGTAGAATCGGCTAAAAAAAGAAAGTTTAGCGTAGGCAGCAACCGGCAAAGGCCATCGCGAATCGCGCAGGGGCAGCATCCCGATTCGGAAAAATGCCGTGAATGGACAGAAGCGCTCCTGGTTGGCATGTGCCTGGCAGTTGTCGCCGCGTCGATGCTGCGCGGGGATGTCGAAGGATCAATGCCGCGCGCGGCTTCTCGACCGAGAGATGGGAGAAAGGTAAAAAGACGCCAATCCAGCACCCAAGTCTAAGATTGCCCATCAGAACCAGGCAGCGACCGGCCTAACTCCGCAACGCCCAGGGACAAAATGACATCCCCGACCGACCCGATTGACGACAGCGCCGAGCTCTGGACCAGGCTCACCGAGAAGCAGCGCGACTGCCTCGACCTCCTCCTCGAGCATAAGACCTCAAAGGAAATTGCGCGGATACTCGATATTTCGAAGGATACCGTCGATCAAAGACTGAAATCTGCACGCAGCGCGCTGGGAACACGCAACCGCGCCGAAACCGCGGTTCTCTATGGCCAGCTTAAAGGAATATACGATCAAATCGTATACGACGCAGCAGCGCTTCCCCTCCAGCCGCAATGGGTGCGATCCCGCTTTTCGGACGGGGACCCGCCCAACCTTGCCGATCTCCAGGATAGCAGCGCGCTTCCGGACATCGGGTCAAGGCCGGGTTCCTTGTTCAAGGATCTAGGGAGGCACGATCATGGCATCGCGGCGCGGATCGGGATTTATTTCGGACTTCTTGCCGTGACGATCCTGATCCTGCTCGGCGGTCTCGGGATCGCCCAAGGCCTCGAGCAATTGCTCTCCCCGTAGATCCCGTCGTCAACTTGCCCCAATTGGCCGGAGCGCTGTGCTTCCGGTGAAGGAGAAGTCATGTCCGATACATTTGCTGCCATGGCCGCGCGGCTTCAGCGCGACATCCCGAAGGCGGAAAACCGCGTCGACGACAGCCTGATCGCGCTATCATCGCTTATGACCAGCGTCGTGACCGCGCGCCGGGCGACAGGCGTTCCGGCAAAAACCGGCCAGCGCACCATCCTGCGCCTTGCCAAGGCCCAGCTCTCGCTGGTCGAGGTTGGCGGTGAACTCCTGCGCGCGCATGGCGAGCTTGCCGAGATTGGCAAGGAAACAGCCGGTTATGATCTACGCGAGTGCCCGCCGTCCGCGCTTGCCGAGATATCCTCCATCGCCAAGGTCAGTTGACCGGGGCGCGGCCGGCCCGGATAGTGGCGGACATGCGAATAGCCGTTTTCGCCACCCTGTTGCTAGCCGCTCTCATCTATGCTGCGAGGAAAGGCGGCGGCCCCGAGCGGGTCATGGTCGGTATCGCGCTCATCATCCTTCTCTGGGACCGGCTGCTCGTCCTCTTGGGCGCGGTGACCTACCAGCGCGTCGATGTCGGCTATCTTGCTCAAGACCTGTTCGGCGCCGCGGCGACTCTCGTCCTGGCGCTCTTTGCAAAGCGCTTCTGGCCGCTTCTCGCGGCGGTTCTCCACACGCTGCCGCTCCTCGCCCATTTCGCACGCGCAGTCGATATCGCGGTGAACCCCGTCGTCTATCTTACAATGCAGGTCGCTGCTTCATGGTTGATCCCGCCTCTGCTCATCGCCGCAACATGGCGCCACCAGCAAAGACTGCGCCGGACCGGCAGCTATCCATCCTGGCGGAGATGGTCGCGCTCGTCGCCCCAGCCGACGCCGAACGGATCGCAGCAAGCCTATTAGCCGAATTCCAGACCATCGGCCGGATCTGGTCACGCACACCCCAGGACATTGACCGGGTGACAGGTGCGGGATCTGAGGTGACGAGGCTCCTTCTTCGTTCGCGAGTGTTCGCGCTCGAGGCCCTCTCGTCGGGCTTGCATGGGATAAGGATCGACCCCTGTTGCACGGCCCTGCGCGACTATCTGGTCCTCCAGATGGGATCGCTCCCCGACGAGCAGCTGCGCGTTCTCTTTCTGGATGCGGGGGGACATCTCATCGCCGATGAGCAATTGCAGCATGGAACCCTCACCCGTCTCGCGCTTTATCCGCGCACGATCTTTCGCCGCGCGCTTGAGCTCAATGCCGGCGGCATCATCCTCGTTCACAATCATCCAAGCCGCGACCCGACACCGAGCGACCACGACATCGCGGTCACGCGGCTACTTGACCGGATCGGCCGCGAACTCGACATCAAGCTGGTCGACCACATCATCGTTACCGAATGCGGCACGCGTCACATTCGCACCAGCGGAGCCGCGACAAAGTTGGAGCGCGGCACCTTGCAGCAGCTTCGCAGTCCGGGGCCCGCCGAGAGGGGCAAAATCGCTTTGGAAAATGCCAAGGCCACGCTGCGACGGCGCCTTCTGCGTGATCAGCTTTTCGGCGCGCCCGAATTGTTCGGCGATCCCGCGTGGGAGATGCTCATCGATATATTCATCCATGAGTGCGAGGGTGAGCCCCTGCCTCTCAGTTCGCTCTGCGTCACGCCAAGCATCCCGATGAGCAGCGCGCTCAGGCTCTGCCGGAAATTATGCGCTGCCGGGATCGTCGATCGCATACCCGACCCGGGCGATGGTCGCCGAAGCTTCGTCAGGCTCACACCCGAAACCGCGCACCGGATGCGGGCCTATTTCGAGGAGGGGCGCGGCTGACCGGCCCGTCAGAGCGGACCTTCATCGAGCACGGAGGAGATCGCGGTGCGCCTGGCGTCGCTCGGTCCTCTCCCGCCGACCGCGCGCTGCCAAAGGCTCGCCGCCGGGTCGGCTGCAATAAAAGCGCGCTGCCCCGGCGGACCGCGGCGCGCGATGTGATCGCTGCTGAGCGAAATCCGCGCGACCGGCAGACCATCGGGAAAGAGCAAATAGCCTTCATAGCGCGCAAGGCGAAGCTCGCTTTCGGGCACCGCGGGGCGCGTTCGGCGCTGCCGGCCCAGCGTGAAATGGGGTGCATGATCGCGATCGCCGAGTCCGCCGGTCATGGTATGAACCTCGACCTCGCAATGGCCGACCGCGTCGCTCGCCCATTTCCGGCTCTCGCCGTCGATCATCTGGAGGAAGAGCTTGGTGTTGCAGCAGCCGAGCATCGATTCGGCGAGATCCTTGCCGTAGCGGTGCCGCATCTGCCCGATCGCCTGGAAGGTCAGCACGACCGCGGCGCCGAACTTTCGCCCCTCGGGAAGCAGCCGGGCAAGATTGTCGACGCGCGGGAGATCCGCAAGTTCGTCGAGGAGGAGCCAGACGCGCCGCTCCGGCGAGGGCGGCAGGGCAAGCAGCGCGCTTGCTGCGCATTCAAGCCAGCAGGCGAGCAGCGGCTTCGAAGCCTCGAAATAATCTTCCTTGCGCGGCACGAAGATCCAGGGCCTCTTTCCTTCGCAAGCGTCGAGACCGGCGATGAAATCGCGAAAGGAAAAGGGCGTCTCTTCTCCGTTTGGCAACCGCAGAAACTGGATGAGATTGGCGGCTTTCGCGAGCATGAAGAGGACGCTGCCGGTCGCGCGGTCTGCGTCGTCGGCAAAGATCCGCGCCGACGAGCTGTCGCCGAGCCACGCCTTGAGATCATCCCGGGTCCGATCCTGGAGCGCGTGAAGGAGGTCGGGCAAGCTCCCCTTCCCTTCGCGCCAGAGTGCGCGCAGCATATTGGCGACGAGGATGCGGCTCGTCTCGACCCAGACATCGCGCCCGTTGTGGCCGGTTTCGGTGATCAACTGCTGCGCGATGCGATCGGCATCCGCGGGGTGCGCGATCTCGGCAAAGGGCGACCAGTAGGCGCAGCGGGCATCGAAAGGATTGAGGATGACATCGCCGCGCGCGGGATTGAAATAGTGGGCAATGAATTCGCCGCTCGTGTCATAGACAAGCGCCGCCTCGCCGCGCGCCTCGATCCCGTCGAGCATTTGGCGCAGCACCGTGGTCTTGCCGCTACCGGTCGTGCCGATCATTGCCATGTGCCGGGTTTCGAGCCGCGGCGGGAGCGCAACGGACCCGATTGCAAGCGAGCGGGGGTCCGCCTCCTCGCGCGTCAGCTTTGCGAGCGCCGCCTCGCTCGCCACACGCGTACCGCTGATGAACCGGTCGCGCAGCGCGCGCTCGCGCCGCCGCGCCGCCGCTCCGCGCAAAAGGATCAGGCAGGAAAGCCAGGCTCCGAAGCCAGCCGCGCCGCCACGCAGGACCAAGGCGCCGGAGACTTGCGCAGCGCGGCGATAATAGGGATGAGCCGCGACCGCGCGCGCCGACACGCGGTAATCCACGTCGTCATGACGGATCGTCATGCCGGGATCGTGGCTCTTTGCAAACCATGTCAAAATCTTCGCCCGGCACCAGACACCGCTTGATTGGAGAGCAGGCGAGCTGAGCATCAGCCAAGGGGTACCGAGGCCCGCGAGCGCGATCGAGGAGAGCATGATCGCAAGGTGGCGCTTCAGGCGTCGGGTCTGGCTGTAGCGACGCTGCCGTCGCAGCATCTCCGCATGTAGGCGGCGATCATGCGGCTCTGTCATGATCTGGCGGCGAGGATCGCCTCACGATTTTCGCCTTTCCCGCCACGAGGTTGACGCTGATGGCTCATGGCTCGCGGCTTGAAAGCTGAATAAAGAGCGACGGCAGCGAAACGAGCGTGACAGGCCTTTCCTCCTCGTCCGCCGCCTGGGGCGGCAGACCGGGCCGGACTGCAAACAGCGGCCCATCGCGCCAGGACGGCGGCTCTTTGCGCGGGGCGGGCGCGGATTTGTCTGTCGCGCCTCGCATAAGGGGAGCGAGGTGGGCGACATAGGCGCGCGTTTCTGCCGGCAGCCCGCGGCGACCCCTTGCATAGGCGTCAGCGCGGCCCGGGCCTGCATTATAGGCAATGAGCATCAAGGAGATATTGCGATATCGGTCCCACATCGCACGGAGATAGGCAGTGCCTGCAAGAATGTTGGCGCGGGTATCAAAGGGATCAGACCCGAGCCTGTGGCGCGCGCTCAGCATAGCCCAGGTCGCGGGCATGATCTGCATCAGCCCTATTGCGCCAGCGCGCGAGACCGCGCGGGGATTGCCGCCGCTTTCGGCATGCATGACGCGCCAGATCCAGTCTTCGGGGACAGCGAAACGGCGCGCAGCTTCCGCCACGTGCGCTGCTTGTGCAGCGTGCCGCGGTGCGGCGGGGGCGCGGCGTTCCTGGCCTTCTGCCCGTGCCGCAGCGAGCATGGGATGCACCGCGATCGCCAGCGCGCAGGCGGCCGCGATCCGCCGCTTGTGCGCCGCGGCGCTGCGGCTGCGATGCCCCATGCCCGGCACCGCTCAGCTCCGGTCTTGCGGTTGCGACCGCGACCAGAGGAGATGATGTTCGCTGTCGTCGCGCGCCGAGCGAATGAGATTGGCGCGGAGCGACACCGGCAATGCGGGGTCGTCGATCTGCAGCGCGATATAGGGTCCGGCGCGCTCGCCGGTGCGGTCCCAGCCTGCGCCCACCTCGATCCTGCTGTCGGCCTCGCCGAGCAGCACGCGCCAATCGGGGGCATTCTCGGTATCGCTGGGCGCTGCTGGAACAATGGCAAGCGCCGCATCGAGCGTCAGCGTCGTAATCCGGCCCGAGTATCCGGGGTCGGCTTCGTGAAAGGTTCCGATCAGCATGAGATATAATCCTTCTTAGGGTGGAACGAGCGGGAGAGTCCGTGCGAGCGCCAGCGAAGCGACGAGCCGGGCGCCGATCGCGTGAGGATCGGCCGCGCAGGACCGAGAAGCCCGGAAACCGGCAGGGGCCCAAAGTAGCGGCTGTCGAGACTGTCGGATGCGGCGTTAAGAAGAAAGAGTTCGCCATGGCGAAGCGTGCGGCAGCCCCTCCAGCGCGGGAGCGCGCGTCCCCTCCGGTCGGCCGCGCGCGCGAATGCTGCGTGGCGTCCGTCGATCGATATTTTGGCACCCCAGCGGCAGACGCGGGCCCCGGGCGTTGCCGCGACATGTTTGAGAAGGGGCGTACCGAGAGGCAGGTAATCCCGGCGATCGAGCCAGTCAGCGACCGTAGGCGGGGGTATGATGGCAATGAGGTCGCCAAGCGCAGGGGTGCGCGCATCAATCCGGTAAAGGCCGACGGGGACGCTCGCGCTCGCGTTCCAGATCAGGCGCGGACGCGGCGACTGCCAGATAACCACGGCGAAGAGGGACGCGAATAGCGCCGCCGCTGCGAGCGTCGCAGCGAAATAGCCGCGGTGCAGGGCGGCACCGCCCGGAGGCGAAGCTCGCCTCAGTATCTGGCGGGTCCGCTCGCCCGCTTCGCGGCGCAGGAGCATCAGCGACGCACCACACGGCGCGCGGGATGGATCAACCGCTTGGGCGGATTTGTGGTCGAATAGCGAAGTCCAGTTCCAGCCCAGGCATCGAGATCGGAAATCTCGTAAACGATGCGCCCGCCAAGCTTCAGATATTTGGGGCCGGTGCCGAAGCAGCGGTGCTTTTCGAGTGTTCGCGCCGAGAGCCCGAGATGCAAGGCCGCATCGGGGGTTCTGAGATAGCGGGGGCCATCGGGCTCAAGCGGCTCGGTCATGGGCGGTCTCCGGCGTTAGCAAGTGACGTGCCCGCCAGGCTGGCGGGCCCAAGGCACGTCTCGCCGATCCTGATCATGACCGAGAACGGACAAAGCGCGGAAAGGTCGGAATGTCCCGATCAGCCAGCCGCGAGGAGCGCGCGGTAACCGCCGTCGCGCATCGCGAGCGCGCCGCGCTGCCATCGCGCGATGCGGCGCCTTTCGCTCGAGGCGTCCCACTCGGCGGCCGAATAGTGACGCGCATCAGGCGTAAGGAGCGCGGCGGCAAGCTCACGGGCCGACGCACCCACCGCAATGCCATCGAGAAGACGAAGCCACTGGACAAGGCGCCAGCGCTCGGTTGGGCCGGGATCGATGCCGGCGGGAGGCGTCACCAGCCCCTCCCCGCTCAGACCGCGATGCAGCGCTGCGGCGAGCGCGAGCCGGATGCCACCCTGCGCGTCGGCGGGGCAGACATAGGCAATTTCCTCATTGCCCTCGCAGTAGCGGACAGCGACGCGGTAATGGCGGCCCGCGAGCCGGAGCACGAGATGCCATTCGCGATAGCCGATCACTTCGCTCGCGACCCGGTCGCCGCGCACAAGTTCGGCGAGCCGCGCCGCCGCGAGTCCCTCAGGCGCCGGCTGGGCCACCGCGACGAGCGCGCAGGCATGCGGATGCCAGATAGCGGGTGCTTCGGCGGCGCTATGATCGGGGTCGAAGGCGAAAGACCAACCCCCAGTGGCGCGCGACCGCGCCGAGCGCCGCGGGCTTGCCGAGCGCGGCGTCATACTGACGCCGATAGGAGGGATTGCGGCGCAGAAACTCCTGCGCGAAATCCGCCCGATCATATCGCTCGAACATCTTCGTATAATATTCGGACCGCCAGTCGATCTTATGGTGCATTATATTCTCCCCATGGCAGAATCAGGGCCAAGGCCTGGAAATCCGGGCGCTTTTGCCGGAACAATCGACGGATGGGCTCCAGCGCACAGGCGATGAGCATAAGCGAGCTTTGTCAGATTGTGTCGCAGAGACGGCCTCAATCTGGTTCTAAATTCGCTGGGGACGAGTGATGCCGGAGGCAAAGCCCCGCCTTCGCATATGTTTGGACTGGCACTGGATCCGTGCATTCCATAAAGGCGGCTCATGACCGCGATCGGGACCAGGATTGACGAAACAGGAACGTTGGTCCGCGAGGCGGGCGGTTTCATCCTGCGCCGGGATCTCGGCGGCCGCTGGAAGCTCGATCTTCACCGTGTCCCTGTCGACCATATCGAAAAGCGCGTCCGGATCACCGGGGTCGTGGTCGGCGAGGATCTGGTGGATGTCGTCGGAGTGTCGCCGGAGATGCCGGGCCGCCCCTGATTGGGAAAGGCGGGGAACGGCTTGCAGGCGAGCCCTATTCGCGGGCGCCGATATGCTCATCCCGATACAGTGTGTTCCGATTCGGATCGAATGTTGATATTTGGCCAGATACGGACCATATAGGCTCTGAAAGGAGCCGATGATGGCAACCGCAGCCCGCAACGCGATCGACCGCAAGAGCCTGACTGGCCCGGCGCTGCGAACCTTCTTCAGTATCGCCGAGGCCTGGGATCTCAATGAGGCGGAGCAGATGGCACTGCTCGGGCTCGACAGCCGGTCGACCCTTCAGAACTGGAAGCGCGGCGAGGTAGCGGCGCTATCGAAGGATGCGCTCGAGCGGATTTCCTACGTGATGGGCATCTACAAGGGGCTCCAGATTCTTGTCCCCACGACCGCGGATAGCTGGGTGCGCAAGCCGAACAAGGCGAAGCTTTTCGGGGGCAAGTCGGCGCTCGACCGGATGACCTCGGGCAATGTCGCTGATCTTTATGTCGTGCGGCAGTATATCGACGGTCAGCGCGGCTAAGGCGTGCCACAAGATATTCCCGTCACCGCGACCCGCTGGTCGCCCTGCTATCGCATCATTCCCAGCCGCTTCCCACCGGTCGGGCTGTTCGACAAGGTCGCGCGCGCAGAGGATCTCGATGCAGTCTTCCAGATCGAGGCGATGACCAACGATCGCCTAAGGGACGAGGTGGGCGACCTTGCGCTCGTGCCGCCCGAGGATCGAGTTTCGGGCCCGGGAGCGACGCCCATCATGGCGGCCTTCACCCACCTCAACCCGGCGGGCAGCCGGTTCTCCGACGGCAGCTTCGGCGTCTTTTATGCCGCCCTCACGCTCGAGGCGGCCATCGCAGAGACGAAGCACCACCGCGCCAAATTCCTCGCTGCGACTAACGAGCCTGCGCAGGAAATCGACATGCGCGTCTACGCGGTCGACCTCGCCGCCGATCTCCACGACATCCGCGTCCTCGCAGCGAGCCATCCGCATCTTTACGATCCCGACAATTATGCGACCGCCCAGGGCCTCGCGTCCGAGCTGCGCGATGCGGGCGGCGACGGCATCCGCTTCTGGAGCGTCCGTCACCAGGGGGGCGAATGCGCTGCCGCCTTTCGCCCCCGCATTCTTTCAAACTGCCGGCAGGAGCGGCATCTTTGCTATGTTTGGGACGGGACCTCGATCAAGACGGTCTATGAAAAGCGAAGCCTTGGCGCGTGATGCTCGCCCTGCGCTTCCCCCTCCCTTTTTCCGGACGTCGCCGCGTTCGATAGCGCCAGATTGAGGGCAGAAGAACTTGCCAGCCCCTGGCTCACCCGTCAGAATCGAAACGGAAATGAGAAGCGACATCGACCATCTGCCGCCAAAGCAGCAAGGCGAGCTTGAGCGCATTACGCACGTGCTGATGGAGGAGTTTGCACGCTCGATCGAACGCGCAACGATGGAATGGAAGCGCAACGGCAAGATCCTCCGCATTGCCCTCTTCGGCAGCTATGCGCGGGGCGACTGGGTCGATGAGCCCGAGAACGGCTATCAGTCCGATTTTGATCTCTTGATCATCGTGAGCCACCCGGACCTCACCGACATTGCCGATCATTGGTATGTCGCCGAGGACAGGATCCTGCGCGATCCCGCGATAGGTCGAACCGTCAACATCATCGTCCACACGATGCAGGACGTGAACCAGGCGCTGCGCCGCGGCGAATATTTCTGGGTCGACATCATCCGCGACGGCATCGCCCTTTACGAGCTACCCAATCACCCGCTCGCTGCGCCGCAACCCATGACAGCCAGCGATGCGTACAGGATGGCATCAGAATATTATGCAAGTTCGTTCCCCGCAATCAATGTTCAGATCGAAACGGCTGGTTTTCAGGTTGAACGGGATCCGCTGAATAGGCAGTGGACGAACGCGGCTGCGTTTGCGCTTCACCAGGCCGTCGAACGCGCATACGGCTGCTTTCTTCTGACATACACCTTCTACTTTCCTCGGTCCCACAACATCAAATTCCTCCGCTCGCTCGCCGAGGATAAGGAGGCGCGACTGATCGCCGCTTGGCCGCGCGACAGCAAAATCGACCGCCGGCGTTTCGAGCTATTGAAACGGGCGTATGTCGAGGCTCGCTACTCGATGAGTTATGAGATCAGCGCCGAGGACCTTGCCGCATTGGCCGAGGCGGCGAACAGGCTGCGCGATATCGTGGAGACGCTCTGCACCGAACGGATCGACAGATTGCGGAGTGAGGCGGAGGGATAGGTTTTTGCCGCGACGCGGCATCACAAGGCCGCCGCGCCGCCGCCGAATATGCAGCCCCCGTAAAAGGCGCTGGCCCGAGCGCTTCGATTGGAAAGAAAGACGAGGCGCTTCAGATTCTTGCGCGCCAGCTCGCCTTTGCCTTTCGCGCAACCCTGTCCTTCCAGACAGCAGACGAACTCGCCGACGAAGAGCGGACCGAAATGCTCAGGCGCTGCGAGGAGCCTGCTTATGGGTTTTGCCGCCCACCCGCAGCGAGGAGGGGCCAAGTCGAACCAGGTCGGCCGGCATTTTTCGCCTTCACCCAAACGCCCGGTCTGTCCATCATTCCTTGAACCTGACCCAAACCACATTTCCCTGCAGGTCCACCTAGCCGCGAGCGGCCTGGGGGGCGCCGGCGGGAAATCTGACGCCGCCGACTATGCTTCCGCGCTACCCGTTCAGCTCGTCAATAATGACCCGCTCCACGCCAAACATGACGCTCGAGCGCGACATATCGCAGAAGTTCAGCTCATCAGCCTGAAGCAGACGGCCGCCCTCCTGGCCCTCAGCCGACGCCGCGCCCGCGAGACGATCCGCTTCTGAGTCCCACCAGATTTCCACGACGCCATCGTGCGGGGGCTGGCAGCCTCGCGATTCGGTCATCTGCCGGGCCGCCTCATAGTCGCCTCCGTGGAGCTGAACATAACGCCTGATCCGCAAGGCCTTGGCGTATTTCTTGGCGATCGGGGCGTGAATGTTGAACCAGTGGTCGAGAAACTGCTCCCGGGTGAGATCGGGACGGCGGTAGACGGCAAAGGACATCTTGATCATGGGGTCGCATCCTGTTGTTGCTGAAAATCAATGTCGCGCTGCAGATGCCGGCTCGCTGCGAAATAGTGGACGGCCGACCACAAGAAGAGCAGGCAAATGGTCGCAAGGGCGTAGCTCACACCGCGCGCGGACGCGGCTTCGCAAAATGGGGTCATCTCCGCCCGGCAAGTCGCGGCATCGAGGCCGGCGGGCAGCGCCCGCTGAAAATAGAAATCGCTAAGAGCACCCGCGGCGAGCGGACCGAGCAGCAGGCCGATGATATTCATCGTAAGCAGCACGATCGAGATCGCCGTCGCGCGCATCCGGCTCGCCACGAGATTCTGGGTCACCGCGAGCACAGGCGCATAATAGCTTGCTGAGAAAACCCCGGGGATCGCGAGGAGGATGAGCCCCGGGAGAAGTTCGCGCTGCAGGAACCCTGCGATATAAAAGGGTCCCGCGAGCAGCATCATCAGCGCGGGTATCCACCCATAGTAGCGGACATCGCGGGTGACGAACCGATCGACGACGAAGCCGCCGACCATATAGCCGCCCGCGACCGACGCGCCGTTAACGAGCGCAAAATAGACCGCCGCTTCGGTGTAGCTGAGGCCGAAGTTTCTCACGAAAAACGGATGTCCGAAGGCGAGAACGGCCTGCCCGATGAAGCTCGTCACGACGCCGCCTGCAATCATCTGACGAAAGCTCCGGCTCTCCCAAAGCGTCGCGAGCACGGTGCGCAAGGGCGGTATCGCCGCTTTTGCCACCGGCTGTCGCCGATCCCGGAGCGTCAGTCGCGCCGCCGCGGCAAGAACGAGGCCGGGAAGCCCGACGAGGAGAAAGGCCATGCGCCAGCCATAATGCTGCGCGACCCATGCGCCGCCGATTCCGCCGATAATGATGCCGAGCGGAACCGATAGCCCGAGAATTCCGACTATCGTGCCGCGCCGTTCGGGAGGATAGAGATCCGATAGGTAGGACTGGACCGGTGCGTTGGCACCCGCTTCACCGACCCCCACCCCGATGCGCATCAGCAGAAGTTGCCAGAAACCCGTCGCCATCGCGCACAGCACCGTCATGCTCGACCAGATAGTGACCGCGAGCGAGACGATGCCGATCCGGTCGGATCGCTCGGCCCAGCGCGCAACCGGAATGCCGAGGGTTCCATAAAGAATGGAAAAGGCGGCGCCCCCCAGCAACCCGAGCTGAAGATCGCTGAGCTTCAGATCGTCGCGGATGGCTTGGCCAACCGTGTTGAGGATCGCCCGGTCGATGAAGGCGCAGGTGGTGATCGCCAGCATGAGCACCAGGGCCCAGCGGCGCTCGCCAGACGCGGTCAGCCCGGCTGACGGCGTCTGGCCTTGCTCCGAAGCGGACAACATCGAGGGCCGCTTAGAAACGCAGATTGCCTTCGATGGCTATCGTCCGGGTCTCTTCCAGATAGCGATGGCCGCTTGGCGTGTAGGACAGCGACCCAGGCCACAGGAATGCGAAGGAATAGGTCCGCTCGTTGGTGAGGTTGCGGCCCACCAGCGCCACATTCCATCGCTCGTCCAGGTCGCCGAACTGCACCCTGAGATCGAACTTCTGGTAGGCCGGCTGGATACCATAGACCGGATCCTGATTATCCGAGATGAAGAATTTGGACCGGTAGTTCATCTGCGCGGTGGTCGCGAGCAGGTAGCGATCGGCAATCGGCGCCTTGATCTGGGCCTGGAGCGACCCGCTCCATTTCGACGAGAAGGCCAGTTTGTAGCCCGCCAGATTGTTGTTCGCAGGATTGTTCGGCGCGCCCACGGGCGCTGCGGGGTTGCAGATGGACGCGGGCTGGCTCGCAAGGCAGCTTGCGCCCGGGAAATCATCATACTTCGCATTCTGATAAGCGCCGCTCCAGCTCAGCTTCAGCCCCTGCGCAGGGCGAAGCCCGACGGACCATTCAATACCGCGTGACGTCGCACTTGCGGCATTCTTGGTCACGAAGCCCGGGGGGCTCAACGTCGGATCGTAAACCGACGTCTGGAGATTCTTGAAGGTGAGATCGTAAAGCGCAAGATCGAGGGTGAGCAACCGGTCGAGCAGCGCGGCCTTGACGCCCACTTCATAGTTGGTCGACCGCTCGG
Source organism: Sphingopyxis flava (assembly GCF_900168005.1). GTDB lineage: Bacteria > Pseudomonadota > Alphaproteobacteria > Sphingomonadales > Sphingomonadaceae > Sphingopyxis > Sphingopyxis flava. The sequence continues at coordinate 36,680 of NZ_FUYP01000016.1, forward strand.
GGCGATAAATGAAGGTGCTGTCGACCGTTCCCACCGTGTTGCTGACAAAGCCGCCCGATTTCGAACCGCGGCCATAGGAGGCATAGAGCATGATATCGGGCGTCACATCGAATTGCGCGGTCAAGGAGGGATCGACATTATCCTCCGAGATACGCCCCTTGGCGGTCGTCGCGGCGCCAAAAGCCATGCCCGAAAGCGTTATCGTCTCGAAATTTCCGCGCTTCTTGGTGCGGGTGTAGCGCGCGCTGCCGATGACCCGGAACGCGGGCGACAGATTGGCCGTTGCCTGCGCGAAGAAGGAGAGGGTCTGCGCCGACTGGTCGAAGATCGAGACGTTCGAGCCCGTCAGGCCGCTCGGCAGCCCGCTGTAATAGCGCGGATAATCAAGCGCATAGTCGCTCCAGTCGAAATAGGTCCCGACGATATATTCGAGCGGCTTACCCGCCGAAGATGCGAGACGGATTTCCTGCGAAAATTGTTCAAACTCCTCGAAAATCCGGTTGAGGTAAATGGCGGGGACGTCCTTCGCATAGGAGTTCGACCGGTTCGCATCATAGGTCGAGTAACCCGTGATACTGGTCAGAACATGGTCGCCGATCTCGTAATTCGCCGTGAGCGAGGCATTTTTCGACGTCACATTGTTCGATTCGGCAAAGCCGAAGGGATAATCGTCGGCGTAGCGATCCTTGGTAATCTCCAAAGGCGCGGTCACGGTCGAAAGAACGATTGCGGCGCCTTTGGTGCGCGAGCGGCTATATTCGAGCTTGGCGGTCGCATCGAAACCCTCATTTTCATATTGGAGGGTCAGGCGCGCCAGCGTCTGATTGCGACGCGGGTCCCGCTTTCCGGTCGTGCGATTGGGGATATACCCGCCAAGATCGAGAGCCTTGACCGCGAGGCGAACGCCGAGATTGTCCGTCACGGGACCCGAGACATAGCCCGTAAATTCGGGGCCCTTGAGATCGAAATTATAGGTGCCCGTGATTCCCGCTTCGAATTGCGAGGTGGGATTGGCGGTGACGATGCTGATCGCGCCCGCGGGCGTGTTTTTCCCGAAAAGCGCGCCCTGCGGTCCGCGCAGCACCTCGATCCGCTCGATATCGAAGAAGGGCGCCTCGAACTGCTTGCCGCGCCCGGCATAGATGCCGTCCTGATAGAGGCTTACCGACTGGTCGAAGGCGAAATTGGAAGGCGCCGAGCCGAAGCCGCGAATGTAGATGACGTCGGCGGCGTTGAGGCGTTCGACGAAAAGGTTCGGCACCGACGCGGCGATGTCGGCCATATCCTTGGCGTGGAAATCGGAGAGCGCCTCGCCCGTTACGACAGCAATGGAAATCGGCACATCCTGGAGGCTTTGCTCACGCTTTTGCGCCGTGACGACGATATCGTCGGCCGCTCGTTCCACAGCCGCCGGCTGGGTCTCCATCTCCTGCGCCATCGCGGGCTGCACGGCGAAGATAAGGGGGCTTGCGCCAAGGCACAGATACTCAAGCCGTCGCATATTTCCGATTCTCCCCATTTTCCATTAGTTAGCTAAATAAGTACTTAGATTTCGAAAAAGCCATTGCGCGCCTGCCCACTTGCGGTGAGGCGGCCCCTGGCCTTGCGTGAAGGAAATAGTTGCCCGGCTCCCCCCTACATGCGCTGCGGGGCAAGCTCCCGGGCCTTGGCAAAGGCCCTCTCGAATTCCTTGTGTCCCCCATGGCGCCCCGCGAGAAGAAATGTCGCGCCCTTGATGCGCCAGCGACCTTCGATCCGGATGAGATCGTGGCGATATTGGCCGCACGCGTGCGCGTGGAACTCCTCCTCGCCTTCCATGAGAAAATGCATCGCGTTGACGTAGGAGGTGCAGATCGCCGTATCGCCGTCGACATGGGGACGGAGATTGCTCACCATGTGCAGCGTCTTGTCGAAACCGTGCAAGACGCGGAGGCGATCGGTCCACTCACAGGCCGCCAGAAGCCCCTCTGTGGATCCGTTCGAGCTATAGTCGATGAAGATCGGGTCGGTGATCAGCGCCTCCAGTGCCGCCCAATCGCGCCCGTCGATCGCAGCGCACCAGCTGTGAATGGCGTCGATGACCGCAAGATCATCCTCGTTCGCCGATGATGGCATCTCTCATCCCTATCTCTGCTTGATTGCCAGCCCTCTAACCAGCCGATTCTATAATGTCAATAAAACTGACAAATATAGGCAGAAGATATGACATAAAATGTCTGGATTCCTTGGTTCATGGGCTTATAAGGGGGCGCACATGCAGCCGCGCGCACGGGGGAAATGAGCCGCGAATTTGCCTTGGGGTCCGACCGAGCGCGCGGGACGCCAAGCCTCCCCCCCGCCGATGCAGCCCCGGGGCCGTCCCCTCCGGGATCGCCGATTTCCGACAGAAGGCCAGACTCATGGTACGTGCTGCAACGCTATTCATTCCTCTCTTCGAAGCTTTCAGCTGGTTCGACGCAGGGCTCCAGACCTTGATGACCGAAGCGGGATGGGCCGAGGTCTCACGGTCGCAGACGATGGCGATGATCCTCGTGCGACAAGGGTGCAACCGTCCCGCAGCCATCGCGCGCGCGCTCGGCATCTCGCGCCAGTCGGCGAGCACGATCATTGCTGATATGATCGAAGCGGGCATTTTCGCCATGGAACCGGATCCCGGCGACAAGCGCGCCAAGATCGTCACCATCACGCCGCTGGGTCAAAAGAGAGCCAATGACGCGCGCGATGCCGTGTTCCAGCTTACCGCGGAACTCGAGCGCCGGATCGGCCGCGACAATGTCGCCAATCTCTGGAACGCCCTCACGGCAAATTGGGGACCCCCCGTTGAGAGCCTGCGGCATGTGAACAGGGCCGGCTGGAAATCGTCGATCTGAATCCACAAAATCAGCGCGGATCCTCGGTCGCTTCGAGGAGAGCGAAGTTTTTCTTGTTCGCAGCCCCGCCCTTCTGCGTTGCGCGAGCCGCCGGGCCCGATACGTCTTTACGCACAACCAGGAGGAGATATCGATCGTGAATGTCGCAGAAGCCGTAAGCAGCCGCCGCTCGATCCGGGCTTTTGAAGATCGGCCAGTGCCATACGAGACGATCTACCGAGTGCTCGACCGGGCCCGCTTCACGCCTTCCGGCTGCAACTTCCAGCCTTGGGAGGCTATCGTCCTCACGGGCAAGCCGCTGCGCTCGCTGCAGACGCGGCTTCTCGCGAGCCAGCCCGATGAGCCCCTGGAATATGATTTCTCCGCGCCCGCAGCGCATGAAAAATATCAGGCGCGGCTGCGCTCGCTCGGCGCCGCCATGTACGCGTCCGTCGGCGTCGCACGCGACGAGAAGGATCGCCGCGCCGATTTCGTGCGCGACAATCTCACCTGCTTCGGTGCGCCGGTTCTCCTCCTTTGCCATTTTCCAAAATTCATGAAGGAGCCGCAATGGTCGGATGTGGGAATGTGGCTTCAGACCATCATGCTTTTGCTTCGCGGCGAGGGCCTCGACAGCTGCCCGCAGGAATATATGGGGGTCTACGGGCGCACGATCAAAGCCGAGCTCGGTCTTGACGATGACACGCTCCTGTTTTGCGGCTTGTCGATCGGATGGCGCGATGCAGAGGCGCCGGTCAACATGTTCGAGCGCGAACGCGTTCCGCTCGGCGAGCAGGTGCGGTTTCTCGGCTTCGGCGACTGAGCCTCAATGCGAGGTCTGCCAACGCAAGCCTGGCCCCATCTCGCTTCTCACCATCCACTCACGTCCGGGCAACCGACGCGCGAGCAGAGGCGTTAGCGGTCATCAGCGAAAGGAAAAGACATGCAAAAACTGCTCCTGATGACCCTGCCGCTTGGGCTCGTTGCAGCGTGCTCGGACAAGAATGATGCCGCGGAAGAAAAGCTTGAGCGGGCGGCCGAAACCAGCGCGACTGTGGCGGGACCGACACCCGCGGCCCTCGGCCTCAGCGAGGCGCAGCTTCTCGACGCCGACATCGTCGGATCGGACGGCAGGGAAGTCGGCGAGGTGGCACAGGTCCTGCGCGACGCATCGGGCAAGGTCGAGCGACTTTTGGTCGAACTCGAAGGACCAGGAGACCGATATGTCCATGTCCCCATCCTCGGCCTTACTCCGGTCGTGCGGGGCACGGACACCGATCTTCAGACGACCATGACCAAGGCAAGGCTGGACGCGCTGCCCGAGGTCAAGCTACCGGCCCCCTAATGGGTCGGCGAATGCTAGAAGACCTGTGCGCGGGTGGATGTAGCGGTCTGAAACGCATAGCTTCTCTGGTGACTGGCCTGCCTGGTCCTTGCCCTGGCCGGAACGGGGGCACTATTCACGCCGGGACTGTGAGAATGTTCATTGTGCGCTTGTAGGCGATGGCGGTGAGGTGGACTTGGACGGCGGCTTTGGCACGACCTCGCCATCGCATTCGGCGAAGGCCGTAGCAGCGCTTCCCATGCGCCGAAGATTTTCTCAATCCGGGCTCGCGCACAAAATGACTGACAGGCCCGAGACCCCCGAGTCTTTCTCAACCCTCGCGTCTCAAATGTGTCTGGACCCGGTCATCATGTGTCCGAGAATCACACTTATCGGACACATGATCAGGCGAGGGTGCCGCTTCCTCGGCATCGAGCCACGCTTCGACCTCTGCCATCGCCGCCTCGGTCGCCGCTATAATCTCGATCGTCAAAATCCGCCCCTCCAACAGCCGCATCGCACCGCTCGTATTGATTATTTAGGATATCATTCTACATCAATACCCAATATATCCGATTGGATCGACTCATGGCAACGATTTATCCCGACGAGGCAGGCGCTGTAGCGTTCGAAACCCTCTCTGGCACGGCAGCCGAGGTGCGCAAGAAGCTCGGGTCAGCAGGCGACGATCAAGTCGTCGCTCTCGCGCTGGAGCATGGAACCCCGGAACTCCGGCACGCGCTCGCGCAGGCAGTCACTCTTATCACCCCGCTCATTCTCGCACGGCTCGCCCGCCGCGACCAGGAGACGCTCGACAAACTCGTCGACGCGCTGGTGCCGCAAGTGCCACCTCCCCAGCATCTTGTCGCGGAAGCGCGGATGAATGCCGAGGCGCGGACGGAGGTACTCAGGTCGGCCGAGTGGCTGACGGCCGCTCAGCTCTCCGAGCTCGCCGGTTTCAGCGGTCGAAATGCAAGCGCCCAGCCCAATAAGTGGAAGCGCGAAGGGAAAATCTTCGCCGTCCGCCAAAAGGGCAACGACTATTATCCCGGGTTTGCACTCGATGCCGACGCGGGATACCGGCCGCTGAAGGCGCTCGCGCCCATCCTCAAGTGCTTTGGAAGCGATCTAGAGGATTGGGATATCGCGATCTGGTTCGCCTCGGTGAACAGCTTCCTGGGTAGCGTCCGACCGATGGACCTGCTCAAGGCTGATCCCGAGCGCGTGCTGGCAGCCGCGCAAGACGAGATCGACGGCATTCTGCATGGCTAGGAAGGCGGACACCACCACTGCTACGCCTAGTCTCGCTCCAACCACCCCCGCTCCGGTCACCCCGGCCGCGGGGGCTGCGGCAATCGTCATCCCCACGCCTCCGGTTAATTTGACGAAACTGATCCGGACGATCACCTGGCCGAAGACCCAGGTAATTCACCGCATCCATCAGGATCGGTTCCGGGGCGACGAGTTCAATCGGGGTCCGAACGGCAATGCACGCTTCAGCCCTATTTGCGATGCCAAAGGAAATTCGATCCCGACCATCTATGGCGGTGAGACCTTCGATTGCGCGGCGATGGAATCCGTCTTTCATGACGTACCCTTTGCGCCCGGGCTCAAGAGCCTCGCGAAGCGCAAGCTCAAAGGACACCATTATTCGCAACTGCTCTCGAGAACCGATCTCGTGCTTGTCGACCTCAGCACGACTGCGTTGCGGAATCTCGGGATCAAGCGCGGCGAGCTGATCGAGACCGAAAAGGACATCTACCCCCAGACCCGCAAGTGGGCCGAGGCAATCCACGCGCAATGTCCCGAAGTGCAGGGCCTGTGCTGGGTATCGCGTCAGGACGACCGATCCTTGGCGATCGTGCTGTTCGGGGACCGGGTCGGGAAGACGCCGCTATCTGGGCATGCACCTTCGGTCGACATCGTCGCCGACGATCCAACCTACGCGGACGTCATGACGCTGGCGACGCGAATTGGTGTGAAGGTAACCGGCAAGTAGCGTGCGTCAGGCGCCAACTGCTTGGTTGGCCGGCCCATCCGCCTCCGAGGCAATCGCACGCAGCTGAGTTTCGAACTTTTCACCGAGGTTAGCCACCCGAAATCAGATAGCGATCGTTGACGACAACCGCTGCCCTTGGCCTCAGCGAGGCGCAGCTTCTCGACGCCGACATCGTCGGATCGGACGGCAGGGAAGTCGGCGAGGTGGCACAGGTCCTGCGCGACGCATCGGGCATGGTCGAGCGACTTTTGGTCGAGCTTGAAGGACCAGGAGACCGATATGTCCATGTCCCCATCCTCGGCCTTACTCCGGTCGTGCGGGGGACGGACACCGATCTTCAGACGACCATGACCAAGGCAAGGCTGGACGCGCTGCCCGAGGTCAAGCTACCGGCCCCCTAATGAGTCGGCGAATGGCTGGACAGCCGGAGCCGCCCAGATGTTTTCAAGGGCGTCCGATCGACGGTCCCGCGCCGCGCGACGTCAAGACTCGGGGGCTCCCCAGCTTACCCACTATTAACCGGATCGGAGGATGATCGGCGCCATGGACAGATCGGCCCCCACGCCACCGATCGCGACCACGTTTCGCCAGCGCGTTTTCGCGGACGCAGCCCTGCTGCCATTGCCGGTCTACCGCGATTTCATCGAGATGCTCTACAGCATGCGCTTGCCGATTTTCGGACTGGGCGCCGTTTTTGTTGGCATCTCGATCCTTGTCGGCCTCCACCTGGACAGCCCCTTTCTTTATCTGCTCGCTGCAGCAGGCGCGCTCACGACGATCGCAAGGCTTGCCACCATCGCCGCCTTCCACCGCGCAGGGCCCATCCCCGGCTTTGAGGAGCTCAGGCGCTGGGAGCGCCGCTATGCTGCGGGCAATTTGACGTCGGCAGCGTTGCTCGCTCTCATCAACATTGCAGCCATGAGGGGCCATGATCCGATGGTTCATCTCCTCACCGTAAGCCTCGTCTTCGGCTTTGGCGCGGGCATCGTCGCACGCACCTCGGTGAGGCCCGTCACCTGCGCCGCGGGCCTGCTCGTCGCCGCCCTTCCCACCGCAACCAGTCTTGCATTCCATGCAGCCGAGCCGACGAGCGATCCACTGCACGGCGAGATGTTCCTCGCCGAAGCCTTCATCATCGCCGCGATCGCCGTCCTCAGCCTCCAGACGGTTTTCCACCTCTATCGCTCCGCCGTCGCGCACCACACGGCGCGCCACGACATGGCGAAGCTTGCACGAACCGACGCACTCACGGGTCTTTCGAACCGGCTCCGCCTGCGCGAGCAGTTTCAGGAGCGCGCCGTTGCCGCAGTGCGCGCCAAAAGCCTCATCGCGCTTCATTATCTCGATCTCGACGGCTTCAAGGCGGTCAATGATCTACATGGTCACCCGGCCGGCGACAAACTTCTAAAGCAAGTCGCGCGGCGCCTCGAAGCGATGGTGCGCGCAGGCGATGTCGTTGCGCGCCTTGGCGGTGACGAGTTCATCGTGCTGCAGACTGGGATCAGCGAGGAGAGCGAGGCCGAAATGCTCGCGCGCCGGATCATCCGCGAGCTCAGCCGGCCCTATATCATAGACGAGCTGCCCTTGTCGGTTTCGGTGAGCATCGGGATCGCGTCAGCGCCGAAGCTCGGGCTGGAACTCGAGCGGCTTCTCGCCTGCGCGGATGCAGCGCTCTACCGCGCGAAAGCGGGCGGCAAGGCCCGGGCGCTCTTCTGCCTCGAAGCCGACGCCGCCGAGGCCGAACTCGCCGCCTGAAGACGCTTCGCTATCGCGAGCGCGGGCACCGAGCCCGTCGCCCCCCTGATAAGCGAGGGCCCCTTCACTGCCCGCTGCCACCCTGGCGGCCGACCGGCTCGCCTTCCGCCGCGCGCGACCAGGCCGGGGGACGCTGCGACCAGCGCTTCAGCCAGCCGGGCACGCGCTCGATCCCGATCGCGCGGCTGACGAGATAGCCTTGTCCGATGTCGCAGCCAAGCTCGCGCAAACGGCTAAGCTGCCTCTCATTCTCGACGCCTTCGGCAACCGTTGCGATCTTCATGCGACGCGCGATGTCGATCACGCCGTGGACGATCGCGAAATCGGCGCTCTCTTCGGTGTCGAGCCGCGAGATGAACGACCGGTCGATCTTGAGGACGTGCACGGGAAACTGCTGCAAATGGGTCAGCGAAGCGTATCCGGTGCCGAAGTCGTCGAGCGCGATCGAAACGCCTTCGGCAGCAAGCGTCTGCAGCGCCCGCTCGACATTGGACGCAAGATGGTCGACGAAGACGCTCTCGGTCACCTCGAGTTCGAGAAGCGTGGGCGGCAATCCTTGCTTGTGGAACTTGGTCAATATCCGGTCTGCGAAACCATCGCGGCGAAAGTCGGCCAGCGAACCGTTGATCGCGATACGCCCGAACATGATGCCTTTCTCGGTCAATCTCTCCATATCGGCAAGGACATGGTCGATCATCCGGTCGGTGAGTGCGGTCGCGAGCAGCGTGTCCTCAAAAGCTGCGCGAATGGCACCGGGGGGCTGGAGTCCCCGCCGGTGGTGATGCCAGCGAAGCAGCGCCTCGAACCCGACGATTTCGCCCGTCACCAGGTCTGCCTTGGCTTGGTAAAAGGGAATGATCCGGTCGTCGCTCAGCGCACTTCGTGCTTCGCGCAACATCGACTTGCGGCTTTCAGCTGCCTCGCGCATGTCCGGACGAAACGCGCGAATGCCCCCTGCCCCGTCAGATTTGGCGGCATAAAGAGCAAGGTCGGCGCTCTTCAAAAGAGCCTCAGCGTCCTGCCCATCGGCGGGCCAGATGGCGGCGCCGGCGCTGATGCTCACCTCGACGGCGCCTTCGTCGATCGTCAGGTCGTCGCCCACGCCGCTTAAGATCGCCTCGGTTGCCGGTACGAGCGGCTCATCGCGGCCAAGGCCGGTCATGATCACGGCGAACTCGTCCCCTCCGAGCCGTGCGACCGTGGCGTCGGGGGGAAGGTTCGCCTGGAGCCGCTCGGCCACGGTCCGAAGCAGCTGATCACCCGCTGCATGCCCCAGGCTGTCGTTGAGGAGCTTGAATCCGTCGACATCGATGACGATCACCCCGACGCAATTCGCGGCGGTGGTTGCCGAAGCCAGCGCGGCTTCGAGCACCTCGCCGAAGAGCTTGCGGTTGGGAAGGCCCGTCAAAGGATCATGGTTCGCGGCCCAGCGCAATTCCCGTTCAGCCCTTCGCGCATCGGTGACATCGAGCAGCGCGCCAATCGAGCGCACCGCCTCGCCGCCCTCACCGCGCACGACATAGCCGCGCGAAAAGAGATTGATATATTCGCCCGATGCCGCGCGGAACCGATATTCATGGCTCCAGCTGTCCTGGCGATTGGTGCGAATGCGGTCATAGGTTGCATTGACGTGAGCAAGATCCTCAGGATGGATGCGTTCCTTCCACCATTTTAGAGACGTGCCTCTCGCCGCTTCGGGATAACCGAGGATCTGTTCAGCGCCATTGCCCCACTCGATCCGGCCCGTGACGTGCGACATGTCCCAGATCACATCATTCGTTGCGCGCGAGGCAAGGCGGTAGAGCTCCTCGCTCTCGCGCAGGGCGAGCTCGGCCGTCACCTGATCGTGGATATCCTCAAGCGTCCCGTACCAGCTGATGATCCGCCCATCTTCGTCGCGGCGCGGATGTGCGCGGGCACGGCACCAGCGGAAGCTGCCGTCCGAATGGCGCACGCGGTAGCGCACGTCGGCAACGGCATTCTCCTCGGACGTGAGCGCCTCCGTCCAATGACTGAGAACGCCCGGCCGATCGTCGGGATGCACAGCTTCAGTCCAGCCCCAGCCGAGCGCGGCCTTCGGTGAAACGCCCGTGAGTTCACTCCAGCGCGGCCCTACTTCGACGATCCGGCCCTCAGGATCACTGATCCAGGGTATCTGAGGGTTGAGCTCGACCGAATAGCGATAATGTTCCTCGCTGCGCTGGAGCGCCTCGATGAGCGCGGCCATCTCGGAGCGTGAGCGCAGCGATTCAAAGACGGCCGAGCGCGTGGTCGCGATCGTCCGCAGGATCACGATCGCGCCAAGCAGGAAGGTCAGCCCCATGCCCGTGAAGTACAAGTCGCGGGTGAAAAAGAGCCCGATGGTCACTGGCATTGCGCCGAACAGGAGGACGAGACGAGCGGCGGCAGGCAGCGCCTGGAGGCAATAACAGCAGCTGATCGACCCGACGAAGATGAAAAGCGCTATCGCTGGGGTGTGGAACGGATCGGCGGCAAGGAAGAGATAAAGGCCCCAGCCGCCGAACAGGAAACTGAAGGCGCCCGCGCGGATGATCGTCCAACGCAGATAGCCTCGCATCTCATCGTCATCGACCGTGCGCCCGCGCCGCATGTACCAGGCGGCGCCGCGCGATGCGACGATCGCGACTAGCAGGAGGGGCGCAACGAGGCTGATGGCCAAGGGGCCTTTGACCGGGGTGACGAGCGCAAGAAACAGCACGTTGAGGAACATGAGCGCGTACATCAGAGGAATCTGACGCACGAGGCTCGCATATTGCTCGCGCACGACGGCATCCGATTGGGCGGGCGCTGAGCCGTCGGCAACGGGGGATATTGGCATTGCTGTTCTGCTACTTCCTCACCCTGGCGATATTCGTCCCTCCTTAACGACCGGTTTAACCCTCAGTTGATTAAGCTGCCCCGTTAAACGCATCGTCCGAATCGCTTCTCGTGCCACCCTCCCATTGTGCAGCAAGCATTGCCTTGCCGCCAGCATGGACCACCCGTTCGCAAAGCCGATTTAACCTGCTCAATTGCCGCCGGAATCCCGCTCCGTCATGGCGCCCCGTCTCCGCCGCGGGCGGGATAGACCGCCCTGAAGCCGGCATGCGGGTCGCAAGGATGCATGCTCATGGCCAAAAGCCGCGGATCTCCAAAATTTTGGCCGAACCCAAGCGGGAGCGCCCGGGGCGGAGGAAGCGGTTGGGTCATGTTTCTTCGTGACAATTGATCCTCAATGTCTTGCGCGGACTATTCTTCGTGGCGTCTCCGGCTTCACCGAAAGTCATGGCTGCGCACCCGCAGAAGCTCTTCATCCTCTCCGCTGAATGGCCGCGAGGCCAAGGTCCGCCCGCGCGGCGTCCAACCCGCCGGGGTGCGCGGATCGGGCCCGCCGCCGCCCCGCGCCCCATCGCCGGGGCCCGGCGCCACGGCAAAATCCATCTGCGCAATCGAGCGCAGCATTGCGTCGTGATCGATGATGCGCTCGCAGATGATATGGATGATCTCGCCTTCCTTCTGAAGCCGCCCGCGCATCGCGATCATCGAGGCCGCCATGATTGGTCGGCGGTAGGTCTCGAATTTGTCAGGCCAGAGAATGCCGTTCGCAATGCCGGTCTCGTCCTCGATCGTGACGAACAACACGCCCTTCGCCGAGCCCGGGCGCTGACGCACGAGAATGACACCGGCGACCTCGACATTGCGCCCATCGCGGATCGCGGCGAGATCGGCACAGCGCACGATCTTCATGGCATCAAGCTCGGCGCGCAGGAAGCTTAGCGGATGCGCGCGCAGCGAGAGCTGGGTAGTGCGATAATCTTCAACGGTCTCGCGGCCCGTCGTCATCGGCCGCAGCGCCACATCGGGTTCAGGCCCCTCGGGCGAGAAGGCCGCCTCGCGCGCATCGGCTGCCGCGAATAACGGAAGCGGCGCCTCCCCAAGCCCCCTCACCTTCCAGAGCCCCTGGCGCCGGTCCTCGCTGAGACAGGAAAAGGCGTCGGCCTCGGCGAGCCGCTCGATCGCGGCGCGCGGCACCTGCGCGCGGCGCCATAGATCCTCGACACTCTCATACATCGCGGCGCCGCGCGCCGCCGCGATGGCGGCGCCATGGATATTGGCAAGCCCGCGCACCTGGCGAAAGCCCAGGCGCACCGCAAGGGTGCGCCCCCCGCTCGCCTCGAGCGTGCAATCCCTGTGGCTGTGATTGATCGAGACCGGACGAACCTCGACCCCGTGCTTGCGCGCGTCGGCGACGATTTGCGCGGGCGCATAAAAGCCCATCGGCTGGGCGTTAAGCAGCGCTGCGCAAAAGACGTCGGGATGATGATGCTTCATCCAGCAGGAGGCATAGGCGATCTTCGCGAAGCTCGCCGCATGGCTTTCGGGAAAGCCGTAGGAGCCGAACCCCTCGATCTGCTTGAAGGTGCGCTCGGCAAAGTCGCGCGGATACCCACGCGCGATCATGCCGCCAACGAGCTTGTCGAAGAAATGCGAGACGCCGCCCGTGAGCTTGAAGGTCGCCATCGCGCGGCGAAGCTCGTCGGCCTCGGCGGGGGTGAAACCCGCGCCGACGATCGCGACCTTCATCGCCTGCTCCTGGAAAAGCGGAACGCCGAGCGTCTTCTCGAGCACGGCGCGAAGCTCGGCCCTGGGATATTCGGGCTTTTCCTTGCCCTCGCGGCGGCGAAGATAGGGATGGACCATGTCGCCCTGGATCGGCCCCGGACGCACGATCGCGACCTCGATCACGAGATCGTAAAAACATCTGGGCTTGATCCGGGGCAGCATCGACATTTGCGCGCGGCTTTCGATCTGGAAGACCCCCAATGTGTCGGCCCGCTGGATCATCGCATAGACATCAGGGTCATCGTCCTGAAGATCGGCCATACCGACCGCGATGCCCTTATGCTCGGCGAGCAGGTTGAAGGCGCGGTTCATGCAGCCGAGCATGCCGAGCCCCAGGATGTCGACCTTCATGAACTTGAGGACGTCGATATCGTCCTTGTCCCATTCGATGATCTGCCGCGCGTCCATGCGCGCAGGCTCGATCGGCACGAGATCGTCGAGCCGTTCCTCGGTGAGCACGAAGCCGCCGGGGTGCTGCGAGAGGTGGCGGGGCGTGCCAATGAGCTGGCGCGCAAGCTCGAGCGTCAGGCGGAGGCGATAATCCTTCGGGTTGAGGTTGAGGCTTGCGATCTGTTCGTCGGTCATGCCGTCTTCCGACCAGCCCCAGACGAGGCCGGTGAGCATCTTGGTGAGGTCGCGCGGCAGACCGAGCGCTTTGCCGACCTCGGCGACCGCGCCCTTCGTGCGATAACGGGTGACGACGGCGGTCAGGGCGGCGCGGTGCCGCCCATAGGTCTCGTAGATCCACTGGATGATTTCCTCGCGCCGCTCATGCTCGAAATCAACGTCGATATCGGGCGGCTCCTTGCGCTCGCCCGAGACGAACCGCTCGAAGAGAAGCTCGTGCTTGATCGGATCGATCGAGGTGATGCCAAGAAGAAAGCACACGCAGCTGTTCGCCGCCGAGCCGCGCCCCTGGCAGAGGATTCCGCGCCGCCGGCTCTCGGCAACGATCGCATGGACGGTGAGGAAATAGGGCGCATAGCCAAGCTCGCCAATGAGGGCGAGCTCATGGTCGATCTGCGCGCGGTAGGCCGCGGGCACGCCGTCCAGGAACATACGCGCGGCGGCATCCTCGGTGAGCGCGGCAAGCGCCTCCTGAGCGCTGCGCCCTTCCATCACTTCTTCATAGGGATATTGGTAGCGGATTTCGCGAAGATCAAAGCGGCACGCCGCAGCGATATCGGCACTCGCAGCAATCGCGTCCGGGAAAAGCGCGAAGCGGCGCTCCATGTCCTGCGGCGATTTAAGCGCCCGGTCCATGAACCGCTCGCGCCGAAAACCGAGCGTGTCGATCACTTTCTTTTCGCGGATCGCGCTCATCACGTCCTGGAGCGGGCGGCGTTCGGGCGCATGATAGAGGATGTCGCCGGTCGCCACGCTGCGCACGCCGGCGCCGCGCGCAAGCGCATCGAGCGCATCGAGCCGCGCGATGTCGCCGGGACGCCGCCGGAAGGCGAGCGAGAGATAGGTATCGCGCCCGAAGATGTCGCGAAGCGCGCCGAGATCAGCCCGGAGGCGCGGGTCCGGGGCGTCGGGAAGAAGGATCGCGACGAGACCCTCGGCAGAGGCTGCAACATCGTCCAACGTGAGGATGCAATGGCCCTTGCCGCCGCGCGCCTTGCCAAGGCTCAGGAGCCGCGTCAGCCGCGACCAGGCGGGCCGGTCCTTCGGATAAAGGAGAAGCGCGCGGCCATCGTCCAGATCGATCCGCGATCCCGCGATGAGGCGTACGCCCGTCGCCTCCTCGCCTATAAGGCCGCGCACCACGCCTGCGACGCTGCCGCGGTCCGCGAGCCCGAGCGCCTTGTGGCCTTGCTGCGCAGCGGCAGCGAACAATTCTTCTGGCGAGGAAGCGCCGCGCAGAAAAGAGAAGTGGCTCGTCACCTGCAGCTCGACATAGGTCGTCTTCGGCGCGCTTCGCGCCGCCGGATGGCCGATCCCGCTCATCCGAACACCCCGTGCATGAACCAGCTTAAATCACCGCTCTGCTCGTCGAGCCCATCGCCGCGCCGGAACAGCCAGAAGCGTTCGCCGGTGTCAGCTTCGACCCGGAAATAATCGCGTACTGCCCACATTTCGCGGGGCCGCCGCCACCATTCGCCATGGATGCGCTCAGGGCCATCACCCGCGACGATCCGATAGGTACGGCCGCGCCAGGCAAAGCGGCGCGGCGGATGATCAGGGAGCAAGGCCATCACGCCTTGGAGCGGCTCGGGACGCGAAAGGATGCGCACAGGGCGCGGCCACGCCGGCCACCCGGGAGGACTGGCGAGCGGCGCCGCGCGCGCGACCGCGCGCTCGGGAACGTCGCTTTCGACCGAAGCAAGCCGGAACAGCGCCGCTTCGCCCGCCCGCCCGGCGAGCTGGTCGACAAGCGGGGCAAGATCGCGCCCCTGCGCGCGCCCATCGAGCGCGGCGTCGATCATCGCGGGCGCGAGCGGCTCGACTTCGAGCGCGGCGAGCATCATGGCCTCGATCCCGAGACCCGGCTCGATCCGGTCGATTCGGAGTCCGAAGAGGCGCCGCAGATGCGCCGCATCGCGCGTCGCACGCGCTGCACCGATGGTGACGCGCTGTTCACCGCGATCGAGCGTCGCGCAGCGTAGCAGCGCCAAGCGCAGTCCGAGGCCCTGTCGTTCAAGCTCGGCAAGCAGATCGCGCAAGAGATCGTCGATCACCGCGCCGATCGCCTCGGCGGTCCCGATCGGCTCGAGGAGTTGACGGCGCGCCTCGGGCGTCTCGAAAGGAACGACAGGTGCGAAGGGCTCTGGTGCGAAACCCCGCGCCTGGTCGAGCCGTTCGACCGCGCCGCGCCCGAGGCGCCGCGCGAGTGGACCGCGCGGCATCGGATAAAGATCGCCGACGCGCTCGAGACCGAAGCGCCGCGCGGCAGCGAGCGCCCCCGGTGCAAGGCGCAGCGCGGCAAGCGGCAGCGGCGCAAGGGCTTCGGCTTCCTCACCCGCACTGAGCAGCCGGATCGGCGCGCCGCCGAAGCGCGCGAGCGCGTGCGCGGCCCCCGGCGTTCCAGCGACCGCGATCCTGGCGGTGAAACCGAGGCGGGCGAGGAAGCGGCAAAGCCGCGCCGAAAAGCGCGCCTCGCCGCCGAAGAGATGCGCGGTTCCGCCAATGTCAAGCCAGAGGCCATCCTCCCCCGCCACCGCCGCACTCGGCGTCCAGTGGCGTGCAGCGTGAAGCGCAAGGCGATCGAGCCAGGCGCGATCGGCGTCCCGATTGGCATCGCGCACATCAAGATCGGCAACGAGCGCCCGCGCGTGCGCAGCTGCCATGCCGGGGGCGATGCCGAGATCGAGCGCCGCAGGGCAAGCCGCGGTCACCGTATCGCGCTGTCCGGTCCGCGCGACGAGGATCATCGGCCGCGCGCGCGCCGCGCCCGCGTCTGCGCCGCGCCAGTCCGGTGCCGCTGCTTCAGATGCCGCGCGAGCCCAGCGCGCGCCGGGGCGCCAGCCACCGCCGCGCGGCACCGGGCAGACGCCTGGCTGATCGTCGCACGGAGGGAGATCGAAGCGTGCGGCCGGGGGCCTCAAAACCGGTCTCGGCGCAGGCCGCGCCGCCTCAGGCGACGCGCCCGAGCGCGGGGGATGCCGCTCCGCCCGTCGCAGCCGCTCGATCGCGAGTTGCGGCAGGAAGAGCGAGGCGACCCTGATCATCGCACGCCTCCAGTTCGAGAGCGAAAGGCGGTCCGCCGCGCTGGCGGACGAGCTCGACGTGCCAGCGTCCGCGTCCGATCGCAGGGACCGCGAGGCGCTCTGAGGGCCGCGCTGCGATGCGCCAGCGCGTCATCGCGAGCGAGGGCGTATCGAGCGGGCAGGCGCCGACGCGGCGATGGCGCCGGTAAAGGAGCATCGGCGTCGCCCCTTCGGCGGCGGCAAGCTGCAACCGCCGCGTTGCCGTCTGATCGGCCGCCTTCACCTCGGCAACGACGCAGGCGAGCACACCGCCGCGCAGCCCATCCTCGCATATCGCAAGCAGCTCGCGGTCATCGCGCCCCTCGGCATAGAGGATCCGCTCAGGTCCAAGCCCTGCCTGTTCCAGACCGGGTGCATAAAGGTCGAAGCGCGTGAGCGCCCAGAGCACCGAAAGCCCCCGCGCGCCCGCGAAGCGGGCGGCGATCCCGGCGGCAAAAAGCGTCGCAGCCGCGTCATCGCCCCAGCTTGCCGTGGCCGCGGCGATTTCGTGGAGTCCCGCGCCATCGAGCCCGCCACCGCTCAGTCGTTCATCGAGCGGCGCGATGCCGAAAGGCAGCACCGGCCCGCGCGCGGCAGCGACGCGCGCGACCGCTTCGCGCAGGGCGGCAAGATCCCCGGTGCCGCGCCGGGACTCGAAAGGGGCTGAAATATTCATAGGGCATCGACTCAAATGTTCCCTATATGTTCCACCGACTCCCCTCGATCGTCAAGCCGCCTGACACATCGGCTGCGGATCGTTCAGCGCCGCGTCACCTCGGCGCGTGTAAAAAATGAGGTTCGATGCCCATTACCACCGATCTTTCCTGGAACGCGCTCGTGCTTTATGCTGCAGGCGCCGCACTCATTCTCCTCCTTCTCTTTCAAATCCCCTATGTCGGACGCCTCCTCCGAACGCTCCTTTCCTTCGCCTTCCTCGCTCTCGCCCTCTTGCTCCTCTTCCAACAGGCGCCCTTCGATCCTCTTCTCTCGCGCGCCGCGGCAGCGCTTGGCCGCGATCGGCAGGAGGTGGTGGGAGGCGAAGTGCGCATCCCGATGAGCCGCGACGGGCATTTCTGGGCCGAAACGCGCATCAACGGCATCAAGCGGCGCATGCTGATCGACAGCGGCGCAACAATCACCGCGCTCTCGCAAGGAACTGCGAAGGCGGCCGGCGTCGAACCCGCCGCGTCACTCGTCCCGATTCTCCTCCAGACTGCGAATGGAACGGTACGCGCCGATGCGGGCGAGATCGCACAGCTCGAGGTGGGCGGGATTGCAGCACAGCAGCTCAAGACGGTGATCTCGCCCGGGCTCGGCGACACCGATATTTTGGGCATGAATTTTCTCTCGGCGCTCGAATCGTGGCGGGTCGAAGGCCGGACGCTGATTCTCGTGGCCAAAGCCGGCCGTCAAATGCCGAGCTGATCGCCTAGTCCGTGCGCCGCGGCGATGTCGATCGAACGATCGAGGGCCGCGGGCACGGTGGGCACTCATGGCGGCAATCGATCCGTCGATCTTTCGCCTCGCCTGAGCAACCGTATAACCCGGCAGCCTTGCATTTGTTCCGCCCGCTCAGCGCCGGTCCAAAAGCGCGAGCGTCTCCTTATCGCGCTCGCCATCGAACCAGCGATCAAGCGCGGCCCCGACCAGCGGATCCCCGCTCGCCGCCTCGAACAGGGTGAGCGACGAACGAAGCTTCATGGCATCGACGGCGCCGAATAGCCCAATGGGATCGCTGTCGCCGAGACCCGCGAGCGCCGCGACGCAGGCGGCATAGCGTTTGCCAAGAAGAGGGTGCGCCAGATACGCCTCTGCTTCGGCGCGATCGGCAATCCCGTAGCGCTTCGCCATTGCGCTGTTGCCGAGCCCGGCAAGCTGCGGAAAAATGAACCACATCCAGTGCGAGCGCTTGGCACCGCACCGGATCTCGGCGAGCGCCTGCTCATAGACGCCCTCCTGCGCCGCGACAAAGCGCCCGAGCCTTCTCCCCCGCTCAAAGGGCAAGGCGTCCTTGCGCGGGCGGCTTGCCATAAACCTGCCGGACCTCAAGACTCCCCGCGGGGAGCCATGCCAGCATTTTTTCTGCGGGTACTGCAGGATCGAGCCAGTCGGCCCAGCTCTCGGGCGCGAGCGGGATAATCTGCCGGTGATGATAGGGCGCAATATCGGGCCCGGCATCCATCGTCAGCAGGGTGAAGGCCTCGCCCTCCTCATAGCCGCGCCAGATGCCTGCCATCGCGAACCAGCGCCGGCCCTTCATGGTGAAAAGCCATTTGTCGAGGCGCTTCTGCCCGGGGTCGGCAGGATCGGTGAATTCATAAAAGCCATCGCACAGAACGAGGCAGCGGTGCGAGGCGAAGCTCCGCTTTTCCGACCGGAAATTATAGACCGGCGCGCCCCTGGGGCCGGGCCAGCTCCAGCGCCGGTTGACAAGCTCGCCGTGCGCGCGTCCCTTGTCCGAGCTGCGCACGATCGGCGCGATATCGGTGATCCTGATATCCTCGCGCGCCGGGACATTGGGTAGCCCTTCGGGCGTCTCGAGCCTGATTTGCAGATCCTCGAAATCTTCAGCGATCGACGCGATGTCGACCTCGAGACGATAGTCATTGCACATGACTGGGCGTCCCCAATTGTTGCGGTGCGCCCATGTTCTTGCTATGTTCCAGTAATGACAACTGTGCCAACGCCTTTCGATCCCGATAATGCGAGCACCTTCGAGCGGGCGCTCGTGCGCCGCAATCCAGAAAATAGATCCGAAATTGAAATGGTCAAAGCGGTCTGGGGTTCCGATCCCCGCTTTGCGGACGGCGTCGCTTATCGCTTCTTGCGCAGCGAAGCACGCGCCTTGCCCCCACGGCGCTGCCTCATCCCCGCGAGCGAATTCCGAATGGGATCGGGCGATCGTCGCTACCGGGCGAGCCTCGACAGCGGCAATTTCTTCTATCTTGCCGCGATCTGGGATCCGCCGCTTGCCGGCTGGCCCCTCTCTTACCGCATTCTCACCATGCCCGCCGGGGCCGACGTCCTTCCCTATCAGTCGCGCCACGGCGTCGTCATCCAGCGACGCGATGTGATGCACTGGCTCGACGGCACGCTACCAGGCGATATCCTCTTCGCCGAGCCACCGCGCCACAGCTTTTTTGTCGAGCGCGTGCCCGCGCCATGCGCCTTGCCGCTCTAAACCAAAAGGCGCGCACCTGGGGGATGCAGGCGAGAGATTTCGCCTCGGCGCCCCTCTTTTCCCTGCTGTTGAGACAAGGTCCGGGCTGATCGGGCGAGTCGCCTCAGCGATCCTTCAGATACGCGCGGACCTTGTCCGCCGAGCTACCCACGGCATCCACCGCTTCGCGAAGTTCCTGCTCGCTTACGCCCAGCGCCTGCGTCCAGTCGCGCACTTCATAATCTTCGCTGAGGCTGATCCGGTCGCGGTCGGGAGAACCGACATTCCTCCTGTCGTCGCTTGCCATTGTCCATCTCCTTGCGGAAGGTAACGCCCCGCGCATTCGCAGGTTGCGCGCGCGGACATATGGCCCGCGGAACAAAAGGCGCCGATGGGTGGTCTTCGGACCATGACCTTCAACGCCCCGCCCGCACAGGATTGTCCGGCCTCATGAAGATCGCCACCTACAATGTGAACGGCATTGGCGGGCGTCTTCCTGTTCTGCTGCGATGGCTCGCGCTCGCCAAGCCCGACATCCTTTGCCTGCAGGAGCTGAAGGCACCGCAGGAGAAATTTCCGGAGAATGCGATCCGAGATGCAGGTTATGACGTCATCTGGCACGGCGAGAGCCGCTGGAACGGCGTTGCGATACTGAGCCGGGTCGGCGATATTCACGAGACGCGCCGCGGCCTGCCCGGCGATCCGGCCGATGAACAAAGCCGCTATATCGAGGCCGCGGTCGGCGGGATCCTCATTGCCTGCATCTATCTTCCCAACGGCAATCCCTGGCCGGGTCAAAAGTTCGAATACAAGCTGAAGTGGATGGCCCGCCTCGATGCCCATCTAAAGGCGCTCTTCGATCTCGAGGCGCCCGTGATTGTGTGCGGCGATTATAACGTCATTCCCGCCGATCTCGACGTCTACAAGCCCGAAAACTGGACGAAGGACGCGCTGTTTGCTCCCGAAGCAAGAGCCGCCTATCAAGGCTATCTGGACCAGGGTTGGACCGACGCGATCCGTACTCTCCATCCGGGCGCACGCATCTACAGCTTCTGGGCCTATTGGCGCCGCTCGTTCGAACGCGGCGCCGGGATCCGCATCGACCACCTTCTGCTCAACACGGCAGCCAGGAAACGGCTCAGCGCCGCAGGCGTAGACACGCGGCCGCGCGGCTGGGAGAGGTCGAGCGACCATGCGCCGGCCTGGATCGAACTGGCCGACAGGCCGGTGCGGGGCCGAAAGGCAAGGCCATGAGCGGCGTGACCACCGGCTGGAAGCTTCCCGAACGAGACCGCGAGGCGCTGCTGAAGCGCTTTCCTCCGCGCTACGCAGCGCTTGTGGCCGACCATGTCACACTGCGCTTCGGGGCGGATGAAGAGGCGTCGCTCCCCGACGATCGATGCGGCGAGGTCGTGGGCCGGAGCGACGATGGCGAAGGCGTCGAAGCGCTGGTCGTGCGCATTGCCGGGAAGACCGACCGCGGCGATGGCAGCCATTATCACATCAGCTGGTCGCTTGGCCCGGGACGGCGGGCGAAAGAAAGCAACGATGTGATCGCGGCGCGAGGCTGGTCCGAGATTGAGCCGCCCATCGCGATCGCGCTTGAACCTGCGCGCTGGAGGAATTGATGATCCTCTTTGACAGGCGCGGTGGCGGTTCGATGCTGCCTCGCCGGGGCGGCCGTCTCGTTTGCGAAGCCTCCCGCCCTCATTCAGCTGGCGCGCCACGCGCGCATCGCGCGCTCATAGGCGTCTCGCGCGGCCTTGACGCGCGCCTCGAGCCGCTCGCGCTCGCGGGTCTGGGCCGCCTCGAGCCTGCGCCGCGCCCGGTCGAGTTCCGCTTGTTGTTTCGTGAGCGTCGCCCGCTCTTCAGCGTGGCGCCGTTCGGCAGCGGCGCGGGCCTCTTCGGCGCGGTCGAGCGATGTACGCTTCGGGCGCGGCTTCGACTTGACACGCGGGACTTTTGGCTTTGAGGGCCTTGCGCGCCGAGGCGCTTTCGCCGCCTCCTCATCCTTGGCACCCGACCTTGATCCATCCCGCTGCGACGCCTTGGGGAGCGCGGCAAGATGCTCTGCCATCGTGCCGCGAGTCCGCTTTATCACCTCGCCAGGGCGGGCAAGCGCTTCACGCATCAACTCGGGATTGTCGACGCGTTCGGCAGCTCCAACCGCGAACAAATTGCTCTCGCTCCCCCAGGCTTCGAGTGCGGCCTTCTGGCTCGGCGCCGCAACATAGGCATCGTGAAAGCCGATAGCGGTGCGGAAGAGCTTGAGCTTCGGCTGCCGCGGCACGTCCCGTTTCGCCGATTAGAGGGGTTGCGAGCGCGGCGCGCCCGGGCGCTGCAATTCGCCGCGTCCGTCTCCTGCCCCGCGCGCATCGCGGCGACCGCCGCACGGAAAGACGCTATCGAAGAGACGCTTGGGGATTCCAGCCAACAGCGGCGGATGATGCTGAATGCTACGCCTGTCGCCACACTTGCCGCCAATCATATGATTGCTCTGCCTTGTCAGGGGCGCAGTCCCTCGCGCCTTTCAGCTTCCGCCACCTTGCTTTCAAACCACCGATTGGCGGCTACCTCGCCATCACGCTTCACGCGGCGATCCAGTTCCGGTTTCAGCGCAATGAGCGCGCGCCGCGCTTCGGGACTGAGCGCCATCAACCGCTTGTGGCCAAGCCCATTCGCATCGGGCGCGGGCTTTCGCTTGTCGTCGGCGCTCCGATCCCGGTGGCGCATGACCTGGCTGTGATTATAGGCACCTACGCCGTCGATGATGGGAACGTCCTGCGCTGCGGCAGACGTCGCGCCGACCAAAAGGCTCAGCCCGAGGATGAAGCGGATCCGCATGCTGTTTCTCCAGTCAAGCCACTGTGACCCGCCATTCATGAGCTGAGCAACGGCCGTGCGGCGACACGGGGCAAACCGAAGTTCAATTCCGCAAAGCGCGTGTTGAGACACAACAATCCTCAATTTGGTTCTAATTCCGCTCTTCCCCTTGCCCTCGCGCCCGCGTTCGCTATCCTCAAGGGGCATCGGGCGAACAGGCACGATGCCGGGCGTGAGAACCCGTCTTGGCCGTTTTGATTTTCCATCCTGTCCGGGTGGCCGCCGCGCATGTCCAAGCCTACGGGCCAAAGGCGGCGGCGCTTGTTCGCTAAGCAAGTTCTCAACGCCCGGCAGGGCTGTCTTTCCGTCCGAACGGGAAGGCAGCGGGCATGGATTTTGAGGAGCAGCAGAGCGGGCGCGGCGTTACGGAACGTGACGCTATTCCATCCGAGACGTGCCAGAGCTTGGCAGTCTGCGCCGGCGTGGAAGCCGCCTACAAAGCGCATGGGCCCGAACTTGCGCGCTACATCCGGCGGCGCGTTCAGCCGCAGGATGTTGGCGACCTGGTGCAGGAATGCTTTCGCCGTTTTGCCCAGCGCCGCCGCGCGGCGACGGGGTTGATTGACCGGCCCGCAGCCTATCTCGTCCAGACCGCCCGCAACCTTCTCGCCGAAAATGCCCGTACCGATGCGCGCCGCTTGCAGGCAGGTCACAGCCCTTTTGAGGACGAAGCCCACGCCGGCCCCGACCCGCATGCGGCGCTGGAGGCACGCGATGCCATTCGACGTCTGGAAGAGGTGATCGCCCGGCTTAAGCCCAGGACAAGAGCCATATTCTTGATGCATCGAATCGAAGGGCTGAGCTATGACGAGATCGCAGCCGCGCAGGGGATGAGTGTGAAGGGCGTGGAAAAACAGATGGCAAAGGCGCTCGGCGCGATCCGCCGCTCGCGGCAGGGCCCCCGATGATCGGCGGAGAGCGCGCCGAAGACTGGCTCGCGCGAATGGAGGCTCCCGGCGCGGAGCAACACCGCGAGGCGTTCGAGCTCTGGCATCGCGATCCGGCCAACGCAGCAGCTTATGCAGCGCTGCGCCGCGATTTCGATCGGACCACCCAGGTCTCGGTCGACCAGGTGGCGGCCCTCGCGCGCGCCCACGACGCGGCGCGGCGGAAGAAAACGCAGCGCTGGGCGATCGCCGCGACTATCCTGCTCTCGCTTTCTGCCGGGTTCGCCTGGATCACCATGAGCACCGGCCCCGGCGACTCCCGCATTGCTCAAGAGGCGACGACGGGTGGGCGAAGTCTCGACGACGGAACGCTCGTCGCGCTTTCGGACGGCTCCAGGATTGAGACCCGCTTTACCCCCGATGAGCGGATCGTGACGCTGAGCGGCGGCCACGCACTCTTTACCGTCGCGCATGATGCGAGTCGCCCTTTTCGGGTAGTCGCGGGTGGGTCGGTAACAACTGCGCTCGGCACCATATTCGAGGTTGACCTTTTGGGCGTAGCGCCGCGCATCCATCTTATCCAGGGCTCGGTCGAGGTAGCGGTGAAGTCGGGCGACCGGCGCGCACTGCGGCTCGCACCGGGCGAGAGCGCGGAAGTGAGCTTTGAGGGGCCGCAGCGCGTGCCCACGACAGCAAGCCCCGTCGTCGCCCGAAAGATCGATGCCGAAAGGACAAAGCTCGGGACCATTCTTACGAGCGCCAACGCGGTGAACAGCCAGAAAATTGGCCTTGCCGACCCAGCGCTCGCCAACCTCCTCGTGTCCGGCCGTTTCGAGATCGACGACGGCGAAGCGCTCGCACGCAAGCTTGCAGCAGCGCTCGGCCTTGTCGTCATCTCGCGTCCCGACAGCTTGATTCTCGCCCGCCCATAAATTTAAGGGGGGTGAACGCCCCCAACGTCATCGAGCCCCCCGGACAGCCAATACATGGCTGCAAGGGAGGGATGGATGAAACCTGTTTTTATGGCCGCTCTGCTCGCAACCGGAAGCTGTCTTGCGCTTAGCGTCCCCACCGCGAAGGCACAGACCGCAGAGACCGAATTTAATATCCCTGCGCAGCGGCTCGCCGATGCGCTGCGCGCCTACTCCGAGGCCACGGGGCGCGACGTGATCGCCGCCTCGCAGCTTCTCGAGGGACGGCGCAGCAGCGCCGTTCGCGGCCGCCTCTCACCCGATGCGGCGCTTACCCGACTTCTCGCCGGGACTGGGCTCGTCGCCGAACGGGTCGACAGCACGCTCGTACTGCGGGTCAAATCGGCGCCCGCCGACGACACCGATGCAGCGATCATCGTCACCGGCACACGCATCCGGGGGACCGGACCCATCGGGTCGCCAGTCACCGTTATCGACCGCGCCGCGCTCGATCAAAGCGGCCGCGCCACGATCACCGATTTCCTCCAGACGATCCCGCAAAACTTCTCAGGGGGGCCTGCGGAAGCCAATGTCGGAACGAGCGCCCGCGGTTACGCCAATACGAACCTCGCCTATGGCAGCGGAATCAACCTGCGAGGCCTCGGCAGCGGCTCGACGCTCACTCTCTTTGATGGAGCGCGGCCCGCGCTCGGTGGCGGCTCAGGAGCCTTTACCGATTTGTCGCTCGTGCCCTCGGCGGCAATTGAGAGCATCGAAATTCTGACCGATGGCGCCTCTGCCGTCTATGGATCCGATGCTGTGGCCGGGGTTGTGAACATCCGGTTCCGAAATCGTTTCGAAGGCGCCGAAACTCGGCTCAGGGCGGGTACCGCTGATGGCGACTTCGGGGAGGTTCAGCTCGGCCAGATTTTCGGAACCGGCTGGTCAACCGGCCACCTCGTTGTCGCGGGCGAATATTATCGTCGCGGCAACCTTCCATCGGCGGCGCGTTCATTCGCCAGCGAGGATCTACGCCCGTTCGGCGGGCCCGATCTGCGCTCAAACATCAGCAATCCTGGAACGATCGTCGCGGCCGACGGGCGCCCCTACCGGCTCCCCATCGGTCAGGACGGCACAGCACTTACCGCAGATCAACTCATCCCCGGCGGCTTCAACCGCGGCGACGCCCGCCGCCACATCGACCTCCTGCCCCGGCAGGAACGCGGCGGCCTCTACATCTCCGCCGAGCAGCGTATCGCGGAGCCGGTTACGCTCTTTGCGCGGCTTCTCTATTCGGAGCGGCATTTTGCCGCCCGCCAGCGCGTATTCGGCGCCTCACCCCTCACGGTCGGTCCTTCCAACCCCTATTATGTCGATCCGATCGGGACTGGCGAGCCGATTCGCGTTTATTATGACCCGACCGCAGACTTCGGACCCGAAGGGGTAGAAGGTTCGGTGCGCGCCTTTAATTCAGCCTTCGGCGCGCGCGCCACCCTTGGCGACTGGTCGCTCGAGCTGTCGGGCGGCTTCGGCCAGCAGCGCGAACGCAGCGACGGCGTGAATATCGTCCACCGCTTGCGGCTCTTGCGTTCGGTCGCAGCCACGACACCAGCAGAGGCCATCAATCTGTTCGGTGACGGCGCGGTCAACGATCCTGCGCTCATCGACAGCCTGAGGGGCGGTCTTCAGCGCCGGGTACGCTATCAGAACTGGACTGGAGCGCTTCGCGCCGACGGCCCGTTGCTTGCGCTGCCTGCGGGCGAGGTGAAGATAGCGCTCGGCGCCGAATATCGACGCGACCAGCTACGCTATGCGCAGACGATTGACCGCAGCACGGAAGCGCCTCGGACCTCCGGCATTCCCGGACTTCCCGATCATCGCACCGTGCGCGCGCTATATGGCGAGCTCGTCGTGCCGATATTCAACGCCGAAGGCCGATTTCCGGGATCGCTGACCGTCTCCGGAGCGGCACGCTATGAGGATTATTCCGATGTGGGTGACACCGCTAATCCCAAGGTTGGGATCGAATGGAAGCCACTGCACGGACTGACCCTGCGCGCCTCTTACGGCCGGTCCTTCCGCGCGCCCTTCTTCGACGAACTCGTCGGGACGGCGAACGCCTTTTACGAGACAATCGCGCTTCCTGACCCGCAGTCACCGAGCGGTGAGACGGTCGTTCTCGGACTATTCGGCTTCCGCCCTGACCTCGGTCCGGAAAAGGCTGAGACCTGGACCGCCGGGGTCGACCTCGAACCCACTTTCCTGCCGGGGGCGCGGGCGAGCCTTAGCTGGTTCAAGATTGGCTATCGTGACCGGATCGCCACAGCCTCCTTCGACCTGTTCAATTTCCTCGTCCGCCGCGACATCTATGGCGGGCTCGTGGACGACAATCCCGATCCCGCGGTTGTCGCCGCCTATTTTGCGAACCCGAGCTTTGCGAACTCGCTCGGCGTAACGCCCGCCGACATCGGGGCGATCGTTGAAGGACGTACGCTCAATCTATCGAAGTCAAAGGTAGAGGGGATCGATTTCGATCTGCGCTATCGCCACCAGCTCGGCGACGCGGGACATCTGTGGGTGTCGCTCGGCGGGACGCGGCTGTTGACGATCGACAATCAAATCACCGACGCGGCGCCCGCCGTTAATGTAGTGGGTACCCTTGGAAATCCGGTCAAGCTCCGTCTCCGCGGTCGGGCCGGCGTTGCAGTCGGCGCGCTCGACGCCAGCATCGGGCTGCAGCATGTCGCGGGCTACGATAACCTCACCGTCACCCCCGCCCAGAAGGTCAAGAGCTGGACGACTTTCGATCTCCAGTTCGGCACCCGCATTGCCCAACTGGGAGGGGATCGTTCTCTCCGTCTCGCGCTCAGCATCAATAATCTATTCGACAAGGCTCCGCCTTATGTCGAGTTTCGGACCCCCACATCAGCATTTGGCTACGATCCTGAGCAGGCAAGCGCGATCGGACGCTTGACTGCACTCCAGGCGCTGGTCTCGTGGTAATCCTCGCAGCATTCGCCGCCAGCCTCACTTCGCCCGCGGAGCCGTCACGCAATCCGATCACGCCGCGCGATCTGGTCGAGATTGCCGAGATCAGCGCCCCGACGCTTTCGCCCGATGGTAAGCGCGTGGCGTACCGCGTGAGCCGCCCAAGCATCGAGCGCAATGCCGTGATGATCCAATGGCATGTGAGCGAGGTGGACGGCACGCGCGTGACAGCGATCGGCAGCGGCGGCGATGCGCGCTTCGAAGGCTCCGGAGGCCTCGCCGAGCAGATCCCGGTCTGGGATCCCGATTCGCGCGGACTTCGCTACATCGCGCGGACCGGCGGCGCTGCGGCGATCTGGCATTGGCGAGAAGGCGCACTCCCCCAGCGCGAGTTTGTCGATGAGGCCGATATCCTGGAGTTTGAGGTCGCTGATGACGGCAAGGCGCTGCGCTATACGGTGGGAGCGACGCGCAAGGCGATCGCAGACGCCGAGCGCCACGCGTACGAGAATGGCGTGCTCGTCGACGAGCGTCTCGATATCATGCAGCCGATCGCAGGCGGGGCCATCGTCGACGGCAAAAGGGTGATGCAGCGATTATCGACCGAATGGTTCGAGCGCGATCGCTTGCTGTGGGATGATCCGCGCCGGCAGGAGACACGTAACCTTACCGGCGCTCCTCTTGCCAGCGATCCAATTTTCTCCGTCAAGGCGCCGTCGCAGGGTTTCAAGGTTTTCGACGCGAGCGGTCGAACCGCCGAGATACAAGGCGAAGGCGGGACGCAGTCGGTGCTGATATCCTCGCGCACAGGCGCGACAATTCCATGTCAAATCCCGCTCTGCCGGTCGTCAGCGCTCGCAGCACTTGCTTGGGAGTCGGAGAGCGATGCCCTTCTGCTCTTCGAGCGTGTGGGCCTGGCGCGCGAACGCGTCTGGCGATGGCAGACCGGAGCGCCTCGCGCGCGTCTCATCGCGACAACCGACGGCAGCGTTCGAACTTCCTATCGACCGCCGCGCTGCGTTGGGGCCCGCTCGAGGCTCGTTTGCACTGAAAGCGCCCCCCTCACTCCACCAAGGCTCATCGCCATCGACCTTGCGAGCGGCGAGCGTCACATTCTTGCCGACCCCAATTTCGCGCTACGCGCGCGCATCCGGGCGAAAGTGATTCCGATCGAAAGTCCCGACGGGTCGGCGCTCCTGCTTCGGCCTGTTTATGCCTCTGATCGTCTTCCACTTGTCGTGCAATATTATCGTTGCGATGGATTCCTGAAGGGGGGCGTCGGCGATGAGATCCCAATGTTGCCGCTGGTGGAACATGGAATTGCGATTCTGTGCATCGAGCAGGCGAGCGGCACGAAGGGTGCGGCGGATGCCTCCTACGATCGCGCGCTCGACATAATCGGCAGGCTCCTCGATGACCTCGATGCCGCCGGCGTCATCGATCCCGCACGCGTCGGGATCGGGGGCTTAAGCTTCGGCTCTGAAGTGGCGCTATGGGCCATTCGCAAGACGGACCGCTTCGCGGCCGCGACGATTTCCTCAGGGCAGATCTCGGAAAGCTATTATTGGGCCAATGCGCTTCCCGGCCGCGGGTTCACCGACATGCTTCAAAGTTATTGGCAGCTGGGCGCTCCCAACGAAGATGGAGAGCGCTGGAGAGCACTCGCACCGGAAGCCGATGTCGCCGCCATCAGTACGCCGCTCCTTATGCAGGTACCGGAATCCGAAGCCCGCTACCTCATCAAATTCCACACGCTGCTCAAGCGTGCGGGCAAGCCGGCGGAGCTATTTGCCTTCGCCGATGAACCTCATGTCAAAATGCAGCCGGTCCACAAACTGGCGGCCTATGCGCGCAATCTCGATTGGTACCGCTTTTGGCTTAAGGGAGAGGAGATTTCCGATCCCGCCAAGCGGGGCCAATATACGCGCTGGCGCAAACTTCGCGCGGCACAATCCTTGCGCGTGCCCGCGCGGGGCAGCCCCGTGCCCGAGGCGTCCTCCCCGGGGTGTCTGCGGCACGGGGCCGCCGAACAGACGCCCCTAGTGTCCAATGATTGAGCGGACCCAGCGCTCGACATCGGCGAGATGCAGCACGCGAATGGCTGCGACCCCATCAGCCCGGCGCTTCCCGTCGATGAGTTCAGCAATCGCGTCGCAGTCGATGGGGCGCGGCGGCGCTCGGCCTTGTGGTGGTGCCGCGTCCCGACGCCCTGATCCTCGACCGCCCAGAAAAATTTTGGGGGGGTGAACGCCCCCAACGTCATCGAGCCCCACGGACAGCCAATACATGGCTGCAAGGGAGGGATGGATGAAACTGATTTTTATGGCCGCTCTGCTGGCAACCGGAAGCTGCCTTGCGCTTAGCGCCCCCACCGCGAAGGCACAGACCGCAGAGACCGAATTTAATATCCCTGCGCAGCGGCTCGCCGATGCGCTGCGCGCCTACTCCGAGGCCACGGGTCGCGACGTGATCGCCGCCTCGCAGCTTCTCGAGGGACGGCGCAGCAGCGCCGTTCGCGGCCGCCTCTCACCCGATGCGGCGCTTACCCGACTTCTCGCCGGGACTGGGCTCGTCACCGATAACGTTGCGGGCAGCTGGGTGCTTCAGCCTAAAAGCGGCGCTGCACAGCTCGATGAACCCGCCAACGCAGCGGGCGAGGCCATAGTCGTCACTGGATCGCGCATTCGCGGCGCCGGCCCCGTCGGCTCGCCCATAGTCACGCTCGATCGTGCAGCAATCGAGAAGAGCGGTTACGCGACGGTCCAGCAATTGCTCCAGTCGCTCCCCCAGGCTTTCATGGGTGGTTCCAACGAGACGACTACCGGCGTGACCACGCGGAATGGCACAGGCAATGATGCGACGCTCGGATCGAGCATCAATCTCCGCGGGCTCGGGACCAATTCGACGTTGGTGCTGATCGATGGCGCACGTCCGGCGCTCGGTGGCACCGGAGGCGTGCTCGCCGATATTTCGTTGCTTCCAATGAGCGCGGTCGAGCGGATCGAGATTCTCACGGACGGCGCCTCCGCGATCTACGGCGCGGATGCCGTCGCCGGCGTCGTCAACGTCCGGCTCCGCAATCGCTTCGAGGGGGCTGAGACGATGCTTCGCATCGGCACGGCTGATGGCGATATGACCGACGTCCAGTTCAGCCAGATCATCGGCAAGGCGTGGGACAGAGGCCGGTTCGTGCTCGCCTATCAATTTTCAAACCGCGGCGCGCTCGCGGCCGCTGAACGCGCTTTCGCGCGCGAGGATTTACGACCGCTGGGCGGTCCCGACTATCGCTCGATCTATGCGAGCCCAGGCACGATCCGCGCCGCAGACGGCCGGATCTTCGGCATCCCCGCGGGCCAGGACGGGCGTGGCCTGACCGCCGACGCGCTGCTTCCCGGCGTCCAGAACCTGCGGGACAACCGTGCCGACAGCGACCTGCTTCCGCGCCAGCGCGTCCACAGCGTCTATTCGGCGGCCGAATTCGAGCTGACCGATGGCCTCACGCTTCGCGCCAATCTGCTCGCGGCGCAGCGCAAATTCCGCCGCACCGGCAATGTGACCTCGTTCCGCACCGCGCGGGTGCCGGTCACCAACCCCTACTATGTCGATCCGATCGGCACCGGCGAGCCGGTGCAGGTCCTCTACAGTTTCGTGAATGATGTCGGCCCGCAGATCGATGATGGCCGCGTCCGTGCGATCTCGACTTCGGCCGGCCTCGAAAAGCAGCTTGGCGCCTGGCGAATCCAGCTCGGGGGCAGCTATGGGGTTCAGAAGGGCAAGGCGAGCTCGCGCAATATCGTCAACAGCGCGCGCCTCGCGCTGGCGCTCGCCGACCCCGATCCCGCGACCGCGTTCAATGTCTTCGGAGACGGCAACGCCAACAATCCGGCAACTATCGACTTTATCCGCGGAAGTATCACGACGATCGACGACTTCAGGACCTGGTCGGCGGCGCTCCGCGGCGACGGGCCGCTCTTTCGCCTGCCAGCGGGCGACGTGCGCCTCGCTGTCGGGGCGGAATATCGGCGCGAGGCTTATGATTATTACCGGATCCTCGATTCCAACACCCTCACCCCGACCTCTGGCCCCTATCCGGGATTTCCCGGACCGCGGCACGTCCGGTCGATCTACGCCGAAATGCTAGTACCGGTCTTCGGCGCGGACAATGCGCGGCCCGGCTTGCACCGGCTCGACCTGACGGTCGCGGGACGCATCGAGGACTATAATCAGTTCGGCCGCACCGAGAACCCCAAGTTCAGCGTACGTTGGGAACCCATCGAAGGATTCACGCTCCGCGGCTCCTACGGCACCTCATTTCGCGCACCGCAGTTCGACGAGCTGGTCGGTCCAGCGGTTTCCGTCTATTCGACGCTCACGGTTCCCGACCCGGCGTCGCCCACGGGCGAGACCAACGTTCTCGCGCTGTTCGGCTATGCTCCGAACATCGAGCCCGAGAAGGCGACGAGCTGGACCGCAGGTTTCGACATCGCACCGCCGAGCCTGCCCGGCTTCAAGGCGTCTCTCACCTATTTCGACGTCGATTATCGCGACCGGATCGGGACGCTCTCCGAAGATTACTTCCGCTTCCTCACCGACCGCGAAGTGTTCGGCGGCGTCGTCATCGACAATCCGCCGCTCGACCTCGTGCAATATTATTATGACCAGCCGACCTTCAGCAATCCGATCGGCATCGCGCCCACCCAGGTCGCGGCGATCCTCGACGGACAGACGCGCAATCTCGCACGCGAGCATCAGAAGGGGATCGACTTCGACATCGGCTATGCGCCCGAGGCTCTGGGCGGGACGCTCGATCTCGGCGTCAGCGGGACACATATTTTTTCGATCGTGAAGCAGCTCTCGCCGGGATCGGCGACGAGCGACTTCGTCGGCCTCTACGCGAGCCCGGTCCAATGGCGGCTGCGCGGCCGACTCGGCTGGGCGAAGGGCGGCTTTTCGGCCAACGCCTTCATCAACTACACCGATGGCTACACCAACCAGATCGTCGTTCCGATCGAGCGGGTGGCGTCCTGGACGACGATCGACCTGACGCTGACGCAGCGCATAGGCGGCGGCGCGGCGAACGGGCGCGGCGTGCAGCTCGGACTCGCGATCCAGAATCTCTTCGATCGCGATCCGCCCTATGTGAACAACAGGAGCCAAACGTCGGGGCTCGGCTATGATCCCGAAAAGGCGAGCCCGGTTGGACGGATGATGTCGGTGCAGGCGCTGATCCGGTGGTGAGCCGCGCCGCCCTGCTGATCGCCCTGCTGGCCGCGACACCACCCGCCGCAGGCCAGGTCACGCCGCGCGCGATCGCCGAAATCGCCGACATCTCGGGCCTGGCCGCGTCGCCCGACGGCCAGTGGATCGCCTACCGGGTCGAACGCCCGTCGACGCTCACCAACCGGATCGACGTCGATTGGTATATCGTGCCCGCCGACGGTTCGGCGGCGCCGCTCCATCTCGGCCGTACCGGCGAAGCCTGGTGGGACGATGCCGGCGTCGTCGCGCCGGGCGAAGCCAAATGGTCGTCCGACAGCCGGCATCTCGTCGTGCGCGCGCTCATCGATGGCCGGATCGCGCTCTGGTCGAGCCCCGTCGATGGCTCGGGTTTCGAGCTGATCGCCGCGGGCGAAGGCGATATCGAAGCCTTTGCGTTCGGCGCGAATGGGTCGCTCGTGACGCGCCAAGGCCCGGCGCGCGACCGGATCGCGCGCGCCGAAGAGCACGAACGCGAGACGGGAATCCTCGTCGATGGCCACACCGATCTCGCGCAGCCGCTGTTTCGCGGCGCGCTCATCAGGGGTCGGGCATCGAGCCAGCGATTTTCGAACGACTGGTTCGACCGCGCCCCGCTGCTTGCGTCGCTACCGCGCAAGACCGAAACACGTACGCTGGATGGGAGCGAGCGGCCGGCAACCGAAGGCGAGGCCGAGCTTCTCGCGCCCCCGCCCCCTTCGTGGCTGCTGCTCACGAGCGACCTCCCGACCGATATCGGCGCCGCTGTCGAAGCGCGGGGCGTGTGCAAGACCAAGCTGGGGTGCCCCGCTGAAGCGCCGCGTCTGTCGTGGTGGCTGCCGCGCGCCGGGGGCGACGCGCTGGTCGCGCTTCGCGACGCCGATTATCGCCAGTCGCTTCTGAGCTGGTCGGCCTTGACGCGCGATCTGAAGCTGCTCGCATCGTCCCCGGGGCTTCTTTCGGGGAGCCGATTCGATTTCGACCCGTGCGCCGCGGCGACCGGCGCTGTCTTCTGCATCGAGGCCGCCCCCGACATCCCGCCACGCCTCGTGCGGATCGACTGGAGCGGCAAAAAGCGCGTGATCGCTTCTCCTAACCCCTATCCCAATCCTGACCGCGATGGGCTCCTTGTCGAAACGATCGCTTGGCAGGTGAGCGGCAGCCGTGCGTCGGGCGTCTTGATACGCCCGAAGTTCCCCGGACGGCTGCCGCTCTTCGTCACCTATTATAATTGCGCTGGTTATCTGCGCGGCGGGGTCGGCGATGAATGGCCGCTCAGGGCAATGGCCGCGCACGGGATCGCGGCGCTTTGCGTCAACGCGGTGCCCGGCGAAGGCGGCAACAAGCGCTACGCGCGCGGTACCGCCGCGGTCGAGGCGGCGGTCGAACTCCTCGCGGACCGCGGGATCGTCGACGCGGCGCGGGTCGGTATGGGCGGCCTCAGCTTCGGCAGCGAAGTTACGATGTGGACGGCGATGCACAGCGATCTTCTCAAGGCGATATCGATCGCGTCGGTCCAGATGGAGCCCACCTATTACTGGTTCAACGCGCGCCCCGGCCGCGAGACCTTCGCCGAAACCTTACGCAAGACATGGGATCTCGGCGCGCCCGACGAAACTCCCGCGCGATGGAAGGCGCTCTCGCCCGCGCGCAACATCGACCGGATCAAAGCGCCGATCCTGATGCAGTTTCCCGAACAGGAGGCCCGTTTGTCGATCGAGCTCGTCAGCAGGCTGGCCACCGCGCGCATGGGAGAAACCCATATCTTCCCCTATGCGCCGCATGTGAAGGTCGAACCGCGACAGAAACTCGCGGTCTATGAGCGCAATCTCGACTGGTTTCGCTATTGGCTGAAAGGCGAGAAGAACTCGAGCCCGGCTAAAGCCGATCAATATCGGCGCTGGTCGAAGCTCGGACCCCGGGACACTCTCGCCTCGACCGCCCGCACCCAGCGCTCGATATCACCGATTTCGATTAACCGGAAATAGTCAAAGTCGCCTTCCGCCAGATCGCGGGTGAGATAGTGTTCGATCGCCGTAACATCGAGTAGTCCTTGCTCGGCTAGTCGTCCGCCAAGGAGAAGGTCACGCAGAAGTGGGCGTTGCCGCAGATAGGCGGCTGCGCACATCGACTCCAGCCGCCCCTTGCCGCGCCGCCATGCGACTTCGGCAGGGAGACTGGCCGCGAAAGCGGCGCGGGCAATCGCTCGATCGCGCCCACCGGCGAACCAGCGCCAGCTCGGAATCGAGAGACACTGTTCGACAACAGGCTGCGATAGCAAAGGGGCCACAACATCGGCGTCGTGCCATCGCGATGGCCGATCCAGAAAGTCAAGAATATAATGGATCGCCTGGACGTGGTTGATACGCGCCTGCGAGGCGGCTTCTTCACCTACATCCCATGGGTGCGTGAAATGCTGTTGGCTCCTTACGCAAGGCGCGAGAAATGTCGCATCGCGACGGGCTCCCAGACGGCGCCCCGCCCTACGCGCGCGCGGAAAGCCGGAGGGCCTGCCAGATCGTCGCATCACCAGCACGCGCCACGTCGCGGAGCGTTTCAAGGGCGCGGCGACCGAATCCGAATGTCGCGCAGGCGTCGAGGATCGGCGCGACGCTGCCATCGAGACCGAATACGCTGTCGCCTCCGATCCCTCCGAAGATCGCCCTGTCGCGACTCCCAAAAGCCACCGAGAAGGCGCGATCGACGCCACCGAGGATCGAATAGGCGCCGGGTCGCGGCGACAGTCTGTCGGGCGGCGCAATGAGATCAATCTCCTCGTCGCCGTGCTGGATTTCGACAAGTTCGATCTCGCAGCGCGCGGCCACGGCGCGCGCAAAATGCCGCTCGTCACCATCCGCGCCGGGCGTTGCGAATGTGATTGCCGAGAAATTTGCCCCGACCATTTTCAGCGACGCAGCAACGATCGAGGAATCGAGCCCACCCGAAAGCTCCACCACGATCTCGGGGCGCGACGCACTTGATGCCGCGACGCTGCGCAAGATCGAGTGCTTCAGCGCATGAGCATGGGTCGACACATCGCGGTCAATGGCAATATGTTCCCATGGCGACCAGTTCGTCCGTAGATTGGTTCGGGTCCCATCGAACAGTAGCCCGGTTCCTGGCAGAAGTTCGGACAGTCCAGAGATTCCAGTCCTGTCAGTCCGCCAGTTCATGAACAAGAGCGCGTGCGCGACGAATTCCCAGTCGATCGCGAACATAGGGACAAGATCGGTAAGTAGGTCGAGGTGCGAGGCGCAAACCATTCCGGCGTCATGCCTCATCCAATAGAGCGGCATTCCGGTAAGCGGCGCGCGATCGATTGTCCGCATCGCACCGCGGCATCCGAATGCCAAATAATTGCCCCATCCCTCCTGCGGCGAACGAACGATAGCGCCCGAACGAGAATGGATATCGCCGACGGATATTTTCCCGTCGGGCGTCCTGTGCCGAGGCAAGGCCTCTCCTGCGAATATGGCATAGTCGACTCCCGCAACAACCGGCTTCAATCCATGCCGCTTCGCGCAGTGGGCGATCTCCGGGACGTGTCCGACCTCACCAAAGAAGGCGATGACGCCGCGCTTCACTCGACGACCAGAATGGGCTTGAAACTCCGCGCTTCGGCCGCGCTTCCCGTGAGGACACGTTCGTTGGTCTGCAGCCAGCAATGCGCCCGGAAGGGATGGAGCAGGACGCCGAAAACCAGGCTCACTGCCAGGCCGCGCGAGAGCAGAATCCGGTCGAGCGCGAGTGCGTCAACGAGGCACCGCGGCGGCACAGGCATGAGCCATCTACTTGCGGCGAAGCGCGATGCAATATCCGCGGCGGCTGCCTCGGTCGCAGGAACGCCGATGCGCCGCTTCGATATACGCAGCGTTTTGATGGTCTCCGCGAGCCGATGCGGCTGGAGCGACCGGCGCGCCCATTGCAAGGCAGTCGCCGACGCTAGCGCCATCCGGAGACTGAACGATGCGTCGGATGCTGCAAGATCGTGAATCGGGATCTCGACCGAGGCGGGGTTCAAGGCAGCCTCTCCGCTCCCCTCTGCCAGCAGTCCCGTTCTTATCAAGCGCGATATTGCCTCACTATCATTCGGTACGCCCGCGCGGAGCCGCTCGAAGGCCACACGGTCCTCCCCCTTGAGCGAGAAATACTTGTCTCGCGCCAAGTCGAGGAACACGAGTTCGCCGCCAATCTCGCAGTATCCCGTGCCGGGAGCCATTTGCCAGGCCATCTCACCCGCTCCGACAAGAGGGAGCCGGACCCGAGGGGTCCGCCTCCCACATTTAGGGATCAGTCCTCTGTCAGGCCCAAGTCCTTTTCCTTACCGCCGATCTCGGCGCCGAAGCGAACGAGACCTGCGGTGTCGGCGCTGACGCTGCCGAGTTCGATCAGTTCATTGATTTCACGATCCATGATCGTTCTCCTTTGGAATGCCGCGAAATTGCGGCACCGTCGAAGCTAGAATCCGCGGCCCGTATAGGAATTTTATACAGCTCCGATCGGTCGATTATTGGCTCAATATTATCGGAGGGGATCAGTGCGCGGCCTGAGTTCGGCGACGATCCGCCCCGCTTGTCTGACGCGGCGCCGGTGGAAGCTAGTGATTTTGCTGCGCAATCCAGTCCAGCGCCCGAAGCGATAATCTTCCTCCATTGCGGCGAGAAGGCCCCGGGATGCCTGGTCCACCCGCACTTCAGCGCGCCGAAGAATCTGGCTTCGCTCGATCGCGTTGATGAGCGCGCCGCGAAGTTCCTGGTTGTCGGCGCTCATCGCTATGGTCCGAAAGAGCGACTCGGTAGCCTCGCCATAGTTTGGCCGCTCTTCCAGCTCGAAGAGCCCGCCGGCGGCCTGATGCGACGGGCGGTCCTTGAGGGCGAGCGCCAGGAGCATTGCAGCCCAGCTATAGAGATCGCAAAGATCAGCCTCGGCGAGTATGGGCTGGCGGAAGCCCTCCTGATGCCAGCTCTCGATCAAGCGCTCGCCTGCCAAGCGATGAAGCGCATCGCGTACCGGCGTAGCACTTGCGCCCAGCGATGTGGCGAGCTGCGCAGGCTCAAGGCGCGACCCAGGCGGAAATGTTCCTGCAAGAACCCGCGCCTTGAGTTCGATATAGACCCTTTGCATCGTCGCGCCCGGGCTCATGCAGCACCTCCGCTCTCTTCCATAGCGCGCTGGCTCGCGACGAAATCGTTGAGCAGCGCCTCCTGATCAGGGCGCAGCGCATCGACCGCGGCGAGCGGGACGTCGGCTTGTCCGTGCAGCAGCACCGAGGGACACTGGCCCTCGAAATTGCCGAGATTGGGCCGGTGCTGCGCGTAGCCCACGAGCGCGGCGAGCTCGGTTGAAAAGTCCCGCGCGATCTCGGGGGGATAGGCCAGCCACTGGTTTTCATAGGGCTTAAGCCAGCCCAGGCAGTAGCTCACAATGATGCCGCGGCGCACCTCGCGGCTGATGTTGGCGCCGGCACCGTGAAGCACCGATCCGAGGAAGATGATTGCGTCGCCAGGCTCCGCCTCGGCAATCGCGCTCGCCCCCTTCGGCTCTTCGCCGAGCGCCTTAGCGCCGTGACTGCGCGGCCAGATCCGGGTGGCGCCATTCGCCTCGGTAAAGGCGGTGAGCGGCCACATCACATTGATCAGATATTCGGTCTCACCCTTCGCGCCCCCATACATGTCCTGGTCGCGATGCGGAAATTGCGCGAGCGCGCCAGGGTGAACAGCAATCGCCTGGGTAAGGTTGAGCTGCAGACGATCGCACCAGCGCCCAAGCGCCGCTTCGGCGAGCGCCAGAATGTCGGGGTGCATGATAAGCGCGGCCATATGGGGCGAGCGGATCAGGAGGCGCCCGAAACGCTTCGTGTGCGCGCCGTAAAAGCTTCCCTGACAAAAGGGCGTCGCTTCAAAGCGCGCCTCAAGATCTGCAGAAAGCGCGTTGATCATTGGCGCCGGTAGCGCTTCGCGGAGGATGACATAGCCCTCGTCCGCCAGTTTCCGATAGGCAGGGGGCCTTTGCGGCATGACGAGATTACGCGCTCGATCCTTGAACATCTCCGCCCTCCCTCAAGCCGCGCGCGCCGGGGCGGCAGCGGGCGCAATACCGGCAGCTGCGAGGCGCGCCGACGTGTCGCGATCGATATCGATGCGAAGCGCGGTGAGCGCGCTCCCGCGATGCAGCATCGGCATGCCGAGCGGGCGGCAGTCCCAGCCGAAACTTTGGATCTGGCGGAACCAGGTCAGCTCAGCGACGCCCGTGTAGCTATGAATGCCCTTGTCGAGCGCAAAATCGACGAGCCCGGCGAGCAACGCATCGCGCGCAGCCCGTCGCCGGCTCGCACCGATCTCGGGCGCAAGACAAAAGCGCGTAATCTCGAAGACGCCCGGCCCTTGCGGTATTTCGCCCGCGACGAGCCAGGGAAAGAGGCTATCGAGAAGGGCGGGCCGGGTCGTCGGAAGCAGCCGTGCGGAGGCAAGGTGGTTCGCCTCCCCATCGGTCACGATAAGGTAGATCGCATGTTCGTCGTCGA
Source organism: Sphingopyxis flava (assembly GCF_900168005.1). Lineage (GTDB taxonomy): Bacteria > Pseudomonadota > Alphaproteobacteria > Sphingomonadales > Sphingomonadaceae > Sphingopyxis > Sphingopyxis flava. The sequence goes on from NZ_FUYP01000016.1 coordinate 75,506, forward strand.
AATGATCGATCTCGAACCGATTTGCGAGTGCGGGCAGATCCCATTTGAGAAGATCGATGAAGACCCGCTTGCGCGCCTCGAACATGGTGCGGAGCGCATGGTGCGCATGCGCTCGGTTAGAAGAATCGACAATCAGCAGCATGAAAGACCTCCTTGTTGAAAAGAGGCCCTCCAATTGAAGAACATGGCGGCGCGCCGCCATACCACGATCGGGGGGTGTCAGAGCCCGGCAAGATCGCCGAAACAGATATCGCCGGCAAAGAGCGCCCGAATGGTGAGCGGCGTGCAGCCCGTCACATCATAGCGCGCCCGGGCGTTACGCAGATGCTCTTTCACCGTATCATAGCGCAGCCCCATGATGGTCGCGGTCTCCCATGCCGATTTGCCGCACGCCGTCCATATCAGGCACTCACGCTGGCGTTCGGTCAACCTTGGACCCGTTGCGGCAATCTCGGGATGAACAAGGCGCCGCGCTGCCTCGAAAGCAAGGCCTCCGATCATCCGCGCGAACCAAAGCGATTGCGGATCCGGATTTCCGTCCGGCGTCCAGGCGAAGGACACCGATCCATGCGCCTCCCCGGGAAGATGCGCAGGCACCGTCAATCCTGGCCCGATCCCGTGGCGACGCGCCTCGGTCAATATGATTTCGTCGCTCGCCCGGCGCTGCGTAAAGCGCGCGTAATCGTGCCAGAAAAAGCCCGCAAGACCGCGGCGGCTCGCGCGGTGGATCGGATCGGAAAGGCCAAGGCGGTGCTGGTCGAACCACAAAGCCCATTCCTCGGGATAATTATGGATCCGCACGCCCCGCGCTGGGGCGGCAAGAAAATCGACATGATGGCTGAGCGCGAACCAGCGACAGCCGAGCCGGCCGCAAAGTTCGGCGAGCAGGTCGGAAAAACCTGCAAGATCCTTCACCCGTGTGACGTCGTGCGCGAATGCGTGCGCGGCGTCCATTGTCGGCATAGCGACCCATGGCGGCGACGGCTGCAGTCGCTAACCCAGACGACCGGCACCGCTCCTCGTCAGGGCCGGCGGGCCAGGGCCCTCTCAATGGGCGGCCCGACGGCGACGGAGATCACCGCTGGACAAGGTGATCGATCGCGAGACATCGTGCGCAGAACGCGGGCAATTTCAATTATATTCCAAAGATAGAACCAGATTGAGGACAGTTTATGTTCGCGACCGGCAAATCGGCGCCCCGCGACGCGGCCTTGCCTCGCCTCCGATCCCGATCTGGCGCGCCTCGGCAGCTTGCCTTAATGGCTATTGCCGAGCGACGTACAGGATGATCACCCTGCAAGTCGCTTGCGCTCGCGCAGGAGCGCGGCGGCGCCGAAATTCACGAAGGCGCGCACCTTGGCCGATCGCTTGAGATCCCTGTGGCTCAATATCCAGAGGCTCGGAATCGGCCTCAGGTGGATAGGAGCTGATGCGCGCCTCAGTCCCGGTGCGTAGTCGCCGAGATAGACCGGAAGGGCAGCGAGGCCCATTCCCGCCGCTGCGGCCTGCGCGAGGGAAATAAAGTTGTCGATCCGGCACGCGATCTGCCCCTCGCCAACATTGGCGCGCATCCACCGCCCCACCGAGGTGCCGGCAAGATCGCCCGAAAGCGCCACCCATTTCTCGCTGAGTAGTGCCGGCATTTGAGCAAGGGGCGCCTCGTCCGCTGCGGTGCGATAGACTGCCATGGCGACCACGCCGATTTTTCGTCCGATCAGCGTCTCCTGCGGCGCCGCAGTGACGCGAATGGCGACATCAGCCTCGCGCTTTCCCAGATTTGCGAGGTCCGATCCAACCGAGACATCCATCTCGACAGCGGGATGCTCCTTTTGAAAGGCTGCAAGGATCCCCGGCAGGATCGACGCCATGAGGGTGTCGGTTGTGGCGATGCGAAGCGTGCCTTCAAGCCGCAGGTCCTCACCCGCGATCCGGCCCTCAAGCTCTTCGACCAATTCGGCGATCGACCGCGCAATGTCCTGGGCGGCCTCCCCTGCCCCGGTGAGAGCATGGCCCGAGGGCAATCGATCGAAGAGGCGAACGCCATGCGCCTTCTCGAACGCCTGGATCCGCCGAAGCACAGTCGTGTGATTGACCCCGAGCGTCCTTGCCGCAGCGCCCAGCGATCCGCGATCGGCAACGGCCAGGATAAACTGGAGGTCGGACCAATCCATTCGGCTTCGCGCCATGTCTGAGGACCCTTCACGCCTGTGCATTTCTGCAGATCCGGTCTGCCCACAATAGCACTGATGCATCTCAGGCGCACAGCCTACGCTCCTCTCAAACGTAAAGGAGCTGAAATATGGACGGTCGCAACTTGGCCCTCGTCGTCGGAGCGCAGGGCGTGATCGGGCGAAATCTCGTCCGGCATCTTGAAGACCTCGGAAACTGGGACGTGATCGGCTTGTCGCGGCGCGCCGCGCCGGCTTCGGCGCGCGCGAGGCACGTCTCGGTCGACCTTCTCGACGCGAAGGCCACGCAAAATGCGCTCGGAGAGCTGACCGGCGTGACGCATGTCTTCTATGCTGCCTATCAGGACAGGCCCAGCTGGTCTGAACTCGTCGAACCGAACCTTGCGATGCTCGCCAATTCGGTGAGCGCCATTGAGGCGGTCGCGCCCGGCTTGCAGCATGTCAGCCTCATGCAAGGCTATAAGGTCTATGGCGCGCATCTTGGCCCATTCAAGACCCCGGCCCGCGAGGATGACCCCCCGCATATGCCGCCTGAGTTCAATGTCGACCAACAGCAGTGGCTCAGTGCTCGCCAGCAAGGCAAGCGCTGGTCCTGGTCCGCGATCCGGCCGTCGGTGGTCTGCGGCTATGCGGTCGGGAATCCGATGAACCTTGCAATGGTGATCGCGGTCTATGCAGCGATCTCCAAGGAGCTCGGGCTGCCCTTGCGTTTCCCCGGAACTCCAAAAGCATACGACAGGCTGATCGAGATGACCGACGCCAACCTTCTTGCGCGCGCCACACATTGGGCGGCGACGGATCCCAAGTGCGCCAACCAGGCTTTCAACATCAACAATGGCGACATGTTCCGATGGAGCGAGATGTGGCCCGAAATCGCCCGCGCCTTCGACCTTGAAGTGGCTCCCCCTTTGCCGATGCCCCTTTCAGATGTGATGGCAGATAAGGCACCGGTTTGGGAGCGCATGGTCGAGCGCTACAAGCTTGCGCCCAATTCCTATTCGGACGTTTCCTCGTGGCGGTTCGGCGATTTCGTTTTCGGCTGGGATTATGACGTCATCGCCGACGGCTCCAAAGCGCGGCGCTTTGGCTTTCACGAATATGTCGATAGCAGGGCGATGTTCCTGCAAATCTTCAAGGATCTCAAAACGAGGAAAATCATTCCGCGCGCTTAAGGCGCCGCCGCACCCTGCAGGCGCGCGGCGGCTCGGCACAGATCCGTCCATGCTTCATGGCGCCCGCTCTCCATCGGCTGCAGCGCCGCGCAGGGGAGACGGCTGCAACATCTTCATGCCCCCGCGCGTTTCAAGTCTCGAGCGGGGCAAGGAGATGTTATGGCGCGGCCCCTGATACTGGTGACATCCGTCCTGTTCATTGGCGCAGCTGCGCTGTCGCTGCAATCCTGCGGCGCAGAGAGCGTCGAGGCCGCACCCACGGACGGCCCGGCAAACGGGCTTGTCTCCCTGCCCGATGGCTCGACCTTCGTTGCGCCGAAAGGGTCTTTCTCCCGCGCGGTCGCCGATTGGCTGGCCGCGCGCGAGGGGGCCGAGGCCGAGTTCATCTTTGCCGGCTTTGTCGAGGATCGGCCCAGATTCACGCGCCGGGGACTTGGTCAGGCGGCCAATCTTGCAACGATCCTGCGCGGGGCTCCGGCCGCTTCCATCGAGATTGCGGGGGACGAGGCGCAGGCCAAGGCGCTGGCGCATATGCTCGATGACCGCGGCATCGGCAGTGACCGCATGAAAGTCATTCCCGCTGCGGGGCTCGGCAGCATGCTGATCAGGATTCACCGGGGATCGACCGCGCCCCTGATGACCGCGACACCCTGACCCTCTCATTTCTGCAGAAGCGCCTCGAACCGGCCGGCATATAGGGTGTCCGCCGCCATGCGCCGATCGATCGGGACGCGCCGTCCGGCCATCAGACCGGCGCTCACCCAGTCCCCGCCCGGCGCGATCGACAGCGCCCCTCCCCTTTGCAGATTGCGAGCCGATCCCCCGCGCCTTTAAGGCCGCGCGTACGCCGCGCCGCGCCCATGAGGCGCGCGCGTTCACCGTTGGACAGCGAGGGATCTACATCCGCCAAAGACGCCCGCGGACCAGGAATCAACGATCGTCGGGGGTTGCAGATGGTGGGGCGCCCGATTTCACACTGCCGCGAGCGCCCATCGGGGGGCCTTCACAGGAGTCGGGTGCCGGCGACTGAGGGGTTCGTCGGTCGCCGGCACCCCTGATGGGAGGGATCCACCATCTTCGCAACTCCAGAACTACCACTTCGTTCCCACTTCTTTTGCGGTTCGGAAAAGCCTTTCACAACATAGGTTAAACGCATGAATTAGAGCCGCAATGAAGGGAACAATGGCCCCGCCTGCCGCGTCTTCATGAGGCCCTCTCCCCTTGGGGCAGAAGATGAACATTTTCAGCTACAGGCGAGCGCTCATGCCGCGCTCTTCTGGGCCGGGCCGTCGCTCCCGCACGGCCCGGCTTCGCTGCCGAAGGGGATGCGGCGTCCCAGTCCCCACAGCTCTGCGAAAAGGATAGCCCATGCCCGCCCCTCTCACCGATCGCCGCGTTCTCATCATGGCCACCGACGGATTTGAGCAGTCCGAGCTCGAGGTTCCGCGCAGCAAGCTCAGAGAGGCTGGAGCAGAGGTCCGTGTGGCTTCGCTGAAGAATGGAGAGATAAATGGCTGGGACGAGGGCGACTGGGGAAATGCCGTCCACGTCGACCTATTGATCGCCGATGCGAACGTTGACGATTTTGACGCGCTGGTGCTTCCCGGCGGCCAGATCAACCCCGATCTCTTGAGGGTCGAGGAAAATGCGATCGCGCTCATTCAGGCGTTCGCCAGCGCGCAAAAGCCGATTGCCGCCATCTGTCATGCCCCTTGGCTCCTCATCGAGGCCGGCCTCGCCAAGGGCCGGTCGATGACCTGCTACAAGTCGATACGAACCGATATGATCAACGCCGGCGCAAAGCTCCTCGACCGCCCAGCCGTCGTGGATGGGAAGATTATCACCAGCCGCTGTCCTGACGATCTGCCCGACTTCTGCGGCGCGATTATCGAGGCTCTCGCGGACGCTCCGACGGACGCGTGACCGCGTCATGAGCATTTGCAGCTTTATCGCACCAAAGTGCGGCGGCCCTGCAATAAGAAGTCTCGCGGGATTTTTTTCCGCATGTATCGGAAAGGCAAGAATTTTACCGTGATGTCTCGGCGCCGCCCGGTTATGCGGCCGTGTCCCTGCCGGCTCTCTCGATGACGGCTTTGAGGCGCTTGGCAGAATCTTTTGAAGGTTTCTCTCTGATTCTGTACGGGTCCGCGATCAGCTGCTTTGGGTATCGCGCGCAGCTTCGGCGCCCAGCCGAGCGCATGCAGGCAGGTCGCCAGGATCAAGATCAGGATGAATTATCGCCATAGCTTTCATGCCGGCAATAGCGCCGATGTCGCAAAGCACAGCCTGCTGATCGCCCTCGTGAGGGCCTTGCAGCAAAAGCCGGGCGCGCTGACTCTCATCGACACCCATTCCGGTTGCGGGCTCTACGACCTTGGCGGTGAGGACGCCCAGCGCACCGGCGAGGCTAGTCAGGGGGTCGTAAGGGTTTTTGCCCAGCCGAGCCCCTTGCTGGAGGAGTACCGCGCCGCGGTGATGGCCGTAAATCCAGGGGCCGAGCCTCGTTACTACCCCGGATCGCCGCGAATATTGGCGCAGCTTTTGCGTCCGCAGGATCTTCTCATCCTCAACGAGAAACATCCCGAAGACGTCTATGCGCTGCGCCGCGCAATGCGCGGCACATCCGCCGCTGTGCATCAGCGCGATGCCTACGAGCTCTGGCTGGCGATGTTGCCGCCGCGCACCGCGCGCGGCGTTGTGGTGGTAGACCCGCCCTACGAGCAGACCGATGAACGCGCCCGCATTACCGCCACCCTCGCATCCGCAAACCGCAAATGGGCGCATGGCGTGACCGTGATCTGGTATCCGCTCAAGGAGCGCGAGACGCACCAGCGGTGGAAGCAGCAGCTGCGAAAACTCGGTATCCCGAAGTTTCTCATGGTCGAGCATTGGCTCTACGACAGCGACCAACGCGATATCTACAATGGCGCGGGCCTTTTCATCATCAACCCGCCCTACGCCTTTACCCAGGCGCTACCGCCGCTGCTGGAGGCCCTCCGCGCCGCGCTGGCGCCGGAGGGGCATAGAGGACAGATCACAGCCGATTGGCTGGGCGACTAGAAAATCCTCATCGTCCCATTTTTCCCGGCGGAGGAATTGCGGCGCTCAGGCTTGCCGTTCGGGGGGCGTCGCGGTTGCACTGCGTGCCCCTGAATATTCCGGCCGCTCCGGCGGGCAAATGCGAGCGCTTGCGCTCGCTGAACTTGGGCAAAATGCGCTTCGACAAGGGTCCACCGATCCCGCAGAAGAAATGGCAAAGCAAATGCAAATGTTGCTAATGAGACTGCATCGCATTAGTGAGCGTGCGATTCGATCGCAGTCCAGGGGAATGAAAATTGAAAAACGCGCGTATAGCCTTGCTTCTTGGCGCAGCGCTGGCCAGCGGCAACGCCCTCGCCGCGGATGCAGCTTCAGCCGAAGCCGAGGATCAGGGGTCGATCGTCGTGACTGGCTATGCCGGCACCAAGACCGAAACCGCGCTGGTCGAATTGCCTCAGCCGGTGAAGATCATCACCGCTGACCAATATGAGGCGCAGGGCGCGATCAATATCAGCGACACGGTCAAATATGCCGCGGGCGTGCTTGCCAATCCCTATGGCCGCGATACGCGTGTCGACGGCTTCAACGTGCGCGGGATCGATGCGCTGCAGTTCCGCGACGGAATGCGCGACATATTCTCCTACTACGCCAGCATCACCTCGGATCCCTATAATTTCGAGCGCGTCGAAATTGTCCGCGGTCCGGCATCGGTCCTGTTCGGACAAGGCTCGATCGGGGGTCTCGTCAACCTCGTGTCGAAAAGCCCCGGTTTTGAAACGCAGGGCGAGGTGAGCCTCGTTTACGGAAGCTACGACCGCAAGGAAGTGCTCGCGGACGTCAATCTTGCGCTGAGCGACAGCCTTGCCATCCGCACGGTCGCGCGCGCGCGCGACGCCGGCACCTATGTCGATCATGTTCCCGACGACCGGGTGATGTTCGCTCCATCGCTTCGCTGGCAGCCGAGCGCGGACACCGACATCATCCTCACCGGCCTCTACCAGGAGGACGATACGGGTTCGACCTCGCAATTCCTGCCGATCATCGGCACCTTCCGCCCGAACCCGGGCGCGCCTGGGAACCTTGACCGCTATACCTTTGTCGGCAAGCCCGGCTGGGACCGCTATGCCGGCCGCTCGCTGCAGGGCATGGCGAGCGTCACGCATGATTTTTCCGATGCGGTGCGCCTCAGCCTCAAGGCGCGCTACATCGACAGCGACCTTGAATATTTCACCCATTATGCCGACAGCTACAGCAACCCGACCGATCCCTTTTCGGTCTATGGAACCGACCGCCGGACGATCGGTCTCTACGCCGATGCCAGCGACGCACGGATGAATGTTTTTTCGACCGACAATAATCTCCAGTTCGATTTCAACACCGGCGCGAATGTCGAACACAAGCTGCTCGTCGGCATCGACTATAGCTGGAACAAGGTCGGCAAGCGCGGGGTCTTCGGGTTCGAGACCATCGACCTTTACGACATCGATTATGACGCGCTGCAGACCTATGATCCCACCGGCCCCTTCGCCTATGACTCCCAGAAGCAGCTCGGCGTCTATGTCCAGGACCAGATCCGCTTCTTCGACCGGGTCTCGGTCGTGCTTGGCGCGCGGCGCGACCGCGTGACATCCTCGGCGGGGAACAAGGATAATGCGACGACCTTCAGGGCCGGGATCATCGGCGACATCGGTGCCGGGATTTCGCCCTTTGTAAGTTACACCGAAAGCTTCTTGCCGATCGCGGGGCGCAACGAAAATGCCGACGGCAGCGTCGGCGATCCCTTCCGGCCCCAGACCGGCGAACAATGGGAGGCCGGCTTCAAGTGGCATCCGCGCTCCGGCACGCTGGTGACCGTCACGGCCTTCCGGGTGAAGGAGCGCAACCGCGTCCTCTATCTCGCGGGCGGCGGCACCGCGCAGTCGGGCGAGCTCACGACCAAGGGGATCGAGGTCGAGGCGAGCCACACGCTGCCGGGCAATTTCGACCTCCTCGTCAACTATGGCTACAACAAGCTGAAGTCGGAGGTGAACACCGACCTCGATTACCTCCCGCGCCACATCGCCTCGATCTGGTCGACCAAGACGTTCGGTCTTGAAGGCGATGCGCAGCTGCGGCTCGGCGCGGGGGTCGTCTATACCGGCAAGCGCCGCTCGACGGGTCCGGCCTGGTCGCTGGTCACGCCCAGCAACACGACGGTCGATGCGCTGGCCGAAGTCAGCTGGGGACAATGGCGATTTGCCGTCAATGCGACGAACCTGCTCAACAACCGGTTTTTCGCATCGTGCCTGGCGCGCGGCGACTGTTTTGTCGGTGCGCCGCGAAATGTGATGGCAACGGTCGGCTACCGCTTCCGGTGATTGGCCCCGCGCCTCTCGTCTGGCTCGGCGCTGCAGCGATCATCGCCGCGGTGCTCCAACTTCGCCGCGCATGGGGCCTTTCGCGCCGCTCGGTTCTGGCGAACGGCATGGGCTGGGCGCTGATGCTCCTCGGCTCGCTGCTCGCGCTCGCAGGCGATGGCGCATGGGGCCTCGCCGTCGCGTCGCTGTTTGGCATGGCGTGCGCGGCGCTGCTCCTCGCACATGCGGCGTGGACGTCGCCGCGCGGCAAGGCGCGCGCCTCGGAGCGGAAAGCGCATGCGCTTCCCGAACCAGGCGAACCCCGTCATATCGGCCGCCGCCTCATCACCTTCCTCCTCACCATACCGCTCGCTTTCGCAGCCTCCCTGCTGGCCGCGCTCGGCGCGCGCGCCCTCTTCGCCATGGCGGGATTGAACGACGCCGACGGCAATGCGATCGCGCTGCTGCTTCTCCCTCTCCTGTGGGGCGCCCTCGCCTTCTGGCTTCTCATGCTGTCGACCCGCCGCGCGCAACTGATATGCCTCGCTGCGCCCGCGGCTGGGGGCCTCGTCCTCACTCTCGTAGGAGGCGCGCTATGAGGCTCGCCATTTCAAAAGATGCCGTCCAGCGTGCGCTCTCGGCGCACGCCGCGATCGGCCTCCTCGCCTCGGCGCTCCTCTATCTCATCTGCCTCACCGGGACCCTCGTCGTATTCTACCAGGAATGGCAGCGGATCGAGCAGCCCGATGCGCCGGAAATGACGGCCATCGCCCCCGAAGCCGTTCAGCATGCCGTCGCTTCCGTTCTCGCAGCCGAAAAGAACAAGCCTCGCACCACTCATCTTTATGTTCACATGCCGGTCGAGGGCCTGCCGCGCAGCACGATCACCACCGACCATCAGGCGGTTCACATCGATGCCGACGGCAAGATCGCCGGGCCGGAGGAGAATAGCTGGTCCGAGTTTCTGCTCGGCGCCCATTATGCGCTCAACATCCCGGGACTCGTCGGAATGACGATCGTCGGCATTTTCGGCGTGATGATCCTCGCGCTCACACTGTCGGGCCTCGTCGCCCACCCGCGCATCTTCCGCGACGCCTTTCGTCTGCGCACGCGCGACAACCATGGTGTCGGCCTTGCCGACTGGCACAATCGGCTTGGCGTCTGGACCATGCCCTTTTCGCTCGCGATTGCCGTCACCGGATCGATGATCGGCCTCGGCGTTGTCGGAGCCTATGGTCTCGCCGGAGCCTTCTACAAGAATGACATCGAGGCGGCCTACGCGCCGATCTTCGGGGAGGAGCACGCCGCCGATGCTCGCCCGGCGCCGCTCGCCGACATCGCAGCGCCCCTCGCCTGGCTCGCGCACAATGAACCCGACGCGCGCCTGACTTATGTGATCCTCCACGACCCGGGTACGCGCGGCCAACATACGCAGCTCATCGCCGAGCATCCGCGCCGCCTGATCTATGGCGAGACCTATGAATTTGGCGCCGACGGCAGCTATCATGGCAAGGTCGGCCTCTCCGACGGCCACCTCGGGCAACAGCTCGCGGCGTCGACATATAATCTCCACTTCGGAAATTATGGCGGCCTGCCGGTGAAGATTGCCTATGTCCTGTTCGGTTTCGCACTCACCATCGTCGTCGCAACCGGCACTTCGATCTGGCTCGGCAAGCGCCAGCGGCGCGGCCTCCATGAACCGCGGCTGCGCGCCGGCTGGGACGGGGTGATCTGGGGCGTTCCGCTCGCACTCGCGCTCACACTCCTCGCGCGTATCCTGCTTGGCAATGGAGCGCCGCTCATCGCGATCTTCTGGCTCGCCGCCATCGCCATCCCGCTGGTCGCAATCGTCCGCCCCGAACCACGCCCGAAAACATTGCTTCGGCGCTTGCTTATCGTATCGGTCACGGCCTGCGCCGCGGCCGCGCTGCTCGGGATCGCGGCTTAGAAGGAGCCCGTGCGCACCTTGTAGCCACGAAAAGCTCGTTCAAGGGGTGAAACTCGAGCCTCGCCGCCACGATGAGATCATATGATCCAAGCCGGCGGGCAGCAGAGCGCCGGCTTCGCTCAACCGCCCCTCGAACGCGCGCCGCGACAGCCGACAGGTTGAAGCAATCCCCTCCCCCCTGGACGCTGGATCTGGTGCAGCCGCGTCGAAGTAGGACGGCACGAGCGGTCGCTCATGATGAGATTTTTCGAATAGCGGCGCGCGGCGTCGCACGGATCGTCAGGGATGGCCCTTCGGCGGCAGGGACAAGCATCCGGGAAGGCGACCTGGAAGCGATCGAGCACCGGTCCGATGCGCGGCACGGCGCGATCATCGATGGCGAGATTGGCCCCGTTGTTGAGACGCGAGGGATAGATGATCCCGTCCACAGCCGCCGGATGCTCATGGATCGCCGCCAGCCTCGCCTCAGCATTGCTCTGGTTGCCCTTTGTCCACGAAACCCTAGACGAGACATCGGTACGGGCTTTGGGATAGGGCCCAGATGCAAGCGCGAGTTCAGCTCAGCGATAGCGAGCGCCGCTCAATTCGGCCCCCGCGTCGCGCGCAAAACGCAGACCCAAGGCTGCCGAGACCATGGCGAGCAAAGCCATCGACAGAAAGCCGACCGAGAAATCGATCAGCCCTGCCGCATGCGCTCCTCGCGCGTTCATGGAAAGCGCGAGCAGCGCGGCCGCAAGCGATATCCCGAGCATCGCCGAAAATTGTTGGACCACGCTGTGAAGACTGGTCGAGTCGCTCATCCGTGCGCTGGAGACGTCGGCAAAGGCAATCGTACCGAGCGCGTTGAACTGAAGCGACCGGACGAAGCCGCCGAGCAAGACCACCGCATAGAATGCTGCGATCGGCCACGCAGGCCTGAACGCCGCGCATAACGCCAGGAAGGCAGCGCAAGCGATGCTGTTGACGATCATGATGTTCCGGTATCCAAAGCGCCGGAGCATCGGAATCGTAGTGAGCTTGACCGCCAGTGCGCTGACACCGCCCGCGAAAGTGATCAACCCGCTTTCGAAGGCGGACATACCGAAACCCAGCTGGAGCATCATCGGCAGCAGGAAGGGAAAGGACCCGATCGCAATGCGGAAAAATATGCCCGACCATGTCGCGATCGCGAATGTCGGGATCCGCAGGAGCGTGAGATCTACCAGCGGCGCATGATGTCTTCGCGCGTGGAAGAAATAGCCTGTCGCCGCGGCCAGTCCGGCAAGCAGCAGCAAAAAAGCCAGGGATTGGGGCCCGAGGCCATGAACCAGCAGTTCAAGCCCGATCACCGTGCCCGACAGGGCGGTTCCGCAAAGCAGCGCTCCGAACCAGTCGAAGCGGCGCGGCGCCGGGCGAACCTCGTCACGCACCAGCCACCAAGCCATGGCAATACCAAGAATGCCGATGGGCAGGTTGATAAAAAAGATCCACCGCCACGACGCATAGGTCGTGAGGAACCCGCCAACGAGCGGCCCCGCGATCGGGGCGATCATTGTCGGGGTGAGGACCCAGGCCATGGCCGAGACGAACTGCGCCTTGGGCACCGAACGCAGCAATAGCAGGCGTCCGACCGGCGACATCATCGCGGCACCGATGCCCTGCATGAAGCGCGCAGCGACCAGACCGCCAAGGGTGGTCGCAAGACTGCAGAGCAGCGAGGCGACGGTGAAGATCGCGATCGCTGCACAGAAGACGTTGCGCATCCCGAACCGGTCGGCGACACGGCCGCTTACCGGCAGAAAAGCCGTCAGGCTGACGAGATAGGCGGTGAGCGTCAGATTGGCGCGTAGCGGATCTGCTCCCAGCGATTGCGCGATATCGGGCAATGCCGTCACCAGCACAGTCGAATCGAGCTGCTCCATGAAGAAGGCCGTGGCTACCATCAGCGCCAGAAGGCGCATATGTCGCTCCGACGCCTGAGGTGGTGCCGTTTTTCTGGACAGGGTGATAAGCTCAGCCTGACCTGAGGAATGGACTGGAATGAAGACGACGAGAAAGCGCTACAGCGCGGA
>NZ_FUYP01000096.1 GCF_900168005.1 Sphingopyxis flava
CGACAAACAGGGGCTCATCCGCAAATTTGGTGCAAGTTGGGGGATTCACGCGCGAATCGGGAGCGTGCATAGAGTGGGGATTACGGTCAGCGATGGTATTTGCGCGTGTTCCAGACATCTGCCGGTTCTCCCGTTCCTGAAGGTTTAACGATTGTCCGTCGCAGCGACACAGCGCAGGGCGAGCTTCATCTGACGGTGAAGCCGGTTCAGCGTTCGTCAGCCTGTCCCGGCTGCGCACGGCGGTCGAGCCGCATTCACAGCCATTACGAGCGCCGGCCGCGCGACCTGCCCTGGCATGGACGGATTGTGCGGATGACGCTCAGGGTGCGGCGCTTTCGCTGCGGGACGCCCGCCTGCAAGGTACGGATATTCGCGGAGCGGCTGCCCGGGGTGGTTGCTTCTAGAGCACAGCGCTCCGTCCGGCTCGCCGACAGCCAGCGGGCGATCGGCCTTGCCGCCGGCGGCGAGCCGGGGTCCCGTCTTGCGCACCGGCTGGCGATGCCGGTGAGCGGCGATAGCTTGCTGCGGATGATCCGGTCGGCGCCTGTGCCGGATTTTATCGCCCCGACCATTGTCGGCATCGATGACTGGGCATGGCGCCGCGGCCAGCGCTATGGAACGATCATCTGCGATCTGGAGCGCAATCGCGTTTGTGGATTTGCTTCCTGATCGCAACGCGGACAGCGTGGCCGGCTGGCTCCGGCGCTATCCCGGGATTCAGGTCGTCGCACGCGATCGCGCCGGCCTTTATGCCGATGGAGCAAGGCGCGGGGCGCCAGACGCTGTGCAGGTGGCTGATCGCTGGCATCTGCTCCGCGGACTGGGGGACGCACTGCGCGAGGCCGTGGGCCGCCATCGTGGCGCCGTGTCGGCGGCGGTGAAAAGCATGACAGGGACGCAGGCCCGCCTTCCACCGGCCGCTCCCGGTCTCGCCAGATTGCGAACCGGTCGACAATCAGCGCGTCGCGAGCGATGGGAAGAAATCTGCCGCCTTCGCGCGCAAGGCCATCCCGTATCGCACATCGCCGGTCTGACCGGCATCAGCCAGCGCACGGTTCAGCGGTGGCTGGCCGCGGGCGGTGAACCCGAACATATCCGTCCTTCTTCAACCTCGCATCTGCTCGCACCTTATGAAGACTGGCTCGAGAGCCGATGGCAAGCGGGATGCCAGGTCGGGCAGCAGCTCTGGCGGGATCTGAAGGAACACGGCTACAGGGGGAGCCGGAATAGCATTGCCCGATGGGCCGCCCGACGGCGGGCCCGCGACAATCTACAGACAACAGCGGAGCAGCAGACGCGGACCGGCTGGAAAGCCCCGTCACGCCGGCGCTGTGCCTGGTATCTGAGCCGGGATCCCGGTCAGATCGATGCGGATGCCAGGGCTTTCCTCCATCATCTCTATGCGCGGGCACCGGAGCTTTGCACGGTGGCCGGGCTCGCCGCAGAGTTCATCGCGCTGCTCGATGGCAACGACGTGACCAGGCTCGATAGATGGCTCGAACAGGCTGCAGACAGTGAAGTCGCCAGCTTTGCGGCCGGCATCGCGCGCGACATCGATGCCGTGAAGGGCGCGATTACGACCCGCTGGACAACGAGCCCGGTCGAAGGTCAGATCAACCGGGTCAAAGCCATAAAGCGACAGATGTACGGACGCGCTGACTACCAGCTCCTCCGGCAGCGTGTTCTGCTCGCCGCCTGACTGATCATCGATCAGGCTTCCAAAGGCCTCGTCGGCCAGGCTGCACCAAATTTGCGGATGAGCCCCTGTTTGTCGGCAATTCTCACCTTGTTTGTCGCGCAGCA